>NZ_JBICTL010000003.1:874856-1128490 GCF_043197575.1 Micromonospora sp. NPDC049051
GCGGGCCTCCGCTTCTTCCGCACCCCAGGGCGTCGGCGCCGGGGGGGCGGGCGGGGGGCCCGGGGGGGGGGGCGGGGCGGGCCGGGCCCGGCGCCGGGGGGGGGGGGGGGGCCCGCGCGCCCCCCCCCGACCGGTTCAGCACTCCGCGAGGTTCCCGTCGTAGGGGTCGTGCAGGTAGGACGAGGCGATCCATCCGGAGTACGTCGGACCACCGTTGCCGTACCGCACGTGCTGCCAGAAGTTGTCGTAGGAGTTGTAGTAGTCGCCCGTCGTCCAGCAGTCGAAGGCCACCCAGTGCCCGTTCGGGATCCGGGTGACGAGTGCACAGCTGGTGTGCGGGCCGGTACGCAGGGCCAGGCCGGTACTTCCGGCGCCTTCCACGTAGCTGCTGCCGTAGTCCTTGTCGGACCAGGTGTGGCTGCAACCCGCGCTCGCCGGCGCCCCCGCGACCGCCACGATCCCGGCCGCCGCGGCCAGGGTGAGCGCCGCCTGAGCGAGCGCGACAACCGACTTGGATCTCCGCATTTCTTACTCCCCGTGGTCGACCGCCCCGATATCGGTGGACGGTTTCGAAAGTGCAGACGTCCGTAGGTGCGAGATCTCGGATGGCTGGACGGGCGTCGCACCACCGCCCGCGCCGGGCGGACGGGTCAGCAGTCGATGTACGAGCCGCCGTCGTCGAGGTAGTGGTCGAACACCCAGCCCGAGTAGGTCGGACCGCCGTTGCCGTACCGCACGTGGGTCCAGCCGTTCCAGCCGTTGATGGTGTCGCCGTAGCCCTGGCAGTCCAGGGTCACCCAGTGCCCGTTCGGGATCCGGGTGACGAGCCCGCAGCTGGTGTGCGGGCCGGTACGCAGGGCCAGGCCGGTGGTTCCGGCGTCCTGCACCTGGTTGCTGCCGTAGTCCTTGTCGGACCAGGCGTGGCTGCAACCCGCGCTCGCCGGCGCCCCCGCGACCGCCACGATCCCGGCCGCCGCGGCCAGGGTGAGCGCCGCCTGAGCGAGCGCGACAACCGACTTGGATCTCCGCATTTCTTACTCCCCGTGGTTGACCGCTCCGATTCCGGTAAGCGGTTTCGAAGATCGTAAGAGGGAGCACCCGGATATGCAAGATCCTGAATAGCTAATCGGGGCAGTCTGACCTCCGGTGCGCCGGCGGGGCCGCCGCGTTCCGGCACGCCTCGGGAATGCCCCGGACGACGGAACGGCGGCAGGCCGCCGACCCGGGTGGGGTCGACGGCCTGCAGGTGCCGTGGAGTGGCGGTCAGCGCTCGGAGAACGGGGCGTACGCCCGCTCGGCGGAGCCGGTGTAGATCTGCCGCGGGCGACCGATCTTGGTCTCCGGGTCGTTGATCATCTCGCGCCACTGGGCGATCCAGCCGGGGAGCCGGCCCAGCGCGAAGAGCACCGTGAACATCTTGGTCGGGAAGCCCATGGCCTTGTAGATCAGGCCGGTGTAGAAGTCCACGTTCGGGTAGAGCTTGCGGGAGACGAAGAAGTCGTCGGCGAGGGCGATCTCCTCCAGCTGCATGGCCAGGTCCAGCAGCGGGTCCGGCTTCGCCATCCGGCCGAGCACGTCCTGGGCCGCCTTCTTCACGATCGCGGCACGCGGGTCGTAGTTCTTGTAGACCCGGTGCCCGAAGCCCATCAGCTTCACGCCGTCCTGCTTGTCCTTCACCTTGCGTACGAAGGACGCGACGTCGCCGCCGTCGGCCTGGATCTTCTCCAGCATCTCCAGCACGGCCTGGTTGGCGCCGCCGTGCAGCGGGCCGAAGAGCGCGTTCACGCCGGCCGAGACCGAGGCGAAGAGGTTGGCGTTGCTGGAGCCGACCAGCCGCACGGTCGAGGTGGAGCAGTTCTGCTCGTGGTCGGCGTGCAGGATGAACAGCATGTCCAGCACCTTGACCATCACCGGGTCGACCTCGTACGCCTCAGCCGGCACGCCGAAGGTCATCCGCAGGAGGTTCTCCACGTAGCCCAGCGAGTTGTCCGGGTACAGCAGCGGCTGCCCGATCGACTTCTTGTAGGCGTACGAGGCGATGGTGGGGACCTTCGCCATCAGCCGCACCGTGGACATCTCGACGTGGCGGGAGTCGAACGGGTCCAGGCTGTCCTGGTAGAAGGTGGAGATGGCGCTGACGGCCGAGGAGAGCACGGCCATCGGGTGGGCGTCGCGCGGGAAGCCGTCGAAGAAGCGGCGCATCTCCTCGTGCAGCAGCGAGTGCCGGCGGATGCGCTCGGTGAAGTCGGTCAACTGCTGCTGGGTCGGCAGCTCACCGTAGATCAGCAGGTAGGAGACCTCCAGGAAGGAGGACTTCTCCGCGAGCTGCTCGATCGGGTACCCGCGGTAACGCAGGATCCCCGCGTCGCCGTCGATGTAGGTGATGGCGGACGAGCAGGCCGCGGTGTTGACGAAACCGGGGTCGTACGTCGTCATCCCGGTTTCCTTCAGCAGCTTGCCCACCCCGATGCCGGCGGGGCCCTCGACTGCGGATTGCACCGGCATCGAAAGCTGCCCACCGGAGTGATCGAGCTTGACTTCCGTCATGTTTCCCTCGCTTCGCCGGCAGATCTGCGTTGAATTGCCTTCGCTTTTACCGTAATCACGGTCGAGGTAGTACCGCCCGTCGTGGTTCGACGGTGAGGCATGCGTCACCCGTTTCCCGACCTGCGGGCCGAGAAACCCACTCAATCCCGGACGCATCGAAGCCGGCGTCGCCTGGGAACGCTACCGTCCGCCCCCGCGCCGCCGTACGCTGAGCATGAGGTCCGCGCCCTGGAACGCGCTTTCCCGATGGCGCGGACCCCTCGACCGACGTCGATCGGATGCCCGGGGCGGGACGGGTCAGGAGAGGGCGAGGCGCAGCAGGGCGCCGTCGGGGGCCACGCGGTAGACGTCGAGGCGGTTGGCGCCCGCGTGGAAGAGCCGGTCGTCGGCGAGCAGGGCGGCGAAGCGCCGTCCGCCCGCGTCGCGCGGGACCACCGGGACGACCGCGCCGACCCGGCCGTTGACGGCGATCGCCAGCGGCGTGCCGTCGGGCACCTCCTCCGGCACGTCGCCCCAGACGGCGGCCGGCAGCCGCCCGGCGTCCGGGTCCACCGCCCCGAACGCGGCCAGGTCGGCGACGCGGGCGCTCCCGCCCACCGGACGGTCGCCGACGGCGGTGCCCACCAGCGGATGGAACGCGGGCGGCGCGACCGGGGCCGGCACGCCACCGGAGATCGGGGTCGGCTCGCCGGGACGGTCGTAGAAGACCTTGCCCGCCTCGGCACGCGGCGCCTGCCGGGCGGAGCGGCCGTCGACCGGCCCCGGGAGCCGGATCGCGGCCTCGTCGGCGATGGTGGGCAGCAGGTCGACGTGCTGCCAGTTCCGGTCGTCGATCCGCCCGGCCCGCTGGCCGGGGGTCTTGACGAACGTCGGCACCCAGGCGACCTCGCCGGGGGCGGTCCGGATGGCGTCCATGCCCCGGCCCTGGGCGCCCGGGGTGAAGCTGACGCCGTGATCCGCGGTGACCACCAGCAGGGCCTTGTCGTAGAGGCCGGCGGAGCGCAGCGTACGCAGGGTCTGGCCGATCAGCCGGTCGGTGTAGCCGAGCTGCGCGAGGTGCCGCCGGCGGGCCAGTTCCGCCCAGCCGTCGCCGTCGTTCGGCAGGTCGTGCGGGGCGTCGTAGCGCACCCCCGACGGCAGGTACGCCCACGGCGAGTGCGGCATCAGCAGGTGCAGGAAGTGCAGGGTGGGCCGGGGCGCCGGCCGCAGCCCGGCGAGGAAGCTGGTGAAGCGGGCCGGCTGGTTGTCGTCCAGGCTGTCCCAGCGGAACTTCGGGTCCGCCGGCACCGGCTCGGCGGCGTCGATGCCCGCCTCCGCGCGGGTCTGCTCGCGGTACGAGTCCTCCGGGTCGACGCGGCTGTCGACCGGGGCGGTGAGCTGGCGCAGCAGCCCGCCGGCCTGCCGGATCAGCACCCCCATCCCCTGCTCCGGCGCGACCGGCTGCTCGCAGCGGCTGGGCGGGCAGAGCCGGGTGATGCTCTCCTCGGCCCGGATGTCGTACAGGCCGCCGAAGGCCGTGAAGAGGTTGTCCGGGTACTGCGAGTAGTGCGGCGCCGCCGCGCGCTGCGGGTACCGGCCGGTGAGCATCGCCGGCAGCGCGTAGGGCGTCCAGCCGCTGACGCCGGTGGCGTTGCGGTACCAGGTGGAGCCGCCGGCCAGCTCGGCGAAGTGCGGGAACCGGGCGGCGTCGATCCGCCCGTCGGGGCCGAGCAGGGAGACCAGGGGCAGCTCGTCGAGGACCAGCACGACCACCGGCGGGTGGTTGCCCGGCCCGGCCATCCCGGCGGCGCCGCCCTCGCCCCGGGGCAGCACCACCGTCGTGGTGGGCGAGGCGAACACGAACAGGCCCACGAAGAGCAGCGGTCCGAGCGCGGCGAGCCGCAGCACCCGCCCGGGCGCGCGCCACCGCCGGTGCGCGGCGGCCCCGGCGGCCCCCACCACGCCGGCGAGCACCAGCAGCGGTACGCCCCGCAGCGGCGTACCGTGCCGGCCGACCTGCACGGCCAGCGCGGCGAGCAGCAGGCCGACCAGCAGGGTGTGCGTCGCCGCGCGGGCGGTGCGCCCGGCCAGCCGGGACAGCGCGCCGAGCAGCGCCACGGCGGCGGTGGGCACCAGCGCGACCAGCGCCACCAGCAGCAGGATCTCCCGACGCCCGGCGCGGTGGAACAGGAAGAAGTCGGGGCTGCGCCCGAGGACGTCCAGCAGCGGCTGGGTGACCACGAGCCCGACCAGCCCCGTCACCTCGGCCAGCCGCCCGAGCTCCGTACGCCAGCCGCCCGCCCAGCCCGGCCACCGGCCGGACGCCGGCCGGGTGTGCGACGCGGCCTGCGCTCCGGGGTCCGACGGTCCGGCGCTCGGTCCGGGTGCCGGCTCAGCCACCCACGACCGCCGTGTAGAGCGTGCGGGTGCCCGAGGGCAGGTCGAGTCGCCGCGTGATCCGGCAGCGCGCGGCGAGCAGCCGCTCGAACTCGGCCGGCCGGTAGTCGGGGAAGAGCCCCTCGGGCTTGTTGGCGAGCAGCCGCCGGGCCATCGGGTCCTCGGGGTGGACGAACTCCACCACCACGCGGGCGCCGGGGGCGGCCAGCCCCACCAGCCAGTCCAGCACCTCGGGCAGTGGCACGTTGCGCCCGATCGCCAGGTGGTGCACCACGGCCAGGGCGAGGATCGCGTCGGCGTCGGCCCGGTCGGCGAACGAGGCCCGCTCGACGCCGCGCCAGCCACCGCCGGGCGACGGGTCCGCGAGGTCCATCACCAGGGGCAGGATCCGCCGCTCCCCCTGCGCGCGCAGGTCCCGGTAGAGCCCGTCCAGCACGGCCGGGTCCTGCTCGACGGCGACGACGTAGTCGGCGTGCCGGGCGGCGAGGCGGGCGTACCGGCCGTCGTTGGCGCCGAGGTCCAGCGCCAGGCGGGGCCGGGGCCCGTCGGCCAACGCCTCGGCGACGAAGCGCTCCTTCGCGGCCCGGTCGTCGGCCGTGTACGCGCACGTGCGCTGGTAGTCGACCCAGTGGCTGGCCGGCGGGCGGTGCTCCAGGCGCCGGACGAGCTTCTCGATCCCCCGTACGGTGGCCAGCGCCAGCTCTCGCGAGTAGCCGGCCGCCCGCAGCTGGGACCGGACGTCGGCGGTGCTGGCCCGGGCGTTGCGCCGCTGCATGGCGTCGTGCAGGTGCACGTGGGTGGGTACGCCCGGCAGCAGCCGCCGCGCACCGCCGAACAGCCGTCGCATCTGGTCGGGCTCGATGCCATCGACCCGGGCGCGCAGCCAGGGCTGGAAGTCGAGCCCGAGGTGGGCGCCGAGCAGCAGCGGGTAGAGCAGGGTCTGGCAGAACTGCCGGTAGCCGGCCCAGGGCTCGCCGTCGCGGGCCGGGGTGAACGAGCCGACGTCGATGAACACCGGCTCGGCGCCGCGCCACTGGAGGTTGTAGGCCGAGCCGTCCTTCGTGGTGAACCCTGCGGGCAGGGCCGCCCGCAGGATCTCCAGGTGCAGCAGCGCCGCGTCGCGCAGCATGGTGAAGGACCACTCGTACGGGTGGGAGACGAACGGGATGCGCTCGTGGCGCAGCACGGCGGCCCACCGGTCGCCCGCCGGCGCGGTCGGCGACTCGACCGCCTCGGTGCCGCACACCTTGCCGGCGGCGAGCAGCGGTGGGAAGAACTCGGTGGCGGCCAGCGCGCGCCACTCCCCGGCGGCCCGCTCGTCCAGCCCACGCAGCACGTCGCCGTCGAGGTGGAAGACCCGGTTGGCGGGGTCGCGGAAGGAACCTGGCTCGGCGCGCAGACCGGTGCGGGAGTTCGCCATGGGCCGGGTCAGCGCTGGTCGGTGGGCTGGCGGCGGAACCGGTCGACCAGTCGCCGCCAGTAGAGCTTGGCCGCCACCGCGGCGCCGGCCACCCCGCCGACCACCGCCTGCACGATCAGGCTGCCGGACCCCGCGTCCAGGTAGGCCAGGTGTTCCACCGACCGCTCCTTCCCTCGCGTCTCGAGATCGGCATACGCGGGCACGACCTCTTGGAGGATTTGCCCGGAAAGCCGGAGTTGTCTGCCACGGTACGCCGATCGTCCCGGTCGTGCGGGCCACACCCGGCACTCCGTCCGCTGTCCGTTTCGTTCAAGACGCGCGTGCGGGCGCGTGCCTACGGTGGCGCCATGGCACCGACACTCGATCTCATCGGCATGGTCAGCAGCGACCTGCCCCGTTCCCTCGCCTTCTACCGGCGGCTCGGCCTCGACATCCCGGCCGACGCCGACACCGCGCCGCACGTGGAGGTCACCCTGCCCGGCGGCCTGCGGCTGGCCTGGGACACCGTCGAGACCATCCGCGCGTTCGACCCGGACTTCACGCCCACAAGCGGCGGCGGGGCCAGCCTCGCCTTCCGGTGCGCCGACCCGGCCGAGGTGGACCGGCTCTACGCGGAGCTGGTCGCCGAGGGCCACGAGGGCCACCTGCCGCCGTGGGACGCCTACTGGGGCCAGCGGTACGCGGTGGTGCTCGACCCCGACGGCAACGGCGTGGACCTGTTCTGCCCGCTGCCGCACGGCTGATCAGGCGCGCCGGCGCGGCACGGCCACAGCGGTGGCGCGCGGGTCGGCGGGTCAGCGCCTGGTCATCGGCCCTCCTGCGGGCGGTTGATCTCGACACGGGCGATGAGCTGCTTGAGCTGGGCGATCTCCTCGGCGAGCGCGGTCCCGCCGGCCGGGGTCAGGGTGATCCAGGTACGGCCGCGCCGGCCCTCGTAGCCCTTCTCGACCTGGATCAGGCCAGCCGCCTCCAGCACGCTCAGGTGCTTGGAGAGGTTGCCGGCGGTCAGATCCAGCTGGGTACGCAGGAACCGGAACTCGACCCGGCGGGCCTCGTGCGCGATGGTGAGGATGCCGAGCCTGACCCGCTGGTGCACCACATCGTCGAGTTCGGTGACCGGATGGGTGGGTGTCGTCCCGTCCGGCGCCGGGGCGTCACCGGGGCCGGTCACCGGGGCCCCCGCAGCCGTTGTGCCAGCGCGAAGCCGGCGCCGCCCAGCAGCAGTACGCCGCCACTGATGATCAACATTGGCGCTGCTTGCCACCGGCCGCCCCAGTGGGCCCCCCAGCCGAAGGTGATCGGCACCAGCACCACCGTCAGGTATCCGAGGGCGAACGCCAGCAACGCGGGATGCCGCTCCAGCCAGGCCAGCACCAGCAGCGCCAGCCCGATCCCGCCGATCGGGGTGAGCAGCCGGAACAGGACCTGCACGAAGGCGGACGGGTCGAGAAGCTGACGGTCGGGAACGAGCCACGCACCGGCGCCGGCCGCGATGGCGGCGAACAGCACGACCGCGAGCGCGACGCCGGTGAGCACGTACGGCCGCACCCGGGTGTCCACTCCCCGGGCCCGGGCGACACGCAGGTAGCCGCCGGCGATCACCACGTACGCCAGGAACAGCGCCGCCAGCCAGTAGAACTGCGGGACCGGTTCCCAGACCCTGCACACCTGACCGCCGTCCGCCGCCCGGCAGTCGCGGACGACGGTGGGCCCCCATCCAGAGACCGGAATCGCACCGAATGTCACCACGGCCAGCACCAGCAGCGGCAGCCACGTCACCCGCTGGGCCAGGCGGACCCGTCGTGCCAGGCCGTACGCCTCGGCGAGGAGCCGGCGGGGATCGTCGCCGGCAGGAACCGCATTTGAAGTCATGCCAACAGGTTTCCATAGCAAACCTATTGGCGCTAGACCTCCCCGCGTATTGGACAGGTCTTTCGTAACAGCCGCTCAGCGGGGCAGCAGGGCCGTCGGCGGCACGCCGGCCAGGTCGCGCACGTCGCGGGTGAGGTGGGCCTGGTCGGCGTATCCGCAGCGGGCCGCCACCTCGGCCAGCGGGGTGCCGGCGCGGGCCAGCGCCAGCGCGCGCCCCATCCGCAGGATCCGGGCCAGGGTCTTCGGGCCGTACCCGAACAGGTCGCGGCACCGGCGGTGCAGGGCGCGCGGGTCGAGGCCGGTCCCGGCGGCGGTCGCGGCCACGCTCGCGCCGGCGGCCAGCGCGGCGGTGACCCGGGCGCCGAGCGGGTCCGGCCCGCCGGCCGCCCGCAGCCGCCCCACGGCGATCTCCGTGAGCACCTCGGCCGGGGCCGTCTCCGCCCGCTCGGCCAGCCGGGCGACGTCCCGCTCGCCCCACAGCTCGGCCAGCGGCACCCGCCGGTCGCGTAACTCGACGGCCGGTACGCCGAGCACCGCGCGGCCCGTCCCCGGCGGCAGCCGCAGCCCCACCCAGCGCTCCGCCGGCCCGCCGCCGCTGAGGTGGGCGGTGCGGTCCGGGCCGGCCACCGTGAGCCCGCGGCGGCTCGACCAGAGCAGGTCGACGCAGCCGTCGGGAAGGACCCTGGTCGGGGCGGCGCCCGCCGCCGTGTCGCTGGTCCAGAGCACCGCGCCGGCGAACCCGGCGGGACGTTCCCGGTACATGCCGCCCAGCCTGCCACGGCCGGGCTAGCCTCCGAATGTGCGATGGTCGGTGCTCGACGCCCCCCTCGACTCCTCCGGACGCGGCCGGGGCGAGCGGCTGGCGCCCGCGGCGCTGCGGTCCGCCGGGCTGCTGGGCCGGCTGGGCGTGGCCGACGCCGGTGCGGTCGACACCCTGATCGACGACCCGGCCCGCGACCCGGAGACCGGGGTGATCGGCGTCGAGCAGGTGCGCCGCGCCACCCGGGCCATCGCCGTACGGGTGACGGCCCTGATCGACACGGGGTGGCAGCCGCTGGTGCTCGGCGGCGACTGCGCGATCCTGCCGGGCATCCTGCAGGGGCTGTCCTCCGGTTTCGACCTGTGGTTCCTCGATGCCCACCTCGACTTCGAGGACGGCCGCACCTCGCCCACCGGTGAAGCGGCGGACATGGACCTGTCGATCGTCACCGACCACGGCCCGGCGGGGGTCCTCGACCGGGAGGGGCCGCTGGTCGACCCCGACCAGGTGCACGTGCTCGGCCACCGGTCGCTCGACCGGGACACGGACGGCAGGGAGGCCTCCCGGATCGACCCGGCCGTGCACCTGGTGCCGGCCACCCGGCTGCGCGGCGCCGACGCGGCAGCGGTGGGCCGGGACCTCGCCGTCGGTACGACACCCGCCTGGCTGCACCTCGACCTCGACGTGCTCGACCCGCTCGTGCTGCCGGCGGTCAGCTATCCGGAGCCGGACGGCCTCGACTGGGCCGACCTGACCGCGCTGGCCCGACCACTGGTGCACTCGGGTCGACTGATCGGGATGAGCGTCACCGACTTCAACGCCGACGAGGACCCGGACGGGCGGCACGCGGAACGGATCGCGCAGGCCCTCGCCGAGCTGCTGGCCGCCTGAAGGTCGTCCGCCGGCGCCGCGCCCCGGGCGTCGGCGCAGGTGTGGAGGGCAGGCGCAGTCGGGCGTGCCAGGGAGGGGCGCGGTCAGGCGTCCGTGGTGGCGCCCGGCAGCCGGACGGTGAACACCGTCCGCCCCGGCCGGGTGTCCAACTCGACCGCACCGTGGTGGGCCTCCACCACGGCGGCCACGATCGCGAGGCCCAGGCCGGTGCTGCCGTGCGCCCGCGACCGGGAGCTGTCGCCCCGGGAGAAGCGTTCGAACACCTCGTCCCGCAGCGCCGGCGGCACGCCGGGACCGTCGTCGACGACGCCGAGCACGGCGACGTCGCCGGCCACCCGCAGGGTGGTGGTGACCGTGGTCCCGGGCGGGGTGTGCACGCGGGCGTTGGCCAGCAGGTTCGCCAGCACCTGGTGCAGCCGGGCCGGGTCGCCGGGGACCCGGACGACCGTGTCGGGCAGGTCGAGGCGCCAGCGGTGCTCCGGCCCCGCGACGTGCGCGTCGCCGACCGCGTCCACCACCAGGGCGGACAGGTCCACCGGCTCGACCGCGAGGGGGCGGCCCGAGTCGAGCCGGGCGAGCAGCAGCAGGTCGTCGACGAGGCTGGTCATCCGGGCGCTCTCCGACTCGACCCGGCGCAGCGCGTGGGCCACGTCGGGCGGCACCTCGTCCCGGCCGCGCCGGGCCACCTCGGCGTACCCCCGGATGGCCGCCAGCGGGGTGCGCAGCTCGTGGCTGGCGTCGGCGACGAACTGGCGTACGCGGGTCTCGCTGGCCTGGCGGGCGGCGAGCGCGGCGCCGACGTGCCCCAGCATCCGGTTGAGCGCCGCGCCCACCTGCCCGACCTCGGTGCGCGGGTCGGTGTCGGCGGCCGGGACCCGCACCGACAGCGCGACCTCGCCGCGGTCCAGGGGCAGCTCGCTGACCCGGCCGGCGGTGGCGGCGACGCGGCGCAGCGGGCGCAGGGTCGCCCGCACGATCAGGGCGCCGGCCCCGCCGGCGATCAGCAGCCCCACGGTCGCCACGCCGGCCTGCGCGGCGACCAGCCACCAGACGGTCTCCGACACGCCCGACAGCGGCAGGCCGAGCACCCGCACGGTCCCGCCCGGAAGCTGGCGCGCCACCACCCGGTAGTCGCCGTGCCCGCCGAGTTCGCGGGTGCGGGGTCGGCCGTCGGTGGGCACGTCCGCGAGACCGCTCAGGTCCTCGGGGGGTACGGCGCGCTCCTCCCGACCGGCCAGGGTCCAGGCCCGGACCACCCGGCCGTCGGCCACCTCGGCGACGACGGTCCCCGGCGGGAGGCCCCGGGGAATCCGCGCCTCCGGCCCGCCGATGGCGCCGGGCGGCACCTCGAAGGGCGACGGCACGCGCCCGGGGCCCCCGCGCATCGGCGCCAGCTGGTCGTCGACCCGGTCGATCAGGAACTGCCGCAGCGCGACCGTCGTGATGCCGCCGATGGCGACGCTGACCAGGGCCAGCAGGGCGACCAGGATGACCACCAGGCGGGTACGCAGCGACAGCCCGGCGAGCCGGTGGCGCAGCCGGCCACCGGGGCGCTCACTCCGCTGGTCGGAGGACATACCCCGCGCCGCGCAGCGTGTGGATCATCGGCTTGCGGCCCGCGTCGATCTTCTTCCGCAGGTACGAGATGTACAGCTCCACCACGTTGGCCTGGCCGCCGAAGTCGTAGTTCCAGACCCGGTCGAGGATCTGCGCCTTGCTGAGCACCCGGCGCGGGTTGCGCATGAGGTAGCGCAGCAGCTCGAACTCGGTGGCGGTGAGGGTGATGGGCTGGCCTGCGCGGCGCACCTCGTGGCTGTCCTCGTCGAGGCTGAGGTCGCCGACGGTGAGCACCGCGTCCGAGCGGGCGGCCACGGCGAAGCCCGAGCGGCGCAGCAACGCCCGCAGCCGGGCGATCACCTCCTCCAGGCTGAACGGTTTGGTGACGTAGTCGTCGCCGCCCACGGTGAGCCCGGCGATCCGCTCCTCCACCGCGTCCCGGGCGGTCAGGAAGAGCACCGGCACCGTCGGGGCGTGCTCGCGCAGCCGGCGCAGGACCTCGAAGCCGTTCACGTCGGGCAGCATCACGTCGAGCACCACGGCGTCGGGCTGGAACTGCCGCGCCGCGCTCAGCGCCGACGTGCCGTCGCCGGCCGTGCGCACCTGCCAGCCCTCGTAGCGCAGCGCCATCGACAGCAGGTCGGCCAGGGTGGGCTCGTCGTCGACCACCAGCACCCGCACCGGCTCCCCGTCGGGGCGGCGCAGCTCCACGCGGCCCGCCCCGGTCCGCCCGTCCGTCACCATGGCCCCCATCGTGTGCCGGCGCGCTGTGCCCGGCCTGTGCGCCACCTGTGCCCCCGCTGTGCCTGCCTCATTCCGCCCACGGACCGGCGGCCGCCCGGCTCGGCTGCCGCCCGGCTCGGGCGACCGGACTGGTCGACTGTCGGACTGGTCGGCTGCCGCTCGCGGGCCGGGCTGCTCGGGGTGGCCCGGCGTGCGCCGGCTGGGCTCACTCGGTCATGCCCACCGGGTAGGTGCGCACGAAGCGCATCGTCCAGGTGCCGCCGCCGACGGGGTGCTCCCGCCGGTAGAGGTGGTCTGGCCCGCCACCCGTACCCGGCCCCGCGTCGTCGGGGTGGCGCAGGATCCAGTGCGCGGGCGGGGAGCCGTCGGGCTCGGCGGGCAACTCCCGGACCAGGTCGTGGGCCGGGCCGTCGACGAAGCGTACGGTCACCTCGCTCATCCCTGCGCCCGCCCTCCCGTACCGCGCCCCGACACCGGGTCTGGCTCGCAAGCTACCGCAGCAGGGGGTGGCCCCGCCCGGATCCCGCAGCGGTTTGCCCTGATCGGAGCCCGGGTACCGCAGCGTTGGCGACCCGTCGTGGGGACGGGCCACGAGGGGCAGGGAGCGGTCGATGAGAACGCTGGACGGGCGGTACCGGCTCGAACAGCGCATCGGCATCGGCGGCATGTCGGAGGTCTGGCGGGCCCACGACGCGGTGCTGGACCGGCCGGTCGCGGTGAAGGTGATGTCCCCCGGGCAGGAGGGTCAGGACACCTCCGTGGAGCGGATCCGCGCGGAGGCCCGCTCCGCTGCCCGGCTGGTGCACCCGAACGTGGCCTCCGTGCACGACTTCGGCACCTGCGGGACGGGCCCCGAGGGCCGGGTGCCCTACATCGTCATGGAGCTGGCCGAGGGCGAGACGCTGGCCGAGCACCTGCGGGCCGGGCCGCTGGACTGGCGCATCGCCGTACGGGTCTGCGCGGAGGTGAGCGCCGCGCTCGCCGCCGCCCACACGCACGGCATCGTGCACCGCGACGTCAAGCCGGCGAACGTCATCCTGACCCCGAGCGGCGTGAAGGTGCTCGACTTCGGCATCGCCACCCCGTCCGGCACCCCCGACCGGTCACCGGAGGGGATGGTGGTCGGCACGCCGGCCTACCTCGCGCCGGAGCAGTTGGAACGGGCGCCCGCCACCCCGGCCGCCGACATGTACGCCCTCGGCGTGCTGCTCTACTACTGCCTGACGGGGCGACTGCCGTACGAGGCGGGCAGCACGACCCAGCTGCTCGGCGCGCGCCTGCGGCAGCCGCCGCTGCCGCTGCCGGAGATCGAGGGGCTGCCGCCGGAGGTGGCCGACCTGTGCGCGAACTGCCTGGCCGACGACCCGGCGGACCGGCCGTCGAGCCTGATGGCCGCGCTGCTGCTCGCGGAGGCGGTGGACGCCCGGGTGTACGTGCCGCTGCGCCAGCCGGCCATACCGCGGCAGCGTGGCGGGCCGATCTCGCCGTGGACCGAGCGGGCGGCGGCCGAGGCGACCGAGGCGGCTCCCCTACCCGACTGGTCCACCCAGGCCGGCTGAACCTCCTCGCGCCGGTCACCTGCGGTTTCACGGCCCGGGTGCCGGGTAGCCGGGCGGGTGAGCGACGGGAGGAACGCGATGCCGGAATCGAGCTCCTGGCTGAACGAGACGGCCACCGCGACCGCCGAGGGCGGCCACGTACGCACCGACGACGGGAGCCTGTCCACGGCTCTGGCGTCCCCACTTGCGCCACACTGCTCGGGGCTGACCCCGGAGCAGCTGCTCGCCGCCGCCTTCGCGTCCTGCCTGCACCACGCGGCGGTCGAGGCGGCGGGCGAGATCACCGACGAGGCGCACACCGTGCAGGTACGCGCCGAGGCGAAGCTCGGGCGCGACGACGACGGCAGGTACCGGGCCGACGTGCACGCCTCCATCTCGTCGGCGGGCCTCAGCCGGCAACAGCTGACCGAGCTGGTGGAGCACGCGGACCGGCTGTGGCCCTTCTCCAGCGGCGACGGCAGCCGGCACCGGCTCACCGTGACGCCTGCGGAGAACGGCCGGCACTGACCTCCCCCTCCGGACGCCTCTGGTGGCCCCGGCACGGCCGGTAGGCACCGGGACCAGCCGTCCCCGCGTCGGGTCGCCCCGCTGACCGACCGGAGGTCGTCCGACTCGGGGGAGCTCCTCCACCGTTCGGTGGAGGGTCCGGCTCCGCCCGTTTCGCCCCGACCCAAGACCAACTTCCACCCGTTTTCCTACCCCTAATCGGATAAATACGGAGGGGTGGACAAGGGCGAATGGCGGCTTTCCTTGCCCGCCGCCCCCATTCGCCCCGCAGATCGACGCAAATTGTGGCGCATGCCACCAAGCAGACCGATGGCAGGCGGCGCTCAGCTTTCTAGCCTCGGCGGGTGCACCACGACGATCCCCTCGACCAGAAGCTGACCCAGGATCCGCCGGCCACCCGACCGGACGATCCCACCTCAACCGATCGGACGACAGGCCGTCACCGCGTACGGGAGGCGCCGCGCCGTGGCGGCCGGGCCCTGCTCGCCTCGACCCCCGTCCGGGCCGCACTCGCCGCCGGCGTGACCTGCTGCCTCGGCGTCGCGGCGTTCGCCGGCACGCGCGGGGACGCCGACACCGCGCGGGAGCCCGTGGCCGAGGCGCTGATCGAGCGGGCCGTCGACGACGACCGCGCCTCGCGGTCACTGGAGCGGACCCCCTCGGCCTCCCCCTCGCCCTCGCTCAGCCCCAGCCCGACGCCGAAGCCGACCCCCTCGGCGACCCGCAAGGCGCCACGCAAGCCGACCCCGCCGCCCCGCCCACGCCCGGTCGCCGGACTCACCCAGGCGCAGATGGACAACGCCAAGATCATCGTGGACGTGGGCGCCGAGCTGAAGATGCCCCGCCGCGCCATGATCGTCGCCGTGGCGACCGCCATGCAGGAGAGCCGGCTCTACAACCTCGCCAGCGACGTGCTCCCGGAGTCCAGCCAGTACCCCCACCAGGGCAGCGGCGCCGACCACGACTCCGTGGGCCTGTTCCAGCAGCGCCCGAGCAGCGGCTGGGGCACCGTACGCGACCTGATGCGCCCGGCCTACGCCGCACGGGCCTTCTACGAGGCGCTGCGGGAGGTGCCGGGCTGGCAGCAGATGAGCGTGGCCGGTGCCGCCCAGGCCGTCCAGATCTCGGCCTTCCCCGACGCGTACGCCCAGCACGAGGGGCTGGCCACCACGGTCGTCGCCGCGCTGACGTGACGGCCGCCAGGGGCACGTGACGCCCCTGCGGCACCGGGGTCAGCGGATCCCGGCCCGGCCGCCCGGCGGGTCGCTGGCCGCGTCCGCGCCGCCACGGGCGCCGATCCGGGTAGCCGGCACACCGCCGCCCGGCACCGCGGCCGCAGCCGTCGGGGTGTCGGCCGGGACAGTTTCGGTGGTCAGGCCGTCGAGGATCCGGTCCACCCGCTCCTCGCGCCGGCGCCGGGCGTGCAGCGCCTCCTCGAACTCCCGGCGGGCCTGCACCGCCTCGGCGTAGACGCGCTCGCGCACCTGCCGGGCCTCCTCCCGGGCGGCGTCCAGCTCGACGCGCGCGCGGGTCAGCAGGTCCGCCGCCTCGCCGGCGCGCCGGGTCCGGTCCGCGTCGCCGAGGTCGAGCCGTTGCAGCAGCCCACGCAGCGCCGTCGCCTCGTCCCGGATCTCGTCCCACTCGCGCCCGGCCCTCGCGGCGCCCTCCGCCCGGGCGGCCAGCCGGGCCAGCCGGATGCCGATCTCGTCCAGGCAGGAATCGACCTGCCCCTGGTCGTATCCGGTCTCCACGACGCAGAACCTCATACTGTCGCCCCCCAGGCAGCCGGTGATTCCTTCCCCACCCTGGATCCTCGGCGCTGGGGGCGGCAGCGGAGGGGGTTCGGGAAAATTGTTCACCATGCGGACGCGGCCGGGCGCGCCGGCGGGGACGATCCGCGCAGAGGCGCCCGGCCGGGCCAGCCGGCGAGCGCGGCACCTGCTGCCTCCGCCGGACGGGACTGCGCCTGCTGCCGCCACCGGTCGGGGCGGTACCTGCTGCCGTCGCCGGGCAGGGCGGCGGCTCAGGAGCGCTTCGGAAGCACGACCACCCGGCCGAAGAACTCGTCGATGCGGCGCACCACGTCGTTGAAGTCGTCCAGGTCGATCGGCTTGGTGACGTAGGCGTTGGCCTGCAACGTGTAGCTGCCCACGATGTCCGTGTCGGCGTTGGAGGTGGTGAGCACGACGATCGGGATCGTACGCAGGTCCTCGTCGCCCTTGACCTCGCCGAGCACCTGCCGCCCGTCCATCCGGGGCATGTTCAGGTCGAGCAGGATGACGTCCGGCCGCCGGGCGTCGGTGTGGCGACCCTCGCGACGCAGGAACTCCATCGCCTCCTGGCCGTCGCTGACGACATCGATGACCTTGTCGACGTCGGAGTCCGCGAGGGCCTCCTCGATCATCAGCACGTCGCCCGGGTCGTCGTCCACCACGAGGATGCGAACCGGACTCGGGGTTTCTGCACCCATCACTACCTGCTTCGTGTCGGTGGAACGGAGAATCGCTAGGCGCTCTGTGCCGGCGGGGAAATCTAGCCCATCAGCCGGCGGAGCGCGCTGTCGGGTCGGCCCTGCCGGAATCGTGTCTGAGCACCTCCGCCAGCCCGGTCACCTGGAGCAGCCGGTCGACCCGCCCCCTCGCGCCGGTCACCCGCAGCCAACCGCCGTCGGCGGCGACCCGGTTGTCACCCCGGACGAAGGCGGCGATCCCGGTGGAGTCACAGAAGGTGAGGTCGGTGAGATCGACGAGCAGGCGGCGCTTGCCGGCGTCGACGAGCCGGTCGATGGCGGCGTTGAGCTCGGGCGCGGTGCTGAGGTCGAGCTCGCCGGCCAGTCGCAGGCGCGTCGCCCCGCCGTCGCGGTCGGCGTACGTGACGGTGAACGTCACCCCTGGTCTCCCTCGCTCCACCACAGGACGATCCTTGCAGTGTGGCAAGTATAAGCAGGGGTGACCGGCACGGCCGCACCGGCGCTCAGCGTCACCCGGGCTGGCCGCCCGCCGTGGCCGCGGCCGATCGGGCCGCCGCCAGGAACCGCGCGGCCCGGGGAAAGTCGCGCAGGACCCGCCCGTAGTGTTCCAGAGTCGACGCCAGCGTGGCGGCAGGCACACCGCGGCTGGTGAGGATCTCGACCAGCCAGTCGACGAACTCCGTGAACAGCGAACTGTCGTCGACGTAGAGCGCGGCGGCCAGGAAGTCCACGATGTATCCGAGGTCGCTGACCGTAAAGTCCAACTGACTCGGCGTGTAGTCGCGTGTCCCCGGTACGCGTTCGCTCAGGTCCGCCAGTGCCCCGTCGATCAGCTCGCCGCGCCGCTTGCCCAGGCTGGTGTACTCGTCGTCGGCCAGGTGGCTCAGCTCCGCCGGCGGGACGCGGCGCAGCGCGCGCTCGTCGGCGACCAGGTCGGCGGCGCTCGGGGCGTCGGGCGCCCATGCGACGCCGAGGCGGCGTGCCCAGCGACCGTCCACCCCGAATCCCCGGCCCCCCACCACCACCGGGACGTCCACCCGGCGGCACGCCTCGACCATGCGGTGCGCGTGCGGCAGACGCATCGGCAGCGCGCACGCGAGCGCCACCGCGTGGGCGTCGTGCCGGTGCAGGTACGACACCAGGTGCGGCGCGGGAACGCTCGCGCCGAGGAAGGTGACCTGCCAGCCGCGCAACCGCAGCACCTCGGCCACCAGCCGGGGCGGCAGGGCGTGCCACTCACCGTCCATGCAGGCCACCACCACCCGGCCCCGCGTCGGGCGCGGGTTCGCGTACGCGGCCACCGCCGCGACCACCCGCTCGCTGATGTGCGTCGCGGCGTGCTCCTGCGCGACGCTCCACTCGTTGCGCGCCCACCGCTCCCCGACCTCGGCCTGCGCTGGCGCGACCAGGTCGAGCAGAAGCCGCTCGGCGGGCACGCCGGCCTCGAGCAGGCCGACGGCCACCTCGACGGCGGCGTACTCGTCGGCTTCCTGGAGGCAGTCCAGGTATCCGGACCAGGCGCCGGCCGCAGTGGCCTCGGCGGCGGTCGGAGTGGCGGTCACGGTCGGATCCCCCTCACCTCGGCCGGCGTGGCCGTGTCGGGCACCGCGTGCAGATGCCGGGTCGCCCGCTCACCCGGACCGGTCGCGCGCAGCGCGAGCACGGCGATGTCGTCGTGGTCGCCGTGGGCCAACCAGTCGCAGGTCACCTGCTCGACCCGTTCGGCCAGCGCGGGCGCCGGCATCCGCTGGCAGCCGCTGAGGGCGTGGACCAGCCGCTCCGTGCCGAACTGCTCGTCGCCGCGGCGCCCGCCGCGCGCCTCGGTGACCCCGTCGCTGTAGAGCAGGCAGGTCTCGCCCGGTTCCAACCGGACGGTCACCTCGCCGATGCGGGGATCAGGGACCACGCCGACCAGCATGCCGGACAGCGGCACCGGCTCGACCTCGCCGGAATTGCGCAGCACGAGCGGCGGCAGGTGGCCGCCACCGGCCATCGTCAGGGTCAGGCCGCCCTCGCGCTGCGCGCGGACCACGCCCAGCACCATGGTCGCGAAACGCCCCTGCCCCTGTGCCTGGCTGGTCTCCAGCAGCGCGTCGTTCAGCAGCTTCAGCAGCCGCCCCGGCTGCCACTCGACCCGGTGCAGCGCCTGCAGGCACTGCCGCAACTGGCCGGTGAAGACAGCCGCCTCGACACCCTTGCCGGAGACGTCACCGAGGAAGAACACCGAGCCGCCGTCGGCCAGCCGGTGCGCACCGTAGAAGTCGCCGCCGATGCGCAGTCCGGCCTGGGCCGGGCGGTAGGCGGTGCCCCACTGCACGCCCGTCGCCTCGGCCGGTTCCACCGGCACCAGGCTCGCCTGGAGCGTGTCGGCGACCTCGGCCTGGTCGCGGTAGAGCAGCGCCGTGGTCAGGGCCGCCCCGGCCCGGGCCGCGAAGGCCCGGACGAGGTCCACGTCAGCCCCGTCGTAGCCGCGCTCGACGCGCCGCGCGACCAGCAGCGCGCCGGCCGGGGCGTCCCGGCCCGGCAGCGGCACCACCCGCGCGGAGACCTCCGCCGGGGTCGACCCGGACAGCCAGCCGGCCTCCACGGCCTGCTCCACCAGCCAGTCGACGGTGTGCGGTTCCCCGCCGTCCAGCCCCTCGGCGATCGCCGCCGGCAGGTCGGACGCGGGCACGACGCCGCTGTCCACGACCGGGGCGTCGTCGTCGCTGCGTGCGGCCCGCCACCAGCGCGCCCGCCCGGAACGGGGAGTCAGCACCAGCACCGCCACCTCGGCCAGCGTCGGCACGGCCAGCCGGACCACCGCCGCGGCGGCCCGGTCCGGGTGCAGCGGGTTGCCGAGCTTCTCACCGACGACCGCCAGGAACGCCGAGCGGGCCCGCTCGGCGAGCAGGGCGTCGGAGCGGGTGACGCTGTCGGTTACGTCCTCGACGTACCAGCAGCAGCGGGCGCCCGACAGGGGCACCCGGCGCGCACGCAGCCGGCGGCCGTGGTGGCTGAACTCGGCGTCGCCGGCCAGCCCCGCGATGCCGGCCGCCGCGAGCAGCTCACCCGGGGCGACCTCGGGCAGCAGCCGCTGCGCGACCGGGCTGACGTGCCGGACGACACCCCCCGCGTCACAGACGACGAGGCCCTCGCGGAAGTGCTCGACGACCTCGGACCACTCGGGCGTGCGGTGCTCCCGGTCGGCGCGCACGGGTGCGGGGCGAGCCGGGGCGTCGGCGGACCACGCCGTGGCCCGTGCGGCACGCGGCGTAGAGATCCGTCCGTCGCCGGGCTCCCAGTCCCGCACGTCGGCAGCAGTCACCAGCTGAAGCCCCACTCCTTGTCGACGGCCGTAGCACCGCGACGCGGCGCAGGTGGTCAAATCTCTGACACCACCCTACGCCCGTGTGCCGCGACCGCCACCTGGCAGCCGTCGCCCTGATGCACCCGCAGCGGTACGGCCCGGAGCAGCCCGGGCGGCGCTCGCGTACCGGGCGGGACCCGCCGGGGATTGTTACGATCCCCTCACCCCTGCACCCAGGCGGCCTGCGGAAAGGCGTGATCGTGCTGTCATACCGGAGCAAACCCGAGGTTACTCCGTTGAGCATGGCAGTCGACCTGTCCGATCCGGCCGCACCGCTCATCCGGGTCGGGGGCGACCTCGCCTACACCACCGCCGGCCCGCTGCGCGCCGAGGTCGACCGGATGCTCGTGGACGCTCCCCAGAGCCTCGTCCTCGACTTCGGCGGCCTGCTCTTCATCGACAGCACCGGCCTCGGGGTGATCGTGCACGCGTGGCGCGAGGGGCAGCAGTGCGACACCGCTCTCCGCCTGCACGCGGTGCCCCGGTTCCTGCAGACGATCCTGGACATGACCGGCGTGACGGGCCTGCTCGCCCGGCCGCTGGGCGAGGGCCTGACGGCGGCCGAGGATGCCGCCCGTCGCCCCACCGGCACGCTCTGACGCGACCCGACGGCCCCTGGCTTTGCACGGCGGCCCCCGACTGGGAACATGGACGCATGGCCGCCCAGCTGTTGACCATCGAGGTGACCCGGCTCGACGCCGGACGCGCCCGGCTCCGGCTGTCCGGTGAGCTGGACTTCGACACCGCCCCGGACCTCGTCACCGCCGCCGCCGAGCTGCGCCGCGACGGCTACCAGGAACTCCTGTTCGACCTGAGCGCGGTCAGCCTGTGCGACTCGTCCGGGCTCAGCGCGTTCCTGACCGCCCATCAGGGCGGCACGGGCGCGGTCCGGCTCTGCGGGGTCGGTCCCCAGCTCCAGCAGTTGCTCGACCGCACCGGCCTGACCGAGCTGCTCATGGTGGAACGCGCCGCCGACGGCGACATCCGCCGGGCGGGCTGAGCCGGTCCCCCGCACCGGCGAGGGGTGGCCCCCGACCCTGGGACCAGGGGCCGGGGGCCGGAGTGATGATCAGGGTGTGGTGACGGGTTGCAGCCGGGGCCCGGTGCTCCGCCGCTGTCCCGTGGTTGGCGGCTCGGCGTCCTCGGGCGGCCCGGAATCGGGAGTCTGGAAGAGATAGCGGACGAACACCCCACCCGCCTCGTTGTCGTCCGCGCCGGGCCACTGCCCGATGCAGTCCACCCCGACCACCTCGCGCCCCGAGCCGTCACCCTCCTCCAGCAGCGCCCACAGGCTCACCGGGTAGCAGCGGGTGTCCTCGGGTGAGAGGCGCCAGCGGGCGTACCAGCCGGGTCGGGCGGGAACGATCTCGACGATCCGCTTCATGACGACCTGCCCTTCCGCGTTCTCGGAAGTACCCCGGTCCGCTGCGATCGTCGGCCCCCACCGGGTGAGGGGCCCTCACCCCGGCCGGATGAAGCTTCCCCGCAGGCGCCAACGGCGTCCCGCCCCGCAGGCGTCGCCGGCCCGGCCGCCGGCGTCCGTTTCGGTGCCGGCGACGACGGGAAGGCGACCGGCGGAAGCGACGGGAACACCAGCGGAAGCGAGGTGTCACCATGCGCAAGCAGATGGAGGGCGACAACCAGCGCCGCCGGGCGCTGGCCCGCCAGGCGCGCGAGCGCGGCATGCAGGCCAGCGAGACGGGCGCCAGCCTGAGCGCCTCCAAGCAGATCACGCACCTGGATCAGGGCAAGCGCGCCGGTCCGCCGCCGGCCGGGCGGCACAAGCCGGACAGCACCCGGGGCGGGCCGGCTCCGCCGCCGGCGGGCGTCCCGGAGGCCGGCCGCCCCCTGCCGAAGCGGGCACCGGGCGCACCGGACGGTACGCCGATGGGTTACCACGCGCTCGTCGACGACGTCGTACGGCGTACCGGGGCCGACTTCCGCAGCGCCAAGGTGGGGGTCGAGTCGACCGTGCTGGTCCTCGCGTTCGCCCTGGACGAGGCGGAACGCCGCCGACTGCTGGCGGCCGTGCCGGCCAAGCTGCACGACGTCGTCCCCGTGGACGGCATCCGCCGGCACCGGGAACTGCCCGGTTTCCTGGCCGAGGTGGGCCGGATCAGCGGCCGTACCCCGGAGCAGGCCCGCTACCAGGCGGAGGCGACCGTGGCGGCGCTGGCCGACCACGACGGTGACCTGATCGAGTCGCTGCACGTGCCCGACGGCCTGCGGGACCTCCTGCAACCGCCGCCCGTCGGTGGCGGGGTGGTCGGCGCGGTCAGCGCGACGCCCCCGCTCAGCGACGCGGACCTGCGGGAGGCGCTCGGCGACCTGCCGTACTGGTCCGGCGACGGCAACGCGCTGACCCGCACCGTCCAGCTGCCGGCGGACAACCTCGACCGGGTGCTGGACCGGATCGACCGCCTGCGGCAGGAGACCGGGCGCAGCCCGCGGATCAGCCGCCCCGACCCGGGTAGCGCCGTGCTGACCGTACGGTCCCGGCAGGCGGGCGCGGTGACCGCGATGGACGTGGACCTCGCGCACGCCGTCGACGACGCGATCGACGAGGCGGGCACCGGGATGGCGGCCGGCTGAGGCTCGCGTGGGCCGGCGGGCGGCCACCCGCCGGCCCACCCCGGCTCGGCTAGCCTGCCGGGGTGGATCCCCGCGACGCGCCCCGGCTGGAGCTGGTCGTCGACCCGGCCCGCCCCACCGGGCGTACGCTCCTCGCTGCCGGCGTCGAGCAGTCCTACGTGGACGTCGCCGACCCCCGGCACCTGCGCTTCGAGTACGTACGGCGGATGGCCGCCGTCGTCGACCTGGCGGCCCCGCCCGGCCGCCCGCTGGACGTGCTGCACCTCGGCGGCGGCGCGCTGACGCTGCCCCGCTACGTGGCCGCCACCCGGCCCGGCTCGCCGCAGCTGGTCGTGGAACGCGATCCGGCCGTGGTCGACCTGGTGACCCGGGAGCTGCCGGCGCCGCCCGCCGGCGTCGACGTACGGGTGGCCGACGCCCGGGACGCCCTGACCCGGCTGCCCTCGGCCGGCTACGACCTGGTGCTGGTCGACATCTACCGGGCGGCGCGGATGCCCGCCCACGTCCGCAGCGTGGAGTTCGTCGCCGAGGTGGCCCGGGCGCTGCGCCCCGACGGCGTACTCCTGGTCAACGTCACCGACCTGCCGCCGCTGGTCTTCGCCCGGGTCCACGCCGCGACCCTGCGGGCCGTCCTCGCCGACGTCTGCCTGGTCGCCGACCGCCGGATGCTGCGCGGGCGGCGGTACGGCAACGTGGTGTTCGCCGCCGCGGCGCGGCCCGGGCGACTGCCGGTGGCCCGGCTGTCCGCCCGGGTCGCGCGGGATCCGGTGCCCGGTGGCGTGCTGCACGGGCCGGCCCTGGACGCGTTCGTGGCCGGCGCCCGTCCCGCCACCGACGCGACCCTGACCGCGCGCTGAATCGCGGCCCGACCGCGCGCTCGGACAACGACTGGCCCCGGCGCGTCAGCGCGCCCGGACGGCCACCTCGGGCGAGGAGCTCTCCAGCGGAACGGCGTTGGCCGGGACCAGGCCGAGCTGCACGGCCGGACGGGGCAGTGCGGCGTCGAGCATCCAGTCGGCGCTCACGCGGGCCCGGTTGCCCGGCATCGCCAGCAGGTGGTAACCACGGGTCACCGCCTTGGCGGGCAGCCCGGACAGCGACACCTTCAGCGGGTTCGCCGCCGCGTCCCGGCCGCCCAGGTCCACCACCCAGCCCAGGTCGTGGTGCTTGTACGGCCTGCGCCGTCCCTGCCCGTAGGAGGCGGCGATGTTGTGCGCGGCCAGTTTGCCCTGCCGCTGCGCGTGCTGCGCCGTCATGGTGCAGATCTGCCCGGGGTGGGTGAGGTCGGGCACGGCGGCGGCGTCGCCGCACGCGTACACCTCGGGGAAGCCGGGGACGGTGAGGTACTCGTCGACGACCAGGCGGCCCTTCTCGGTACGCAGACCCAGCTCGGCGACGAACGGGTCGGGGCGTACGCCGACGCACCAGACCAGGGTGCAGGTCGGCACGTACTCGCCGTCGGTGAGGGTGACCCCGTCGGCGGTGGCCACCGCCACCGAGGTGCCCATCCGCACGTCCACGCCGCGGCGGCGCAGCACCCGGTCGGCGGTCTTCGACATCCGCTCGTCCAGCTCGGGCAGGACCCGGGGCGCGACGTCCAGCAGCATCCACTTCGGGCGGATCTTGAGTCGGGGGCGCTGGGAGACCAGTTCGTCGGTGAACAGCTGGCCGTGTGCGGCGACCTCGGTTCCGGTGTAGCCGGCGCCGACGACCACGAAGGTGGCGCGCGCCCGCTGCTCGGCCGGATCCTCGGCCTGCTCGGCCAGCTCGATCTGCCGGACCACGTGGTCGTGCAGGTAGAGGGCCTCGGGCAGGCCACGGAAGCCGTGCGCGTACTCGGTCACGCCGGGGATGGGCAGCAGCTTGTTGACGCTGCCGACGGCCAGCACGAGCCGGTCGTACGCGATCCGGTTGCGGTCGCCCTCCGGCTGGGTGAAGCCGACCCAGCGGTTCTGCAGGTCGACGTGGTCGGCCTCGCCGATGAGCACCCGCACCCCGGGCAGCGTTCCGGTCAGCGGCACGGAGATCCGGCGGGGTTCGACCACGCCGGCGGCAACCTCGGGCAGCAGCGGCAGGTAGAGGAAGTAATCGGTGGAGTTCAGCAGCACGATCTCGGCCCGGCCCCGGGCCAGCCGGCTCAACGTCTTCGCCGCGTGGTAACCGGCGAACCCGGCCCCCACGATCACCACACGAGGTTTCGTCATTGCGGCCCCGTACCCGCGCCGGGGCGGGACAAACGCGGCGAGTCGGACGGCTGTCACCCGGCCAACCGGACATACCCGGCACCCTCACCGCCTCCACCTCCCCGCGTCGCCCGAACGTCCGCACCCGGCGGGATCAGCAGGGAGATGCCTACGAGACGGCGGGTGCCGGGGCGGTGATCGCCCACCGTTCGTGATCGCGCCACGCCCCGTCGATGAACAGGTAGTCCGGCGAGTAGCCCTCCAGCCGGAAACCGAGCTTGCGGGCCAGGCGGCGCGACGGCTCGTTGCCCGGCTGGATGTTCGCCTCCAGCCGGTGCAGGCCGAGCGTGTCGAACGCGTGCCGGACCACCAGACCGACCCCCGTGGAGGCGTGCCCGGTGCCGCTGTACGGCAGGAAGGCGGCGTAGCCGAGGTAGCCGCCACGCAGCGCCCCCAGGAGGATCCCGCTGATGTTCACGTAGCCGGCGATCGCCCCGGAGTCCCGGTCGCAGATCAGGTAGCCGGCGTGGTCACGGCGGCGGATCTTGCGCAGGTACGCGGCGTAGCGCGCCGGGTCGTCGGGTGCGGCGAGCCAGGGGTGGTGCAGGTCGCGGCTGCGCCGGGCCGCCGCGACGAACTCGGCCTCGTCGCCGGGACGGGGCCGACGGATGGCGGCCGGGCCCGCCGTACGCAGATATCTCACGGCGAACCACTGTCGCCCCGGGCCCCGCCGTTGTCCAGCCGGTTGCGAGCGGCCCGGCTCTCACCTGCCTGCGGGCGGGTCCGCCGGGGCGCCGGCCCGCTCCAGCGTGTAGTGGATGGTCTGGGCGACGATCCAGCCCTGCTCGATGAGGAACGAGTCCGCCCCGTCGCGGACCCGTACGCCCTCGATCTGGGCCGTCCACTCCAGGAACGCCATCCGGTCCTCGACCATCCGGTTCGTGTACTCGTACCGGGCGCCGGGCAGCTCGTCCTCCAGCCACCGGGCCAGCTCGCGGACCCCCGCGTGGCCGCGGAACACTCCCCGGCGTTCCAGGACCACGCACGACGGTGACACGTTGCGCGCCAGGTCCTCGGCGAACCGGTGCTCGGCGGCCAACCGCAGGTGGTCGTCGAACACCTCCCGTGCCGATCGCGCCCGCAGTGCCTCCTCCGTTGCCCCGTCGCCGTCCGATCCGCGGGTCGCGTCGCCCTCCCCCGCCGTCACCGCGGGCTCCGGTACGGCTGCTCCGCCGCCATCGGCACCCGCAGGAAGGTGGCCCCGCGCAGGTCCAGCCAGGCGTGCTCGGGCGAGCGGACCAGCCGCAGCATCACCTCGGCGCAGTTCGGGCAGCGACCGACGAGCCCGGGCGCGTGCGTGTAGACCCGCAGGCCGGCCAACTCACCGAGGGTGCCGCAGTGCGCGCACCGCCCGGTGGCCGTGCTCAGGTCGACGGCGAACAGCTCCCGCAGCGGGCCGTCGAGCATGTTGCCGTCCAGGTACGACGGGTCGGTCATCGTCCGCTCCTCTCGACGCTCATCCGGTCGGGCCGAACCGTTCGGTCTTCACCCGCCCGCTCCGGTGGCCCAGCCCGACGAGCAGGTCCGCGACGGTCTCCACGAACCC
Organism: Micromonospora sp. NPDC049051; assembly: GCF_043197575.1. Classification (NCBI taxonomy): domain Bacteria; kingdom Bacillati; phylum Actinomycetota; class Actinomycetes; order Micromonosporales; family Micromonosporaceae; genus Micromonospora; species Micromonospora sp. NPDC049051. The sequence goes on from NZ_JBICTL010000003.1 coordinate 901,290, forward strand.
GGTCGGGCCGCAGACGTAGCACAGCGGCTCCCGCTCCGCCGGCCAGCCGTGGCTGGCGACGTCGGCCCGCCCGATCCGGTGCGGCTCGCCGCGCCAGCCCTCCGGCGCCTCACGGGTGTACACGTACGCGACGTCCAGGCCCGGGTCGTCGCGGACCCGGCGGCGCAGCTCGTCGGCGTAGAACACGTCGGTCGGGGTGCGCACCGAGTAGAGCAGCCGGAACGGCACTTGGCTGCCGGCGGCGCGGCGGGCGCGGACCATCGCCATCAGCGGCACGACGCCCGACCCGCCCGCCACCAGCAGCACCGGCGAGGTCTCCTCCGGCCGCCAGACGAACCAGCCGCCGACCGGGCCGCGCACCTCCACCGGGTCGCCCTCGGCGTAGACGTCGATCAGGTACGGCGACACCTCACCGTCGGGTACCCGCTGCACCGTCAGCGCGACCCGGTCCCCGTCGACGGGGGCCGCCAGCGAGTACGACCGCGCCGCCTGGTAGCCGTCGGGGGCGGTCAGCCGCACGTCGACGTGCTGCCCGGGCAGGTGGCCCGGCCAGCCGGGCACCTCCAGCACCAGGGTCTGCGCGGTGGGCGTCTCCACCCGGCGCTCGCGCAACCGGGCGACCCGCCACCGCAGCGGGGCGCTCAATCGCCCTGGTACCGCTGCTCACGCCACGGGTCCCCGTAGTCGTGGTAGCCGGCGGTCTCCCAGAATCCGGGCTGGTTCTCGACGGTGAGCCGGATGCCGCGCACCCACTTGGCGGACTTCCAGAAGTACAGGTGCGGTACGAGCAGCCGGGCCGGGCCCCCGTGCTCGGCGGGCAGCGGCGCGCCGTCGAAGCGGTGCGCGACCCACGCCCGACCGCCGCGCAGGTCGGCCAGCGGCAGGTTCGTGGTGTAACCGCCGTACGAGTGGGCCTGCGCGTACCCAGCGCCGGTGTCGATCCCCTCCAGCAGCGTGTCCAGCGAGACTCCCTGCCAGTCGGTGTCCTGCTTCGACCAGCGGGTCACGCAGTGGATGTCCACCGTCGGGGTCTCCTGGGGCAGCGCCATCAGCTCGTCCCAGCTCCACCGGAACTCGACGCCGGTCTCGGTGGAGATGACGAACTCCCAGGTCTCCAGCGGCACCTTCGGCGTCGGGCCGGCGGAGAGCACGGGGAAGTCCCGCGTCAGGTACTGCCCCGGCGGCAGGGTCGGCTCCGCGGCGCGGGGCCGACCCTGGAAGCCCGGTGACACGATTCCCACCCGTCAGTCGTAGCAGCCGGATCGGGCGGGCGGGCGCGGTCGGACGGGACCGTACCGCGACGGGTGACGCCTCAGTGCCGTTCGATCACGATCTCCTTCTCGCCCCGGCCGGCCTTGCTGGTGGCCCGCAGGCTGGTGAGGGTGACGATCACCAGGACGCCGACGATGACGCCCAGGGAGGCGAGGGTCGGGATCTCCGGCACGCCCGGCCAGATGCCGTGCGCCCAGTGCAGGCCGAGCTTGAGGCCGATGAACGCCAGGATGATCGCCAGGCCGTAGCTGAGGTGCACCAGCCGGCTGAGCGCGGCGTGCAGCACGAAGTAGAGCGCGCGCAGCCCCAGCAGGGCGAACGCGTTGGTGGCGAAGACCAGGTACGGGTCCTCGGTGATGCCGTAGACGGCGGGCACCGAGTCGACGGCGAAGACGATGTCCGTGGCCAGCAGCGCGGTCACCACGAGCGCGAACGGGGTGAGCGTGCGCCGGCCGGCGATGCGGACGACCATCTTCGGGCCGTGGTAGTCCTCGGTGACCGGCATGAACTTGCGCAGCAGCCGCACCGACCGCATCTTGCTGATGTCGACTTCCTGCTCGTGCCCGGTGAGGGCGTCACGCAGCAGCTTCGCCGCCGTGAGCAGCAGGATGATCGCGAAGATCAGGAAGGCGAAGTCCAGGGTCTGCAGGGCCGCCGCGCCGATGGCGATGAACACCGCGCGCAGCAGCAGCGCGCCGGTGATGCCGTAGAGCAGGGCCCGCTGGGCCAGCTCGGCCGGTACGGCGAACGCGGCCAGCAGCAGCATGAAGACGAACAGGTTGTCGACCGAGAGCGACTTCTCGACGAGGTAACCGGTGAGGTACTCCACACCCTGCTTCGAGCCGAAGCGGTACCAGACCCAGGCGCCGAAGGCCAGCGGCAGGGCGATGTAGAAGGCGGACCAGCCCAGCGCCTCCCGCATCGACACCTCGTGCGGCTTGCGGGTGACCAGGAAGTCCAGCACCAGCAGCAGGATCACGGCGGCGATGGTGACGCCCCACAGCGTGGGCGTGCCCACCGACTGGAGACCGGTGGCGGCAAGATACGGCAAATCGGACATGGAGCCTCCTCGAACACCCTGTCATGTTCGAGGTCTCCTTCACCCACTTTTGGTGGGCAGCCACCCGAGGCGTGTTTCGGGCACGCCGTACTGACCGGGATGGCTCGTGGGAAGTACTCCCCTCGTCGCGACAAGGTTAGGGCAGGCCCGTGGACGCGGCAAACGGGGCACACCAGATCGCTCGTCCGTCACCTCACCTGCACGTACGCGTTATCCGTCGGGCGGTACGCGGCGGGTCAGCGGGCGGTGACGGCGGCGAGCACGGCGTCCACGTCGAGGTCGACCATGCACGCCGGCGCGTCCGCGTCGAGCGGGCAGCGCGCCTCCCACCAGCAGGGCTGCTCGGTGATGGCGGTGGGACGCCGGTACGCGCACCCGGGCAGGCCCTGCAGGTCGGCGCCGCCCATCCCGTACCGCCGGGCGTCGGTGGGACCGAACAGCGCGACCGTCGCCGCGCCGGCCGCGGCGGCGAGCCGCACCGGCCCGGTGTCCGGCCCGACCACCACCCCACCGCGGCGGCCCACCGCCGCGAACTGCCCGGCGAGGGTGGGCAGGTCCGAGCGGGGTAGCGGCGCCCCGACCGGCGCCGTGGGGTCGACCGGGCCCACGGTGAGCACCGGGTGCCCGCGCCGGGTCAGGGCGCGGGCCAGCTCCCGCCAGTGCCCCTGCGGCCAGCGCTTGACCGCCATGCCCGCGTCGGTGACGAGCACCACCGGCGGGGCCGGCGGCTCGCCCACCAGCCGGGCCACCGCCCGCTCCCCTGCCCGCCGGGCCCCGTCGGCGAGGTGCACCCGGGGCCGGACGGCCCGGTCGGCCGCCCCGAGCAGCCCCTCGGCGCAGAGGATCTCCAGGTAGCGGTCGCCGACCGGCTGCTCCGGCGGCGGATCGCGCCACAGGTTCGTCACGGCCTGTCCGGCAGCGGCGGCGAGCAGGTCGGGGATGCCGTCGTAGCGGGTGGTGGTGACCGCCAGGTCGGGCCGGGTGGCCGCGAGCGCCTCGACGACGGCCTCCCGTTCGGCGCCCGGCCCGCCGTGCCGGGGCGTGCGCACCTCGGCGACCGCCGGGTCGACGCGCACCAGGTCCGCCCCGGGATCGTGGGTGAGCACCCGCAGCCGCGTGCCGGGGTTGCGGCGGGCCAGGCCGTGCACCGCCGGCAGCAGCATGATCAGGTCGCCGATCCCGCCGAGCAGGTCGACCACCAGGATGTCCGCGTACCGGTCAGGCATCCGCGCGGCCCAGGGTCCGGGCGTAGAGGTCGCGGTGCGCGGCGGCCACCCTCGGCCAGGAGTACGCGGCGGCGAAGGCGCGCCCGCGTTCGGCGAGCCGGCGGCGCAGCACCGGATCGGCGAGCAGCCGCCCGACGGTACGCGCGATCGCGGCGCTGTCCCGGCGGGCGCCGATGACCGCCACCGCGCCGCTTCGGCGCAGTTCCCCGTCGCCGTCGTCGGGCTGCGTCACGGCGGTCGGCAGGCCGTGCGCGAGCGCGGCGAGCAGGGCCCCGCTCTTCGTGCTCACCCCGGCGGTGAACGGCAGCACCGCCGCGTCGGCGGCGTGCAGCGCGGCGGAGACCCGCTCGGCGGGCAGGTGACCGGTGAACGTCACGGCGTCGGCCACCCCGCACCGGTGGGCCAGCCCGGTCAGCTCGGCGCGGAACTCCTGCGCCTCCCGCTCGGGTAGCGCCTGCGAGGTGAAGCCGCCGACCACCAGCAGCCGCAGGTCCGGGTGGTCGCGACGCAGCGCGGGCAGCGCCTCGATGAGGTACCGCACTCCCTTCACCGGGTGCACGAAGCCGAAGAAGGCCAGCAGCGGGGCCCCCTCGGGCAGGCCCAGCTCCGCCCGCAGGCCCGTCCCCGCGGTGGGCGCGCCGACGTGGTCGACGACGTTCGGGGCGATCGGGATGTGGGTGGCCGTCCGGCCGGTGCGCGCGCGGACCACCTCGCCGTGGCCGGGGTTCGTGACGATCACGGCCGCGCTGGCGGGCACGAGCCGGCCGGACTCCCGGTCCCAGCAGCGGGCCCGCTCCAGCGCCGACCAGAGCCGTCCCGGCAGCCAGCCGGGGCAGGCCCACCAGCCGTACTCGTGCAGGGTGGTGACCAGCGGCACCCGCCGGGGCAGCCGCCACGGCAGCAGTCCCGGCTGCCCCGAGAACCGGTACGCCGACGGGGCGAACTGCACGTGCACCACGTCGGGGGCCAGCTGGCGCACCCGGCGGGCGGCCCGGACGGTCGCGGCCCGCCAGCGTTCCCGGTCGCCGTCGGGGCGTACCGGCACCGGCGTCACCTCGACGCCCACGCCGTCGAGCGCCCCGACGAGGTGCGTCACGTAGTCGCTGACGCCGTCGGCGTCGGGCCGACCGGGACCGTGCAGCATCGCCACCCTGATCCGGTCGTCGGCCACGCCACCTCCCCCGTGCTCGGCGGGCGGGTTCCCGACCCCGTACGAGGCAAACGCGCCTCGCCTATGGTGTGCCGATGACCGAGGACCTTGCGGCCGGCCCGCTGGCCGGCGTACGGGTGATCGAGCTGGCCGGCATCGGCCCCGGCCCGTTCGCCGCGATGATGCTGGCCGACCTGGGCGCGGACGTGATCCGGGTGGACCGGGCCACCGACGTGGACCCGGCGGCGTTCGGCACCCCGCACCCGGACCTGCTCAACCGGGGACGCCGCTCGGTCGGGGTGGACCTGAAGTCCCCGGGCGGCCGGGAGGCGGTGCTCGCCCTGGTCACCGGCGCCGACGCGCTGATCGAAGGCTTCCGGCCGGGGGTCACCGAGCGGCTCGGTGTCGGCCCGGCGGACTGTCTCGCGGTCAATCCCCGGCTCGTCTACGGGCGGATGACCGGCTGGGGGCAGGACGGCCCGGCCGCCCCGTACGCGGGGCACGACATCGGCTACGTGGCGCTGACGGGGGCGCTGCACGGGATCGGCCGGGCCGGCGAGCGCCCGGTGCCGCCGATGAACCTGCTCGGCGACTTCGGCGGCGGCGCGATGATGCTCGCGCTCGGCCTGGTCTCCGCCCTGTACGCGGTGCGCGGCGGCGCGCGGGGCCAGGTGGTCGACGCGGCCATCGTCGACGGCGTGGCGGTGCTCAGCACCCAGATCCACGCGCTGCGCCGGCTCGGCATGTGGCAGGACGCGCGCGGGGTGAACCTGCTCGACGGGGGCGCCCCCTTCTACGACACGTACGAGTGCGCCGACGGCCGGTACCTGGCCGTCGGCGCCCTGGAGCCACGCTTCTACGAGGAACTCGTCCGGCGTACCGGCTTCCCGCTGCCCCCGGACGAGGCGCTGGACCGCACCGACCCGGCGAACTGGCCGGCCCTGCGCCGGTCGTGGGCGCGGCTGTTCCGTACCCGCGCCAGGGACGAGTGGACGGCGCTGCTCGGCTCCTCGGACGCCTGCGTGGCGCCCGTGCTGGACTGGCGGGAGGCGCCGGAGCACCCGCACCTCGCCGCGCGGGGCACCTTCGTGGAACGCGACGGGGTGACCCAGCCGGCCCCGGCACCCCGCTTCTCGGGCACCCCGACCGCGTTGCGCCGCCCGCCGCCGCAGCCGGGCGAGCACACCGACGAGGTCCTGGTCGAGGCGGGCCTCGACCCGCAGCGCGTGGCCGCCCTGCGCGCCGCCGGCGCCGTCGCCTGAGCGCCGGCGGGACCTTGTCGGCGGCGAGGGTGCCGCCCGGGGATCAGCCGCCGGCTCAGGACCGGCGCAGGGTGGCGCCCGGCGCCATCGCGGGCTCGACCATGTCCCGGTAGTCGCGCGGCAGCTGGACCACCACGTCGTCGAACTCGCCGCCGCTGATCGCCTCGCGCAGGGTGACGAAGACCGCCTGGGCGGCGTCGCGGGCGGCGGGCTCGGTCACGCCGGCCCGCACGGCGACGCGGGCGACGAACTCGGCCGCGCCGAACCGCTCCGCCGACTCGGTGCGCGGGCTCGGCTTCAACACGAGCTGCAACGGCTTGGGCAACTGGGCGGCCAGGTCCAGCACCTCCCCGCCGGTCAGGCGCTCGGCGAGGGTCTCCAGGGTCGCCCGGGTCAGCGCCACGGCCTGGTCCGAGGAGGTACGGGTGCGCTGGGCGACCTGGTCGACGAAGGTGTCGTAGTTCATCCGGTCTCCTTCGGGTTGCGTCGGGGCCTGCGCGTACCCGCCGGCCCGGCCGGGAAACGACGGCAATTTCCGCACCGGGCGGCGCGTGACGACCCGTGGTGCGGGTAACCGCCGCCGGTCGTGACCCGATCGATGCCCCGGAGGAGCCGACACCATGGCGAGCTACGCCGACGTGCTGCAGTACCTGTCGAGCCTGGACTACCCGGCCGGGAAGGACGACGTGGTACGCGAGGCCGAACGGGAGGGCGCCCCGCCGGACGTGCTGCGCGCGTTGCGGGCCCTGCCCCCGGTCGACTACGCCAACGGCAACGAGGTGGCCCGCTCGGCGGGTATCGAGGCGGCCCCGGAGGTCGGCCCCGCCCAACGGGCGGCACAGGCCCGGGACAAGCGGCACCAGCGGGTGTCGCAGCACCTGCGCGGCATCTGAGCCTTGCTGTTCCGGGCCAGCAGCCTGCCGGGGCCGCCGGACGTGCCGGGGCCGCCAGGCCTGCCGGTGCCGCACGGGGGCACGCGGTCGCGGGGCGCGCGGTCGCGATGCGGCACGCGCACCGGGTCGCGGCGCGGCAGCCGTACCGGATCGCGACTCGGCACGCGCACCGGGTCGCGGTCTGGCAGCCCCACCGGATCGCGGCGCGGCACGGGCACCGGGTCGCTAGCTGGCAGCCGTACCGGCGGCCGGGCCGGACCGTATCGCGGCACCCGCGCCGGGCGGGACCGCACCGGTGACGGATGACGACCCGCCGGCCGGTCGGGCACACCCCGGCCGCCATCCAGCTCACCGTGATGGGCGTGGTCGGCGTGATCGTCGGCGGGCTCACCGCGCTGACCGTCACGCCGGAGCTGGCGCCGCTGACCGGCTGGGACGCCGCCGCGCTGAGCTGGCTGGTGCTGGTCTGGCACAAGCTGTGGCCGATGGACGCGCGGCGTACGGCCCTGGTGGCCGTGCACGAGGACCCGAACCGGGCGGCGCGTGACGCGCTCCTGCTCATCGCCTGCCTGGCCAGCCTGCTGGCCGTCGGCGTCGTGGTGACCCGGACCCACGACGCGTCCGGCGCACCCGCCCGCAACGTCTACGGAGGGCTGGGCGTGCTCAGCGTCGTGTTGTCCTGGCTGGTGGTGCACACCGTGTTCGCCGCCCGCTACGCGCGGATCTACTACACGGGGCCGGACGGCGGGGTCGACTTCAACCAGGCGGATCCGCCCCGCTACTCGGACTTCGCCTATCTGGCGTTCACCGTCGGGATGACCTTCCAGGTCTCCGACACGGCACTGACCGACAACGAGATGCGCCGTACGGCGCTGCGACACGCGATGGTGTCGTACCTGTTCGGGGCGTTCATCATCGCGGTCACGGTGAACCTGCTGGCCGGCTTGGCGAGGTAGTAGCCCGGCGACGCGGTCGGCAGGGGCGGGACGCCGCGGTGCCGGACAGGCGGGGCGCCCCCGTCGCGAACCGCGACCGGGGCGCCACACAGCACCTGTCCGGTGGCTGGTCGGGCCCGAACCGGGCCGCGACCAACAGGCGGTCGATGTACGCCCGAACCGGGCGGTCATCAGCGCCGCGACCATCATACGATGAAACATCATCCGTTCGGCTGATTACGGCGGAACTGTGGGCCAGCCCACCGAGCGTCAGGCGGTCAGCTCCGCGTACCGCTTCTCCAGGTCGACCCGGGCCAGCGCGCCGACCAGCCAGGCCAGGCGCTCCGACTCCCCGCTGCCGGCCAGGCCCGCCAGGTCGTCAGCGGAGCGCCCCAGCCCCAGCCGGCGGGCCGCGACGAGTGCCCGACGGTCGGCCACCGGCGCCACCTCCCGCCACAGCGCCTGGGCCTCGCGCAGGAACAGGTCGACCACCTCGGCGTCGACTCCGGGCAGCTCGGCGAGCAGCTCCCGCTCCCGGGCCGGGTCGTGGTGGGCCGCCGCGCGCAGCCGGCGCAGGTCGCCCCGGTAGCGCTCCACCACCGCGCGGGCCAGATCACCGAGGGTGTCGGCGAGCGCGTCGACGTCACCGCGTTGGCCGCTGTCGCGCAGCACGCGCACCCGGTCGGCGTGCAGGGAACGGGCCAGCCGGGCGGCGCTGTCCCAGCCCGCCGCGGGCAGGGCGTGCGCGCTGTCCACGGCACGCCGGAAGTCACCCCGGCGGGCCAGCAGTACGGCGAGGCAGAGCACCTGGAACAGGCTCGACGGATTGTTGATCACCCGGAAGCCGTACTGCTCGGCGAAGCCTCGACCGCTGCCGGCGAGCCGGCGTACCAGGCGTTTCCTGTCCTCGACGCGGGAAGTGGCTGTGGTCGGCATGCCGGCGTCTACCCGCGCCGCGCCCGGCCACGCCTGCCGCCTCAGCCCCGCAGCCCGCCGCTGCGGTCGCGCGCCTTGAGGCGGGTGGTCGGCAGCGCCGGGGCGGGCAACGGCGGGGCGGGATCGTCGGCGACGACGCCGAAGCGTCGCCCCGCCATCCAGTCCTCCCGGGCGGCGAGCACCTCCTCGTGCGAGCGGCCGACGAAGTTCCACCACATCACCAGCGGCTCCTCGAACGGGGCCCCGCCGAGCAGCAGCAGCCGGCTGCCCGGCTCGCCCGTCAGGGTCAGCCGCTCCCGGCCGGCGCCGAGGTAGAGCAGCGCCCCGGGCGCGAACGGCACCCCGTCGACCTCTGCGGTGCCGGACATGGCCAGCAGCCCGTACTCGAAGTCGGCGCGCAGTGGCAGCGTGGCCGGTGCGGGCCCGCGCAGTTCCAGCTGGGCGCCGAGCAGCGGCGTGTACGTCACGGCCGGGGACCGCTCGCCCGCCAACTCGCCGACGAGCAGGGTGACGTCCAGCTCGCCGTCGCGCCAGCGCGGCAGGTCGGCGTGGTGGGCGAAGTCGGCGGCTCCGGCGCGGGCCGGATCCGGCAGCGCCACCCAGAGCTGCACGCCGTGCATCAGCGGCGGATGCCGCTCGGGCGACCGCTCCGAGTGGGCGATGCCGTGCCCCGAGGTCATGACGTTGAGCTGCCCGGGACGGATCGGTTGGACGTTGCCCAGGCTGTCCCGGTGCATGATCTCCCCGTCGAGCAGCCACGTCACGGTCTGCAGGCCGGTGTGCGGGTGCGGCGGCACCTCCATGCCGGGCCGCTCGGCCACGTCGTCCGGGCCGAAGTGGTCCACGAAGCACCACGCGCCGACCATCCGCCGTTGCCGCTGTGGAAGCAGCCGGCGGACGGTGGTGTAGCGACCCAGCGGCACGTCGTGGCCCGGCAGCAGGACGCTGCCGGGATCGGCCGTGGTCACGCCGGGTGGTCGGGTCTCGGCGGCGGGCATCTTCTCGGTGCGCTCCACCGCCCGACTGTACGCCCGAGCCGCCACCGGTCCGGGCATGCCGCTGGCCGGCACCCCGGGTGGGGTACCGGCCAGCGGCATCACTCATTCACGTACGCGGGTCAGCTGTTCCAGTGCTCAGCCACCAGGTCGGCGGCCATCTGCTCCCACTGGGCGTAGTGATCCGGGTACGCCGACACCTGCACCGTCTGCGCGGCCTTCGTCAGCGGCATCTCCTGCCACCCGTCGACCTGCTTCAGGCCCTTCAGGAACGCCGTCGTCGAGTACTCCGGGTCGGTGATCTGCTCGACCGTGCCCCACCCGCTGGACGGACGCTGCTGGAACAGGCCCTGCGAGTCGTGGTCGTTGCGGTCACCCAGGTGACCCAGGTTCTCCAGCTTCGACTCCTGCAACGCGGTCGCGATCGACACCACGGCCGCCCGCTCGTCCATACCGGCCTTCTTCGTCGCCGCGATGATCGCCTTCACGTTGGCCACCTGCTCGTCGGACAGGTCGACACGCGACTGCGCACCCTGCACACCATGCGGCACCAACTTGCCCTTGTCGACCGACGGCTTGTCAGCCGCCACCGCCACCGGCACCGACTCCACCACCGGCACGGCATGCGCGGCAACCGGACCGGCGAACACGCCACCGGCAAACGCCAGACCCGCAACACCAAGAACGCTCTTACGCAGAATCGTGTTCATCACAGATGCTCCATTCGGGGGTCGACACCCACGCACCGAGGGGGATCGGCTACACGCGGATGCAAGCACCGTCAGGCGCCCAACGAACTCAAAGGGGAAAACTCCAGCAACACCACTGGAGGAAGATCAGATCGGTCACGCCAGCCTGCGGAACCGGGCTGTCTCGCGGGGCGGGGGATGCCCTCACGTCGACCGCGACCATGTGTAACCACGACCGGCCCGCCACCATTCCCCGGGATCCCAGCCCGCCACCTCGATCGAGGTGTGGCCTCGTACCCTCGGGCGGATGGCCCCTGCCCGCACGGAGCGGGTTGGCCCTGCTCGGTCGTACGCATGGTGTAACGACCCCGCCCCGGCCACGATTCCGCCCCCACGATGCGGCCGGTCACACCCCGAACCGGACACCCCGCCTTTCCGACCCCCGACGACCACATACCGCCAAGCCCCATCCGGACATCTACTCACAAACCCGACACCCGACGTGGGCGGTTGCGGGGTGAGCCGGCGAGATCCTGGTACGAAACGGCGCTCGCGGGGGCGCTTTCCGACCAAGATCCCGCCCGGGAGGACGCGCAGGCGGCGGGTGGCGCCCCGCACCGGGTTCAGCGGGACAGGTCGCGGTGCGGGGCCTGCGCGTCGGAGTGGGCGCTGCGGTAGATCGTGCCCCGCCCCGTCGGATCCGGCGCCGACGGCAGCGGGGCGGGGTCGACGGGCGGAACGGGGTCGACGGCCTCCGCCACGCCCCGCCGCGCCCGGATGATCCGGGAGACCACGAACCAGCCGGCGGCCGCCACGCAGGCGACGATGACCACCTTCTGCAACACGCCGGCGTAGCCCTCGACCAGGTGCCAGTTGTCGCCGAGCAGGTAGCCGGCCATCACGAAGGTGGTGTTCCAGATCAGGCTGCCGAGCGTCGTGTAGACCGCGAAGGTCAGCACGGGCATCCGCTCCACGCCGGCCGGGATGGAGATCAGGCTGCGGAAGATCGGAATCATCCGGCCGAAGAAGACGGCCTTCACCCCGTGCCGCAGGAACCACTCCTCGGTGCGGTCCACGTCGCTGAGCTTGACCAGCGGCAGCCGCTGCGCGATCGCCCGGATCCGCTCCCGGCCCAGCACGGCGCCGATCCAGTACAGCGCGAGGGCGCCGAGCAGCGAGCCGAGGGTGGTCCAGAAGATCGCGCTCACCACGCTCATCCGGCCCTGACCCGCGACGAAGCCGGCCAGCGGCAGGATCACCTCGCTGGGAATCGGCGGGAAGAGGTTCTCCAGAGCGACGGCCAGACCCGCGCCGGGGCCGCCGAGCCGCTCGACCAGTCCGATGACGAAGCCGACCAGTCCGTCCTCGGGCGGCGCGGCCTCCGCGGTGTCGGTGCCGGAGGCGAGCAGGGCGTGCGCGGTACGAATCATGACCCACACGCTACGAACCGTTCCTGAGAATCCGCCACGGGGCCGGCCCCTCCGCTCGACGGACGCTCCACAGTGGCGGCGCGGAGGGACGGCTCGCCGAGAACGACTGGGTCGGCCGCGAGCGGCGGATCGGCCCGGAGCTGGTGCTGCGGGTGCTCGCCCCGACCCCACGATGTGCGGTGCCGACCCTGGCGCACGCCGCTCCCCCGGCAGAGCGAGGCGCTGCGCGTACCGGCCCGGCTCAACCGGGTCGCGCCGCTGCCGCAGCTGGGCCCGCAGCCGTGCGTGGGGGGCGTACGCGCAGGTGGTGCGCGGCGGTCGGGTGGGCTCGCCGGTCGAGGTCGGCTGAGCGGCTCAGTCGTCGTCCTCGTCGTCGTCGGGCAGCCCCGCGACGACCCGGTCGAGCAGGTCGTCGAGGCGTTGTGCCGTGTCGGGCGGGATCTGCCCCTCGTCGGCGGCCTTGGCGAGGCGCTCGCGCAGCTGTTCGACCCGCTTGGCCCGGTCCTTCTGCTTGCCCCGGGCCAGGTCGGCGAGCTTGTCCCGCAGCCCCTCGACCGTCTTGCGGTCGATCTCGCCGCGGGCCTGCGCCCAGGCGAGCAGCGCGGCGAACTCGGCGACGAACTGTGGCAGGGCGACCGGGTCGGGCCGCGCGGTCACCGGCGGCGGGGCGGAGGCGCTGGTCGGCGCTGGTGCCGGCTCGGTGGTGGTGGGCGCGTCGGTGACGGGGGCCGCCGCCGGCGGCGGGCTTCCGTCGTCGGCGAGGACGAACACTCCGACGAGCCCGACGAGCAGCGCGACGCCGACGGCGACCAGTGCGGTGAGGGGCCGGTCGCGCGTCGTCCTCGTGCTTGCAGCCGGGCCGGGTCGGGCCGTACGGGTGGTCACCGGATGACGCCCGCCCGCCGGGGCGGGGTACGGCACCCCGGCGCGGCCGGTGGTCGGCCCCGGAGCCGGCGCCGACAGGGAGCGGTCGATCAGCGTGGGCGGATGCGCCGGCGGGGCGGGCGCGGCGGCCGGCAGGTGCGACGTGGCGGTCGGCGGGGGCGGCGCGACGACCGTGGGCGGGCCGGCCGGGACACCGGCGCCGAGGCGGGTGGCGAGCGCGGCGGCGCTCGGCCGGTGCGCCGGGTCGGTGGCGAGGCAGGCCAGCGTCAGCTCGACGATGTCGGCCGGCAGCCCCGGGACGCGCGGGGGCGACACCGGTCGGTGTCCGGCGTGCACCTCCAGCGCGTCCTCCCAGGTCTGCACGGGCAGCGGGGCCCGACCGGTGAGGGTGCGGTAGAGCAGCGCCCCGAGGGCGTAGACGTCGCTGGCCGGGTTGGGCGGCCCGGGCCGCATCCGCTCCGGGGCGAAGTAGGCGGGGGTACCCATCAGCAGTTCGCCGGTCTGTCCGGCGCGCGGGTGGAGCGGTCCGGCGAGTGCGGCGATGCCGAAGTCGAGCACCTTGGCGCCGGTCTCGGTGAGCATGACGTTGCCGGGCTTGACGTCGCGGTGCACGACGCCGATGCGGTGGGCGGCGGCGAGCGCGCCGGCGACCTGGGCGGCCATCCGCACCGCCTCCGGCCAGGGCAGCGGGCCGGAGGCGAGCCGGTCGGCGAGGTTGCGCCCCTGCACCAACTCCATCACCAGGTACGGCACGACCATGCCGCCGTCGAGGGTCGCCTCGCCGTAGTCGTACACCTGGGTGACGTGCGGGTGGGTGAGCCGCGCGGCGGCGCGGGCCTCGCGCTGGATGGTGGCCCGCAGCTGCGGGTCGGTGGCGAACTCCCGGGTCAGGGCCTTGACGGCGACGGGTCGGTGCAGCACCGCGTCGTCGGCGCGCCACACCTCGGACATTCCGCCGAGACCGATGCGCTCGCGCAGGACGTACCGGTCGTGCAACCGCAGGGTGGGCGAGAACGGCGACATAGCCGTTCAGTCTGCCCTGCCGGGGCCGGTCGCCACCAGCGCGGTGCCCGCCCGGGTGCCGGTCGTCCGGTCCGGGCGGGCCACGGCCTGCGCTCAGGAGCAGCGCGGCGTGCTGGCGACGGGCGGCGGCTGGATGCGGTCGGCGAGCCGGCGCATGGCGCCGGCGGTGGCCAGTCGGGTGGGCGCGAGTCACGCGACGCGGGGCCGCTCCGGGCGCACGGGGGCGTCCGGCCGGGCGGAGTTGACGTGTCGGTTCACCGCGTCGACGGCGAGGATGAAGCCGGTGGGCTGTTCCATGGTCAGCTCCCTGGGACGGGTCCGGTGGAGGACCGGACGACGAGTGTGGTGGGCAGCAGGACGTGCGCCGCCGCCGGATCGGCGGGCGGGTCGAGCAGGAGCCGGGCGGCGATGCGTCCCTTCTCCTCGGCGGGTTGCCGCACGGTGGTGAGGCCCGCGGTGGCGGCCTCGGCGATGTCGTCGAAGCCGGTGACCGAGACGGGTGGCCGGCCGCCGCCGGCGAGCGCGTCGAGCACGCCGAGGGCCAGCACGTCCGCGCAGGCCAGCACCGCCGTGGGCGGTTCGGGGGCGGCGAGGGCCGCGGCGACGGCGGCCGTTCCGGCCGACCGGCTGTTGGCGGTGGCGGCGAGCACGGTCAGCTCGGACCAGGCGACGCCGACTTCGGCGAAGGCGTCGGCGAACCCGGCGAGGCGCGCCCGGGTGGTCGGGTGGGCCACGTCGGCCACGTCGGCGAGGCGGACCTCGCCCGGTGCCACGCCGGGCCGCACGGCGTCGCCGAGCAGGGCGACCCGCCGGTGCCCGAGCCCCGCGACGTGCGCGGCGACGGACCGGGCGGCGGCCCGCTCGTCGATGCCGACGTAGCGCTCGTCGGGGCCGGCGTCGTCGCGGGGAGCGGTGGTGACGACGGGCAGGCCGCGATCGCGGAGCACGTCGACCACCCAGCCCTCGTCGCCGACGCAGTAGACGCAGAAGCCGTCGACGGCGGCGTTCTCCACCGCCCGCCGCGCGGCAGCCTCGTCGGCCGGCAGCGGCACGAGCAGCAGGCTGGTGCCGTGTCGCTCGGCCGCCTCGGCGACGCCGGCCAGGAAGCGGACCGCGAAGGGGTCGGTGAAGGCGTACGACAGCTGCGACTCGAAGAGCACCCCGACGGCGCCGACGTAGCCGCGTCGCAGCGACCGGGCGGTGGGGTTCGGGCCGGGGTAGCCGAGCTGCCGGGCGGCGTCCAGGATCCGCTGGCGCAGGGCGGCGGAGAGCTGGTCGGGGCGGCTGTAGGCGTTGGAGACGGTGCTGCGGGACACGCCGACGGCGTCGGCGACGGCTTGCAGGGTCGGCTTCACCGCGCTCCTCTGTATCGATTCAGACTGGATCGATACAGAGACTAGGCGCGCGGGGTGCCGCCGTCAACGCCGTAAGCGGGAGGGTGGGGTGGCGGACGAGCACGGGGCCGCACAGAACCGGCCCGGACCGCAGCGGTCCGGGCCGGCGAAGGGCGGGGGCGGTCAGGGCTTGCGGGCCACCGCCCCGTACATGCTGACCTCGGCCACCGACGGGCGGGGCTGCGGGGCGTCCTCGGCACGCCAGTCGGCGACGGAGGTGACGCCGGGCTCCACCAGCTCCAGCCCTTCGAAGAACCGGCTGAACTCGGCCTTGGTACGCAGGTTGATCAGGCCGTGCGGCCCGTCGGCCCGCGCAGCCACCGCCTTCGCCTCCTGCGCCACGTGTCGGGGCAGGTAGTCGTCGGTGGCGTGCGACGCCGCCAGGTAGCTGCCGGACGGCAGCGCGTCGAGCAGCCGCCTGACCACCGCGTACGGGTCGTCGTCGTCGCTGACGAAGTGCAGGATCGCGACCAGCATCAGGGCCACCGGCCGGGACGGGTCGATGGTGCGCAGCAGGTCGGGGTGGTGCAGGATGCGCTCCGGGTCGCGCAGATCGGCGTCGATGTAGGCGGTGGCGCCTTCGGGCGCGCTGGTCAGCAGCGCCCGGGCGTGCGCGAGCACGATCGGGTCGTTGTCGACGTAGACCACCCGCGACTCGGGGGCGATCGCCTGGGCCACCTCGTGGGTGTTGTCGGCGGTCGGGATGCCGGTGCCGATGTCGAGGAACTGGCGGATGCCGGCGTCCCGCGCGAGGTGCCGCACGGCCCGCTGGAGGAAGCGGCGGTTCTCCAGGGCGGCGGTGCGGATGGTCGGGAAGGACGCGGCCATCCGGTCGCCGGAGTCCCGGTCGGCCTGGAAGTTGTCCTTGCCACCGAGCCAGTAGTTGTAGCGGCGCGCGGGGTGAGCCACCGCGGTGTCGATGCGGTCGCTGGGGTGGGCGGGGCCGGTCGTCGCACCCGGGGCATCGGTGGTCAAGGCAGCCTCCACGACTCTGCGCCACCCGCGACCGGGGGCGTCCGTCCACTGTCGCCGGTCGGCGACCATGGTAGCCGCCGCGCGAGTCGGGCGAGACCCCGCCGTGGTCACGCCGGGTAGAGGTCGTCCAGGATCCCGCCCAGGATCTCGGGCGTACGCTCCGGCGGCTCGGCCTCGACGCAGAGTCGCTCCATCGCCACCGCGTAGTAGTCGAGGTCGTCGCGCTTGTCGAGGTAGAGCGCGCTGGTGAGCTGTTCGATGTAGACGATGTCGGGCAGTTCCTGGTCGCCGAAGCGCAGGATGGTGAAGGCCCCGCCCGCGGCGGCGTGCCCCCCGGCGGCGAACGGGATGACCTGGAGCCGGATGTTCGGCGACTTGGTCGCCTCGATGAGCGCGGTCACCTGGTCCCGCATGACCCGTGGGCCGCCGATCGGCCGGCGCAGCGCGGCCTCGTCCACGACCGCCCAGAGCTGTGGCGGGCGCTCGCGGTGCAGCAGCCGCTGACGCTGCATGCGCAGCGCGACCCGGCGCTCGATCTCCGTGGGCGCGGCCCGCCCGTGCCCGAGCAGCACGACCGCCCGGGCGTACTCCCGGGTCTGGAGCAGGCCGGGGACGAACTGGACCTCGTAGCTGCGGATCAGCACGGCGGCCGCCTCCAGCCCGAGGTACGACTGGAACCAGCCGGGCAACACGTCGCCGTAGCGGTGCCACCAGCCCGGGCTGTTCGCGTCGCGGGCCAGTTTGAGCAGCGCCTCCCGCTCCGCGGAGGCGGTGACGCCGTAGAGGGTGAGCAGGTCCGCGACGTCGCGCTCCTTGAAGCCGACCCGGCCCAGCTCCATCCGGCTGATCTTCGATTCGGAGGCGCGGATCTCCCATCCGGCGCCCTCCCGGGTCACCCCGCTCGATTCGCGCAACCGGCGCAGTTGGGCGCCGAGCAACATGCGCAGCACCGTCGGGCCGGTCCCCCCACCACCGCCCTCGGCGGGACCCATCGTCACAGCCGACCTCCACATGCCGGTTCATGCCGACCAGGCGCCCCCCGCGCGGCCGACGTGTAAGCATGCCATGAACTGTGAGTGAGGTGAACTCCTTCAGTGCGCGAAATCTGTCCCGCGTACGAGACGCGTCAGGCGATGAGGTCGTCGAAGTCGCCGTCGCGGGCGCCGAGCACGAAAGCGGCGATCTCGTCCACTGTGTAGATCAGCGCCGGCCCCTCGGGATGCCGGGAGTTGCGCAGGGCTATGCCGGCACCCCCGGGCAGTTCGGCCAGCTCGACGCAGTTGCCGCTGGGGTTGCTCCGGCGACTCTTCTGCCAGCGAAGCGGGGGCAACTGGCTGATGGGAACGCCGTTCGGAGGCTGCTGCATGGGCGTCTTTCTCTCGCGAGCCCCCCGCGACGCCGGGCAGCGGTGGCTCGCGAGTGGCGCACGGCATCGACGAAGGGCTTCCTGCACGTGCATCTGCTATTGCATCTGCATCGGACAGCGAGCATGATAACGCACGTGGACGGTACCCGTCCGTTCACTCAGAGTCACCGACCGTGGGTTTGTCGCCCACGGTCCGACGAGACCTGGCGCGGGCGCGGACCGTCGCGTCGGGGCCGCAGACATTCGTGGTGATGGGAGGTCTCGTGCCGGATCCGTTGACCATCGCGTCCGGCATCTGTGCCGCCGGGGCACTCGTCACCTCCTGGCAGCTGCGGCGCCGCGCGATCCAGGCCGAGGTCGAGATCCGGCACCTACAGGCGGAACTCGCCGCCGAGCGGCACGCCGCCAGCCACGACCCCCTCACCGGCCTGCCCAACCGCCGCGCGTTCTACCGCCTGGCCGCCACGCTGCTCACCGACGCGGCGGGGCAGCCGCTGATCGCCGTGGTGCTCGATCTCGACGACTTCAAGCAGATCAACGACCGCTACGGGCACGCCGCCGGCGACCAGGTGCTGATCAGCGTCGCCCAACGGCTCGCCGCCTTCGCCGGGGACAACCTGGTCGCCCGCCTCGGCGGCGACGAGTTCGCGGGGCTGCTGGCCAGCCCGACGATCGACCGGCGGTGGATCGAACACGCCACCCGGCGGCTCTGCGAGAGCCTCGCCGCGCCCATTCCGCTGGGCGGGCTCAGCGTCCGGGTGACCGCCTCCGTCGGGCTCGCCCCCGTCACCGGGCCGGCGCAGCTCACCGAGGCGCTCGACCGGGCCGACGCCGCCATGTACCGGGCCAAGAGCCTCGGGGCGGCCCGCGCGCCCCGGCAGCTCGTCGACACCGCCCGCCTGGCGGAGTGCTGAGCGGGCCGCCCTTCCTGCCCGGTCGGCGGCCGGACGCGAGGCGTTTCGACGTGTCTCGCCGCGGTTGAGGGGTATGCCGGGAGGACCAGCCCCGTACCGGCCGAGAGGGGAAGCACCGTGGCGAGCATCCGGGCCCTGGTCCTCAACTGCACCCTGAAGCGGTCCCCCACCCCGTCGAGCGCCGAGGTGCTCGGGCACGAGGTGCTCGACGCGCTCGCCGACCAGGGCGTGCCGGGTGAGCTGATCCGGGTCGTCGACCACGACGTGCGCTTCGGGGTCTCCACCGACGAGGGCGACGGCGACGGCTGGCCGACCATCCGGTCCAAGCTGATGGCCGCGCAGATCCTCGTCATCGCCACACCGATCTGGCTGGGTCAGCCGTCGGCCGTGTGCAAGATGGTCCTCGAACGGCTCGACGCCGAACTCTCCGAGACCGACGCCGAGGGCCGGCTGCTCACCTACGGCAAGGTGGCCGGGGTCGCGGTCGTCGGCAACGAGGACGGCGCGCACCACACGATCGGCGAGGTACAGCAGGCACTCAACGAGGTCGGCTTCACCTGCCCCGCGGCGGGCGCCACCTACTGGGTCGGCGAGGCGCTGCACAAGGTCGACTACCTCGACGCCCGACCCAAGCCCGACACCACGGGACGCACCACGAAGGCGCTGGCGCTCAACAGCGCGCACCTCGCCCGGCTGCTGGCCGAGCAGCCGTACCCACCGCCGGAGACCCGCGACGCCGGGATCGGCCCGAGCCGCGAGCCGGGCTGACGGTCAGCGCCAGCCGTAGCCGGCGCGCAGGGCCTGCCCGACCCGGTCGAACCGCGCCCGGTCCAGCACCGCGCCCTCCCGGCGGATGCTGTCCTCCCGCATGGTCAGCACGCGGTCCAGCCGTACCCAGCTCGGCCGCTTGTCCCGGTCCCACTCGCCCGGACCGAGCCCGAGCCAGTGCCGCTGCCCGTCGCGCTCACTCTGGCTGGACAGCATCAGCCCGAACAGGGTCCGGCTGTGCCGGCCCACCACCAGAACGGGGCGGTCCTTGCCCTGCCGCGGGTCGTCCTCGTACGGCACCCAGGTCCAGACGATCTCGCCGGGGTCGGCGTGCCCGTCGAGCTCCGGGGCGTACGACAGCTGCCGGCGCTGCAACGCGGCCACCTGGCGGGGCCGGGCGGGCTGCGCCGTGCCGGGCCGGGGTCGCGGTGCCGGGATCACACTGCCGATGCGCGCCGCCACGCTCCTGAGAAGTCCTGCCACGACCGGCAGCCTATCCCCCACCGCAGGCCCCGGCCCTGGCGGGACGACCGGCGGACCGGAGGGCCGGGACGGAACAATCCGGTGGACCGGGCCGGGACGGGTCGTCAGGATCGGCGCCATGCCCGTTCCCCTCCACCAGGTCCGCGCCCGGCACACCGCCGACACCGTGACCGTCTACCAGGCGTACCCGCCGGAGATCGCCCACCCGGCGCTGGCCGCCGGCCGCTTCGTGCCACCGTTCAAGCGGGAGCGGATGACCTGGATCAAGCCGTCGTTCCGCTGGATGATGTACCGCTGCGGGTGGGCCGCGAAGCCCGGGCAGGAGCGGGTGCTGGCCGTCGAGATCACCCGCGCCGGCTTCGAGTGGGCGTTGACCAACTCGTGCCCGAGCAGCTTCGACCGCGACCTGCACCCCGACCGGGAAACCTGGTCGCGGCGGCTGCGGGCCAGCCCCGTACGGGTGCAGTGGGACCCGGAACGGTCCCTGCGCCTGGCTCCGCTGCCGCACCGGTCCCTCCAGGTCGGGCTCTCCGGCGAGGCGGTGCGGCGCTACGTCGACGAGTGGCTGGTCGGCCTGACCGACGTGACCCCGGCCGCCCACGCGGTGCGCGCGGCGCTCGACGCCGGGGACGACGCCGCCGCCGAGGCGCTGCTGCCGCCGGAGCGCCCGTACCCGCTGCCGCCCGACGTGGCCGCCGTGATCGGCGCGACCGTGCGCCCGTGAACCGGCGCGACGACGCGAGCGCCGGGCGCGGCGTACCCCCTGACCGTGCTTGACTGAGGCGACGGTGCCGGCACGAACGGAGGTGGTGACGGAATGGCCTTCCCGACGCGGGCGCGGGGACTGACCGCGCAGCCGAGCCTCGCCGGAACGCGCGCCCGCTCCCCGCGACGCGGCGCGGTCGCGGCGGCCGTCGCCCTGATCCTGCTCGCCGGCGCGACCGGTTGCACCGGAAGCACGCCCGTGACACCCCGGCAGACCGACGCCACCGCCGCCGCGGAGCCGTCGCCCACGCCGGCCGCACCGGCGGTCGAGGTCCGCGACGACCTGGCGGGCCTGTTCCGGCAGGCCGGCCTGCGGGGCACCTTCGTCATGTACGACGTCACGGCCGGGCGCGTCGTCATGGTCGACCGGGAGCGGGCCGAGCGGCGGTTCATCCCCGCCTCGACGTTCAAGATCCCGCACAGCCTGATCGCGCTCGAGACCGGCGTGGTGCGCGACGAGCGGGAGAAGGTCCCGTACGGTGGCTGGCCGCAGCGCGTCGCCGCGTGGGAGCGGGACATGGGGCTGCGCGACGCGGTCCGCGTCTCCAACGTGCCCGTCTTCCAGGAGCTGGCCCGCCGCATCGGGCCGGACCGCGAACGGGAGTGGCTGCACCGGCTCGGCTACGGCAACGGCCAGGTCGGATCGGTCGTGGACCGGTTCTGGCTGGCCGGGCCGCTGGAGATCTCGGCCGACGAGCAGGCGCGGTGGCTGGCCCGGCTGGCCCGTGGCGAGCTGCCGGCCGACCGGGGACACCAGGCCACCGTCCGGGACATCCTGCGCCTGGAGCGCACCGCCGCGTACGCCCTGCACGGCAAGACCGGCCAGACGGACGCCACCGACCCGGGCACCGGATGGTGGGTCGGCTGGGTCGAGCGCGGCGACCGGCTGTACTGCTTCGCGCTGAACGTGGACATCCGCGCCGACGGCGACGCCGCCAAGCGCCTGCCGCTGGGCCGGCAGCTGCTGCACCGCCTCGGCGCCCTGCCCGCGCCCTGACCGCGCCCCGGCCGAGCGCCGCAGGGCGCGTGCCCTGGCCCGGCCACGGCTCGCGCCCCGAACGCCTGGCGCGCGTGCCGACGCGCGTGCTTCGGCCCGGCCACGGCTGGCGAGGGGCCACGAACGACGCGGCGGATAACCGGTTGCCGCACGCCGACGGTTTCGGAATCGTGTCGGCCATGACGTTCTGACGGCCAGCACCCCATCGCCACAGGCGCGGCACCGACCGGCGCCGTGGCGCCGTCCGTCCATTCCCCTCTGCGCGAGAAGCGAGCGTCCTTGTCTCCTCACCGTTCCCTGCCGCAGTCCACCCCGGCGACCGTCGCCGTGTTCGCCTCCCCCACGAGCTGGATCGAGTCCGACGCCCTGACGCAGTGCCAGCAGGTGGCCGCCCTCGACGGCATGGTCCACGTCGCCGCCATGCCGGACCTGCACCCGGGCAAGGGCGCCCCCATCGGCGCCGCCATGGCGTCCACCGTGCTGTACCCGTTCCTGGTGGGTTCCGACATCGGCTGCGGCATCGCCGTGTTCCCGATCAGACTCAAGCGCGCCGTGCCGGAGCGGCTCGCCGCCCGGTTCCCCGACCTCGACCGGCCGCTGCACCCCGAGCGGGACGCCGACGACCCCGCGTGGGCCGTCGTGGCCGGTGACATCCCCGGCGGTCACACCGAGGGACTCGGGACCGTCGGTCGGGGCAACCACTTCGTCGAGCTGGCGCGCGTCGGGACCGTCTACGAGCCGGGCCACGCGGGCCGCCTCGGGCTCGCCGCGGGCGACCTCGTGCTCGTCGTGCACTCCGGCTCGCGAGGGTTGGGCGAGCGGATCCTGCGCACGCACACCGAGGCCCACGGCGCGGGCCCCGCACCGGATCCCGGCGCCTACTTGGCGGCGCACGACGACGCCGTACGGTGGGGATCGCTCAACCGGCGGCTGCTCGCCGCCCGGGTCGCCCACGCCCTGGGGGCCGAGCCCACCGAGCCCGTCGTCGACCAGTGCCACAACCTGGTGGAGGTCCGCGACGGGGTCTACCTGCACCGCAAGGGGGCGGCGCCGGGCGACGGCCGCGACGTGCTCGTCGCCGGCACCCGGGGCACCCCCTCCTACCTGGTGGCCGCCCACGCCGGCCCGGACGCCAACCACTCCGTGGCGCACGGCGCGGGCCGCAAGATGTCCCGCGCCGACGCCCTGCGCCGCAGCCGCGCCAAGCACACCGTCGAGGAGCTGCGGCGTACCCCGGTGGGGTCGCTGGTGGTGTGCGGCGACCGGCAGTTGCTCTTCGAGGAGGCACCCACCGCCTACAAGCGCATCGAGCGGGTCATCGGCGACCTCGTCGACCACGGCCTGGCCACCCCCGTGGCCACCACGGTCCCCCTAATCACCTACAAGACGCCCGACGTCGGGTCCACCGCCCGGCCCGAGCGCCGGGACGAGCGCCGCGGCCGGGGGCGGTCGTGACCCTGCACCTGTTCATGTCCGCCGGGCGCGGCCCGCAGGAGTGCGCGTGGGCGCTGGCCCGGCTGCTGCGCCGCCTGGAGGCCGACGCTGCCCGGCGGGGCCTGACGACCCAGCGCGTCCAGACCGTGCCCGGCGACCGGCCCGGCACCCACCGGTCGGCCCTGATCCGGATCTCCGGCACCGACGCCGAGGCGTTCGCCGCCTCGTGGACCGGCACCCTGTGCTGGCAGGCCCCCAGCCCCTACCGGGCCGGCACCGGCCGCAAGAACTGGTACGTCGTCGCCCGGCCGTGCCAGCTCGACGGCCCGGCCACCACGTTCGCGGAGGCGGACGTCGACATCGTGGCCTGCCGTACCGGCGGCCCGGGCGGCCAGCACCGGAACAAGGCGAGCACGGCGGTACGGGCGACCCACCGTCCCTCCGGCCTCGTCGTCGTGGTCGACACCGAACGGCAGTTCAGCCTCAACCGCCGCCTCGCCCTCGAACTGCTGCGGCAGCGCATCGCGGACGGCGACGAGGCCGCCGGGCGCGCCGTCGTCACCGCCCGCTGGCGCATCCACGACGAACTCGTCCGCGGCGACCCGATCCGCGTGGAGCGTCCGTAGCCGTCGGCGCGGAAGGCGTCCCGCCCGCGGCTCCGGAACGTCAGGACCGCGCGGGCGTGCCGAAGCGCCGGCACCACGCCTCCCACCGGGATCGATCAGGGCCGAACAGCGCCCGGTACGGACAGGTTTCTGGCACCGTCGAGACGTCCACCCGTTCCGTGGCCGGTCAGGAGACCCATGGTGGCCGACGCAGCCGTGCACCACAGGACCGTCGACGTCGACGGGATCACGATCTTCTACCGGGAGGCGGGGCCGCCGGACGCGCCGGTGGTGCTCCTGCCGCACGGCTACCCCTCGTCGTCGTTCCAGTTCCGCAACCTCCTGCCCGCCCTCGGCGACAGGTGGCGGGCCATCGCCCCCGACCACCCCGGCTTCGGCTACAGCGACACGCCCGATCCCCACCGGTTCGCGTACACCTTCGACGCCTACGCCGGCATGCTCCGACGCTTCACGGAGGTGCTGGGGCTGACCCGATACGTGATCTACCTACAGGACTACGGCAGCCAGTTCGGGCTGCGCCTGGCGATGGCCGCGCCGCAGCGGGTCGCCGGGCTCGTCATCCAGAACGGCGACATCTACGAGGACCAGCACGGCCCCAGGTACGAGCCGCTCAAACGGTTCTGGCGCCACCCGAGCGAGGAAGGGCGCGAGCGCCTCGCCGCCGCTGTCAGCGAGGCGGGCTTCCGCGGCGAGTTCCTCGGTGAGCTACCCGAGCGGCTCGTCGACCGGGTGAGCCCGGACCTGTGGCGGCTTGCGGCGGCACTGCTGGATCCGCCCCGACGCGCGGCCCTGGTCCGGCTCCTCGCCGACCAGGGGAGCACCCTCGCCTGGTTTCCGCGCCAGCAGGAGTACCTGCGCCGGCACCGGCCGCCGGCCCTCATCGTGTGGGGACCGCACGATGGCTACATGCCCGAGGGCGCGGCGCGGGCGTACCTGCGGGACCTGCCCGACGCGGAACTGCACCTGCTCGACGGCGGGCACTGGCTGCTGGAGACGCACCTCGACGAGGTGGTGCCGCTCGTGCGGGAATTCCTCGGTCGGGTCCACTGCTGACCCGGCGGGGTCGGGTGACCGCGCCCTACGCGAGGCAGGCGAGGAGCCGCTGGTAGGCCTCGTCCTCCCTGCCGTGCTCGGTGCGTACCACCCGCGTCCCGGGCCGGGTGGCCATGACCGCGAGCAGCCGGTCGTACATGGCCGCCAGCTCAGTGGCCCCGCCGTAGCGGTCGAGCAGGCGCTGGGCGTCGAGATGCCCAGGGTCGCTGGAGGTACGGCTGCGTTCGGCGAAGCGCCGCAGCGCGTTCTCCTTGTCGTCGAGCAGGACGATCTCGTGGAAGTCCGCGCCGGTGTCGTGCGCGACGCGCTCGGCCTGCTCGATGAAGTCGACACGGCCGAGGAACTGCGGGACGATCACGTCGTGGCCGCCGGTCAGGTGCGTCCGGGCCGCCGCCAGGGCGACGCCGCGGGCGAGGAGGCCGGCGGGACCGGCCTGCTCACGCCACCCGCCGATGAGGTCGCGGATCCGGTCGATGTCGAGGTCGAGCGCGAGCGGGTGGTCCTCGACGTACCGCCGGGCCAGCGTCGACTTGCCGCAGCCGGGCGGCCCGTTGAGCACGATCAGGCGCGGCACCGCCGCGGCGACGGGCGGGGCCTGTGTCACTGCGCGCCTCCTCAATCGGCCCGGGGGATCCTGCGTGGCCCCGCCGTACGGACGCCCGATCGTACGTCCGAGCACGGCGTGGCGGGGGCCGCCCCGGTCCGGGACGGCCCCCGCCACTGGTATCGGTCAGGAAGCGTCGGGATCGGTGGGTGCCGGTGGCGCGGTGGCCGACACGAGGGCGCGCAGTTGCGGGGGCATCGTGGCGCTGTCCGGCTCGCGCCGCAGCTCACGGAGCAACCCGACCACCATGCCGACCATCACGAACAGGAACGGCAGGGCGGCCAGGATGGTCAGCGACTGGAGGGCGGAAAGCCCACCGGCGAGCAGCAGCACCGCGGCCACCAGGCCGGTCAGGATGCCCCACATCGAGACCAGCCAGGCCTTCGGCTCCAGATTGCCGCGCGAGGAGAGCGTGCCCATCACCACCGAGGCGGCGTCAGCGCCGCTGACGAAGAAGAGCGCCACCAGCACCATGACCACGATCGCGGTGACGGTGAAGAACGGGAACTCCCGCAGCACCGCGAAGAGTGCCGCCTCGGGGCTCTCCTTGACCGCGGCCGACAGGTCGGTGCCGCCGAGTTGCAGGTCGATGGCGGTGCCACCGAACACCGAGAACCAGACGATGCTGACGAGGCTCGGGACGGCCACCACACCGAGGATGAACTGCCGGATGGTGCGGCCCTTGGAGATGCGGGCGACGAAGGCGCCGACGAACGGGGTCCAGGAGATCCACCAGGCCCAGTAGAAGATGGTCCAACCGGCCATCCACTGCTCGCCGCCGAAGGCGCCGGTGCGGAAGCTCATCGGAACGAGGTTGAACAGGTAGCCGCCCGTCGACGCGGTGAGCGTGTTGAGGACGAAGACCGTCGGGCCCACCACGAGCAGGAAGAACATCAACGCCACCGCGAGCACCATGTTGGTGTTCGACAGGAACTGGATGCCCCGCTTGACGCCCGTGACGGCGGAGACCACGAACGCGACGGTGAGCGCCGCGATGATGCCGATCGCCAGCGGCGTGGACTTCGGCACGTCCCAGAGGTTGGTCAGGCCGCTGTTGATCTGGAGGGCGCCGAGGCCGAGGGAGACGGCCGAGCCGAACAGCGTCGCGAGGATCGCGAAGACGTCGATGGCCCGGCCGGGCCCACGACCGGCGCGCTCCCCGATGAGGGGGAAGAAGGCGCTGCTGATCAGACCTCGCCGGCCCTTACGGAAGGTGAAGTACGCCAGCGCCAGGCCCACGACGGCGTAGATCGCCCACGGGTGCAGTGCCCAGTGGAACAGGGAGTACTCCATGGCCACCCGGGCGGCCTGCGGGGTGTTCGGTTCGTTGAGGCCGCGCGGCGGGGTCGCCAGGTGCGACAGCGGCTCGGCGGCACCCCAGAACATCAGGCCGATGCCCATGCCGGCGCTGAACATCATCGCCACCCACGAGACGGTGGAGAACTCGGGCTTGTCGTCGTCGCGGCCGAGCTTGATCCGGCCGTACCGGCTGCACGCCAGCCAGACCGAGAGCACCACGAAGCCGGTGCTGGCCAGCACGAAGACCCAGCCGAACGAGCGCACCACCCAGTCGAGCGCGGTGCCGCTGACCGAAGCCAGGTTGTCGGTGGCGACGATGCCCCACGCGACGAAGAGGACGGACACCACGGCGGCGACGCCCAGCACCGTCCGGTCGATGCCCTGCCGGGGGTGGCCCGGTCCAGGTGGTGCGCCGTCCGGCGGGGTGTCGTCGATTGCCGGGCCTGTGGCGGACACGGTCATGGTCTGTGGACCTCCGTGGGCGTCCGGGCGCGCAGGCCACATTGCCGGCGCCGCGCGCCGGTCGGCCCGCATCTCAAGTTGTCCCGCGACCCGTCTGGGCGCCGGGAATTCGGACAGGTACCGCTGAGCGCCCCGCCGTCCACGGGCGGGCTCAGGGGAACCCGCCCGAGTTCGACTGCCAGGGACGCCGGCGACGACCGGCGATTACTCTCGGCGTCGATGGTGGAGGGGACCCTGCGGTCTCATGACAGTGCTGTGACAAAACCGGAGGGGCGCTCCACGGTGGTGGTGACGTGACCTCATCGAGCGGGCACAGTGGGGCGGTGACGACCGACATCCGTACGCCCCTGGCCCACTACGCCGACCGTCTGCACGCCGTGATCGGCGACGGGCACCACGTCGCGTCCCCGCTCGGCGCGTGGCTGCTGTTGGCGCTCGCCGCGCCGGCCGCCACCGGTTCGACCCGCGCCGCGCTGGAGGAGGCGCTCGGCACGGACGCGGAGGCCGCCGCCGCAGCCGCCGGCGCCCTGCTGGCGGCGCCGCATCCGCTGGTGCCCTCGGCGACCGCGTTCTGGCAGCAGCCGGGAGTCGCGACGGCCGGGCTCGACGGCTGGCGGTCGGCGCTGCCCGCGTCGACCACGACCGGGCCGTTGCCGGACCAGGCCGGACTCGACGCGTGGGCCCGCGAGCACACGCTCGGTCTCATCGACGCGTTCCCACTGGAGGTCACCCCCCGGGTGCTGCTGGTGCTGGCCAGCGCGCTGGCCACCCGCGTCTCGTGGGCGAATCCGTTCCAGGTGGCGCCGGCCGACGCCCTCGGTCCGGGCAGCGCCTGGGCCCGCGGGCTGCGCCGGGTGTTGCGCAGCCCGGAGTACGGCCACCGCTGCTGGATCGCGGACACCGTGTGGGCCGGCACCGTGGCCGCGCACGCCGCCCCGGCGCGTACCGCCCCCGGCGGGGCCGGGCTGCTGGTGGTCTCCGTCGCCGCGGCACCCGACGTACCGGCCGGGTACGTCCTCGCGGCGGCCCACGAGATGGCGACGGCCGCCGCCGACACGCCGGAGCGTGAACTGCCGGCACAGCGGCGGTCCCTGTTCGACGTCCCGCTGGGCGACGGTCCGTTGTGGACGCTGCGCGAGGAGCCGACCTACACGTACGCGCCGGATGGGCGGGAGGAGCGGGTCAGCGCCGTGCTGCCCTGCTGGTCGGCCCGCAGCCGGCACGACCTGACCGCATCCGGGTTGGGCTTCTCCGCCGTCGCCGGGGCGTTCGAGGGGTTGCTGGGCTCGCCGGGGCTCGACTTCGAGGCGGCCCAGGCGGCGGTGGCCCGCTACGGCCGGTACGGCTTCGAGGCGGCCGCCGTCACCGGCTTCGCCTCGGCGGTCAGCCTGCCACCGGAGGGGGTGGCCCGGATCGCGGAACTGCGCTTCGGCCACCCGTACGCCGTGGTGGCGGTCGCCACCGACGACCGGCCCGGCGGTGGCGAGCCCGGCCCGTGGCACGGGATTCCGGTCTTCTCCGCCTGGGTCGCCGATCCGGAGGAGCTGCCGGAGGCCGACGTCGCGGGCCGCCACGACGAAGCCTGAGGTCGGCGCCGGGCCGCCGCGACGAGGCCTGAGGTCGGTGCCGGCCCGCTCGACACCGGCGGGATGTGCGGGGCCAGCGGCCCGGACAGCAGCGTCAGGGGGTGTGCGCCTCGGCCATCGCGACGGCGATCTTGCGGGGGCCGGTGAACGGTTCCCGCCCGTGCGCGGCGGTCATGTTGTCCACGACGAGCACGTCGTCGCGCTGGTAGTCGAAGCGGACGCTGGCCGTCCGGTACGCGGCCCGCAGGTGCTCCACGACGTCGTCGGGGATCTCGCCGCCGTCGCCGTAGTAGGTGTTGGCCGGCAGCCCCTCGGTGCCGAACATGGCGAGCAGTCCCTCCTGGAGGTCCTTGGCCAGGGTGCTCACGTGGAAGAACGTGGCGTGGTTGAACCAGCGCGGGGTGTCCGAGCCGGGCCGGTGGTGCACCGCGTCGCGCACCGCGCGGGTACGCAGCCCGTCGGCGCCCTGCCACTGCACCTCGATCCGGTTCGCCGCCGCGTACGCTTCGACCTCGGCACGGTCCTCAGTGCCGAAGACGTGCTGCCACGGGGCGCCGAAGTCGCTGTGGAAGTTGCGTACCAGCATCCAGCGGCGGCGGAGGAACTCCTCGCGTACCGCCGGGTCGATCTCGTCGTGCACCCGGCGGACGTCGGCCAGCGGGGTGGCGCCCTGCGTGTCCGGCGGGGTGAGGCAGTGGAAGAACAACGTCAGCGGCCAGCGGGCCTGGTACGAGTTCTCGTTGTGCAGGAAGATCTCCTCGTCCGGCGGGTAGTCGGTCGAGGTGTAGACCCGGCCGGCGATGGCGTGCCGGGGCGACGAACGCTCGGTGTAGAGCAGCGGCTCACCGGACAGCGCCCGTACCACCCGGTCGAAGCCCTCGACGCCGCCCACGTCGAACCCGCGGAACAACAGGCCGCCGTGCGCCACGAGGCTCGCGCGCAGCTCCGCGCGGCGGGCGGCGATCAGCTCGGTCAGCTCGCGGCCGTCGTTCTCGACGACCACCGGCAGCGTGGCGCCCGGATCACTCATGCTCTCACTCCTGTCGTCGCCGCCGACGTCGCGGACGTCGGCGGATGGCGGTGCTGACGGCTCCTCGCCCCGCCGACGTCGCGCGTGGCGGGACGGCGGTCCGGACGGCGGCGGCCCGTGCCGGTCAGCTCAGCCGTGGCGGCGGGCGGCCGCCTCGGCGTGGGCCGCCGCGAGGTCCGCGCGGATCACGGCGAGCAGCTCGGGCAGCCGCTCGTTGAGGAAGAAGTGCCCGCCGTCGATCTCGTGCAACGTGAAGCCGGCGCTGCTGTGCTCCCGCCAGCCGCCGCTGTGCTCCCGGTAGACGGTGTCGTCGGCGCGCCCGCTGAAGGCCACGATCGGCATCGGCAGAGGCTCCTCGGGGGTGTAGCGGTAGCCGTCCACCTGGGCGAAGTCGGCGCGCAGCAGGGGCAGCAGCAGCTCGACCAGCTCGGGATACTCCAGCAGCCCCGCCGGCAACCCGCCGCCGGCCTCCAGGCGGCGCAGCAACTCGTCGTCGTCCACCTCGGACAGTCCGTCGAAGTGGCTGGGCGCGTTGACGTGCGGGGCACGCGCGCCCCCGACGTAGAGGCGCAGCGGCAGCGGGCGGCCGGCGCGGCGCAGCTCGCGGACGATCTCGAAGGCGACCCGGCCGCCCATCGAGTGGCCGTAGATCGCGTACGGGCCACGGATCCGCTCCGCGATCGCGTACGCGACGTCGGCGGCCCGGAACGCCGGGTCCTCGCTGATCCGGTTCTCGCGGCCGGGCAGCTGCACCGGCAGCACCTCGACGTCGGGGAGACCGTCCTGCCAGCGCCGGAAGATGCTCGCGCCGCCGCCGGCGTAGGGCAGGCAGAACAGTTGGACCGGGGCGGAGCGCCGGTCGTCGGCGGGGAGGAACCAGGTCACCGCGCGCCTTTCGTCGGGGGACGCTCCAGTGCCGCTGGCGCTGGAGCGGGTGCGTGGCCGCTCCGGCGGGCCGGGCCGCCCGGGGTGCGGGGCAGCCGTCGACGCCGCTGGACCGGCCACGTGGGCCGCTCGCCATGCTCCACGAGCGGCCTCATGAAACACCTATGGGGCCATGTCGACAGAAGCATAGGGCGCGTCGCCGGTTCGCGGAGATCCGCGTGCCGGGTCGCCGCGGGGAGCGGTTCGACGGGTGGCGGCGCGACGGCCGGTCAGGCGTCCGGACGGGGGATCGGCTGCGTCATGCCGTCGAAATCCCGGGGCAGGCGGGCCACCATGTCGCGGAACTCGTCGACGGTGACCGCCTCCCGGAGGGTGGCGAAGACGGCGCCGGTGGCCGTCCGGGCGGTGGCCTCGTCCACCCCGGCCCGCTCTCCCACCCGACGGACGAAGTCCGCCGGTCCGGGCGCGGGAGCCGCGCCGTCGCCGCCGGGGCCCGTGAGGTACCCGTCCAGTTCGTCGGGGAGGCGGGCGGCAGCGCCGCCGCTCATCCGCTCCACCATGGTCTGCAACACGGCGCGGGCGATCGTGGCGGCCTGCGTGGTGGGCAGGCCGGCGCGGCGGGACACCGCATCGACGAATAGGGGAAACCGCACGGCCGCCTCCTGTCGTCACCGGCCCCGCGCTTACCCGCGCCCGGTGTCGGCAAACCGTCGCGACCGGCGGCGTCGCCGAGCGGGAATCGCCGCCGGATCCGTCGGGTGCCCCGCCGGATCGGCTCAGCCGGTCGGGTCGGCGGCGAGGACGTCGAGCAGCAGCGCGGCCGTCCAGCTGAAGGCCGGTGAGCCGAGCCCGGCCCCGGTGTCCGGATGGAAGTACTCGTGGCAGCCCGAGCGGGCCACCAGCTCGATCATCGAGTCGCGCAGGCCGGCGGCCAGGTCGGGTCGTCCGTGGCACAGCAGCCCTCGCCGCACCAGCCAGTTGATGTTCATCCAGCTCGGCCCGCGCCAGTAGCGCAGCGGCTCGAAGCCCGGCGCCGTGCGGTCGTGGCTGGGCAGCGGCCGGTCCATCCGGGCGGCCAGCCCGAAGCGCGGGGAGCACGCCTCGGCGACCAGTGCCGACGCCTGCCGCGCCGGCAGGTCGGGCAGCACGAGCGGGGTCAGGCCGAGTACCGTGCGGGTCGGCACGAGCCGGTCGGCGCGCAGGTCCCGGGGCTGGAAGGTGCCGGTCGTCGGGTCGTACAGCCGGCTCAGGAGGGCCTCGGTGATCCGCGCGGCGCGCTCCCGGTGCGGGCCGGGGTCGGCGCCGGCCAGCGGCGCGATCCGGGCGAGGGCGTGCTCGGCGGCGCCCATCGCGGCGTTGACGAGGGGGCACTCCACCAGGAACGGGTGCCGGGCGGCCAGGTCGTCGTCGCGGTAGCGGCGCTCGCGGTAGGACGCCACGATCGCGACGTAGCGCGCGTAGTCGAGGTCGGTGGGGCGGTGCGCGGCGTCGGCGTGGGCGGTGTCGTGCCGGCGGTACGCGCGCATGACGGCCGCGTCGGCGGGCACCGCCGCCAGCGGCGCGTCCCAGGCGGGGCTGTTGTCCAGCCCGGACTCCCACGGGTGGACGATGCAGGCCAGCCCGCCCCCGCCGACGTCCCGGTGCGCGGCGAGGTAGCGCTGCTGGGCCACCAGCCGGGGATAGAGCCGGCGCAGCGCCGCCCGCGCGGCCTCGGAGGGGCACCGCCGGTACGCCAGCCAGGCGGCGGGCGCGTGCACGGGCGGCTGGATCAGCCCGGAGGTGGCGGCGGCCGGGGCGCCCTCGGCGAGCGCCGACGCCCAGAACTCCGGCCCGGGGAAGTAGGAGCCGACGCGCAGCGCCGGGTTGAACACGATGTGCGGCACCCGCCCGTCGAGCCACTGGGCCCGGAACAGGCTGGCCAGCTCCCGCCAGGCGCGGTCGGGGCGGACGAGGGACCAGCCGATCGCGATGAACGCCGAGTCCCAGCTCCACTGGTGCGGGTAGAGGGTGCGCGAGGGCACGGTGTGGTCGTGTTCCCAGTTGGCCTCGAGGGTGGCGACGGCGAGGCGGCGCAGCGCCCCGGCGTCGCGGGCCCCGGCGTCGGCGGTGTACGCGCCGCCGGCGGTGCCGGTGCTCATGCCGCCGCCTGCCGGGGCAGCGCGTGCCGCAGCACGGTGGCGGCCTGGTGCAGGGCGCGTACGGGGTCGCCGCGCAGCCGGCACTCCAACGCCAGCCAGCCCCGGTAGTCGATCTCCAACAGGGTGCGCACCAGCGCCGGCCAGTCGAGGTGCCCGGCGCCGGGCTGGTGACGGTTGGAGTCGCTGACCTGCACGTGCCCGAGGTACGGCGCGGCGGCGCGCAGCGCCCGGTGCACGTCGTCCTCCTCGATGTTCATGTGGAAGGTGTCCGCCACCACCCGCACCGAGGGCAGCCCGACGGCCGCGCAGAGGGCGACGGCGTCGTCGAGCCGGTTGACCATGTGGTCCTCGTACCGGTTGAGCGGTTCCAGGAAGAGGGTCACCCCCTCGGCGCGGGCGTGCTCCCCCAGCTCGCCCAGGGCGTCGACGAGCACCTGCCGGTCGCCGGCCGGCGGCCGGGGCGGCTCGAACGGGGGCAGCCGCCGGGAGAACATCCCCCACGCGGCCGGGGTCATCGCCCCGACGCCGCCCAGCTCGGCGATCACGGAGAGCTGGGAGCGCAGGTTGCGCACGGCGTCGCGGGACCGCTCGGGGTCGAAGTCGCCGATGAAGTGGTCCATCTCGACGCAGACGGTGGGCATGGGCACCCCGGCGGCGCGGGCCCGGCGCAGCTCGGGCAGCCGGCGGGCGAGGCCGAGGTCGCCTCGGCCGCGCAGCTCGATCGCGTCGTAGCCGAGCGCGGTGGCGAGCGCGTACTTCTGGATCAGGTCGGTGCCCGGCAGGAGCTGTTCCTGGCAGGCGAGTGGAATGGTCATCGGAACCTCAGCACGACTTGGAGGGCGTCAGCGTCACCGCGGTCGAGCAGCGCGAGCGCGTCGGCCACCGCGCTCGCGTCGACGACGTGGCTCACCAGCGGCAGCGGGTCGACGCTGCCCTCGGCCACCAGGTCCATGAAGGTGTGTGCGACGCGGGCCCCGGTCCACCGGCCGGCCATGCCGGGTGCCGGGGTCGGCCCGGAGACCTGGGCCGCCACCAGCTGGATCCGGTTGTGGTGGAACTCCTCACCCAGGCCGAGCCCGTCGGCCTGCCCCTGGTAGAAGCCGGCGGCCACGACGCGGCCGGCGTGGGTGGTGGCGCGGATCGCCTCGTGCAGCGCCGGGTACGCCCCGGACAGCTCCAGGCAGACGTCCGCGCCCCTCCCGTCGGTGGCTTGGCGCAGCACGGTCGCGGCCGACTCGGCGCCCGCGTCGACGACGAGGCGCGCGCCGAGCCGGGCGGCCTGGGCCAGCCGGGCGGGTACCCGGTCGACGGCGACGACCCGCGCGCCGGAGAGGACGGCGAGCCGGGTGGCGAGCAGCCCGATGACGCCCTGCCCGAAGACCGCGACCCAGTCGCCCAGGTGCAGGTCGCCGGCGAGCACCGCGGTGAGGGCGATCGCCCCGGGGCGGGCGAAGACCGCCGCGAGGGGGTCCAGGTTCGCGGGCAGCGGGTGCACCGTGTCGGCGGGCACGACGGCCTCGGCGCGGTGCCCCCAGATGCCCCAGACGACCTGCCCCACCCGCCGGTCGACCACGTCGGGCGCGACCTCGACGATCTCGCCGACCTCCTCGTAGCCGAAGCCCACCAGCGGGTACGGCACGGTGCTCTGCCGGGGCACGAACATCCGGCTGACGTCGTCCCAGTCCTTGCTCAGCCGGGGGTTGCTGCCCCGGTAGAGGGTGAGTTCCGTGCCGGCCGAGATGCCGGAGTAGCAGGTGTGGACGCGGACCCGGCCGGGGCCGAGCGGGTCCGGAAGGCAGGGCTCGAGGCTGATCCGGCGGGGCCCGGCGAGTGAGACAACCCAGTTGACCATGAGTCACATCCCGGTAGCACTGGGTTCCATCGTAGGCAATAAATCGGCATATGTCTTGTAATTGATCAATCGAAGGCGTTCAATCCTTTGTATACCCTTCGAGAGGAGTGCCACCGATGTCAGCACCTCCGATGCGGATACTCGCCGCCACCCTGATCATGGCAGTCACCGGGGCCGGTCTGCTGGCCTGCGGCGACGACGGATCCGACAGCGACAGCAGGAAGATCACCGTGTGGAGCCTGGAGGACGTGGCCGACCGGGTCACGGCCACCAAGGCGATCATCGCCGACTTCACCGCCAGCACCGGCATCGCCGTCGACCTGGTCACCGTCAACGAGGACCAGTTCCCCTCCCTGATCGCCACCAGCGCCGCCGCCGGGGAGCTGCCCGACGTGGTCGGCGCGCTCCCGCTCGCCGGCGTCCGTACCCTCGCCGGCAACGAACTGCTGCACCCCTCGGCGAACGCGGAGGTCGTCGAGAAACTCGGCCGGCAGACCTTCGCACCGCGCGCCCTGGAGCTGACCTCGGACGACGGCGTGCAGCTCGCCGTGCCCAGCGACGGCTGGGGCCAGCTGCTCGTCTACCGCAAGGACCTGTTCGCCGCCGCCGGGCTGCCCGCCCCCGACACGTACGAGCGGATCGCCGCCGCCGCGACACGGCTCAACACCGGCGGCGTCGCGGGCATCACGGCCGCCACCGCCCCCGGCGACGTGTTCACCCAGCAGACCTTCGAACACCTCGCGCTGGCCAACAACTGCCAGCTCGCCGACGACTCCGGGGCCGTGAAGCTGGACTCGGCCGAGTGCGTCGAGGCGTTCCGGTTCTACGGCGAGCTGATGCGCACCAACTCCGTCAAGGGCGCGCAGGACGTCGACACCACCCGGGCCACCTACTTCGCCGGCAAGGCCGCCATGCTGGTCTGGTCGCCGTTCATCCTCGACGAGCTGGCCGGGCTGCGTAACGACGCCCGGCCGACCTGCCCGCAGTGCCAGGCCGACCCGGCGTTCCTCGCTCGCAACAGCGGCTTCGTCACCGCGATCAAGGGCCCGAACGGCCCCGAACCCGCCCAGTACGGCGAGATCAGCTCCTGGGCGGTGCTCGACGGCGCGGCCACCGGCCCGGCCAGCGCCCTCGTGGAGCACATGCTCGGCGAGGGTTACCCGCGCTGGTTCGGCATGTCCCCCGAGGGGCGCTTCCCCGTCCGCAAGGGCACCCTGACCGAGCCGGAGAAGTTCCTCACCGCCTGGAACACCAGCCAGGCCGGGGTCGACACCCGCAAGCCGCTCGCCGAGGTCTACGGCGAGGACGTGCTCGCGAGCCTGCGGCGCAGCCCCGACACCTTCCAGCGCTGGGGTCTGGCCCAGGGCCAGGGCAAGCTGGTCGGCGCGATCCTCGGCGAGCTGCCGGTGCCCAAGGCCCTGAACGACGTGATCGCCGGCAGGACCGACGCCGCCGCGGCCGCCGGCCGGGCGAAGAAGGACGTGGAGGCGATCAAGGCGGGCGTCAATTGACCACCGCCCCACCGGGCACCGGCCGCTCCCCCGCCCGGGAGCGGCCGGCCCCGGCCCGCCGCCGGCCGCTGACCCTACGCCGCAGAGAGTCCCGCGCCGGGCTCGCGCTGGTCGCCCCGACCCTGCTCGTCGTGGTCGCCGTGATCGGCGTACCCATCGTCTGGACCGTCGTGCTGGCCTTCCAGCGGGTACGCCTGGCCACGCTGCGGCGCACCGGGCTGTTCGGCGAGTTCACCCTGGACAACGTCGAGCGGGTGCTGAACACTCCCGGCTTCGCCGACACGCTGTGGACCACGCTGGTCTACGCCGTGTCCAGCACCGCCGGCTCGATCGTGCTCGGCCTGGTGGCGGCGCTGGTCGTACGCCGGCCGTTCCGGGGCCGCACCCTGGTGCGCGCGTCGATGCTGCTGCCGTACGTGGCGCCGGTGGTCGCGGTCACCTTCGTCTGGCAGGTGATGCTCGACCCGCAGCTCGGCATCGTCAACGACTGGGGGCGGCGGTTCCTCGGCTGGGACACCCCGGTGCCGTTCCTGTCCCAGGAGTCGACCGCCCTGGCCACGGTGGTCGCCTTCGAGGCGTGGCGCTACTTCCCGTTCGCGTTCCTGTTCCTGCTCGCCCGGCTCCAGGCGGTCCCCGGCGAGCTGGAGGAGGCGGCCCGGGTCGACGGGGCCACGCCCACCCAGCGGTTCCGGCACATCCTGCTGCCGCAGCTGCTGCCGGTGATCGGCCTGCTGGGCGTGCTGCGGTTCATCATGACGTTCAACAAGTTCGACGACGTCTACCTGCTCACCGGCGGCGCCGCCGGCACCGAGGTGGTCAGCGTCCGGGTCTACGAGTTCCTGACCGCGCGTACGGACATCGGCGCGGCGGCGGCACAGGCGGTCGTACTCGCCGTGGTGCTCATCGTGTTCGTGGTGGTGTACCTGCGCTTCTTCGGCGCACGGAGGGACGGCTGATGGACCGGGACCGGATCGAGACGGTGGGCCTGCGCTGGCTGCGCCGGCTGGTGATCGCCGCGTTCCTGCTGGTCACCGCCTTTCCCTTCTACTACATGCTGGTGCTCTCGGTGCGCCCCATCGAGCGGCTGCTGCTCGACCCCGGCTCGCTGGTGGTGGGCCTCGGCGAGCTGACCTTCGACACGTACGCCGAGGTGGTCAGGGCCGTCGACGACGGCGGCCAGGGTTTCCTCACCTTCCTACGCAACAGCGGCCTGGTCGCGGTCGCGGCGACGCTGCTGACGCTGGCCGTGGCGATCCCCGGCGCGTACGCGGTCGCCCGGCTGCGCTTCTTCGGCCGGCGGCAGGTCGACTTCCTCTTCCTGGCGGTCTACCTCTTCCCGTCGATCGTCATCGCCATCCCGCTCTTCGTGGTCTTCACCCGGGCCGGGCTGCGCGGCTCGCTGCTCGGCCTGGTGCTGGTCTACATCTCGCAGACCCTGCCCGTCTCGGTCTACATGCTGCGCAACTACTTCGAGACGATCCCGGTCAGCCTGGAGGAGTCGGCGGCCATCGACGGCGCCGGGCGGCTCGGTATCATCCGCCGGGTCAGCCTCCCCCTGGCCGCGCCGTCGATCATGGCCGTCGCCCTGTACGACTTCATGATCGCCTGGAACGAGTTCCTGTTCGCCCTGCTGTTCCTGGTCGACAAGCCGCACCGGTGGACGGTGTCGCTGGGCCTGGCGCAGCTCGCGGACGGCGTCGAGGTGCCGAAGACGGTGCTGATGGCCGGCTCGGTGATCCTCACCCTGCCCATCGTGATCCTCTTCTTCGCCAGCGAACGCCTGCTCACCGAGGGGCTCACCAGCGGCGCGGAGAAGGGCTGAGGCGGCGGGGTAGCCGGGCGGTGGGCACTGACCGAGGATGAGCCGGGTGACCACCGCCCCGACCCGGCGGGGAGGCCGGTGGCCCGGCTACGGTGGCCGCATGGGAAACCCGACCCGATGGGAGACCGACACCGGTCCGGAGCACTCGCAGTGGTACATCGACCGGTTCCGCCGGCTGGCCGCCGAGGGGGCCGACCTGGCCGGCGAGGCCCGGCTGCTGGACGCGCTGGTCGCGCCCGGCTCCCGGATCCTCGACGCGGGCTGCGGCACCGGGCGGGTGGGCGCGGCGCTGGCCGCCCGGGGCCACACCGTGGTCGGGGTGGACGCCGACCCGGCGCTGGTCGAGGCCGCCCGCGCCGACCATCCCGGCCCGCGCTGGCTGGTCGCCGACCTGGCCGAGCTGGACCTGGCGGCGGTCGGCGAGCCGGAGCCGTTCGACGCGGCGGTCGTCGCCGGCAACGTGCTGGCCTTCGTCGCCCCCGGCACCGAGCGGGAGGTGCTGCGCCGCGTCGCGGCCCACCTGCGCCCCGACGGCGTGCTGGCGGTCGGCTTCGGCACCGACCGGGGCTACCCGCTGACCGGGTTTGACGCCGACGCCGTCGCCGCCGGGCTGCGGCTGGAGCACCGCTTCGCCACGTGGGACCTGCGCCCGTGGCGCGACGACGCCGACTTCGCCGTCACCGTGCTGCGCCGCCCCGCCGACTGATCCACGCGGGGCGGACTCAGGCGGGGGCGGCGACGACCCGCGCGGCGGCCGGGTCGAGGGTGGCGCCGGCGGGCACCAGGGCGACCAGACTGGCCGGCAGCCGTACCGGCCGCACGTCGCGGTAGCCGAGCGTGCCGAGCACCTCGCCGCCGGCGAGGGCATGGCGCCGGCCCAGGTCGGTGACCACGGAGACCGCGCCGCCGGTCGCGCCGGGCGCCGCGACCGCCTCGACCACCGCGCCCCGGCCCGGCTCCACCACGACGTGGTCGGCGCGCACCCCGCCCCCGGCCACCGGGGCGGTGCGGGGCGCGGCGGCGAGGTCGGGCAGCCGTACGCCGAGCCGGACCTCCGTGACGCCGCCGTCGTCGCCCACCCGGGCGCAGAGCGCCGCCCCGTCGGCGGCGGCGAGCCGGGGCGGGGCGGTCGGCGGGGCGGTGGGCCCCGTCGGGGTGAGGTCGGGCAGCTTGGGCAGCGCCGCGAACCGCCCGAGCGTCATCGGCTTCGGCTCGCCCTGGCCGGTGCGGGCGAGCAGCAGGCCGGCCTGCAACTCGGTGATGCCGGCCAGGCCGTCGCGCAGCGCGACGGCGTACTGCCGGCCACCGCCGGAGTTGCGCACCAGGTAGACGTCGCCGACCCGCGCCCCGGACACCGCCGCGGAGCGCTCCCCCGCATCCGGCAGGGTCGGCGGCGCGAGGTCCGCGCCCGCAGGCAGGCTGTTGAGCAGGGCCGGGGCCGCCGGGACCGCCCCGGCCCGGGTGGTCGCCAGGGCCGCCAGCACCCGGTTGCTGTCCCGCACCAGGTAGCGGCGCTGGTGCCAGACGAGGTGCAGCCCGCCGTCGGGGTCGCGCAGCAGCAGCGCGTCATCGCCCAGGGCCCGGCCCCCGCCGGGGGCCACACCGATCAGCAGGGCTGAGCGGGGCGTCGCCCGGTCGGCCTCGGCGGCGACGGAGCAGACCGTCCACGGCGCGGTGGACAGCCGCCCCCTGGCGGGCAGCGAGTCGGGGGCGTCGGCGATGCCCAGCGGCAGCCCGCGCGGCACCCCGTCGATGGCGCGGCGGGAGACGAGCACCGTCTTCGGCCGTTCCGCGCCGATGATCAGCAGAGCCGACGCGTAGTTGAGCACCGGGTGCAGCTTCTCCTCCCGGTAGACGAACCGGGCGCCGGACTCCTTCTCCACGATCACCGCGCCCGGGTCGCGCCACGTGCTGCCACCCCCGGTGAAGAGACCGTAGAGGGCGAACCCGCCCAGCCCGATGGCCGCGACCAGCACGCTGGCCAGGCCGGCGCCGGCGAGCCGGCGGAACGGCGACTGCGCCGGGTCGGTCTCCCGCATCACCAGGGCGGAGACCGCCCGCTGGACGGTGAACTGGTACGAGTGCAGCTGGTCCTGCCGCGACGGCATCGCATCCCTTCCGGTGGGCGGTCGGGGCACAGGATAAGCGTTGCGTCGATGCGCCGACGACCCTGCGTCGCGGGGGCGCCGCATTCCCGGCGGGGCACCCCGACGGTGCGAACAGGATCACCACGCGGACGCGGACGCTCCTCACGTGAGCAGGTAGCATGGCACGTACGGGTACCCCCCGGGGTATCGTGGAGTGAGCGAGGAGGCGTGCGGTGCAGCTTCGACCCGAGATGACGAGCGAGGCCCTGACCCGCCTGAAGCGGGCCCGGGGCCAGCTCAACGCGGTCATCGAGATGATGGAGACCGGCCAGGACTGCCGCGAGGCGCTGACCCAGCTCGCCGCGGTGTCGAAGGCGATCGACCGGGCCGGCTTCAAGATCATCGCCTCCGGCATGCGCCACTGCACCGCCGCCCGCGAGCGGGGGGACTCCCCGGAGATGACCGAGGAGGAGCTGGAGAAGCTCTTCCTCGCCCTCGCCTGACCGCGACCGAACGACCGCGACCGAATGACCGTCCTCGCCTGACCGTCATCGACGGGAACGTCCCGTACGCGCCCGCGTGACAGCAGCGCGTGCGGGTAGACACAGCGCACGCGTCGGCATACCCGACGTGTGTCCGGCATATACCCCCCGGGGTATCTGACCCTCAAGGAGCACGGCAATGGCAGTTGAGGTGTCCGTCATCGCGACGTCCTCGCTCGGCGACCGCAGTTACCTGGCCTCCGACGGCACGGTGGCGATCGTCGTCGACCCCCAGCGCGACATCGACCGGATCCTGTACCTCGCGGGCGAGAAGGGCGTCCGCGTCACGCACGTGCTGGAGACCCACATCCACAACGACTACGTCTCCGGCGGACTGGAGCTGGCCCGGGTGACCGGCGCCCGCTACCTCGTCGGCGCGGACGACGAGGTCGGCTTCGACCGGACGCCGGTGGCCGACGGCGACACGGTGCCCGTCTCCGGCGCACTGCGGCTGCGGGTGCTCGCCACGCCGGGGCACACGTTCCACCACCTGTCGTACGTGCTCGACGAGGCCGACGGCGCCGGCTGGCGCCCGGTCGGCGTGTTCACCGGCGGCTCGCTGCTCTTCGGCACCACCGGCCGCACCGACCTGCTCGGCGGGCAGCACGCCCACGAACTCGCCCACCACCAGCACGCCTCCGCCAGGCGCCTGGCCGACCTGCTACCCGACGGCGCCGAGGTGTGGCCCACCCACGGATTCGGCAGCTTCTGCTCCGCCAGCCAGTCCGACGCGCCCGAGTCGACCATCGGGCGGGAGAAGCAGGCGAACCCCGTGCTGCGGCTGGCCGCCGACGAGTTCGTCACCGAGACCCTCGCCGGGCTCGACGCCTACCCCGCGTACTACGCCCACATGGGCGTGGCGAACCTCGCCGGCCCGCCGCCGGTGGACCTCACCCCGGTCGGCCGCGCCGACGCCGCCGAACTACGGGAGCGGATCGCCGCCGGCCAGTGGGTCGTCGACCTGCGCCACCGCAAGGCGTACGCCACGTCGCACCTGGCGGGCACGGTCGCCCTCGGGCTCGACGGCCCGATGTCGACCTGGCTCGGCTGGCTCATCGACTGGGGCACCCCGCTCACCCTGCTGGCCGAGACCGAAGAGCAGGTCGCCGACGCCCAGCGCGAACTGGTCCGCATCGGCATCGACCGGCCGGCCGCCCAGGCCACCGGCGACCCCGGCCACTGGGCGACGGAGCCGGGGCAGCTGCGTGAGCTGCGTATGGCCGACTTCCCCGCGCTGGCCGCCGCCCGGGCCGGCGACACCCCGGCGGGGCTGCCCGCCCCGGACGTCGTGCTCGACGTCCGGATGACCAACGAGTGGACCGGCGGTCACGTCGAGGGCGCCGTGCACATCCCCCTGCCCGACCTGCCGGGCCGCCTCGCCGAGGTGCCCGCCGGCGTCGTCTGGGTGCACTGCGGCTCCGGGTACCGGGCCACCGTCGCCGCGTCCCTGCTGACCAACGCGGGCCGCGAGGTCGTCGTCATCGACGACAGGTTCGACCGGGCCGAGGCCGCCGGGGTCGCCATGAGCCCCCGCGCCGCCTGACCGACCCGCGCCCCCGTACGACGACTCATCGCTGCATCCCCTTGACGAGGAGACATGGACACTTCACCGAACACTCACCCCGCCACCCTCGACGCCGGCACGCTGCGCGAGCTGATCGAATCCGGACGCGCCCCCCGCATGCTGGACGTGCGCACCCCCGCGGAGTTCGAGACGGCCCACGTCCCCGGCGCCTACAACGTCCCGCTCGACGTGCTCAGGGAGCACCGCGAGGAGCTGCGGCGGCACCTCGACGAGACGGTGGTGCTGATCTGCCGCTCCGGTGCCCGGGCCGCCCGGGCCGGTGAGGCCCTCGCCGGTGTCGGCCTGCCCCACCTCAGGGTCCTCGACGGGGGCATGACCGCGTGGCAGGCCGCCCAGGGACCGGTGCGGCGGGGCACGCCCCGCTGGGAGCTGGAGCGGCAGGTCCGCCTCGTCGCCGGCTCGATCGTGCTGCTCAGCATCCTGGGCTCGGTGTTCGTACCCGGCCTGAAGTGGGTCGCCGGCCTCATCGGCGCCGGCCTCACCTTCGCCGCCGTCACCAACACCTGCGCAATGGGCATGCTGCTCGGCAGGCTGCCCTACAACCGCGGCGCGAGCTGCGACGTGCAGACCCTCGTCAGCCGGCTGGGGGACCCCGCAACGCCCCGGCCGCTGCCGTGACCGGCGGCCTCGCGCTGACCGTCGCGCTGGCCGTCCTCATCGGGGTCAGCCTCGGCCTGCTCGGCGGCGGCGGATCCATCCTCGCCGTACCGCTGCTCGTCTACGTCGCCGACCTGCCGGCCCGGGAGGCGATCGCCACCTCGCTGCTCGTCGTCGGGGTGACCAGCGTCGTGGGCGCGCTGCCGCACGCCCGGGCGGGTCGGGTCCGCTGGCGCACCGGCCTGCTCTTCGGGGCGGCGGGCATGGCCGGCGCGTACGCCGGTGGCCGCCTCGCCGCGTACGTCCCGGCCGCCGTCCTGCTCGCCGGCTTCGCCGTCATGATGCTCGCCACCGCGACGGCCATGCTGCGCGGTCGGCGCGCCGGCCCGGGGCGGCAACGGCGTGAGCTGCCCATGGCGCGGGTGCTCCTCGACGGCGTGCTGGTCGGGCTGGTCACCGGGCTGGTCGGCGCCGGCGGCGGGTTCCTGGTGGTGCCGGCCCTCGCGCTGCTCGGCGGCCTGCCGATGCCGGTCGCGGTCGGCACCTCACTCGTGGTCATCGCGATGAAGTCGTTCGCGGGGCTGGCCGGCTACCTGTCCACGGTCGACATCGACCCGGGCCTGGCCACGGCCGTGACCGCCGCCGCCGTCGTCGGCAGCCTGGCCGGCGGCCGGCTGGCCGGGCGCGTCCCGGAGGCCGTGCTGCGTGCCGCGTTCGGCTGGTTCGTGGCGGCGATGGGCGTCTTCGTGCTGGCCCAGCAGTTGCCCGAACAACTACGGACGGCCCCGCTGCCGTGGACCGTCGCGACGGCGACGGTGGTGGTGGCAGTGGCGGTCGCCGGGGTGCGACGGAGACGCCAGCGGGTTCCGCCGCGCCCGGTGTCGTCTGACTCCAATACGACTGGGCACAGACAGGGATCGATGTAAGAATTACGCTGACACTGGTGGACGTTCGAGCAGGTAGTCGTCGGCCCGGGCGCGCACGACGCTCCCGCTCCGCCCCGGGATGAGCCCGATGCGGTCGAAGGACGGGACGCCGTCATGAGCGCATGGCGACCGGGTCCGTTACCACCGCAGCCTGCCGGCGCCACCGAAGGCGAGTTGCGCCGGTTGGGTCGACGCTACGCGGTCCTCATGCGCACCACGGCGCTGAGTTGTGTGAGCGGCGCCGCGTTGTTCCAGGCGGCCCCCGACCGGCGCGCGCTGGTCGTGGGCGTGGCCACCGGGCTCGCCGCCTGGAGCGTGGTGTATGTCCGCTTCAGCTCCCGCGGGTGGCTCCTGCCCGTGGACACCCTGGTGATCATGCTGCTGTGCCTGACCCAGCGCTGGACCGTGCCGCCGGACGCGGTGGTGGACAGTACGAACTGGGTCCTCGCCGTCGTGACGGTCACGGCCATCGCGCACCAGTGGCTCACGACCGCAGCCGGCGGCGTACTGCTGACCACCGCAGTCGTGGTGGCGCACCTGGCCGGAAACGCACTTGCCCTGCCCGGGACGTGGCCGGGCACCGTTCCGCTCGGCCTGTGGACCTTCGCGGAGGCTGGCCTGTCCAGGGTGCTGTTCCTGCTCGTGCGGGCCGGAGCCCAGCAGGCTGACCGGACCGTCGCGGCGAGCGAACGGGTCCGGCGCGACGCCGCGGTCGCGGCGGCCCGACGTGCCGACGAACGGGAGCACCTGGCGGTACTGCACGACACCGCGGCAGCCACCCTGCTCGCGGTCGGCACCCGCATGGTCGACGGCACCGAGCCGTGGCTGGCCGCACAGGCCGCCCGCGACCTGGAGATCCTTGCCGCGCAGCCGGACCTCCCCGACGGCGACACGGACCTGGTACGGCTGTTGGACCAGGTGGCGCGGCACGCCCCCGTCGCAGTGGAGGTGCACTCGCCGGCAGCCGTGCCGATGCCGGCGATCCCCGCCACGGCGATCAGCGCGGCGGCTCGGGAGGCGCTGACGAACGTGGCGCGCCATGCCGGCGTCGACACCGCCGTACTGGTGGTCAGGCGAGCCGGGGACCGGATCCTGGTGGAGGTCTCCGACCAGGGCAGGGGCTTCGCGCCGGAACGGGTACCGCCACACCGGCGCGGGGTGTCGCAGTCCATAGCGCAACGCATGGCACGGGTCGGCGGACGAGCGGTCGTGACGTCCCGTCCTGGCGCCGGCACCCGGATTTCCCTGGAGGTCCCGGATGACTGAGCCGGTCGCTCACCTCATGGCGGCGAAGCTGCTGCGCGGCCTACGCCTGGCCACGCTGGGGATCACGGTCACCACGCTGTTCGGTTTCGCCCTGCCGTTGCTGGCGACGGGCTCGGAGACCTACAGCAGCCCGGCCCAGCAGGTGCTCGC
This sequence comes from Micromonospora sp. NPDC049051, assembly GCF_043197575.1. NCBI lineage: Bacteria > Bacillati > Actinomycetota > Actinomycetes > Micromonosporales > Micromonosporaceae > Micromonospora > Micromonospora sp. NPDC049051. The sequence continues at coordinate 946,163 of NZ_JBICTL010000003.1, forward strand.
CTTCGCGATCCTCACCGTGGTCGCCGTCGTGGCCGGGGTGCGGATCCTGCGGGACGAACCGCTCGGCCGGCCGCGCTGGGTCCTGGTGGCGGCGGTGATCGCGGCGGCGGTGCTGGCGACCACCGGAATCCCCGCCGCCGAACTCATGTCGGAAGAGGAATGGTCCTACGGCGTCATCGGCTGGTTCGGGATCCTGCTGCTGGTGGACCACAGCGTCGTGGGTGCGGCCGTCTTCCTCGGCACGTACACGGTCGCGAGCTTCGCGCAGTTGGCGCTGCTCGGACAGGGGCACGAGACCGCCGACCTGGTGGTCGTCACCGCGATCATGTTCGGTTGCGAACTGCCGGTCCTGGCCGGCGCCAAGGCGCTGCGCGGCCTCGTGGCCACCTCGTCGGCCGCCACCGCCGACGCGGAGCGGGTGCGGACCGCCGAGGCCATCGCGGAGCACCTGCATGCCGACCGCCGGCTGAGATACGCCGACCTCGCCACCACGTCCATACCGCTGCTGGCCGACCTGACGACCGGTTCGGTGAACCTGGGCGACGAGCGGGCCCGCAGCGCCTACGCCGTGGCGGCGGCACGGTTACGCCGTCTGTTCGCCGAACATGACGAGGCGGCCGATCCGCTGTTGCACGAACTACGCGCCTGCCTGGATCCGGCGGAACGCCACGGAGTCGCGATCTACCTCGGGACGTGCGGGGAACGGCCGACACCACCGCTGGCGGTACGTCGCGCGTTGACGGAGCCCGTGTTGCGCATCTTGCCGAACGTCACCTCCGAGATGCGGGTCACGGTGCTCGGCTCGGCGACCGGAGTCACGGTGAGTCTCCTCGCCGACGCCGACGCCAGCGATCCCGCCGACAGCGATCCGGCAGGCGGCGCCGTGCACAGCGGGGTGACCGTCACCCGACTCGTACACGGTGCGAAAGTGTGGGTAGAGGCCACATGGCAAGCGCGGGGCTGAACACGGTGGTGGTCATCGACGACCACCCCGCGATCATCTCCGGGATCGAGGCGTGGTGCGGCGCGGCCGAACCGCCGGTCCAGGTTGTCGAAGCCGGCAGGACACCGGCGGTGGCGTGGACGGATCCGGGTCTGTCCGCCGACGTGATCGTGTTCGACCTGCTGCTCAACGGGCAGGTCCCGGCGTACCCCGACCTGCGGCGGCTCGTCGACGCCGGCCGTCGAGTGATCGTCTACACCATGCGAGAGGATCGCGACACCTTCCTCACCTGTCTCGACCTCGGCGCACTCACCTGCCTCGCCAAGACTGAGGGGCCCGGGCACCTGGTTCCCGCGATCCGCGCGGCGGGCCAGGACCTGCCCTACACCTCCCCGTCCATGGCCCGCGCCATCAGCACGGACGCCCGGCCCGACCGGCCGCGACTCACGCCGAGAGAGGTCGACGTGCTGGTCAACTGGTTCGCCTGTGAGTCCAAGGAGATGGTGGCCCGCAAGCTCGGCCTGTCCGTGCGTACGGTGAACAGCTACATCGACCGGGTCCGCATCCGCTATGCGAACGCCGGACGCCCGGCCTCCACCAAAGCGGCGCTGGTCGCCCGGGCCATTCAGGACGGCCTGGTCCGGCTGGAAGAGCTGTAGCGCACCTGACACGGGCCGTGGGTCGATCGACCGTCACGGCACCCTGCTGCCCCGCCCTAGCCTTCGGGCAGAGGACAGACGGAATAGCTCCGCAGTCCTTTCATGACCCGATCGGAGGAAATCATGGGGAAGCTACGAAACCGCATCACGGCGGCAGCGGCAGGGGCCGTACTTGCGGTCACTGCTCTCGTCGCGACCAGCGCCGGCGCATCCGTGGGTACCGGTGACGTGACAGCAGCCGCATGAGAAAACGACCAGGTGGTGGCCGCGTCGTCACCCGGTTTGTCGAGTTCCGTGTGCCAGACCGGCCCGTACGGCAAGTCGTGTTTCCAGAAGTACGGCGACAAGTTCTGGGTGGTGGACACCTACACCAACGGCCGTGGCCACTATGCCCAGTGGGAGAACTGGCTGCACAACGGAAGCACCTGGGTGCTTTACCGCAGGGGCACGTGCAGCAACGATCTGACCACGGGGGTCTGGGGCTACTGCAACAAGGAATTCTATGAGGACAGCACCAGTCCCAACCCGCTCGGCGGGCGCGGCAGCGGGATCAGGTTGTACTCGTGCGACGCTCTGGTCGGTTGCCAGGGGTACACCTGGATCCTCAACAACGGCTAGGCGCAGAATGGGGTCGAAGATCGGTGGTAGGGGTCGCCCTTCGACCCCATTCCGCGCTGCCACCGTGCACGCCTCGTCGAACCGCGAGTGCTCTGGTACTCCAGCAGGAGATCGCTCGGCGGTCTGGTGCAGGCGCCGTGGTCTCGCGGGTTCAAGCGAGATTAGTGCGGGTCGCGGGGTTGACCGGGTAGGGGCCAGAGGACGTGGTACGCGTCTTCGGTGCCTGGAGCGCATCGTCGACTGATGTCGATGAACACCGGGCCGTACGGCGATTCGACACACCAATGCTCGAACTGGTCCAACTCTTGGGCCGCGTACCGTGCGAGCAGCCTGGCGAGTTGGTGAATCTCCGCTTCGGTCATGCGATCTGGGGTGGCGTCCTCGGCGGCCATCTCGTCATCCTGCTGCATCAGATGATGGTGGGCCCGTCAGGGTTCGGCGAGGGCCTGCCGGGCGCAGTGACTAGGATTGCCCGCGCGACGTTCAGCGCGGGTGCACCAGGGCGCGCCGGGTAGCATCCCGCCCGTGGGAGTGCGATTCGAGGAACTGGCCTGGCGGGAGACGCCGATCGGCCTGATCAGCCTGCGTCGGCGCCGCGACCCGTCGCTCGACGTCGAGGTGTACGAGGTCAAGCTCGACGACGAGTTCCTGATGTCCAGCCTCTTCCCCGTCGCGGAGATCGAGCTGGCCCGGCTGGGCCTGGCCCCGTTGACCGGGCAGCACCTCGACGTGGTCGTCGGCGGCCTCGGGCTCGGCTACACCGCCCGCACCGCGCTCGCCGACGACCGGGTCGGCTCGCTGCTGGTGGTGGAGGCGATCGAGGACGTCATCGACTGGCACCGTCGGGAACTGCTGCCCTTCGCCGCCGGGCTGGCCGCCGATCCGCGTACCCGCTTCGTGCACGCCGACTTCTTCGCCGCCGTCGCCGACGGCAGCGGCTTCGACCCGCGCGAGCCGGGGCGGCGGTTCCACGCCGTGCTGCTCGACGTGGACCACTCGCCGCGCAACGTGCTGCACCCCACCCACGCCGCGTTCTACACGTCGGAGGGGCTGCGCCGGCTCGCCGCCCATCTGCACCCCGACGGGGTGTTCGCCCTCTGGTCGGACGATCCGCCCGATCCCGACTTCGAGGCGACCCTCGCCACGGTGTTCCGCACCGCGCGGGCGCACGTCGTGCCGTTCGCCAACCCGCTGACCGGCGGGGAGTCGGCGAACACCGTGTACGTCGCCCGGCGCTGACCCCGGGGATCGCCCTGACGACGGACGCCCGGGCCGGCGCCGGCATGCCGCCGTGCGCAGCGGGAAGGCGGGCGGGGGCCGCGCGGCGCGGTCGGGAGTCACGGAGGTGGACATGCGGACCATGCTCTGGGTCGTCGGCGTCATCGCGGGCGCGCTCGTCCTGCTCGGGCTGCTGCTGGAGGCGGTCCGCTGGTTGGTGATCATCGGCGTGGTGGCCCTGGCCGTGGTCGTCGTCCTGGCCGTGGTCAAGGGGCGGCAGGCGATGCACCACTCCGCCGGGCGCCGGTGACGTCGAGTGCCGCCGCCAACTCCTCGTCGTAGGTGGCCAGCGGTCGCCCGTCGGCGGCGTAGGCGACGAGCCGGCCGTGGGCCATGGTCGCCGACCGGAACGAGAACGTCCGGGGGCCCGGGTGGGGCGCCAGCAGCGGGATGACCCGGGGCGCGCCGCCGGGGGCGGAGTGGTACTCCAGCCGGGCCACGGCGGGCGACACCACGCCGTTGACCCGGACCTTGGTCTTCTCCCTGCGGGTGCCGAACGTCACCGGGGCGTCCGTGCCGTACGCGGCGCACTGCACCGGGCCGCGGCAGACGAAGAAGTAACGCGGGTTGTCCACGTCGGCGAGCGCGTACGCCTTGAAGGTCGGGTCGGCGCCGGCCGGCAGCGGCTGCACGGCGAAGAACGCCACGGCCAGCGCGGCGGTGGTGCCCGCCCGCAGCCAGCCACGGGCCGCCGGGGAGCGGCGCCGCGCGCCGGCCACGGCCAGCGCCGCCCCGCCGAACCCGGCGAGGCAGAGCGTCGCGACGCCGAGCGCCCGCGCGTTCTCGAGGAGGAACTGGATGCCGGGGGTCGGCGAGACCGGGGCGAGCACCACGCCCAGCGAGACCACCATGGTCACCAGCAGGGCGGCGCCGGCCACCCGGCGGGCGAACCCGGCGGCCCCGATCAGCAGCATCGCCGCCAGGACCGGCCAGATCTGGTGGTGCGTCCAGGAGACCGGGGACGCGGCGACGGTCGCGCAGCCGACGAGCACGGCGGCGTGACCGGGCCGCCCGTTCGCCGCCAGGTGCCGGGCACGCAGCAGGGCCACGGCGCAGACGACGGCCACCAGGGCCGCCCACAGCGCCGGCAACGATCCCGGGTCGAGGCCGAGCCGCAACAGCATGCCGTGCACCGACTGGTTGCCGAGGGAGGCGAGGTTGCCGATCCGGGACGTGTTGCGCACCGCCTCGGTCCAGTACGTGCCGCTCTCCGCCGGCAGGACGGCCGCGCCGAGCGCCGCGCAGGCCAGGAACGTCAGCACGGCCCGCCCGGCGTCCCGGTACCGGCCGGTGACGAGGAAGTAGACCACGAACAGCAGCGGGGTCAGCTTGACGGCGGCGGCCACCCCGACGAGCACGCCCCGCAGCCGGGCCGGGGCCATGCCCATGCCGTCCAGCAGCGCGAGCAGCACGATGAAGACGCTGACCTGGCCGAAGCGCAGGTTGCTCTGCACCGGCGCGGAGAGCATCAGGGCGCAGGCGACCGCCGGCACGACCAGGTGCCGGCGGTGCCCGTCGGCCAGCACGCGGCCCACCGGCACCGCGATGGCGACCACCGCGAGGCAGGTGAGCACCAGCCAGGCACCCTGCACGACGCCCTCCGGCACGGCGGCGACCGGCCAGAGCACGAGCGCCGCGAACGGCGGGTAGGTGAAGGGGCCGCCGTTGTCGGCGACGAACTCGTAGAGCGGTCGGCCCGCGTGCAGGTGCAGCAGCGCGCCACGATAGATGTGCAGGTCGGAGAGGCGGTCCGGGCGGAGCGTGACGAGCGCCGACGACCCGGCGGCGAGCAGGACGAACACCGACCAGAGCGCTGCGACCCGTCGATCCCGCACCCCTGGATCGTACGACCGGCGCGGGTCGGCTGGGGGGAACCTCGACCGCTACCTACGCAACCGTAGGTTACCGTGGGGTAGGAACAGGACGTACGGCGGAGGAGAGACATGGACCTGAGCGTGGAGCGGCCCTGGCTGCGCAGCTACGCCCCGGGCGTGCCGGCGAGCGTCACGCCGTCCGACGAGTCGCTGGTCGACCTGCTGCGCGACGCCGCCCGCCGGTTCGGTCCCCGGGTCGCCCTGGACTTCTTCGGCGCCGGCACCACGTACGCCGACCTGGCCGACCAGGTGGGCCGGGCGGCCGAGGCGCTGCGCCGGCTCGGCGTCGGCCGGGGCGACCGGGTGGCGCTGGTGCTGCCGAACTGCCCGCAGCACGTCGTCGCCTTCTACGCCGTGCTGCGGCTCGGCGCGGTGGTGGTGGAGCACAACCCGCTCTACACCGCGCAGGAGCTCGCCCGACAACTCGCCGACCACGGCGCCCGCGTCGCGGTGGTCTGGGACAGGATCACCCCCCTCGTACGCGAGGCCGCCGGCGAGACGGCCGTCGAGACGGTGGTCGCGGTGGACCTCACCCGGGCGCTGCCCCGGCGCAAACGCTGGGCGCTGCGGCTGCCGCTGGCCCGGGCGCGGGCCACCCGCGCGGCGATGACGGGTCCCGCGCCCGGCGCGCTGTCCTGGGAGCGGCTGGTGGCCGAGGCGAGCCCGCTCGACGCCGCGCACCCCGCCCCCGGCCCCGACGACACGGCGCTGTTGCAGTACACGGGGGGCACCACCGGCACCCCGAAGGGCGCCATCCTGACCCACCGGAACCTGCGGACCAACGCGGCGCAGGGTCGCGCCTGGGTGCCGGGCCTGCGCGACGGCGAGGAGACGGTGTACGCGGTGCTGCCCCTGTTCCACGCGTACGGGCTGACGCTCTGCCTGACCTTCTCGGTGAGCATCGGCGCCACGCTGGTGCTCTTCCCCCGCTTCGACCTGGACCAGACGCTGGACGCCGTACGCCGCCGCCCGCCGACCTTCCTGCCCGCCGTCCCGCCGATCTACGAGAAGCTGGCCACGGCCGCCCGGGAGCGTGGGGTCGACCTCTCCTCGGCCCGGTACGCCATCTCCGGCGCCATGGCGCTGCCCCCGGCGACGGTCGAGCTGTGGGAGTCGGTCACCGGCGGGCTGCTCGTCGAGGGCTACGGCATGACCGAGACCTCGCCCGTCGCCCTGGGCAACCCGGTCTCCCCCGCCCGGCGGCCGGGCACGGTCGGCGTGCCGTTCCCGTCCACCGACATCCGCATCGTCGACCCCGAGGACCCGTCGCGCGACCGCGCCCCGGGCGAGGCGGGCGAGCTGCTCGTCCGCGGGCCGCAGGTGTTCGCCGGCTACTGGAACCGCCCGGCGGAGACGGCGGCGGCACTGCTGCCCGACGGCTGGCTGCGCACCGGGGACGTCGTGGTGACCGACGCCGACGGCTTCGTCAGCGTGGTCGACCGGATCAAGGAACTGATCATCACGGGCGGGTTCAACGTCTACCCGTCCGAGGTGGAGGACACGCTGCGTAGCGTTCCCGGTGTGCGCGACGCCGCCGTGGTCGGCCTGCCCGGCGAGCACGGCGAGGAGGTGGTGGCGGCGGTCGTCGCCGACGAGGGGACCCAGCTCGACGAGGCGGACGTCCGGGCGGCGTGCCGGCGGCACCTGGCCGGGTACAAGGTGCCCTGCCGCGTGGTCGTCGTCGAGGAGCTGCCCCGCTCCCAGCTCGGCAAGGTCCTGCGCCGCGAGGTCCGCGACCGGCTGCTCGCCGGCGGCTGAGACCACCGGGACGGGCAGGCCCCGCACCGGCGGCCCGGACCCGACGCCCGGCGACGCCCCGGCGCGCGAATCAGAACCAGTCGTCGCGCATCTCCAGGGTGGTCCGGTCGAGGCTGTCCAGCAGGTCGAACTGCGGGCCGGTGCGGGGCAGTTCGTGGCGGAAGAAGTACCGGGCGGCCTGCCGCTTACCGGCGTGCAGGTCGGCGTCCGGGCCGTCGCCGGGGCCGCCGGCCGCCTCGACGACGAGCACCTGCTCCAGCCACATCCAGGCGATCACCACGTGCCCGACCGCCTCCAGGTAGACGCTCGCGTTGGCCAGCGCCACCTCCGGATCGCCGGTGCCCCACAGCCGGCGGGTGACCAGGGAGACCCGGTCGAGGGCGGCGCCGAGCGAGGCGGCCAGCTCGGCGACCTCGCCGCCGGCCTTCCACGCGCGGGTGGTCGTGGCCCGGACCGTCTCCACCAGCAGCGCCAGCCCGGCCCCGCCGCGCATGGTGACCTTGCGCCCCAGCAGGTCCAGCGCCTGGATGCCGTGGGTGCCCTCGTGGATCGGGTTGAGCCGGTTGTCCCGCCAGTGCTGCTCGACGTCGTAGTCGCGGGTGTAGCCGGCGCCGCCGTGCACCTGGATGGCCAGGTCGTTGGCGGCCAGGCACCACTGCGACGGCCAACTCTTCGTGATCGGGGTGAGCACGTCCAGCAGCAGGCGTGCCCGCTCCCGGTCGGCCGTCTCGGGCGCGGTCTTCTCCTCGTCGAGCAGCCGGCCGCAGTACAGCACCAGCGCCAGGGCGCCCTCCACGTAGCTCTTCTGCGCCAGCAGCATCCGGCGTACGTCCGGGTGGGCGACGATGGGCACCTGTGGCGCCGCCGGGTCCTTGTCGGCCAGCGGGCGGCCCTGTGGCCGCTGCCGGGCGTACGCCAGGGACTTCAGGTAGCCGGTGTAGCCGAGCGCGGTGGCGCCGGCGCCCACCCCGATGCGCGCCTCGTTCATCATGTGGAACATCTGCGCCAGGCCCTGGTGCGCCTCGCCGACCAGGTAGCCGACCGCGCCGGGGCGCCCGCCCGGCCGGTGCACGCCCTCGCCGAAGTTGAGCAGCGTGTTGGTGGTGCCCCGGTAGCCCATCTTGTGGTTGAGGCCGACCAGCACGACGTCGTTGCGGGCGCCGAGCGCGCCGTCGTCGCCCAGCAGCACCTTCGGGACGATGAACAGCGAGATCCCCTTGACCCCGGGCGGGCCGCCGGGGATCCGGGCGAGCACGAGGTGGACGATGTTCTCCGACAGCTCGTGGTCGCCGCCGGAGATCCACATCTTGGTGCCGTGCAGCCGGTACGTCCCGTCGTCCTGCGGCTCGGCACGGGTGGTGATGTCCGCCAGCGAGCTGCCGGCCTGCGGCTCGGACAGGCACATGGTGCCGAAGAAGCGCCCCTGCACCATCGGCCGGACCCAGGTGTCGATCTGCTCCGGGCTGCCGTGCGCCAGCAGCAGGTTGGCGTTGCCGAGGGTCAGCAGCGGGTACGCCGACGTGCCGACGTTGGCGGCCTGGAGCCAGGCGAAGCAGGCGGCCCGTACGACGTGCGGCAGTTGCAGGCCGCCGACCGAGGCGTCCATGCCGGCGCCCAGCAGCCCGGTCTCGGCGAACGCGTCGAGGGCCTGCTTGACCTGGGGGATGGTGTGCACCCGACCCCCGTCGAAGGTGGGCTCGGCGAGGTCGGCGGCCCGGTTGTGCGGGGCGAACCGCTCGGTGGCCACCCGCTCGGCGAGTTCCAGCACGTCGTCGAAGGTCTCCCGGGAGTGCTCGGCGTAGCGGGGCCGCTCGGTCAGCCGGGTCACCTCCAGCCAGTCGTGCAGCAGGAAGCGCAGGTCGCGACGGGAGAGCAGGCTGGACGACACGGGTCTCCTTCCCTCGAGGGACGGGCCGGCGGCCGCGGCGCGGCCCGGGCGACGCCCTCGCGCAGGTCATCCTGACTGATCCGGCCGGCCGGCGCACCATGCGACGCCGTGCGGGCCGCAGCCGCCGCGACCGGGCGAGCCCGGATAAGACACCGCAATCCGGGCAAGCCCTTGCCAGATTTATCGACGGCTCCCTATCCTTCGCTGGAAAGCGCTTTCCGGGCACCGGGCGACGGCACCACGACAGGGCGGAACGGGCGGCGACACGGTCACGGTGGCCTCGCGGCCGACGCGGCCCCGAGGTCGGAGCCGGAGCGCGACCGCCGACCCGATCCACATCGGAACAGCACCCCCACCTCAGGGTCGACCAGCGAGCCGTCCGGCAGCCAGCAGCCCCGACGATCCGCCGACGCGACCCACGACAGGTGGCAGCACGACCCGGCATTCGAGACGAAGTGAGGCGAGAGATGAGACGACCAGTCGCCCTGCGACTCCAGGTGGCACTGGCCACGACGGCCGTCGGGGCCGCGATCGGTGTGGCGGCCCTGCCGATGAACGAGGCGTCGGCGGCCGTCGGCACCGCCACCGGCTACGCCACCCAGAACGGCGGGACCACCGGCGGCGCGGGCGGGCAGACGGTACGCGTCAGCACGGGAACCGGGATCCACACGGCCCTGTGCACCCGGCCCAGCAGCAGCACCCCGATCATCATCGAGGTGCAGGGGACCATCAACCACGGCAACACCGCCAAGGTGTCGGGAAACAGCTGCAACACCGCCGCCGGCGTGATCGAACTCAAGCAGATCAGCAACGTCACGATCATCGGAGTCGGCACCGGAGCCGTCTTCGACCAGCTGGGCATCCACATCCGCGAGGCCCGCAACATCATCATCCGGAACGTGACCATCCGGAACGTCAAGAAGTCCGGCTCACCCACGTCCAACGGCGGCGACGCCATCGGCATGGAGAGTGGCGTCCGCAACGTCTGGGTCGACCACGCCACGCTGGAGGCCTCGGGTGGGGAGTCGGAGGGGTACGACGGCCTCTTCGACATGAAGGACGACACCCAGTACGTGACCCTGTCCTACAGCATCCTGCGCAACTCCGGCCGTGGCGGCCTCATCGGCTCCAGCGAGACCGACCGCTCGAACGGCTTCGTCACGTTCCACCACAACCTGTACGAGAACATCGACTCCCGTACGCCCCTGCTGCGCGGGGGCATCGCCCACATCTACAACAACCACTACGTGAGCCTGCACGAGTCCGGCATCAACTCCCGGGCCGGGGCCAGGGCCAAGGTGGAGAACAACTACTTCCGGAACTCCAAGGACGTCCTGGGCACCTTCTACACCAGCGAGGCCGGCTACTGGCAGGTCGCCGGCAACATCTTCGACAACGTGACCTGGTCCAGCCGCAGCGGCGACAACAACCCCGCCGGCCCCGACCCGGTCTCCAACACCAGCGTCAGCATCCCGTACTCCTACCGCCTCGACGGGGCCAGCTGCGTGCCGGACGTCGTCCGCCAGACCGCCGGCGCCAACATGGGCCTGCGGGAGTCGGACGGCAACTGCACGCCACAGTCGCCGGCGCCGACCACCCCCGCCCCGGGGCCGACGACCCCCACCCCGGCTCCCACCAGCCCCACGCCGGGACCGACCCAGCCCGGCGGCACCAACCTCAGCATCGGGGCCGGCTCCGACGGCTCCAGCAAGGCCAGCGGTACGAGCTACGGCAACGTGCGCGACGGCAGCCTGAGCACCTACTGGTCGCCGGAGGGCGCGACCGGGGACATCTCGATCAAGTGGGGTTCCGCGACCACGGTGTCCCGGGTCGTCATCCGTGAGCCGTCGGGCACCCAGGGCAGCATCGGGTCCTGGCAGCTCGTCAACCACGGCACCGGTGCCGTGCTGGCCTCCGGCAGCGGGGCGGGCACCATCACCTTCCCCGCGACGTCGCTAGCCAAGATCACTTACCGGATCACCAGCTCGGGCGGCGCGCCGAAGGTCGCCGAGTTCGAGACGTACGCCGGCTAGCGGCGCGCGGTCCGGCACCGGCGGTCCCGCAGCTCCCACCACCGGTCGCCGGGCGACGGCGCGGGGGTCGTCAGACACGACGGCCCCCGCGCCCCGGCCCCTGCTTCCCCCGCGGCCGAACCCGGCGCCGCCGCCCAGCGCGTCCCGCAACGAGCAGAAGGCGGCGGGCGGCGGGCGGCGGAGGATCAGACTCCGGACGTGGCGAGGGCCGGGGCGGGACGGTCGTCGGCCCGGGCGGGCGTCCTGCGGTTGGGCAGCGAGAGCCGGACGACCTTCTTCCAGGCGGAGAAGACCTGCCGGGGCAGGGAGCCGGTGGTGTACCTCAGCCCGTACCGGTCGAACAGGGCCCGTACCTCGGGGGCGATCTCCTGGTAACGGTTGCTGGGCAGGTCCGGGAAGAGGTGGTGCTCGATCTGGTACGACAGGTTGCCGGTCATGATGTGCATCAGCCGGCTGCCGCTGATGTTGGCCGAGCCGAGCATCTGCCGCACGTACCACTCACCGCGTGTCTCGCCCACGATGGACCGCCTGGAGAACGTCTCCACGCCCTCCGGGAAGTGCCCGCACATGATCACCGAGTGGCTCCACAGGTTGCGCAGCACGTTGGCGGTGAAGGTGGCGGCCAGGGTGTGCAGGAAGGACGGCCCGGACAGCAGCGGGTGCAGGACGTAGTCCTTGAGGACCTGCCGGCGGATCTTGCGGCCGACGGCCTTGGCCCGGGCCCGGAATTCCGGGTCCTTGTGCCGGCCCTTGCGCAGGTTGCGCCCCAGCTCCAGGTCGTACGCGGCGATGCCGTACTCGAAGAAGCAGGCGTTGACGAAGTTCCACAGCGGCTGCCCCAGGTGCATCGGGTGCCAGCGCTGGTCCTCGTCGACCCGCATGATGCCGTAGCCGAGGTCGTTGTCCTTGCCGAGGACGTTCGTGTAGGTGTGGTGCAGCTCGTTGTGCGAGTGCTTCCACTGCTCGGCCGGGCTGGCCATGTCCCACTCCCAGGTGGTGGAGTGGATCTTCGGATCGCGCATCCAGTCCCACTGGCCGTGCAGGATGTTGTGGCCGACCTCCATGTTCTCCAGGATCTTGGCCACGGTCAGGCCGGCCGTGCCCACGATCCAGGCCGGCGGGAAGAGCGAGAACAGCAGCACGACCCGGCTGCCGATCTCCAGCTTGCGCTGGGTGGAGACGACCCGGCGGATGTACGCGGCGTCCCGCTCGCCCCGGTCGGCGAGCACCCGGTCGCGGATCGCGTCGAGTTCCCTGCCGATGGTCTCGATGTCCTCGGCGGTGAGGTGGGCGATCGGGTTTACGGGCTTGTTCTGGATCACGGTCACGTCAGGTACTCCGGTCAGTGGTCGATGTCGCAGGGGCCGGCCGCCGCCGACACGCAGGTCTGGATGCGGACGCCGTCGCCGGGCACCGCCGTGGTCAGTGCGCCGTTGCGCAGGTCCCGGACCGCGCCCTGGCGCAGCGGCAGGACGCAGCCGAAGCAGATGCCCATCCGGCAACCCGAGGGCATCAGCACCCCGGCGTTCTCGCCGGCGTCGAGCAGCGGGGTGGCGCCGTCGGCCTTGACGGTGACACCCGAGCGGGCGAAGGTGACGGTGCCGCCCTCGCCGGTCGCGATGACGGTCGGCCGGAACCGCTCGGTGTGCAGCCGGTCGCCGCGCCCCGCGGCCGTCCAGTGCTGCTCCAGGGCGTCGAGCAGGCCGACCGGGCCGCAGGCCCAGGTCTCCCGGTCGAGGTGGTCGGGCACGAGGCGGTCGAGGTCGTCCACGGCGAGCAGCCCGTCGGTGTCGGTGTGCCGCTCCACCAGCCGGATCGCGCCCCGCGCGGCCAGGTCCCGCAGCTCGGCGCCGAAGATCACGTCGTCCGGGGTGGGTGCCGAGTGCACGACGACGACGTCGGCGCCGCCCAGCACGTCGGCGCGCAGCATCCCCATGACCGGGGTGACGCCGCTGCCCGCGGTCACGAAGAGCACCCGGGCCGGCGGCCGGCCCGGCAGCACGAAGTCGCCCTGGGCCTGGTCGAGCTGGACGAGCGTCCCGGGCCGGGCCCGGCGGACGAGGTGGTTGCTGACCACCCCGTCGGGGATCGCCTTCACGGTGACCGAGATCGGCCCGCCCCGACGCGCCGGCGCGGAGGTGACCGAGTAGGCCCGCCACTGGCGTACGCCGTCGACGTCGACGCCGAGGCGGACGTACTGCCCGGGGGTGTGCCCGCGCCAGTCGCGGCCGGGCCGGATCACCAGCGTCGCCGCGTCGGCGGTCTCGGGGCGCACGGCGAGGATCCGGCCGCGCAGGTCGGCGCCGGAGCGCAGCGGGGCGACCATGTCGAGGTAGTCGTCGGGCAGCAGCGGGGTGGTGACCGACGCGGCCAGCCGAAGGATCCGGCCCCGCAGGGCCGCCTTCCCGGAGGGGTTCGGGACGGTGGTGGTCATGATTCGATAGTCGCGGCAGAATGGCATAAAATCTTGACCTGCGAAGGTAAACTCAACGAGGCTTTTTGTGCGGAGGGAACAAACGTGTCCGAACGCTCGGAGGCCACGCGGCGCGCGGCCCGCCTCGAGTTGGACGCCCGGGTGGCCGGCGATCTGCACGACCGGCTGCCTCTGCTCGCCGAGCGCACCGTCACCGCCATCACCGCCGAGGTGCCCAGCTACTCCGGCACCCTGACCGGCCAGATGCGCGAGAAGATCGAGACGGCGGTGCAGCTCGCGCTCGGCACGTTCCTCCAACTCATCGGGCGGTCCCACGGCGGTGACCCGAGCACTCCGCTGACCGGCGCGCTGGAGGCCGCGTACGCCCTCGGCAGCGGCGAGGCGCGCTCCGGCCGGAGCATGGACGCGCTGCTCGCCGCGTACCGCGTCGGCGCCCGGGTCTCCTGGCGGGAGATGTCCACCACCACCGTGCAGGGCGGATCGTCCGCCGCCACCGTCGCCGAGTTCGCCGGGCTGATGTTCGCGTACATCGACGAACTCTCCGCCGCCAGCGTGGCCGGTCACGCCGACGAGCTGGCCAGCGCCGGGCAGGCCCGGCGGCGCAACCTGGAACGGCTCACCCAGCGGCTGCTCGCCGGGGAGCCCGAGGACGCGCTGCTGCGCAGCGCCGAGCGGGCCGACTGGCCCCCACCGCAGACCCTCACCGTCGTCCTGCTGTCGCGGGCCAACCTCCGGGCGGCGCTCGCGCGGCTGCCCTCGCGCACCCTGGAGAGCGGCGACGACCCGCCGGGCGGCGGGGCGGGCGAGGACCTGGCGGTGCTGCTGGTGCCCGACAGCCACGGCGACCGGCGGCGACAGCTCGCCCGGGTGCTGCACGGGCGCCGCGCCGTGCTCGGCCCCGCCCGACCCTGGACCCGGGTCGCCTCCTCCTACCAGCGGGCGCTGCGGGCCCTGGCGCTCGGCCTGCGCCCCGGCGACGACGGCCCGGCGCTGGACACCGAGGAACACCTCGCCCAGCTGGTGCTGAGCACCGACCCGGAAGCCGTCGCCGACCTGCGCGCCCGGGTCCTGGCGCCGCTCGCGTCGCTGCCGCCCGGCACCGCCGAACGACTCACCGAGACCCTGCGCTCCTGGCTGCTGCACCAGGGCCGGCGCGACGACGTCGCCGCCGACCTCTTCGTGCACGCGCAGACCGTCCGCTACCGGATGGGCAAACTGCGCGAGCTCTACGGCGAGCGCCTGAGCGACCCGGCGACGGTCCTCGACCTGACCCTCGCCCTGGCCTTCCCGCCCCGCGCCGAGGGCGACGAGACGGCGTCCTGATCCGACGCACCGATCCGCTGCGTGTCGAGCCGGTCACGCTGTGGTCAGATATCGGACATACCCGTGCCGCCCTGGCGCGGAAGATGTCAGCCTGTCCTCCCCCGTCCGTGATCAGCCGACCGGCCGCCGGCCCCAGCGCCGAAGGCCGCGGTGGACCCGCCGGCGGGGCGAACGGGGGACGCCTCCGGTACCTCGACGCCTTCCGCCAGGAGGCCGCCGGACGGGCCCTCGGCGAGCGGGAGGACCGGCATGGCGTCGCACACGGGGGACGAGCCCGGGGCCGACCGCGCGACCCCGGCCACCGGGCCCGCGCGCCCGGGACGCCTGCGCGAGGCGCTCCGGACGACCCCGGCGCTGATCGTGCTGAGCGGCGCGGTGCTGCTCGCCGCGCTGGCCGCCACCGCCGTCGTCGCCGTACAGTCCCGCGCGTCGGCCACCACGCTGGGCGAGCGCTCCGCGGCGACGGCCGTGGACACCAGCACCACCGCCCGGCAGATCTACCAGGGCCTCGCCGACGCGGACGTCGCCGCGAGCGCCGTCTTCCTGCTGCCGCCGGACGAGGAGCGGCGGGCCTCGCTGGTGGCCGCCTACGACGCGTCCGTCCACGAGGTCGAGCGCACGCTGACCGACTCGATGGGCCGGGCCGTCGACGACCCGGACCGCCTCACCCGGCTGGCGACGATCGCCGCCCGGCTGAAGGTCTACCGCGACGTGGTCTGCGCCGCCCTGCGGGTGGCCGGTCCGCTGCCCACGGCGACCGCCGAAGACCGGGAACCCTGCCCACCGGCGGGCGGGGAGCAGACCGGCACCGGCAGTCCGGCGGCCCGCGCGGTGCTCGCCTCCGCCTACGCCCGCCAGGCGTCGCACTACATGTCCACCGAGCTGCTCACCGCGGCCCAGGGCCTGTGGAACTACGACACCAGGCTGCTGCTGGACGCCCGCGCCGACGCCCGCCCGTGGCTGGCCGCGTCCGTCCTGGTGCCGCTGGCCGCCCTCGCCGCCCTGGTGCTGGTGCAGGTGTGGCTGCGCCGGCGGACCCGCCGCCGGCTGAACGCGGGACTGCTGCTGGCCTCGGCGGGCACCGTGGCCGTACTGGCCATGCTGGCCTCCTCGTGGTGGCACTGGCCGGACGCCGATCGGGGCTTCCCGGAGCTGGAACGGGCCATCGACGCGCAGAGCGCCACCCAGCAGCGACTCGGTTCCCTGCTGGCCGGGCGGGCCGACGTCTACCTGGGCCTGGGCGCCAGCGTCGACCCGGCCGGGCACAAGGCGGACTTCGACAGCCGGGACCTCTGCCGGCCCCCGGCCACGGGGTCGGCACCGCCCGGGGACCGGATCGACTGCACCGTCCTGGAGAAGACGGTCTGGCCGGCCCGGCAGAGCAAGGCACCCGACGCCTTCCGCGGCGCGGTCGACACCGTGCTCGGCGACGGATCGGCGGGCCGGGACTTCGTCGCCGCCGAGGGGCACCTGCTGACGGAACTGACCACCCGCAACGAGGAGGTCGCCCGGATGGTCGCCGACCTGCCCGAGGCGCGCCGCCACCTGGGCGGCGCCGCCGCGTGGGTCACCCTGCTCGCGGCCGCCGGGGTGGTCGCCGGGCTGCGCCAGCGCTACCTGGAGTACCAGTGAGCACGCCCCGGCGCAGCCCGCCGAAGCGGCGCGGGCGGGCCGCGTCGCTCGCGCTGCTGGCCGCCCTGGCCGGCTGCGCCGCGCCCCCGGCCCCCTCCCCCGCTCCCCCGGCGCGCCCGCCCGGGGTGGCGACGGTGCCGAACACCGACGAGACCGGCGGGGTCTGCCCGGTACGCCGCAGCCTCCCGCCGACCCCGACGCCACCGCGCCGGATCCTCGAGCGGGGCGAACTGGTCGCCGGCGTGGACCCGTCGGACGCCACCATGAGCCACTGGGACGCCCAGACCCAACGGTTCGAGGGCTTCAACATCGAGCTGATGCTGGCGGTGGCCAGCGCCCTCTGGCCCGGCGACGACCCGCGCGCCCGGCTCACCTTCAAGGCGGTGCCACCCGGCCAGGGCGCCTTCACCATGCTCGAGAAGGGCGAGATCGACGTAGTCGCCACCTCGCTGACGGCGTCCTGCGAGCGGGCCCGGCGGGTGCTGTTCTCCAACGACTACCTCGACTCCGGGCAGACGGTGCTGGTCCGCAGGCGCGCCGACGGCACCCCGGAGTTCGCGGGCATGGAACAGCTCGGCGGCCGGCGGGTCTGCGCCGCCGCGAACACCACCTCGCTGGCGATGATCGCCGGCTACCGCACCACGGGAGGCCTGCGGCCGGTGCCGGTGCAGGCTCCCCACCCGGTCGACTGCCTGGTCATGCTGCGCCAGGGCCAGGTGGACGGGGTCAGCACCGACGACAACATCCTGCTGGGCTTCGCCCGGATGGCACCGGACACGACGCTGGTGACCGAGGCGCCCCGGCCGGAGCGGCGGTCCTGCGCCCACCACCGGGACGAGAACTGCACCTGGTTCACCGACGAGCCGCACGCCTTCGCGTTCCACCTGACCGAGGGCCGGGAGCTGACCTCGTTCGTCAACCACGTGCTGGCGCAGCCGCGTACGGCCACGGTGTGGCAGCAGGCCCACGACCGGTGGCTCGCCGGCCACCGGGACCGGGGCATGCCCTCGCCCGGGCCGGCGACCACGCGGTGGCCGCCCCCCGACCCCACGCCGACCACCCCGCGGCCGGCCGACTGATGGGCGGTGGGTGAATGGCCGTGCGGGAACGCCTCGACGCCACCCTCGCCGCGCACGCCTGGGTCTGCGAGCAGCTGCTCGACGTGCAGCAACTGGTCACCGACGCCTTCCGGCAGCCCGACGGTCCGGCCGCCGCTGGCGCCCAGGAGGCCCGGGACCTGCTGCACCGGTTCGGCTGCCTGTCGCTGGCCCTCGACCGGCTGGTGGACGACCTCGACGGCGTCGAGGAGCCGACGGGCGCGGGCGCGGAGGCCCTGGCCCGGTTGCTGGACGACCCCTGCCAGGTCCGGTTCACCGCGGCGACCGGCGAACCGGTGCACACCGAGGCGATGAGCGTCCAGGAGATCCTGGTCGCGGCCCGCGAACACGTGGCCCGGATCCGCCGGATCGTCGAGGCGTACGGCCGGGACCGGCTGGCGGTCCGGGCCCGGCGGCTGCGCGCCTCACTCGAACGGCTCCGGCAGCTCGCGGCGGAGGCCGCCGGCGAGGGGTTGGGCGACGGGACGGATCCGCTGGCGGCGCTCGCGGTCGATGGGCTGCTGGACCGGCTCGCCACCGCCGAGGCGGCGGGCCGGGGCCAGTGGTGGCGCGGCGACGTCCAGCCCGAACGCGACGACGGGTCCCTGGGGGCCGCCGTCGACCGGGCGGTCGAGCGGACCGACACCGCGCGGCGCCGGCTGCGCCGGGGCTGCCACCTGGAGCTGACCGGGCGGCTGGAGGCTTACCGGCAGAAGGCCGCCGACGAGGGCCGCGCCGAGCACCCGGAGGTCGAGCGGGCGTACCGGGAGGCGCTGGCCGCCCTGCGCCCGGACGCCTTCACCGTGACCGGCGCGAGCCGGGCGGTGCGCGACTACCAGCGGACCGTGAACGGGGGTACGCGATGACGGCGGACGACTGCGCGGCACGCAACTGCCCCGGCACCGTCGACGAGGACGGGTTCTGCCGGCTGTGGGGCCACGAGTGCCGCGGGGCCGGCGCGGAGGCCGAGCCCGACGCGGCCGGCGGCGCGGTCCGGGCACCGGCGGTCGACCCGCGGCCGCCGCGTACGTCGTCGCGGGCGTGGGAGCGCCCGGCCGTGCTGCCGACCGCGCGGCCCCACGACCCCCTGACGGCGGTGGTGTCGCAGCCGGTCGTGCCCGAGCACTCCCGCTACTGCGGCAACACGCGGTGCCACCGCCACCGCGGCCCCCGGCTGCCCCGCGTCGCCGGGTTCTGCCCCGACTGCGGCACCCGGTACTCCTTCACCCCGCCCCTGGCCGACGGCGACCTGCGCGCCGGGCGCTACCGGATCGTGGGCTGCCTGGGCAACGGCGGCGTCGGCTGGGTGTTCCTCGCCCGCGACGAGGACATGGACGGCGCGTGGCGGGTGCTGAAGGGGCAGCGCAACCCGGAGGACCGGGAGGCCGTCGCGGCGTTCGTCGCCGAGCGGCAGGCGCTGATCGCGCTGAGCCACCCGGGGATCGTCACCATCACCCACGCGCTGCGGCCCGAGTCCGATCGGGACGCCGGCTACCTGGTGATGGAGTACGTCAACGGCGGCACCCTGGAGGAGGCCCGCAGCACGGCCGGCCCGGGCGGCGGGTCGACCGCCGTGGACGTGGCGCAGGCGCTGGGCTACGCCGTGCAGATCCTCGACGCCTTCGAGTACCTGCACGAGCAGGGCTGGCTGTACTGCGACCTGAAGCCGGAGAACGTGATGCGGGTCGGCGGGCAGGGCGCCAACGACCCGATCAAACTGGTCGACTTCGGCGCGGCCCGCCGGATCGACAACACGGTGAGTCCGGCGTGGGGCACCGCGGGCTACACCGCGCCCGAGGTGGAGCGGCTCGGGCCCGCCGGCCCGAGCATCCGCTCGGATCTCTACACCGTCGGCCGGACCCTCGCCGCGCTGACCCTGGTGCCCCGTTCCACCGAGGTGACCCGCGTCCCGGCGGGGCAGGACGTGCTGCGGCTGCCCGTGCCCGCGCGGCTCGACCCGTTCCTGCGGCTGCTCGCCCGCGCCACCGCCACCGAGCCCGAGGACCGGTTCGCCTCGGCGGCCGAGATGCGCGAGCAGGTCCGGGGCGTACGGCGGCAGGTCAGCTCGGCGACCGACGGCGTGCCCCGGCCGACCCGGTCCACCCTGTTCAGCCCCTCCGCGTGCGCCTTCGCCCTGCACACCGACCGCGACGCCCTCGACGCCGTGGAGATCATGCTCGGCCTGCCCACGCCCCTGGTCGACGGCGCCGACCCGGCCGCCGGGTTCCTCGCCTCGCTCGGTCCCGCCGACCCTGCCGAACTCATCGAGCTGCTGCGGACCGCGCCGCAACGGACCGCGCAGGTGACCTACCGCGCGGTGCGGGCCCACCTCGCCGCCGGGCGGGCGGACGAGGCGGGACCGCTGCTCGCCGGCTTCCCGGAGGACCTGCGGGACTGGTCGCTGTGGTGGCACCGCGGGCTGGTGGCCCTGGTGGGGCGGGACACCAGCACCGCCCGGCACCGCTTCGAACAGGTCTACGGCTGGCTGCCCGGCGAGGTGTCCACCCGGCTCGCGTACGCCGTGGCCTGCGAACTCGACGGCGACGCGCGCACGGCCGCCGACCACTACCGGGGGGTGTGGGACGCCGATCCGGGCGTGGTGGGCGCGGCGTTCGGGCTGGCCCGCTGCCTGCTGGCCACGGCCGACGCCCGCAGCGCGGCGGACGCCCTGCTCAGGGTGCCGGAATCCTCCCGCGCCTCGCCGGTGGCGGTGACCTGCGCGGTGCGGATCCTGCTCGACGCGCCGGACGACGGACGCCGGCTCGACGCCGCGCTCGACGCGGCCGCGACCGTCGACAAGCTGCCCCCGTTCGGCGAACGCGAGGAGGTGGAGGCGCACATCCTGCGGATCGCGCTGGGCTGCGACCTGACCGAGGGACGCCACGGCGGCCGGCGGCTGTTCGGCCACCCGCTCGACGAGGACACCCTGCGCCGCGCGTTCGAACGCCGCTGCCGCTCCCGGGCCCGGCGTACCGCCGACCGGCGGGAACGGATCGCGCTCGTCGAGCTGGCCAACGCGTACCGGCCGGTGACGTGGTGGTGAGCCCGACCGCCGGCCCCGACGGAAAGAGGTCATCCGTGTCCCCCGCCAACGATCTGCCGCTGCGGCTGCGCGCGCACCACACCGAGTGCATCTCCGCCGACGGGGCGGTGCTCGACGTGGTCGCCACCGTCCGGGGCGAGGAACCGACCCAGGAGGACGTCCGGCACGACGAACTCGCGGAGGTGATCCTCATCGACTCCTCGGGCTCGATGGGGGCGCCCCAGGCCAAGATGCGCGCCGCCCGGCAGGCCACCGCCGCGGCCATCGACGCCCTGCCCGACGGGGTCGCGTTCGCGGTCGTGTCCGGCACCGCGCACGCCACCATGGTCTACCCCGGCGACCGCAAGCTGGCGGTCGCCGACGAGACCACCCGTGCCGCCGCCCGCAACGCGCTGCGGCACCTGGCGCCGCACGGCGGCACGGCCATCGGCACCTGGCTGCTGCTGGCCCGCCAGCTGCTGGCCACGCGACCGGACGCGATCGGGCACGTCATCCTGCTCACCGACGGGCGCAACGAGTCCCAACGCCCCGCCGACCTGCGGGCGGCGGTGGACGAGTGCGTCGGCCGGTTCACCGTCGACTGCCGCGCCATCGGCTCCGCCGACGGCGTGCACGACTGGGACGCGGTGGAGCTGCTGGGCATCGCGGAGGCACTGGGCGCCAACCCCGTCGTGCCGGTGGAGGACCTCACCGGGCTCGCCGACGAGTTCCGGACGGTGCTGGGGCGGGCGATGTCCCGGCGGGTCCCCGACGTGCGGCTGCGCGTACGCACCACGGGGCTGGCCCGGGTCCGCTTCGTCAAGCAGGTGCACCCGGCGCTCGCCGACCTGACCGGGCGCGGCGTGCCGGCCGGCGAGCTGGCCACCGACTACCCCGTCGGGGCGTGGAGCCCGCACGACCAGCGGGACTACCACGTCGCCCTGGAGGTCGACGCGATGGCGCCCGGGGTGCGGCGGCGCATCGGTTGGCTGAGCGTGCACGCCGGTGCGGACGCCGCGCCCGTCGAGGCGCCGCTCACCGTGGAGTGGACCGAGGACGCGCTGCGCTACTCGGAGATCAACGAGAGCGTGGCGTACTACACCCGCCAGCAGGACTACGCGGCGGCGGTCCAGCGGGGGCTGTCGGCCGCCCGGGCCGGCCGAGTCGCCGAGGCGGAGGAGCAGCTCGGGCACGCGGTGGCGCTCGCCCACGCCACGGGCCGCGACGACGACGTCACCCTGCTCGCCCGCATCGTGGACGTCCTGGACGCCGCCGGCGGCCGGGTGCGGCTCAGGCCCGACGTCGACGCCCGGCTCACGCAGTCCTCCCTGGTCGTGGCCCACCAGACGTCCCGGTGGGGACCGCAGGAGCCGCCGGCACAGCGGGCCGCGCCGGCGGGGCCGCCCGCGCCGTGGTGGCACTGCGACGAGGAGCAGACCGGCGCGTACTGCGAGGGATGCGGCGCGCACCACCTGGCGGCCGAGCAGCCCGGCGCCGGCCGCCCCTGACCCCGATGGACCTGGACGTCTCGGACAAGGTCGCCAGCGTCGTCAGCGGCACGCTGGCGCTCGCCGGCGCGCTCGTCGCCGTCCGCCGCCACACCCGCAGCCGGCGCGGCTGGTGGGCCGCCCTGCGCCCGGTGTGGCGGAGGGAGGAGGACGCCGGCATCGTCCACCCGCACCGCTTCGGGGGCTACGTCAAGCCACTGTCCGAGGTGTACGTGCCGCGTCGCGCGGTGCCGCGGCTCGCTCCGTCCGGCGACGGCGTCGACGTGGCGGACCTGCTCACCGGCACCGGCGACGTGCTGCTGATCGGGGAGCCGGGCAGCGGGAAGACGGCGCTCGTACGCTACGAGAGCGCCCGGTCGGCGCGGCGGTGGCTCGCCGGTCGCGGTCGACGCCGGCGCTGTCCGGCCGGGCCGGTGCTGGTGAGCCTGCCGGCCGCCGCCCTGGTGCACCGGCCGCTGCCCGCCGCGCTCGCCGAGGCGTACCCCGGGGAGGGCGTCCCGCTCGACGTCGAGCGGCCCCCCGCCCCCGGCCGGCGGTGGCTGGTCTGCGTCGACGCGCTCGACGCCGTCACCGACCCGGACGAGCGGGCCGTCGTGCTCAACCGCCTCGCGGAGCTGGCCCGTCCGCCCGGCCCGGCCGGCCCGCCGCGGCCCTGGCGGCTCCTGGTGACCACGCGGCACCTGGCGGAGGACGAGCTGGCCGTGCTGGGTGACGGCTACCCGGCGTACCACCTGGCGCACTTCACCGACGCCGACGTGGCGCTGCTGGCGGCCCGCTGGTTCCCGGACGGCGCCACGGCCCGCAGGTTCCTGGACTGGACCCACGCCCAGCGCATCACCGGGCCGGTCCACAATCCGCTCACCGCCACCATCGCGGTGCTGGTCTGGGAGGGCGGGCAGGCGGGGGCATCCCCGCAGCCCGGCCCGGAGGCCCTGCTCGACGAGTTCGTCCGCGCCCTGCTGCGCGGCGGCCGGGACAGCCTCGACGACGCCTGCGCGGCGCTGCGGCACCGCCCCGACGGGGGCGAGGCGGTGGCCGCCTGGCTGGGTGCCCGGCACACCGACCTCGTCGAGGTGGCGGCGACCGCCGCCGTCGCCGGCGGCGATCCGGTGGCGGCGGTCGTCGACTGGTCGGCGGCCCACGCGCCGGTGCCCCCCGCGACCGTGCTGCCCGACTGGCCCGCGCACGTACGGCAGATCCTGCTCGCCACGGATCTCTTCCGGGCCGACCGGCACGCCCTGGCCTCGGTCTGGCCCAGCCTGGTGGAGTACCTGGCGGCCGGGCCGCTCGCCCGTGACTGGCGCCCGGACGAGTGGGTGACGCTGATGAACACCCGCTCGACGCGGTTCGTCGCGTTGCAGGCGATCAGCCGGGCCGCCGTCGCGCCGGCCTTCCTGCGGGAGCGCCTCGCGGAGCCGGACGGCGCGATCGCCGCCGGGCACCTGCTCGCCGGCCGCGCCGGGGCCGGCGAGGCCGGCACGCCGTCGTTCCGCGCGGACGTGCTCGCGGCACTGCTGACGCACTGGGCCGACGGCGCCGACGGCCCCACCGGTCGGGACGGCGCCCGGGAGTGCTTCGCCCTGCTCATGACGCTGGCCGCGGGGCGGGCCGACCGGGACCTGCTGCACGACATCGCCGCGGACCCGCGACGTCCCGGCGGCGTCCGCCGGGCCGCGGCGCTCTTCTTCGCGGTACGCAAGCGCAACGCCCGCCGCCCCTGAGCCCCGAGGTCACTCCTTCGCTCCTCGCCGAAAGGCACAGACCAATGTGGACGATAGTGGCAGAATGTGTGACTCAACATGATCACGGGAGGATGTTGAGCATGCAGCGACGCACGATTCTCCGCGGGCTGGCGGCCGGGGCGGTCGCCGCGCCGACCGCGGCCCTGTTGGGCCCGGCCCCCGCGCAGGCGGCGACCAGCTACTACGTGGCCACCACCGAGCAGGTCAAGAACAAGATCCTGGTGTTCCACAAGAACAAGAGCTGGACCGACGCCAACGTGCACTGGAGCTTCAGCCCCGGCGGCGGCGCGTGGTCCAACCTGTCGGACGTGAAGATCCGCTCGACGCAGAAGCAGGGCTGGATCGCGCTCATGGTCGCCTCCGGCGGCCGGGCGGGCATCGTCGACATCGACAGCGAGAAGCACACCGAGCTCAACGACCTGGCCTGGAGCGCGACCCCGGGCGGCAACCCGCACGCGATCGAGCGGATCCCGGGCAACGGCTCGGTCGTGGTGGCCAGCTCGCACGGCTACCTCACGCTCTACGCCCCGACGAGCGTCGGCAACCTCGGCTCGCTGGCCAAGGTGCAGACGGTCAGCCTTCCCGGCGCCCACGGCGTCCTCTGGGACCCGACCTACAAGATCCTCTGGGCGATCGGCAAGGGCAAGCTGGTGCACTACGCGGTCGAGGGCTCCTACCGCAACACCCGGCTCAAGTACTACGGGGGTTCGGTGAGCCTCGGCAGCAGCAACCTGGGGCACGACCTGCAACCCGACTACGGCAACAGGTACAAGCTGCTGTGCACCGCGACCGACGGCGTCTACGAGATCAACACCTCGGGCGGCTCGTTCACCAAACGGAAGATCTCCAGCGAGACGCGGGTGAAGTCGTACGTGCGGCACTCCTCCGGGGAGGTGGTGTCCGTACGCGCCGACAACACCGGCTCCCGCACCTGGGGCAGCCCGACCGTGCGGTTCTCCCAGTCGCCGGACCGCAAGCGCTCGGGCGCCGAGTTCTACAAGGCGCGCATCTGGACGCCGGGCTTCGAGTGACCGGGGCCCGGCACCGCGTGCCGGGACAGCCGCACCACAGCGGGGCCCGCGCTCGGCGAGCGCGGGCCCCGTCGCGTGGAGGGCAGGGTAGACCTACGCCGGACGGGCTGGTCCGACGACGGTCCAGCACAGGCCGGCGGGATCGCGCAGCAGCGGCCGGCACGACGGGTCGGCGGCCGGCTCGACGCGGGCACCGGCGGCCACCGCCCGCCGCAGCACCGACTCCGGGTCCGTCCGCTCGATGGTCAACACGTCGTCGCGGCCCTCGGTCGACGACGGGCCGCCCGTCTCCCACCACTCGCTCACGGTCAGGCGGTGGCCGCCGACGGCCAACTCCGCGTGCAGGACGCGCCCGTCGAGCAGACACTCCCGTTGGATGGCGACGGCGTCGAAGACGTCCGTGTAGAAGGCGATCGCCTCGTTGGTGTCGACGACCGTCAGGTGGGGTCCCGGCCGCTGGTCCTGTGCCCTCATGAGACTGCTGCGCCCTTCTCCTACTCGGCGATCCGGGTCCGGCCGGTCCAGCGGAAGACCACCGGGTCGACCGTGGCGGCGCTGGCGCCCCGCTCGAAGTGCTCGTACCCGCCGTAGTGCAGGACCTTGATCTTCTCCTCGGCCCCGGCCACCCGCCGGCTGCGCAGGTCGGCGGGCAGGTCAACCGGGCCGCCCTCCAGGACGACGTCGATGACGCCGGCGGCGTCCCGGGTGACCGGATCAGCTTGCGAAACGTCCTTCATGGCACGACCTCCGTCGCATTCCGCACACCTCGGAGGAGCCGCCGCGTGGGAGCGGCGGCTCCGTCCACACAGGCCTGACGACACCCGTTGCCGGGTGAACGGACGCTTCGCGGTCGAACGTCTCTGTCCGGTGACCGGCCGCCCGTTCAGCTTCGAACGTAATGCAGATCACATTCGGCCGACACCCTTAGGGCACCCCTAGGAACGGCCCTGGGCAGCGACGATGTCCCCCGCACCGACCGGGACGCCCCGGGTCTCACTCCCAGCGGAAGAACCGGGTGGC
Organism: Micromonospora sp. NPDC049051; assembly: GCF_043197575.1. NCBI lineage: Bacteria > Bacillati > Actinomycetota > Actinomycetes > Micromonosporales > Micromonosporaceae > Micromonospora > Micromonospora sp. NPDC049051. Next base: position 972,023 of record NZ_JBICTL010000003.1, read on the forward strand.
CCCCACGGAGGCGACCACGGCCGTCACGGCCAGGGCGATCAGCTGCGGCAGTTCGGGGTTGGCGCCCGCCCACGCCGCGCCGATGGTGTCGACCGTGGCACCGAGCGGAGAGTAGTCGGCCACGGCGGCCAGGGCGCTGGGCATACGGTCGCGGGGCAACCAGGCGCCGGCCAGGAAGAGCAGCGGGAAGAACAGCGCGGGGCCGATCGACTGTGCTGCCCTGGCCGACGGCGCCAGCGCCGCGATCAGCAGGCCGACGGCGAAGAGGCACGCCACCCCGAGCAGGAAGGCCAGCACGAACCCGGGCACGTTGGCCGGTGCCGGCTGATCCAGCAGGAACCGTACGGCGATCGCGGTGACCACCGCGCCGAGCACGCCCATCACGAGGTTGACCACGACCTGGGCGACCAGCAGGAGCGCGGGCTGCACCGGGGTGGTCGCCAGGCGGCGCAGGACCCGACGCTCCCGGTAGATGCCGAGCGCCATCGGCAGGGTGAACAGGGCGAGCATGCCGATGGTGAGGGCCAGCGCGAGCGACGGCAGGAAGGTCTGCTCGGCGTGCTGCCCGGTGTCGGCGGCCGTGCCGGCGCGCTGCGGCAGACCGAAGACGAGCATCAGGCCGATCGGCAGGGCGAAGACGAAGAACAACGACACCGGCTCCCGGAGGAACAGCTTCGTCTCGACGGCGATCAGCTTGGACAGGGCGCTCACGACGACCTCCCGTCGGTCGGGGACTGCGCGGCGGTCCGGCCCCCACGGCCGGTGAGGGCGACGAACGCGTCGTCGAGGCTGGGCTGCTCGACCCGCAGGTCGGTGTAGGTGATCCCGCGCCCGTTGAGCACCGACATGACCGACTGGAGCACGTCCTTCGTGCCGGTCACCGTCATCTCCGCGCCGTAGCGGTTCACCCCGGTCACGTCGGGCGACGCGAGCAGCAGGGCGTCCTCGACCGGCTCGGCCGGACGGAAGTGCACCCGGTGCTCGTTGCCGACCCGGGTGAGCAGGCCGGCGGGGCTGTCGATGGCCACCACCCGTCCCTTGTCGATGATCGCGAGCCGGTCGCAGAGGCGTTGCGCCTCCTCCATGAAGTGGGTGACCAGCACGACGGTGACGCCCCGGTCGCGGATGCGCTCGACCAGGTCCCAGGTGTCCCGGCGGCCCTGCGGGTCGAGGCCCGTGGTCAGCTCGTCGAGGATGGCGACCTCCGGCCTGCCGACCAGCGCCAGGGCCACCGACAACCGCTGCTTCTGCCCGCCGGAGAGCTTCTGGAAGTAGGTGTTGCGCTGCTCGGCCAGGCCCAGGTCGGTCAGCAGCTCGTCGATGTCGGCCCGGTTGCGGTAGAAGGACCGGTACAGGTCCAGCGCCTCCCACACCCGTACCTTGTCGGGCAGCTGGCTCTCCTGGAGCTGGGCGCCGACGCGCTGACGCACCTCGGTGCGGTCGCGGACCGGGTCGAGCCCGAGCACCCGGATGGTGCCGCCGTCGGGACGACGCAACCCCTGCACGCACTCCACGGTGGTCGTCTTGCCGGCCCCGTTCGGGCCGAGGACGCCGAAGATCTCGCCCTGTTCGACCGTGAAGGATACGTCGTCGACCGCGATCTTCTCGCCGTACCGTTTCTGCAGATGATCGACTTCGATGACCGGCATGTGGGGTGGTCCTCCTTCACGTGCGGTTTGCCGTCGAGAAGGGCGGGACCCCTCGGCTGATCGCGGCGTCGGCTTGCGGGAACGGGCCGGTACCGGCCGGAGCCAGGTCGACCGCCGCCCGACATCATCCGGCCAACCGATGTCCCGATCAACTGATCAGCTGACGAATCGGGGGTGTCGACATGGAAAACGACCCGGGACAGGGGTGCCGACCGACGACGCGTCCCGGAGGCAGGGGTGTCGACCGGTCACCCCGGGTGTCCGGTCCGCACGGGCGCCGCCCCGAGGCCGCTGCCCGTCCCATGCTCGACGTCCGGGCGAGGGCGGGCGTCCGTTCCAGGGTCGGCGGCCGGTCGAGGGTCAGCTGGTCATCGCCGGGCCGGGCACAGCGGCAGCAGCTCGCCGAGCCGGGTCAGGACGACGTCCGGTCCCGCAGCGCGCAGGGTCTGCTCGTCGGACTCGCCCCACAGCGCGGCCACCGCCACCACCCCGGCGGCCCGCGCGCTGACCAGGTCGCTCGGCGCGTCGCCGACCATCAGTGCCTCCGCCGGCCGGGCCCCGAGCAGGTGCAGTGCCCGCCGTACGATGTCCGGCGCCGGCTTCGGGCGGGGCACCTCGTCCGAGCCCACCACGTGGTCGACGAGCGGCAGCAGGTCGAGCCGGCCGAGCAGGTCCCGGGCGCGCACGCCGCTGCGGCCGGTGGCCACGGCCAGCCCGATCCCCCGCCGGCGCAGGGTGCGGAGCAGGTCCGCCACCCCGTCGACCGGGGTGACCCGGTGCGCGAGGCGGTTACTCTGCCGGACGAACGGCTCGGCGAGCGCCGCCGGCAGGCCCATCAGCTCCAGCACCTCCGGCAGGTACCGACCCGGGTGGCGGCAGTACTCCTCGACCGGGGCCACGCCGTCGCCCACCACCTCGGCGTAGGCCAGCACGAACGCCTCCCTGGCCACGGCCAGGCTGTCGACCAGCACGCCGTCGAGGTCGAGCACCACGGCCCGGACACCGTCGGGTACCGTCGTCGCGTCCGCGACCACCGCTGTCACCTCCCGCCCGTCCGGCCCGGCCGGTAGGGGTGGTAGGCCCCCCAGGCCCCGACTACGGTCAGGACCGTCGTCCCGGTCCTGCCGGCGCGGCGCACGCGCCCACCCGGATCCGCCGGCTGCCCACGACCCTACCGGCGTCCCGGGTGCCCCGGCGTCCGGTGCCGGCGCGCCCCCGGCCGGGGTCGGACCGGCCCCGAGCCGCTGAGAGGATCGCACCATGCCGCTGCTGAGCTGGCTGACGGAGGGCACCGACGAGCGCCCGGACGCGATCCGGGTCGACGACCGGGCGGTGTCCTGGGACCAACTGCGCCGCCTGGCCGCGGCGGTGGCCGACGAGCTGCACGGCGTCGACCGGGTGGCGATCGAGGCCACGGCGACCCTGGAGACGGTGGTCGGCGTGGTGGGCGCGCTGACCGCCGGAGCTGCGGTGGTGCCGGTTCCGCCGGACGCGGGGCCGATGGAGCGTGACCACATCCTGCGCGACTCGGGCGCGGCGGCGCTGCTGGTGGCGGCCGGCGCGGAACGCACCGCCGAGGGCGCGGGCCGGCCCGTCGTGCCCGTCGACCTGACCCGCCGGTCGGACACCGTGCACCCCGAGCCGGACCCGGCGCGCACCGCGGTGATCCTCTACACCAGCGGCACCACCGGCGCCCCGAAGGGTGCCGTGATCTCCCGCCGGGCGGTCGCCGCCTGCCTGGACGGGCTCGCCGACGCCTGGGCGTGGACGCCGGACGACCTGCTGGTGCACGGCCTGCCACTGTTCCACGTGCACGGGCTGGTGCTCGGCGTGCTCGGGCCGCTGCGGCTGGGCAGCCGGCTGCACCACGTGGGCCGGCCCCGCCCCGACCGGTACGCCGCCGCCAACGGCTCGATGTACTTCGGGGTGCCGACCGTCTGGTCCCGCATCGCCGCCGACCCGGACGCGGCCCGGGCGCTGCGTCCGGCGCGGCTGCTCGTCTCGGGCAGCGCGGCGCTGCCGGCGGCGGTGTTCGCGGACCTCGCCGCCCTCACCGGTCACCGGGCCGTCGAGCGGTACGGGATGACCGAGACCCTGATCACGGTGAGCGCGCGGGCGGACGGTCCACGCCGACCGGGCACCGTCGGGCTGGCGCTGCCCGGCGTGCGTACGCGGCTCGTCGACGACGACGGCGCCGTCCTGCCGGCCGACGGGGCGGCGATGGGCGAGCTCCAGGTCACCGGTCCCACGCTGTTCGACGGGTACCTCAACCGTCCGGACGCCGACGCGGCGAGCCGCACCCCGGACGGCTGGTTCCGCACCGGGGACGTCGCCACCGTCGACCCCGACGGCTGGCACCGGATCGTCGGCCGGGCGTCGACCGACCTGATCAAGAGCGGTGGCTACCGGATCGGCGCCGGCGAGGTGGAGGACGCCCTGCTGGCGCACCCGGGGGTCCGCGAGGCCGCCGTGGTGGGCACCCCGCACCCCGACCTCGGCCAGCAGGTCACCGCGTACGTGGTGGGCGACGGGGTGGACGGGGCCGAACTGATCGACTTCGTGGCCCGGCACCTGTCGGCGCACAAGCGGCCGCGCGAGGTACGCCTGGTCGACGCGCTGCCCCGCAACGCCCTCGGCAAGGTGCAGAAGACGCGGCTGAGCGCGGACTAGGACGCGACGGCCGGGATGCTGATCGCGGTGGCCACCAGTCCCCGCTCGACCAGGAACCTGCCGGCGAAGCCCGTCACCTCGGCCCCGCCGAGCACCGGGCCGGGCACCAGCAGCCGCGCCTCGAACGTGCCGGCCGGGTCGAACACGATGTCCGCCTCGGAGAAGTCCAGCCACCGGCCGGTCAGCGGGAACCACGCCTTGTAGACCGCCTCCTTGGCGCTGAACAGCAGGCGGTCCCAGCAGACGGCGGGGCGGGCCGCGCCCAGCGTGGCGGTGCGCGTCCGCTCCGCCGGCAGGGCGATCGCGTCGAGCACCCCGTCGGGCAGCGGCGCGTGCGGCTCGGCGTCCACCCCGAGGGTGGCGAACGCCGTCGTACGGCCGAGGACGGCCGCCCGGTAGCCCTCGCAGTGCGTCATGCTGCCGACCACCCCGTCCGGCCAGACCGGGGCACCCCGCGCGCCGGAGACGATCGGCGCCGGGGCGAGGCCCAGGTCGCCGAGGGCCAGGCGGGCACAGTGCCGCACGGTGGTGAACTCCCGGCGGCGCTTCTCCACCGACCGGGCCACCAGCGCCTCTTCCTCGGGGAACAGGGTCAGGCCCGTGGGGTCCGTGAAGGACTCGGCCACCGCCACGGCGGGGGGCAGGATCTGCTCGATCACGTTCGCCGATGCTAGGCGCTGCGGCAACCCTCGCCGCACCCGCGTCGGCGGTACGGTGCACCATAGGGGTCGGGTACGGGTGCCGGGCCACACGGGTGGCTGCCACTCTGGGGGCCGGCCCCGGTCCCACGGGCGGGGCATGCGGATTTTGGTCGGATGGATGCGGGAAAAGCGATGCTTACTGGCAAGGTGGTGCGGTTCGACGAGGTGCGGGGCTACGGGTTCATCGCCCCGGACAACGGCAGCGACGACGTGTTCGTGCACGCGAACATGCTGGACGGCGACAAGTGGGCGCTGACGCCCGGCGTCCCGGTCGAGTACGACGCGGTGGAGACCGACCGCGGTCCCAAGGCCGTGCTGGTGCGGGTGATCGGCGCCGCCCCGGGAGCGGAGCGCAACCCGGCGGGCGGCACCGCGGCTGCGGCGCGGACGGGCGTGACGGTCAGCGGCGGGCGCAGCAGGGACGGCGGACCGGCCACCGGCGGCGCGGAGGACGACGAGGGCCTGTGTGACGTGCTCTCCGAGCGCGCCTTCTGCACGGAGACCACCGAGGCGCTGGTGACCTCCGTGTCGGATCTGACCGGCGCGCAGATCGTGGCGGTGCGCGCCCGGATGCTGGACCTGGCCCGACGGCACGGCTGGGTGGAGGGCTGACCGACGCGGGGGTCGGGTGGCGCACCCGCCCGCTGTCCGGTCCGCTCAGCCGCCGGCGATCAGCAGGGACTTCCTGATCCGCCCGAGCGCGCTGCGGGGCAACTCGTCGACGAAGTGCACCCGCCGGGGTCGTTGCCCGGCCGAGAGATGCCGGCCGACGTGGTCGATGAGCACCTGCGCGGTCAGCCCTTCGGCGACGACGTACGCGGTGACCTGCTCGCCGAGCGCGTGGTGCGGCGTGCCGACGACGGCGGCGTCGCGCACCCCGGGGTGACTCAGCAGCGCCTCCTCGATCTGCCCGGCGTGCATCCGCCGGCCCCGGCTGTGCACCACGTCGAGTCCGCACCGGCCGATGATCCGGTACGAGCCGTCGGCGGCCACGCTCGCCAGGTCGCCGGTGGCGTGCCAGCGACCGGCGGCGAAGCCCGGCCCCCCGACGTACCCGCTGAACAGCGTGGGCCCGCAGACGCTGAGTTCGCCGACCGACTCGCCGTCGGCCGGCACCGGCCGGGCCTCGCGGTCCAGCACGCGCGTCTCGACGCCGGGCAGCGGGGTGCCGACGACGCCCGTGACCGTGCGGTCGGCGGCCCGTCCGGTCAGCGCGATGAGCGTCTCGGTGGTGCCGTACGCCTGCACCGGGGTGTGCGAGGTGAGTAGTCGGAGGCGCTCGGCCACGGCGGACGCCAGGGGGCCGTCCGCGGAGATCAGGATCCGCGCCGCGGACAGCGCGCGGGCCCGGGGCCCGTCCAGCGCGATCCGCGCCCACTGTTCGGGCAACGCCAGGTGCATGGTGCCGACCGGTCCCGCGGTGGCGTCTCGGTCGAGGTGGACGAAGCGGCTGCCGACCCGCAACGCGCCCAGCAGGCCCACGACCAGGCCGTACGCCCGGTACAACGGGGTGCCCTGCACCACCACGTCCTCCTCGCTCCACCGCCACGCGTCGGCCAGCAGGTCGAGGTCGGCCGCGATGGCACGGCGCGAGATGCGTACCCCGCGCGGCGGCCCCGCGGCGCCACCGGTGTAGAGGATGACCGCGTCGGCGCCCGGCTCCGGCTCGGGATGATGCGTCGAGGAGCGCTCGCGCAGGTCGACCGGGACCGTGGGCAGCCGGTGGGACCCGGAACGGTCGCGGCCGAGCACCACCGTCGCCCCGGACTGCCGCAGGATGCGGCTCCGTTCGCACTCGTCGGCGCCGGGCGGCAGTGGTACGAGCGGGACGCCCGCGAGGACGGCGCCGAGCATTCCGACCACCGCCTCCGGGGTCGGTGCGCCGTCGACCGCGACCGCGTCCGTGCCCCTGATCCGGTCGGCGACCGCGGTGACGCAGCCGAGCAGGGCCTCGCTGGACAGGGTCGTGCCGGCCACCGTGACCGCGTCGGCCCGATCCGCACCGAATCCCCGCAGCGCCGGCAGCAGTGTCATCTCCGCTATCCCCTGCGGAGGGCGTCAACGAGTCGCGGCGGCAGCTGGGACATCACGACGGCCACAGAACCCTTCAGGTCATGGGCCCGCACGGCCCCATATCCGGCTGACCCGACGTTGGAAACGGGTGCCCCGAAATTAGGCCCGGGCTATCGCCCGGCACAACCCCTAGCCGCCGCGCCCGGATCCCCTGTCGGGGCCGACCAGCCAGGTAGGACGGGATGCTGTTCCCACTCGGGCGACGATCGGCGGGGGCGACTATTTCAGCGCCGTACATATTGGAGCCATATCCGTTTGACGGGACGTGCGGAAATCGAACTCGGATTCCGCCGGAGAAAACCTGACGGACTACGTCGGTGCGTGTTATGCATTGACGCCTGCAATATCGGAGGAGACTCTTCCGGCGGCCGGCGGTCAGCGCCTCCGGCCATCATCGGGCAGCAGATACATAATTCTTTTTTAACAACATAATCGCTGAATTTCCCAAAGGTCCGAATCGTAGGCACCCGCCGGCGCATGCCGGCTCCCGATCCTCGACCGAAACGGGCAGCCACCAGTCGCACTTCGCGTGGGCGGTCTTCCGCACCGCAACAATCGGGGCGTGCGGCAATTGCCGGGCCGCACGCCCGACCTCCGACGCAACCCCCGCACCTCGGCACCACGCCAGCCGACGCACCCGCCGCCGCCCGCCATCGCCCGGGCCGAGACGGCCCCGACAGTCGACGAGGTTTTATCAACGCTGAGTTGAACAGCGATTACACGACGACTCCAGCGCCTGCGCCCCGCACCCGCGGAACAGGCCCAGCGGCCATGAACGGGGGTGACCGGCCGAGGCCCGGGGCGCACCGCGACGACGCACCGGGGAACGAACCGGACGCCTAGCACGTAAAAGCCCGGTCGCCAATCGACAAGCGGGCCAGAATGGCAGGACCAATGGGTTACGAGAGCGCTCTGTCACGTAACGGGACCGCGCGACGACTTTCCGTTGTCGATCCGGGCGCAAGGCCCGATCTCGCCACCCGAGACGGGTAAGAATGTTTGCCCATCCTTTACAAACCTCGGCTTGCCGCCCAATTGCCGAACTGACATACTCCCACCATCACGGGAGTCGATAGGGGGAGGTCAGCCCGGGAGAGGGCTGCAGAATTGCCGCCGACGCCGACTGGAGCGCGACTCGGAGTAACCGACCGGTCGAGCCAGCCGGTGGCACCTCGGTCAAAGCTCGATGTTTGTCGATATTTGCTAATAATGGAATGGGTCAAGAATTGCCGGTCTCCGATCTGGTCGAGCTCCGGGGCCGCGCAGGGCGAGCGGCCCATCCGGTGACCGCGGACCGCACGCTCCCCCGGAGGCGGCGTCGATGGAGCTGACCGAGCGGTCGTGCCAACTCAGCCTGCTGGAACGCCGGCTCACGGACCTGTTCCGCAACGACGCCTCGCCGACCAGCCGGACGGTGACCGTGCTGACCGGTCCGGTCGGCTCCGGCAAGACCACGCTGTTGCAGACCTTCGCCCGACGGGCCCACGACGCCGGCGCACGGGTCGTGAGCGCGAGTGCCTCCCGCGCCGAACGCACCGTACCGCTGGAGGTGGTCCGGCAACTCGTACGCGCGGCGCCGTTGCACGAGGCCGGCAGCCCGGACACCTGGGCCCGCCTCGGACGGCTGCTGGACGCGGGCGTCCTCGCCTGGACCGACGCCGACACGGAGCACGGTGACACCGCCCGGGCCACCGCCGCGATCGGGACCGCCCTACTCGAGATGGCCTCGCGGGGCCCGCTGGTCGTCGCGATCGACGACATCCACCACGCGGACGTCCCGTCGCTGCGTTGCCTCGACTACCTGGCCCGACGGATCGCCGGCCTGCCCGTGCTGATCGTCCTGACCGAGGCCCCGCGCACCCGGCCGTGGCGTCCGGACGTGCACGCCGAACTACTGCAACCCGCGAGGCTGCACCGCATCCGCCTCCCGCTGCTCACCGCCGAGGGGACGTTCCAACTGCTCGCCCAGCGCCTCGGCGTCCCGGTCGCCCGGAGCATCGCCGAGGAGAGCCACCTGATCAGCGGCGGCAATCCGCTGCTGGTGCAGGCGCTCGCCGACGACCGGGCCGCGGCGCCCCGGCCCGCCGACCGTCCGGTGATCGGGGAGTCGTTCCGGGAGGCCGTGCTGAACTGCCTGTACCGCTGCGACCACCTGGTGCTCAACGCCGCCCGGGTGCTCGCCGTGACCGGCGAGCCGCTACACGGCACCCTGCTGCCGCACCTCGTCGACGCCCGGTCGCGCACCGCGCTGGACGCCATCGACGAGTCGACCAGCGCGGGGCTGATCAACGATCAGGGGTTGCGCCATCCGGCGGTGACCCAGGCCGTGATCGACGGGATGACCGCCGAGGAACGCGTACGGCTGCATCTGGGGGCGGCCGGTCTGCTGCACGACGACGACGCGCCCCCGGTGCGGATCGCGCCGCACCTGGTCGGAATCGACGAGCTGACCGAGCCCTGGATGGCGCAGACCCTGTTGGACGCCGGCGAGCAGGCGTTGCTCGACGGCGAGGTGGACACCGCCCTGCGGTACCTGCGCCGCGCACACCGGGGTGGCGCCGGCGAGTGCCTGCGGGCGCGGATCCGGTCCGCGCTGGCGCGCGCCGAGTGGCGGCTCGACCCGCAGGCCGCGATCCCCCACCTGATCGGCGTCGCCACCGCCATCCGCGCCGGGCACCTCGGCAGCCAGCAGGCCGCCGGCCCCATCCAGTACCTCCTCTGGCACGGTGAGATCGACAAGGCCGTCGAGCTGGTCAGACACCTGAGCGAGCGGACGGACAGCGCCGATCCGCGGTCCGTGGCCGAGCTACTCGTGATCACGGGCTGGATGTCGACGCTCTACCCCGGCGTGACGGTCGACCGCCCCGCTCCCACCGTGGCCGCGCGGAACCCGCTCACGCTGGCACGTGTGAAGCGCGGAATCGAGGGGACGACCCTGCTGTCCGCCGTGCTCGAGCGGGGTGACGCCAGCGTGGTCGAGCAGGCCGAGCGGACGCTGTCCACCACCGGGCTGGACGACGAACCCCACATGTGGACCGCCGTCTGCGCCCTCATCGCCATGATCTACGCCGACCGGCTCGACCTGGCCGGCGACTGGTGCGACCGGCTGGGACGCCACCCCGCCGCCCCGCACCACCCCACCCCCTCGGCAACGCTCACCGCCCTCCGGGCCGCCATCGCCGGCCGGCTCGGTGACCTTCCCCGCGCCGACAAGCTGGCCGACGAGGCGCTGGGGCAGCTCTCGCCGAAGGGCTGGGGTGTGGTGATCGGGATACCGCTCGCCGTCCGGATCCGGGCCCTGACCTACATGGACCAGCTCGACACGGCCGCGGCCTGTCTCCAGGTGCCGGTGCCCCCGGCGATCTTCGAGACGCCGATCGGGCTGCACTACCTGCACGCCCGCGGGACGCACGCCCTCGCCGCCGGAAGCCCCGAGGCCGCGCTGGCCGACTTCCAACTCTGCGGACAGCTGATGCACCGGTGGCGGCTGGACTTCTCGGGCCTCGTCCCGTGGCGCACCGAGTCGGCCCGGGCGTTGCTCCGGATGGGCCGCCGCCAGCAGGCCGGCAGGCTGGTCCGCGACGAGCTGGCCCGGCTGCGGCCCGTCCACGTCCGGTACCGGGCCGCCGCGCTGCGGGTTCTGGCCGCCACCGAGGACGGACAGGACCGGATCCCGCACCTGCGCAGCGCCGTGCTGCTGCTGCGGCAGTGCGGCGACCGGATGGAGCTGGCGCACAACCTGGCCGACCTCGGTCACGCCTACCAGCAGGCCGGCGACCGACGGCAGGCGCGCGTCGCGACGCGGTCGGCCCGGGCGCTCGCCGAGGAGTGCGGCATCCCGATGCTGCGGCCCAGTGTCCCCACCGCCAAGAGCGGTGCCGCCGATGTCCGCGCCGGCACGGTGGTCGTGATCCAGGGGCTGACCGACGCGGAGTCCCGGGTGGCCACCCTGGCCGCCCAGGGCCACACCAACCGGGAGATCGCCGAGCAGCTCTTCCTGACGGTCAGCGCGATCGAGCAGCGGCTGACCCGGATCTATCGGAAGCTGGACGTCAACTCCCGCAACGAACTGGCCCTCCGACTGCGGCTGGACCGTCCCGGTGCGACGGTGCTGAATCCACCGTCACGGGGCCCCGACGACCCGGGCCGCCGGCCTTCCGGGCCCCGGCCGCGCTGATCCCGCCGGTCCGTCCACCCCGGCCCCCACCCCGCGCGCCTCGCCTCTCGCCGGCCGTCACGGCTCCCGCAACCCGGTCGGTCGTCACCGGACCGTCGCTGCCGGCGACCGTCGCCGCGAGTCCGCCCACCGCCACTGTCCGTGCCAACGGGCGTGCGCCGCCAGGCCCGATGTGGCACCATCAAGCTGCACACCCGACATCAGCCGTTCATCGGGGCGTCGTCTCCCCCGGCTGGCTGACTCCGACACCCCTCATTGCGATTCGCGCAACCCCTAAATGCGATCCGGGGCCGCAGGTTTGTGCGCGAAACGATGGGGTCTCGCGCCCGTTGTCGCACCACCGCGCCGGTGCCAGACTCGCCTGGACGCGCGGACCGTACGGCCAGAACGCCGGTCCGGCGGAAGATTTCCAGGTCCACCCGGCACGGCGGCCCGGTGCGCTCCACCCCTATCCGGTAGTCGCGGGTGGAGGGGCGGCTGTCCGGCAGGGGGGGCGGTGTCGGCACACCGGGGTCCCGGGCCCGCACCGCGTACAAGAAGGGCTTACCCGCTGGTGTTGGTGCAGCAAGAGGAACAGACAACCCGTCTGCGGCGCGCGTTCCGCGCATGTGAGGAGCAACAGCGCGGGCACGTCGCGCTGGTCACCGGCGCCGTCGGCAGCGGCAAGACGAGCCTGCTGGAGTCGTTCAGCGAGTGGGCGGCCGGCGCGGGCGGGCAGGTGATGAGCGCGGCCGGCTCGCGGGCGGAGCGCGGGCTCCACCTGGGAGTCGTCGGGCAGCTGTTCCACACCGCACGGCTCGCCCCGGAGACGGCGGCGCACGTCGAGAAGCTGCTGCGCGACGCCACCTTCGCCGTACCGCTGCCCGAGCCCGGCGGTGAGGCGGCCGACGGCGACCGGGCCTGGGCGCCCCTGCTGCACGGCCTCTTCGCCACCCTGCTCGACCTGACCGCCACCGGGCCCCTGATCCTCGTCGTCGACGACGTGCACCACGCGGACCCGGCCTCGCTGCACTGCCTGCTCTACGTAACCCGGCGGCTGCGCCACGCCCGGATCATGGTGGTGCTCGCCGAGGCGTCGACGCTGCGCCCCCCGCACCCGCTCTTCCGGGCCGAGCTGCTCAGCCAGCCGCACTTCTCCCGGATCGGCCTGCCACCGCTGACCGTCGACGCCGTCGCCCGGCTGGTCGAGGGCGCCGTCGACGACGCCGACGCCCGCAGGACCGCCGAGCACTGCGTGCGGATGACCGGCGGCAACCCGCTGCTCACCCGGGCGCTGCTCGAGGAGCGGGCCAGCGGCGAGAGCAGCGACGACTACGGCCCGGTCGTCGGTGACGCGTTCGACCAGGCCGTGCTCGGTTGCCTCTACCGGCACGAGCCCGGGGTACGCCGGGTGGCCCAGGCGCTCGCGGTGCTCAACCGGCCCGCGACGACCGAACTGCTCGGCCACCTGCTCGACGTGGTGCCCGAGTCCACGGTCCCGGCCGTACGGGTGCTGCGTACCTCGGGTCTGATGGAGTCCGACCAACTGCGCCACCCGCGCATCCTGCGCTCGATCCTCGGCGACATGTCGGCCGACGAACGGCGCAGCCTGCACCAGCGGGCCGCCGAGGTGCTGCACGACCGCGGCGCCGAGGCGAGCGTGGTCGCCGAGCACCTCGTGGCCGCCGGTTCGGCGGTCGCGTCCTGGATGGTGCCGGTGCTCCAGGACGCCGCCGGTCACGCGCTCGCGTCGGGCCGTCCCGACGTGGCGGCAGCCTGCCTGCGGCTGCTCTCCCGCGCCCCGGTCGACGAGCAGCAGCGCACCGCCACCACCGAGATGCTGGTGAACGCCCGCTGGCAGATCAACCCGTTGACCGTGAACGGGCAGCTGACCGAGTTGGTGCAGACGGCGCGGGCCGCCGGCTGGTCCACGGACGCTGGTCTGTCCGCCGTGCCCTACCTGCTGTGGCAGGGCCGCATCGACGAGGCCACCGAGGCGGTCGGCGCCTTCTCGGCGGACGAGGAGCAGGGCTCGGCCGTCCTGCCCGGCCGCCTGCGGATCATGCAGTTGCTGGTCTCCCTCTCCCACCCCGACCACCTGGCCAGCGTGCGGCAGACCCCGACCACCTGGAGCCGCGCCGCGAGCGCGCCCACCACGATCAGCCCGCTGCTGCAGGCGGTGACGGTGCTCGGCACCGCGTTGACGCCGACCGCCGACAACGACACCGTGGCGACCGCCGAGCAGCTCCTGCAACGGCACCACACGGATGACGGCGCCCTGGGCCTGCTGACCGCTCCCCTGCTGGCGCTGCTCTGGGCGGGCCGGTCGGACCGGGCCGCGGTCTGGGGCGACGTGCTGCTCGGCCGTCCGGCGGCCCAGCACGCGCCCGGCTGGCGGGCCGTGATCCGGGCGATCCGGGCGGAGGCGGCGTTGCGCGTCGGCGACCTGCCCGGCGCCGAGCACCACGCCCGCGCCGCCCTGGCGGACATGCCCGCCCCCGCGTGGGGAGTGGCGGTCGCCGGCCCGCTGTCCACCCTGGTCGCCTCCGCGACCGAGTCGGGCCGGTTCTCCGAGGCCGACCGGTGGCTCGCCCACCCGATCCCGCCCGGCATGTTCCGCACCCCGTTGGGCCTGCACTACCTGGCCGCCCGCGCCCGGCACCACCTGGCCGTACGCCGGCCCCACGCCGCCACCACCGACCTGCGGCGGTGCGGCGAGCTGATGCGCACCTGGGGCATCGACGCGGCCGGCCTGGTGCCGTGGCGGCTGGAGCTGGCCCGGGTGCAGCTCAGCGTCGGCAACAAGACGCAGGCCACGCAGCTCCTCCAGGAGCAGCTGCGGGTGCCGCACGGGGTCGACGACCGGACCCGGGGCCGTACGCTGCGCCTCCTCGCGACCACCGCCGCCCAGGACCACCGGCGCAAGCTGCTCTCCGAGGCGGTCAACCTGCTCCAGTCCAGCGGCGACCGGTTGGAGCTCGTCCGGGCCCTCGGCGACACCGGCCAGACGCTCCAGCGCGCCGGGGACTCCGCCCGCGCCCGGTTGCTCGTGCGCCGCGCCTACCAGCTCGCCCAGGACTGCGGGGCGTCGGTGCTGGCGCAGCGGCTGATCCGCCGGGAGCCGGGCAGCGGCCTGCCGGCGTACCCGGCCGCGGCCGAACTCCAGGAGCCGGACGACGGGCTCAGCGACGCCGAACGCCGGGTCGCCGCGCTGGCCGCACAGGGCCACACCAACCGGCAGATCTCCAGCAAGCTCTTCATCACGGTGAGCACCGTCGAGCAGCACCTGACGCGGGTCTACCGCAAGCTCGACGTGAAGCGCCGCACCGACCTGCCGTCCCGGCTCGTCGCCTACGCCGAGGCGCTGGCCGACGAGACGCAGGGCGCCGCGTCCTGACGGCCCCCGACGGGGCGCGGTGGCGAAGGCCCCGCGCCCCGTCGGCGCGTACGGCGGCCTGCGGTTCAACCGACGACCAGCCCGACGCCACGCCGGGCCGCCGCCTCGTCGCGGTGCCGCAGCACGAGATCGGCGGCGGCGGTGACCCCGCCGGCCTGCCGCATCCGCCGGCTCCACAGCTGCGCCCGCGCCCGGAACGTCTCCTCACCCAGCAGCCGCCCGAGCTTGGCGAGGACGTCCTCGACGTCGAGCGCGTCGGTCCGCTCGACGCAGAGCGCCACCCCGCTGTCGACCGCGCGCACCGCGCCGTCGGGGCAGTCCAGCCAGAACGGCATCACCAGCTGCGGTACGGCGAAGTGGACGGCCTCGTGGATGGCGTTGGCGGCGCCGTGGTTGAAGAAGACCCGCACGTGCGGGTGGGCCAGCACCCGGTGCTGCGACGGCAGCCACGCCTCCACCCGCAGGTTGCCCGGCAGCCGCCGCGGCGGCGGAAGGAGGTGCTGCTGGCGCGCGGGCACCTTCCACAGCACGGCGTGCTCGGGCCCGAGCCGCTCGGCGACCTCGACGATCGCGTCCACCTGCCCCTGCGACAGGCGCATGATGGTGCCGAACCCGACGTAGACCACCGAGGGGTGCTCGTCGAGCCATCCGGTCAGCTCCTCGTCCCCGTCGGCCGGCGGGAGTTCCCGGGGCACCACGGGGCCGAGCATCCGCAGCTTCTCCGGGGCGGTCGCGAACGGGTACTCGAAGCCGAAGACCGTGTACGCCATGAGCACCTCGGCGGCCTCGACGTAGCCCGCCGGGCGCATCTCCGCGTTGTGGATGCCGGCCGCCTTCCGGCTGTCGACGGCCGCGAGGCTACGCCGCAACCGCTCCGGCTCCATCAGCGCCCGTACGAGCCGGCTGCGGAAGCGGGTGTTGGCCGCCTGCTGCCGGGGCGTCATCCGGTGCGGCAGTCCCGAGAACGGGGCGGGGTAGCGCACCGGCAACTGCTCCTGCAGGAAGTTCGACGGCGGCAGCGAGACGCTGATCACGAAGGGCAGTCCACGGGTCTGCGCCGCGTCCATCGCCCAGCTGGCGAGGCTGTCCACCACCACCAGCGTCGGTCCGATCTCGTCGATCGCCCGCAGGCAGCGCTGGTAGAGCTGCCGCACGTGGTCGTAGTCGGTGCTGACGTCGAGGTAGCGCGCGAAGCTGGCGACCCGGTCGCTCGTGGTCAACTGCCGGTACGTCGCATCGTCCCAGGTCTCGGGTGACGACTGCGGCCGGGGCGGCCCGAGCGACACGAACGTGACCCGGCCCGGGCCGCGCAGCCCCTCGACGTCGGCCCGGCGGTCCTCAGTGGAGGCGAAGTGGACGTTGCCGACGCCGCGGGCCTTCAGCTCGCCCACGATGCTGAGCAACGGGTTGAACATCCCCGCGCTGTTGTAGGTGACGACCAGCACCGCTGGGCCGCGGTCGTCTCCGGTGGTGTCCACCGTCCGCCACTCCTTCCGCCTGTGCGGCGACCCGCGCGCCCGACCGTCACGTACGCGCCGACGGGCTGTCCGGGGAGCCGTTCGTCGGCGGCGGGTCGGATGCGACGTGTGCCGTGAGACAACGTTCGACGGAGGCTTCGATCAGACGGTTGCCGCCGCGGGGCAACCGGACGAAGGATCCCTCGCCGTCCATACAGCCTGCCACGGTCGACACGAAACGCCCACCGGTGAGATGAATTTCCTTCGCGGTTATTTCGACGCGGTGACCTGCCCGTTCACGGCGCACGCCGATGGCCCGAACCGCGGGAGCGGTTCGGGCCATCGGCGGATCGGATCCTGGGGCGGTCAGTCCATGGCGCGACGCATGAAGCCACGCATGCCGATCGCCGAGAACACCACGAAGACCCCGGTGAGGACGCACATGCACAGCCAGAGCGGCAGCGACTCGACGCCCGGCGGGCCGACCAGCGACCGGGTCGCCTCGCTGATGTAGGTCAGCGGGTTCAACGAGCAGACCACCTGGTACCAGCGCAGCGAGTCCAGGCCGAGCAGCGGGAACTGGGTCGCGCCGGTGAACATGATCGGGGTCATCACCACGGTGAACATGATCTGGATGTGCTGCGTCGGCACCAGCGTGCCGAAGGCGAGGCCGACCGCCGCACCGACCAGCGCGCCGATCGCCAGCACCGCGATCACCTTGAGGATGACCGCAGCGGGCCAGGTGACACCGAGCATGAGCATGCCGACCGGAATGAGCACCACGCCGGCGATCAGGCCGCGGATGCCGCCGAAGACAATCTTCTCGAGGGCCACCAGGGGGATCGCCATGGGCGACAGAAGGCGGTCCTCGATCTCCCGGGTGAAGGAGAAGTCCATCATCATCGGCAGCGCCGTGTTCTCCAGCCCGATCAGGAAGGCGTTCAGCGCGATGACGCCGGGCAGCAGCACGTTGCTGAAGTCGTCGCTGGCGTAGCCCAGGTCGCCGAGCACCTTGCCGAAGATCAGCAGCATGAACAGCGGCTGGATGAAGACCTGGAGCAGGAAGCCGATCAGTTCCCGGCCGGTGACGAACAGGTCCCGCGAGAGCACCGCCCGGAACGTGGCGAACTGGTCCAGCGCGCGCACCGGCGGCGGTGCCGCGGCCGGCGACGGTGCGGACGGGGGGGCGGGGGCGGCGACGCTCACCGAAGTTCCCTTCCGGTCAGGTGGATGAAGACATCTTCCAGGCTGGGCTGGCCGATGTTGAGGTCACGAACCTCGCAGCCCAGGTCGGCGAGGATCTTCATCGCCATCGGGATGGCGTTGGCCGGCTGGCCGCTGGTGTACAGCCGGAAGGAGAGCGGGGCGCCCGGATCGGCGGGCGCGTCGAGCGCCGGCGCGGGCATCGGCATCGCCGGCATGCCCGGAAACGCCGGCGCGGCGGCGGGCGCCGGGGCCGTCACCTTGAAGTGCTCCACCTGCTCCACGTCCGGGATCGACTCGAGCGCGGCCCGCACCTCCTCGGCGGGGGCGCCGGGGGTCACCACGAGGGTCAGGGTGCTGCTGCCCGGCAGCGTCCGGGTCAGCGCCGACGGGGTGTCCAGCGTGAGCAGCTTGCCGTGGTCGACGATGCCGACGCGGTCGCAGAGCTTCTCCGCCTCGTCCATGTCGTGCGTGGTGACCACCACCGTCACCCCGTCCCGCTTCAGCTCGGCGATCCGGTCGTGCACGAAGAGCCGGGACTGCGGGTCGAGGCCGGAGGACGGCTCGTCGAGAAAGAGCACCCGGGGCGAGTGCATCAGCGCGCGGGCGATCATCGTGCGCTGGGCGAGGCCGCCCGACAGGAAGTCGGTGCGGGAGTTCGCGAAGTCCTTGAGCCCCATCTGGTCCAGCAGCTCGTCCGCCCGCCGGATGCGCTGCGCCCGGGGCACGCGGTGGTACGCCGCGTGGAACAGCAGGTTCTGCCGGACGGTCAGCGCCCGGTCCAGGTTCACCCGCTGCGGTACGACCGCCAGCAGCTGCCGGGCGACGGCGGGCGCGCCGATCACGTCCGCGCCGCACACCCGGGCCCGGCCCGAGGTGGCCCGTACCCGCGTGGTCAGCACCCCGATCGTCGTCGTCTTGCCCGCACCGTTCGGCCCCAGCAGGCCGAAGACCTCACCGGCGGCGACGGAGAAACTCAGCCCGTCCACCGCCGGTGGCATGTTGGGCTGGTATTGCTTGACCAGCTCCGTGACCACCACTGCCTCGTCCACGTCGTCATGCTCCGTCCTGGAACCTCGGTCCGATAGATGTACGTGTGCCGATAGGGGGCGCTAGGGGCACGCCAGGGGCGGGACCGGTCACAGGCCCCGCGCGGCCAGCCAGCGCTGGACCGTGCCGGCGAGTTCCGGTCCCCGGTCGGCGACCATGCTGAAGTGGTCACCGGCCGCGTCGACCGCCTCGTGCGGGTAGGGCCAGCGCGACCGCCAGCCGTCCGGTTCGCCGTCCCACTCCCCCAGCGGCTCGCTGGCCCGTACCAGCAGGGTCGCCGCCGCCATCTCGGTCGGCTGCCAGTCCAGGAACAGGGGCAGGTAGCCCGCCCACGCCGTCGTCCGCCAGTCGTCCATCGGCGTGTACGCGGTGTCCCGGTCGATCATCCCGTCGAGCAGCTGCGGCACCCACCCGCCGAGCACCTCGCTGTTCGCCGGGTAGGTGTCCATGAGCACCACCGCGTCCGGCGAGCGGCCCTGGCGTTCCAACTCCCCGGCGAGCAGGTTGGCCACCATCGCGCCACCCGAGTGACCGGCCAGCACGAACGGGCCGGCGCCGACGGCGCGCAGCACCGTGTCGGCGTGCACCCGCAGCAACGCGTCGAGATCGGCGGGCAGCTCCTCGCCCACCCCGAACCCGGGGTTGGGCAGGGCCCAGACGTCGCGTACGCCCCGGAAGCCGGCGGCGAGTCGGGCGTACTCGTGCGCGCCGGAGAGCAGCGACATGGTGCAGCAGCACACCAGCTGCGCCCTGGCGCTCCCCTCCGCCAGCCGCAGGATGCCGGCCGGGCGGGTGAGCTGCGCCGGTTCGCTGAAGCTGGGCCGGAACTGGGCGAGCTTGACCAGGAGTTCGGCGTACCCGGCCGGGTCCTCGCGCGCCTTCGGCTGGTTGAACAACCCGCCGAGCAGACCGCCGCCGGCACTCTCCGCGGCGGGTGCCCCGGCGTCGTTCGCGCCGTCCCCGGCCGCGTCCGCGCCGAGGAGCTGACCGAGCAGGTGACGGGCCAGCGCCGTAGGGGTGGGGTGGTCGAAGAGCAGGGTCGCCGACAGCTCCGCCCCGGTCTCCTGGCGCAGCGCGTCCCGCAGTTCCAGCGCGGTCAGCGAGTCGAAGCCGAGTTCCAGGAAGTCCCGGTCGGCCTCGACGGCGTTCGGCGAGGCGTGCCCGAGCACGGTGGCCACGCGCGCCCGGACCAGGTCCAGCAGGATCCGGTGCCGGTCGCCGGCCGGCACGCCGGCCAGCCGCTCACGCAGTGCCCGGGCCGGATCGGTCGCCTCGCCGCCGGCGGCGTCCCGGTCGGCGTCGACCGTCGCCTCGGGCACGCCGCGCAGCAGCGGGCTGGGCCGTACGGCGGTGAAGGCCGGCACGAACGCGGCCCAGTCGAGGTCGGCGACCGCGAGCTGGTCGTCGCCGCGCCCCACGGCCTGCTGGAGCGCGGACACGGCCAGCTCGGCGGGGAGCGGATCGACCCCCCGACGGCGCAGCTGTGCCGGGTCGGTGACCTCCTCCGCCCAGGGCACCCAGGCGACGACGGTGGCCGGACGGCCGGCGGCGCGTCGGCCGGCGGCCAGCGCCTCCAGCCCGGCACCCGCGGCGGCGGCGACCGCCGCTCCCCCGCTGCCCCAGACGGCGGCGGTGGAGGTGAAGACGACGAACTCGTCGACCGGCCGGTCGGCGCAGGCCCGGTCGAGCAGTTCCACCGCGGCGGTACGGGCGGCCACGGCGTCGGCCAGGTCGCGCGGCTCCAGCGCCGCGACCGGGTCGCCGGCCCCGTCGGAGTCGGCGACGTGCAGGACGGTACGGACCTCGGTGCCGGCGGCGGCCAGCCGGTCCAGCGCCTCGGGCAGCCCGTCGAGGTCGTCGACGGCGGTGACGGTGACGTCCCCCCCGATCGTGTCGGCGTCCGCCACCGGGCCGACGAGGACGAGGTGCGTCGCGCCGCGCTCGGCGAGCCACCGCAGCAGGTGCGGGGTACGCACCTGCGCGGACCCGTGCACCAGGACCGCTCCCCGGGGCCGCCAGTCGACGTCGGCGGCGCCGGCCGGGGCACGCCGGAGCCGGCGTGCGTACACCCCGCCGGGGCGTACCGCCAGCTGGTCCTCGTCGCCGCCGGACGCGACGATCCGGGCGAGCGCGGCGAGCGCGGTGTCGTCCGGCTCCGCCGGCAGGTCGACCAGTCCGCCCCACAGGCGCGGCTGCTCCAGCGCCAGCACCCGGCCCAGACCCCAGAGGTACGCGCCGGCCATGCCGGGCGCGGCGTCGTGCGCGTCGACGGCCACCGCGCCCCGGGTCACGGTCCACACCGGCGCGCCGCTCCCGGCGGCGCCGAGGGCCCGTACGAGCGCGGCCGTCCCGGCCAGCACGGCCGTCCCGGTGGCCTCGACGGGCACCCCCGCCGCCAGCAGCGAGACCACGGCCGACGGGGCGCCGTCGGTCGGCAGGACCCGGGCGATCTCGTCCGGGTCGTCGCCCACGGTCACCAGCACCGGGTCCAGGCCCTCGGCGCGCAGCGCGGCCAGCACGGCCGTGGCGTCCGTGTCCGCCCCGGCCACCACCAGGCACCGGCCGGCCGGCACGGTGCCGGCGGAGGGCGGGTCGACGCGGACCCAGTCGGCGCGGTAGCGCAGCCCGTCCAGTTCCGAGCCGCGACGTCGACGGTCCCGGTAGGACGCCAGGGCGGGCAGCAGTTCGGTCAGCGCGTCCTGCCGGTCGGCGGGCAGGCCGAGCGCGGCGGCCAGCGCGTCCGGTCGCCCCTGCGCCACGGCCGCCCAGAACTCCTCGTCCTCGCCGGTCGCGGCGGGCTGGACGAGGTCCACGGTGGGCGGGTCCGGCCAGAAGCGTTCGTGGTGGAAGGCGTAGGTGGGCAGCTCGACGCGCGCGGCGTCGCTGCCGGCGAAGAGCGCCGCCCAGTCCACTCCGGCGCCGCGCAGGTCGACGGCGGCCAGCGCGGCGAGCAGCGTGGCCGGCTCCGGCTGGTCCCGGCGGCCGAGCGGCACGAAGGCCGCCGGTTCCACGTCGGGCAGGCACTCGCGGGCCAGCGCGGTCAGCGCGCCGTCGGGGCCGAGTTCCAGGAAGGTCGCCACGCCCGCAGCGGCCAGGGTGGCGACGCCGGCGTGGAAGCGGACCGTGTCGCGGACGTGCTCGACCCAGTAGCCCGGATCGGTGGCCTGGGCGACGGTGAGCGGCTCGCCGGTCCGGTCGGAGACGATCGGCACGGCCGGCGGATGCCAGGTGACCTTCTCCGCGACGACCCGGAAGTCGGCCAGCATGTCGTCCATCCGGGCGGAGTGGAAGGCGTGGCTGACCCGCAGCCGGCGGGACCGCCGGCCCTCGGCGGCCAGCCGCCGACCCGCCGCCAGCACGGCCTCCTCGTCGCCGGATAGCACCACTGACCGGGGACCGTTCACGGCAGCCAGCGACACCCGCTCGTCGAGCAGCGGCGTCACCTCGGCCTCGGACGCCCGTACCGCCAGCATCGCCCCGCCGGGCGGCAGCTGCTGCATCAGCCGGGCCCGGGCCGCCACCAGGGTCGCCGCGTCGGCCAGCGACAGCACGCCGGCGACGTGCGCCGCGGCCAGCTCGCCGACCGAGTGCCCGAGCAGGTGCTGCGGGCGCAGCCCCCAGGCGGTGACCAGCCGGTACGCGGCGACCTCGTAGGCGAACAGCGCCGGCTGGGTGAACTCGGTGCGGTCCAGCAGCTCCGCCTCGGGCGAGTCGGGCTCGGCGAAGACCACCTCCCGCAGCGGGCGGCTCAGGTGCCGGTCCAGCTCCCCGGCCACCTCGTCGAAGACGGCCGCGAACACCGGGAACCGGCGGCACAGCTCGGCGCCCATGCCGGGGCGCTGGGCGCCCTGGCCGGTGAAGAGGAACGCGACCTTGCCGGCCGGGCGGGCCACCCCGCGTACCACCCCGGAGGAGCTGCTCTCCTCGGCGACCGCGCGCAGGCCGGCCAGCAGCGCGTCGCGGTCCCCGCCGATCACCGCTGCCCGGTGCGGCAGGGCCGCGCGGGTGGTGACCAGCGAGTACGCCACGTCGGCGGGGTCCAGGTCAGGCTGGTCGGCCAGGTGCTCCAGCAACCGCCGGGCCTGCCCGGCCAACGCCGGCGCGGACCGGGCGGAGACGATCCACGGCGCCGGCGGGGCGGGCGTACCGGCCGGCCGGGCGTCGTCGGTGTCCGCTGCGGTGGCCTGCTCGATGATGACGTGCGCGTTGGTGCCGCTGATGCCGAACGCGGAGACCCCGGCCCGGCGCGGCTGACCGGTCTCCGGCCACGGCTGCGCCCCGGTCAGCAGGGACACCGCCCCGGCCGACCAGTCGACGTGCGGGGTGGGCTCGTCCACGTGCAGGGTGGGCGGCAGCACCCCGTGCCGCATGGCCAGCACCATCTTCATCACCCCGGCGACGCCCGCCGCCGCCTGGGTGTGGCCGATGTTCGACTTCACCGAGCCGAGCCACAACGGACGCTCGGCGGGCCGCTCCTTGCCGTACGTGGCCAGCAGCGCCTGCGCCTCGATCGGGTCGCCCAAGGTGGTGCCGGTGCCGTGCGCCTCCACGACGTCCACCTGGTCGGCGGTCAACCCCGCGTTGGTCAGCGCCTGCCGGATCACCCGGCGCTGGGACGGGCCGTTCGGCGCGGTCAGCCCGCTGCTCGCCCCGTCCTGGTTGACGGCGCTGCCGCGTACCACGGCGAGCACCGGGTGGCCGTTGCGGCGGGCGTCGGAGAGCCGCTCGACCAGCAGCATGCCGGCCCCCTCGGACCAGCCGGTGCCGTCGGCGGCGGCGGCGAACGACTTGCACCGGCCGTCGGTGGACAGGCCGCGCTGCCGGGAGAACTCCACGAAGACGGTCGGGGTGGCCATCACCGACACCCCGCCGACCAGCGCCATCGTGCACTCGCCCAGCCGCAGCGCCTGGCAGGCGAGGTGCAGCGCGACCAGGGACGAGCTGCACGCGGTGTCCACGGTGACCGCCGGGCCCTCCAGCCCCAGCGCGTACGAGATCCGGCCGCTGGCCACGGCGGCGGCGCTGCCGGTGCCGAGGTAACCCTCGACGCCGCCGGTCACCCCGGTGAGCAGCGCCGCGTAGTCGCCCTGGCTGCTGGTGGCCGCGTACACACCCGTGGGCGCGCCGCGCAGCGTGGTGGGGTCGATGCCGGCCCGCTCGAACGCCTCCCAGGCGGTCTCCAGCAGCAGCCGCTGCTGCGGGTCCATGGCGAGGGCCTCGCGGGGGCTGATGCCGAAGAAGGCGGGGTCGAAGTCCCCGGCGGAGTAGAGGAACCCGCCCTCCCGCACGTACGACGTGCCCCGGCTGTCGGGGTCGGGATCGGGGTCGTAGAGCGCCCCCAGGTTCCAGCCCCGGTCGTCGGGGAACGCCGACATGGCGTCGGTGCCGGCGGCCACCAGGTCCCACAGCTGCTCCGGCGACCCGACGCCGCCCGGGAACCGGCAGCTCATGCCGATGATCGCCACCGGCTCGCTGAGCGCGGCGGTGAGCTGTTGGTTCTGCTGCTTGAGCTTCTGGTTGTCGAGCAGGGACGCGCGCAGCGCGCCGACGACCTGGTCCAGGGAAACAGTCATCGGGGGCTCCTCAGGGCCAGCCGGGTCACGAGTCGGAGCCTTCCAGGGCCATCCGGACCAGGCCGGCGACGTCGAGTTCGCTGATCTGGGTCTCGGGCGCGGGCGACGTGGCCGGGGCGGCGGACGCCACGGCCGGCGTACCGGCGCTCGTGCGGGCCAGCTGGAGCAGCTGGTCGAGCAGGCCCGCCGCCCGCAGCTCGTCGAGCGGGATCGCGGCGAGGGCCCGGCGGACCGACTCCTCGTCGCCGTCGTCGCCGGCCACGCCGTCCGCGAAGAGCTCCTCGTACAGGTGGTCGGCGAGGCCGGCCGGGGTCGGGTAGTCGAAGACGACCGTGGTGGGCAGGTCGTGCCCGGTCGCCGCGGTGAGCAGGTTGCGCAGCTCCACGGCGGTGAGCGAGTCGAAGCCGAGGTCCAGGAAGCCCCGGTCGGTCTCGATCACGTCGGCGGAGGGGTGGCCGAGCACCTTGGCCGCGTCGACCCGCACCATCTCCAGCAGCGCGGCCCGCCGCTCGTCGGCGGGCAGCGCCCGCATCCCGGCGAGCAGGTCCCGGGCGACGGGCGCGGACGACGCGTCCGGCACCTCGGCGGGGGCGGCGGACAGCTCGCGTACGGCCGGCAGGTCGGCCAGCAGCGGGCTGGGCCGCAGCGAGGTGAACAGCGGCTGGAAGGTGGCCCAGTCGACGTCGGCGACGGTGACGCAGGTGTCGCCGGCGGCCAGGGCGTGCCGCAGCCCGGCCATCGCCACGCCGGGCGGCATCACCCGCAGGCCGCGGCGACGCAGCTGCTCCGCCGCCCCCTCGGTGTACATGCCCGACTCGGTCCACGGTCCCCAGGCGACGGAGGTGGCCGCCAGCCCCCGGCCACGTCGCCGCTCCGCGAGGGCGTCCAGGTAGGCGTTGCCGGCCGCGTACGCGCCCTGCCCGCCACTGCCCCACACCGCCGCGATGGACGAGAAGAGCACGAACGCGTCCAGCTCGGCGTCGTCGAGCAGTTCGTCGAGGTGTTCGGCGCCGGACAGCTTCGGAGCGATGACGTACGCCAGGTCCTCCAGGGTCGTGTCGGCCAGCGGCACCACCTCGCTGACCCCGGCGGCGTGCACCACCGCGCGCAGCGGCGGTCCCTCCCGCCGGAGGTCGGCCAGGAGTTCGGCCACCGCGCTCCGGTCGGCGGCGTCGCACCGGGCGACCCGGCAGTCCACGCCGAGGCCGGTCAGCTCGGCGAGCAGCTCGGCGGCGCCCGGGGTGTCGGTGCCCCGGCGGCTGGTCAGCACCACCCGTTCCGCGCCCTCGGCGGCCACCCAGCGGGCCACGTGCCCGCCGAGCGCGCCGGTGCCTCCGGTGATCAGCACCGTGCCCCGGGGCTGCCACGGCGTGGGCTCCCCGGCGGTGGTGGCCGGGACGAGCCGCCGTACCAGCACCCCGGACGCGCGGACGGCGAGCTGGTCCTCCACACCGCCGCCGGTGAGGATGCCGCCGAGCCGCATCGCCGTCCAGGGCTCGAGGTCGGTGGGCAGGTCGACCAGCCCGGCCCAGCGGGCGGGCTGCTCCAGCGCGGCCACCCGGCCCAGGCCCCACAGCATCGCCTGCCGGGGGTTGGCCGGGACGTCGTCGTCGCCGACGCCCACGGCGCCCTGGGTGACGCACCAGAGCCGGGCCGGCGCGTCGAGGTCGACGAGCTGCTGGAGCAGGTGCACGGTCGCGGCGAGGCCACGCGGCAGCGCCGGATGCTCGGCGTGCGGGGCGTCGTCCAGGCCCAGGAAGGAGAGGATCGACAGCGGTCCGTCGCCCGCGCCGAGCGCCTCGGTGAGCACGTCGGCGAACCCTCCGCACAGCTCGTCGGGGTCGGCGGCGGTGTCCACCGGCACGATGGTCACCTCGGTGCCCAGGGCCCAGGTGCAGGAGTGCAGGTCGGGGTCGTCGGCCCGGTCGGCGGGCAGCAGGACCAGCCAGCGGCCGGGATCCTGCTCCTGCGCGGCGTCCGCCATGGGTTCCCAGACCGCCCGGTACCGGGTGCCGTCCACCAGGGCCCGCTCCCGGCCGCGCCGGCGCCACGCCGACAGGGCGGGCAGGACGGTGCCGAACGGCTGGTCGCGGTGCACGTCGAGGTCGCGGGCCAGCGACTCGAGGTCCTCGGCCTCGACCGCCGCCCAGAAGCGGCGCTCGACCTCGGTGTCCTCGTCGGAGGCCACGAGGGTGGCCCAGGGCGGCGGCTCCGGCCAGTAGCGCTGCCGGTCGAACGTGTAGGTGGGCAGTTCGACCCGCTGGGCGCCGGTGCCGGCGTAGAGGGCCGACCAGTCCGGGGAGACGCCGTGGGTGTGCAGCGCGGCGAGCGCCCGCAGCAGGGTGGTCGGCTCGGGACGGTCCCGGCGCAGGACGGGGACCACCAGTGGGGTCCGGCCGCCGGTCGGGGCGCCCTCGGCCAGCACGGCCTGGGTGAGGGCGGTGAGCACCCCGTCCGGGCCGATCTCGACGTAGCCGGTGACGTTGCGTTCCCGCAGCGCCGCGACGGCGTCGGCGAAGCGTACGGCCTCGCGGGCGTGACGCACCCAGTACTCCGGCGTGCCGATCTCCGCCACGTCGACCGGCGCGCCGGTGACGGTGGAGATCATCGGGATGGTCGGGGCCGCGTACCGCAGCCGTCCGGCGACGGCGGCGAGGTCGTCGAGCACCGGGTCCATCAGCGGGCTGTGGAACGCGTGGCTGACCGTGAGACGCCGGATCCGGACGCCCCGGGCGGTCCACTCGGCGGCCAGCTCCTTGACGGCGTCGCCGGCCCCGGACACCACGACGGCGGCGGGACCGTTGACGGCGGCGACGGAGACCCGGTCGGCGCGGTCACCGAGCGCGGCGGTCACCTCGGCCTCGGTGGCGGCGATGGCGAGCATCGCCCCGCCGGCTGGCAGCGCCTGCATCAGCCGGCCCCGGGCGGCGACCAGCTCGGCGGCGTCGGCCAGGGAGAGCACGCCGGCGGCGTGGGCGGCGGCGAACTCGCCGATCGAGTGCCCGGCGACGGCGTCGGGGCGGACCCCCCACGCCTCGAACAGCCGGAACAGCGCCACCTCCACCGCGAACAGCGCCGGCTGGGTGAACTCGGTGCGGTCCAGCGCCCCGGCCTCGGGGGTGTCCGGCTCGGCGAAGAGCAGCGGCTTGAGCGGGCGGGGCAGGTGCGCGTCGAGGGCGGCGCAGGCCTCGTCGAGGGCGGCGGCGAAGACCGGGAACGCCTCGGCCAGCTCGCGTCCCATCCCGGCCCGCTGGGCCCCCTGGCCCGAGAAGAGGTACGCCACCTTCGGCCGGGGCGCGGCCACGCCGGTGACCAGCAGCGGCGAGTCCTCGCCGGCGCCGAGGGCGCGCAGCCCGGCGCCCAGCGCGATCCGGTCGGTGGCCAGCACGACGGCCCGGTGCTCCAGCGTGGCCCGGGAGACCGCCGACGACCAGCCGACGTCGACCGTACGCGGGGCCTCCAGCCCGGTGAGCTGCTCGGACCAGCGCTGCGCCTGGGCGCCCAGCGCGGACGCCGTACGACCCGACAGCAGCACCGGCACCACCGGCAGCCGGGCCGGGTCCCCCGTCGGCTGCTCGACCTCGGCCGGCTCCGGGGCCTGCTCCAGGATGGTGTGCGCGTTGGTGCCGCTGATCCCGAACGAGGAGACGGCGGCGCGGCGCGGATGGTCGGTGACCGGCCACGGGCGGCCCTCGCCGAGCAGCTCGACCGCGCCGACGCTCCAGTCCACCTGGTCGGTCGGCTCGTCGACGTGCAGGGTCTGCGGCAGGTAGCCGTGCCGCAGCGCCAGCACCATCTTGATGATCCCGGCGACGCCGGCGGCGGCCTGGGTGTGGCCGATGTTGGACTTGATCGAGCCGAGCCAGAGCGGCTGCTCGGCGGGCCGTTCCCGGCCGTACGTGGCGAGCAGCGCCTGGGCCTCGATCGGGTCGCCGAGCTTCGTGCCGGTGCCGTGCGCCTCGACGGCGTCCACGTCGGCCGGGGTGAGGCCGGCGTTGGCGAGCGCCTGCCGGATCACCCGCTGCTGCGACGGCCCGTTCGGGGCGGTGAGGCCGTTGGAGGCGCCGTCCTGGTTGACGGCGCTGCCGCGGATGACCGCGAGCACGGGGTGGCCGTTGCGGCGGGCGTCGGAGAGCCGCTCGACGAGCAGCAGGCCGAGGCCCTCGCCCCAGCTGGTGCCGTCGGCGGCGGAGGCGAACGCCTTGACCCGGCTGTCGGGGGCGAGCCCCCGCTGCCGGCTGAAGCCGACGAACACCCCGGGGGTGGACATGACGGTGACGCCGCCGACGAGAGCCAGCGAGCACTCCGAGCGACGCAGCGCCTGGCAGGCCCAGTGCAGCGCGACCAGCGACGACGAGCAGGCGGTGTCCACCGAGACGGCGGGGCCCTCCAGCCCGAGGGTGTACGACACCCGACCGGAGAGGACGCTGCCGGCGTTGCCGGTCATCAGGTGCCCCTCGGCGCCCTCGGCGCTGAACATCAGGTTGCGGTAGTCCTGGTAGTTGGTGCCGACGAAGACGCCGGTGGCGCTGCCGCGCAGCGTGTGCGGGTCGATGCCGGCCCGCTCGATCGCCTCCCAGGACGCCTCCAGCAGCAGCCGCTGCTGCGGGTCCATGGCCAGGGCCTCGCGGGGGCTGATGCCGAAGAAGCCGGCGTCGAAGTCGGCGGCGCCGGTGACGAAGCCGCCCTCGCGGGCGTAGCTGGTGCCCTCCTTCTCCGGGTCGGAGTCGAAGAGCCGGTCCAGGTCCCAGCCCCGGTCGGTGGGGAACTCGCCGATGGCGTCGCCGCCGGCGGCGAGGAGCTGCCACAGCTGCTCCGGGGTGTCCGCCCCGCCGGGCAGGCGGCAGCTCATCGCCACGATGGCGATCGGGTCGTCGTCCTCGGCCGCGGCGGCCGGGGCGGGGGCGGCCACGTCGGGGGCGATCCCGGTGAGCAGTTCGTCGAGGTGCGCGGCGAGCACCGTCGGGTTCGGGTAGTCGAAGGCGAGCGTCGCGGGCAGCCGCAGGTCGGTGGCGGCGGCCAGGAAGTTGCGCATGTCGACGGCCGTCAGCGAGTCCAGGCCGAGGTCGCGGAAGGGCTGGGTGGCCGGGATGTCGTCGGCGGCCCCGTAGCCGAGCGCGGTCGCCGCGCACTGCCGCACCAGCTCCAGCAGCGTCGCGGCGCGCTCCGCCGGGGCGAGCCCGGCGAGCCGCCGGGCCAGGGCCGACGGTACGTCCGTCTCCTCCTCGGCGGTCTCCTGCGGGGCGGGCTGCGTCGCCTCGTGCGCCTCGGCGAGGTCGGCGAGCAGCGGGCTGGGCCGCACCAGGGTGAACGCGGGGGCGAAGCGGGCCCAGTCGATGTCGGCGATGACGGTGGTGGTCTCGGCGCGCCGCAGCGCCCGGGCGAGGGCCTCGACGGCCAGCTCCGGGTCCATGCCGATCATGCCGCCCCGGCGCAGCCGCTCCTGGGCGCGTTCGTTGTCGGCGGGCAGGCCGGCACCGCGCCAGGCGCCCCAGGCCACCGAGAGGGCGGGCAGTCCCTCGGCCCGGCGTCGCTCGGCGAGGGCGTCGAGGAAGGCGTTGGCGGCCCCGTACGCGCCCTGCCCGGCGTTGCCGGTGGTGCCGGCGACCGAGGAGAAGAGCACGAACGCGTCCAGGTCGAGGTCCCGGGTCAGCTCGTCCAGGTGCAGCGCGGCGGCGCACTTGGGCGCGGCGACGGTGTGCAGGCGCTGCGCCGTGGCGGTGTCGACGATCCCGTCGTCGAGGACGGCGGCGGTGTGCAGCACGGCGGTCACCGGGGCGTCGCCGGGGACGGCGGCGAGCAGGTCGGCCACCTGCGCCCGGTCGGCGACGTCGCAGCGGGCCACGGTGACCCGTACGCCGAGGTCGGTCAGCTCCGCCTCCAGTTCGGCGGCCCCCGGGGCGTCCGGGCCACGCCGGCTGGCCAGCAGGACGTGCGCGGCGCCGGAGCGGGCCGCCCAGCGGGCCAGGTGCCCGCCCAGCCCGCCGGTGCCACCGGTGATCAGCACGGTGCCGCGCGTCCGCCAGGTGTCGTCCGCGTCGCCGGAGCCGGTCGGCTCGGGTTCGGTGATCCGGGCGAGCCGGCGCACGAAGACCCCGGAGTCGCGGATGGCGAGCTGGTCCTCGCCCCGGCCGGACTGGTCCGCGCCGTCGTCGTCGCCGAAGGGGTCCTCGTCGCCGCTGGCGCCGAGGGCCGCGCAGAGCAGCGCGCCGGCCTGCGCGTCGAGGACGTCCGGCAGGTCGAGCAGGCCGCCCCAGCGGGCGGGGTGTTCCAGGGCGACGGCGCGGCCGAGCCCCCAGACGGAGGCGGCGACGGGGCGCGGCGCCGGGTCGTCGGCACAGGCCGCGACGGCTCCCCGGGTGGCGCACCACAGCGGCGCCTCGACGCCGAGCAGCCCGAGCGCCTGCACCAGCAGGGCGGTGCCCGAGGCGGCCAGCGAGGTCGCGGGGTGCTCCGGGTGCGCGCGTTCGTCCAGGCCCAGCAGCGAGAGCACGGCGACGGGTCCGTCGGGGCCGACGAGCGCGGCGCCCAACTGTTCGGCCAGCGCCGCCGGGTCGTCGGTGACGTCCAGCCGCACGGGTACGACGTCCGCGCCGAAGTTGCCGAGAGCCGACAGCACGTCGATGACCAGCGGGTCGTCGCCCAACGCCGCGGGCACCGGCACCAGCCAGGTGCCGGCGAGCCAGGTCAGCGGCAGGTCGGGCACGGCCTGCCAGGTGACCCGGTAGCGCCACCGGTCGATGTCCGGCGCGGCGTCGGGCGCGGCGAGGAAGAGCGGCGGCGCGGGCCAGTACCGGTGGTGGTCGAAGGCGTACGTGGGCAGGTCGACGGTGGCCGCGGCGGGCAGGACCTTCGCCAGGTCGACGGGCAGGCCGATGGCGTGCGCGGTGGCGAGGTTGGTCAGCAGTCGGATCGCGTCGTCGTCGTCGCGGCGCAGGCTGCCCAGGGTGTGGCCGGTGACGCCGGTGTCGTCGAGGATGGCCGTGACCGGCATCGTCAGCACCGGGTGCGGGCTGATCTCGACGAACGTGGTGTGCCCGGCGGCGACCGCCACCCGCACGGCCCCGTCGAAGAGCACGGTCTGCCGCAGGTTGTCGTACCAGTAGTCCGCGCCCATGGTGAGCGGGTCGGCCCACTGTCCGGTCAGGGTGGAGACCAGGCGGGTGTGGCCGGCCTGCGGAGCGACGTCGGCGAGGTCGGCCCGCAGCTGCTCGGCGACCTCCTGCACGGCCGGCGAGTGGGACGCGTAGTCCACGGGGATCAGCCGCGCCCGGACCCCCTCGGCCTGGCAGGCGGCCACGAGGTCGGCGACGTGCTGCGGCGGGCCGGACACCACGACGGTGGACGGACCGTTGACCGCCGCGACACCGACACCCGGGAACGCCGGCAGGCGCTCGCCGACCGCGTCGGCCGACAGGTCGATCGACGCCATCGTCCCCGTACCGCGCAGCACCGCCAGGGCACGCGACCGCAGCGCCACGGTCCGCGCGGCGTCCTCGAGGCTGAGGATCCCGGCGACGCACGCCGCGCCGATCTCGCCCTGCGAGTGGCCGATCACCGCGGTCGGCACGACACCGGCGTGCTGCCAGACGGCCGCGAGGGCGATGCCGACGGCCCACAGCACGGGCTGCACGACCTCGACCCGCTCCAACCACGACTCGTCGTCCCCGGTGAGCACCGATACGAGGTCCACGTCCAGGTACGGCGCCAGGGCCCGCTGGCACTCCGCCAACTTCGCGTCGAACACCGGCGTACGGCCGACGAGCCCGGCGGCCATCCGCGCCGACTGCGCGCCCTGACCGGGGAACACGAACACCGGACCCGCGCCGGGGCTCGACGCCACACCGGTGACCACGTTTCCGGCCGGCAGGCCGGCAGCGACCGCGTCCAGCCCGGCCAGCAGTTCGGCGGTGCTCGACCCGACGACGGCGGCGCGGTGGTCGAACGTCGACCGGGTGGTCGCCAGGGACCAGCCCACCGCCGCCGCGTCGATCTCGCCGCGCCCGCGCAGGAAGGCCGCGAGCCGGGCCGCCTGGCCGGCGAGGGCGCCCTTCGACCGGGCCGACACCGGCCAGAGCAGCGCGGCGGCGGCGACCAGGCCGGGGGCGGAGCCGATCGGGCGCGCCTCGGCCGGCTCCGCCGGCTGCTCGATGATCACGTGGGCGTTGGTGCCGGAGATGCCGAACGAGGAGACGGCGCCCCGCCGTACCCGGCCCGTCTCGGGCCACGGGCGTGCCTCGGTGGCCAGTTCCACCGCGCCGGCCGTCCAGTCGATGTGCGGGGACGGCGCGTCGACGTGCAGCGTCGCCGGGACGAGGCCGTGCCGGATGGCGAGCACCAACTTGATCACGCCGGCCACGCCGGCGGCGGCCTGGGCGTGGCCGATGTTCGACTTCACCGAGCCGAGCAGCAGCGGCGGGGCGTCGCCCCGGTCCTGCCCGTACGTGGCGATGAGTGCCTGCGCCTCGATCGGGTCGCCCAGCTTGGTGCCGGTGCCGTGCGCCTCCACGACGTCGACGTCGGCGGTGGCGAGCCGGGCGGAGGCGAGGGCCTGGCTGATGACCCGCTGCTGCGCGGGCCCGTTGGGCGCGGTCAGCCCGTTCGACGCGCCGTCCTGGTTGACGGCGGTGCCGCGTACCACCGCGAGGACGTGGTGGCCGTTGCGGCGGGCGTCGGACAGCCGCTCGACCAGCAGCCAACCGACGCCCTCGGAGAACCCGGCGCCGTCGGCGCTGGCGGCGAACGACCGGCACCGCCCGTCCGTGGAGAGGGCGCGTTGCCGGCTGGATCCGATGTAGAGGCCCGGGGTGGCCATCACGGTCACCCCGCCGGCCAGCGCCAGGTCGCACTCCCCCGCCCGCAGCGCCTGCACGGCGAGGTGCAGCGCCACCAGCGACGACGAGCAGGCCGTGTCGATGGAGACGGCCGGCCCTTCGAGCCCGAGGGCGTACGACACCCGGCCCGACGCGACGGCCGCCGCGCCCCCGGTCATCGAGTGCCCCTCGTCGCCGTCGGGCGACATCATCAGCAGGGTGCCGTAGTCCTGCCCGTTGGTGCCGACGAACACCCCGGTCCGGCTGCCGCGCAGCGAGGCCGGGTCGATGCCGGCGGCCTCGACCGCCTCCCAGGACGTCTCCAGCAGCAGCCGCTGCTGGGGGTCCATGGTCAGCGCCTCGCGGGGCGAGATGCCGAAGAAGGCGGAGTCGAAGTCCCCGGCCCCGTCGACGAACCCGCCCTCCCGGGCGTACGACGTGCCCGGGTGGTCGGGGTCGGGGTGGTAGAGGCGCTCCAGGTCCCAGCCCCGGTCGTCGGGGAAGGGAGCGACGGCGTCCCGGCCCTCCCGCAACAGCTCCCACAGGTCGTCGGGGTTGCGCACCCCGCCCGGCAACCGGCAGCTCATCGCCACGATCGCCACCGGCTCCAGTTCCTGGGACTGGGCCTCGCTGAGTCGGCGGCGGGTGTCGTGGAGATCAGCCATGACCCGCTTGAGGTAATCGCGGAGCTTGTCTTCATTGGCCATCGGAGTGCCGCTTCCTCGAAAAGAGACGGGAGAGAGCTGGAGCTGAGGGGGTCAGGAGATGCCGAGGTCCTTGTCCACCATCGCGAACAGTTCGTCGTCGGTGGCGTCGTCGAGGTGCCGGCCGATGTCGGCGCCACCGCTGTCCTGGCCGAGCCGGGAGAGCATGGCCTGCAGGCGTACGGTGGCGCGCACCCGGGCCGCCTCGTCCCGTGCGACCACGTCGAGGCTGTCGGCGATCCGGTCCAGATCGTCGAGGAGCGCGTTCGGGGTGACCACGTCGTCGTGGGCGACCTCGGCGAAGAGGTACTCCGCCAGGGTCGTCGGCGTCGGGTAGTCGAAGACCAGGGTGACCGGGAGGGCCACGCCGGTGGCCGAGCCGAGTCGGTTGCGCAGCTCGACGGCGGTGACGGAGTCGAAGCCGAGCTCCCGGAACGCCCGGTGCTCGTCCACCGACTCGGCGGACGGGTAGTTGAGCACGGCGGCGACCTGGCCGCGGACCAGGCCGAGCAGCACGGCGAGCCGGTCGGCGGCGGGCAGCCCGGCGAGCCGCTCCTGCAACGAGTCCGGGCCGGCGCCGGTCTCGACGCTGGCCACCGCCTCGGCGGTGGCGAGCCGGCGGACGTCCGGCAGGTCGCTGATCAGCGGTCCGGGCCGGGTGGCGGTGAAGGCGACGGAGAACCGTTCCCAGGCGATGTCGGCGATGGTGAGGAACGCCTCGCCGTGGTCCACGGCCTGGTGCAGCGCGGTGATCGCCGCCTCGGGGGTCATCTCGGGTACGCCGTGGCGGTGCAGCAGCTCGCCGAGCGGCCCCTCGGCCATGCCGCCGCCGGCCCACGCCCCCCAGGCGATGGAGGTGGCGGTCAGGCCGAGGCCCCGCCGGTGCTGGGCGAGCGCGTCGAGGAACGCGTTGCTCGGGGCGTAGTTGCCGACGCCGGAGCTGGCCACGCTGCCCGCGAACGACGAGAACATGATGAACGCGGACAGCTCGTGGTCGAGCGTCAGCTCGTGCAGGTTGTACGCGACGTCGACCTTGGCCTGGAGCACCCGCTCGATCTGCTCCGGCCGGATGTCGTTGATCATCGCGTCGTCGAGTACGGCGGAGGCGTGCACGACCGCGGTGAGCGGGTACTCGGCGGGGATCTGGTCGATCAGCTCCGCCAGGGCGTCCCGGTCGGAGGCGTCGCACTCGACCACGGTGGCCTGGGCGCCCAGCTCGGTGAGGTCGTCGACGAGCTGCTGCGCGCCCGGCGCGGTCATGCCCCGCCGGCTGACGACGACGATGTTCTCCACGCCGCTGCGGGCCAGCCAGCGGGCGGCGTGCCCGCCGAGCGCGCCGGTGCCGCCGGTGACCAGCGCCGTGCCGTACGGCTGCCACGGGTTGGCGGGCTGGCTGTCGCCGAGCGGGACGCGGGTGAGCCGGCGGGCGAGCAGGCCACCGGGGCGTACCGCGATCTGGTCCTCCTCGCCGGCGGTGGTGAGGGCCGCGACCAGCAGGTCGGCGCAGCGGTCCTCGACGGCCTCGGGCAGGTCCACGAGGCCACCCCAGCGCTGCGGGTGCTCCAGCGCGGCGACCCGGCCGAAGCCCCAGACCAGCGACTGCACCGGGGAGCGCAGCAGGTCGGCCATGCCGACGGACGCGGCGCCGGAGGTGACGCTCCACATCGGCGCGCGCAGGCCGATGTCGCCGAGGGCCTGGAAGAGCGCGACGGTGGCGGCGAAGCCGCCGGGCACGGAGGGGTACAGCGGGTGGGCCAGCTCGTCGAAGGCGAGCAGCGAGACCACGCCCGTCACCTCGGCGGCGGTGTCGCCGCCCGACGCGGCGGCGAGCGCCTCCTGGATCAGCTTGCCGAACTGGTCGCGGTCGACGTCGGGGGTGGACACGGCCACCGGCACGAGCGTCGCGCCGGCCGCCGCGAACGCCTCGACGCAGGCGTCCTGCCAGGGCTCGATGATGTCGCCGGTCGGCATGACCACGACCCAGGTGCCGTTCATGCCCCGGTTGGCGACGCCGGTCAGCGGCTTCCAGGTGTCCTGGTAGCGCCAGCTGTCGATGTCGGCCTGCCGGCGCCGCTGCCGGCGCCAGGAGGTGAGCATCGGCAGGGCCGGCAGCAGCGCGTCGAGGACCTCGTGCGCCGGGGTGTCCTCGGTGGCGATGGTCTCGGCGAGGGCGGTGACGTCCCCGCGCTCCACGGCGGCCCAGAAGCTCGCGTCGCCGGGGTCGCCGCCCGCGCCCGCCAGCAGGCTCTCCAGGTCGGGGCCGCCGCTGCCGTCGAGCCAGAACCGCTGGTGGTCGAAGGCGTACGTGGGCAGCGGCGCGACCTCGGTCTCGGCGAGGACGTCGGCGAGGTCGACGGGCAGGCCGATGGCGTACGCGGTGGCGAGGTTGGCCAGCAGCCGCGTCGCGTCGTCGTCGCCCCGGCGCAGGCTGCCCAGGGTGTGCCCGGTGACGCCGGTGTCGTCGAGGATGGCCGTGACCGGCATCGTCAGCACCGGGTGCGGGCTGATCTCGACGAACGTGGTGTGCCCGGCGGCGACCGCCACCCGTACGGCGGCGTCGAACTGCACGGTCCGCCGCAGGTTGTCGTACCAGTAGTCCGCGGTCATCGCGGTCGGGTCGACCCAGTCACCGGTCAGCGTGGAGACCAGCCGGGTGTGGCCGGCCTGCGGGGCGACGTCGGCCAGGTCCGCGCGGAGTTGTTCGGCCACCTGCTGCACGGCCTCGGAGTGGGAGGCGTAGTCCACCGGGATGAGCCGGGCGCGCAGGCCCTCGGCCTGACAGGCGGCCACGAGGTCGGCCACGGGCTGCGGCGGGCCGGACACCACGACGGTGGACGGGCCGTTGACCGCCGCGACACCGACACCCGGGAAGGCGGGCAGGCGCTCGGCCACCGCGTCGGCCGACAGGTCCACCGACGCCATCGTCCCCGTCCCGCGCAGCACCGTCAGCGCCCGCGACCGCAACGCCACCGCCTTCGCCGCGTCGTCCAGGCTGAGGATCCCGGCGACACAGGCCGCGCCGATCTCGCCCTGCGAGTGGCCGATCACCGCGTCCGGGACGACGCCCGCCGCGCGCCACACGGCCGCCAGGGCGATGCCGACGGCCCACAGCACGGGCTGCACGACCTCGACCCGCTCCAGCCACGACTCGTCGTCCCCGGTCAACACCGACACGAGGTCCACGTCCAGGTACGGCGCCAGGGCCCGCTGGCACTCCGCCAACTTCGCGTCGAACACCGGCGTACGGCCGACGAGCCCGGCAGCCATCCGCGCCGACTGCGCACCCTGACCGGGAAACACGAAGACGGGGCCGGTGCCGGCGCTGGTGACCGTGCCGCTCACGAGGTTACCGGCCGGCTGGCCGGTGGCGAGGGCGTCCAGCCCGGCGAGGAGTTCGGCGGTGCTCGACCCGACGACGGCGGCGCGGTGGTCGAACGTCGACCGGGTGGTCGCCAGGGACCAGCCCACCGCCGCCGCGTCGATCCCGCCGCGCTCACGCAGGAAGGCCGCGAGCCGGGCCGCCTGGCCCGCGAGGGCGGACCTCGACCGGGCCGACACCGGCCAGAGGGTCACGTCCGAGGCGACCAGGCCGGGCCGGCGCGCGGGCTCGACGGCGGTGGCCCCGCCGGTCTGCTCGCCGTCGACGGTCGCCGGGTCGGCGACGCGCGGACGGTACTCCTCCAGGATCACGTGGGCGTTGGTGCCGCTGACCCCGAAGGAGGAGACGCCGCCGCGGCGGGGGCGGTCCAGCTCCGGCCACGGCTTGGACTCGGTAAGCAGGGAGACCGCTCCGGCCGACCAGTCCACGTGCGGGGAGGGCTCGTCGATGTGCAGGGTCTCCGGCATGACGCCGTTGCGCAGCGCCATCACCATCTTGACCAGCCCGGCGACGCCGGCGGCGCTCTGGGTGTGGCCGATGTTCGACTTCACCGAGCCCAGCCACAGCGGCCGGTCGGCCGGCCGGTCCTGCCCGTACGTGGCGATGAGCGCCTGCGCCTCGATGGGGTCGCCGAGGGTGGTGCCGGTGCCGTGCGCCTCGACCATGTCGACGTCGGCGGTGCCGAGCCGGGCGTTGGCGAGGGCCTGGCGGATGACGCGCTGCTGGGAGGGGCCGTTCGGGGCGGTGAGCCCGTTGGACGCGCCGTCCTGGTTGAGGGCGCTGCCCCGGATCACGGCGAGGATCGGGTGGCCGTTGCGTTCGGCGTCGGCCAGCCGCTCCACGACGAGCACGCCGCCGCCCTCGCCCCAGCCGGTGCCGTCCGCGCCGGCCGCGAAGGCCCTGCACCGGCCGTCGACGGACATGCCGCGCTGCCGGGAGAAGACGACGAACACGCCGGGGGTGACCATCACGGTGACGCCGCCGGCGATGGCCAGATCGCACTCGCCGCGGCGCAGCGCGTTCACGGCGAGGTGCAGGGCCACCAGCGAGGAGGAGCAGGCGGTGTCGACGCTGACGGCGGGACCGTTGAGGCCGAGGGTGAACGAGATCCGGCCCGACGCGACGCTCGTGGTGTTGCCGGTGCCGATGTACATGTCGACGCCCTCGGGCACGTTCGGCAGACCCATGCCGTAGTTCGAGGTGCTCAGCCCGACGAAGACACCCGTGGAGCTGCCGCGCAGCGACAGCGGGTCGATGCCGGCCCGCTCGATGGCCTCCCAGGACGTCTCCAGCAGCAGCCGCTGCTGCGGGTCCATGGCGAGGGCCTCACGCGGCGAGATCCCGAACAGGGACGGGTCGAAGTCACCGGCGGCGTCGAGGAACCCGCCGATGCGCGTGTAGCTCTTGCCCGGCTTGTTCGGGTCCGGGTCGTAGAGCGCCTCCAGGTCCCAACCCCGGTCGTCCGGAAACTCGGTGAGCGCGTCCCGGCCGTCGGCGACAAGCTCCCACAGGTCCTCCGGCGACCGCACGCCACCCGGAAAGCGGCAGCTCATCGAGACGATGGCCAGGGGCTCCTGGTCGCGCGCCTCGACAGTCTGCAGCTTGCGCTTGGTGTCGTGCAGGTCGGCGGTCACCCGCTTCAGGAAGTACCGCAGCTTGTCGTCGCTCATCGGGTGGCCCCTGCCTCGATCCGAAGGTTGGTCATCTCAGGAGATTCCAAACTCTTTGCTGATGAAGTCGAAGATCTCGTCGTCGCTGGCCGAGTCGAGGTCGGGCCGGTCCGCTTCCACGGCGGGCCCGGCCGCCAGGTCGGACGCCTTGGCGAGCAGGTCCTGCATCCGGGCGGTGAACCGGGCGCGGGCCACCGGGTCGAGCGGGATCGCGGTGAGCAGGCTCTCCACCGTGTCGATGCCCTGGAAGAGCGGTTGCGTGGAGGGCGCCGCGTCGGCGGCGATCTCACTGGTCAGCTTCTCGGCGAGCGCCGTCGGCGTCGGGTAGTCGAAGACCAGCGTCGCCGGCAGCCGCAGCCCGGACAGGCCGTTGAGGCGGTTACGCAGGTCGACGGCGGTGAGCGAGTCGAACCCCAGGTCGGTGAAGAGCCGGTTCGGGTCGACCGCGTCGGCGCCGGCGTGACCGAGGACGGCGGCGATGTTCGCCCGTACCACGTCGAGCACCACCTTGAGCCGCTCCGGGCCGGCCAGGCCGGCGAGCCGCTGGCTGAGCTGCACCCCGCCGGAGCGGGCGCCGCTGGCGTCGACGGAGCGCCGCGTCGGCACCCGGACCAGGGCCCGGAGCATGGGCGCGAGGGAGCCAGCCTCCGCCTGTCCGCGCAGCGTCCCGACGTCGAGGCGCATCGGCACGACAGCCGCCGCGTCGAGCCGCCACGCGGCGTCGAAGAGGTTCAGCGCCTGCTGGGTGGCCAGGCCGGCGGCGCCCTGCTCGGCCATCCGCCGCACGTCGTCGTCGCCGAGGTGACCGGTCATGCCGCTGGCCTGCTCCCACAGGCCCCACGCGAGCGAGATACCGGCGAGCCCGTGTGCCCGGCGGTGCGCCGCGAGGGCGTCCAGGAAGGCGTTCGACGCCGCGTAGTTGGACTGGCCGGCGCTGCCCAGCGTGGCCGCCGCCGAGGAGAACAGGACGAAGGCCGCGAGGTTCGCGTCGGCCGTGAGGCGGTGCAGGTGCCACGCCGCGTCGATCTTCGGCACGGCGACCGCGTCCACCCGTTCGGGGGTCATCGACTCCAGCACGCCGTCGTCGAGGACGCCGGCGGCGTGCACCACGGCGGTGAGCGGGTGCGCTGCCGGCACCCCGGCCAGCAGCGCCGACAGGGCGTCGGGGTCGGCGGCGTCGCAGGCCGCGACGGTCACCTCCGTACCGGCGCCGGCGAGTTCGGTGACCAGGTCGCCGATCCCCTCGGCCGCCGCGCCGCGCCGCCCGGCCAGCAGCAGGTGCCGTACGCCGTGGGTGGTGGCGAGGTGACGGGCCAGGATACGGCCCAGCACGCCGGTCCCGCCCGTGATCAGCACGGTGCCGTCCGGGTCGATCCCGCCGGGCAGCGGCTCCACGCCGGCCGGAACCCGGCCGAGCCGTGGCGTGCGGACCTGCCCGTCGCGCACGGCGAGCTGCGGCTCGCCGGAGGCGATGGCGGCGGCCAGCGCCGCGGCGCTGTCCGGGGCGCCGTCGAGGTCGACGAGCTGGCACCGGCCCGGGTGTTCGAGCTGGGCGGTGCGCAGCAGGCCCCAGACCGGGGCCTGGCGCAGGTTGACCGCCTGCCGCTCCCCTGCCGCGACCGCGTTTCGGGTGACCAGCACCAGCCGCGAGTCGGCGAACCGGTCGTCGGCGAGCCAGGTCCGCAACGCGGCGAGGGTACGGTGCGTGATGGCGCGCGCCTGCGCGGCGAGCGCCGGGTCCGTCGGGTCTCCGGCGTCGCCGACCGGGACGATCACCGCCTCGGGCGTGGGCTCGCCCCCGGCGAGCAGGTCGCCCAGCGAGTCGAGGTCGACGTCGGTACGCACCCGGGCACCGGCCGCCTCGCAGGCGGCGCTTAGCGCCAGGTCGTCGCCGAGCGCCACCCAACGGGTGGCCGCCGGCACGGGGCCGGTGGGCACCGGCAGCACCGGCCAGTCCACCTGGAACAGCGACTCGTGCCGGCCGGAGCGGGCCGCACCGAGGGAGTCGCCGGAGACGCGGCGCATGATCAGCGAATCGACGTGCAGCACCGGGGCGCCGGTGGCGTCGGCCACCTGGAAGGAGACGCCGACCTCGCCGGCCGCGGCGACGCGTACGCGCAGGGCGGTGGCGCCGGCGGCGAGCAGGGAGACGCCGGTCCAGGCGAACGGCAGGCGGGGCACGCTGGCGTCGGCGCCGTCGCCCATCCGGCCGAGGAAGCCGCCGATCGACATGGCCTGCAACGCGCCGTCCAGCAGCGCCGGGTGCACGCCGAAGCGGCCGGCCTCGGTGTGGTGGTCGGCGGGCAGCTCGACCTCGGCGAAGACCTCGTCGTCGCGGGTCCACGCGGCCCGCAGGCCACGGAACGCCGGACCGTACCCGAAGACGGTCGCCTCGATGCCGGAGTAGAAGTCGTCGGACTCGACGCGCGTCGCGCCGGGCGGCGGCCACACCCCCAGGTCGAAGGTGGGCGCGGCGTCGGCCGGCTGCGGACCGAGCAGACCGGTGGCGTGGCAGGTCCAGGCGACGTCGGCCAGGATCTCGTCGGAGCCGTCCCGGTAGGGCCGGGAGTAGAGCTGGACGGTACGCCGCCCGTCGTCGTCCCGGTCGCCGACCGTCAGCTGCACCTGGAGCGCGCCGAGTTCGGGCAGGACGAGCGGGGCGAGCAGGGTCAGCTCCTCCACCGTCGGGCAGCCGGCCTGCTCACCGGCGTACGTGGCGAGTTCCACGAAGGCGGTGCCGGGCAGCAGGATGTTGTCCATCACCCGGTGCTCGCCGAGCCACGGGTGGGTACGCACCGACAGCCGCCCGGTGAAGACCATCCGCTCGCTGTCGGGGAAGGTCAGCGTGGCGCTGAGCAGCGGGTGCCCGGCGTCCTGGAGGCCGGCGGAGCTGACGTCCTGCGCCCGGTGCACGGGAGGCTCGACCCAGTACCGCTGGTGGTCGAAGGCGTACGTGGGCAGTGCCACGGTGTCGGTCTCGGCGAGGACGGCCGTCAGGTCGACGGGCAGGCCGATCGTGTGGGCGGTCGCGAGGTTCGTCAACAGCCGCGTCGGGTCGTCGTCACCCCGCCGCAGGCTGCCCAGGGTGTGCCCGGTGACACCGGCGTCGTCCAGGATCGCCGTCACCGGCATCGTCAACACCGGATGCGGGCTGATCTCCACGAACGTCGTGTGCCCGGCGGCGACGGCCACCCGCACCGCCGCGTCGAACTGGACGGTCTGCCGCAGGTTGTCGTACCAGTAGTCCGCCGTCATCGAGGACGGGTCCACCCAGTCCCCGGTCAACGTCGACACGAGCCGGGTGTGCCCCTGCTGCGGGGTCACGCCCGCCAGGTCGGCGCGCAACTGCTCGGCGACCTCCTGCACCGCCGCCGAGTGCGACGCGTAGTCCACCGGAATCAACCGCGCCCGCACCCCATCGCCCTGACACGCCTCCACCAGGTCAGCGACCGGCTGCGGCGGACCCGACACCACCACAGTCGACGGGCCGTTGACCGCCGCGACGCCCACGCCGGGGAACTCCCCGAGGCGCTCGCCGACCGACTCGGCCGACAGGTCCACCGACGCCATCGTCCCGGTACCCCGCAGCACCGTCAGCGCCCGCGACCGCAGCGCCACGGCCTTCGCCGCGTCCTCCAGCGACAGGATCCCCGCCACACACGCCGCACCGATCTCACCCTGCGAGTGACCGACCACCACAGCCGGGGTGACCCCCGCGTGCTGCCAGACGGCCGCGAGAGCGATGCCGACGGCCCACAGCACCGGCTGCACGACCTCGACCCGCTCCAACCACGACTCGTCATCACCCGTCAACACCGACACCAGGTCCACGTCCAGGTACGGCGCAAGAGCCCGCTGACACTCCGCCAACCGCGCGTCGAACACCGGCGCACGACCCACCAGGCCAGCCGCCATCCGCGCCGACTGCGCACCCTGACCCGGGAACACGAACACCGCACCCGCGCCGTGGGGCGTGGCGGCGCCGGCGACGACGTTGCCGGCCGGCGTTCCGGACGCCAGGGCGTCCAGCCCCGCCAGCAACTCCTCCGTGCTCGACCCGACGACGACGGCCCGCTGGTCGAACGTCGACCGGGTGGTGGCGAGGGACCAGCCCACCGCCGCCGCGTCGACCTCGCCGCGCTCGCGGACGTACTGCGCCAGGCGGGCCGCCTGGCCGGTCAGGGCACCCTTCGACCGCCCCGACAGCGGCCATGCGACGACGTCGGAGGCCACGAGGCCCGGCTGCGGGTCCACGCGTGCGGCGTCGGCCGGCTCGTCGCCCTGCTCGATGATCACGTGGGCGTTGGTGCCGGAGATGCCGAACGACGACACCGCCGCCCGGCGCGGCCGGTCCACCGCCGGCCACGGCCGCGACTCCGTCGCCAGCTCCACCGCGCCCGAGGTCCAGTCGATGTGCGGGGACGGCTCGTCCACGTGCAGCGTCGCCGGGACGAGGCCGTGCCGGATGGCCTGCACCATCTTGATCACGCCGGCCACACCGGCGGCGGCCTGGGCGTGGCCGATGTTCGACTTGATCGAGCCCAGCAGCAGCGGCCGGTCGCCGGGCCGCTCCCGCCCGTACGTGGCGAGCAGGGCCTGCGCCTCGATCGGGTCGCCGAGGGTGGTGCCCGTACCGTGCGCCTCGACAACGTCCACGTCGGCCGTGGAGAGCCGCGCCGAGGCCAGTGCCTGCCGGATCACCCGCTGCTGCGAGGGCCCGTTCGGGGCGGTCAGCCCGTTGGAGGCGCCGTCCTGGTTGATCGCCGAGCCGCGTACCACCGCGTAGACGGTGCGGCCCTGCCGGCGGGCGTCGGAGAGCCGCTGCACGAGCAGCATGCCGACGCCCTCGGACCAGCCGGTGCCGTCGGCGGACGCGGCGAACGACTTGCACCGGCCGTCGGCGGCCAGGCCGCGCTGCCGGGAGAACTCGACGAAGGCGGTCGGGGTGGCCATCACCATCACGCCGC
The DNA here is from genome assembly GCF_043197575.1 of Micromonospora sp. NPDC049051. Taxonomy (NCBI): domain Bacteria; kingdom Bacillati; phylum Actinomycetota; class Actinomycetes; order Micromonosporales; family Micromonosporaceae; genus Micromonospora; species Micromonospora sp. NPDC049051. Next base: position 1,015,485 of record NZ_JBICTL010000003.1, read on the forward strand.
CGGCGAGGGCCATGTCGCACTCGCCGCGCCGCAGCGCCTGGCCGGCCCAGTGCAGGGCGACCAGCGACGACGAGCAGGCCGTGTCCAGCGAGACCGCCGGCCCTTCCAGCCCGAACGTGTACGCCACCCGGCCCGAGATGACGCTGCTGGTCATCCCGGTCAGCATGTAGCCCTCGGCTGCCTCCGGCGAGTACGCGAGCAGCGAGCCGTAGTCCTGGCCGCTGGTACCGACGAAGACGCCGGTGCTGCTGCCCCGTACGTCGGCGGGGTCGATGCCGGCGGACTCGAAGGACTCCCAGGTGGTCTCCAGCAGCAGCCGCTGCTGCGGGTCCATCGCGAGGGCCTCGCGGGGCGAGATGCCGAAGAAGCCGGGGTCGAACCGGTCGACGCCGCTGAGGAAGCCGCCGCCGCGGGCGTAGAAGGTGCCGGGGGCGTCGGGGTCCGGGCTGTAGAGGCTGTCGAGGTCCCAGCCCCGGTCGGTCGGCAGGTCGCTGATCGCGTCGACGCCGTCGACCACCAGCCGCCACAGGTCGTCGGGCGACCACACCCCGCCGGGCAGCCGGCAGGCCATGCCGATGATCGCCAGGGGCTCGTCGTCGCCCACGGCCACGGTCGGGGTCGCGGGCCGGACGGGAACCGGGGTGCCGGCGATCTCCGTACCCAGGAAGGCCGCCAGGTCGTGCGGGGTCGGGTAGTCGAAGACGAGGGTGGCCGGCAGCCGCATCCCGAACGCGTTGTTGAGCCGGTTGCGCATCTCGACGGCGGTGAGCGAGTCGAAGCCGAACTCGCTGAACGCCCGGCGCGGCTCGATGGCCGCCGGGTCGGGGTAGCCGAGCACGGCGGCGGCCTGCCCCCGGACGATCTCGACGAGCGCGGCGGCCCGCTCGGTGTCGCCGAGCCCGGCGAGCTGCTGTACCAGCGACGCGCCGGTGGTGGCCGCGGCGGCGCGGGCGGGCGTGCGGATCAGGGCCCGGTACAGGGGCGGGATGCTGCCGCCGGCGAACTGCACCTTCATGGCGGCCAGGTCCAGCCGGGCCGGGACGAGCGCGGCGTCGGTGGTGCGGCAGGCCGCGTCGAAGAGGGCGAGCCCCTCCTCGGCCTCCATGGCGGCGACGCCGGAGCGGGAGATCCGGTTGAGGTGGACGTCGTCGAGCTCGGTGGTCATGCCGCTGCGGTCGGCCCAGAGACCCCAGGCGAGGGTGAGCGCGGCGAGGCCGCGCGCCTTGCGGTGCTGGGCCAGCCCGTCGAGGAACGCGTTGGCGGCAGCGTAGTTGCCCTGGCCCGGGCCGCCGGCGGTGGCGGCCAGCGAGGAGTACGAGACGAACGCCTTCAGGTCGAGGTCGGCGGTCAGCTCGTGCAGGTGCCAGGCGGCGTCGACCTTGGGCCGCAGCACGCCGTCCATCCGCTCGGGGGTGAGCGAGGAGATGACGCCGTCGTCGCGCACGCCGGCGGCGTGGATGACGGCGGTGAGCGGGTGCTCCGCCGGGATCGCGGCCAGCAGCTCGGCCACGGCGTTGCGGTCGGCCACGTCGCAGGCGGCGACGGTGACGCGCACGCCGAGCGCCTCCAACTCGGCGCAGAGCTCCGCGACGCCTCCGGCGGCCCGGCCGCGCCGGCTGGTGAGGATCAGGTGCCGGACGCCGTACGTGCTGACGAGGTGCCGGCTCATCAGCTGGCCGAGGGTGCCGGTGGCGCCGGTGATCAGGACGGTGCCGTCGGAGTCGAACGGGGCGGCCGGCGGTTCGGCCACGGCGGGGACCCGGGTGAGCCGGGCGCCGGCGGCGACGCCCGCGCGGATCACGACCTGCGGCTCGTCGGTCGCGACGGCCGGAACGAGCGCGGCGGCGCAGCCGGCCACGTCGTCGACGTCGACCAGCACGAACCGGTCGGGGTTCTCCGACTGGGCGGAACGCAGCAGGCCGATCACGGCGGCGCCGGCCAGGTCGGCCAGGTCGGTGTCCCGGTCGGTGGCGACCGCGCCCCGGGTCAGCACCACCAGTCGGGACACCGCGTAGCGCTCCTCGGCGAGGAACTGCTGGAGCACGGCGAGCACCCGGTGGGTCGCCTCGGCGACGGCGCGCGGCACGTCCGCCGACGTGGGCGGGTCGAGCAACGGCAGGACCAGCACGCCGGGCGCGTTCGTCCCGTCGTCCATCGCCGTGGCCAGGGCCGTCAGGTCGGGGTACGCCGCCACGGCCGTGCCGGTGGCCGCGACCGCGTCGGTGAGCGCCGCCGCGTCGCCGAGCACCGCCCAGTCGACGGTGGACGGGCCGGCGGGCAGCGCGAGCGGCGCCCACTCGACCCGGAACAGCGACTCGGTGCCGCCGCCGGAGGCGGTGCGGAGCTGGTCGGCGGAGACCGGCCGCAGGACGAGGGAGCCGACGGAGATGACCGGTGCGCCGGTGACGTCGGTGAGCAGCAGCGAGATGCTGTCGGGGCCGGTGTGCGAGACCCGCACGCGGGCCGCCGCGGCCCCGGCGCCGTGCAGGGCGACGTCGTTCCAGGAGAACGGCAGCCGGCCGTACCCGGGGGGCATGTCCGCCCCGGACGGCTCCCCGGCCGGCGTGGTCAGGCCGAGGGTGTGCAGGGCCGCGTCGAGCAGGGCCGGGTGCAGGCCGTACCCGCCGGCCTCGGCGGCGGGGGCCTCCGGCAGCGCCAGCTCGGCGAAGAGGTCGTCGCCGCGCCGCCAGGCGGAACGCAGGGCGATGAAGGACGGGCCGTAGTCGTAGCCCTGGGCGGCGAGGTTCACGTACAGGTCGTCGGTGCCGACCTCGGTCGCGCCCGGCGGCGGCCAGGTGGTCAGGTCGGACCAGCCGACGGGGCCGCTCGGCGCGGCGGGGCCGCTGGCCAGCACGCCGCTGGCGTTGCGGGTCCAGGTCCGCTCGCCGGCGCCCTCGGCCGGCTCGCCGTCCTGCGCGGAGTGCAGCGACACGGACCGGCAGCCCGTCTCGTCGGCCGGGCCGATCCAGAGCTGGATGTCCACGCCCCCGGTCTCGGGCAGGATCAGCGGCGATTCGAGGGTGAGTTCGCGGACGTGGTCCGCACCGACGTGCGCGCCGGCCTGGAGGGCGAGTTCGACGAAGCCCGTGCCGGGCAGCAGCACGGTGTCGAAGACAACGTGGTCGGAGATCCACGGGTGGGTACGCCGGGCCAGCCGGCCGGTGAACAGGAAGCCCTCGGCGTGCGCGACGCCGACGGCGGCCCCGAGCAGGGGGTGCTGCGCGGGGCGCAGGCCGACCGCGGTGACGTCGCCGGTCCACCCGGCGCCCGCCTCGGGCCAGTAGCGCTGGTGCTGGAACGCGTACGTGGGCAGGTCCACCCGGCGGGCGCCGGTGTCGGCGAACCACGGCTGCCAGTCGACGGCCACCCCGTGCACGTGCAGCTCGGCCAGGCCGGCCAGCAGCCCGTGCGTCTCGGGCCGGTCCTTGCGCTGCACGGCCGCGCTGAGCACGGCGTCGTCGCCGGGCAGGATGTCGGCCGCCATCGCGGTCAGTACGCTCTGCGGCCCGATCTCCAGGAACGTGTCGACTCCGGCGGCCCGCAGCGCGGTGACCCCGTCGGCGTACCGCACCGCCTTCCGGACGTGCCGCACCCAGTAGTCGGGGGTGCGGATCTCGTCGGCCTCGGCCAACGCCCCGGTCACGTTCGACACGACCGGCAGCGACGGCGCGGCGAAGGTCAGCCCGTCCAGCACGGCCCGGAACTCGCCCAGCATCGGCTCCATCAACGGACTGTGGAACGCATGGCTGACGGTGAGCCGGCGCGTACGCACGCCCCGGTCGCGCCAGACCCGCTCCACCTCGTCGAGAGCCTCGACGGCACCCGAGACCACCACCGCCGTCGGTCCGTTCACGGCCGCGATCCCCACGTCGGCCAGGCCGTCCAGCGTGGCCAGCACGTCGGCCTCGGTCGCCGCCACGGCCAGCATTCCGCCACCGGCCGGCAACGCCTGCATCAACCGCCCACGCGCCGCCACCAGGGCAGCGGCGTCGACCAGCGACAACACCCCCGCCACATGCGCGGCCGTGATCTCACCGATCGAGTGACCACCCACGAACTCCGGCGTGATCCCGAACGACTCCACCAGCCGGAACAGCGCCACCTCGACCGCGAACAACCCGGCCTGCGTGAACACCGTCTGATCCAACAAACCCGCCTCGGGGCTGCCCGCCTCGGCGAACAGCACCTCCCGCAGCGGACGCGGCAGCAACGCGTCCAGGTAGACGCACACCTCGTCCAGCGCGGCGGCGAAGACCGGGAACTCGGCGTACAACTCCCGACCCATGCCGGCACGCTGCGCGCCCTGACCGGAGAAGAGCACCGCGAGCGAACCTCGGTTGCCGGCCTGGCCGGCGACCACCGTGCCCGACGGGTCCCCGGCGGCGAGGGCGCGCAGCCCGGCCAGCAGCTCCTCGCGGCCGGTCGCGGGCACCACGGCCCGGTGGTCCAGGGTGGACCGGGAGGTGACCGCCGAGAAGGCCACGTCGAGGGGCCGCAGGGTCTCGTCGGCGGCGATCCGGGCCGCCCAGCGGGCCGCCTGGGCGGCGAGGCCCGCCGCGTCGCGGGCCGACACGGGCACCGGCACGAGCGGCCGCTCGACCACCGGCGCGGCGGCGGCCGACGGGGACTGCTGGGGCGCCGGGGCCTGCTCCAGGATGGTGTGCGCGTTGGTGCCGGACACCCCGAACGAGGAGACCGCCGAGCGGCGCGGCCGGTTCACCGCCGGCCACGGCGTCGCCTCGGTCACCAGCGAGACCTCGCCGGCCGACCAGTCGACCTCGGGGGTGGGCTCGTCGACGTGCAGGGTGGGCGGCACGACGCCGTGCCGCATCGCCATCACCATCTTGATCACACCGGCCACCCCGGCGGCGGCCTGGGCGTGCCCGATGTTCGACTTCACCGACCCCAGCAGCAGCGGCGCGGCGTCCCCCCGGTCCTGCCCGTACGTGGCCAGCAGCGCCTGCGCCTCGATCGGGTCGCCGAGCCGGGTACCCGTACCGTGCGCCTCGACCACGTCCACGCCGCCCGAGGCGAGGCCGGCGTTGGCCAGGGCCTGCTGGATCACCCGCTGCTGCGAGGGCCCGTTCGGGGCGCTGAGGCCGTTGGAGGCGCCGTCCTGGTTCACGGCGCTGCCCCGCACCACGGCGAGGATCGGGTGACCGTTGCGCTGCGCGTCCGAGAGCCGCTCCAGCAGCAGTACGCCGACCCCCTCCGACCAGCCGGTCCCGTCGGCGGCGGCGGCGAACGCCTTGCACCGGCCGTCGGCGGCGAGGCCCCGCTGCCGGGAGAACTCAACGAACGCGGCCGGCGTGCACATGGCGGTGACCCCGGCCACGAGCGCCAGGGTGCACTCCCGCTGCCGCAGCGCCTGCGCCGCGAGGTGCAGGGCGACCAGCGAGGACGAGCAGGCGGTGTCGATGGTGACCGCCGGCCCCTCCAGCCCGAACGTGTAGGCGATCCGGCCGGAGACGACGCTGCCGGCGTTGCCGGTCATCAGGTGCCCTTCCAGGCCCTGCGCGGCACCCATCAGCACGGTGCCGTAGTCCTGGCCGGTGCTGCCGGCGAAGACGCCGGTGCGGCTGCCCTTCAGCGAGTGCGGGTCGATGCCGGCCCGTTCGAGCGCCTCCCAGGAGGTCTCCAGCAGCCAGCGCTGCTGCGGGTCCATGGCCAGCGCCTCGCGGGGGGAGATCGCGAAGAAGCCCGGGTCGAAGTCGGCCACGTCGTGGACGAAGCCACCCTGCCGCGTGTACGACGTGCCGGACTGCTCGGGGTCGCTGTCGTAGAGCGACCCGAGGTCCCAGCCGCGGTCCTCGGGGAAGTCGGAGACCACGTCCCGGCCGGACGCGACCACCTCCCACAGGTCCTCGGGCGACCGCACCCCACCCGGGAAGCGGCAGCTCATGGAGACGATGGCGACCGGTTCCTGTTCACCGGCCTCCACCTCGCGCAGGCGCTGGCGCACCTGGTGCAGGTCAGCGGTGACCCGCTTGAGGTAGTCGAGAAGCTTCGCCTCGTCAGCCATGGACCGCGCACTCCTTGTGTTGACCCGTCGTCGCAGCAGCGATCACGTCAGGACATCCCCAGCTCACGGTCGATGAAGTCGAAGACCTCGTCCGGCGTCGCGTCCTGGAGCTTCTCGGCGACCGTGTCGCCGCCCGCCGGCGCGTCGGCCTCGTTGAGGGAGGCCAGCAGCGCCCGCAGCCGCTCGGTGATCCGAATTCGGGCGCTCCGGTCCGGCGCCGAGCCGGAGAGCGCCGCTTCCAACCTGTCCAGCTCACCGAAGACCGGTGCGACCCCGACCACCCCGCCGTCGACGATCGCGGCCCGCACGTACTCGGCCAGCCCGGCGGCGGTCGGGTAGTCGAAGACCACCGTGGCGGGCAGCCGGACGCCGGTCGCCGCGGTGAGCCGGTTACGCAGCTCCACGGCGGTCAGCGAGTCGAAGCCGAGTTCCCGGAACGCCCGGTCCGGCTCCACGGCGTCCATCGAGGCGTGCCCGAGGACCGCGGCGGCCTGCCCGCGTACCAGCTCCAGCAGGGTCTTGCGCCGCTCGGCATCGGTCTGCCCGGCGAGCAGCGCGGCCAGGGACTCGGCGGAGACGCCGGTCTCCTCGGCCCGCTCGGCGACGGCCCGACGCGCCTCGGCCACACCCGCGATGAGCGGGCTGGGCCGCACGGCCACGAACCCGGGCACGTAGCGGGCCCAGTCGATGCCGACCACCATCGTCGCCGGCTCGTCCCGCGCGACGCACTGCGCGAGCGCCGTAAGCGCCTGCCCGGTGTCGAGGCGGGACACGCCCGTACGACGGCGGCGCTCCTCGACGGCCTGGTCGGTGGCGGCCATGCCGCCGGCCGCCCAGGGACCCCACGCCACCGAGGTGGCCGGCAGACCCTGGCGGTGCCGCTGCTCGGCGAGGGCGTCGAGGTAGGCGTTGGCGGCGGCGTAGCTGCCCTGCCCGGCCGCGCCCAGCTGGCCGGCCATCGCCGAAAACAGCACGAACGCGCGCAGTTCCCGCCCGACGGTCAGCTCGTGCAGGTGCAGGGCACCGAGCACCTTGGGCCGCAGGACGGTGGCGAGCCGGTCGGCGGTGAGCCCGTCGAGCACCCCGTCCTCCAGCACGCCGGCCGCGTGCACCACGCTGGTCAGCGGCACCTCGGCCGGCACCTCGTCGAGCAGCTTGGCCAGCGCCGCCCGGTCGGCCACGTCGCAGGCCGCCACGGTCACCCGCGTGCCCGCCCCGGTCAGTTCCCGGACGAGGTCGGTGACGCCGGGAGCGTCCGCACCGCGACGGGAGACCAGCATCAGGTGCTCGGCGCCCCGGGCGGCCAGCCAGCGGGCCACCTCCGCGCCGAGCGCGCCGGTGCCGCCGGTGACCAGCGTCGTGCCCGGGTAGCCGGCCTCGTCGGTGGCGGTCTCACCGCCGGGCGAACGCACCAGCCGGCGGACGAGGATGGTGGCGCCGTCGACCGCGAGCTGGTCCTCGCCGTCGAGGCCGGCGAGCGCGGCGCAGAGCAGGTCCCAGCCGTGGTCGTCCAGGGTGGCCGGTACGTCGATCAGGCCGCCCCAGCGCTCGGGGTGTTCGAGGGCCACGACCCGGCCGAGGCCCCAGAGCAGCGACTGCTCCGGTCGACCGGGCGCTCCGCCCCGGGTGGTACCGGCGGCGCCCCGGGTGACGCACCACAGCGGCGCGGCGACGTCGAGGTCGCCGAGCGCCTGGATCAGCGCCAGCGACCGGGCGAGGAACGGCGGCACCGGCTGGGTGTCGTCGACCGCGCCGTCGGCGAGGGCGAGCAGCGACAGCACCCCGTCGACCGGGGCCGTTCCGCCGTCGGCGGTACGGGTGGCGCCACTCAGGTGCGCGACGAGGGCGTCCCGGTCGGTCAGGTTCTCCGGCACCGACACCAGCCGGACGTCGGCGCCCCGGCCGGCCAGCTCGACGGCGGCGGCCTCGCCCTCCTCCGGGTTCCGCTCGTCGGCGATCACCCACCAGGCGCCGGGCAGGAAACTGACGGGCGTCCCGGTGTACGGCTGCCAGACGCTGCGGTACCGCAGGTCGTCCAGGCTGGAGCGGTTGCGCTGCTGGCGCCGCCAGGAGGCGAGCACCGGCAGGGCCGCGCCCAGCCGTTCGAGGGACTCCGCCGCGTCCTGCTCGGTGAGTTCCGCGAGCGCCGCCAGGTCCTCGCTCTCGACGGCCGCCCAGAACGCGGAGTCGACGCCGCTCGGGGTCACCTCGGCGCCGTCCTGCTCCGTCACCGTGGTGGGCCAGAAGCGGCTGCGGTCGAAGGCGTACGTGGGCAGTGCCACGGTGTCGGTCTCGGCCAGGACCGTGCTCAGGTCGACGGGCAGGCCGATCGTGTGGGCGGTCGCGAGGTTCGTCAACAGCCGCGTCGGATCGTCGTCGCCGCGCCGCAGGCTGCCCAGGGTGTGCCCGGTGACACCGGCGTCGTCCAGGATCGCCGTGACCGGCATCGTCAACACCGGATGCGGGCTGATCTCCACGAACGTCGTGTGACCCGCCTCGACGGCCACCCGCACGGCGGCCTCGAACTGGACGGTCTGCCGCAGGTTGTCGTACCAGTAGTCCGCCGTCATCGAGGACGGGTCCACCCAGTCCCCGGTCAGCGTGGAGACGAGCCGGACGTGGCCCTGTCGCGGAGTCACGTCGGCCAGGTCGGCGCGCAACTGCTCGGCGACCTCCTGCACCGCCGCCGAGTGCGACGCGTAGTCCACCGGGATCAACCGCGCCCGCACCCCGTCGGCCTGACACGCCTCCACCAGGTCAGCGACCGGCTGCGGCGGACCCGACACCACCACAGTCGACGGGCCGTTGACCGCCGCGACGCCCACGCCGGGGAACTCCCCGAGGCGCTCGCCGACCGCCTCGGCCGACAGGTCCACCGACGCCATCGTCCCCGTGCCCCGCAGCACCATCAGCGCCCGCGACCGCAACGCCACGGCCTTCGCCGCATCCTCCAAGCTGAGGATCCCCGCCACACACGCCGCACCGATCTCACCCTGCGAGTGACCGACCACCACAGCCGGGGTGACCCCCGCGTGCTGCCACACCGCCGCCAGAGCGACGCCGACGGCCCACAGCACCGGCTGCACGACCTCGACCCGCTCCAACCACGACTCGTCCTCGCCGGTCAACACCGCAACCAGGTCCACGTCCAGGTACGGCGCCAGGGCCCGCTGGCACTCCGCCAGCCGCGCGTCGAACACCGGCGCACGACCGACGAGCCCGGCAGCCATCCGCGCCGACTGCGCACCCTGACCCGGGAACACGAACACCGCACCCGTTCCGGAGGCCGTACCCGTGACGAGGTTCCCCGCCGGCGCGCCGGCGGACAGGGCGTCGAGCCCGGCCAGCAGCTCGGCCACCCCGGCGCCGACGACGGCGGCCCGGTGGTCGAACGTCGACCGGGTGGCGGCGAGGGACCAGCCCACCGCCGCAGCGTCGAGGTCGGCGTGCGCGCGGACGTGCTGGGCCAGGCGGGCGGCCTGACCGGCCAGCGCGCCCTTCGACCGCCCCGACACGGCCCAGACGACGACGTCGGAGGCCACGAGTCCCGGGCTGCGGCCCTCGGTGGCCTCGCCGTCGGTCTCCGCGCTCTCGGCGGGCCGGTCCTCGGGCAGTTCGATGATGACGTGCGCGTTGGTGCCGGAGATGCCGAACGACGACACCGCCGCCCGGCGCGGGCGCTCCACCGCCGGCCACGGCCGCGACTCCGTCGCCAGCTCCACCGCGCCCGAGGTCCAGTCGATGTGCGGCGACGGCTCGTCCACGTGCAGCGTCGCGGGGACCACGCCCTCGCGCATCGCCAGCACCATCTTGATCACACCGGCGACACCGGCGGCGGCCTGGGTGTGGCCGATGTTCGACTTCACCGAGCCGAGCAGCAGCGGCTCGTCGCGCTCCTGCCCGTACGTGGCGAGCAGGGCCTGCGCCTCGATCGGGTCACCGAGGGTGGTGCCCGTACCGTGCGCCTCCACCACGTCCACGTCGGCCGTGGAGAGCCGCGCCGAGGCCAGTGCCTGCCGGATCACCCGCTGCTGCGAGGGCCCGTTCGGGGCGGTCAGCCCGTTGGAGGCGCCGTCCTGGTTGACGGCGCTGCCCCGCACGATCGCCAGCACCTCGTGACCGTTGCGCCGGGCGTCCGACAGCCGCTCCACGAGCAGCATGCCGACACCCTCGCCCCAACCGGTGCCGTCGGCACCAGCCGCGAACGCCTTGCACCGGCCGTCGGCGGCCAGGCCCCGCTGCCGGGAGAACTCCACGAACAGCCCGGGCGTCGCCATCACGGTCACGCCGCCGGCGAGGGCCAGGTCGCACTCGCCACGCCGCAGCGACTGCACCGCCAGGTGCAACGCCACCAACGACGACGAACACGCCGTGTCCACCGACACCGCCGGCCCCTCCAACCCCAACGCGTACGCCACCCGACCCGACACCACACTCGCGGCGTTGCCCGTGCCCGCGAAGCCCTCCACCTCGTCCCCCGCCACCATCAGCAGGGCCCCATAGTCCTGACCATTCGTGCCCACGAACACCCCTGTTCGCGAACCCCGAAGGACCCCAGGCTCAACCCCTGCCCGCTCGACCGCCTCGTACGACACCTCCAGCAGCAACCGCTGCTGCGGATCCATGGCCAACGCCTCACGGGGGGAAATCCCGAAGAAACCGGCATCAAACTCCGCCGCCTCGTAGAGGAAGGCGCCGCTGCGGACGTAGGAGGTGCCGGTGGAATAGGGGTCGGGGTCGTAGAGCTTCTCGACGTCCCAACCCCGGTCGCCGGGTAGGTCGGACACGGCGTCGCGGCCGGCGTGCAGCATCTGCCAGAACCGCTCGGGGTCGTTGGCCCCGCCGGGGAAGCGGCAGGACATGGCGACGATGGCCACCGGCTCGTCGTCGCCGAGCGCCACCGGGGCGGTCTCGGCGGCCACGGCGGTCTCGCCGCCCAGTTCCTCGTGCAGGTGCCGGGCGAGCGCGGTCGGTGACGGGTAGTCGAAGACCAGGGTCACCGGCAGCCGCAGCGAGGTGGCGGTGGCGAGCCGGTTGCGCAGCTCCACCGCCGTCACCGAGTCGAAGCCGAGGTCCCGGAACGCGTGGTGCGGGTCGACGGCCTGGCCGTCGGCGTACTTGAGGACGGTGGCCGCCTGGTCGCGGACCAGGTCGAGCAGCGCCTGCTGGCGCTCGGCGGCGCTCATCCGGGTGAACGCGCCGGCGGGGTTGGCCTCGTCGGTCTCCTTCGCCTCGGCGAGGCCCTTGGTGGCCTGCAACCGCTGTGCCTCGGGGATCTCCGAGATCAGCGGGCCGGGCCGAGTGGCGGTGAACGCGACGAAGAACCGGTCCCAGGCGATGTTCGAGATGGTCAGGAACGTCTCGTCGTGCTCGACGGCCTGGTGCAGGGCCGCGACGGCGAGCCGCGGCGGCATCTCGGGTGCGCCGTGGCGGTGCAGCATCCGGCCGAACTCGCCGTCGGCCATGCCGCCACCGCCCCACGCGCCCCAGCCGATCGAGGTGGCGGGCAGGCCGAGGGCCCGCCGGTGCTCGGCGAGGGCGTTGAGGAAGGCGTTGCCGGGGGCGTAGTTGCCCACGCCGGAGCTGCCGACGGTGCCGGCCATCGAGGAGAACAGGATGAACGCGTCGAGGTCCAGCTCGCGGGTCAGCTCGTGCAGGTTCAGCGCGGTGGTGACCTTCGCGCTGAGCGCGTAGTCGACCTGCTCCAGGGTGAGCGAGTTGATCACCGAGTCGTCGAGCACGGCGGCGGTGTGCACGACGGTGGTCAGCGGGTGCTCGGGCGGCAGGTCGGCGAGGACGGCGGCGAGCGCCGACCGGTCGGCGGCGTCGCAGGCGGCGACGGTCACCCGGGCACCGAGCGCCACCAGCTCGGCCTCGAGGTCGGCGATGCCCTCGGCCTGCCGGCCGCGCCGGCTGACCAGCACCAGGTGCGCGGCGCCGTTGGCGGCGAGCCAGCGGGCCATGTGGCCGCCGAGCGCGCCGGTGCCGCCGGTGACCAGGGCGGTGCCGGAGGGCCGCCAGGTGCGCGGGGCGGGGGTGTCGCCGAGCGGGGCGTGCAGCAGTCGGCGGCCGAACGCGCCGGCCCACCGCAGCGCGACCTGGTCCTCCCCGTCGGCGCCGGCAAGGACGCGCACCAGCCGGCGGCCGGCCGCGTCGTCGAGCTCGTCGGGCAGGTCCACGAGGCCGCCCCAGCGGTCCGGGTGCTCCAGTGCGGCTACCCGGCCGAAGCCCCAGGTGAGCTGCTGGAGCGGGTGCGGCAGCGGGTCGGCCGGGCCGGTGGCGACGGCGCCACGGGTGAGGCACCACAGCGGCGCGCGGACGCCGGCGTCGCCGAGCGCCTGCACGAGGGTGACGGTGCCGGCGAAGCCGACCGGCACCGACGGGTGCGCCGGGGCGGGCGTCTCGTCGAGCGGCAGCAGCGACACGATCCCGGCGGGCCGGGCGCCACCGTCGGCGAGGTCGCGCAGCCGGGCGGCGAGCGCCGCGCGGTCCGTGCGGTCGGCGTCCAGCGCCAGCGGTACGACGGTGCCGCCGTGCCGCCGCAGCGCCTCGCCGCAGAAGGCGGCCTCGGCCGCGCCGGTGTCGTCGGGGCCGGTGAGCAGCCACCAGGTGCCGGTGACGGTCGGCTCGCCGGCGGCGTCGGGGGCGACCGGCGTCCAGCTGTCCCGGTACCGCCAGGAGTCCACGGTGGCCTGGTCGCGGTGCCGGCGACGCCAGGCGGCGAGGACCGGCAGCACGTCGGCGAACGCCGCGTCGGATACCGGCTGCGACTCGGTCGTGGCGGAGAGCTCGGCCGTGAACGCGCTCAGGTCCTCCGCCTCCACGGCCGCCCAGAAGCGGGCGTCGACCTCGTCGTCGGCCACGGGACCGGCGACGCCGGCAGCCGGGGCGGGCGCGGCGGACGGCTGCGGCCAGTAGAGCTGCCGCTGGAACGGGTACGTGGGCAGGTCGCGACGCCGCCCGGCGAGGCCCGCGAAGGCGGGCCGCCAGTCCACCGGCGTACCTCCGGTCCAGACCTCGGCCACCGCGCGCAGGAAGCGGCCGAGGCCGCCCTCGCCCCGGCGGAGGCTGCCGGTGACGGTCACCGCGTCCGGGTCGGCGGCGGCCAGCTCGACGCTCTCCTGCACGGCCATGGTCAGCACCGGGTGGGCGCTGACCTCGACGAAGGTCTGGTAGCCGGCGGCGACGAGGCTGCGTACCGCGTCGTCGAAGCGGACGGTCTGCCGCAGGTTGCGGTACCAGTAGTCGGCGTCGAGGGCGGCGGTGTCGAGCCAGTCGCCCTCGACGGTGGAGCGGAACCGGACCTCGCCGGTGCGGGGCCGCAGCCCGGCGAGCAGTTCCAGCAGTTGGTCGCGCAGCTGCTCGACGTGGGCGGAGTGGGACGCATAGTCCACGGGGACGCGGCGTACCCGCACCTCGCGGGACTCGTAGTGGGCGACGAGGTCGTCGAGGGCGGCGCTGTCGCCGGACACCACCACGGAGGTGGGTCCGTTGACGGCGGCCAGGGCGATCCGGCCGGCCCAGCGGGTGATCGTCGCGGTGGCCTCGTCGGCGGTGGTGGCGACCGAGACCATGCCGCCGTCCCCGGCGATGCCTGCGATGATCCGGCTGCGCAGGGCGACCACGGCCGCCGCGTCGTCCAGGGTGAGACCGCCGGCGACGTACGCGGCGGCGATCTCGCCCTGGGAGTGGCCGACGACGGCGGAGGGGCGTACGCCGTACGACTCCCAGAGGGCGGCGAGCGAGACGCTGACCGCGAACAGGGTGGGCTGCACGACGTCGACCCGCTCCAGCGAGGGGGCGTCGGGCGCGCCGCGCACCACGTCGGTCGGCGACCAGTCGACGTACGGGCGCAGCGCCTCGGCGCAGGCGGTGAACGTCTGCGCGAAGACCGGGGCGGTGTCGAGCAGCTCGGCGGCCATGCCGACCCACTGCGAGCCCTGGCCGGGGAAGACGAACGCGACCTCGCCCGGCGTGCCGGGGACACGGGTGACGGTCTGCGGGGTGGGCCGGCCGGCGGCGAGCGCGTCGAGGGACGCGGTCAGCTCGTCGCGGTCGGCGGCGAAGACGACGGCCCGGTGGTCGTGCGACGCGCGGGTGGCGGCCAGCGACCAGCTGACGTCGGTGAGCCCGGCGTCGTCGACGGTGTCGAGGTGGTCGCGCAGGTCGCGGGTGCGGGCGGTGAGGGCGTCGACGGTGCGCCCGGAGAGCACCCAGGGCAGTTCCCCGCCCGGCCCGCCGGCCGTCGGCTCGGAATCCGGCTCGTCGGCGGGGGCCTGTTCGAGGATGGTGTGCACGTTGGTGCCGCTGATGCCGAACGAGGAGACGGCGGCGCGGCGTACGCCGTCGACCGGCTCCCACGGTCGGGCGGAGGTGAGCAGCTCGACGCTGCCGGCGCTCCAGTCGACGTGCGGGGTGGGCTCGTCCACGTGCAGGGTGGGCGGCAGCACCCCGTGCCGCATGGCCAGCACCATCTTCATCACCCCGGCGACGCCGGCGGCGGCCTGGGTGTGCCCGATGTTCGACTTCACCGAGCCGAGCCAGAGCGGCCGGTCGGCGGGACGGTCCTGCCCGTACGTGGCGATGAGGGCCTGCGCCTCGATCGGGTCGCCCAGGGTGGTCCCGGTGCCGTGCGCCTCGACGGCGTCGACCTGGTCGGGGGTGAGCCCGGCGTTCGCGAGGGCCTGCCGGATCACCCGCTGCTGGGCGGGGCCGTTGGGGGCGGTGAGGCCGTTGGAGGCGCCGTCCTGGTTGACGGCGCTGCCGCGCAGCACGGCGAGGATCGGGTTACCGTCGCGGCGGGCGTCGGAGAGCCGCTGGAGCACCAGCAGGCCGATGCCCTCGCCCCAGCCGGTGCCGTCGGCGGCCCCGGCGAACGGCTTGCACCGGCCGTCCGCGGCGAGGCCGCGCTGGCGGGAGAAGCCGACGAAGATGCCGGGGGTGGCCATCACGGTGGCGCCGCCGGCCAGGGCGAGGTCGCACTCCCCCGTCTGGAGGGCCTGCGCGGCCAGGTGCATCGCGACCAGCGACGACGAGCAGGCGGTGTCGACGGTGACCGCCGGGCCGTGCAGCCCGAAGGTGTACGCCAGCCGGCCGGAGATGACGCTGGCGGAGGTGCCGGTGGCGAGGTAGTTCTCGTCGACGTCCCCGGTGGCCATCAGCAGTGAGCCGTAGTCCTGGCCGTTGGTGCCGACGTACACGCCGGTGCGGGTGCCGCGCAGGGCGGTCGGGTCGATCCGGGCCCGCTCGAACGCCTCCCAGGTGGTCTCCAGCAGCAGCCGCTGCTGCGGGTCCATGGCGAGGGCCTCGCGGGGGCTGATGCCGAAGAACGCCGGGTCGAACTCGCCGGCCCCGGTGACGAAGCCGCCCTCCCGGACGTAGCTGGTGCCGAGGTGCTCGGGGTCGGGGTGGTACAGCTCGGCGAGGTTCCAGCCGCGCTCGCCGGGCATCAGGCTCATCGCGTCGGTGCCGGTGGCGACGAGGTCCCAGAGCTGCTCCGGCGAGGCGACGCCGCCGGGGAATCGGCAGCTCATCGCGACGATGGCGATCGGCTCGCGGTCGCGGCCCGTGCCGTCGGCGACCACCTCGCTGGTGGTGTGCCCGGCGGTGAGGCCGTGCAGGTGGGCGGCGAGTTCGGCGACCGTGGGGTGGTCGAAGACCAGCGTGGCGGGCAGGGTCATGCCCGTTTCGGCGGTCAGCCGGTTGCGCAGTTCGACGGCGGTGAGCGAGTCGAAGCCGAGGTCGCGGAAGGTGCGGTCGGGCAGCGGCTGGCCGGCCGGGTAGCCGAGCACGACGGCGGCCTGGGTGCGGACGAGGTCGGCGAGCTGCGGCAGGGACCGGCCGACGACCACGGCGCGGGCGGGGCCGGTGGGCACGGCGGGCACCCCGGGCAGGGCGGCGATCAGTGGCGTCGGGCGGCCCCAGGAGGCGGCGAGGCGTCCCCAGTCGACGTCGGCGACGGTGACGGCCGGCTCGGCGGTGTTGACCAGCCGGCCGAGGGCGGTGACGGCCTCGGCGACGGGGAGCGGGTTGACCCCGCCGCGGGCGAGCCGGGCGGTGAGGGCGGCGGCCATGCCGTCCTCGGCCCAGGCGCCCCAGGCGATGGCGGTGGCGGGCAGGCCCTGGTCGCGGCGCCAGGCAGCGAACGCGTCGAGGTAGGCGTTGGCGGCCGCGTAGTTGCCCTGCCCGGCGCTGCCGATGACCCCTGCGAGGGAGGAGAAGAGCACGAACGCGCCGAGGTCGCGGTGGGCGGTGGCCTCGTGCAGCACCCGGGCGGCGCGGACCTTGCCGTCGAGGACGGTCTGCATGCGGGCCAGGTCGAGCCCGTCGAGGACGCCGTCGTCGACCACGCCGGCGGTGTGCACGACGGCGGTCAGCTCCGGCAGGTCCGCCACCAGGGCGTCGACGGCGGCCCGATCGGTGACGTCACACGCCACCACCCGTACCGCACCCAACTCGGCCACCAACTCCGCCGCGCCCGGCGCCGCCGGACCCCGCCGCGAAGCGAGCACCACCTCGGCCACCCCGTTGGCCAGCAACCAACGAGCCACATGCCGACCCAACGCACCCGTACCACCAGTCACCAGCACCGTCCCGGCAGGCCGCCAACCCGCACCCGCGGGCGGCGCGGCCGGCAGCAGCCGCCGGCCGAGGACGCCCTGCGGGCGGATCGCCACCTGGTCGTGGCCACCGTCTGCGAGGACGGCGAGCAGCGCGTCGGAGGCGGTGCGGTCGACGCGGGCGGGCAGGTCGACCAGGCCGCCCCAGCGGTCAGGCTGTTCGAGGGCGACGACCCGACCCAGGCCCCAGGCCAGGGCGGCCCACGGGTCGGCGACGGTCTCGCCGACGCCGACGCGGACGGCGCCCCGGGTGAGGCACCAGAGCCGGCCGGGCAGGCCGGCGTCGGCGAGCGCCTGGGTGAGGGTGAGCAGCAGCGCGGCGCCGCCCGAGACGGCCGGGGCGTGCGGCAGCGCCCGGTCGGTCGCGGGAAGCACGCAGAGCACCCCGGCCCAGCCCTGGTCGCCGTGGCCGCGCAGCAGGCCGGTCAGCTCCGCGCGGTCGACGCCCGGGGTGACGGTGAGGATGTCGACGTGGGCGCCCGCAACGGTCAGGGTCCCGGCCACGCCGGCGTCGTCGGCGTCGGCGGTGACGACCAGCCAGCGGCCGGTCAGCGCCGGCGCGGCGGCGGGGCGTACCGGCTCCCAGTCGACCCGGTACGTCCAGCCGTCCACCACGGCGTCGCGTTGGCGGGACCGCCGCCACGACGACAGCACCGGTACGGCCGGGGCGAGGGCCTCGACCGCGGCGGGATCGTCCTGCACCGCCAGGTGGGCGGCGACGCCGGTCAGGTCGCCGCGCTCCACGGCCGCCCAGAAGTCCCCCTCGGCGGCGTCGCCCGGCGCGGCCCGTCCGGCGGCGTCGCCGACCTCGGGCCAGTAGCGCTGGTGCTGGAACGCGTACGTGGGCAGGTCCACGCGTTGGGCGTCGGTGTCGGCGAACCACGGCTGCCAGTCGACGGCCACCCCGTGCACGTGCAGCTCGGCCAGGCCGGCCAGCAGCCCGTGCGTCTCGGACCGGTCCCCGCGCTGCGCCGGCACGGCGAGCACGCTCTCCCCGGCAGGCAGGGCGTCGCCGACCATGGCGGTCAGGACGCTGCGCGGCCCGATCTCCAGGAACGTGTCGACTCCGGCGGCCCGCAGCGCGGTGACCCCGTCGGCGAAGCGGACGGCCTCCCGGACGTGGCGCACCCAGTAGTCGGCCGTACGGATCTCGTCGGCGTCGGCGAGCGCCCCCGTCACGTTCGACACGACGGGCAGCGACGGCGCGGCGAAGGTCAGCTTGTCGAGCACCGCGCGGAACCTGGCGAGCATCGGCTCCATGAGCGGGCTGTGGAACGCGTGGCTCACGGTCAGCCGGCGCGTACGCACGCCCCGGTCGCGCCAGACCCGCTCCACCTCGTCGAGGGCCTCGACGGCACCGGAGACGACGACCGCCGTCGGCCCGTTCACGGCCGCGATCCCCACGTCGGCCAGGCCGTCCAGCGTGGCCAGCACGTCGGCCTCGGTCGCCGCCACGGCCAGCATTCCGCCACCGGCCGGCAGCGCCTGCATCAGCCGGCCCCGTGCCGACACCAGCGCGCAGGCGTGCTCCAGCGACAGCACCCCGGCCACGTACGCGGCCGTGACCTCGCCGATCGAGTGGCCGGCGACCAGGTCGGGGGCGATGCCGAAGGACTCGACCAGCCGGAACAGCGCCACCTCGACGGCGAACAGGCCGGCCTGCGTGAACACCGTCCGGTCCAGCAGCTCGGCGTCGGCCGACCCCTCGGCGGCAAAGAGCACCTCGCGCAGGGGGCGCGGCAGGGCCCGGTCCAGGTACCCGCACACCTCGTCGAGGGCGGTGGCGAAGACGGGGAACTCGTCGTACAGCTCCCGGCCCATGCCGGCGCGCTGCGCGCCCTGGCCGGAGAAGAGCACCGCGAGCTGGCCGCGCGGCGACCCGGCGCCGACCACGACGGTGCCGGCCGGTTCCCCGGCGGCGAGGGCGCGCAGGCCGGCGAGCAGGTCGTCGCGGCCGGTCGCGGACAGCACGGCGCGGCGGTCCAGGGTGGAGCGGGAGGTGACCGACGAGAAGGCCACGTCCAGCGGGCGCAGGGTCTCGTCGGCGGCGAACCGGGCGGCCCAGCGGCCGGCCTGCGCGGCGAGCGCGGCGTCGGAGCGGGCGGAGAGCAGCACGGGGGCCACGGTGCGGGTCGCCGGGACCCTCGGCGCGGATCCGGCCTCGTCCTCGACCTCAGCGGAGGCCGGGGCCTGCTCGATGATGGTGTGCGCGTTGGTGCCGGACACGCCGAACGACGACACCGCGGCCCGACGCGGCCGGTCCACGGCGGGCCACGGGGTGGCGGCGGTGGCGAGGGTGACCGCCCCGGCGGTCCAGTCGATGTGCGGGGACGGCTCGTCGACGTGCAGGGTGGGCGGCACGACACCGTGCCGCATCGCCATCACCATCTTGATCACACCGGCCACCCCGGCGGCGGCCTGGGCGTGCCCGATGTTCGACTTCACCGACCCCAGCAGCAGCGGCGCGGCGTCGTCGCGGTCCTGCCCGTACGTGGCCAGCAGCGCCTGCGCCTCGATCGGGTCGCCGAGCCGGGTGCCCGTACCGTGCGCCTCCACGACGTCGACCTGCTCGGGGGTGAGCCGGGCGTTGGCCAGGGCCTGCCGGATGACGCGGATCTGGGAGGGGCCGTGCGGGGCGCTCAGGCCGTTGGACGCGCCGTCCTGGTTCACCGCGCTGCCGCGCACCACGGCGAGCACCGGGTACCCGTGCCGCTGCGCGTCGGAGAGCCGGGTGAGCAGCAGCATGCCGATGCCCTCGGACCACGAGGTGCCGTCGGCGCCGGCGGCGAACGCCTTGCACCGGCCGTCGGCGGCGAGGCCGCGTTGCCGGCTGAAGCCGACGAAGACCGCCGGGGTGGGCATGACCGTCACGCCGCCGGCCAGCGCCAGCTCGCAGTCGCCGTTGCGCAGGGCCTGCGCCGCCAGGTGGACGGCGACCAGCGAGGACGAGCAGGCGGTGTCGACGGTGACCGCCGGCCCCTCCAGCCCGAGGGTGTACGCGACGCGGCCGGAGATGACGCTGGTGGCGTTGCCGGTGAGCAGGTGCCCCTCGCCGTTCTCGGCCTGCGCCATCATGCCGTCGTAGCCGTGCGAGGACGCCCCGACGAAGACGCCGGTGCGGCTGCCCCGGACGGCCGGCAGCGGCAGCCCTGCCCGCTCGAACGCCTCCCAGGAGGTCTCCAGCAGCAGCCGCTGCTGCGGGTCCATGGCGACGGCCTCGCGCGGCGAGATGCCGAACAGGTCGGCGTCGAAGTCGGCGGCGGAGTAGACGAAGCCGCCCTCGCGCACGTAGCTGGTGCCCGGGTGGTCGGGGTCGGGGTGGAAGAGGTTCTCCAGGTCCCAGCCCCGGTCGGCGGGGAACGGCCCGATCCCGTCGCCGCCGTCGTGCACGAGCTGCCACAGCGCCTCGGGGCTGTCGACCCCGCCGGGGTAGCGGCAGCTCATCGCCACGATGGCGATGGGCTCGGCGTCGCGGGCCTCCAGCTCGCGCAGCCGACGCCGGGTACGCCGCAGCTCCGAGGTCGTACGCTTCAGGTACTCGACGTACTTCTCGTCCTCGTTGCTCACCGTGGACCTACCTCACTCGGCATGCCGATGTCGTTGCGGCTGGTGGTCACGACGTCTCCAGCTCGCGGTCGATCAGGTCGAAGATGTTCTCGGCGGTGGCCGACTCCAGGTCGTCGTCGCCGTCCGCGTCCGCCTGCCGCTCGGTCAGCCGGCCCAGCAGGCCGTGCAGCCGGTCGGTGATCCGGCGGAACTCGTCGTCGGTCGGGTTGAGCCCGCCGAGCACCGCCTCCAGCCGGTCCAGTTCCCGGCCCGCCGTCGACGCGTCGCCCTGCGGGGTCGCCGGGGCGAACTGACCGGCCAGGTGGGCGGCGAGTGCCTCGGGCGTCGGGTTGTCGAAGACCAGCGTCGCCGGCAGCCGTAGCCCGGTGGCCGCGCCGAGCCGGTTGCGCAGCTCGACGGCGGTGAGCGAGTCGAAGCCGAGTTCCCGGAACGCGCGGGTCGGCTCGATGCCGGCCGGATCGCCGTGACCGAGGACGACCGCCACGTGCGACAGCACCAGGTCGCGCAGGGCACGTACCCGCTTGTCGTCGGGCAGGGCGCGCAGCGTCTCGGCGTACGCCTGCCCGTCGGCGGCCTCGCCGGCCGCGGCCCGGCGGCCGGCGGGGCGGACCAGGTTGGTCAGCAGCGGGTGGACGGGTGACCCGGGCGCGGCCACACCGGTGACGATCTTGGCGGGCATGAGGGTCGCCCGCTCCGAGCGCCAGACCGCGTCGAACAGGGCGAGCCCCTCGTCGTCGGACAGGGCGGCCATGCCGCCCCGGTCGAGCCGGCGGATGTCGGCCGAGTCGAGGTGTCCCGTCATGCCGCTGGCCTGCGCCCAGCGGCCCCACGCCAGCGCGACCGCCGGCAGGCCGAGGGCCCGCCGATGCTCGGCGAGGGCGTCGAGGAACGCGTTGCCGGCGGCGTAGTTGCCCTGGCCCGGGCCGCCGAACACGCCCGCGGCGGCCGAGAAGAGCACGAACGCGCTCAGGTCGTGGCCGAGGGTGGCCCGGTGCAGGTTCCAGGCCACGTCGACCTTGGGCCGCAGCACCGCGTCGAGGCGGTCGGGGGTGAGCGACTCGACGGTGGCGTCGTCGAGGACGCCGGCGGCGTGCACGACGGCGCGCAGCGGGTGCCGCCGGTCCACCATGGACAGCACGTCCGCCACGGCGTCCGGGTCGGCCAGGTCGGCGGCGACGATCGACACGTCCGCGCCGAGCGCCTTGAGGTCGGCGAGCAGGTCGTCGGCGCCCTCGGCGTCCGGGCCGCGCCGGCTGACCAGCAGCAGCTGCCGGGCGCCGTGCGCGGTGACCAGGTGCCGGCAGAGCAGCGCGCCGAGGGTGCCGGTCGCCCCGGAGACGAGGACCGTGCCGTCGAGCCGGGGCGCCTGCGGGACGCTCAGGGCGAGCTTGCCGACGTGCCGGGCCTGGCTGAGGAAGCGGAACGCCTCGGGGGCGCGCCGGACGTCCCACGTACGCCGGGGCAGGGGCCGCAGCGCGCCGGCGGCGAAGAGCGCCATCAGCTCGCCCAGCATCGCGCCGATCTTCTCCGGGCCGGCCTCGATGAGGTCGAAGACCTGGTAGCTGACGCCGGGGTGGTCGGCGGCGACCCGCCGCGGGTCCCGCTTGTCGGTCTTGCCCATCTCGACGAACCGGCCGCCGTCGGCGAGCAGCCGCAGCGACGCGTCGACGTACTCGCCGCGCAGCGCGTTGAGCACCACGTCGACGCCCCGCCCGCCGGTGCGGTGGGCGAACTCGTCGGCGAAGTCGAGGCTGCGGGAGGAGGCGAGGTGCGCCTCGTCGAAGCCGGTGGCGCGCAGCGCCGGCCACTTGCCGGGGCTGGCCGTGCCGTAGACCTCCGCGCCAAGGTGGCGGGCAATCTGCACGGCGGCCATGCCGACGCCACCGGCCGCCGCGTGCACGAGCACGGACTCCCCGGCGCGCAGCCGGGCCAGCTCCACCAGCCCGTACCAGGCGGTCAGGAAGACCACGGGCACGGCGGCGGCGTCGGTGTACGACCAACCGTCGGGGATGCGGGTGACCAGCCGGCGGTCGGTGACCGCCGCCGAGGAGAACGAACCGGAGAAGATGCCCATGACCCGGTCGCCGGGGGCTAGGTCGGTGACCCCCGGTCCCACGCCGAGCACCACACCGGCGCCCTCGTTGCCCAGCACCTCCTGGTCGGGGACCATGCCGAGGGCCAGCACCACGTCGCGGAAGTTCAGCCCGGAGGCGCGCATCCCGACCAGGACGTGACCCGCCGGCAGCTCCCCGGTCGTGCGGGGGGCGGGCAGCAGGGCGAGGTTCTCCAGCGTGCCCTTCTCGGTGACGTCGAGACGCCAGGGCACCTCGTCGGCGGGCAGCGGCAGCACGCCGGCCTCGCGCGCCCGGGCCAGCCGGGGCACCAGCGGCACGCCGTCGCGGAGCGCGAGCTGCGGCTCGCCGGAGGCGACGGCCGCCGGGACCGCCGCCAGGGAGGCGGCGGCGTCGTCGGTGTCGAGCAGCGTGAACCGGCCGGGGTGCTCGGACTGCGCGGAGCGCACCAGCCCCCACAGGCTCGCCCGGGCCAGGTCGCGCGGGGCCTCGCCCGGGGCCGCGCCGACCGCGCCCCGGGTGTGCAGCACCAGCCGGGACCGCTCCAGCCGGGGCTCGCCCAACCACTGCTGCACCAGCGCGAGCGCGTCGCGGGCCGCGTCGTGCGCGGCCTCGCCGGCCCGCCGCGGGTCCGACTCCGCGCCGGAGCGCAGGTCCAGCACCACGTCGGGTACGTCCCCGGACTCCTCGACCGCCACGACCAGTGCCGCCAGGTCGGCGTGGGCCCGCACCGGGTGCCCGGCGGCGGCGAGCGCCCCGGCGAGGCCGAGGGTGTCGTCGCCGAGCAGCGCCCAGCGGGTCGTCTCCCCCGCCGCCGCGTCGGTGCCCGGCAGCGGCGTCCAGTCCAGGTGGAACACCGAGCTGCGGCGCAGGGCGGCGGCCTCGTCGGCCCGCCCCGCGGCGACCGGGCGGAACGTCAGCGACTCGACGGTCGCGACCGGCTGGCCGGCGGTGTCGGCGAGGGTGACCGCGACGGTGTCCGGGCCGAGCGGGCGCAGCCGCGCCCGCAGCCGGGTGGCGCCGTGGGCGTGCAGGGCGACCGAACGGAAGGCGAACGGCATCCAGCCCGCGCCGGAGGTGTCCGCCGGGGCGCCGAGCAGGGCGGTGACCCCGCTGGCCTGCAGGGCCGCGTCGAACAGGGCCGGGTGCAGCCCGAAGCGGGACGCGTCGGCGCTCGCCTCCTCGGGGAGGGCCACCTCGGCGTAGACCTCGCCGTCGCCACGCCACACCCGGCGCAGCCCCTGGAAGGCGGGGCCGTAGCCGAGACCGCCCTCGGCCATCTGCGCGTACCAGGCGTCCAGGTCGGCGTCGACCTCGACGGCGTCGGCCGGCGGCCACTGCCCCGGTACGGCGACCGGGGCGGGCAGCTGCGGCAGCAGGAGGCCCTCGGCGTGCCGGGTCCACTCGGCGTCGGCGTCCTCCTCGGGGCGGGAGTGCACGGTGACGCTCCGCTCGCCGGTGTCGCCGGGCGGGCCCACGCGTACCTGCACCTGCACCGCGCCGGCCGGCGGGAGCACCAGCGGGTTGATCAACGTCAGGTCGCCCACCTGGCCGGCGTCGACCTCGTCGCCGGCCCGGACCACCATGTCGACCAGCCCGGTGCCGGGGACGATCACCGCCCCGCCGACGGCGTGGTCGGCCAGCCACGGGTGGGTACGCACCGACAGCCGCCCGGTGAGCACCACCGTCCGGTCGTCGGCGACGGGTACGGCCGCGCTGAGCAGCGGGTGACCGGTGTCCTGGAGGCCGGCGGAGCCGACGTCGCGTACGCGGTGCGCGGGCGCGTCCAGCCAGAAACGTCCCCGTTCGAAGGCGTACGTGGGCAGTGCCACGGTGTCCGCCTCGGCGAGGACGGCCGTCAGGTCGACGGGCAGGCCGATCGTGTGGGCGGTCGCGAGGTTCGTCAACAGCCGCGTCGGATCGTCGTCGCCCCGCCGCAGGCTGCCCAGGGTGTGCCCGGTGACACCGGCGTCGTCGAGAATCGCCGTGACCGGCATCGTCAACACCGGATGCGGGGAGATCTCCACGAACGTCGTGTGCCCGGCGGCGACGGCCACCCGCACCGCCGCGTCGAACTGGACGGTCTGCCGCAGGTTGTCGTACCAGTAGTCCGCCGTCATCGAGGACGGGTCCACCCAGTCCCCGGTCAACGTCGACACGAGCCGGGTGTGCCCCTGTCGCGGGGTCACGTCGGCCAGGTCGGCGCGCAACTGCTCGGCGACCTCCTGCACCGCCGCCGAGTGCGACGCGTAGTCCACCGGAATCAGTCGGGCGCGCACCCCGTCGGCCTGGCACGCCTCCACCAGGTCGGCGACCGGCTGCGGCGGACCCGACACCACCACAGTCGACGGGCCATTCACGGCCGCGACACCCACCCCGGGGAACGCCGACAACCGCTCGGCGACCGACTCGGCCGACAGGTCCACCGACGCCATCGTGCCGGTACCCCGCAGCACCGTCAGCGCCCGCGACCGCAACGCCACGGCCTTCGCCGCGTCCTCCAAGCTGAGGATCCCCGCCACACACGCCGCACCGATCTCACCCTGCGAGTGACCGACCACCACAGCCGGAGTGACCCCGACGTGCTGCCACACCGCCGCGAGAGCGACGCCGACGGCCCACAGCACCGGCTGCACGACCTCGACCCGCTCCAACCACGACTCGTCATCACCCGTCAACACCGACACGAGATCCACGTCCAGGTACGGCGCAAGGGCCCGCTGACACTCCGCCAACCGCGCGTCGAACACCGGCGCACGACCCACCAGGCCAGCCGCCATCCGCGCCGACTGCGCACCCTGACCCGGGAACACGAACACCGCACCCGCACCGTGCGACGACGCCGTACCGGCGACCACGTTGCCGGCCGGCGACCCCGACGCCAGAGCATCCAGCCCCGCCAGCAACTCCTCCGTGCTCGACCCGACGACGGCCGCCCGCTGGTCGAACGTCGACCGGGTGGCGGCGAGGGACCAGCCCACCGCCGCCGCATCCACCACGGCTCCGGCGGCCCGCTGGAGGTGACCGGCGCCGCCGTCGCCGCGCTCGCGCAGGAAGTCCGCGAGCCGGGCCGCCTGCCCCGCGAGCGCGCCCTTCGACCGCGCCGACACCGGCCACACCACGACATCCGAGGCCACCAGGCCCGGACCGTGCCCGACCGGAGCGGCGGCCTCGGACAGCTCGTCGGCCTGTTCGATGATCACGTGGGCGTTCGTGCCGGACATACCGAACGACGACACCGCCGCCCGGCGCGGCCGGTCCACCGCCGGCCACGACCGCGACTCCGTCGCCAACTCGACCGCGCCGGCGGACCAGTCGATGTGCGGCGACGGCTCGTCCACGTGCAGCGTCGCGGGGACCACGCCCTCGCGCATCGCCAGCACCATCTTGATCACACCGGCGACGCCCGAGGCGGCCTGGGTGTGGCCGATGTTCGACTTGATCGAGCCCAGCAGCAGCGGCTCGTGTCCCTCGCGGCCCTGCCCGTACGTCGCCAGCAGGGCCTGCGCCTCGATCGGGTCACCCAGCGTGGTGCCCGTACCGTGCGCCTCCACCACGTCCACGTCGGCGCTGCCCAGCCGGGCACCGGCGAGGGCCTGCCGGATCACCCGCTGCTGCGACGGACCGTTCGGCGCCGTCAGCCCGTTGGAGGCGCCGTCCTGGTTGACCGCCGACCCACGCACCACCGCCAGCACCCGGTGACCGTTGCGCCGGGCGTCCGACAGCCGCTCCACGAGCAGCATGCCGACGCCCTCGCCCCAACCGGTGCCGTCGGCGGCCGCCGCGAACGCCTTGCACCGGCCGTCGGCCGCGAGGCCCCGCTGCCGGGAGAACTCGAAGAAGGTGGCGGGGGTGGCCATGACCGTGACGCCGCCGGCGAGGGCCAGGTCGCACTCGCCACGCCGCAGCGACTGCACCGCCAGGTGCAACGCCACCAACGACGACGAACACGCCGTGTCCACCGACACCGCCGGCCCCTCCAACCCCAACGCGTACGCCACCCGACCCGACACCACACTCGCGGCGTTCCCCGTGGCCCCGAACCCTTCGGCCTGCTCCCCCGCAGCCATCAGCAGTGCCCCATAGTCCTGACCATTCGTGCCCACGAACACCCCTGTTCGCGAACCCCGAAGGACCCCAGGCTCAACCCCTGCCCGCTCGACCGCCTCCCACGAAACCTCCAGCAGCAACCGCTGCTGCGGATCCATCGCCGACGCCTCGCGCGGCGAGATCCCGAAGAAGCCCGGGTCGAACTCGCCCGCCGCGTGCAGGAAGCCGCCCTTGTCGGCGTACGTCGTGCCGGGGTTGGCCGGGTCGGGGTCGTAGAGCCGGTCGAGGTCCCAGCCCCGGTCGGTCGGGAAGTCGCCGATCGCGTCGACGCCGTCGGCGACGAGGCGCCACAGCCGCTCGGGGTCGTCGACGCCGCCGGGGTAGCGGCAGGCCATGGCGACGATGGCCACCGGCTCGTCGTCGTCCACGGTTGCCGGGGCGGCGACGGGAGCCGCCCCGGCGTCGGCGCCGAAGAGGCCGGCGAGCAGGAACCGGGCCAGCACGACCGGGGTGGGGTGGTCGAAGACCAGGGTGGTGGGCAGCGCCTGCCCGGTGGCGGCGGCAAGCCGGTTGCGCAGCTCCACGGCGGTCAGCGAGTCGAAGCCGAGGTCGCGGAACGCCGTGGTCGCCGGGACGGCGGCGGCCCCGCCGTCGTGGCCGAGCACGTCGGCGGCGAGTTCGCGGACCAGGTCGGCGACGCTCTCCTCCTGCCGGGCCGGGGTCAGTGCGGCGAGGCGGCGGCGCAGGGTCGCCGCCGGGCCGTCGTCGCCGTCGTCGACCGTGGCGCCGCCGTCGAGGGCGGCCCGCGCCTCCGGTACGCCCTCCAGCAGCGGCCGGCGGCGGGCGGAGGCGTACGCGGGGGCGAACCGGGCCCAGTCCACGTCGGCCACCGTCACGGTGACGTCGTCGTGGTCGAGGGCCTGTTGCAACGCGCCCATGGCGACGGCCGGGTCCATGGCGGGCAGGCCCCGGCGGCGCAGGTTCCGTTCGGCGTCGGCGGCGTGCATGCCACCGTCGGCCCAGGGGCCCCAGGCGATGGCGGTGCCGGCCCGGCCGTCGGCCCGACGCTGGCGAACCAGCGCGTCCAGGTAGGCGTTGCCGGCCGCGTACCCGGCCTGCCCGCCGCTGCCCCAGGTGGCGGCGATGGACGAGTAGACGACGAAGGCGTCCAGTTCCCGGTCGGCGAGCAGATCGGCGAGGTGGGTGGCGCCGGCGGTCTTGCCGGCGGTGACCTCGGCCAACTCGGCCGGGGTGACGTCCGCCAGCGGGGTGGCCTGCGCGATGCCGGCGGTGTGCACGACGGTACGCACCGGCGGGCCGGCGGCCTCGACCCGGTCGAGCAGGTCGGCGAGGGCGGCCCGGTCGGCGATGTCGCAGGCGGCGACGGTGACCCGGGCCCCGAGGCCGGTCAGCTCGGCCTCCAGTTCGGCCGCGCCGGGGGCGTCGGGGCCGCGCCGGCTGACCAGCACGACGTGTTCGGCTCCGGCGGCGGCGAGCCAGCGGGCGGCGCGGGCCCCGAGCCCGCCGGTGCCGCCGGTGATCAGGGCCGTCCCGGTGGGCGTGAACCGGCGCGCCGGGGGGCGGTCGCCGAGGGCGGCGCGGACGAGGCGGCGGGCGAAGACGCCGGGGCCGCGTACCGCGAGCTGGTCCTCGCCGGTCGAGTCGGTGAGGATCGCGGCGAGCCGGGTGGCGGCCCGCTCGTCGGGGTCCGGTGGCAGGTCGACCAGACCGCCCCAGCGGTGCGGCGCCTCGACGCCGACGACCCGGCCGAGGCCCCAGATCGCGGCCTGCGCCGGGTCGACGAGCCGGTCGTACGAGGCGGCGGCGACCGCGCCCCGGGTGACCAGCCACAGCGGCGCGGCCACGCCGGCGTCGCCGAGCGCCTGCACGAGGGCGAGGGTGGCGGTCAGGCCGGGCAGGACGGTGCCGTCGGCGGTGGGCGGTTCCGCGGCGAGCAGGGAGACGATCCCGGCGAGGTCGGTACCGGCGAGGGTCGCCGCGAGGGCCGCCCGGTCGGCGTCCGGCTCGACGGTCAGCGGCTGCACGTCGGCGCCGGCGCCGGTCAGCGCGGCCCGGACGGTCCGCGCCGCCGGGTCGTCGACGCCGCCGGCGGGCAGCGCCAGCAGCCAGGTGCCGGCCAGCCGCGCCGGGGCGGGCTCTGGGGTCACCTGCCACTCTTCCCGGTACCGCCAGCCGTCGAGGACGGAGTGTTCCTGCCGCTGCCGCCGCCAGTCGGCGAGGACGGGCAGCAGGGTACGCAGCGACTCGGCGGCGGCGGTGTCGGTGACGGCGAGGGTGTCGCGCAGCGCGTCGAGGTCGGCGCGTTCGACGGCCGCCCAGAACCGCCGGTCGAGCGCGCCGGCCCCGCCCGTCGTGGTGTCGTCGGCGGGCGCCTCGGCCGGCACCCAGTAGTGCTGCCGCTCGAACGGGTACGTGGGCAGGTCGACGAGCTGGCCGGGCCGGTCGGCGAGGACGTCCGCCCAGCGCGGCGGCGTACCGGCGACGTGGAGCTGGGCGAGGGCGGCGAGCAGGGTACGGCGGTCCGGGCGGTCCCGGCGCAGCACCGGCACCACCACGGCGGGGGCGGCGTCGCCGGCCTCGGCCTCGGCGAGGGTCGCCTGAACGCTGGCGGTGAGGACGGCGTCGGGGCCGACCTCCACGAAGGTGCCGACGCCCTGGGCGCGCAGGGTCCGTACGCCGTCGGCGAAGCGGACCGCCCCCCGGACGTGGCGCACCCAGTAGTCCGGGTCGGTGAGCTGCGCGGGGTCGGCCAGCTCACCGGTCAGGTTGGACACCACCGGCAGGGTCGGGGCGCGCAGGTCGAGGCCGGCGGCGACGGCGGCGAACTCGGCGAGCATCGGCTCCATGAGCGGGCTGTGGAAGGCGTGACTGACCCGCAGCCGCCGCACCTTCACCCCCCGGCCGGTCCAGAGTTCGGCCAGCTCGTCGATGGCCGTGCCGTCGCCGGAGACGACGACGGCGTCGGGGCCGTTGACGGCGGCGACGGCGACCCGGTCGGTCAGCGCGGCGATCGACTCGGCGACCCGGGCCTCGTCGGCGGCGACGGCGAGCATCGCGCCGCCGGCGGGCAGGGCCTGCATGAGCCGGCCCCGGGCGGCGACGAGGGCGCACGCGTCGTCGAGGCTGAGCACGCCGGCCACGTGGGCGGCGGTCAACTCACCGACGGAGTGCCCGGCGACCAGGTCGGGGGCCAGCCCCCAGGAGCCGAGCAGCCGGTGCAGCGCCACCTCGACGGCGAACAGCGCGGCCTGGGTGAAGACGGTCTGGTCGAGCAGTGCGGCCTCGGCGGTGCCGGGCTCGGCGTGCAGCAGCGGCTTCAGCGGCCGGGGCAGCCGGTGGTCGAGGTGGGCGCAGACCTCGTCGAGCGCCTCGGCGTAGACGGGGTACGCCTCGTACAGGTCCCGGCCGGCGCCGGCGCGCTGGGCGCCCTGGCCGGAGAAGAGGAACGCGACCCCGCCGCGTTCGGCGGCGGCGCCGGTGACCAGGCCGGGGGCGGGCCGGTCGTCGGCGAGGGCGTGCAGGGCGGCGAGCAGGCCGTCGCGGTCGTCGGCGAGGACGACCGCCCGGTGTTCCAGGGGCGAGCGGGAGACCGCCGAGGTCCAGGCGACGTCGGCCGGCCGCAGGTGCGCGTCGTCGGCGACGTGCCGCGACCAGCGCTCGGCCTGGCGGCGCAGCGCGGTGCGGGTACGGCCGGTGAGCAGCACCGGCGCGGGCGCGGGCACCTCCGGACGGTCGTTCTCGACGCCGGCCGGCTCGGGCTGTTCGAGGATGAGGTGGGTGTTGGTGCCGCTCATCCCGAACGACGAGACGGCGGCCCGGCGCGGGCGGTCCACGGCCGGCCACGGCGTGGCCTCGGTGACGAGGGTGACCGCGCCGGCGGCCCAGTCCACGTGCGGGGTGGGCTCGTCGACGTGCAGGGTGGCCGGCACGACGCCGTGCCGCATCGCCAGCACCATCTTGATCACCCCGGCGATGCCGGCGGCGGCCTGGGTGTGACCGATGTTCGACTTGATCGAGCCGAGCAGCAGCGGCGCGGCGTCGCCCCGTTCCCGGCCGTAGGTGGCGAGCAGCGCCTGGGCCTCGATCGGGTCGCCGAGGGTGGTGCCGGTGCCGTGTGCCTCCACCACGTCGACCAGGTCGGGGGTGAGCTTCGCGCCGGCCAGGGCCTGCCGGATGACCCGCTGCTGGGACGGGCCGTTGGGGGCGGTGAGCCCGTTGGACGCGCCGTCGGAGTTGACCGCCGAACTGCGGATGACGCCCAGTACGGGGTGGCCGTTGCGGCGGGCGTCGCTGAGCCGTTCCAGCAGCAGCATGCCGACGCCCTCGGACCAGCCGGTGCCGTCTGCGGAGGCGGCGAACGACTTGCACCGGCCGTCGGCGGCCAGGCCCCGCTGCCGGGAGAACTCGACGAACGGGCCGGGGGTGGCCAGCACGGTCGCGCCGCCGGCCAGGGCGAGCCCGCACTCCCGCTGGCGCAGCGCCTGGCAGGCGAGGTGGATGGCGACCGACGCCGACGAGCAGGCGGTGTCCACGGTGACCGACGGGCCCTCCAGCCCGAACGTGTACGCCAGCCGGCCGGAGACGACGCTGGCGGCGGTGCCGGTCAGCACGTACCCCTCGACGCCGGGCGCCCGGTGCAGCACGGCGGCGTAGTCCTGCCCGGAGGTGCCGACGAAGACGCCGGAGCGGCTGCCGCGCAGCGACAGCGGGGCGATGCCGGCCCGCTCGAACAGCTCCCAGGTGACCTCCAGCAGCAGCCGCTGCTGCGGGTCCATGGCGACCGCCTCGCGCGGCGAGATGCCGAACAGGGCCGCGTCGAAGTGCCCGGCGTCGCGCAGGAACCCGCCGGAGGTGGTGTACGAGGTGCCGGCGTTGTCCGGATCGGCGTGGTAGAGCCGGTCCAGGTCCCAGCCCCGGTCGGTGGGGAAGTCGCCGATGGCGTCCCCGCCGGACGAGACGAACTCCCAGAGCTCCTCGGGCGAGGTGATGCCGCCCGGGTAGCGGCAGCTCATCGCCACGATCGCCACCGGCTCGGACTCCTCGGCGGTGACCTCGCGCAGCCGTTGGCGGGTCTGCTGCAGCTCGGCGACGACCCGCGTCAGGTACTCGCGCAGCCGCTCTTCGTCCGCCATGACATCTCGCTTTCTCGTGACACCACAGGTCCCCGGGCGGCTCAGGAGAGCCCGAGGTCCTGGTCGATGAGGTCGAACAGCTCCTGGTTGCTGGCCGCCCGCAGCCGGTCGGCCACCTCGGCGGTGTCCTCCCGGCGTTCCTCGGCGGTGCCGAGCCGTTCGAGCAGGCTGTGCAGCCGCATCGTGATCCGCACCCGGCCGATGTCGTCCGGGTCGCGCAGCGCGAGGGCGCTCTCCAACTGGTCCAGCTCCGCGAGGGTGGGCAGCGCCTCCACCGACGCCTCGTCGAGCAGTTCGGCCCGCAGGTGCTCGGCCAGCGCCTGCGGGGTCGGGTGGTCGAACACCACCGAGCTGGGCAGGCTCAGCCCGGTCGAGCGGGCCAGCCGGCCCCGCAGCTCCACGGCGGTGAGCGAGTCGAAGCCGAGGTCCCGGAAGGGACGTCCGGCCTCCACGGCGTACGGGCTGTCGTGGCCGATGACCTCGCCCGCGGCGGTGCGGATGAGGTCGACCAGCAGCCGCACCTGTTCGGCCTGCGACAGCTCGCCGAGCCGCTTGCGCAGTTCGCCGGCGACCTGGTCGCCGTCCTCGGCGTCGGCGCGCGCCGCCGCGGCCTGGGCGGCCACCTCGGCGATGTCGCTGATCAACGGCCGGGGCCGGGCGGAGGCGAACACCGGCGCGAAGCGGTCCCAGTCGATGTCGGCGACGGTGAGGGCGGTGTCGTCGCCGTCGAGGCCGGCGCGCAGGGCGGCCATCGCCGGCTCCCGGTCGAGCAGGGACACCCCGCGCCGGCTCATGGCCGCCGCGTGCGCGTCGGTCACCATGCCGCCGCCGGCCCACGGTCCCCAGTTCACCGAGAGGTGCCGGGCCCGTCCGTCCGGCCGGGACTGCGCCCAGGCGTCCAGGAAGGCGTTGCCGGCGGCGTACGCCCCGTGGTCGCCGACGCCCCAGACGGCGGCGATGGAGGAGAAGTGCACGACCAGGTCGAGCGGCTCCGGGTCGAGGAACTCGTCGAGGTACCGGGCGCCGGCGATCTTGCCGGACACGACGTCGGCGAGTTCCGCCTCGGTCACCGCGGCGACCGGGTTCAGCCGGCCCACCCCGGCGGCGTGCACCACGGCCTGCACGGTCTCGCCGTCGGCGCGCAGGTCGCGGACCAGGTCCGCGACCGCGTCCCGGTCGGCCAGGTCGCAGGCCAGCACCCGGGCCTCGGCGCCGAGCACGGCCAGTTCCGCCACCGCCTCGTCGGCCCCGGGGGCGGCCGTGCCGCGCCGGCTGACCAGCAGCAGTCGCCGCGCGCCGTGCCGGGCGAACCAGCTGGCGGCGTACCGGCCGACGGCGCCGGTGCCGCCGGTGACCAGGACGGTGTCCGGCGGCTGCCAGCCGGCGGGCGCCTCGGCGCGGGGCGCGCGCTCCAGCCGACGCAGGTACGTCCCGGAGTCGCGTACCGCGAGCTGGTCCTCGTGCCCGGCGGCGGTGAGGGCCGCCAGGACGTGCTCGGCGGCGGCGGTGTCCACCGTGGCGGGCAGGTCCAGCAGGCCACCCCAGTGCCGGGGGTGTTCCAGCGCGGTCACCAGGCCGAGGCCCCACGTGGTGGCCTGGGCGGGGCGGGCGACGGGGTCGTCGGCGCCGGTGGCGACGGCCTGCCGGGTGAGCAGCCACAGCGGCACCGGGGGCAGGGCGTCCGTGACCGCCTGCACCAGGGCGAGGTTCGCGGTCAGGCCAAGGGGCACGGCCGGGCTGTCGGGGTGCGCCCGCTCGTCGAGGGCGAGCAGCGACACGATCCGGGTGGGCGCGGCGCCGGCGAGCTGCGCGGCGAGCGTGCTCCGGTCGGTCGTGGCCGGGTCGACGGCGAGTTGCCGCACGGTGGCGCCCCGGGCGGCGGCGAGTTCGGCGAGCCGGTCGACGACCGGCTGGTCCGTGCCGCTGTGCACCAGGGTCCAGGTGCCGTCGACGGCGCCCGCGGTGAGCGCCTCCGGCCGCCAGGTGATCCGGTAGCGCCAGCCGCCGGCGAGGGTGTCCTCCTGCTGCTGGCGCCGCCACCGGTCCAGGTCCGGCAGCAGCTCCCGCAGGGGCCGGTCCGCGTCGAGGCCGAGCCGGCCGGCGAGTTCGTCGCCGTCGCCGGACGCCACGGCCCGCCAGAACGCCGAGTCGACGTCGTCGTGGACGGTGGCGGGGGTGCCCGCCGGCGCCGCGTCGAGGGTCGGCCAGAACCGCTGGTGGGCGAACGCGTACGTGGGCAGGTCCACGAGTCCGGCGCCGGGAAGCAGCGCCGGGAAGCGTACGGGCACTCCGTGGCAGTGCAGCCGGGCCACCGCGCCGAGCAGGGTGGCCACCTCGTCCTGGCCGGGCCGCTGCACGCCCGTCACGACGACCGGGGCGTCCACCGGCAGCGCGTCGGCGGTCAGGGCGGTCAGCACGGTGTCCGGTCCGACCTCCAGGAACCGGGTCACCCCGTGGGCGTGCAGGTGGGTGACGGTGTCGGCGAAGCGGACCGCCTCGCGGACGTGGCGTACCCAGTAGTCGGGGGTGCAGAGCTGCTCGGCGTCGACGACCGCGCCGGTCAGGTTCGACACCAGCGGCACCGTCGGCGGGGCGTACGACAGGGTCGCCGCCACGGCCGCGAACTCGGCGAGCATCGGCTCCATCAGCGGGCTGTGGAAGGCGTGGCTGACGCGCAGCCGCTTGGTGCGTACGCCGAGTTCGGCGAAGTGGGCGGCCAGTTCGGTCAGCGCGTCCTGCGCGCCGGCGACGACGACGGCGGCCGGCCCGTTCACGGCGGCGACGGCGGCCTGCCCCGGCGTGCCGGACAGGGCCCGCAGCACGTCGACCTCGGGCGCGGCGACGGCGAGCATCCCGCCGCCGGCGGGCAGGGCCTGCATCAGCCGGCCCCGGTTGCCGACGAGCGCGCAGGCGTCGGGCAGGTCGAGCACCCCGGCGACGTGGGCCGCGCTGATCTCGCCCACGGAGTGGCCGGCCACGAAGTCGGGCCGGATCCCCCAGTGTTCGAGCAGCCGGAACAGCGCCACCTCGACGGCGAAGAGCCCGGCCTGGGTGAAGACCGTCTGGTCGAGCAGGTCGGCCTCGGCGGTGCCGGGCTCGGCGAACAGCACCGTGCGCAGCGGCTGCGGCAGGTACGCGTCCAGATGCTGGCACGCCTCGTCGACCGCCGCCGCGAAGACGGGGAACGTCTCGTAGAGGCGGCGGCCCATTCCGGCGTGCTGGGCGCCCTGGCCGGAGAAGAGCGCCGCCAGCGCGCCGCCGGGCTCGGCGACGCCCCGGGTGAGCGCGGGGTGTTCCTGCCCGGCGGCCAGTGCCCGCAGCCCGGCGAGGGCGGCGTCGGAGTCGGCGGCGAGCAGCACCGCGCGGTGCCGCAGCGGGGAACGTCCGGTGGCCAGTGCCCGGGCCACGTCGGCGGCGGGCGTCCCGCTGCCCGGCAGCCACTCGGCCAGCCGTGCCGCCTGGGCCCGCAGGCTGTCGGCGCCGTCGGCCGAGACGACCCACGGCAGGATCGGCGGCCCGTCGGCCGGGCGGGCCGGCCCGGTGTCGGCCGGCGGCGCGGCGGGCGCCTGTTCGAGGATGACGTGCACGTTGGTGCCGCTGACCCCGAACGACGACACGCCGGCCCGACGCGGCCGGTCCACGTCCGGCCACGGCTGTGCCTCGGTCAGCAGCGCGACGGCGCCCGCCGACCAGTCCACGTGCGGCGACGGCTCGTCCACGTGCAGGGTGGGCGGCAGCAGGTCGTGCTGGAGCGCCATCACCATCTTGATCACGCCGGAGACGCCCGCGGCGGCCTGGGTGTGCCCGATGTTCGACTTGACGGAGCCGAGCCAGAGCGGCCGGTCGGCGGGACGGGCCCGCCCGTACGTGGCCAGCAGCGCCTGCGCCTCGATCGGGTCGCCGAGCCGGGTGCCGGTGCCGTGCCCGTCGACGGCGTCGACGTCGGCGGCGGTCAGCCGCGCGTTGGCCAGCGCCTGGCTGATGACCCGCTCCTGGGCGGGCCCGTTGGGCGCGGTCAGGCCGTTGCTGGCGCCGTCCTGGTTCATCGCCGAGCCGCGTACGACGGCGAGGATCCGCCGGCCGTCGCGCTGGGCGTCGGAGAGCCGCTGCAACAGCACCAGGCCCACGCCCTCGCCCCAGCCGGTGCCGTCGGCGGCGGCGGCGAACGACTTGCACCGGCCGTCGAGGGCCAGCCCGCGCTGCCGCGCGAACTCCAGGAACGGGCCGGGGGTGGCCATCACCGTCACGCCGCCGGCCACCGCGACGTCGCACTCGCCCTGCCGCAGGGACTGGCAGGCCAGGTGCAGCGCCACCAGCGACGACGAGCAGGCGGTGTCGACGCTGACGGCGGGGCCCTGCAACCCGAAGTGGTACGCCAGCCGCCCGCTGATGACGGCGGCGACGTTGCCGGTGGCCTGGTAGCCCTCGGTCTCGACGCGGGCGGCCATGAGCAGCGTCGCGTAGTCCTGGCCGTTGGTGCCGACGAAGACGCCGGTGTTGGTCTCCCGCATGTCGGCCGGCGCGGTGCCGGCGCGCTCGAACAGCTCCCAGGCGCTCTCCAGCAGCACCCGCTGCTGCGGGTCCATCACCATCGCCTCGCGCGGGGAGATGCCGAACAGGGCGGCGTCGAAGCCGGCGGCGTCGTTGAGGAAGCCGCCCTCCCGCACGTACGAGGTGCCGGGCCGGTCGGGGTCGGGGTCGTAGATGGCGGCCAGGTCCCAGCCCCGGTCGGTGGGGAACTCCGCGATCCCGTCGCGCCCCTCGGCGACGAGTCGCCACAGGTCCTCGGGGTCGGTGACACCGCCGGGGTAGCGGCAGCTCATCGAGACGATGGCGATCGGCTCGTCCAGCACGGTGGCCGCCCGCACGGGCGCTGCCGCCGGGGTGTCGTCGCCGGTGAGCCGGCTCGCCAGGTGCTCGGCGAGGGCGTCGGGCGTCGGGCGGTCGAACACCAGGGTCGCCGGCAGGTTCAGCCCCACCGCCTCGGCGAGGCGGTTGCGCATCTCGACGGCGCTGAGCGAGTCGAAGCCGATCTCCCGGAACGACCGGTCCGCCGCGAGCGCCTGGGGCGAGGCCAGCCGCAGCACCGCCGCCGCGTGGACGCGTACGAGGTCGAGCAGGACCCGGCGGCGTTCCGGTGCGGCGAGGCCGGCCAGCCGGCCGCGCAGCGGGGAGGCCGCGTCGGGCGTGTCGCCGTCGCGTTGCCCGGCGGCGAGCAGTCGCGCCACCTCGGGTACGTCGGCGATCAGAGGCCGGGGGCGGGCCAGCGTGTAGGTCTGCAGGAACCGGTCCCAGGCGATGTCGGCCACGGTGAGCGTGGTGTCGCCGTGATCGAGCGCCTCGGCCAGTACGGAGACCGCCAGGTCGGGGCGCATGGCCCGGACGCCCGAGCGGAACATCTGGTCGGCGGCGCCCTCGGCGTCGACCATGCCGCCGCCGTCCCAGGCGCCCCAGGCGATGGCGGTGGCGGCCCGGCCGCGCCGTCGCCGGTCCTCGGCGAGCGCGTCGAGGAAGGCGTTCGCGGCGGCGTAACCGCCCTGGTGCCCGCCGCCCCAGACGCCCGCGCCGGAGGAGAAGAGCACGAACGCCGACAGCTCGTCGCCGCACAGCTCGTCGAGGTTCACCGCGCCGGCCACCTTGGCCCGCAGGGCGTCGGCGAGGTCGGCCACGTCGGTGGCCGCGACCGGCGCGGCGTGGGCGACGCCGGCGGTGTGGAACACGGCCCCGATGCGGGTGCCCTGCCCGGCCAACCGCTCGACGAGGGCCCGCACGGCGGCGGGGTCGGCGACGTCGCAGGCGGCCACGGTGACGGTGGCGCCGGCGGCGCGCAGTTCGTCCGCCAGCGCGTCGGCGCCGGGCGTGGCGGGACCCTGGCGGCCGGTGAGCACCAGCTCGCCGACGCCCTCGCGGGCCAGCCAGCGCGCCACCTGGGCGCCGATCGACCCGAGGCCGCCGGTGACCAGGACGGCGCCGCTGGCGGGACGCCAGTCCTGCGTCGCGGTGCGCTCGGCGCGGGCCCGGACCAGTCGCCGGGCGAACACCCCGGAGGGGCGCAGCGCCAGCTGGTCCTCCGCGTCGACGCCGGCCAGCACCGCCACGAGCCGGGCCCGGTCCCGGGGGTCCAGCTCGGTGGGCAGGTCCAGCAGGCCGCCCCAGCGGTCCGGGTGTTCGAGGGCGACCACCCGGCCGAGCCCCCAGAGCATCGCCTGGCGGGGGCGGTCGAGCGGGTCGGCCCGGCCGGTGGAGACCGCGCCGGCGGTGGCGCACCACAGCGGGGCGGTGACGCCCGCGTCGCCGAGGGCCTGGACCAGGGCGTACGTGCCGGCGAGGCCCGCCGGGACGACCGGGTGGGCCGGGTGCGGCGCGTCGTCCAGGCCGAGCAGGGAGAGCACGCCGGCGACGGGTCCACCGGTACGCGCGAGCCGGTCGGCCAGCGCCTGCCGGTCCGGCTCCGTCGCGTCGATCCGGACGACCTCGGCCCCGCCCTCGCCCAGCGCCCGGGCGACGCCGTCGACCAGGGGGTGCTCGGCGGCGGCCGTCGGCACGACCAGCAACCAGGTGCCGGAGAGGGTGGCCTCCGGCGCGACGGTCACCGGCTTCCAGGTCACCCGGTACCGCCACGAGTCCACGGTGGACTCGTCGCGGCGACGCCGGCGCCACGAGGAGAGCAGCGGCAGCGCGGGGTCGAGGGAACGGGCCGTGGTCTCGTCGATCCGCATCGCGGCGGCCAGCGCCTGCGGGTCGGCCCGTTCCACGGCCTCCCAGAAGTGCCGGTCCGCCTCGTCGGAGCCGGCGGGGGTGGGCCCGGTCGCCACCGGTGCCTGCGGCCAGTAGCGCTGGCGCTGGAAGGCGTACGTGGGCAGGTCGACCGGCGGGCCGGTGCGGGCGCCCAGGATCGCCGTCCAGTCCACGGGCACGCCGTGCACGTGGAGCCCGGCGAGGAGCGTCAGCATCCGATGCCAACCGCCGGCCCCGGTGTCGGCGGCGGCCACCACGACGGCGTCGTCGGCGACCGCGATCTCCCGCATCCCGGCGTCGAGCACGGGCTCGGGGGCGGCCTCGACGAGGACCCGGTGGCCCGCGTCGAGCAGGGCGCGTACGACCGGGTCGGCGTCGACGCCGTCGGCCAGCCCTCGGTACCACCGGGCGGCGTCGAGGCCGTCGGTGTCGACCGGACCGCCGGTCGCCGCCGAGTACAGCGGCACCTCGGCCGCCCGGAGGGTGATCCCGGCCAGCGCGTCCGGGTCGGCTCCGGCCCCGAGGGCGATCGTCTTCGCCGCGTCCTCCAGCGACAGCGCGCCGGCCACGCAGGCGGCCGCGACCTCGCCGTGGGCGTGGCCGAGCACGGCGGCGGGCCGTACGCTGAGCGAGCGCCACCAGCGGCCCAGCGAGACCGCCACGGCCCACCGGACGGCCTGCGCCACCCCGGGGTCGGCCGGGGTCGGGGCGCCGTCCGCGCCGCGCAGCACGGCGGGGAGAGACCAGTCCACGTGGGGCGCGAGGGCCGCCTCGCAGGCGGCGATCCCGGCGGCGAACTCCGGCGCCCGGTCCAGCAACTCGACGGTGGCGGCGGGCCACGGGTCGCCGTGGCCGGGGAAGACGAGGACCGGGTCCCCGCCGCGCAGCGCGATGCCGGTGACCGTGTCGGCGGTGGCGTCGCCGAGGTGCAACGACTCCAGGGCCCGCGTCAGGCCGACGGTGTCGCGGCCGAGCACGACGGCGCGGTGCCCGAACGCGGCCCGGGTGGTGGCCAGGGCGTGCGCGACGTCGGCCGGCGCCAGCTCCGGGTGCGCCGCCAGGTGCGCGCCCAGCCGGGCCGCCTGGTCGCGCAGTGCCGGGGCGTCCACGGCGGAGAGCACCAGGGGTACGACGTCGGCGCGCGGCCGGTCGGCGGGCCGCGCGTCGACCGCCTCGGCGGGTGGCTGCTCGATGATCACGTGCGCGTTCGTGCCGGAGATCCCGAACGACGACACCGCCGCCCGACGGGGCCGGTCCACGGCCGGCCACGGGGTGGGTTCGGTGGCGAGGGCGACCGCCCCGGAGGTCCAGTCGACGTGCGGGGACGGCTCGTCCACGTGCAGGGTCGGCGGGACCAGGCCGTGCCGCATCGCCAGCACCATCTTGATCACACCAGCCACACCGGCGGCGGCCTGGGTGTGGCCGATGTTCGACTTGATCGAGCCCAACAGCAGCGGCCGGTCCTGCGGACGCTCCTGCCCGTACGTCGCCAGCAGGGCTTGCGCCTCGATCGGGTCACCGAGGGTCGTGCCGGTGCCGTGCGCCTCCACGGCGTCCACGTCGGCCGGAGTGAGCCGGGCGTTGGCGAGAGCCTGGTGGATCACGCGCTGCTGCGACGGGCCGTTCGGGGCGGTCAGGCCGTTGGACGCGCCGTCCTGGTTGACGGCAGTGCCGCGCAGGACGGCGTGGATCCGCCGGCCCTCCCGCTGCGCGTCCGAGAGCCGCTGCACCAGGAGCACCCCGACGCCTTCGGACCAGCCGGTGCCGTCGGCGGACGCCGCGAACGACTTGCACCGGCCGTCGGTCGACAGGCCCCGCTGACGCGAGAACTCGATGAACGTCCCCGGCGTCGCCATCACGGTCACGCCACCGGCCAGGGCGAGGTCGCACTCGCCGCTACGCAGCGCCTGCGCGGCCAGGTGCAGCGCGACGAGGCTGGACGAGCAGGCCGTGTCGACGGTGACCGCCGGGCCTTCGAGCCCGAACGTGTACGCGACCCGACCGGACAGCACGCTGCCCGAGTTGCCGGTACCGACGTAGCCCTCGACCTCGTCGGCCAGCTCCATGAGGCGGGAGGCGTAGTCGTGGTACATGACGCCGGCGAAGACACCCGTCCGGCTGCCCCGCAGCCGCGACGGGTCCAGACCCGCAGACTCGAACGACTCCCACGACGCCTCCAGCAGCAACCGCTGCTGCGGATCCATCGCGAGCGCCTCACGCGGCGAGATGCCGAAGAACGCGGGGTCGAACGCTCCGGCGTCGTACAGGAAACCGCCGTGCCGGGTGTACGACGTCCCGGGGTGGTCGGGGTCGGGGTCGAAGAGGCTCTCCAGGTCCCAGCCGCGGTCGGTGGGGAACTCCCCGATCCCCTCGCCGCCGGCGGCCAGCAGCGCCCACAGCTGGTCGGGCGTCTCGATGCCGCCCGGGTAGCGGCAGGCCATGCCGACGATGGCGAGCGGCTCGTCGACCCGGGTGGTGGTCCGCGCCCCGGGCGCGGCGGGGCCAGCGGCGGCGCCAGCCAGTTCGGCGTGTACGTGGGCGGCGAGCGCCTGCGGCGTCGGGTAGTCGAAGACCAGCGTCGAGGGCAGCCGCAGTCCGGTGGCCGCGTTCACGCGGTTGCGCAGGTCGACGGCGGTCAGCGAGTCGAAGCCCAGCTCCCGGAACGCCCGGTCGGCCGGCACGGCTTCCGCGCCGCCGTGCCCGAGCACCTGCGCGACGAGGCCGCGCACCAGCAGGTCGATCTGGGCCCGTGCCTCGTCCGCGCTCAGGCCGCCGACGCGGGTCGCCCAGGTGGTGCCCTGTCCCGCCTGGCGGCGGGTCGTGGTCGTGCCCACCAGGTTGCGGAGCACCGGCGGCACCAGGCCGGCCCCGGCCGCGGCCCGGAGGGCGGCCAGGTCGATGACGGCGGGCACCAGGGCCGGGCGGTCCGCGGTCAGCGCCGCGTCGAACAGGCGCAGCCCGGTCTCGGCGCTCATCGCGGTGATGCCGCCCCGGGTCGAGCGCGCCCGGTCCGCGTCGTCGAGGGACGCGCCCATGCCGGGGGTGTCCCACATGCCCCACGCCAGGCTGACGGCCGGCAGACCCAGCTGCCGCCGGTACGCCGCCAGGGCGTCGAGGAAGGCGTTGCCCGCCGCGTACGCCGACTGGCCCGGCGAGCCGAGCACACCCGCCACCGACGAGAACACCACGAACAAGTCAAGGTCCAGCGACGCCGTCGCCTCGTGCAACAGCCAACCCGCCGACACCTTCGGCGCCAACACCCCGGCCAGCCGCTCGGCCGTCAGCCCCTCCACGACCCCGTCGTCCAGGACACCGGCGGTGTGCACCACACCCGCCAGGCGTTCCCCGGCGGCGACCTCGGCCACCAAGCCGAACACCTGGTCCCGGTCCGTCACGTCACACGCGACGACCCGCACCAACGCACCCAACGCCGACAGCCGCTCCGACAGCTCGCCCGCACCGGCGGCCTCCGGACCACGCCGCGACACGAGCACCAGCGACCGCACCCCGTGCACCGACACCAGATGCTCCGCCACCAACGCACCGAGCGCACCCGTACCGCCGGTGACCAGCACCGCGCCGTCACCCACCACGGCGGCGTCCGCCGACGCCGGGGCGACCGCGCGCACCAGACGCGGCACGAACACCCCGCCCGCACGCACGGCGACCTGACCGCCGAACGCCACCGGCTCGTCCGCCACCGCCGCCAGCATGCCCAGCAGCCCGGCGTCCACGTCGCCGTCGACGTCCGCCAGGACGATGCGGCCCGGGTGCTCCGACTGCGCCGAACGCAGCATACCCCACACCGCCGCAGCAGCCAGGTCGGACACCTGGTCGTCCGCCGCCACCGAGACCGCGCCCCGGGTCATCACCACGAGCCGCGAATCCGCCAACGCGTCCGCGGCCAGCCAGGACTGCACCGTCGCCAGCACGTGCGACGTCGCCGCGCGTACCGTGTCGGGGTCGGTGTCGTGGCGGTCCGCGCCCTCGACGTGGCCGGGTCGGCACAGGCCGCCCGCCGGCACCAGTAGCAGGCGCGGCGCCACGTCCGACGGGCCGGCGACCGCTGCGGTGACCGCCGCGACGTCGGCGTACGCCGGCAGGTCGACGCCGACCGGCGCGCCCACGAGCGCCCACCCGGAGGCGTCCCCGGCCGGGGCGACCTCCTGGGCCTGCCAGGTGACCTCGAACAGCGACCGGGTCGCCTCGTCCGGGGACGACGACACCCCGGTCAGCTCGCGCAGGGCCAGGGAGTCCACCGACACCACGGCCGCACCCGACTCGTCGCACGCCACCAACCGCACCGCCGAGCCCGCACGCGACAACCGCACCCGCAGCACCCGCGCACCCGAGGCGTACACCTGCACACCCTCGAACGCGAACGGCACCCGAGGCCCACCCGAGCCCTCCGAACCGGGCAGCAACCCGATCGGGTGCAGAGCGGCGTCCAGCAGCGCCGGGTGCACCCCGAATCCCGCCGCGTCGCCCGCCACCTCGTCCGGCAGGGCCACCTCGGCGAACACCTCGTCGCCACCGGCCGTCCACACCCGACGCAGCCCCTGGAACACCGGCCCGTACGACAGGCCGCGCTCGGCCAGCGCCGGGTACCAACCGGTGACGTCCACCTCGACGGCGTCGACCGGCGGCCACTCCCCCACGCCCGGCTCGTCGGCCGTCGCCGGCTCCAGCACACCCTCCGCGTGGCGGACCCACTCGGGGTCGACGGCCTCCTCGGGCTGCGAGTGCACGGTCACCGACCGCACGCCCGCCTCGTCGGCGGCGCCGACGCGTACCTGCACCCGCACCGCGCCGGCCGGCGGCAGCACCAGCGGCGCGGCGACGGTCAACTCCCGCACCCGCGACGCACCCACCTCGTCGCCCGCCCGCACCGCCAGCTCCACGAGGGCGGCACCGGGCACGATCACCACGCCGGAGACGGAGTGGTCGGCCAGCCAGGCGTGCGTCGACGTGGCGAGGCGGCCGGTCAGCACCACCATGTCCTCGCCGGCCACGGAGACGGCCGCGCCGAGCAGCGGGTGCCCGGCCGCCCCGAGACCCGCCCCGGAGACGTCCGTCCACCGGCCCGCCGGCTCCAGCCAGAAGCGCTGGTGCTGGAAGGCGTACGTCGGCAGGTCCAGGTGCCGGCCGCCGGCCCGGCGGAGCAGGTCCGCCCAGCCGACGGTGCGGCCGTGCACGTGCAGCAGCGCGAGGGCCTCCAGGAGGGCCTGCGGCTCGGGCCGGTCGTGGCGCGACGCCGGCACCAGCAGGGGCGCCGGCTCGTTCTCCGCCCGTTCGGCGAGGCAGTTCTGCGCCATGGCGGTCAGGACGCCGTTCGGTCCCACCTCCAGGTAGGTGTCGACCTCCTCGGCGCGCAGGCAGTCGACGGCGTCGGCGAAGCGGACCGTGCCGCGTACGTGCCGCACCCAGTAGCCCGGGTCGCAGAGCTGGTCGGCGTCGGCGACGCGGCCGGTCAGGTTCGACACCACCGGGATCGTCGGCGGCCGGAACGTCAGCTTGCCGGCGACGGCCCCGAACTCGGCGAGCATCGGGTCCATCCGGGCGCTGTGGAAGGCGTGGCTGACCCGTAGCCGGCGGGTCTGCACGCCCCGCTCGGACCACACCCGCTGCACCTCGTCGAGGGCCTCGACGTCACCGGCCACCACCACGGCGGCGGGTCCGTTGACGGCGGCCACGTCCAGCCGGCCGGGCAGCCCGGCGAGGGAGGCGGCGACTGCTGCCTCGTCGGCGGCGACGGCGAGCATGCCGCCGCCGGCCGGCAACGCCTGCATGAGCCGGCCCCGCGCGGCGACCAGCGCGCACGCGTCGGCCAGGGAGAGCACGCCCGCCACGTGTGCCGCCGCGATCTCGCCGATGGAGTGCCCGGCCACCAGGTCCGGC
Organism: Micromonospora sp. NPDC049051; assembly: GCF_043197575.1. Lineage (NCBI taxonomy): Bacteria > Bacillati > Actinomycetota > Actinomycetes > Micromonosporales > Micromonosporaceae > Micromonospora > Micromonospora sp. NPDC049051. The sequence continues at coordinate 1,059,604 of NZ_JBICTL010000003.1, forward strand.
GCGACACCGAACGACTCGACGAGGCGGAACAGCGCCACCTCGACGGCGAACAGGCCCGCCTGGGTGAAGACCGTCTGGTCCAGCAGCTCCGCCTCGGGCGTGCCCGCCCCGGCGAACAGCACCTCGCGCAGCGGGCGCGGCAGCAGCGGGTCCAGGTGCCCGCACGCCTCGTCCAGGGCGGCGGCGAAGACCGGGAAGGCCGCGTACAGCTCGCGCCCCATGCCGGCGCGCTGCGCGCCCTGACCGGAGAAGAGGAAGGCCACCCGTCCGCGCGGCGCCGACGTCCCGGTGGTGACGGTGCCGTTCGGCTCGCCGGCGGCGAGGGCCCGCAGCCCGGCGAGCAGGTCGTCCGCGTCGCCGGCCAGGACCACCGCGCGGTGTTCCAGCCCCGCGCGGTTGACCGAGGAGGCCGCGACGTCCACCGGGCGCGGGGAGTCGACGCGGGCGAGGTGGTCGGCCCAGCGGCCGGCCTGCCCGGCGAGCGCCTCGGGCGTACGGGCGGAGAGGAAGACCGGGGCGAGCGGGAGCGCCACCGGCGCGGCGGCGGCGGACGGGGCCTCCTCCGTGGACGGGGCGTCGTCGACGGGCGCCTCCTCCAGGATGACGTGTGCGTTCGTACCGCTGATGCCGAACGACGACACGGCGGCGCGGCGCGGCCGGTCGCTGGCCGACCACGCCCGCGCCTCGGTCAGCAGCGAGACCTGCCCGGCGGACCAGTCGATGTGCGGCGACGGCTCGTCGACGTGCAGGGTGGCGGGCATGGTGCGGTGGCGGATCGCCTCGATCATCTTGATCAGGCCGGCGGCGCCTGCGGCGGCCTGGGTGTGGCCCAGGTTCGACTTGACCGAGCCCAGCCAGAGCGGCCCGCCGTCGCCCCGGTCCTGCCCGTACGTGGCCAGCAGCGCCTGCGCCTCGATCGGGTCGCCGAGGGTGGTGCCGGTGCCGTGCGCCTCGACCACGTCGACGTCGGCCGGCGAGAGCCGGGCGTTGGCGAGGGCCTGCCGGATCACCCGCTCCTGCGACGGGCCGTTGGGGGCGGTGAGCCCGCTGCTGGCGCCGTCCTGGTTGACGGCGCTGCCCCGGACCACGGCGAGGATGCGCCGGCCGTCGCGGCGGGCGTCGGAGAGCCGCTGCAACAGCAGCACCCCGACTCCCTCGGACCAGCCGGTGCCGTCGGCGGCGGCGGCGAACGACTTGCAGCGGCCGTCGGAGGCCAGGCCCCGCTGGCGGGAGAAGTCGGCGAAGGTGCCCGGGGTGGACATGACGGTCACGCCGCCGGCGAGGGCGAAGTCGCAGTCCCGCTGGCGCAGCGCCTGCGTCGCGAGGTGCACGGCGACCAGCGACGACGAGCACGCCGTGTCCACGGTGACGGCCGGGCCCTCCAGCCCGAAGGTGTACGCCACCCGCCCGGACACCACGCTGCCGGAGTTGCCGGTGCCGATGTAGCCCTCGACGCCGTCGGGCAGGTCCAGCACCCGCGACGCGTAGTCGTGGTACATGACGCCGGCGAAGACACCGGTCCGGCTGCCGCGCAACGCCTGCGGGTCGATGCCGGCGTGCTCGAACGCCTCCCAGGAGGTCTCCAGCAGCAGCCGCTGGTGCGGGTCCATCGCCAGGGCCTCACGCGGGCTGATGCCGAAGAAGCCCGGGTCGAACTGCGGCGCGTCGTAGAGGAATCCGCCCTGGTTGCTGGTCGACGTGCCCGGGTTGTCCGGGTCGACGTGGAAGAGCCGCTCCAGGTCCCAGCCCCGGTCGCTCGGGAAGTCGCCCACCCCGTCGCCGCCCCGGTCGACGAGGTCCCACAGCTCCGCCGGGCTGGACACCCCGCCCGGGAACCGGCACGCCATCCCGATGACGGCCATCGGCTCGCGGTCCTTGGCCTCCACCTCGCGCACCCGCCGGCGCGCGTCGCGCAGGTCGGCAGTCGCACGCCGGAGGTAGTCGAGGAACTCTGCCTCAGTGGGCATCGGGACGCTCCGTATCGGGGTTCGAGGTGTGCGACATGCCGGATCAGGCCGAGCCGAACTCTTCGTCCAGCAGGCTGAAGATCTCCTCGGCGGAGGCCGACTCGAGGCTGGTGCCCTCGTCGGCGGCGGAGTCCGCACCGGACTCGGTGTAGGTCCACAGGGAGAGCAGTTCACGCAGCCGGGCGCCGACGGCGGCCCGGTCGGTGTCGCCGGTGGACACCGCGCGCATGGCGTGCTCCAGCTTGTTCAGCTCGCCGAGCACCGTCAGCGCGGACGTGCTGCGCTCCGCCAGCAGCGCGCCGCGCAGGTACTCGACCAGCGCGGCCGTCGTCGGCCGGTCGTAGATCAGCGTGGACGGCAGCCGCAGGCCGGTGGCCGCGTTGAGCCGGTTGCGGAACTCGACCGCGGTCAGCGAGTCGAAGCCCAGCTCGACGAAGCCGCGCTCCACGTCGATCGACCGGATCGACGCGTAGCCGAGGACCGCGGCGGCGTGGGTGCGGACCAGGTCGGAGAGCACCTGGTCGCGGTCGGCCTCCGCCGTGGCGGCGAGGGTCTCCCGCAGCGCCTCGGCCGGGTCGCGCTCGGCGGCGCGGGCCGCGCCGGTCGTCGCCGGGCGGACCAGCGACCGCAGCACCGGTGGCACCGCCGCCGGCCCGTGCCGGCCGATCAGCGCGAGGTCCAGATTGACCGGTACGACCACCGGCTCGGCGAAACGCAGCGCCTCGCTGAACAGGTCCATGCCCTCGTCGGCGCCGAGCGGCACGAAGCCGCCCCGGTTCATCCGGGCCTCGTCGACGTGCCCGGTCTGCCCGTCGCCGGTGTCGTTGACCCACGGGCCCCAGGCCAGCGAGAGCGCCGGGAGCCCCCGGTCGCGCCGGTGCTGGGCGAGGGCGTCGAGGAAGCAGTTCGCCGCCGCGTGGTTGGCCTGCCCGGGGCCGCCGAAGAGGCCGGCCGCCGAGGAGAAGAGCACGAACGCGGCCAGGTCCAGCTTCTCGGTCAGCTCGTGCAGGTGCCAGGCAGCGTCGACCTTGGGTCGCAGCACGGTGTCGAAGCGGTCGGGGGTGAGCGCGGGCAGGACGCCGTCGTCGAGCACCCCGGCGGCGTGCACCACGCCGGTCAGCGGCAGGTCGGCGGGGAGCTGGTCGACCAGCAGGGCGAGCGCGTCGCGGTCGGTGACGTCGCAGGCGACCACCCGGGCGGTGGCGCCCAGTCCGGCGAGCTCGTCGACCAGCGCGGCGACGCCCGGGGCGTCCGCCCCGCTGCGGCTGACCAGCAGCAGGTGCCGTACGTCGTGCCGGGTGACGAGCCGTCGTGCCACGAGCCGCCCGAGCAGGCCGGTCGCCCCGGTCACCAGCACGGTGCCGGCGGCCAGGTCGGGGCCGGGCACCTCGGCCGGGGGCGGGCCGAGCCGGGTCAGCCGGGGCACCCGGAGCTGGCCGGCGCGTACGCCCAGCTGCGGTTCGCCCGTGGCCAGGGCCGCCGGCAGCAGCGCGGCGGCCGGAGCGTCGTCGTCGACGTCGAGCAGCACGATCCGGTCGGGGTTCTCGGACTGCGCGGAGCGCAGCAGGCCCCAGGCGGTGGCGGCCGGCACGTCGGCGATCTGCTCGTCCGGGTCGACCCGGACCGCGCCGCGGGTGACCACCACCAGCCGGGCGGCGGTCAGGGCGTCCTCGGCGAGCCACTGCTGGGCCAGCGCGAGCATGCGGTGGGCGACGCGGTGCGCCTGGCGGGCCGGATGCGGCTCGTCGGCGGCCGGTCCGGCGCAGGTCACCACCACCGCGTCGGGCACGGCACCGCCCGCGCGGACGTCGGCGACCAGCGCGGAGAGGTCCGGGTGCCGGTCGGCGCCGGGCCAGTCGTCGCCGAGGACGACCAGCCGGGGGCTGCCGTCGGCCCGGCCGGCGGCGGGGGCCACCCAGTCGAGGCGGTGCAGGGACCGGCTGGCCGAGCGGCGGGCGGCGCTCAGCTGCTCACCGGAGATGGGCCGTAGGACCAGACCGTCCACGGAGGCGACCGGCGTCGCGCCGGTGTCGGTGATGGTCAGGGCCACGGAGCCGGCGTCGGTGGCGCGCAGCCGGATCCGCAGCTCGCGGGCGCGGGTGGGCCGGATGGTCACCCCCGACCAGGTGAACGGCAGCCCCGGGCGGATGTCGGGGCCACCGTCGGTGCTCGGCGCGCCACCGGCGGCCTCGCCGGTCACGGCGTCGGTGGCGCCGGCCGTGGCGCTGGCGCCGATGGCGTGCAGCGCCGCGTCCATCAGGGCCGGGTGCACGGAGAAGGCCGTGGTGTCGGTGGACGCGTCGGCGTCCAGGGCGACCTCGGCGAGGATGTCCTGGCCCGAGCGCCACGCGGCGCGCAGCGCCCGGAAGGTGGGGCCGTAGTGGTAGCCCTGGGCGGCGAGCCGGGCGTAGAGCCCGTCGAGGGCGATCGGCTCGGCGTCGGCGGGCGGCCACACGGCTGCCGGCGCGGGGTCCGGGTCGACGGTGTCGGCGAGCTGGCCGGAGGCGTGGCGCTGCCAGGCCCGGGAGCCGTCGGGTGCGGTGTCGTCGTCGCGCCGGGTGTGGATGGCGACGGGCCGGTGTCCGGTCTCGTCCGGTGCGCCGACGCGGACCCGCAGGTCGATTCCGCCCTCGGTGGGGATCGCCAGCGGCGCCTCCAGGTTCAGCTCGGCGACGGTCGCCGCGCCGGCCTGCCGGCCGGTCCAGGACGCCAGCTCCACGAGGGCCGTCCCGGGCAGCAGCACCGTGCCCAGCACGGCGTGGTCGGCGAGCCAGGGGTGGGTGGCGAGGGTGATCCGGCCGGTGAACAGCAGCCCTTCGTCGCCGGGCAGGTCGGCCACCGCGCTGAGCAGCGGGTGGTCGACCACGTCGAGGCCCACGGCGGGCAGGACGGAGCGGTGGGCGCCGGTGCGCTCCAGCCAGTAGCGGTGCCGGTCGAAGGCGTACGTGGGCAGATCCACCGGCTCGGACTCGGGCAGCAGCCGACGGTGCTCCACCGGCAGGCCGAGGGCGTGCGCGGTGGCGAGGCCGGTCAGCAGCCGGATGGCGGCGTCGTCCGGTCCGCCGAGGGTGTCCAGGACGTGACCGGGGGTGCCGGTCGCGGCGAGGACAGCGGAGACCCGGGCGGCCAACGCCGGCTCCGGCGACACCTCCACGAAGGTCACGTGTCCGGCCGCGACGGCGGCGCGCAGGGCGGCGTCCAGCTGCTCCGGCCCCCCGGCGACATCGGCCGGGCGGTCGGCGCCGGGGACGCTCGGCGCCGCTCCGGGGCCGGCCAGGTCGGCACCGAGGCTGGCCGGGTCGGCCCAGTGGTCGACACCGAGGCGGGCCGGGTCGGCCCAGTCGCCGATGACCGCGGAGGCCAGCCGGGCGGTCCCCGGCTGCGGCGCGATCCCCGCCAGGCCGGCACGGAGGCCGTCGGGGTCCAGCTCGCCGGCGGCGGCCCGGGCCCGCAGCGCCACCGTCCGGGCGGCGTCGGGCAGGGACAGCAGGCCCGCCACGCAGGCGGCCACGACCTCGCCGTCACCGTGGCCGACGACCGCGGCGGGGGTGACGCCGGCGTGCCGCCAGACGGCGGCGAGCGCCACCCCGACGGCGAACAGAACGGGCCGGGCCAGCTCCGGTCGGTCGGCCCAGGAGGGGTCGGCGCCGGTGAGCAGGGCGGCCGGGTCGACGTCGATCCAGGGCGCGAGGGCCTGCCGGCACTCGGCGAGCGCGTCGTCGAAGACCGGGCAGCGGCCCACCAGGCCGGCCGCCGCGCCGGCCGGGGTGGTGTGCGGGAAGACGAACACGGGTCCCGCGCCGTGGTTGGCGACGGTGCCGGTCACCACGTTGCCGGCCGGGGTGCCGGCGGCGAGCGCGTCCAGGCCGGCCAGCAGCTCGCCGGGGGTCGCGCCGAGCACGGCGGCGCGCCGGTCGAACGCCGAACGGGTCGCGGCCAGCGACCAGCCGACCGCCGCCGGGGCGAGGCCGGGGTGTGCGCGCAGGTGCCGGGCCAGCCGGGACGCCTGCGCGGCCAGCGCCGAGGCGGAGCGGGCCGAGACGGGCCAGACCACCACGTCGGCGGCGAGCAGCCCGGCGGCGCGTTCCCGCTCCTCACCGGCGGCCGGTGGCGTCGGGGCGTCGGCCGCCTCGGCGTCGGCGGGCGCGTCGGCGGGCAGCTCGACGACCACGTGGGCGTTGGTGCCGGAGATGCCGAACGAGGAGACCGCCGCGCGGCGGGGCCGGTCGACCGCCGGCCACGGCCGGGACCGGGTCACCAGCTCCACGTCGCCGGCCGACCAGTCGATGTGCGGCGACGGCTCGTCCACGTGCAGCGACGCCGGGACGGTGCCCTCCCGCATGGCCAGGACCATCTTGATCACGCCGGCCACGCCGGCGGCGGCCTGCGCGTGGCCCATGTTCGACTTGACCGAGCCCAGCAGCAGCGGGCCGGCGTCGCCCCGGTCCTGCCCGTACGTCGCCAGCAGGGCCTGCGCCTCGATCGGGTCGCCGAGGACGGTGCCGGTGCCGTGGGCCTCGACGACGTCCACGTCGGTGACCGTCAGCCGGGCGCTGGCGAGCGCCTGCCGGATCACGCGCTGCTGGGACGGCCCGTTGGGGGCGGTCAGGCCGTTCGACGCGCCGTCGGAGTTCACGGCGGAGCCGCGCACCACGGCGAGGACGCGGCGCCCCTGCCGCCGGGCGTCGGAGAGCCGCTGCACGAGCAGCATGCCGACGCCCTCCGACCAGCCGGTGCCGTCCGCCGTGGCGGCGAAGGACTTGCACCGCCCGTCGGAGGCCAGGCCGCCCTGACGGGAGAACTCCTGGAACGCCGTCGGGGTGGCCATCACCGCCACGCCACCGGCCAGCGCCAGGTCGCACTCGCCGCGTCGCAGCGCCGCCCCGGCGAGGTGCAACGCCACCAGCGACGAGGAGCAGGCGGTGTCGACGGTGACGGCCGGCCCCTCCAGCCCGAGCGCGTACGCGACCCGGCCGGAGATGACGCTGTGCGCGGCGCCGGTCATCAGGTAGCCCTCGACGCCCTCGGGGACCTCGGTCAGCCCGGTGCCGTAGCCGGAGGTGGAGGCACCCACGAAGACGCCGGTACGGGTGCCGCGCAGCGACGCCGGGTCCACCCCGGCCCGCTCCAGCGCCTCCCAGGACGTCTCGAGGGTGAGCCGCTGCTGCGGGTCCATGGCGAGGGCCTCGCGGGGCGAGATCTCGAAGAAGGCGGGGTCGAAGTCCGCCACGTCGTAGAGGAACCCGCCCGCCGGCGGGTGGGTCCCCTCGGCCGGCTCGGGAATCTCCCAGCCCCGGTCGGTGGGGAACGGCGAGATGGCGTCCACGCCGTCGGCGACCAGCCGCCAGAACGCCTCCGGCCCGTCGACGCCGCCCGGGTAGCGGCAGGCCATGCCGACGATCGCGACGGGCTCGTCGGCGTCCACGACGACGGTCTGCGGGGCGTCGGCCGGGGCGGCGCCGGAGACCAGCTCGCGCAGGTGCGCGGCCAGCTCGGCGGGGGTCGGGTAGTCGAAGACCAGCGTGGTGGGCAGCCGCAGGCCGGTGGCCGCGTTCAGCCGCCCCCGGAAGTCCACGGCCGTCAGCGAGTCGAAGCCGAGGTCCTTGAACGGGCGACCGCGCAGCTCGTCGGGCGTGGCGTGGCCCAGCACCGCCGCGGTCTGCTCGTTGACCAGCCGCAGCAGCTCCCGCTCCTGCTCCGCCGCGGGCAGCGCGGCGAGGTGACGCAGCGGCGCGGCGACCCCGCCCGCCGGGGCGGCGGCCTCCTCCTGCGCGACGAGCGCCCGGACCTGCGGCAGGTCGCCGAGGAACGGGCTGGGCCGGGCCACGGTGAACGCGGGGTGGAACCGGGTCCAGTCGACGTCGGCGACGGTCACGCAGGGCGTCGGGCGGCGCAGCGCCCGGTCGAGGGCGACGAGCGCCTTCTCCGGGTCGACGGGCGGCAGGCCCATCCGGTTGAGCTGTTCGGTGGCCACGTTCTCGGCGGCCATGCCGTGCGCGCCGCCCCAGGCGGTCCAGGACACGGCGGTGGCCGGCAGGCCCCGGTCGCGCCGGTTGACGGCCAGGGCGTCCAGCAGGGAGTTGCCGGCGCCGTACGCGCACTGCCCGGCGCTGCCCCACACGCCGGAGATGGAGGAGAACATGACGAACGCGCCGAGGTCGCGCTCGGCGAGGCAGGCGTCGAGGTGCAGGGCGCCGAGCACCTTGCCCGCCACGACGTGGGAGAACTCGTCGAGGGTGGTGTCGGTCAGTGGGGTGAGCTGGTCGGTACCGGCGGCGTGCACCACCGCGGTCAGGTCGGGCAGCGAGTCCACCAGCTCCGCCACGGACCGCTGGTCGGTGACGTCGCAGGTGGCGACGGTGACCCGCCCGTCGGCGCCGTACCGGTCGAGCAGTTCCGCCACGGCGGGAGCGGCGGTGCCCCGACGGCTGGCGAGGACCACCCGCCCGACGCCCCGGTCGAGCAGCCAGCGGGTGACGTGGCCGCCGAGGGCGCCGGTGCCGCCGGTGACCAGGACGGCCCCGGACCACCAGTCGCCGGCCGGATTCTCGTCGGCCGCCGGCGGGGCCGGGGTCAGCCGCCGGGCCCAGGTGCCGCCGGGGCGTACGGCCACCTGGTCCTCGCCGCCGTGGCCGGCCAGCACGGCGGCGAGCCGCCGGGTGGTGGCGTCGTCGACGGTGGCCGGCAGGTCGACCAGGCCGCCCCAGCGGTGCGGCTGCTCGACGGCCGCCGCGCGGCCGAGGCCCCAGACCTCGGTCTGCAACGGGTGCGCGACCCGGTCGCCCGGGGCCGCCGCCACCGCGCCGCTGGTGACGCACCACAGCGGCGCCACCAGGTCCAGGTCGGTCATCGCCTGGACGAGCGCGAGGGTGCCGGCGGCGGCGAGGGTCACGCCGGGGTGCTCGGGCAGCAGCCGGTCCTGGCCGGCGACGACGGCGAGCACGCCGTCGACGGGCCGGCCGTCGACCAGGTTCCGCAGCCGGGCGGCGAGCGCCGCACGGTCGAGGTCCGCGGCGCCGACGCGCAGCACCAGCGGTTCGGCGTCGCCGAAGAGCCCGGCCAGGCCGTCGGCCCACGCCGGCGCGTCGTCGGCCGGCAGCACGACCAGCCAGCGGCCCGCCGGGCCGTCGCGCTCCTCGACCGGCACGGGCTGCCAGGTCACCTGGTACGACCAGCCGTCCACGAGGGAGCGTTCCCGCCGCGACCGGCGCCAGGAGGCGAGTACGGGCAGGGCCGGCAGCAGCGCCTGGACCTGCTCGTCGTCGTCGCCCAGTTCGCCGCGCAGCGTGTCGACGTCCGCCTGCTCCAGGGCGGTCCAGAACTCGTCGTCGCCGTCCGCACCGGCGGCGGGGGCGGCGGGCGGCGGCTCGGGCCAGAACCGCTGCCGGCGGAAGGCGTACCCGGGCAGGGGCACGCGCGTGGTGTCGGCGCCCGCGAACAGCGGCGCCCAGCCCACCTCGACCCCGTCGACGTGCAGCTGCGCGAGGGCGGTGAGCGCGGACGTGGGCTCGGGGCGGTCGCGGCGCAGCAGCGCCACGGCGGCGGTGTCGTCGTCGGCGCCGGCCGCGGTCAGGACGTCGCGGGCCAGCGCGGTGAGCACCCCGCTGGGGCCGACCTCCAGGAACGTACGCACGCCCAGGGCGCGCAGCTGCTCGACGCCGTCGGCGAACCGGACGGCCTCCCGCACGTGCCGCACCCAGTACTCGGCGGTGCGGATCTCGTCGGGGTCGGCGACGGCGCCGGTCAGGTTCGACACGATCGGCAGCGCCGGCGGGTGCAGCTCCAGCCGGCGCACCACGGCGGCGAACTCGGCGAGCATGGGTTCCATCAGCGGGCTGTGGAAGGCGTGGCTGACCCGCAGGGGCCTGGTCCGTACGCCCTGGTCCGACCAGCGGCGTTCGAGTTCCTCGACGGCGTCGGCGGCGCCGGAGACGACCACGGCGGTGGGCCCGTTGACGGCGGCCACGGCGACCCGGTCCTCGACGCCGACCAGTGCGGCCCGGACGGTGTCGGCGGGCAGTTGGACGGCCAGCATCGCGCCGCCGGCCGGCAGGGCCTGCATCAGCCGGCCCCGGGCCGCGACGAGCGTGGCGGCGTCGGCGAGCGACAGCACGCCGGCCGCGTGCGCGGCGGACAGCTCGCCGATCGAGTGCCCGAGCAGCACGTCCGGAACGACCCCCCAGCTCTCCAGGAGCCGGAACAGCGCGACCTCGACGGCGAACAGGCCGGCCTGGGTGTAGAGGGTCTGGTTGAGCAGTGCGGCGGCCTCGTCGCCCTCGGGCGCGAAGAGCACCGGGGTGAGCGGGCGGGGCAGGTGCCGGTCCAGTTCGGCGCAGACCTCGGCCAGCGCCCTGCCGAAGACGGGGAACGCGGCGGCCAGCTCGCGGCCCATGCCGCTGCGCTGCGCGCCCTGGCCGGAGAAGAGGAACGCGAGTTTGCCGCCGCGCGGGCCCGCGCCGGTGACCAGGCCCGGGGCGTCGCCGCCGGCGGCGAGCGCGCGCAGGCCGGCGGCCAGGTCGTTGCGGTCGGCGGCGAGCAGCACGGCGCGGTGCTCGAGGCTGGCCCGGGTACGCACCGACGACCAGCCGACGTCGGTCAGGCGCAGCTCGGGGCGGTCGTCGAGCCAGTCGGCCCAGCGGGTCGCCTGCGCGGTCAGGGACTCGGCGTCGCGGGCGGAGACCAGCACCGGCACGAGGCCGGCCCCGTCGACCGGGGCCGGGTCGACGGCGGCCGGCGCGGTGGCCTCGTCGGTCGCGGTGGCGGGGCTGTCCGGGGCGTCCGCCGGGGCGGGGTCGGCGGCGGGCGCCTCCTCGATGATCACGTGGGCGTTGGTGCCGCTCATGCCGAAGGAGGAGATGCCCGCGCGGCGGGGCTGCTCCCCGGCGGGCCACGGCTGCGGCTCGGTCGCCAGCGCCACGGCGCCGGCGGTCCAGTCCACGTTGTGCGTGGGCTCGTCCACGTGCAGGGTGGCCGGCACGGTGTCGTGCCGCAGCGCCATCACCATCTTGATCACGCCGGCCACGCCGGCGGCGGCCTGGGTGTGGCCGATGTTCGACTTGACCGAGCCGAGCCACAGCGGCCGGTCCGCCGGCCGCCCCTGCCCGTACGTGGACAGCAGCGCCTGCGCCTCGATCGGGTCACCGAGGGTGGTGCCGGTGCCGTGCGCCTCCACGACGTCGACCTGCTCGGGCGCGAGCCGGGCGCTGGCCAGCGCCTGGAGCACGACCCGCTGCTGGGACGGGCCGTTGGGGGCGGTCAGGCCGTTGCTCGCGCCGTCCTGGTTGACCGCGCTGCCGCGTACCACGGCCAGCACGGGGTGGCCGTTGCGGCGGGCGTCGGAGAGCCGCTCGACGAGCAGCAGGCCGGCCCCCTCGCCCCAGGCGGTGCCGTCGGCGGCGGCGGCGAACGACTTGACCCGGCCGTCCATGGCCAGGCCCCGCTGGCGGCTGAACCCGATGAAGGCGGACGGGGTGGACATGACGGTGGCGCCGCCGGCCAGCGCCAGGGTGCACTCGCCCTGCCGCAGCGCCTGGCAGGCCAGGTGCAGTGCGACCAGCGACGACGAGCAGGCGGTGTCGACGGTGACGGCGGGGCCCTCGATGCCGAGCGCGTACGAGATCCGGCCCGACACGACGCTCGCCGCCGTGCCGGTGAGGATGTAGCCCTCCGTACCGGGCGGCGGCTGCTGGAGCAGGCCCACGTAGTCCTGGCCGGTGGTGCTGGCGAACACCCCCACCTGGTGGCCGTGCAGCGTCGAGGGGTCGATCCCGGCGTGCTCGAACGCCTCCCACGAGGTCTCCAGCAGCAGGCGCTGCTGCGGGTCCATGGCGAGCGCCTCGCGCGGCGAGATGCCGAAGAACGCGGCGTCGAAGTCGGTGGCCGAGTCGACGAAACCGCCCTCGGCGACGTACGACGTGCCGGGGTGGTCGGGGTCCGGGTGGAACAACCGCGCCAGGTCCCAGCCACGGTCGGCGGGGAACGCGGAGACGGCGTCGCGGCGGGATTCGACGAGCTCCCACAGCTCCTCGGGCGAGCCCACCCCGCCCGGGAACCGGCAGGCCATGCCGACGATGGCGATCGGCTCGCGGTTGGCCGCCTCAAGCTCGCCGAGCTTCCTCCTGGTCTGGTGAAGGTCCGCCGTCACCCATTTCAGGTACTCCCGGAGCGTATCTTCAGTCGCCATTGACGCCACCTCTTCGGGCCGGTAAGAAACAGGCGACCCAATACCGTCCACAGACGCCACAAGCCGCGAAGATCTAAGCCCATTCAGCCGACCACGAATTGCCAGACAATAAGCGTTTCAGCCCCCACCAGGTCTTACGCGCCGGACGAAAGGTAATTGTCGCCGGACGGCGGTCACAACCCCTAGCGTGCCCCTACGGGTGCCCCTAGCCCGTGTTTCGTAAGGGACCGCCGACCAGGGAGGCGGGCCCGGCGTGGCGGCGATCGATAAGAGCCGCGCTCCGGTGGGTCGGTTGGCGACCGAGCGAATCGATGACCGACCGAAGTCCTCGCGTCAGGGTAGCGGCTACGGGGCGGCACGACGTGAGCGACGCTCGGTGGGCGTCGGTCGCGGCTCGCCCCGCTGCGGGAGCTGGCCAGGGGCGCCCGCCAGATGGGCCGAAACGGCAGACGTCGACGAGTCGGTGCGCCGGGGCCAGGTGGGGCGGCCGGGTCCGGTGGGCCGCTCCGCCGTCGTCCGTCCCGCCCACCACCTCGGTGCCGGCCGCGCGAGGGGTCCGGACCGGGCCCCGGGGCGGGACGCGCCCGAGGTGGCCGCGCCGCGACCGCTCTCGTACCGCTGGTTCGGTGCCTCCTTCAGCGACGCCCGGCTGACCCGGCGGCGTGGCGGTGCCATCCGGGGCCACGGGCGGGCCCCGCTTCCCCGGCCGGCACCGGCCACACCCTCGCCCGACCTGGTCCTGGCCGACAGAGCGTGAACATCGTCACGTGCGCTTCGAGTTCACCGTCGCTGTCGTGACCACATCAATAGCGCGGAGCATTGGATGCGGGATCATCACGGCGGGCGCTAATACTGCATCACGCAGTAGACGACAGTCGGGTGCGTGAACCGGTACCAGCGGTTCCACCGGTAGTCCCGGGTGCACTTCCTGTCGTTGGCGGCCCCTGGGACAATGTCGACGATGTGCACGGTGCCCTTTGCCTTGCATTTCGACGCGCCGACGATCCAGCCATCGCCCTTTGGGAATTTGTAACAGTAGTTGCGCACCAGATGGCGCTCGAGACAAAGGCGGTAGCCGTCTTCCGTGATGTACGCGGACTTGGGATCGGCGCACGTGCCCTGGTCGTAGTCCACCGACACCACCCGGTAGGTGCCCCGCGTGCCGTTGCAGTTACCGATACCCAGGAAGTCGCCGTCCTCGCTGACGACGATGCACTGCCCGATCTTCGCGGGCGGCGGTGGCGGAGCCGCCTCGGTCGTGGGAGGCGGCTCCTCCGGCAGCGGCAACGGCACCTCCGTGGACGGTGCCGGGGGTGTCGTCGACGACGGCACGGGAGAGTTTCCGTCCGCGACGGCCACCGGCCGGCCGTCGTCGTCCCTGTTGGCGACGACCAACGCGCCGGCCGCCACCACACAGGTCCCGAGCAGGCACAGCGCCAGCACCCCAGCGATGACACCGATGATGAGAGGTCCGTTGTTCTTCGGCGGCGCCGGCGGTGGCGGTGGCGCGGCCAGGCCGGGTTCCGGCGGGGTAGCACCCGGGTCGTCGGGCACATCAGACGTCGGCGGCAGCGTCACCCGGGAAGTGTGGCACAACTCCATTGAGGACGGATGGAGCCCCGTCCGGGCCGGGGTCACCCGTTGCCGGCGACGGTCGCCGGGACCGGAGATTCGGTCTTGAGACCGTGAATCCGCTGCCGCAGCGCGTCTTCGGCCCCCGGCGGCTGCGGGTCGCCTCCGTCGCGGCGCCATCTGGCGAATGCCAGGTCCAGTTGCGCGGAGTGCAGCCGCTTCATCCGCGTGTAGGCCGGACGGTCACCACGCAGGAGTGCCTGTAGCCGCATCCGCAGACGCAGCGGTGGATTCACCAGTACGGGCACCTCGGCCGGGGTGATCGCGCCACGCGGGTCGCCCGCCTCGTCCCGGAGGTGCCGATGCAGTGACCTCGTTTCCTGACGCAGCGCGGTGATGACGAGAAACAGCAGGATGGCGAACGCCGGCCCCTTGAGGACAATGAGGTTCAGCGGCTGCACGACGAACAACTGGACCGTGGAATTGTCGGACTCCCAGTACAGGCAGCCCATTGCGAAGATGTCCCAGACCAGGTGGGCCGCGATGGCGACGGCGAAGCCGCTACCGACGCAGACTGCCCGCCGTCCGGTGGGCGGGGCTCGTGGGCCGTGACCGCGCGCCGTTCCCACGGGCCGTGGCCGGGCGGGTGCGGCACGCCGCCCGACCACGGCCGGCGCGACCGCCGACAGCGGTCGCGCCGGCCCGTTCCTACAGCCCCGGCAGGCTCCCTCCGGGACCACCCAGCTCGCGGTGGATGAAATCGAAGATCTCGGCGTCGGTGGCGTCGTCGAGGGTGTGCGTGGCCGCCTTCTCCTCGACGGGACCACGCTCGTCGCCCCACCGGGCGACGAACGCCTGCAACTGCACCAGCAGCTTCTGCCGGGTCAGCCGGTCCGGCGCGTCCGCCGCGAAGACACCGTCGAGCCGCTCGAGTTCGGCGAGCAGCGGGGCCGCCGCGGCGGCGCCGTCCTCGACGAGGCGGTCACGCAGGTGCCGGGCGAGGGCCGCCGGCGTGGGGTAGTCGAACACCACGGCGGCGGGCAGTTGGACGCCGGTGGCGGCGCGGAGCCGGTTGCGCAGCTCCACCGCCGTCATCGAGTCGAAGCCGACCTCCCGGAACGCGCGGTCGGGCTCCAGCCCCGCGTCCCCGGCGTGGCCCAGCACGGTCGCCGCCAGGCCGCCCACGAGGTCGACGAGGACGCCCTCGCGTTCGGCGGGGCTCAGCGGGCGCAGCCGCTCCCGCAGCGCGGTCGCCGCCTCGTCGTCCGCCGGCTGGCGGTCGTCGTCGGCGGGCATCGCCGCGCCCGCCTCGGGGACCCCGGTCAGCAGCGGGCACGGCCGCATCGACGCGAACGTCGGCACGAACCGGTCCCAGCGTACGTCGGCGACGATCAGCTCCGCCTCCGCGCGCAGCGCCTGCCCGAACGCCTCGACGGCCAGCTCCGGGGGCAGACCCGGCAGGCCCCGCCGGCGTAGCTGCTCCTGCTCGGCCGACTCGGGATCGTCCTGCCACGGGCCCCACGCCACGGCCGTGGCCGCCAGTCCACCGTGCCGGCGGTTCGCCGCGAGCGCGTGCAGCAGCGCGTCACCGGCGGACTGGCCGGCCCGGCCGCCCGCCCCCCACACGCCCGTGGTGGAGGTGCAGAGCACGAACGCGTCGAGCGACCGGTGCGCCAGCTCGTCGGCGTACCCGGGGACGTCGCCGACGGTGGCGGCCAGGTCGGCGGCCAGACCCGCGAGGGTCAACTCGGCCAGCGGCACCGAGCCGGTCTCCGCCGGGACGTGCACGAGCGCGGTCACCGGCCGGCTCTCGGCGGCGAGCTGCTCCATCAGGTCACCGAGCTTCCCGGTCGCCGGCTCGGCGAGCGGAAGCACCTCGGCGCCCTGGCGGCCCAGCCAGTCCGTGGCGTGGCGAGCGACGGTGCCGGCCCCGCCGGTGAGCAGCACGGTGCCGTTCGGCCGGTACCCGTCACCCGTTGCCGGCCGCGCGGTGTCGCGGACCAGACGCCGGGTGTGCACGCCGGCCTCCCGGACGGCGAGCTGGTCCTCGCCGTCGACGTTGACCAGCGCCCCGACCAGGGCCGCGTACGCCGCCTCGGCCGGGCCCGCCGGCAGGTCGACGACTCCGCCGACGTGCCGGGGGTGCTCCAGCGCGGCGACGAGGCCGAGGCCCCACGTGGTGGCCTGCGTCGGGTGCACGACCGCTTCCCCGTCGACGGCGACGGCGCCGGTGGTGGCCAGCCACAGCGGCACGGCCGGGCCGGAGCGGCCGGTGTGCGCCTGTACGAGCAGCAGGTTCGCCGCCAGGCCGGTCGGCAGCGCGGTCTGCTCCGGGTGCGGCGCCTCGTCCAGCGCCAGCAGGGAGAGCAGCGCCGTCGGCTGGTGCGCGGCGGCGAGCCGGTCGAGGTCGGCGGCCAGGCCGTCGCGGGTGACGGTGGCCGGGTCGACGGTCAGCAGGTGCACCGCCGCGGCGCCGGCCGTGAGGGCGGCGAGCACCCGGTCGGTGACCTGGTGCGGCGGCGCCACCACCAGCCACGTGCCCGGGTCGGCGCCGGTCAGCGCCCGGCGTTCCCAGGTGACCCGGTACCGCCAGCCGGCCAGGGTGCCGTCGAGCTGCTGGCGGCGCCGCCACGACTCCAGTTCCGGCAGCAGCTCGCGCATCGGCTGGTCCGGGTCGAGGCCGAGGCGGCCCAGGTCGCCGTCGGTGACGGCCCGCCAGAACGCGTCGTCGACCGGGTCGGCGCCCGGCGTCGGCGTCGCGTCGAGGGTCGGCCAGTAGCGCTGCGGCCGGAACGCGTACGTCGGCAGCTCGGGCAGCCGGCGGGGATCCGGACGGGGGCCGGCCAGCACGGCGAGCACCGCCGCCCAGTCGACGTCCCGCCCGGTGCCGTCCACGACGGCCAGCGCGGCGAGCAGGGCGGCCGGCTCGTCGGCGCCGGCGCGCAGCGCCGCCACGGCCGTGCCGTCGTCGTCGGTGGGGAGCAGTCCGGCGGTCATCGCCGTCAGCACCGCCTGCGGTCCGAGTTCCAGGAAGGTGTCCACGCCCGCGTCGCGCAGCGCGGCGATCCCGTCGGCGTACCGGACGGCCTCCCGGACGTGCCGCACCCAGTAGTCGGGCGTACGGATCTCGTCGGGCTCGGCGAGCCGCCCGGTCAGGTTCGACACGATCGGCAGCAGCGGAGCGGCGAACGTCAGCCCGTCGAGCACGGCCCGGAACTCGGCCAGGATCGGCTCCATCAGCGGGCTGTGGAACGCGTGGCTGACCCGCAGCCGGCGGGTGCGTACGCCGCGCTCCCGCCAGAGCCGCTCGAGCCCGTCGAGGGCGTCGAGGGCCCCGGCGAGCACCACGGCGGTGGGGCCGTTGACGGCGGCGACGCCGACCCGGTCGCCCAGTCCGGCCAGCGACCCGACCACCGCCGCCTCGTCGGCGGCGACGGCGAGCATCCCGCCCCCGGCGGGCAGGGCCTGCATGAGCCGGCCCCGGGCGGCCACCAGCGTGGCGGCGTCGGCGAGGGACAGCACGCCGGCGACGTGCGCGGCGGTGATCTCGCCGATGGAGTGCCCGGCGACGTGCCCGGGCACCACCCCGAACGACTCGACCAGCCGGAACAGGGCCACCTCCAGCGCGAACAGGCCCGCCTGGGTGAAGACCGTCTCGTCGAGCAGCGCGGCCTCGGCGCTGCCCTCGGCCGCGAACAGCACCGGCTTCAGCGGCTGCGGCAGCTGGTGGTCCAGCGCCGCGCAGACCTCGTCGAGGGCCGCCGCGAAGACTCCGAACGTGTCGTACAGCTGCCGGCCGGCGCCGGGGCGCTGGGCGCCCTGGCCGGAGAACTGGACCGCGAGACCGCCGGCACGCCGCCGGGCGGTGACCAGCGCGGGGTGGTCCTCCCCGCCGGCCAGGGCCCGCAGCGCGGCCAGCCGGGTCGCGCGGTCGGCGGCGACCACGGTGGCCCGCCGGCCGAGGTGGGCGCGGCCCTCGGCGAGCGCCCAGGCGACCAGGTCGGCCGCGTCGTCGTCCGTGGCGACCCGGTCGGCCAGCCGGCCGGCCTGCTCGCGCAGCGCGGGCAGGTCGGCGGCGGAGACCGGCCACGGCAGGACCGTCGCCGGCCCTTCCCCGTCGGGGGCGACCGGCTCCGGCCGCTGCGGCGCCTGTTCGAGGATCACGTGGGCGTTGGTGCCGCTGATGCCGAACGAGGAGACGCCCGCCCGGCGGGGCCGGTCGTCGGCGGTCCACGGTCGCGCCTCGGTGAGCAACGCCAGGGTGCCGGAGGACCAGTCGACGTGCGAGGTCGGCGCGTCGACGTGCAGGGTCGCCGGCAGCACTTCGTGTTGCAGGGCCAGCACCATCTTGATCAGGCTGGCGGCGCCGGCCGCGGCCTGGGTGTGGCCGATGTTCGACTTCACCGAGCCGAGCCACAGCGGCCGGTCGGCGGAGCGGTCCCTGCCGTACGTGGCCAGGAGGGCCTGCGCCTCGATCGGGTCGCCGAGGGTGGTGCCGGTGCCGTGCGCCTCGACGGCGTCCACGTCGCCCGGGTTCAGGCCGGCGTTGTCCAGCGCCTGCCGGATGACCCGCTGCTGCGCGGGCCCGTTCGGCGCGGTCAGGCCGTTGCTCGCGCCGTCCTGGTTGACGGCGCTGCCCCGTACGACGGCGAGGATCCGGTTGCCGTCGCGCTGGGCGTCGGAGAGCCGCTGGAGCAGCAGGACGCCGACGCCCTCGCCCCAGCCGGTGCCGTCGGCGGCGTCGGCGAACGCCTTGACCCGTCCGTCGGCGGCGAGGCCGCGCTGCCGGGAGAACTCCAGGAACGCGCCCGGGGTCGACATCACCGTCACGCCGCCGGCCAGGGCGAGGTCGCACTCGCCGCTGCGCAGCGCCTGCGCGGCCAGGTGCAGGGCCACCAGCGACGACGAGCAGGCCGTGTCGACGGTGACCGCCGGGCCGTGCAGCCCGAACGAGTACGCCAGGCGGCCGGAGACCACCGACGCGCCGTTGCCGGTCGCCTGGTAGCCCTCCACCTGGGAGCGGGCGCCCAGCAGCAGCGTGGCGTAGTCCTGCCCGTTGGTGCCCATGAAGACGCCGGTGGCGGAGCCGCGTACCCGGTGCGGGTCGATGCCGGCGCGTTCGAAGACCTCCCAGGTGGTGTGCAGCAGCAGCCGCTGCTGCGGGTCCATGGCGAGGGCCTCGCGCGGGTTGATCCCGAAGAACGCGGCGTCGAACCCGGCCACGTCGTGCAGGAACCCTCCGCTGCGGGTGTAGCTGGTGCCGACCCGCTCCGGGTCGCTGTCGAACAGGGCGTCGAGGTCCCAGCCCCGGTCGGTGGGCATCGGCGTGACCGCGTCCACCCCGTCGGCCAGCAGCCGCCACAGCTCCTGCGGCGACGACACCCCGCCGGGGAACCGGCAGGCCATGGAGACGATCGCGATCGGCTCGTCGGCAGCCGGCCGGGCAGAGGCCACGCCGCCGACGGCCGCGCCGCCGTCGGCGCCGACCACGATTTCGGTACGCAGGAAGCGGGCCAGTTCCGCCGCCGACGGGTGGTCGAAGACCACGGTCGACGGCAGGGTCAGGCCGGTGACCCGGCCCAGCCGGTCCCGCAGCTGCACGGCGGCAAGGGAGTCGAAGCCCAGCTCGCGGAACGCCCGGCCCGCCGGCACCTGGTCGGTGGTGGGGTGGCCGAGGACGGCCGCCGCCTCCGCGCGGACGAGGTCGACCAGCAGCGACTCCTGGCCGGTCGCCGGCAGCGTCGCGAGCCTGGCCCGCAGCCCGTCGGTGGCGGCGGCGCTCTCCGACCGCTCCGGTTCCTCGGTGACGGCGGGGGCGACCCGGTCGAACAGGTGGCTCGGCCGCGCGGCGGTGAACGCCGTGACGAACCGGGACCAGTCGACGTCGACGATCACCGGTGCCGCCTCGGGGGCGTTCACCCAGCGGCCCAGCGCCGCGACGGCGGCCTCGGGCGCGAGCGGGCTGAACCCGCGGCGGCGCAGCCCGTCGGCGGTCTCCCCGGCGGCCATGCCGTCCTCCGCCCACGGGCCGTAGGCCAGGGCGGTGGCGGGCAGGCCCTTCGCCCGACGGGCGGCGACGAGGGTGTCGAGCAGGGCGTTGCCGGCCGCGTAGCCGGCCTGCCCGCCGCCGCCCCAGACGCCCGCGACCGAGGAGAAGACCACGAACGCGTCGAGGTCCCGGCCCCGGCAGGCGGCGTCAAGGTGCAGGGCGCCGAGCACCTTGCCGGCCAGGGTCTCCGCCAGCTCGCCGTCGGTCACCTCGTACGCCGGGGTGGTGCCGCCGGACGCCCCGGCGGTGTGCACGACGGCGGTCAGCTCCGGCAGGTCCGCCACCAGGGCGTCGACGGCCGCCCGGTCGGTGACGTCACACGTCACCACCCGTACCGCGCCCAACTCGTCGACCAACTCCGCCGCGCCCGGCGCCGCCGGACCCCGCCGCGAAGCGAGCACCACCTCGGCCGCCCCGTTGGCCAGCAACCAACGGGCCACATGCCGACCCAACGCACCCGTACCACCAGTCACCAGCACCGTCCCGGCGGGCCGCCAACCCGCACCGGCCGGCGACGCGGCCGGCAACAGCCGCCGGCCGAAGAGGCCGTTGCGGCGGACGGCCACCTGGTCCAGGGTGCCGTCGGCGAGGACCGCGACGAGACCGGCGCGGGCGCCGCGGTCGGCGCGGTCGGGCAGGTCGACCAGGCCGCCCCAGCGGTCAGGCTGTTCGAGGGCGACGACCCGACCCAGGCCCCAGGCCAGGGCCGCCCAGACGTCGTCGACCCGTTCCCCGGCCGTGACCGGCATCGCGGTCCGGCTGAGCGCCCACACCCGTCCGGACAGGCCGGTGTCGGTCAGCGCCCGGACGAGGGCGAGCAGCACCGCCGTGCCGGCGGGCAGCGCCGGCGTGTCCGCCGGAGGCCGGTCCTGGCGGGGCAGGACGCAGAGCACTCCGGCCCAGCCCTCCCCGCTGGTACGGCGCAGCTGTTCGCCCAGCTCAACGCGGCTCAGGGTGGACGACACGGTCAGCGTGTCCACCCTGGCACCGGCCTGGGTGAGGGTCTTCGCCACGCCCGCGTCGGCGCCGCTGTCGACGGTGACGACCAGCCACCGCCCGGACAGCCTGGTCGTCGGGTTCGACCGCACGGGCTCCCACCCGATCCGGTACGACCACCCGTCCAGCGCGGTGTCCCGGGACCGGTGCTGACGCCAGCGCGAGAGGACCGGCAGGGCCGGGCCGAGCGCGTCCAGGGCGTCGGGGTCGTCACCGAGTTCGGCGGCGAGGGCGGCCAGGTCGCCGCGCTCGACGGCGGTCCAGAACTCGGCGTCGCCGCCGTCCGGGGCGGCCTGCTTCTCGGCCGTGCCCTCGGGCCAGTAGCGCTGGTGCTGGAAGGCGTACGTGGGCAGGTCCACCCGCCGCGCGCCGCTGTCGGCGAACCACTGCCGCCAGGACACGGGAACCCCGTGCACGTGCAACTCCGCCAGGGCATGCAGCAACGCCTGCGCCTCCGGGCGGTCCCGACGCTGCACGGCGACAGCCAGCACAGCGTCGTCGTCGGGCAGCACGTCGGCGGCCATCGCCGTCAGGACGCTCTGCGGCCCGACCTCCAGGAACGTGTCCACACCGGCGCTCCGCAGCGCGGTGATCCCGTCGGCGTAGCGGACCGCTTCTCGGACGTGCCGCACCCAGTACTCCGGGGTGCGGATCTCGTCGACCTCAGCGAGCGCCCCGGTCACGTTCGACACGACCGGCAGCAGCGGCGCGGAGAACGTGAGCCCGGACAGGACCGTACGGAACTCGGCCAGCATCGGCTCCATCAACGGACTGTGGAACGCGTGACTCACCGTCAACCGGCGAGTACGCACGCCCCGGTCCCGCCAGAGTCGCTCCACCTCGTCCAGCGCGTCGACGGCACCCGAGACCACCACGGCGGCCGGCCCGTTGACTGCCGCGATACCCACGCGGTCCGTCATCCCCGTGAGAGACTCCGCCACCGCCGCCTCGTCCGCCGCCACCGCCAGCATCCCGCCGCCGGTCGGCAGCGCCTGCATCAACCGACCCCGCGCGGCGACCAGCTGGCACGCGTCGGTCAGGGACAGCACCCCGGCGACGTGCGCGGCCGTGACCTCACCGATCGAGTGGCCGGCGAGCATGTCGGGAACGATCCCGAACGACTCCACGAGACGGAACAGCGCCACCTCGACCGCGAACAGGCCCGCCTGGGTGAAGACAGTCTGGTCCAGCAATTCCGCCTCAGCGGAACCCGCCTCAGCGAACAACACCTCCCGCAACGGACGCGGCAGCAACGGATCCAGCTGCGCGCACACCTCGTCCAACGCCGCCGCGAACACCGGGAACCCGGCGTACAACTCCCGACCCATGCCCGCACGCTGCGCACCCTGACCCGAGAAGAGCAGGGCGAGCTGGGCGCGGGTGGTGGCGGAGCCGGTGACGACGGCACCGGAGGGGTCGCCCGCGTCGAGGGCCCGGAGCGCGGAGAGGAGGTCGTCCCGGTTGCCCACCACGGCGACGGCGCGCTGTTCCAGCGCGGGTCGGGTGATGACCGAGGACCAGGCGACGTCCAGCGGACGCAGCGCCTCGTCGGCGGCGAGCCAGCCCGCCCACCGACCCGCCTGCGCCGACAACGCCGCATCGGAACGGGCCGACAACAGCACCGGCACGACCGGCGGCACGTCACTGGCGACGAGCTCGCCCTCGACCACCTCAGCCGGCGGCTGCTCGATGATCACATGCGCGTTCGTACCGGAGATGCCGAACGACGACACCGCCGCCCGACGCGGCCGACCCACGGCCGGCCACGGCGTGGGCTCGGTCGCGAGAGCCACCGCCCCGGAGGTCCAGTCGATGTGCGGGGACGGCTCGTCCACATGCAACGTCGGCGGCACGAGACCGTGCCGCATCGCCAGCACCATCTTGATCACACCAGCCACACCGGCAGCCGCCTGAGTGTGCCCGATGTTCGACTTCACCGACCCGAGCAACAGCGGCCGGTCGTCGGGCCGGTCCTGACCGTAGGTGGCCAGCAGGGCCTGCGCCTCGATCGGGTCACCCAAGGTCGTGCCGGTGCCGTGCGCCTCGACGGCGTCCACGTCGGCCGGAGTGAGCCGGGCATTGGCGAGAGCCTGGTGGATCACCCGCTGCTGCGACGGACCGTTCGGGGCGGTCAGGCCGTTGGACGCGCCGTCCTGGTTGACGGCAGTGCCGCGCACGACCGCGTAGATGCGCCGGCCCTCCCGCTGCGCGTCCGAGAGCCGCTGCACGAGCAGGACCCCGACGCCTTCGGACCAGCCGGTGCCGTCGGCCGACGCCGCGAACGACTTGCACCGGCCGTCCTGCGACAGACCACGCTGACGCGAGAACTCGATGAACGTCCCCGGCGTCGCCATCACCGTCACACCACCGGCCAGCGCGAGGTCGCACTCGCCGCTACGCAGCGCCTGCGCGGCCAGGTGCAGCGCGACGAGGCTGGACGAGCAAGCCGTGTCGACGGTGACCGCCGGGCCTTCGAGCCCGAACGTGTACGCGACCCGGCCCGACAGCACGCTGCCCGACGTACCGGTGCCGACGTAGCCCTCCACCTCGGTCGGCAGGTCCATGAGGCGGGAGGCATAGTCGTGGTACATCACACCGGCGAAGACACCCGTCCGGCTGCCCCGCAACCGCGACGGGTCCAGACCCGCCGACTCGAACGACTCCCACGACGCCTCCAGCAGCAACCGCTGCTGCGGATCCATCGCGAGCGCCTCACGCGGCGAGATCCCGAAGAACGCCGGGTCGAATTCGCCGGCGCCGTACAGGAAACCACCGTGCCGCGTGTACGACGTACCGCTGCGGTTCGGGTCCGGGTCGAACAGCGACTCCAGGTCCCAACCGCGGTCCGCCGGGAACTCGGAGATCCCGTCGCCGCCGCCGGCCAGCAGCTCCCACAGTTCGTCGGGGGATTCCACCCCGCCCGGGTAGCGGCAGGCCATGCCCACGATCGCGATCGGTTCGTCGGTGCCGACGACCGCGCCGGCGACCGGGCCGGCGGTCGACTGACGCACCCCGGCCAGCTCCGACCACAGGTGGTCGGCGAGCACCGCCGGGGTCGGGTAGTCGAAGACCAGCGTCGAGGCCAGCCGCAGCCCGGTAGCCGCGTTCAACCGGTTCCGCAGCTCCACCGCCGTCAGCGAGTCGAAGCCCAACTCCCGGAACGCCCGGTCCGCCGGCACCGACTCCGCACCACCGTGCCCCAACACCTGCGCGACCAGGCCCCGCACCAGCACGTCGACCTGGGCGCGGCCCTCGTCCTCGGTCAGCGCGGCGAGCCGGTCGGCCCAACCGCCACCGCCCTGTCCCGCCTGGCGGCGGCTGCTGGTCACGCCGATCAGGGTGCGCAGCACGGCCGGCACGGGGCCGCCGGAGGTCGCCGCCCGCAGCGCGGGCACGTCGATCACGGCCGGTACGAGGGCCGCCCGGTCGGCGCCCAGCGCGGCGTCGAACAGCTCCAGCCCGACCTCGGCGCTCATCGGCGTCAGGCCGGCCCGGGCCGAACGCGCCCGATCCGCCTCCTCGATCGAGGCGGCCATGCCGTCGGTGTCCCACATGCCCCATGCCAGGCTGACCGCCGGCAGGCCCAACTGCCGCCGGTACGCCGCCAGCCCGTCCAGGAACGCGTTACCCGCCGCATACGCCGACTGACCCGGCGAACCGAGCACACCCGCCACCGACGAGAACACCACGAACAAGTCAAGGTCCAGCAACGCCGTCGCCTCGTGCAGGAACCAACCCGCCGACACCTTCGGCGCCAACACCCCCGCCAGCCGCTCGGCCGTCAGCCCCTCCACGACCCCGTCGTCCAGAACACCGGCGGTGTGCACCACACCCGCCAGGCGTTCCCCGGCGCCGACCTCGGCCACCAGGCCGAACACCTGGTCCCGGTCCGTCACGTCACACGCGACCACCCGCACCGACGCACCCAACGCCGACAACCGCTCCGACAACTCACCCGCACCGACGGCCTCCGGACCACGACGCGACACGAGCACCAGCGACCGCACCCCGTGCACCGACACCAGATGCTCCGCCACCAACGCACCGAGCGCACCCGTACCACCGGTCACCAGCACCGCGCCATCACCCACGGTCGGCGACTCCGCCGCCGTGATGCCGGCCCGGACCAGCCGCGGCGAGTACACCGCGCCCCTGCGGACCGCCACCTGGCCGCCGGTCGCGGCCGGTTCCCGCAGGACGCCGTCCAGCAGGGCCACCAGCGCGGCGTCCAGCTCGCCGTCGACGTCCGCGAGGACGATGCGGCCCGGATGCTCCGACTGCGCGGAGCGCAGCAGACCCCACACCGCCGCAGCGGCCAGGTCGGTCACCCGGTCCTCGTCGCCGGTCGACACGGCACCTCGGGTCACCACCACGAGCCGCGAGTCGGTCAGCGCGTCGGCCGCCAGCCAGGACTGCACCGTCGCCAGCAGGTCGGAGGTCACCGCCCGAACGAACTCCGGCGTCTCCGCCGCCGACGCGGACGTGGGGAGCATCGGAAGCAGCACCGCCCGGGGGACGGACTCCTCCCCCGCGACCGTCGCCACGTCGGGGTACGCGGGCATTCCGACCGGTGCCGCCAGCTCCCGGCCGCCGGTCAGCAGCGCCCATCCGGACGGCTCTCCGGCGGACGTGGCCTCCACGGCCGGCCACCGCAGCTCGAACAGCGACCGCGATGCCACGCCCGGCGCGGTCACCCCGGTCAGCTCCCGCAGGGCGAGGGAGTCCACCGACACCACCGGGGCGCCCGCCGCGTCGTACGCCACCAGCCGCAGCCCGGAACCGTTGCGGGTCAGGCGCACCCGCAGGGTCCCCGCGCCTGCGGCGTACACCTGCACGCCCTCGAACGCGAACGGCACCCGTGGGCCGGCCGACTCGTCGCCACCCAGCAGCAGCCCGATCGGGTGCAGGGCGGCGTCCAGCAGTGCCGGGTGCACGCCGAATCCGACGTTCTCCGTCGCGGTGGCCTCCGGCAGCACCACCTCGGCGAACACCTCGCCACCGCTGGCCCAGGCACGCCGGAGCCCCTGGAAGACCGGCCCGTACGTCAGGCCGTGCTCCGCGAGCGTCGCGTACCACTCCGTCAGGTCCGCTTCGGACGCCGCAGCGGGCGGCCAGGCGATCGGGTCGGGCTCGTCGGCGGTGGCCGGCTCCAGCACGCCCTCCGCGTGCCGCGTCCAGCCCGCCTCGGGATCGTCGTCGGGGCGGGAGTAGACGGCGACGGCACGGTACGCGGAGTCGCCGGCGGCGTCCACCCGCACCTGGATCCGTACGCCCCCGCTTCCGGGGAGCACCAGCGGGGCGGCCATGGTCAGCTCCCGCAGCCGGGAGAGGCCCACCTCGTCGCCGGCCCGCACGGCCAGCTCGACCAGGGCGGTGCCCGGGACCAGCGTCAGTCCGGAGACCGTGTGGTCCGCCAGCCAGGGGTGCGTGGCCAGGGAGAGCCGGCCCGTCAGCACCATCTCGTCGTCGCCGGCCAGGTCCACCGCCGCGCCGAGCAGCGGGTGCTCGGTGCGGCCGAGCCCGGCCCCGGACACGTCGCCCGTACGCGCCCGGTTGGCGGCGGGCCAGTAGCGCTGGTGCTGGAAGGCGTACGTGGGCAGGTCCACCCGCCGCGCGCCGCTGTCGGCGAACCACTGCCGCCAGGACACGGGAACCCCGTGCACGTGCAACTCCGCCAGGGCATGCAGCAACGCCTGCGCCTCCGGGCGGTCCCGACGCTGCACGGCGACAGCCAGCACACCCTCGTCGTCGGGCAGCACGTCGGCCGCCATCGCGGTCAGGACGCTCTGCGGCCCGACCTCCAGGAACGTGTCCACACCGGCGCTCCGCAGCGCGGTGATCCCGTCGGCGTAGCGCACGGCTTCCCGCACGTGCCGCACCCAGTACTCCGGGGTGCGGATCTCGTCGCCGGCCAGGGCACCGGTCACGTTCGACACGATCGGCAGCAGCGGCGCTTCAAGAGTCAGCCCGGACAGGACCGTGCGGAACTCGTCGAGCATCGGCTCCATGAGCGGGCTGTGGAACGCGTGGCTGACGGTCAACCGGCGCGTGCGGACACCCCGCTCGCGCCAGACCCGCTCCACCTCGTCCAGCGCCTCGACGGCACCGGACACCACCACGGCCGCCGGACCGTTGACCGCCGCGATGCCGACGCGGTCCGTCAGCCCGGCGAGAGACTCCGCCACCGCCGCCTCGTCGGCGGCCACCGCCAGCATCCCGCCGCCGGTCGGCAGCGCCTGCATCAACCGACCCCGCGCGGCGACCAGCTGGCACGCGTCGGCCAGGGACAGCACCCCGGCGACGTGCGCGGCCGTCACCTCACCGATCGAGTGACCGGCCAGCATGTCCGGCACGATCCCGAACGACTCCACGAGACGGAACAGCGCCACCTCGACCGCGAACAGGCCCGCCTGGGTGAAGACAGTCTGGTCCAGCAATTCCGCCTCAGCGGAACCCGCCTCAGCGAACAACACCTCCCGCAACGGACGCGGCAGCAACGGATCCAGCTGCGCGCACACCTCGTCCAACGCCGCCGCGAACACCGGGAACTCGCCGTACAACTCCCGACCCATGCCCGCACGCTGCGCGCCCTGACCCGAGAAGAGCAGGGCGAGTTGGCCCCGCTGCCCGGCGGCGCCGGAGACGACCGTACCGACGGGTTCCCCGCCGGCGAGGGCGGTCAACGCCGCGACCAGGTCGTCCCGGCCGGCGGCGGTCACGACCGCCCGGTGCTCCAGCGCGGGTCGGGTGGTGACCGAGGACCAGGCGACGTCCAGCGGACGCAGCGCCTCGTCGGCAGCGAGCCAGCCCGCCCACCGACCCGCCTGCGCCGACAACGCCGCATCGGAACGGGCCGACAGCAACACCGGCACCACCGGCGGCACGTCGCTGGCGACGACCTCGCCCTCGACCACCTCAGCCGGCGGCTGCTCAATGATCACATGCGCGTTCGTACCGGAGATCCCGAACGACGACACCGCCGCCCGACGCGGCCGACCCACCGCCGGCCACGGCGTGGGCTCCGTCGCGAGAGCCACCGCCCCGGCCGACCAGTCGATGTGCGGAGACGGCTCGTCCACGTGCAGGGTCGGCGGCACGAGACCGTGCCGCATCGCCAGCACCATCTTGATCACACCAGCCACACCGGCAGCCGCCTGCGTGTGCCCGATGTTCGACTTCACCGACCCGAGCAACAGCGGCCGATCCTGCGGACGCTCCTGCCCGTACGTCGCCAACAGCGCCTGCGCCTCGATCGGGTCACCCAAGGTCGTGCCGGTGCCGTGCGCCTCCACCGCGTCGACATCGGCCGGAGTCAGCCGCGCGTTGGCGAGAGCCTGGTGGATCACCCGCTGCTGCGAGGGACCGTTCGGCGCCGTCAAACCGTTCGACGCACCGTCCTGGTTGACGGCAGTGCCGCGCACCACCGCCAGCACGCGGTGCCCGTTGCGCTGGGCGTCGGAGAGCCGCTCCACCAGGAGCACACCGACGCCTTCGGACCAGCCCGTGCCGTCGGCGGACGCCGCGAACGACTTGCACCGGCCGTCCTGCGACAGACCACGCTGACGCGAGAACTCGATGAACGTCCCCGGCGTCGCCATCACCGTCACACCACCGGCCAGGGCGAGGTCGCACTCGCCGCTGCGCAACGCCTGCGCGGCAAGATGCAACGCCACCAGCGACGACGAACACGCCGTGTCGACGGTGACCGCCGGGCCTTCGAGGCCGAACGTGTACGCGACCCGGCCCGACAGCACGCTGCCCGACGTACCCGTGCCGACGAAGCCCTCGGCGTCCGGCGGCAGGTCCATGAGGCGGGAGGCGTAGTCGTGGTACATGACGCCGGCGAAGACACCCGTCCGGCTGCCCCGCAACCGCGACGGGTCCAGACCCGCCGACTCGAACGACTCCCACGACGCCTCCAGCAGCAACCGCTGCTGCGGATCCATCGCAAGAGCCTCACGCGGCGAGATCCCGAAGAAACCCGGATCGAACTCGGCAGCCCCGTACAGGAAACCACCGTGCCGCGTGTACGACGTACCGCTGTGCTCCGGGTCGGGGTCGAACAGCGACTCCAGATCCCAGCCGCGATCGGTGGGGAACTCCGAGATCCCGTCGCCGCCGGCGGACAGCAGTGCCCACAACTGGTCCGGGCTCTCGACGCCGCCCGGGTAGCGGCAGGCCATGCCCACGATCGCGATCGGCTCGTCGGTGTTGGCGGTGCGCACCGCCGTCCTGCGGGCGGTGATCTGCCCGGAGACCTGTTCGTGGAGGTGGTCGACGAGGACGGTCGGGGTCGGGTAGTCGAAGACCAGCGTGGAGGCCAACCGCAGCCCCGTGGCCGCGTTCAACCGGTTCCGCAGCTCCACCGCCGTCAGCGAGTCGAAGCCCAACTCCCGGAACGCCCGATCCGCCGGCACCGACTCCGCACCACCGTGCCCCAACACCTGCGCGACCAGACCGCGCACCAGCAGGTCGATCTGGGCGCGTGCCTCGTCGGGCGCCAGGCCCGCGAGCTGGTTGGCCCAGTCGCCGCCCCGTGCGGCCCGTCGTCGGGACGCCGTCGACCCGATCAGGGTACGCAGCACGGCCGGCACCGGGCCGGCGCCGAGCGCTACCCGCATCGCCGGTACGTCGATCACGGCCGGCACCAACGCCGGTCGGTCCGCCACCAGGGCGGCGTCGAACAGCTCCAACCCGGTCTCGGCGCTCATCGGCGTCAAGCCGGCCCGCGCCGATCGCGCCCGATCCGCCTCCTCGATCGACGCCGCCATACCAGCGGTGTCCCACATCCCCCACGCCAAGCTGACCGCCGGCAACCCCAACTGCCGCCGATACACCGCCAACCCGTCCAGGAACGCGTTACCCGCCGCATACGCCGACTGACCCGGCGAACCGAGCACACCCGCCACCGACGAGAACACCACGAACAAATCCAGATCCAGCGACGCCGTCGCCTCGTGCAACAACCAACCCGCCGACACCTTCGGCGCCAACACCCCGGCGAGACGCTCCTCGGTAACCCGCTCGATCACCCCGTCGTCCAACACACCCGCGGTATGCACCACACCCGCCAGGCGGCCCCCGGCCGAGACCTCGGCCACCAGCGCACCGACCTGATCCCGGTCCGTCACGTCACAGGCGACGACCCGCACCGACGCACCCAACGCCGACAACCGCTCCGACAACTCACCCGCGCCCGCAGCCTCCAGACCACGACGCGACACGAGCACCAGCGACCGCACCCCGTGCACCGACACCAGATGCTCCGCCACCAAAGCACCCAACGCACCCGTACCACCGGTCACCAGCACCGCACCGTCACCCACCACGGCGGCGTCCGCCGACGCCGGAGCGACCGCCCGCACCAGACGCGGCACGAACACCTCGCCGGAACGCACCGCGACCTGACCACCGTGAGCCACCGGCTCGTCCGCCACCGCCACCAGCACAGCCAACGTCCCGGCATCCACGTCGCCGTCGACGTCCACCAGGACGATCCGACCCGGATGCTCCGACTGCGCCGACCGCAACAGACCCCACACCGCCGCAGCGGACAGATCGGTAACCCGATCCTCCGCACCGACCGACACCGCGCCCCGCGTCACCACCACGAGCCGCGAATCCGCCAGCGCGTCCGCCGCCAGCCAGGACTGCACCGTCGCCAGCACAGCCGTGGTCGTCGCACGTACCCCTTCCGGCACGGCGACCTGTGACGGGTCGAGCGTCAGCAGCAGCCCCTTCGGCGCGACCGCCTGACCGGCGTCGACGGCCGCGACGAGCGCCTCGACGTCGCCGAATGCCGGCAGGTCGGCGATAGTCGGCGAGCCCAGCAGCGCCCACCCGGAGGCGTCCCCGGCCGGGGTGACCTCCTGGGTCTGCCAGGTGAGTTCGAGCATCGAGCGGGCCGCCGCGCTGGCCGCGGCCACGCCGGTCAGTTCGCGCAGGGCCAGGGAGTCCACCGACACCACGGCCGCACCCGACTCGTCG
This sequence comes from Micromonospora sp. NPDC049051, assembly GCF_043197575.1. NCBI lineage: Bacteria > Bacillati > Actinomycetota > Actinomycetes > Micromonosporales > Micromonosporaceae > Micromonospora > Micromonospora sp. NPDC049051. The sequence goes on from NZ_JBICTL010000003.1 coordinate 1,090,358, forward strand.
CACGCCACCAACCGCACCGCCGAGCCCGCACGCGACAACCGCACCCGCAGCACCCGCGCACCCGAGGCGTACACCTGCACACCCTCGAACGCGAACGGCACCCGAGGCCCACCCGAGCCGTCCGAACCGGGCAGCAACCCGATCGGGTGCAGAGCGGCGTCCAGCAACGCCGGGTGCACGCCGAACCGGGCGGCCTCCGCCGCCGCCTCGTCGGGCAGGAGCACCTCGGCGTACACGTCGTCGGCGGCGGTCCACACCCGACGCAGGCCCTGGAACACCGGCCCGTACGACAGGCCGTAATCCGTGAGCGCCGCGTACCAACCGGTGACGTCCACCTCGACGCCGTCGACCGGCGGCCACTCCCCCACACCCGGTTCGTCGGCCGACGCCGGCTCCAGCACACCCTCCGCGTGCTGGACCCACTCGGCCTCCGGGTCACCTTCGGACTGCGAGTGCACCGCCACGACCCGCGTGCCGGCCTCGTCGGCCGCGCCGACGCGTACCTGCACCCGCACCGCGCCCGCCGACGGCAGCACCAGCGGCGCGGCGACGGTCAACTCCCGCACCCGCGACGCACCCACCTCGTCGCCCGCCCGCACCGCCAACTCCACGAGGGCGGCACCGGGCACGATCACCACGCCGGAGACGACGTGGTCGGCCAGCCAGGCGTGGGTGGCGAGGGAGAGCCGGCCGGTCAGCACGACCATGTCGGCGCCGGCGACGGTGACCGCCGCGCCGAGCAGCGGGTGCCCGGCGACGCCCAGGCCCGCGCCGGACACGTCGGCGGTACGCGCCTGCCCCGCGCCGAGCCAGTACCGCTGGTGCTGGAAGGCGTACGTGGGCAGGTCGACCCGGCGCGCGCCGCTGTCGGTGAACCACTGCGTCCAGGTCACCGGTACGCCGTGCACGTGCAGCTCGGCGAGCGCGTGCAGCAGCGCCTGCGGGGCGGGACGGTCCCGGCGCTGGACGGCCACCGCGAGCGCGTCGTCGGCGAGCAGGTCGGCGTTCAGCGCGGTCAGGACGCTCTGCGGCCCGATCTCCAGGAACGTGTCGACGCCCGCCTCGCGCAGGGCGGTGATCCCGTCGGCGTACCGCACGGCCTCGCGGACGTGGCGTACCCAGTAGTCGGCGTGGGTGATCTCGTCGGCGTCGGCGAGCGCCCCGGTCACGTTCGACACGACCGGCAGCAGCGGCGCCCGGAACGCCAGCCCAGACAGGACCGCGCGGAACTCGTCGAGCATCGGCTCCATGAGCGGGCTGTGGAACGCGTGGCTGACGGTGAGCCGGCGCGTGCGTACGCCGCGGTCCCGCCAGACCCGCTCCACCTCGTCCAAGGCCTCTAGGGCACCGGAGACGACCACGGCCGCCGGCCCGTTGACGGCCGCGATGCCGAGGCGGTCCGTCAGGCCGACGAGAGACTCCGCCACCGCGGCCTCGTCGGCGGCGACGGCCAGCATCCCGCCGCCCGCCGGCAGCGCCTGCATCAGTCGACCCCGCGCCGCGACGAGCGCGCACGCGTCCGGCAGGGACAGCACCCCGGCGACGTGCGCGGCCGTCACCTCGCCGATCGAGTGACCGGCGACGACGTCGGGCACGATCCCGAACGACTCCACGAGACGGAACAGGGCCACCTCGACCGCGAACAGGCCCGCCTGGGTGAAGACGGTCTGGTCCAGCAACTCCGCCTCGGCGGAGCCCTCGGGCGCGAACAGCACCTCCCGCAGCGGACGCGGCAGCATCGGGTCGAGCTGCGCGCACACCTCGCCCAGCGCGGCGGCGAACGCCGGGAACAGGGTCGACAGCTCCCGACCCATGCCCACGCGCTGCGCGCCCTGACCGGAGAAGAGCACGGCCAGCTGCGTACGCGTGCCGGCGCCGGTGGCCACGGCGGCGGCCGGCTCACCGGCGGCGAGGGCGCGGAGCCCGGCCAGCAGTTCGTCCCGGTCTGTCGCGGCGACCACCGCGCGGTGCTCCAGTACGGCCCGGTCGACGGCCGACGACCAGCCGACGTCGAGGGGGCGCAGCTCCTCGTCGCCGGCGATCCAGCGGGCCCAGCGGTCCGCCTGCGCCGCGACGGCGGCCTCGGACCGGGCCGACAGCAGCACCGGGACCGGCCCGGCGGCGGGTTCGTCGGCGCGGGTCGGGTCCGCCTCGGCGGGCGGCTGCTCGATGATCACGTGGGCGTTGGTGCCGCTGACGCCGAACGACGAGATCGCGGCGCGCCGGGGCCGGCCCGCCACGGTCCAGTCGCGCGCCTCGGTGAGCAGGGAGACCGCCCCGGCACTCCACTCGATGTGCGGGGACGGCTCGTCGACGTGCAGCGTCGACGGCAGTACGCCGTGCCGCATCGCCATGATCATCTTGATGATGCCGGCGGCCCCGGCGGCGGCCTGGGTGTGCCCGATGTTCGACTTGATCGAGCCGAGCCACAGCGGCCGGTCGGCGGGGCGGTCCTGCCCGTACGTGGCCAGCAGCGCCTGCGCCTCGATCGGGTCGCCCAGCGTCGTGCCGGTGCCGTGCGCCTCGACGGCGTCCACGTCGGCCGGAGTCAGCCGCGCGTTGGCCAGTGCCTGGCGGATGACCCGCTGCTGCGACGGGCCGTTCGGGGCGGTCAGGCCGTTCGACGCGCCGTCCTGGTTGACGGCAGTGCCGCGTACGACCGCCAGCACGCGGTGCCCGTTGCGCTGCGCGTCCGACAGCCGCTCCACCAGGAGCACACCCACGCCCTCGGACCAACCCGTGCCGTCGGCCGACGCGGCGAACGACTTGCACCGGCCGTCCTGCGACAGACCACGCTGACGCGAGAACTCGATGAACGTCCCCGGCGTCGCCATCACCGTCACACCACCGGCCAACGCCAGATCACACTCGCCACCGCGCAACGCCTGCACGGCCAGGTGCAGCGCCACCAGCGACGACGAACACGCCGTGTCGACGGTGACCGCCGGGCCCTCCAGGCCGAACGTGTACGCCACCCGACCCGACAGCACGCTGCCGGAGGTGCCGGTGCCGAGGTAGCCGCCGACGCCTTCGGGCAGGTCCTGCACGCCGGAGGCGTAGTCGTGGTACATCAGCCCGGCGAAGACGCCGGTCCGGCTGCCGCGCAGCCGCGACGGGTCGAGACCGGCCGACTCGAACGTCTCCCACGACGCCTCCAGCAGCAGCCGCTGCTGCGGGTCCATGGCGATCGCCTCGCGCGGCGAGATGCCGAAGAAGTCCGGGTCGAACTCGGCGGCCCCGTACAGGAAACCGCCGTGGCGGGTGTACGACGTCCCGGGGTTGTCCGGGTCGGGGTGGAAGAGCCGGTCGAGGTCCCAGCCCCGGTCGGTGGGGAACTCGCCGATGCCGTCGGCGCCGGCGGCGACCAGGTCCCACAGCTGCTGCGGGTTCGTCACGCCGCCCGGGTAGCGGCAGGCCATGCCCACGATGGCGATCGGCTCGTCGACGTTGGTCGCCCGCACGGCGTGCTGCTGCTCGGCGACCTGCCCGGACAGCTGCTCGTACAGGTGCTCGGACAGGGCGCCGGGGGTCGGGTAGTCGAAGACGAGCGTCGACGTGAGCCGCAGCCCCGTCGCGCTGTTGATCCGGTTGCGCAGCTCGACGGCGGTCAGCGAGTCGAAGCCCAGCTCCCGGAACGCCCGGTCCGCCGGCACCGCCTCCGCGCCGCCGTGGCCGAGGACCTGCGCGATCATCCCGCGCACCAGCAGGGCCACCTGCGTACGCGCCTCCTGCGGGTCGAGTCCGGCCAGCCGGTCGGCCCAGGCTCCGCTGCCGGAGCGGCGACGCTTCGCGACCGTTCCCACCAGGGTCCGCAGCATCACCGGCACCCGGCCGGCGGCGCTCTGCGCCCGCATGGCAGGCAGGTCGACCACGGCCGGCACCAGCGCCGCGCCGCCGTGGGTCAGGGCGGCGTCCCAGAGCCCGAGCCCGACGGGGGCCGTCATCGGGACCAGACCGGCCCGGGTCACCCGGGCCCGGTCGGCGTCGTTGATCGACGCGGCCATGCCGTCGGTGTCCCACATGCCCCACGCGAGGCTGACGGCGGGCAGCCCGCGCTGCGCCCGCAGCAGGGCGAGGGCGTCCAGGAAGGCGTTGCCGGCCGCGTACGCGGCCTGGCCGGGAGAGCCGAGCACCCCGGCGACGGAGGAGAAGAGCGCGAAGAGGTCGAGGTCCAGCTCGGCGGTCGCCTCGTGCAGCCACCAGCCCGCCGTGACCTTCGGGGCCAGCACGTCCGCCAACCGCTCGGCGGTGATCCCGCTGACCACGCCGTCGTCCAGGACTCCGGCGGTGTGGACCACCCCGGCCAGGCGGTCCTCGGCGGTGATGGACCGGACCAGCTCGCCGACGCGCTCGCGGTCGGTCACGTCGGTGGCGACCACCCGGGCGGTCGCGCCCAGCGCGGCCAGCCGCTCCACCAGTGCGTCGGCGCCGGGGGCCGCCGGCCCCTGCCGGGACACCAGCACCAGCGAACGCACGCCGTACGCGGTGACGAGGTGCTCGGACACCAGGGCGCCCAGCGATCCGGTGCCCCCGGTGACGAGGACGGTTCCCCGCCCGAGGGTCGCCGGGGGGCGCGCGGCGCCGGCGGCACGGACCAGCCGCGGCAGGTACGCCGTGCCCGCCCGCACCGCGAGCTGCCCGCCGAGAGCGGGGTCGTCGGCGGCTGCGGCGAGCAGGGCCAGCAGGTCGGCGTCCAGGTCGACGCCGGACTCCAGGTCGGCCAGCACGATCCGGCCGGGGTGCTCCGACTGGGCCGAGCGCAGCAGGCCCCAGACCGCCGCCCCCGCCAGGTCGGTGACGCGGTCGTCCGTGCCGGCGGCCACCGCGCCACGGGTCACGACGACCAGCCGCGAGTCCGCCAGGGGGTCGGCCGCCAGCCACGCCTGCACCGTGCCGAGGACCTCGGCCGTGACCGACCGGACCGCGTCGGGCACGTCCGCCCCGGAGACCGCCGGGGTGACGGGCAGCAGCAGGGCCGCGGGGGCGGTGCCGTCCGACACCGCCGTGGTCACCGCCGCGACATCGGTGTACGCCGGAAGCTGCGGGACGCCGTCGAGCGGACGCCCACCGAGCACGGCCCAGCCGTACGCCCCGTCGGGCGCGGCGATCTGCTCGGGCTGCCAGGAGACCTCGAACAGGGAGCGGTGCGCCTCGTCCGGGGCGGCCGCCAGACCGGTCATCTCGCGCAGCGTCAGCGAGTCCACCGACACCACGGGGACGCCCGTCTCGTCGACGGCGGCCAGCCGCACGGAGTTGCCGGAGGCGGTGAGGCGGACGCGGAGCGTCCGGGCCCCGACGGCGTGGACCTGCACCCCCTCGAACGCGAACGGCACCCGGGCCCCGCCGCCCGCCTCGTCGGCGGGCAGCAGCCCGACGGGGTGCAGAGCGGCGTCCAGCAGCGCCGGGTGCACCCCGAAGCCCGCCGGGTCCCCGCCCATCTCGTCGGGGAGGGCGACCTCGGCGAACACCTCGCCCTCGGCGGTCCACGCCCGCCGCAGGCCCTGGAAGACCGGCCCGTACGCGAGCCCGTGCTCGGCCACCGTCGGGTACCAACCGGTGACGTCCACCTCGGACGCGCCGGGCGGCGGCCACGCGCCCAGGATGGGTTCGTCGGCCGTGGGGGCGCCGACGAGGCCGTCGGCGTGGCGGGTCCAGCCCGACTCCGGGTCGTCCTCGGGCTGGGAGTGCACGGTCACCGACCGGCTGCCGGTCCCGTCGACGGGACCGACCCGGACCTGCACCCGTACGCCGCCGCCGGTGGCGGGCAGCACGAGCGGGGCGAGCACGGTCAGCTCACGGACCCGGGAGGCCCCGACCTCGTCGCCCGCCCGGACCACGAGGTCCACCAGCGCGGTGCCCGGCACCACCACGGCGCCGGAGACGACGTGGTCGGCGAGCCACTGGTGGGTCGACACCGACAGCCGGCCCGTCAGGACCACCATGTCCTCGCCGGCGACCGACACCGCCGCGCCGAGCAGCGGGTGCCGGGCCACGCCGAGACCCGCCCCCGAGACGTCGGCCGACTGGCCGGCCGGCGGCAGCCAGTACCGCTCCCGGTGGAAGGCGTACGTGGGCAGGTCCACCCGCCGCGCACCGCTGTCGGTGAACCACTGCCGCCAGGACACCGGCACCCCGTGCACGTGCAACTCGGCCAGGGCGTGCAGCAACGCCTGCGCCTCCGGCCGGTCCCGACGCTGCACCGCGACAGCCAGCACACCGTCGTCGTCGGGCAGCACGTCGGCGGCCATCGCCGTCAGGACGCTCTGCGGCCCGACCTCCAGGAACGTGTCCACACCGGCGCTCCGCAGCGCGGTCACCCCGTCGGCGAAGCGCACGGCCTCCCGCACGTGCCGCACCCAGTACTCCGGGGTGCGGATCTCGTCGCCGGCCAGGGCACCGGTCACGTTCGACACGACCGGCAGCAGCGGCGCGGCAAAGGTAAGGCCATCCAGGACCGCCCGCAACTCGGCCAGCATCGGCTCCATCAACGGACTGTGGAACGCGTGGCTCACCGTCAACCGGCGCGTGCGCGCGCCCCGATCCCGCCAGAGCCGCTCCACCTCGTCCAGCGCGTCGACCGCACCCGACACCACCACTGCGGTGGGTCCGTTGACCGCCGCGATACCCACCCGGTCGCCCAGGCCCGCGATCGACTCCACCACTGCGGCCTCATCGGCCGCCACGGCCAACATCCCGCCGCCCGTGGGCAGGGCCTGCATCAAACGACCCCGCGCGGCCACAAGAGCGCACGCGTCGGCCAGGGACAGCACCCCGGCGACGTGCGCGGCCGTCACCTCGCCGATCGAGTGACCGGCGAGCATGTCCGGAACGATTCCGAACGACTCCACAAGACGGAACAGCGCCACCTCGACCGCGAACAACCCGGCCTGAGTGAAGACAGTCTGGTCCAACAACTCCGCCTCAGCGGAACCCGCCTCAGCGAACAACACCTCCCGCAACGGACGCGGCAGCAACGAATCCAGCTGCCCACACACCTCGTCCAACGCCGCCGCGAACACCGGGAACCCGGCGTACAACTCCCGACCCATGCCCGCACGCTGCGCACCCTGACCCGAGAAGAGCAGAGCGAGCTGGCCCCGCTGCCCGCCCGGGCCGGTGACCGTGCCGACCGAGGGCTCGCCCGCCGACACGGCTTCGAGGCCCGCCAGCAGCTCTTCCCGGCTCGCGCCGGACACGACCGCCCGGTGTTCCAGCACGGAGCGTGACGCCACCGACGACCACGCCACGTCGAGCGGACGCGGGGTCTCCGTACCGCTGAGCCACTGCGCCCAACGTCCGGCCTGCGCCGACAGTCCCGACGCGTCCCGGGCCGAGAGCAGCACCGGCAGCACCGACGGCGTCCGGGACGGCTCGTCACCGGCGTCCGGCTCGTCACCGGCGGTGGGCGCGGGCGGCTGTTCCAGGATCAGGTGGACGTTCGTACCGCTGATGCCGAACGACGACACGGCGGCCCGGCGCGGCCGGTCCACCGCCGGCCAGGGGCGCGCCTCGGTGAGCAGGGACACCGCGCCGGCGGACCAGTCCACGTGCGGGGTCGGCTCGTCGAGGTGCAGGGTGGACGGGAGCAGGCCGTACCGCATCGCCTGCACCATCTTGATCATGCCGGCGACGCCGGCGGCGGCCTGGCTGTGGCCGATGTTCGACTTGATCGAGCCGAGCAGCAGCGGCCGGTCGGCGGGGCGGCCCTGGCCGTAGGTGGCCAGCAGCGCCTGCGCCTCGATCGGGTCGCCGAGCGTCGTGCCCGTGCCGTGCGCCTCGACGGCGTCCACGTCGGCCGTGGTCAGCCGGGCGTTCGCGAGGGCCTGCCGGATCACCCGCTGCTGCGCCGGCCCGTTGGGGGCGGTCAGGCCGTTGGAGGCGCCGTCCTGGTTGACGGCGCTGCCGGCGATGACGGCGAGCACCTGGCGGCCCTGCCGCCGGGCGTCGGAGAGCCGCTGGACCAGCAGCACGCCGACGCCCTCCGACCAGCCGGTGCCGTCGGCGTCGGCGGCGAAGGACTTGCAGCGCCCGTCCGGGGCGAGGCCGCCCTGGCGGGAGAACTCGACGAAGGCGCCCGGGGTCACCATGACGGTGACGCCGCCGGCGAGCGCCATGTCGCACTCGCCGCCGCGCAGCGCCTGGGCGGCCAGGTGCACCGCCACCAGCGACGACGAGCAGGCGGTGTCGACCGTCACCGCCGGGCCCTCCAGCCCGAAGGTGTACGACACCCGGCCGGAGATGACGCTGTGCGCGCCGCCGGTGAGCTGGTAGCCCGCCAGCTCGGCCGGGGTGTCGGTGGTGCCGTAGCCCGACGGGGAGGCGCCGACGAAGACGCCGGTACGGCTGCCGCGCAGCTCGTCCGGGTCGATGCCGGCCTGCTCCATGGCCTCCCAGGACGCCTCCAGCAGCAGGCGCTGCTGCGGGTCCATGGCGACCGCCTCGCGCGGCGAGATGCCGAAGAAACCGGGGTCGAAGGTGGTGGCGCCGTCGACGAAGCCGCCCTCGCGGGTGTGCGAGACGGGTTGCCCGTCGGCGTCGACGGCCAGCAGCCGTCCCATGTCCCAGTGCCGGTCGTCGGGGAAGCCACTGATCCCGTCGCGCCCGGTGGCGACCAGGTCCCACAGGTCGTCCGGGTTGGCCACGCCGCCCGGGTACCGGCAGCTCATGCCGACGATGACGATCGGGTCGTCGTCGACCGGCCCGGCGGGGCCCCAGGCGGTGACGGTCTCGACCTCGTGCAGGCGCAGCGTCGCCGACAGGTGGTCGGCGAGGGCCGCCGGGTTCGGGTAGTCGAAGACCAGGGTGGTGGGCAGGGTGAGGCCGGTGGCGGCGCCGAGCCGGTTGCGCAGCTCGACGGCGGTCAGCGAGTCGAAGCCGAGTTCCTTGAACGCCCGGTTGGCCTTGACCAGGTCCGTGCCGGAGTGCCCGAGCACGGCGGCGGTGTGCGTGCGTACGAGGTCGGTCAGGTAGCGGTCCTGCTCGGCGCGGGGCAGCGTCAGCAGGTGCTGCCGCAGCCCGCCACCGGCGGTGTCCTCCGGTTCCGCGTCGACCACGCGCAGGGCGTCGCGCGCCTCGGCGATGTCGTCGAGCAGGGGGCGGGCGCGGGCGGCGGCGAACGCGGGGGTGAACAGGGACCAGTCGACGTCCGCCACGGTCACCGACGGCGCGGCCCGGCCGACGGCGCTGCGCAGCGCGTACACGGCCTGGGCCGGGGACATCGGGCTGAGGCCGCGGCGGGCCAGCAGTTCCTGCCCCTCGCCGCTGGCCATGCCGCCCTCGGCCCAGGGTCCCCAGGCCACGGCGGTGGCGGCCAGGCCGCGGGCGCGGCGCCGCTCGGCGAGGGCGTCGAGGAAGGCGTTGCCGGCGGCGTACGCGGCCTGTCCGCCGCTGCCCCAGATGCCGGCGATGGAGGAGAACAGCACGAACGCGTCGAGCGGCCGGTCGCCCAGCAGCTCGTCCAGGTGCACGGCACCGGCGATCTTGCCGTCCAGCACCCCGGCCAGCCCGGCGAGGTCGGTGTCGACCAGCATGTTCAGCTGGCCCACCCCGGCGGCGTGCACCACCGCCGTCAGCGGCGCCGGGTCGGCGTCGACGTCGCGCAGCAGCGCCTCGACGCGGGCGCGGTCGGCCATGTCGGCGGCGACCAGGGTCACCCGGGCGCCGAGCCCGGTCAGCTCGTCGCGCAGCTCGGTCGCCCCGGGGGCGTGCTCGCCCCGGCGGCTGGTCAGCACGACGTGCTCCGCCCCGTTGGCCGCCGCCCAGCGGGCCACGTGGGCGCCGAGCGCCCCGGTGCCGCCGGTGATGAGGACGGTGCCCGAGGGCTGCCAGCGGTCGACGGTGCCCACGGTCGCCGGCGTGGCGCGCACCAGTCGCCGTACGAAGACACCGGAGGGCCGTACGGCGACCTGGTCCTCGGGGCCGCCGCCGGTCAGGACGCCCACCAGGTGGTCCCAGTCGCCGCGCTCGGGCCCGTCCGGCAGGTCGACCAGGCCGCCCCAGAGCTGCGGGTGCTCCAGCCCGGCGACCCGGGCCAGGCCCCACAGCCCGCCCTGGGCGACGCTGCGCACCGGGTCGGTGTCCCCGGTGCCGACCGCGCCCCGCGTGACCATCCACAGTGGCGCCGCGACGTCGGCGGCGTGCAGGGCCTGCACCAGCGTCATCGTGGCGGCCGTGCCGAGCGGCACCGCCGGCTGGGCGGGGTGCGGCCGGTCCAGCAGTCCCAGCAGGGACACGATCCCGCTGAACGGGGCGTCCCCGACGGCCTCGGCCACCCGCGACGTCATGTCCGCGCGCTCGGCGAGCGGGTCGACCGCCAGCCGGGACACCTCGCCGCCGGCGGCGGTCAGCGCCCCCGCGAGCGCCTCGGCCCATTCCGTGGTGGGGGCGTCGTCGGCGGGTGCCACGAGCAGCCAATGGCCCGACGGGGTGACGGCTGCGGGGGCGGCGGTCCGCTTCCACACCACCCGGTACGACCAGCCGTCGACGACCGCGTCCCGCAGTCGCGCCTTGCGCCAGGACGACAGGACCGGCAGGGCCGGGGCCAGCACGTCCAGGGCCGCGCCGTCGGCGCCGAACTGCGCCGCGAGGGCCGCCACGTCGGAGCGTTCCACCGCCGACCAGAACTCGACGTCCACCACGTCGGGGCTGACCGGGCCGGTGACCGAGACCGGCAACTGCTCGGGCCAGTAGCGCTGCCGCTGGAACGCGTACGTGGGAAGGGCGACCGGGGTCGCTCCGGCGTCGGCGTAGAGGGCCGGCCAGTCGACGGGTGATCCGTTGACGTGCAGCTCGGACAGGGCGGCGAGCAGGGCCCGCGCCTCGGGGCGGTCGGCGCGCAGGACGGGCACGGCGATGACAGGGGTGTCCTCGTCGGCGTCCGCCGGCTGCTGCCCGCTCAGCACGTCCCGGGTCATCGCGGTCAGTACGCTGCGCGGGCCGATCTCCAGGAACGCGTCCACGCCGGCGGCGCGCAGCGCGGTGACCCCGTCGGCGAAGCGGACGGCCTCCCGGACGTGGCGCACCCAGTAGTCGGCCGTGCGGATCTCGTCGGCGTCGGCGAGCGCGCCGGTCACGTTCGACACGACGGGCAGCGACGGCGCGGCGAAGGTCAGCCCGTCGAGGACGGTGCGGAACTCGGCGAGCATCGGTTCCATCAGCGGGCTGTGGAAGGCGTGGCTGACCGTGAGCCGGCGGGTGCGCGTACCCCGTTCCCGCCAGAGCCGCTCCACCTCGTCCAGGGCCTCGACGGTGCCGGAGACGACCACGGAGGTGGGCCCGTTGACGGCCGCGATTCCCACGTCGGCCAGGCCGTCGAGCGTGGCGAGGACGTCGGCCTCGGCCGCCGCGACGGCGAGCATCCCGCCGCCGGCCGGCAGCGCCTGCATCAGCCGGCCCCGCGCCGCCACCAGTGCCGCCGCGTCGGCCAGGGACAGCACCCCGGCCACGTGCGCGGCGGTGACCTCGCCGATCGAGTGGCCGCCCACGAAGTCCGGCGCCACGCCGTACGACTCGACGAGCCGGAACAGCGCCACCTCGACGGCGAAGAGGCCGGCCTGGGTGAACGCGGTCTGGTCCAGCAGCTCCGCCTCGGCGGAGCCCTCGGGGGCGAACAGCACCTCCTTCAGCGGGCGCGGCAACAGCGGGTCGAGCTGCGCGCACACCTCGTCGAGGGCGGCGGCGAAGACCGGGAACTCGGCGTACGACTCCCGACCCATGCCGGCACGCTGCGCGCCCTGACCGGAGAAGAGCACCGCGAGCGGGCCCCGGTCGGCCGCCTGCCCGGCGACGACCGCGCCGGACGGCTGCCCGGCGGCGAGGGCACGCAGCCCGGTCAGCAGCTCCTCGCGGCCGGTGGCGGTGAGCACCGCGCGGTGCTCCAGCGGGGAGCGCGACACGACCGACGACCAGCCGACGTCCACGGTGCGGAGGGCCTCGTCGTCCTCCAGCCACCGGGCCCAGCGGCCCGCCTGCGCGGTCAGCGCGGCCTCCGATCGGGCGGAGAGCAGCACGGGCACCGCCGGCAGGGCCACGGTGGGGGCCGGTGCGGCGTCGGCGGCGTCGGGGGCCGGCGGCTCCTCGATGATGGTGTGCGCGTTCGTGCCGGAGATGCCGAACGACGACACCGCCGCGCGGCGGGGACGGTCGGTCGCCGGCCACGGCGTCGCCTCGGTCACCAGCGACACCTCGCCGGCCGACCAGTCCACCTTGGGCGTCGGCTCGTCCACGTGCAGGGTGGACGGGACGAGCCCGTGCCGCATCGCCATCACCATCTTGATCACGCCGGCCACGCCCGCGGCGGACTGACTGTGACCGATGTTCGACTTGATCGAGCCGAGCAGCAGCGGCCGGTCGGCGGGGCGGTCCCGCCCGTACGTGGCGAGCAGGGCCTGCGCCTCGATCGGGTCGCCGAGGACGGTGCCGGTGCCGTGCGCCTCGACCGCGTCCACGTCGGCCGTGGTCAGCCGGGCGTTCGCGAGGGCCTGCCGGATCACCCGCTGCTGGGCGGGGCCGTTGGGGGCGGTCAGGCCGTTGGAGGCGCCGTCCTGGTTGACGGCGCTGCCCCGGATCACGGCGAGGATCGGGTGGCCCTTGCGCTGCGCGTCGGACAGCCGCTCCACGAGCAGGATGCCGACGCCCTCCGACCAGCCCGTGCCGTCGGCGGCGGCGGCGAACGACTTGCACCGGCCGTCGGGGGCGAGCCCCCGCTGCCGGGAGAAGCCCACGAACGGGCCGGGGGTGGCCATGACGCACACGCCGCCCGCCAGGGCCAGGTCGAAGTCGCCCTGCCGCAGCGCCTGGCACGCCAGGTGCAGGGCGACCAGCGACGACGAGCAGGCGGTGTCGACCGTGACCGCCGGGCCCTCCAGGCCGAGGGCGTACGCGATGCGCCCGGAGACGACGCTGGTGGCCGTACCGGTCAGCAGGTAACCCTCGTCGGCCCCCTCGGCCTCGCTCTGCGGGCCCATGCCGTAGCCGTTCGCGGCGGTGCCGACGAAGACGCCGACCTTCTGCCCGCGCATGGAGGCGGGCGCGATCCCGGCGTGCTCGAACGCCTCCCACGACGTCTCCAGCAGCAGCCGCTGCTGCGGGTCCATCGCCACGGCCTCACGCGGCGAGATGCCGAAGAACTCGGCGTCGAAGTCGGCCGCGTCGTAGAGGAAGCCGCCCTCGCGGGTGGTGGAGCGGCCGGCCCGGTCGGCGTCCGGGTCGTACAGGTTGTCCAGGTCCCAGCCCCGGTCCGTCGGGAAGCCGCCGATCGCGTCGCCGCCGGAGGCCACCAGGTCCCAGAGCTGCTCGGGGCTGGCGACGCCGCCCGGGTAGCGGCAGGACATCGCGACGATCGCGATCGGCTCCCGGGCGGCGGCGGTCAACTGCTGGTTGAGCTGGCGGAGGCGGCCCGTCTCCTTGAGCGACGCGCGAAGCGCCTCGACGACCTTGTCTGCGGACGTAGACATCATGAGCTCCGTACTGGGGACAACGGTCAGGAATCGGTTCCGTCAAGCGCCAGCCTGACGAGGGTGTCGGTGTCGAGGTCGTCGAGGTCCAGGACCTCGTCGGTGGGCTCGGCCCCGGTACCGCCGTCGGCGTCGGCGAGGTTGAGCAGCAGGTCCAGCAGCCCGGCCTCGCGGATGCGGGCCAGCGGGATCGCCGCGAGCGCCTGCCGGACGGCCACCTCCGCCGGGTCGCCGTCGTCCGCCTGCGCCGCCTCGGGCAGCAGGCCGTCGAGCAGGTTCTCGGCGAGCACGGCCGGGTTCGGGTAGTCGAAGACGAGGGTCGCCGGCAGCGACAGGCCGGTCGCGCCGGTCAGCCGGTTGCGCAGCTCGACCGCCGTCAACGAGTCGAATCCGAGTTCCTTGAAGGCCCGCTGGGGCTTGACCCGGTCGGTGCCCGCGTGGCCGAGCACGGCGGAGGCGTGGGTACGCACCAGGTCGACCAGGTGCCGGACCCGCTCGGGGCGGGGCAGGGCGAGCAGGTGTTCCCGCAGGGCGTCGGCCGCCCCGCCGGGCTGCTGCTCCCCGGCCAGGGCGTGCAGCGCCTCCCTGGCCTCGGCGATGTCGTCGAGCAGCGGCCGGGGGCGGGCCGAGGCGTACGCCGGGGCGAAGACCGTCCAGTCGACGTCCACCACGGTCAGCGCCGCCCGGGGCAGGCCCACGGCGTACCGCATGGCGTGCACGGCGTCGGCCGGCGCCATGGCGGTCAGGCCGCGCCGGGCCAGCATCTGCTGGGCCTCGCCCGTGGCCATGCCGCCGTCGGCCCACGGTCCCCAGGCCACGGACGTCGCCGCCAGGCCACGGCCGCGACGGTGCTCCGCCAGCGCGTCGAGGAAGGCGTTTCCGGCGGCGTACGCGGACTGCCCGCCGCTGCCCCACACCCCGGCGATGGAGGAGAAGAGCACGAACGCGTCCAGCGGCCGGTCGCCGAGCAGGGCGTCCAGGTGCAGCGCGCCGGCCACCTTGCCGTCGAGCACGCCCGCGAACGCGGCCAGGTCGGTGTCGGCGATCAGGCCGGACTCGCCGGCGCCCGCCGCGTGGACCACGGCCGTCAACGGCGCGGGGTCCTCGTCGAGGCGGGCCAGCAGCGCCGCCACCTGGTCACGGTCGGCGACATCGCAGGCGACGACCGACGCCCGGACGCCCTGCGCGGTGAGTTCCGCGCGCAGTTCCACGGCCCCCGGTGCGCGCTCGCCGCGACGGCTGGTCAGCACGACGTGCTCCGCCCCGTTGGCCGCCGCCCAACGGGCCACGTGCGCGCCCAGCGCGCCGGTGCCGCCGGTGACCAGCACCGTGCCGCACGGCTGCCACCGCTGCGCCGTGTCGGGGGCGGCGGGTGCCGAACGGACCAGGCGACGGACGAACACCCCGGAGGGGCGTACGGCCAGCTGGTCCTCGTCGCCGGCGCCGGTCACCACCCGCGCCAGCCGGTCCCACGCCGTCGCGTCGGCCTGCTCGGGCAGGTCCACCAGGCCGCCCCAGAGCTGGGGGTGTTCCAGGCCCGCCACGAGCCCCAGGCCCCAGAGCCCGCTCTGGGCGACGCCGGGCACGGTGTCCCCGTCGCCGGTGCTGACCGCGCCCTGGGTCAGGCACCACAGCCGGGCGGTCGCCCCGGTGTCGTGCAGGGCCTGGAGCAGCAGCAGCGTGGCGGCCGTCCCGACGGGCACGGCCGGGTGCGCGGGGTGCGGCTGGTCGCGGAGGCCGAGCAGGGAGAGCACGCCGGTGACGGGGCCGTCGGCCAGCACGTCGGCCAGCCGTCGGGCGAGGCCCGCCCGGTCGGTGCCGACCGGGTCGACGGTGAGCCGGACCACGTCGGCGCCGACCTCGGCGAGGGCCTTGGTGACCGCCTCCGCCCGGGTGCCGTCCGCCAGGTCGTCCTGCGCCGTCACGAGCAGCCACACGCCGGGCCGCGCCGGGTCGGCGGTGATGTCGGTGCGCTTCCACCCGACCCGGTACGACCACGCGTCGAGGACCGCCCGCTGCGTACGCGCCCGGTGCCAGGTCGACAGGACCGGCAGGGCGGGCGTGAGGGCGTCCAGGGCGGCGCCGTCGTCGCCGAACTGCGCGGCGAGCGCGCTCAGGTCGCCGCTTTCGACGGCGCTCCAGAAGTCGGCGTCGCCGCCGTGGGTCGCCGCCTGTCGTGGCCGGCTCGCCGGCTCGGGCCAGTACCGCTCCCGCTGGAAGGCGTACGTGGGCAGGTCCACCCGCCGCGCACCGCTGTCGGTGAACCACTGCCGCCAGGACACCGGCACCCCGTGCACGTGCAACTCCGCCAGGGCGTGCAGCAACGCCTGCGCCTCCGGGCGGTCCCGACGCTGCACCGCGACAGCCAGCACAGCGTCGTCGTCGGGCAGCACGTCGGCGGCCATCGCCGTCAGGACGCTCTGCGGCCCGACCTCCAGGAACGTGTCCACACCGGCGCTCCGCAGCGCGGTGATCCCGTCGGCGTAGCGCACCGCCTCGCGGACGTGCCGCACCCAGTACTCCGGGGTGCGGATCTCGTCGACCTCAGCGAGTGCCCCGGTCACGTTCGACACCATCGGCAGCAACGGCGCGGAGAACGTGAGCCCGGACAGGACCGCCCGGAACTCGTCGAGCATCGGCTCCATCAACGGACTGTGGAACGCGTGGCTGACGGTGAGCCGGCGAGTGCGGGTACCCCGGTCCCGCCAGAGTCGCTCCACCTCGTCCAGCGCGTCGACGGCACCCGAGACCACCACGGCGGCCGGACCGTTGACGGCCGCGATACCGACGCGGTCGGTCAGCCCGGCGAGAGACTCCGCCACCGCCGCCTCGTCCGCCGCTACGGCCAGCATCCCGCCGCCGGTCGGCAGCGCCTGCATCAGACGACCCCGCGCGGCCACCAGCGCGCACGCGTCGGCCAGCGACAACACGCCAGCGACGTGCGCGGCCGTCACCTCACCGATCGAGTGACCGGCGAGCATGTCCGGAACGACCCCGAACGACTCCACAAGACGGAACAACGCCACCTCGACCGCGAACAGGCCCGCCTGGGTGAAGACCGTCTGGTCTAACAACTCCGCCTCAGCGGAACCCGCCTCAGCGAACAACACCTCCCGCAACGGACGAGGCAGCAACGAATCCAGCTGCCCACACACCTCGTCCAACGCCGCCGCGAACACCGGGAACTCGCCGTACAACTCCCGACCCATGCCCGCACGCTGCGCACCCTGACCCGAGAACACCAGCGCGAGCTGGCCGCGTACGGCGGCGGAGCCGGTCACCACAGCTCCCGACGGCTCGCCCGCCGCGACGGCGGCGAGGCCCGCCAGCAGCTCTTCCCGGCTCGCACCGGACACGACCGCCCGGTGCTCCAGCGCGGCCCGCGACACCACCGACGACCAGGCCACGTCCATCCCGCGTGGGGCCTCGTCGGTGGCGAGCCACCGCGCCCACCGGCCCGCCTGGACGGCCAGCGCGGCGGCGTCGCGGGCAGACAGCAGCACCGGCACCACCGGCGGCACGTCGCTGGCGACGACCTCGCCCTCGACCACCTCGGCCGGCGGCTGCTCGATGATCACATGCGCGTTCGTACCGGAGATGCCGAACGACGACACCGCCGCCCGACGCGGCCGACCCACGGCCGGCCACGGAGTGGGTTCGGTCGCGAGGGCCACCGCCCCGGAGGTCCAGTCGATGTGCGGGGACGGCTCGTCCACGTGCAGGGTCGGCGGGACCAGACCGTGGCGCATCGCCAGCACCATCTTGATCACACCAGCCACACCGGCAGCCGCCTGCGTGTGCCCGATGTTCGACTTGATCGAGCCGAGCAACAGCGGCTCCCGCCCCTGCCGGTCCTGACCGTACGTGGCCAGGACGGCCTGTGCCTCGATCGGATCACCGAGGGTGGTCCCGGTGCCGTGCGCCTCCACGGCGTCCACGTCGGCTGGAGTCAGCCGCGCGTTCGCCAGTGCCTGACGGATCACGCGCTGCTGCGACGGGCCGTTCGGCGCCGTCAGCCCGTTCGACGCGCCGTCCTGGTTGACGGCGCTGCCGCGTACCACCGCCAGGATCCGCCGGCCCTCCCGCTGGGCGTCCGAAAGGCGCTGCACCAGCAGCACCCCGACGCCCTCGGACCAGCCGGTGCCGTCGGCCGACGCCGCGAACGACCTGCACCGGCCGTCGGGCGACAGACCGCGCTGCCGCGAGAACTCCACGAACGTGCCCGGCGTCGCCATCACGCTCACGCCGCCGGCCAGCGCCAGGTCGCACTCGCCGCTGCGCAGCGCCTGCACCGCCAGGTGCAGCGCCACCAGGCTGGACGAGCACGCCGTGTCGACGGTCACCGCCGGGCCTTCGAGGCCGAACGTGTACGCGACCCGGCCCGACAGCACGCTGCCCGAGTTGCCGGTGCCGATGTAGCCCTCGACCTCGGGCGTCTCCATGAGCCGCGTCGAGTAGTCGTGGTAGATGACGCCCGCGAAGACGCCGGTCCGGCTGCCCCGCAGGCCCGAGGGGTCCAGGCCCGCCGACTCGAACGTCTCCCAGGACGCCTCCAGCAGCAGCCGGTGCTGCGGGTCCATGGCGAGGGCCTCACGCGGCGAGATGCCGAAGAAGCCGGGGTCGAACTCCGCCGCGCCGTACAGGAAGCCACCGTGGCGGGTGTACGAGGTGCCGGCGTGGTCGGGGTCCGGGTCGTACAGGGACTCCAGGTCCCAGCCCCGGTCGGCCGGGAACTCCCCGATGCCCTCCCCACCGGTGCTGACCAGCTTCCACAGCTCGTCGGGAGACTCCACCCCGCCCGGGTAGCGGCAGGCCATGCCGACGATCGCGATCGCCTCGTCGGCGTCGCCGGCCGTCGCCTCGTCCGGGGCGGCGACGACGCCGGGCCGGGTGCCGGCGAGTTCCGCGTACACGTGGGCCGCCAGGACCTGCGGGGACGGGTAGTCGAACACCAGGGTCGAGGTGAGCCGCAGGCCGGTCGCGCCGTTCACCCGGTTGCGCAGCTCGACGGCGGTCAGCGAGTCGAAGCCCAGGTCCTTGAACGCCCGGTCGGCCGGCACCGCCTCGGCGCCGCCGTGCCCGAGCACCTGCGCGACCAGGCCCCGGACCAGCTGGTCGACCTGCGCGAGGCCGTCCTCGGCGCTGAGGCCGGCGAGCCGGTCGGCCCAGCCGCCGGCGGCGCCCTGCCCGGCCCGGCGACGGGTCGTCGCCACGTCGACCAGGTTGCGCAGCATCGGCGGTACGACCGCACCGGCGGCGGCCGCCCGCAGCGCGGGTACGTCGATCGCGGCCGGCACCAGCACCGCCTGCTCCGCCTCCACCGCGGCGTCGAACAGCTCCAGCCCGGTGCGGGCGTTCATCGGCCGCAGGCCGGCGCGTGCCGTCCGGGCCCGGTCGTTGCCGCCGATCGAGGCGGCCATGCCGGCGGTGTCCCACATGCCCCAGGCGAGGCTGACCGCCGGCAACCCCAACTGCCGCCGATACACCGCCAACCCGTCCAGGAACGCATTACCCGCCGCATACGCCGACTGACCCGGCGAACCGAGCACACCCGCCACCGACGAGAACACCACGAACAAATCCAGATCCAGCGACGCCGTCGCCTCGTGCAACAACCAACCCGCCGACACCTTCGGCGCCAACACCCCGGCGAGACGCTCCTCGGTAACCCGCTCGATCACCCCGTCGTCCAACACACCCGCGGTATGCACCACACCCGCCAGGCGGCCCCCGGCCGAAACCTCGGCCACCAGCGCACCGACCTGATCCCGGTCCGTCACGTCACAGGCGACGACCCGCACCGACGCACCCAACGCCGACAACCGCTCCGACAACTCACCCGCGCCCGCAGCCTCCAGACCACGACGCGACACGAGCACCAGCGACCGCACCCCGTGCACCGACACCAGATGCTCCGCCACCAAAGCACCCAACGCACCCGTACCACCGGTCACCAGCACCGAGCCGTCACCCACCACGGCGGCGTCCGCCGACGCCGGAGCGACCGCCCGCACCAGACGCGGCACGAGCACCTCGCCGGAGCGTACGGCCAACTGGCCACCGGCCGGGTCTGCGGCGAACCGGGCCAGGATGCCCAGCGTGCCGGGGTTGATCGCGTCGTCGACGTCGGCCAGGACGATGCGACCAGGGTGCTCCGACTGCGCGGAGCGCAGCAGGCCCCACACGGCCGCGGCGGCCAGGTCGCTCACCCGGTCCCCGTCGCGGACGGCCACCGCACCCCGGGTCACCACCACCAGCTTCGAGTCGGCCAGCGCGTCGACTGCCAGCCACTCCTGCACCAGGCCCAGCACGTCGGAGGCCACCGTACGTACGGCCTCCGCCGGGTCGCCGTCGTCGACGGGCGACGCGGCCGGCGTGAAGAGCAGCAGGCGCGGCGGGGCGATGCCGGCGTCGATGGCGGCCCGCAACTGCCGGATCGTCTCGGCGGAGGGACCGCCGGGGACGCCCGGCAGGGCCGGCCCACCCAGGATCGCCCAGCCCGACGCGTCGTCGACCGGCTCGGCCTCCTCGACCTGCCAGACCACCTCGAACAGGGAACGGGACGCCGCGCTCGCGGCGGCCACGCCGGTCAGCTCCCGCAGGACGAGGGAGTCCACCGACACCACCGGCGCGGCCGCCTCGTCGCGGGCGGTCAGCCGCACCCCGGAGCCGTTGCGAGTCAACCGCACCCGCAGCAGCCCCGCGCCGGAGGCGTGCACCTGCACACCCTCGAACGCGAACGGCACGCGCGGCCCGCCCGACTCCTCGGTACCGGGCAGCAGCCCGATCGGGTGCAGAGCGGCGTCCAGCAGCGCCGGGTGCACGCCGAAGCGCCCCGCCTCCGCCGTCGCGTCGTCCGGCAGGGCCACCTCGGCGTACACGTCGTCCTCGGCGGTCCACACCCGACGCAGACCCTGGAACACCGGCCCGTACGACAGGCCGTGCTCGAGCAGCGCCGGGTACCAGCCGGTCAGGTCCACCTCGGTGGCGCCGGCGGGCGGCCAGGCTGCCGTCTCCGGCTCGTCGGCGGTGGCCGGTTCCAGCACGCCCTCCGCGTGCCGGGTCCAGCCCGCCTCGGGGTCGTCGTCGGGGCGGGAGTAGACGGCGACGGGGCGCTGCGGCGACTCCGACGCGGACACCCGCACCTGGATCCGTACGGCGCCGGACTCGGGGAGCACCAGCGGCACCAGCACCGTGAGGTCCCGCAGCCGCGGCAGCTCCACCTCGTCGCCGGCGCGTACGGCCAACTCGACGAGGGCCGTGCCCGGCACCAGCGTCACGCCCGAGACCACGTGGTCGGCCAGCCAGGGGTGGGTGGTCAGGGAGATCCGGCCGGTCAGCACGACCTCGTCGTCGCCGGCCAGGTCCACGGCAGCGCCGAGCAGCCCGTGCTCGGCCACGCCGAGGCCCGCGCCGCTGACGTCGCCGGCGCGCAGCCGGCCCACGGCCGGCCAGAAGCGCTGCCGCTGGAACGGGTACGTCGGCAGGTCGACCGGGCGGGTCCCGGCCGGCAGCAGGGCGGTCCAGGTGACCGGCACGCCGTGCGCGTACAGCTCCGCCAGCGCGTGGACCAGCGACGCCGGCTCGGGACGGCCGGGGCGCAGCGTCGCCACGACCGCCGTCGACGGCGCGGCGTCGTCCGGCAGGCAGGCGCCCACCATGCCGGCGAGCACCGCGTCGGGGCCCAGTTCGAGGAAGGTACGGACGTTGCGCTCGCGCAGGCTCGCGACCCCGTCGGCGAACCGGACCGTCTCCCGGACGTGCCGGACCCAGTAGTCGGGGGTGCCGATCTCGTCGGGGTCGGCGACCTGCCCGGTCAGGTTCGACACGATCGGCAGGACGGGCCAGTGGAACGTCAGCCCGTCGAGCGCCTGCCGGAACTCGGCCAGCATCGGCTCCATGAGCGGGCTGTGGAACGCGTGGCTGACGGTGAGCCGGCGCGTGCGTACGCCCCGGTCCTTCCAGACCCGCTCCACCTCGTCGAGGGCCTCGGCGGCGCCGGAGACCACGACGGCGGCGGGGCCGTTGACGGCGGCGACGCCGACCCGGTCGGCGAGCGGGGCGATCGACTCGGCCACCGCGTCCTCGTCGGCGGCGACGGCGAGCATGCCGCCGCCGGCCGGCAACGCCTGCATGAGCCGGCCCCGCGCCGCGACCAGCGCGCACGCGTCGGCCAGGCTGAACAGGCCGGCCACGTGTGCCGCCGCGATCTCGCCGATGGAGTGCCCGGCCACCAGATCCGGCATGACGCCGAGCGACTCCACCAGCCGGAACAGCGCCACCTCGACGGCGAACAGGCCGGCCTGGGTGAACACCGTCTGGTCCAGCAGCTCCGCCTCGGGCGTGCCCGCCCCGGCGAACAGCACCTCCCGCAGGGGACGCGGCAGCAGCGGATCCAGGTGGCCACACACCTCGTCCAGCGCGGCGGCGAAGACCGGGAAGGCCGCGTACAACTCGCGACCCATGCCGGCACGCTGCGCGCCCTGACCGGAGAAGAGGACGGCGGTCCGGCCGCTGCGGGCGACCCCCCGCACGACGGCGGCCGAGGGCTCGTCGTCGGCCAACGCGCCGAGGGCGGCGAGCAGTCCGGCGCGGTCGCCGGGCAGCAGCACCGCGCGGTGCTCGAAGGCGCTCCGGGCGGTGGCGAGCGCCCGGCCGACGTCGGCGACGGTCAGGTCCGGCTCGTCGTCGACGAGGGTCCGCAGCCGGCGCGCCTGCTCGTGCAGGGCGGCGGCGTCGCGGGCCGACAGGACGCAGGCGACCAGGTCGCCCGGTACGTCCGGGGCGGGCGGCGCGGCCTGCGCCGGGGCGGGCTCGGGAGCCTGCTCGATGATGGTGTGCGCGTTGGTGCCGCTGATGCCGAACGACGACACCGCCGCCCGACGGGGCCGGTCGACGGCCGGCCACGGCCGCGCCTCGGTGAGCAGGGCGACCGATCCGGCGGTCCAGTCGATGTGCGGGGAGGGCTTCTCGGCGTGCAGGGTCGGCGGCAGCATGCCGTGCCGCATCGCCAGCACCATCTTGATCACGCCGGCGACGCCGGCCGCCGCCTGGGCGTGGCCGATGTTCGACTTGATCGAGCCCAGCCACAGCGGGCGGTCCTGCGGTCGGCCCTGCCCGTACGTGGCCAGCAGCGCCTGCGCCTCGATCGGGTCGCCGAGGGCGGTGCCAGTGCCGTGCGCCTCGACGGCGTCCACGTCGGTGGTGACGAGCCGGGCGTTGGCGAGCGCCTGCCGGATCACCCGCTGCTGGGCGGGGCCGTTCGGCGCGGTGAGGCCGCTGCTGGCGCCGTCCTGGTTGACGGCGCTGCCCCGGACCACGGCGAGCACGCGGTGGCCGTTGCGCTGCGCGTCGGAGAGGCGCTCCAGCAGGAGCATGCCGACGCCCTCGGCGAAGCCGGTGCCGTCGGCGCCCGCGCCGAACGCCTTGCACCGCCCGTCGGGCGACAGGCCGCGCTGCCGGGAGAACTCGGTGAGCATGCCGGGGGTGGACATGACGCTCACCCCGCCGGCGAGGGCGAGGCGGCACTCGTCCTGCCGCAGCGCCTGGGTGGCCAGGTGCAGCGCCACCAGCGACGACGAGCAGGCCGTGTCGACGGTGACGGCGGGCCCCTCCAGGCCGAACAGGTACGAGATGCGGCCCGACGCGACGCTGCCGGCGCTGCCGTTTCCGACGTGTCCGTCCAACTCATCGGTGCCGCCGGCGGCCTGGGAGGCGTAGTCGTGGTAGATCAGGCCGACGTAGACGCCGGTGCTGCTGCCCCGCGCCGAGTGGGGGTCGATGCCGGCCCGCTCGAAGGCCTCCCAGGACGTCTCCAGCAGCAGCCGCTGCTGCGGGTCCATCGCCAGGGCCTCCCTGGGAGAGATCCCGAAGAAGGCGGCGTCGAACTGGGCGGCGTCGTGGAGGAAGCCGCCCTGGCGCGGTACGGCCCCGGGGTCCTCACCGCCGGCGCGCAGGTCGTCGAGGTTCCAGCCCCGGTCGGTGGGGAAGGGCGAGATGACGTCGGCGCCGGCGGTGACCACGTCCCAGAGCTGCTCGGGGGTCTGCACGTCACCGGGGAACCGGCAGGCCATGCCGATGATGGCGATCGGTTCGTCGAGGGCGGCGGCGGTGCCGACCGCGACGGGCCGGTCCACGGCCGCCGCGCCGCCGAGTTCCCGGTCCAGGAACTCGGCGAGCACCACCGGGGTCGGATAGTCGAACGCCACGGTCGCGGGCAGCCGCAGCCCGGTCGCGGCGGAGAGCCGGTTGCGCAGCTCCACCGAGGTGAGCGAGTCGAAGCCCAGCTCCTTGAAGGCGCGCTGGGCGTCGACGCTGTCCGCCGAGCGGTGCCCGAGCACGGCCGCCACACTGGTGGCCACCAGGTCGAGCAGGTAGGAGCGCCGCTCCGCCGGGCCGAGCGTCGCCAGCCGGTCGCGTACGGAGGCGGTGTCCGCCGGGCCACGACCCACCGCGCGCCGGGCCGGGCCGCCGGCCCGGACCAGGTCCCGCAGCAGGCTGGGTACGTTCTGGCCGGTCGACCGCGACGCCGGCGGCAGGTTCATGAGGACGAGGTGCCCGGTGCCGCGCTGCCGCGCCAGCTCGTACAGCGCCACGCCCTGCCGGTCGGTCAGCGGGGCGCTGGTGGCGCGGATCGCCTTGCGGTGCTCGCTGCCGCCCAGGTGGGCGGTCATGGCGCTGCTGGTCGCCCACAGCCCCCACGCGAGGCTGGTGGCGGGCAGCCCCTGCTCGCGGCGGTGCTGGGCGAGGGCGTCGAGGAACGCGTTCGCGGCCGCGTAGTTGCCCTGCCCCGGCGAGCCCAGGGTGGCCGCCACCGACGAGAACAGCACGAACGCCGACAGGTCCAGATCCCGGGTGGCCTCGTGCAACGCCCACCCGGCGTCCACCTTCGGCACCAACACGGCATGCAGGGCAGACTCGTCCAGCGAACCGATGGTCGCGTCGGCGATCACCCCGGCGGTGTGCACCACGGCGGTCAGCGGGTGCTGTGGGTCCACCAGTTCCAGCAGCCGGTTCACCTGCGCGGGGTCGGCCACGTCGGCGGTGCCGACGGTGACCCGGGCGCCGGCGCGGGTCAGCTCGTCGACCAGCTCCTGGTACTGCTCGGGGCCACGGCGGGAGGCCAGCAGCAGGTGCCGCGCCTGGCCGGTGGCGACGAGGTGGCGGGCGAACACTCCGGCGAGGGCGCCGCCGGCGCCGGTGAGCAGGACGGTGCCGTCGGGGTCGGCGGGCGCGGGCACCCGCAGGACGACCTTGCCGATGTGGCGGGCCTGGCTGATGTGGCGCAGCGCCTGGCGGGCCTGGCGCACGTCCCACGCCCGCAGGGGCAGCGGGCGCAGCACGCCCTGCGCGAACAGGGCGAGCAGTTCGGTGAGCATCTCGCCGATACGCCGGTGCCCGGCCTCGTTCAGGTCGAAGGCGCGGTAGGTGACGCCGGGGTGGTCGGCGGCGACCGTCTCCGGGTCGCGTACGTCGGCCTTGCCCATCTCCACGAACCGGCCACCACGCGGCAGCAGCCGCAGCGACGCGTCGACGAACTCACCCGCCAACGCGTCGAGCACCACGTCCATCCCGGCGCCGCCGGTGGCCGCGCCGAAGGTCTGCTCGAACTCGGTGGTCCGCGAGGACGCGATCCGCTCCCCGGCCACCCCGAGGCCGCGCAGGACGTGCCACTTGCCGGGGCTGGCGGTGGCGTACACCGTCGCGCCCCAGTGCCGGGCGAGCTGGATGGCGGCCATGCCGACGCCGCCCGCGCCGTTGTGGATCAGCACCGACTCGCCGGCCCGCAGGTCGGCGAGGTCCCGCAGCGCGTAGTACGCGGTCAGGAACACCACCGGCACGGAGGCCGCCTGCGTGAAGGACCAGCCGGCGGGGATCTTCGCCACCAGGTCGCGGGTGGCGATCACCTCGGGGGCGAAGGCCGGCTCGAACATGCCGAGCACGCGGTCGCCGGGCACCAGGTCGGTCACGCCCGGGCCGACCTCGACCACGACGCCCGCGCCCTCGCTGCCCATCACGGCCGCCGGATCCGGGTACATGCCCAGCCCGATCAGCACGTCCCGGAAGTTCACGCCCGCCGCACGCACCGCGATGCGCACCTGCCCCGCGTCCAGCGCCACGGGAGCGGCGGGCACCATGCCGACGCCGTCCAGGGTGCCGGGGCTGACCGCGCCGACCCGCCACAGTCCGGCCGGCGGGACGAGCTCCTCGGCGGCCTGCCCGGCGGGCCGGCCCAGGCGGGGAGTACGCACCTCGTCGCCGCGTACGGCCACCTGGCCGCCGGTGGGCGACGGGTCCTCGACCACGGCGGTCAGCACGGCGAGGGTGGCCGGGGTGAGTTCGCCGTCGACGTCGGCGAGGACGATCCGCCCCGGGTGCTCCGACTGCGCCGAGCGCAGCAGTCCCCAGACCGCCGCGCCGGGCAGGTCCCGCACCGCGTCGGCCGGGGTGGCGGCCACCGCCGCGCGGGTCAGCACCACCAGCGTCGTGTCGGCCAGTGCCTCGCTGTCCAGCCAGGAGCGCACCACGTCCAGGACCCTGGCGGTGGCCGTACGGACCAGGTCGGGCAGGTCCCCCTCCGGGGTGCCGGCGGGCACGGGGACGACCAGCGCGCGGGGTGCCTCGACCGACCCGGCCGCGACCGCCTCGGTCAGCTCGTCGACGGTCGGGAACACCGCCGTGGCCAGGCCCGCCGGGGCGTCCCCCTCGCCGAGCAGCGCCCAGCCGGAGACGTCCCGCGCCGGGGTGACCGCCTCGACCTGCCACGTCACCTCGAACAGCGACCGCTCCGCGGCCTCCGCGCCGGTGGCGTCGCTCATCTCCCGCAGCGCGAGCGACTCGACGGACACCACGGGCGCGCCGGACTCGTCGCCGGCCACCAGCCGCACGCGCGAGCCCGCCCGGGTCAGCCGTACCCGCAGCGTCCGGGCGCCGGAGGCGTGCACCTGCACGCCCTCGAACGCGAACGGCACGCGCGGTCCGCCGGAGCGCTCGTTCAGCAGCAGCCCGACGGGGTGCAGCGCGGCGTCCAGCAGCGCGGGGTGCACGGCGAAGCTGGCGGCGTCGCCGGCCGCCTCGTCCGGCAGGGCCACCTCGGCGTACGCCTCGTCGCCGGCGGTCCACAGCCGCCGCAGGCCCCGGAACGCCGGCCCGTACGCCAGGCCACGCTCCGCCAGCGCCGGATACCAGCCGGCGAGGTCCACCTCGGTGCCGCCGGCCGGCGGCCAGGAGCCCAGCGTCGGCTCGTCGGTGGCCTGTTCCAGCAGGCCGTCGGCGTGCCGCGTCCAGGCGTCCTCGGGGTCGCCGTCGGGCTGCGAGTGCACCGCCACGGGCCGGGCGCCGGAGCCGTCGGCCGCGCCGACGCGCACCTGCACACGGACCGCGCCCGCGTTCGGCAGCACCAGCGGCGCGGCGACGGTCAGCTCCCGCAGTCGGGAGGCGCCGACCTCGTCACCGGCGCGCACCGCGAGTTCGACCAGGGCGGTGCCCGGCAGCACCACCGCGCCGCCGACCACGTGGTCCGCCAGCCAGGGGTGGGTGGACGCCGACAGCCGGCCGGTGAGCACG
This sequence comes from Micromonospora sp. NPDC049051, assembly GCF_043197575.1. Classification (NCBI taxonomy): domain Bacteria; kingdom Bacillati; phylum Actinomycetota; class Actinomycetes; order Micromonosporales; family Micromonosporaceae; genus Micromonospora; species Micromonospora sp. NPDC049051. The sequence goes on from NZ_JBICTL010000003.1 coordinate 1,117,378, forward strand.
ACCTCGTCGTCGCCGGCGAGCCGCACCGCCGCGCCGAGCAGCCCGTGCCCGGCCGCGCCCAGTCCCGCCCCCGACACGTCGCCGGTCGCGGAGCGGTCGAGCGCCGGCCAGAACCGGTCCCGCTGGAAGGCGTACGTGGGCAGGTCGACCGGGGTGGCGCCGGAGCCGGCGAACACGCGCGACCAGTCGACGGGCACGCCGGCGACGTGCAGGTCACCGAGGTTGGCCAGCAGTTGCCGCGGCCCGTGCTCGTCTCGGCGCAGCGAGCCCACCACCACGCCCGCGCCGGTGCCCCGGTCGAGCGCGTCCTGCACGGCGATCTTGAGTACGGGGTGTGGGCTGACCTCGACGAAGGCGCGGAAGCCCTGCTCGATCAGCTGGTCCACGACCGGCGCCAGCCGGACCGGCTCCCGCAGGTTGCGGTACCAGTAGTCGGCGTCGAGCCCGGCGGTGTCGATCGGTCCACCGATGACGGTGGAGTGGAAGGCCACGCTGGTGGACCGGGGCTCCACCGTGCCGAAGCCGGCGGTCACCTCGTCGCGGACCGGTTCGACGTGGGCGCTGTGCGCCGCGAAGTCGACGGCGATCTGCCGGGCGCGGATTCCCCGCTCGGCGCAGTGCGCGAGCAACGCGGCGACCGACGCCGAGTCGCCGGCGACCACGGTCACGGCGGCCCCGTTGAGGGCGGCGACGGAGAGGCTCCCGTTCCACGGCGCGATGAGCTGCTCGGTGTCGGCGGCGGGGAGCGGGACGGAGACCATGCCGCCGCGACCGGCGATCGCCAGCAGGCCCCGGCTGCGTGCCACGACGAGCCGCGCCGCTTCGGCGAGGCTCAGCGCGCCGGCGACGCAGGCCGCGGCGAGTTCCCCCTGCGAGTGCCCGACGACGGCGGCCGGTTCGACGCCGCACGACCGCCAGAGCTGCGCGAGGGACACCATGACGGAGAAGAGCACGGGCTGGACCACGTCCACCCGGTCCAGGGGCGGCGCGCCGGGCGCCTCCCGCAGCACGTCCTCCAGGGACCAGTCCACCAGCCGGGACAGTTCCTCGGCGCACTGGTCCATCCGCTGCCGGAAGACCGGCGAGGTCTCCAGCAGGTCCAGCGCCATCCCCGTCCACTGGGAGCCCTGGCCGGGGAAGACGAAGACGACCTTCGGCGCGGCGTCCACGCCGGCCGGCGCGCTGTCGCTGGCGGCGAGATCGGCCAGTCGGGTGGCCGCGTCGTCCCGGTCGGCGGCCACGACGACCGCGCGGTACGGGTGGTGCGCCCGCTGGGTGGCCAGGGAGAAGCCGAGGTCGCGGGGGTCGAGGTCGGCGTCGGCGGCGAGCCGTTCGCCGAGGCGGGCGGCCTGCGCCCGGAGCGCGCGGGCGCTCCTGCCGGAGACCGGCAGCGGTACGGCGGCGGGCCCGACCAGGCCGGGGACGTTCCCCGCCGGGGCGGGCGCTGCCGGGGCCGGCTCGTCGGGCGCCTGCTCGATGATGGTGTGCGCGTTGGTGCCGCTGATGCCGAACGACGACACCGCCGCCCGGCGGGGCCGGTCGACGGCCGGCCACGGCCGCGCCTCGGTGAGCAGGGCGACCGCCCCGGCGCTCCAGTCGACGTGGGGCGAGGGCTCGTCCACGTGCAGGGTCGGCGGCAGCATGCCGTGCCGCATCGCCTGCACCATCTTGATCACGCCGGCCACACCGGCAGCCGCCTGGGAGTGGCCGATGTTCGACTTGATCGAGCCGAGCCAGAGCGGCTCCCCGCCGTCGCGGTCCTGCCCGTAGGTGGCCAGCACCGCCTGCGCCTCGATCGGGTCGCCGAGGGTGGTGCCGGTGCCGTGCGCCTCCACGGCGTCCACGTCGGCCGGCGTCAGCCGCGCGTTCTCCAGGGCCTGGCGGATCACCCGCTGCTGCGACGGGCCGTTCGGGGCGGTCAGCCCGTTGGACGCGCCGTCCTGGTTGATGGCCGAGCCGCGCAGTACGGCGAGTACCCGGTGCCCGTTGCGTCGCGCGTCGGAGAGGCGCTCCACCAGCAGCATGCCGACGCCCTCGGACCAGCCGGTGCCGTCCGCGCCGGCGGCGAACGCCTTGCACCGCCCGTCCGGGGCCAGCCCGCCCTGGCGGGAGAACTCGGAGAACATGCCGGGCTGCGCCATCAGCGCCACCCCGCCGGCCAGGGCCATGTCGCACTCGCCGCCGCGCAGCGCCTGGGCGGCGAGGTGCAGCGCCACCAGGGACGAGGAGCAGGCGGTGTCGACGGTGACCGCCGGGCCTTCGAGGCCGAACGTGTAGGCGACCCGCCCGGAGGCGACGCTGCCCGCCGTGCCGGTCAGCAGATGCCCCTCGAGGCCGTCGAGGTCGTCGCGTCCGCTGGTGGCGTAGCCGGAGGAGGCGGCGCCGATGAAGACACCGGTGGCGGTGCCGCCGAGCGCGGCGGGGTCGATGCGGGCGTACTCGAAGCTCTCCCAGGCGGTCTCCAGCAGCAGCCGCTGCTGCGGGTCCATGGCGAGGGCCTCGCGGGGGCTGACGTTGAAGAAGCCGGCGTCGAAGTCGGCCGCGTCGTAGAGGAATCCGCCCTGGTGGGTGACGGTGCCGCCGGCCTGGTCGCCGTCGGTGCCGTACAGCCGGTCGAGGTCCCAGCCGCGGTCGGTCGGGAAGTCGCCGATGGCGTCGGCGCCGGAGGTGACGAGCTGCCACAGCTGCTCGGGGGTGCTGACGCCGCCGGGGTAGCGGCAGGCCATGCCGATGATGGCGATCGGCTCGTCGGCGTCGGCGGTGACGACGGTACGGACCGTGTGGCCGGTGCCGGTGGCCGGGCCGAGCTGCGCGAGCAGGTGGTCGGCCAGCCGGGCCGGGGTGGGGTGGTCGAAGGCCAGCGTGGCGGTCAGCCGCAGGCCGGTGGCCGCACCCAGTCGGTTACGCAGTTCGACCGAGGTCAGCGAGTCGAAGCCCAGTTCCTTGAAGGCCCGGGTGGCGGGGACCGCCTGCGCCGAGGCGTGCCCCAGCACCGTGGCGGCCTGGCCGCAGACGAGGTCGACGAGGGCCTGGCGGGCGTCCGCCTCGGAGAGGCCGGCGAGCCGGTCGCGCCACGACGTACCGGCGGTCGGCTGGTCGGTGGCCGTGCGGCGCCGGCCGCCGCGCATCAGGTGCCGCAGCAGCGGCGGTACGTGGCTCGCCTCGCCGGTGACCTGGAGTCGGGCCGCGACGACGACCGGCTGGACCGCCGGCAGGGCGGCGTCGAAGAGTTCGGCGCCCTCGGCCGGGGAGAGCCGGCTCATCCCGACGCGCCGCAGCCGCTGCTGGTCGTCGCCGTCGAGGTGGGCGGTCATCGTGCTGTCGGTGGCCCACATGCCCCAGGCGACGCTGGTGGCGGGCAGCCCCTGCTCGCGGCGGTGCTGGGCGAGGGCGTCGAGGAACGCGTTCGCGGCCGCGTAGTTACCCTGCCCCGGCGAGCCCAGGGTGGCCGCCACCGACGAGAACAGCACGAACGCCGACAGGTCCAGATCCCGCGTGGCCTCGTGCAACGCCCACCCGGCGTCCACCTTCGGCACCAACACGGCATGCAGGGCCGACTCGTCCAGCGAACCGATGGTCGCGTCGGCGATCACCCCGGCGGTGTGCACCACGGCGGTCAGCGGGTGCGCCGGGTCGATCCCGGCGATCAGCTCGCTGACCTGCGCGGGGTCGCTGACGTCGACGGCCACGGCGGTGACGTCGGCACCCGCGTCGGTCAGGTCCCGGACCAGGGTGGCGTAGTCGTCGCCACCGTCGCGGCCGGGTGCGCGGCGGGAGGCCAGCAGCAGGCGCCGGGCCTGGCCGGTGGCGACCAGGTGCCGGGCGAGTACGCCGGCCAGGGCCCCGGCCGCGCCGGTGACCAGCACGGTGCCCTCGGGGTCCACGGGCGCGGGGATGCGCAGCACGACCTTGCCGACGTGGCGGGCCTGGCTGACGTGCCGCAGCGCCTGGCGGGCCTGGCGCACGTCCCACGCCCGTACGGGCAGCGGACGCAGTGCGCCCCGCGCGAAGAGGTCGAGGATCTCGGTGAGCATCTCGCCGATGCGGGTGCTGCCCGCCTCGTTCAGGTCGAACGCGCGGTAGACCACGCCCGGGTGCTCGGCGGCCACCTCCTCCGGGTCGCGTACGTCGGCCTTGCCCATCTCCACGAACCGGCCACCGCGCGGCAGCAGCCGCAGCGACGCGTCGACGAACTCACCCGCCAACGCGTCGAGCACCACGTCGACCCCAGCACCGCCGGTGGCCGCGCCGAACGCCTGCTCGAACTCGGTCGTCCGCGAGGACGCGATCCGCTCCTCGGCCACCCCGAGGCCCCGCAGCACGCCCCACTTGCCGGGGCTCGCCGTCGCGTGGACGGTGGCGCCGAGGTGGTGCGCGAGCTGGATGGCGGCCATGCCGACGCCGCCCGCGCCGTTGTGGATCAGCACCGACTCGCCGGCCCGCAGCCCGGCCAGGTCCCGCAGCGCGTAGTACGCGGTCAGGAAGACCAGGGGAACCGACGCCGCCTGGGTGAAGGACCAGCCGGCGGGCATCTTGGCGATGCGCTGCCGGTGGGCGACGGCCTGCGGGCTGAACCCGAGCTCGAACATGCCCATCACGCGGTCGCCGGGCACCAGGTCGGTCACGCCCGGGCCGACCTCGACCACGACGCCCGCGCCCTCACTGCCCATCACCGCCGCCGGATCCGGGTACATGCCCAGCCCGATCAGCACGTCCCGGAAGTTCACGCCCGCCGCACGCACCGCGATACGCACCTGACCCGCGTCCAGCGCCACGGGAGCGGCGGGCACCATGCCGACGCCGTCCAGGGTGCCGGGGGTGACGGGGGCCAGGTGCCACGCCCCCGGCGGCGGGGTCAGCTCGTCGCCCACGGGCCGCATGAGCCTCGGCACCAGGGTGTGTTCGCCCCGCAGCGCCAGCTGTCCACCGGAGACCGACGGGTCGACCGCCGCCCCGGCCAGTACGGCGAGGTTCGCGGGGGTCAGCTCGCCGTCGACGTCGGCGAGGACGATCCGGCCCGGGTGCTCTGACTGCGCCGAGCGCAGCAGGCCCCAGAGCGCCGCGGCGGCCAGGTCGGTGACCCGGTCGTCGTCCGCGGCGGCCACCGCGCCCCGGGTCACCACCACCAGCTTCGAGTCCGCCAGCGCGTCGGCGGCGAGCCAGGACCGCAGCACGTCCAGGACGGCGCCGGTGAGCGCCCGTACGGCCGCCGGCATTGCGGTGCCGGAGTCGCCGGTCGGCACCGCCAGCAGCACCTGCCGGACGGTGGCGCCGCTCGCTCCCAGAGCCGCCACGTCCGCGAAGACCGGCAGCTCCGGCAGCCCGGCCGGGGCCGAGCGGCCCAGCGCCGCCCACCCCGTCAGGCCGTCCACCGCGACGACCTGCTCTGCCTGCCAGGCCACCTCGTACAGCGAGCGGGCGGCGGCGCCCCGGGTCGCCGTCGCGGTCATCTCCCGCAGCACCAGGGAGTCCACCGACACCACCGGCGCGTGCGAGCCGTCGCAGGCGACCAGCCGCACCCCGGAGCCGTCCCGGGTCAGCCGCACCCGCAGCGTCCGGGCCCCCGAGGCGTGCACCTGCACGCCCTCGAACGCGAACGGCACGCGTGGCCCGCCCGTCGCCTCCGACGCGAGCAGCAGCGCCACCGGGTGCAGCGCGGCGTCCAGCAGCGCCGGGTGCACCCCGAACGCGTTGGCCTCGCCGGCCGCCCCGTCCGGCAACGCCACCTCGGCGTACGCCTCGCCGTCGGCCGTCCAGGCCCGCCGTACGCCCCGGAACACCGGCCCGTACGACAGGCCGTGCTCCGCCAGCGCCGGATACCAGCCGGTCAGGTCCACCTCGGTCGCGCCCGCCGGCGGCCACTCGCCGATGCCCGGCTCGTCGGTCGACACCGGTTCGAGCAGGCCGTCGGCGTGCCGTACCCACTCGGTGTCGTCGTCGTCCTCGGGCTGGGAGTACACGGACAGCGCGCGGACGGCGGCGTCGTCGGCCGCGCCGACGCGCACCTGGACGCGCACGGCGCCGGAGGCGGGCAGCACCAGCGGCGCGGCCACGGTCAGCTCCCGTACGCGCGACGCGCCCACCTCGTCGCCGGCGCGTACCGCCAACTCCACCAGGGCGGTGCCCGGCACCACCACGTTGCCGCCGACCACGTGGTCGGCCAGCCACGGGTGCGTCGACGTCGACAGCCGGCCGGTCAGCACCACCTCGTCGTCGCCGGCGAGCCGCACCGCCGCGCCGAGCAGCGGGTGCCCCGCGACGCCGAGGCCGGCGCCCGACACGTCGCCGACCCGCCACGGCAGCACCTCGGGCCAGAACCGCTCCCGCTGGAAGGCGTACGTGGGCAGGTCCACCCGGGCGGCGCCGGTGTCGGCGAACCACTCCTGCCAGGACACGGGAACCCCGTGCACGTGCAGCTCGGCCAGGGCGTGCAACAGCGCGTGGACCTCCGGCCGGTCCCGACGCTGCACGGCGACAGCCAGCACACCGTCGTCGTCGGGCAGCACGTCGGCCGCCATCGCGGTCAGGACGCTCTGTGGCCCGATCTCCAGGAACGTGTCGACGCCCGCCTCGCGTAGGGCGGTGATCCCGTCGGCGTAGCGCACGGCCTCCCGGACGTGCCGCACCCAGTACTCCGGAGTGCGGATCTCGTCGGCGTCAGCGAGCGCACCGGTCACGTTCGACACCAACGGCAGCGCGGGCGCGGCGAAGGTCAACCGCTCGACGATGCCGCGGAAGCGCTCCAGCACCGGCTCCATCAGCGGGCTGTGGAACGCGTGACTGACGGTCAGCCGGCGGGTACGCGCGCCCCGGTCCCGCCAGAGCCGCTCGACCTCGTCGAGGGCGTCGACGGCGCCGGAGACCACGACCGAGGTCGGGCCGTTCACCGCGGCGATGCCGACCCGGTCGGTCAGCCCGGCGATCGACTCCGTCACGGCCGCCTCGTCGGCGGCCACGGCGAGCATGCCCCCGCCGTCCGGCAACGCCTGCATCAGCCGGCCCCGCGCCGCCACCAGCAGGCAGGCGTCCTGGAGGGACAGCACCCCGGCCACGTGCGCGGCGGCGACCTCACCGATGGAGTGCCCGCCCACGAAGTCCGGCGTGACGCCCATCGACTCCACGAGCCGGAACAACGCCACCTCGACCGCGAAGAGCCCGGCCTGGGTGAACGCGGTCTGGTCCAGCAGCTCCGCCTCGGCGGAGCCCTCGGGCGCGAACAGCACCTCCTTCAGCGGGCGCGGCAGCACCCGGTCCAGGTGCCCACACGCCTCGTCGAGGGCGGCGGCGAAGACGGGGAACTCGTCGTACAGCTCCCGGCCCATGCCGGCACGCTGCGCGCCCTGGCCGGAGAAGAGCACCGCCAGCGGCCCCCGGTCCCCGGCCTGGCCGGTGACCACCGTGCCCGACGACTCCCCCGCCGCCAGGGACCGCAGGCCCGCCAGCAGTCCCGGACGGTCCTCGGCGAGCAGCACCGCGCGCCGGTCGAGCGTCGCGCGGGACACCACCGACGAGAAGGCCACGTCGAGCGGACGCGAGCCCTCGTCGTCGGCCAGCCAGCGGGCCCACCGGTCGGCCTGCGCCGACAACGCGGCCGGCTGCGCGGCGGCGAGCAGCACCGGCGCCACGGCGGGACGGCGGGACGGCGTGGCCTCGTCGCCGGCCGGGTCGGGCGTCGGCGCCTGCTCCAGGATCAAGTGGGCGTTGGTGCCGCTCATGCCGAACGACGACACGCCGGCCCGGCGGACGTGGTCGCCGCCGGCCCACGGGCGCGCCTCGTCGAGCAGGGACACGGCCCCCGTCGACCAGTCGATGTGCGGGGACGGCTGCGCCACGTGCAGGGTGGGCGGCAGCACGCCGTGCCGCATCGCCATCACCATCTTGATGACGCCGCCAGCGCCGGCGGCGGCCTGTGGGTGGCCGATGTTCGACTTCAGCGACCCCAGCCACAGCGGCCGGTCGGCGGACCGTCCCTGGCCGTACGTGGCCAGCAGCGCCTGCGCCTCGATCGGGTCGCCGAGCCGGGTGCCCGTGCCGTGCGCCTCGACGGCGTCCACGTCGGACGGGCTGAGCCGGGCGTTCTCCAGGGCCTGCCGGATGACCCGCTGCTGGGCGGGGCCGTTGGGGGCGGTCAGGCCGCTGCTGGCGCCGTCCTGGTTGACGGCGCTGCCCCGGATCACCGCCAGGACGGGGTGACCGTTGCGTCGGGCGTCGGAGAGCTTCTCGACGAGCAGCATGGCGACGCCCTCGGACCAGCCGGTCCCGTCGGCGTCGGCGGAGAAGGCCTTGCACCGCCCGTCGGAGGCGAGCCCCCGCTGGCGGGAGAACTCGACGAAGGCGCCGGGCGTGGCCAGCACGGTCACGCCACCGGCCACGGCGAGGGAGCACTCGCCGTCGCGCAGCGCCTGGCCGGCGAGGTGCAGGGCGACCAGCGACGACGAGCAGGCGGTGTCGATGGTGACGGCCGGCCCCTCCAGCCCGAAGGAGTACGCCAACCGGCCGGACATCACGCTCGCGGCCGTGCCGGTGAGGACGTAGCCCTCCGTGCCCTCGGGCAGTTGCCGCAGCACGGACGTGTAGTCCTGCCCCGCGGTGCCGACGAACACCCCCGTACGGCTGCCCCGCACCGACGCGGCGTCGATGCCGGCCCGCTCGAAGACCTCCCAGGTCACCTCGAGCAGGAGCCGCTGCTGCGGGTCCATGGCCAGCGCCTCGCGCGGCGAGATCCCGAACAGGGTCGGGTCGAACAGGCCGGCGTCGCGCAGGAAGCCGCCCCGGTTGCTGTACGTCGTGCCGGGGTGGTCGGGATCGGGATCGTAGAGCCCGTCGAGGTCCCAGCCCCGGTCGTCGGGGAAGGTGCCGGTGGCGTCCACGCCACCGGCGACCAGGTCCCAGAGGTCCTCCGGTGAGGTGACGCCGCCGGGGAAGCGGCAGGCCATGCCGACGATCGCGATCGGCTCGGCGTCCTCGTTCTCCAGCTCGGTCAGGCGCCGGCGCGCCAGGCGAAGCTCGGAGGTCACCCACTTCAGGTGTTCGAGGAGCTTGTCTTCGTCCGCCATGACCCACCCGCCCAGAGCTTGCTATCGATCGGAATCTGCCGATTCGTTGACCACACCACCGCCGACGGGCCGGCTTCGTGCACAGGTGGGTGGAGACATGGCCGTTCGGCTCACGAACCCCACACCTGTTCCTGATTCCGGTTGTCGTGCCTGCTCAGGCACCCGCCACGCCGGGCAGTCCCGCCGACACATGCCCGCCACCGTGACTGGACGGTACTGAGCGCCCATCGCCCGCCCAACCCCTAGAGAACCCCTGATCGACCGGCCCGCGAGGACCGTCGCGGCAGGTCCCGCGAGCGGCGGTGACCAGCGTCGCGAGGGCCGCTCAGGCCGGCTGTCCGGCGACGGCCGGCAGGATGCGGCGCAGCCGCCCCGGAGGCGTCGAGCGGCGGCGCCACTCCCGTGGGTAGCCCACCGAGACCTCCTCGAACCGAACCCCGTCGTACCAGGTGGTGCGCGGGATGTGCAGGTGGCCGTAGACGGCGACGCGGGCGTCGAAGCGGACGTGCCAGTCGGCCGTGGCCTCGGTGCCGCACCACTGGGCGAACTCCGGGTACCGCAGGATCCGGGTGGGCTCGCGCACGAGCGGGAAGTGGTTCACCAGGACGGTGGGCAGCCCGTTGCGTTCGGCGCTCAGCCGGCGCTCGGTCAGGGCGAGCCGCGCCCGGCACCACGCGTCCCGCGTCGGGTACGGGTCGGGATGCAGCAGGATCTCGTCGGTGCAGACCACGCCGACCTCGTGGGCCCGCGCCAGGGCCTGCTCCTTCGTGTACGTCCCGGCAGGCCGGAAGCTGTAGTCGTAGAGCAGGAACAGCGGCGCGATCAGGACCGGGTCGTCGCCCTGCGGGTCCCACACGGGGTACGGGTCCTCCGGGGTGACCACCCCGAGGCCCCGGCACAGCTGCACCAGGTGCTGGTAGCGCGCGTCCCCCCGCAGCTGGATCGGGTCCTCGCGGGGAGTCCACAGCTCGTGGTTGCCGGGGGCCCAGATCACCTTGGCGAAGCGGCGGCTGAGCAGTCCCAGCGCCCACTCGATGTCGCTGACGAACTCCCCGACGTCGCCGGCGACGACGAGCCAGTCGCCGTCGCGTTCCGGCCGTAGCCGTTCGACGATGGCCTTGTTCTCCGCGTGCACCACGTGCAGGTCACTGATGGCGAGCAGTTGAGGCAGGCCGGATCCGGCCATGCGGACCTCCCGATCCATCCGGGGCACCGCACGCACCCACATCCGTACCGTTCGCTGCTGGTGGGCACGGCGAGACGGCCTGACGGGCTCCGACCCTACGGAGCCGGATCGGCACCGGCACACCCCTAGACAGGGTCCGTGGACCCCTAGGCGGCCGTGCCCGCCCGACGGCGCCGGCCAGGCGTCCGGCGCCGTCGGGTCAGCTCGAATCCGGTCAGGACTTGCCGAACTCCCGCTGGATGATGTCGAACAGCTCCTCCCGGCTCGCCGACTCCAGTTCCTCCTCGACGGTTGGCGCCGGCGCGGTGGCGGCGGGTCGTCCGCGCCACCTCGCCACCAGATCCTCCAGCCGACCGATGACCGCGTCGTCGACCTGATCGCCCGGCAGCCCGCCGAGGAGCTGGTCGAGGCGTTCGATCTCCGCCACGATCGGCAACGCCGGCTGCTCGGGCGCCAGCTCGGCTCCCAGGTGCGCGGCGAGCGCGTGCGGGGTGGGATGGTCGAAGACGAGGGTGGCGGGCAGCCCGATGCCGGTTTCGGCGGTAAGCCGGTTGCGCAGCTCGACGGCGGTCAGCGAGTCGAAGCCCAGTTCGAGGAAGCCCCGGCCGGGCCTGATCCCGCTCGGCGTGGCGTGGCCCAGCACCGCCGCGGCGGTGCCACGGACCAGGTCCAGCAGGATGCGGTCGCGCTCCGGCCCGGAGGCGGCGGCAAGCCGCTCGCGCAGCGCCGACGCCGCGCCGCGATCCGCGTCGCTGGACGTCTCCTCGCCGTGCTCGGCCTGTGCTTCGGGGATTTCGGTGAACAACCGGGACGGACGCAACGCCGTAAACGACGACACAAACCGATCCCACCGCACATCCGCCACCACCAC
>NZ_JBICTL010000004.1:0-694908 GCF_043197575.1 Micromonospora sp. NPDC049051
GCCGACTCCGCCAACCCCAACCAGGCCTCCTACCGCATGAACATCGACAACCTCGCCGACTGGATCGCCACCCGCGGCTACACCTCCTGACCCACCCGCAAGACCACGAAAGGGCCGGCCCCCGATCACGGGGACCGGCCCTTTCGGCGTGCACAGGAGGCTTCGTCCCGCACCCGGGCCACCTCCGGCGGGCGCGACAGCCAGGGCCCGTACCGTCGGGGATCCGTGCGCCCGGCGAAGGCCGTCAGGCCAGCGGGACCGGTGGCCCGTCGCCGACGAGGCGGAACGAGGATTCGCCGACCGGTTCCACGAGACCGTCGCGTACGAGCCCGGCGAGGGCCCGGGACCGCGGGACGTCGTCGGCCCACACCTGGTCCAGCCGCTGGTGCGGCACCGGCGCGGTCGCCTCCCGCAGGAGGCCGAGCAGCAGTCCGCGTACCTGGCGGTCGGTGCCGGCGTACCGCTGGGGGCGGCGGGTCGGACCCGCGGGGGCCTCGCGGCCGGACGCGCGCCAGGCGCAGACCGACTCGACGGGGCAGGCGCCGCAGCGGGGTGAGCGGGCGACGCAGACCACCGCGCCCAGCTCCATGAAGGCGGCGCTGGCCAGGGCGGCGGCGGCCGGTTCGGCGGGGAGCAGTTCCTCGGTGGCGACCAGGTCCGCCGGGCGGGTCGCCGGCCCGGCGTCCGGTTCGCCGGCGATCGCCCGGCACACCACCCGGCGTACGTTGGTGTCGACCACCGGGTGCCGCTGGCCGAACGCGAACGCGGCCACCGCCCGCGCCGTGTACGTGCCGACGCCCGGCAGGGCCAGCAGTTGGTCCAGCCGGTCCGGGACCCGGCCCCCGTGGCGCTCGACGATCGCCAGCGCGCACTCCCGCAGCCGTACCGCCCGGCGGGGGTAGCCGAGCCGCCCCCACATCCGGATCGCCTCGGCGGGGCTGTCCGCCGCCAGTGCGGCCGGCTCCGGCCAGCGCGCCAGCCAGGCCTCCCAGGCCGGAACCACACGGACGACCGGCGTCTGCTGGAGCATGACCTCGCTGACCAGGATGGCCCACGGGCTCACGTCGGGCCCGCGCCACGGCAGGTCGCGGGCGTTCTCCTCGTACCACCGGCTGACCAGGGTGGCGAAAGTGGGCTCAGTCATCGCGCCGCCGATGATGTCACGCGGCCCACGACCGCCGTGGCGCGGGCGACGAGAGGCGACGGGGACCGCTTACCGTCCCGCTGGCTGGGCGTACGGGCGGGGCGCTGCGGGGAGGGCGCGCGTGGATCGTGCAGAATGCCCGGATGAACGAGCTCGCGATCACCGTCATCGGCCGGGACCGGCCGGGCATCGTGGCCGACGTCGCCGAGGTGCTCGCCCGGCTCGGCGCGAACCTCACCGACAGCACGATGACCCGGCTGCGGGGTCATTTCGCGATGACCCTGGTCTGCGTGGGCCCGGCCGCCGCCGACGTCGAGGCCGCGCTGGCGCCGCTCTCCGCCGACGGCCAGCTGCTGGCCACCGTACGCGCCGTCACCCCCGACGGTGAGACGGCTTCCGCCGGCGAGCCGTACGTGATGTCGGTGCACGGCGCGGACCGGATGGGCATCGTGGCGGCCATGACCCGGGTGCTGGCCGACGCCGGCGGCAACGTCACCGACCTGAGTACCCGGCTGACCGGCTCGCTCTACGTGGTGGTCGCCGAGGTGGAGTTGCCGCCCGGCACGGCCGACGAACTGGCCGGGCGGCTCACGGCGACGGCTGCGGAGCTGGGTGTCGGGGTGACCCTCCGGCCGGCCGATCCGGACCTGCTGTGACCGGCGCCGGACACGACCCGGAGGCCGGGGCGTACGTCGGCCTCGGCGACTGGACCCCGGAGTCCCTGGCCGTGCCGGGGGAGGTGCGGCCGGTGGTTTCCGCGCCGGAGCAGGTGCTCAGCCGGCCCGGCGACGAGGTGGACCCGACGGCGGCGGAGACGGTACGGCTGGCCGCCGACCTGATCGCCACCATGCGGGTGTCGCCGGGCTGCGTGGGACTGGCCGCCCCGCAGGTCGGCGTGGGGGCGCAGGTCTTCGCGGTGGACGTGACCGGCCACCCGAAGGCGGTCACCGTGCACGGCACCTTCGCGCTGTGCAACGCGCGGGTCGTCGAGGCGAGCCGGTGGAAGGTGGCCCGCGAGGGGTGCATGTCGGTGCCCGACCTGACCGGGGACGTCAAGCGGGCGAGCCGGCTGGTGGTGGAGGGCGTGCTGCCCGGCTCGGGCCGACCCGTACGGCTGGTGACGGACGGGTTCGAGGCGCGGGCCCTCCAGCACGAGATCGACCACTGCGCCGGCCTGCTCTTCCTCGACCGGGTCGCCGGCGCCCACGCCATCTACCAGCGCAAGGTGTACCTCTGAGTGGCGGCGGCGCGGCGACCCAGCGTCGCCGGTAGGACACGGTCGGCAGGCGGAACCGTCGCAAGTGGAGGTCGAGTGGGGTGAGCCGTGGAGGACTCGGCGCGTCGCGCGGTGCTGGCGCGCCCCGCGCCGCTACGGTGGGGGCATCATGCGTCTGACGGTCGGCCCCCTGCCCCCCGCCGTTTACTGGCGGCGTCGCGCCGTCGTACTCGGAGCGGGGCTTCTCTTCCTGATTGTCCTGCTCTATTCGTGCACCGGTTCGGACCGGAACGCGAAGAGGGGCGGTGACGCGCAGCCCACTGCGGGCGCGACGTCACCCGGTGCCTCGCCGGAGCCCACCGGCTCGGTGCTCACTCCCCAGACCGGCGGCCCCGCGTCGGGCGCGCCGGGTGGTGGCCCCGCCGCCGGTGACCCGTCGGACGGCCCGGTCACCACGGACTCGCCGCCGGTGGCGCCGGTCGTACCGGCCGCCGATGACGGTGCCTGCACGGACGCCGAGATCACGGTGACCCCGGTGGCCCAGCCCTCCTCGGTGGTCCGGGGTGCCGTGGTGGACCTCCAGCTCAAGATCAAGAATCGCTCCGAGCGGACGTGCAGCCGCGACGTCGGCGCCTCCGCGCAGGAGCTGTTCATCAAGTCGGGGGCCGAGAAGATCTGGTCGTCCGACACGTGCGGCACCGCCCAGGGTTCCGACGTGCAGTCCTTCACGCCGGGCTTCGAACGCTCCTACCAGGTGGGCTGGAACGGCCGTGACACCACCAAGTGTGCCAACGGGCTGGCGGCGGGCCCTCACCCGCAGGCGGGGACGTACCAGGTCTTCGCCCGGGTCGGCACCAAGCTCAGCGAGCCGGTCAAGCTCACCGTCACCGACTGAGCGACCCCGTCACCGACTGGGCGATCGCGTCCCCGCCGGTCGGGCGCGGCATAGGGCCTGGTCAGACGTAGCGTTCGAGGATCGACGCCTCGGCGAGCCGGGAGAGCCCTTCGCGGACACCCCGGGCCCGGGCGTCGCCGACCCCCTCGACGGCCTGGAGATCCTCGACCGTGGCCCCCAGCAGGCGCTGGAGACTGCCGAAGTGCACGACGAGACGGTCGACCACGGTCACCGGCAGCCGGGGCACCTTGGCCAGCAGCCGGAAGCCGCGCGGGCTGACCGCCGCGTCGAGCGCGTCGGACGCGGCCGGGTAGCCGATCGCCTTGGCCACCGAGACCAGGTCGATCAACTCGGTCGCGCCGAGCAGATCCAGCTCCACCAGCGCCTCGTCGAGGGTGCGGGACTTGCGGCCGGTCGGCAGGTAGTCCCGGATGACGAGGGTGCGGTCGGCGTCGACGCCGGCCATCAGCTCGTCGAGTTGAAGGGCCAGCAGGCGACCGTCGGTGCCCAGTTCCACCACGTAGCCGGCGATCTCGTCGGCGATCCGGCGGACCATCTCGAGCCGCTGCACCACCGCGACCGCGTCCCGTACGGTGACCAGGTCCTCGATCTCCAGCGCGGAGAGGGTGCCGGAGACCTCGTCCAGCCGGAGCTTGTAGCGCTCCAGCGTGGCGAGCGCCTGGTTGGCGCGGGACAGGATCGCCGCCGAGTCGTCCAGCACGTGCCGCTGGCCGTTGACGTAGAGGCTGATGATCCGCATCGACTGGCTGACCGAGATCACGGGAAAGCCCGTCTGCCGGGCGACCCGTTCCGCTGTGCGGTGCCGGGTGCCGGACTCCTCGGTCGGGATGGTGGGGTCGGGCATGAGGTGCACGGCGGCCCGCACGATGCGGGTGCCGTCGCTGGAGAGCACGACGCCGCCGTCCATCTTGCACAGCTCCCGCACCCGGGTGGCGGAGAACTCGACGTCGAGCGGGAAACCGCCCGTGCAGAGGCCCTCGACCACCTTGTCGTAGCCGAGGACGATCAGCGCGCCCGTCCGGCCGCGCAGGATGCGCTCGAGGCCGTCGCGCAGAGCGGTGCCCGGGGCCATCAGGGCCAGGTTCGCCCGCAGCGGGTCGCCGGCGCCTCCGGCGCCGCCGGTCACGCTCACGCTGATCGGGCGGGCGGGGGAGCCCACGGCGCCGGTGCGGGCGTGGGGTGTCGCGCCGGCAGGCTTGGCGGTGTCGCGGTCGATCGGCACGGGCACAGTCTACGGACTGCCCTGCGGTGGGTGCTGTCGTGGTTACTGTGATGTGTCACGATGTCCCACCACGCCCGGACCGTGGGCCGGCGTCCGAGCTGCCCGGTATCGGAGTATGCGTGCCGCCGTCGGTCACCCACGGTCACTCCGCAGACGCCCGGGCGACGGCCTGGAGCGCCGCGCGGACGTCGGTCACCTCGATCACCCGCATGTGCTCCGGCGTCACGCCGGTGCTGTCGGGACCGCAACCCGTCGGCACCAGGGCGAGTCGGAACCCGAGCCGGGCCGCCTCGGCCAGCCGACGCGGCACCGCGCCGACGCGGCGTACCTCGCCGGTCAGGCCGACCTCGCCGATCGCCACCAGGTGCGGCGCGATGGCCAGGTTGAGCCCGCCCGAGGCGACGGCGAGGGCGACGGCGAGGTCGGCCGCGGGCTCCACCACCCGGATGCCCCCGACGGTGGCCGCGAAGACCTCCCGGTCGTGCAGGGTCAGGCGCTCGGTGCGCCGCTGGAGCACGGCCAGGACCATCGCGAGCCGGGCCGAGTCGAGCCCCGAGACCGTCCGCCGGGGCGAGCCGGCCACGGTCGCGCCGATCAGCGCCTGCACCTCGGTGACCAGGGCCCGGCGCCCCTCCATCGCCACCGTGACGCAGGTGCCGGGCACCGGCTCCGAATAACGCGTCAGGAAGAGCCCGGACGGGTCGGCCAGGCTGCTGATGCCGCCCTCGTGCATCTCGAAGCAGCCCACCTCGTCGGCGGCGCCGAACCGGTTCTTGACGCCGCGCACCATGCGCAGCGACGAGTGCTTGTCGCCCTCGAAGTGCAGCACCACGTCGACCAGGTGCTCCAGCACCCGGGGACCGGCGACCTGACCGTCCTTGGTGACGTGGCCGACCAGCACGGTGGCGATGCCCCGCTCCTTGGCCACCGCGACCAGGGCGGCGGTGACCGCCCGCACCTGGGTGACCCCGCCCGACACGCCCTCGGCGTTGGTGGTGGAGATGGTCTGCACCGAGTCGAGCACCAGCAGGCCCGGCTTGACCGCGTCGAGGTGACCGAGCACCGCGGCGAGGTCGCTCTCGGCCGCGAGGTAGAGCTGGTCGTGCAGGGTGCCCATCCGCTCCGCACGCAGCCGGACCTGGCTGACCGACTCCTCGCCGCTGACCACCAGCGAAGGGCTGCCGGCGCCGGCGGCCCACTGCTGGGCCACGTCGAGCAGCAGGGTGGACTTGCCGACGCCCGGCTCACCGGCGAGCAGCACCACCGCGCCGGGGACCAGGCCACCGCCGAGGACCCGGTCGAGCTCGCTGACCCCGGTGGGGCGGGCCCGTGCCGGCGCGGCGCTGATGGTGGCGATCGGCCGGGCGGGCTCGGCCGGCATCCGGGAGCTGACCACCTTGCCGGAGACCGTCGGGCCGGTGACCGTGCACTCGACCACCGAGCCCCACTCGCCGCACTCCGGGCACCGCCCGACCCACTTCGGCGGCTGGTGCCCGCAGGCGTCGCACTCGTAGGCCGGCCGGGGCTCGCGGGCGGCGGCGCGGCCGCGCCCGCCGGCCCCACCGGCACGGGAGGAGGTCGATCGGGAGGTGGTCACACCGGGACGTTAGTCCCCCCGTACGACGAAGACACCGCCGGCGTGGTGGTCGCCACGCCGGCGGTGTCTCCGGTCGAAACGGGGCGGGTCAGTGGCCGCCCTCCTCCTGGCCCTCGTAGCCGCCCAGCCGCTCGGTGATTTGCGACGGCGGCGCGGCCGGGGTGAGCGGCACGGCGACGGGCGCCGGGCCGGTGACCGTCTGGCCGTTGCCGAAGTCGAAGGTCACGACGACGTTCTGCCCGGAGCGCAGCGACTCGTTCAGGCCGATGAGCCGGAGGACCCGACCGCCCTCGGTGTTGAGCCGCACGTAGCTCTGCGCCGGGATCTCGATCCGGGCCGGCTCGCCGGCCGGCGCGGCGGGGCTTGCCGGGGCCGGGCTCTCCGGGGCGCCCGGGCTGACCGATTCCGAGGGGCTCTCCGAGGCGCCCGGGCTGGGCGACTCCGACCCGGACGGCTCGGGCGACGGCGACTCGGACGCCGACTCGCTCGGGGACGCCGACGGGCTGGCGGTGGCGCCGGCGCCGGTGATCACCACCTCGCGGGCGCTGTCGGTGGTCACGGTCACGGTCACCGGGTTCGGCGAGTCGTTGTAGAGCACGGCGCTCAGCACGGCGTCGGCACCCGCCCGGTAGCCCTCGGTGCCGGGGAAGGCGACCAGCAGGCCGCGGACCGCGTACTCGCCGTTGCCGGCCGACAGGTTGACGCCCTGGACCGACGGCTCCTTGTTGGCGGTCTCGGAGACCTGGCCGGCGCCGCAGCCGGACAGCAGCAGCCCGGTCGCCGCGGCCATCCCGGTCAGCAGCAGGGCCGCCCGCCGGGAACCCCTGATCGAGCGCGTCACGTCGGTCCTCCTCGTCACGATGCCACCCGGTGCTCACGCCGGGCGTGGTGGCCCTGCCCGCGCGGACCGCGCTCCAGGGTAGTTGGGCCTGATCCGGGCCCGCACGCCGACCCGTACATGCCACCCGCGGGGCGGGCCCTACACCAGCCGACCGCTCGTGACCAGCAGGACGACGTCGATGACGGCCACGAGCATCACGGCCCGGAAGGCGGCCACCTGCCGACCCCCGGACCGGGCGGCGGCGCGCCCGCCGTACCAGCTCAGCGGCGGCACCACGACGGCGGCCGCGACCGCCGCGAGGCCGGCCCCCGACGGCGGCCCGGGCGGCCCGAGGACCAGCGTGGCGGTCGCCGCGAGCAGCAGCAGCGCGGCGGCGGCCCGGCTGCCGGCGGGACCGAGCCGGTGCGGCAGCCCGCGCACCCCCGTGCGGGCGTCGTCGGCCAGGTCGGGCAGGACGTTGGCGAAGTGCGCCCCGGCGCCCAGGCAGGCCGCGGCGGCGACCAGCCAGACCGGCGGGAGCACCGCCCCGGGCAGCGCCAGCACGACGAAGGCGGGCAGCGAGCCGAAGGAGACCGCGTAGGGCAGCACCGAGACGGGGGTCGACTTCAGCGGCCAGTCGTAGAGCAGCGCCGAGACCAGCCCGAGGGTGGCGCAGAGCGCGGCGGTCGCTCCGGTGGCCAGCGCCAGGGCCAGCGCCGGGGTGGCGAGCGCGGCCACCGCCGCGGCCACGGCCGTCACGCGCCGGCCGACCTCGCCGGCGGCGACCGGTTTGTCGGTACGCCCGACCGTGGCGTCCCGGTCGGCGTCGAGCGCGTCGTTGGCCCAGCCGACGGCCAACTGGCTGGACGCCACGGTGAGCACCACGGCGACGACCCCGGCGGGCCGGTGCCCGACGCCCCAGGCCAGCAGCCCGGCCACGGTGGTGACCGCGGCGGCCGGCTCGGGGTGACTCGCCCTGACCAGCCCTAGCACCGATGGCGACATAGGGGAAGTCTGGTCGTTACCGGGCAGTCGTGCCACGCTCGATCCATGCCGGACGCTGGCCGTACCCTGCCACGCAACGATCCGCGCCAGTACGACGACCTGGCCGGCGAGTGGTGGCGGCCGGACGGCGTGTTCGCGATGCTGCACTGGCTGGCCGAGGCCCGCGCGGCGCTCGTGCCGGCGGCGTCGCGCCCCGGTGCCCTCCTGGTCGACCTCGGGTGCGGCGCCGGGCTGCTCGCCCCGCACCTGGCCGGCAAGGGCTACCGGCACGTCGGCGTCGACCTCACCCGGTCGGCCCTGGAACAGGCCGCCGAGCACGGGGTGATCGTCGTCAACGGCGACGCGACGGCCGTGCCGCTGGCCGACGGTTGTGCCGACGTGGTCGCCGCGGGCGAGTTGCTGGAACACGTGCCGGACTGGCGGCGGGCGGTGGCCGAGGCGTGCCGGCTGCTGCGGCCCGGCGGCCTGCTCGTCCTGGACACGTTGAACGACACGGCGCTGAGCCGGCTGCTCGCCGTACGGGTCGCCGAGCAACTGCCCACCGTGCCGAGGGGCATCCACGATCCACGGTTGTTCGTGGACGCCCGGGCGCTGGTGGCCGAGTGCGCCCGGCACGGCGTCGACCTGCGTGTGCGGGGCGTCCGGCCGGGGGTGCCCGGCCTGCTCGGCTGGCTGCTCCGCCGGATGCGCGCCGCCGCCCGTCCGTACGCGACGCCGGGCGACTCTCCCCACACGGCGGCTGCCGGCCCCACGCCACGGATCGTGCCGACCTGGTCGACGGCCGTGCTCTACCAGGGGCGTGGCACGCGGAGCGGATAGCGGTGCCCGTCCCTGGGTAGGGAGAGGGCCGAGAAGGGGGCTGTATGACGCAGCACGCGCTCCAGGCGGCTCGCCGCCTGGCACCGAGGCTGGCCGCCCGGGCGGCGGAACACGACCGGGACGGCTCGTTCCCCGTCGAGGACTTCCGGGACCTGCGCGAGGCGGGGCTCTTCGGCCTGATGGTCCCCACCGCGCTCGGCGGGATGGGCGCCACCTTCGCCGAGTACGCGGCGGTCGCCACCGAGCTGGCCCGGGGCAACGGCGCGACCGCCCTGGTCTTCAACATGCACGCCTCGGTCACCGGTGCGCTGGGCGCTGTCACCGAGGAACTGGCCGAGGCGCTCGGGGTGCCGGACGAGGCGCTGGCGGCCCGGGACCGCCTGCTCTCCGCCGCCGCCCAGGGCTCCTGGTACGCCGTGGCGATGAGCGAGCGCGGCGCCGGCGCCCGGCTGTCCCAGCTCAGCACCGTCTACGAGCCGGTCGACGGCGGTTGGCACCTCAAGGGCAGCAAGACGTTCTGTTCCGGGGCCGGGCACGCCGACGGCTACCTGGTGGCCGCCCGCAGCGCCGTCGACCAGTCGGTCGTCTCGCAGTTCCTGGTGCCGGCCGGCGACGGCCTGACGGTCGAGCCCACCTGGGACTCGCTGGGCATGCGCGCGACCTCCTCGCACGACCTGCACCTGGACGTGCGCGTGCCGGCCGACCGGCTGCTCGGCGGCGTGGAGGGGCTGGCCCTGGTGGTCGCCCAGCTCATGCCGCACTGGCTGGTCGCCAGCTACGCCGCCGTCTACGTCGGGGTGGCCCGGGCGGCGGTCGACGCGGCGGCCGAGCAGCTGAACGCCCGCAACCTCGCCGGCCTGCCGGCGGTCCGGTCCCGCCTCGGCAGGGCCGACGCGGCCGTGGCGGCGGCCCAGCTGGTGGTCGCGGAGGCGGCCCGTCGGGTGGACGAGGCCCCGGGCGACGCGGAGACGAACCGCTGGGTCTGGCGGGCGAAGCTGCTCGCCGGCACCACCGCCGCCGAGGTGGCGGCGTCCATGCTGGAGGCGGCCGGCACGTCCGCGACCCGGCGGGGACATCCGCTGGAGCGGCTCTACCGGGATGCCCGCTGCGGCTCGCTGCACCCGGCGACGTCGGACGTCTGCGCGGACTGGCTCGGCATCGCCGCGCTGGGCGGGGACCCGGACCGCGACGCAACGGTTCCTCGTTGGTGAGCGTGGGGAGTCCGCCGGGGCGGCGGACGCGCGGGCGCACGCAACGGGGGCCCGTCCAGGGGCGGGGTCGGCCGCCCGGTGCGCAAGGCCGGACGAGAGGTGGGCATGGTGGCCGTACCGGTGATCGCGGGGCTGGGGACGGCGCATCCGCCGTCCGCCGCGCAGGACGACCTGTGGGAGGGCTTCTTCTCGAAGCACTTCTCCGGCAGCACGCGCGCGCTGGCACAGCGGATCTTCGCGCACTCGGGGGTCACCCGCCGCCAGGCGGCCGTGAACCCGTTGCTGGAGGACGTCTCGGACTGGCCGACGGAGCGCCGGATGCGCCGCTACCTGGTGGAGGCGCTGCCGCTGGGCAAGGAGGCGGTGGGCCGGGCGTTGACCGCCGCCGGCCTCTCCGCCGGCGACATCGGGCTCTTCGTCGTCTGCTCGTGCACCGGCTACGCCACCCCGGGGCTGGACATCCTGCTCGCCCGGGACCTGGGCATGGCCCCGGACACGCAGCGCATGTTCGTCGGGCACATGGGCTGCTACGCCGCCCTGCCGGGGCTGGGTGCGGCGGGCGACTTCGTCACCGCCCGGGGCCGGCCCGCGCTGCTGCTCTGCGCGGAGCTGACCAGCCTGCACATCCAGCCCTCCAGCGCCCGCGTGGACACCCAGCAGATCGTCTCCCACGCGCTCTTCTCGGACGCCGCCGTCGCCGCCGTGGTCGTCCCTGACGGCCGGGGGTACGCGCTGCGCGAGGTCATCTCCGTGACGGACACCTCGACGGCCGACCACATGACCTGGGACGTCACCGACACCGGGTTCCGGATGGGGCTGTCGCCGAAGGTGCCGCAGGTGCTCTCCACGCACGTACGGGGCCTGGTCGGAGGGCTGCTGGCCCGGCACGGTACGACGCTGTCCGAGGTGGACGGATGGGCGGCGCACCCGGGAGGCCCGCGCATCCTGAACGTGGTCGAGCGGGAGCTGGCCCTGCCGCCGGAGGGACTGGCGGCGTCCCGGGCGACGCTGGACGAGCACGGCAACTGTTCGTCGCCGACGGTGCTGCTGATCCTCGACCGGCTGCGCCGGGCCGCGTCGCCGCCCCGCCGGGTGGTGATGCTGGCGTTCGGCCCCGGCCTGACCCTCTACGCCGCCCTGCTCGAACGACAGGGGTGAGGCGGTCGCGAGATGCGATTACTCTTCGGTAATGGACGCCGATGCGGCAGACCGGCCAGGTGCCGGTGAGCACTCGACTCCCGTCGGGCCCGACGACCGGCTGCGCACCGCCGTGCTGGCCGCGGTGGGGCTGGCCGCGCTGGTCGGCGGCGGCTGGTGGTGGCAGGCCGAGGCGCCCCGTACCGGTCTCGTGGCGGACTCGTCGGGCGGCTCGCCGGCCGTCCAGCCGGAGGCGAGGGTCCGGGCCGTCGTGCCGGCTGAGAGGTCCGGGCAGTCCGTCAACTTCTGGCTGGTCGATCCGGGCAGCGGTGTCGCGTTCCGGACCGATCCGCGCAGCGGCGTGACGGTCCGGGTGGATCCAGGCACGGGCGCGGTGGTTCAGGTGGATCCGCGCGGCGGCGCGGCGGCGCGGGTGGGCGCCGGTGACCCGGAAACGCGCCGTGCCGGGAGCGGGCGACGTCAGGACAGCGGCGGGCGTCGAGCGCTGGACAGCTTCCCCGACACGGTCTGGAGCGTCCAGGGGCTGCTTCGGCCGACGGGAGGGATCGTCAAGCAGGCCTCCGCCGAGCGCGGGGCCCGTCATCTGCTCCAGTACCGCTGCGTCGGCCCCGGTGAGCTGCTGATCGTGGTCGACGGGGCGTGGGCGGCGGACCCGATCACCAGCGCCTGCGACGGCTCGGTCACGGCGACGGAGGTCACCGGCAGGGGCGGGCCGTTCCAGGTCTCGCTGTCGAGCGCCAACGCCGAGCCGCTCCGGGTCGAGGCGCAACTCGTCGCCCTGGGCTGACTGCGCGGTTTTTTCCGCCAAACGGGCGGCTCAGGCGGCGAGACGGGCCAGGTCGGCGCGGTAGTCCTCGGCGGAGCGGATCTCGGGCACCACCCCGACGAGGACGCCGGACCGGTCCACCAGCAGCGCGGTGGTGGCGCCGGCGGGGGCCGGCAGGTGCAGGAAAGCGCGCAGCCCGCCGGCCGGGTCGGCGAGCGGTCGTACGGTCGCCCCGCCCGGCGGCGACGTGACGCGTACGGGCCGGTCGTCGGCGACGGTGACGATCGTGACGCCGGCCGGTGCCAGGGCGGCGGCGGTGGTCACGTCGTCCGGGCAGGGGCAGCCGTCCACCAGGATGATCATCGCTGGCACCAGTCCACGCAGGGGCACCGGCGACTGCCCCGCGTCGACCAGGTCCAGCGCGGGCAGCGGTCGACCGACGGATCCGGCCGGCGGCGCGTACGGGCCGGGGGAGGGCTCCGGGGCGGACCGGCCGGACCGGGGCCAGGTGACCGCCGCGAGGCCGGCGAGAGTGGTCAGCACCGCCACCAGCAGCACCAGCAGAGGCAGGGCGAGGGGTGACCGCGCCACGGCACGTGGGACGGAGTGGCGGGGCGTCCCGCGCAGCTCGCGTCGGAGTTGTTCGGCCTCGGCCGCCAGGGCGGAGGCGTCGTCCGGTACGACCACCCGACCCCACTCCGGCGGCAGGTCGGGCAGCCCGGGGCCGTCTGCGTCGGGCTTGCCCATCGGGGACCCCCAGGACGTCTCGGCGAGCGGACAGCGGCTCGACCTCCAGCGTCCCGCACGGGGCCGGCTGCCGCTACACCTGGGCGCGTACCCGCCCGGCCGGCTACCATGGGAGGAGCGCATAGCCCTTGATCTCGACGTTCGCGTCACTCGTACCGGGACGTCATCTGAGCGTTACGGAGCGTGGTCAAACCACTGGTTTGGCGGCCTGTCAAGCTGAAGAAAGACCTCTCACAGGGCCCCTGAGCTGCGCCAACGGTCAGGACAGCGGTGAGACATCGGTGCCTGAGCGTGTTACCCTAGACACAGCGAAAGGGGTTTCGAACCTATGGTTTTCAGTGTCGGCGAGACCGTTGTTTACCCCCACCACGGGGCCGCACTCATCGAGGCAATCGAGACTCGGGTCATCAAGGGCGAGCCCAAGCAATACCTCGTCCTGAGGGTCGCACAGGGTGACCTGACGGTCCGGGTGCCCGCCGAGAACGCCGAGATCGTGGGTGTGCGCGAGGTGGTCGGCGAAGAGGGCCTCGGCAAGGTCTTCGACGTGCTCCGTGCACCGCACACCGAGGAGCCGACCAACTGGTCGCGGCGTTACAAGGCGAATCTGGAGAAGCTGGCCTCCGGTAACCCGCTGAAGGTCGCCGAGGTCGTGCGCGACCTGTGGCGTCGGGAGCGGGAGCGGGGTCTCTCCGCGGGTGAGAAGCGCATGCTCGCGAAGGCCCGCGACATTCTGGTCGGCGAGGTCGCGCTGGCCGAGAAGAGCACCAAGGACGAGGCGGAGACGCTGCTCGACAAGGTCCTCACCGAGGCCTAGTCCCCACAGCATCGTCGTACCCGATTCGTAGCGAACAAACACCGAGGACCGCGACGTGACCGCGCAGCTCAATCCGTGCGGTGACGTCGCGGTCCTCGTGCCTGCGGCCGGTGCCGGCGTACGGCTCGGCCCCGGCCGCCCCAAGGCGCTGCGGCTGC
The DNA here is from genome assembly GCF_043197575.1 of Micromonospora sp. NPDC049051. Classification (NCBI taxonomy): domain Bacteria; kingdom Bacillati; phylum Actinomycetota; class Actinomycetes; order Micromonosporales; family Micromonosporaceae; genus Micromonospora; species Micromonospora sp. NPDC049051. Next base: position 13,594 of record NZ_JBICTL010000004.1, read on the forward strand.
TCGGCGGGGAACCCCTGCTGGTGCACGCGGTCCGCCGGCTCGCCGCCGCGCCGTCGGTGCACACCATCGTCGTCGCCGCCCCGGCCGCCGAGGTGACGGCGGTGCGTGACCTGCTCGCCCCGGTCGCCCCGGTGACCGTGGTGCCCGGCGGCGCCGAGCGGCAGGCGTCGGTGGCCGCCGCCCTCGCGGCCGTGCCCGCCGGCCCGGAGATCGTCCTCGTGCACGACGCCGCCCGGGCGCTGACCCCACCCGAACTGGTGGAGTCCGTCGCGGCGGCCGTCCGCGCCGGGCACGACGCGGTGATCCCGGTGCTTCCCGTCGTCGACACGATCAAGGAGGTCGGCGCCGACGAGGTCGTCCTCGGCACCGTCGACCGTTCCGCCCTGCGCGCGGTGCAGACCCCGCAGGGTTTCCGCCGGGCGGTGCTGACCGCCGCGCACGCCGCCGCCGGTGACCCGCTCACCGACGACGCCGGCCTGGTTGAGAAGCAGGGCGTCCCGGTGGCCTGCGTCCCCGGCTCGGAGTACGCGCTGAAGGTCACCCGCCCGTTCGACCTGGCGCTGGCCGAGCACCTGCTCGCCACGGGCGCCTGACGCGTACCCTCTTCGCATGATCGTTCCCCGGGTGGCCATCGGCACCGACGTGCACGCCTTCGAGGCGGGCCGGCCGTGCTGGGTGGCCGGTCTGCACTGGCCCGACCAGGACGGCCTGGCCGGGCACTCGGACGCCGACGTGGCCGCGCACGCCGCCTGCAACGCGCTGCTCTCGGCGGCCGGCCTCGGGGACCTGGGCGCCAACTTCGGGGTGGGCCAGCCCGAGTGGGCCGGCGCGTCGGGCGTCGCCCTGCTCACCGAGAGCGCCCGCCGGGTGCGGGCCGCCGGCTTCGAGATCGGCAACGTCTCCGTGCAGGTGGTCGGCAACCGGCCCAAGATCGGCCCGCGCCGCGAGGAGGCCCAGCGGGTGCTCTCCGAGGCGGTCGGCGCACCCGTCACGGTCTCCGCCGCCACCACCGACGGCCTCGGCTTCACCGGGCGCGGCGAGGGCCTCACCGGCATCGCGGTCGCCCTGGTGTACGACGCCCCGGCCGCCTAGGCTCGCCGCGATGTCCAGCGACGCCGCCTCCGACCGGTCCGCCGCCGACGGCTACCTCCAGCGCGCCCAGCTCCTCGCCGAGCTCGGCCGCTACGACGAGGCCGCAGCCGAGGTCTCCTACGCTGTCGCCCTGGACCCGGCCGACGCCGGGGCGCTGACCATGCTGTCCCGGGTCCACCTCGCGGCCGGCCGGCCGACGGAGGCGCGTACCGCCGCCGACGCCGCGGTCGCCGCCGCCCCGGAGAGCGTCCCGGCACTGGTCGCCCGGGCCCTCGCCCTCGGCGATCTGGAGGAGTACGCCGAGGCGGCCCGCACCGCCGACCGGATCCTGGCGCTGGGCCCCGACGACGCGTACGCGCAGAGCAGCGCGGCGGCGATCCTGGCCGGCTCCCGCAACGGGCAGCCGGCGCTGAACGCGGCCTGGCGCGGGGTGGAGCTGGCCCCCGAGAACCCGCAGGCCCACCTGGTGCTCGGGCTGGTGGCGGCGAACATGCAGATGTTCGACCTGGCCGAGCGGGCCTACCGGGAGGCGCTGCGGCTGGACCCGCAGCTCGCCGAGGCCCGGCACGACATCGGCGTGCTGCGGCTGGAGCAGCGGCGCTGGAGCGAGGCGCTGGAACACCTGGCCGAGGCCGCCGCGATGAGCCCCGGCCGGGTCGACTCCGGACGGACCATCTCGCTCGGCCTGCGGCAGCTCGTGATCTACGCGGCGGGCTGGACGATGATCACCGCCGTGCTGATCGCCTGCATGGCGCCGGGCAGCGGCGGGGTGTCCCGGTTCGCGGCGGCGTTCGCGGCGCTCGGCGGGGCCCTGGTGTTCTGGCGCTTCGCCGCCCGGCTGCCCGGCCTGTCCCGGACGATCCTGCCGAGCCTGCTCCGCTCCGACCGCGTCCTGGCGCTGGCCGTCTACGCGGCGGCCGTCGCGCCGGCGCTGATCCTCCTCTACGCCCTGGTCGGCACTCCGTGGCCGCTGGTCCTCGCCATCGTCGCCGCGGCCGCCGCCGAACTCGCCGTCCTCTCCCGCACGACGGTCTGACCCGGCACCGCCTGCCCCCTCGGTATCGCCTGGTGGGTCGACGCCGGCTGAATCCGTCGGCACCGCCTGGTCCGTCGGCACCGGCTGGGTCCGTCGTGTCGCCGGGCCGTCGGTATTGCCTGGTCCCGTCGGTGTCGGCTGGTCCGTCGGCTGGCTCGGGGGTCCGTCCTCAGCCGAGGGCGAGGGCGTAGAAGACGCTGGCGTCCAGCCCGTCGAGCAGCAGCAGGTGGTTGAGCTCGTCGTCGAAGAAGCCGCCGAGCGGGGCGGCGGACAGCCCGAGGGCCGTGGCGGCGAGCAGCAGGTTCTGGGCGAGGTGGCCGGCTTCCATGGCGGAGAACCGGTAGCCGCGCAGCCCGTACCGGGCCCTGGCCCGTCGCAGGTCCGCGACCACGAAGAGCCAGAGCGGCACCGTCTCGACGTCGAGCCCGTTCGACCCGGGCGGAACGTCGGTTCCGGTGGGTACGAACTGCGGCGCGACCCGGGCCAGTCGGTCGGTGCCCGGATCGGGTGCCAGCCGCCGGAGGGCGTGCCCCTGCGCCAGGTACTCGTAGAGCGCCGCCCGCACCGAGGCGACCCGCCGGGGAAGCACCAGCAGTCGGGCGGTCGCAAGGGCGCCCGGAGTCGGGTACGCCAGCCGTCGCTGGTCGCTGCCCGGTGGCGAGGTGTCACCCGCCGCGTAGCGCAGCAGCCGGCCCAGGTCCGCCACGTCGGGCTCCCCGCCGCCGAAGTCGTAGCGGGTGCGGCGGTTCAGCAACGCCTCGGCGAGCGCGGTGTCGGCGAGCGCGCCCGGCGTCGGCTCGGGCAGTGCCAGCGTCACGGCACCGGGCGGGAGGGGCCGCCCCGGCGCGGACTCGACCGCACGGGGACGCTGGCTCGGCCACCGCGAACGGACGAACTTCGACCGCTCGTGGTACGCCCGGTCCGGCGCGTCGACCCCGTCGGCGTGGAAATCCGGCGCGGTGGTGACACCCGCAGTCGGCGCGCTGCCGTGCGCGGCGGCCAGTGCGGCGTACGCCAGCGACGCCAACCAGGCGAGATGGCACTCGGCCGGGATGCTCAGCCCGAGGCGGTTGTGCAGCATGTGCAGCTGCGACGAGAGGATGCCGGGCACCGTCCCGCGCAGTCGGCCCTGCCCGTCGAGCGCTCGTAGCCGCTCGACGTAGGCGGCGACCTCGTCCGCCCAGTAGTTCACCGACGTGCCGGCACCCCGGTTCCGCGTGACGATGTCGGCGATGAGCCGCTGCCGGGCCGGGTAGACGGACGCGTCGGCGTGGAAGTCGCGTTCCGCCGCGACCAGCGCCAGACCGAGGTCCTGGCCGTGCGCCTCGGGCACGAGCGTCCAGCCGTTGGCGTAGCCGCGCAGGAACCGGACCGCCTCGTGCCCGGTGAGACCGCTGGCGGTGAGGAACCCGAACAGCAGGTCCACGGTGGTCGACCGGCGCCGGGCGGGCGGTGCGTCGAGCAGCGCGGCGGCGACCCGGCTGGACGCGGCGAAGAGTTCCTCGGCCGCACCGATCGCGTCCGGGCCACCGTACCGGTCGACCTCCGGCCGGTACGGCTGTTCGAGCACCGTGCCGTGCGGGTGCCAGCCCAGCTCCGGCCCACCGCCGGCCCCGTGCCCCGCGTCGGTCTGGTCGGAGGCGTGCACCCCGAACTGGCCGTACCAGTCCGCCGGACGCAGTTCCCGGTCCGGTGGCGGCAGCGTGGCCACCGCCTCGACCAGTCCGGCACGCATCCGCCGTACCGTCTCCGGCGTCGCGTCGGCCACCCGCCAGCGCAGGTGCGGGCCGCCCTCCCAGTACCGGACGAAGAACCACGAGGAGATCTCGCCCCGGGCGAGCAGGTCCGTCGTGGTCGGCACGATGTGCTCCCGCAGCACCGTCTCGGTGCTTCCGGGACCGGCGTGCAGGTGGACGTGCAGGGCGGACCAGCGACCCATGCTCGGCTCTCCTTCAGGGGAACGGGTGGGGCAGGATCAGGTGGTCGGGTGCGGCGAGCCGGGCCTGCCGCAGGCGGGGCAGGTCGACCCGCCGGTTGAGGTGTCCGAAGGTCATCGGCACCGCCCCGGGCGCGAGGACCTTGACGGCGGCCAGCCCGAGGCGTCGTTCGTCCGGCCCGGTCTGGTCCACCACCAGCGGCGGCGTCCCGGCGGCGGCCATCGCGTCGACGACCCGGCGCAGCACCTCGGTCAGGTCGGAGTGCGACCACCGCTCGCGCCAGCCGGCGAAGTGGTCGTCGAGCGGTCGCGCCGGACCGGCGGCGGCCTCGGAGAGCGCGAAGTCGAAGCGGGGCAGGGTCTCCGGCAGCAGGTGCAGGGCGGTGTGGTCGCCCAGGTCGTCCACCAGGTCGGCGTCGGCGAGCATGGCGAGCAGCCGGTCGCGGGGCGGGCGGGCCACCTTCGCCGCGACCGCCACGTTGACCCCGACCTCCAGGATCGCCGCCGCGGCGGCCCGGCGGGGATCGGGATGCGCCCCGGCGGCGGAGAAGGTCGCGCCCCGGTCGGCCCGGTCGGTGACGGCGAGGGCCCAGACAGCCGGTATTCCGACGTCGCTGGTGACGTCGAGCAGGTGCAGCCGGTAGCCCTCCGCCGCGATCCGGTCGGCGAGGTGCCGGGTCAGCGGATCGACGTCGGGCGGCAGCGCCAGAGCCGCTGGCGTACGGCCCGCGTACCAGGTGAGCAGGAAGGCGTCCCGCTCGATCGTCTCCAGGCAGGCGTGCAGGATGGCCTCCTCCAGGCAGCCACCCACCGCGCAGCCGCTGGAGGACTCGAAGAGGAACCGGGCGGTCCCGGCGCGTTCCACGCCGTAGTAGGCCGCGTGCTCCGGCACGAGGACCGGCCGGCCACCGACCAGGTCGTACGCCCACACCCACGACGTGACCGCGTCCGGGGTGTACGGGGCCAGCCGGTACCGGGGGTGGCGGACGGCCTCCGGCTCCGGCAGGCCCAGCCGGGCGGGGTCGACGGCGTCGGCGGCGAGTTCCCGGTAGCTGCCCAGCGTCGTCGTACAGCGGCCCTGCGGGCAGCGCCCGGCCTCCCGTTCGACCGCCTCCAGCAGGGCCAGCACCTGCGCGGTCGGTTGGTCCGCCGCCCGACCGTACCCACCGACCCGACCGGACCGGCCGGGGACGGGCATCTCGGCCGCCGCGAGCGCGAGTGGACCCTGCCGGTCGGAGTGGACGCGCGTGACCGGCCCGTACCGGGGGTCGACCAGCTCGGCGCGGAGTACGGCCAGGTCCGGCGGCTCGGGACGGACCCGTAGGCGCTCGGGTGCGGGCTGCCGCCGGGGGCGCAGGACGATGGTGGCGGCACCGGCCGAGTCGGGTGGCAGGTCCCCGCAGGCCGGACAGTCCGGCACCGCCCGGATCAGGTGCCGGCCGACCGGGCCGTCGCGCACGGCCAGCACGCTGGCGACGCGGGGGTCGGCGTCGTCGGCGAGCTGGCCGGCGACCAGTTCCCCGATCAGCCCCAGCCAGTACGGCGGCAGTGGCAGCGGCCGGCCCTCGGCGAGCAGTGCGGCGGCGCTCCCGGCACCGAGGACGGCCTGATGCCGGGTGTCCGCGCACCGCAGGCAGCCACCGACGCCGGGGCTGCTCAGCGGGCCGATCTCGATCGCCGTCCCGCGCGCCCGCACGGGCAGGTACGCCCTCCCGGCCGCGTGGGCGGCCTGCTGTTCGGCCAGGTGCCGGACCGCCGGCCAGTCCGTCCCGACGCCCACCACCACGGGCCGGTCCGTCCGTCGTCGTACGGTCGAGGTGCTGACGGCGATCGCCCGGACCAGGCGGTCGTCGTCTCCGGTCACCCGTACCGGGCCGTCGTCCGCTGCGCCCGGACCGGGGAGTCCGGTGTCGGGGTCGACCCGTGGCCTGGCGGGCACCGCTCCCGCCGCCGCCCCCGTGCCCGGCACCGGGTCATCGGCGAGTGCCCCGGTGACCGGCACCGGGGCATGGGCGGGTGCCCCGGTGGCCGACGCAGGGGTACCGGCGGATGCTTCAGTCCACGCCGTGAGCGGCCAAGGCTGCCGGGCCGTCGGCTCGCCGACGCGCTGGACACTCCCACCGCGCAGCGACAGCGCCGTGCCGTCGGCGAGCCCGGCCAGCGCGCGTACCACCTCGTGCGCCACCAGGTACGGCAGCAGCCGGTGGGCGGTTGCCGGCCCAGCGGCCTGACCTGCGGCGGCCGTCGCTGCGGTGTTCTGGCCTGCGGTGGCCTGGCCTGTGGCGGCCTGGTCTGCGGTGGCCTGGCCTGTGGCGGCGGGGTGACCGGCCGGGGCCAGCGGGCCGATCAGTGCGCCGGCCGGCCGGATCGTCACCGGCAACACCGCCGGCCGGGAGGAGCCGGGCTGCCGGGTCGCGCCTCCTGGGGGACCGGGCGGCTGCCGGCGCTCGCCGGGGTTCCCCGTGCGTACCCACACGACCAGGTCCGCGTCGTCCCCGGTGGACAGCCCGGATGCGGCCAGCACCGCCCGTACGGCCGGCGGCAGGTCGCCGTCGCCGATGACCGCGACCGTGCGCCGCGACACCGCGTCGAGCGCCCCGGCCGGGTCCGGCGCGAGCCCGGCCAGGAAGGGCGCCAACGGGTGGGTGTCCCGCGCCAACCGGGCGTCGACCAGGACGTCGTGCTCGGCGAGGAGAGCGAGCAGCCAACCCACCGCCCTGGCGGTCCGGTCGGGCAGCCCCAGGGTGGCGGTCGCCGGGTCGAGGCCCCGGCGCAGGAGCGGCTCCAGCCGTTGCCACAGCTCGCCGGCGACCGGCGGGCAGGTCACCACGGAACCGGACCACCAGCCGCCCACGAGGAGCCCGCCCTCGACCGCCCGGACCAGCGCGCCCGGTCGCAGGATCACCTCGCCCACGTCGCCTCCACGCGGGTCATCCGGTGCGGGCGGTGAGCGCGTCCTGCCACGACACGCCGTGGATCTCCTGGGTCGCCTCGGCGAGCAGGTGGGCACCGAGGTACCGCTCCAGCGGCGCGACGTCGCAGAGCGTCAGCAGTTGGTAGAGCATGTTCGTGCAGAACCGGTAGACCTGGAACTCCCGGCTCGCGGCGATCTGTTGGAAGCCCGACGCCTCCAGCGCCTGGTGGTAGGTGCTCGCCCCGCGACGGCTCAGGTCCCACCGGATCGCCGTGGCGTCGTCGAACGAGGTGGTGCGGCGCCGGAACTCGGCGGAGAACGCCCCGTTGAGCGCACCCGCGTCGTACGCCCGCTCGGCGATCCGCCACGCGGCCGCGCTCCAGGCCCGCCACGCCGCCGCCACCGGCTCGGTGGTGTCCGGGGTGGCCCCCTGTCGGACCAGGTCGTGGTACCTCCCGCCGGCCCGCTCGGCGAACGCGGCGAAGCGCGGGCGCAGGAGGTCGTCCCGCTCGCCGAAGAGGAAGTCCTCCAGGTGGGACAGGAAGGTGTGGTAGCCGGAAAGCAGCCGTCCCGGCCAGGTGTCCGCGTGCGCGGCCATGGCGGTGACCACGACGCCCACCCGGGCGGCCTGGGCGTCTCCGACGAGGGCGAGCTGATCGAGCGACACCCGTACCGGAGCCAGCCCGGCGGCGAGGATGTCGGCACGGCAGTCGACCGCGCCCGGCGTACCGAGCAGCGCGGCCAGGGCAGCCTGGTCGCCGTCGGTCACCAGCACCGTGTTGTCCGGCTGGATCGGGTCGTACGGGGGCGGTACGAGTTCGGCCCGCCCGGCCGCCTCGGAGCGGCGCCGCAGCAGCTCCTCGTCGAGCCCGGCGCGGGACGGCGCCACCGCCAGGTGGGCACGGAGCGTCTCGGCGGCGTCGGCGGCGGCCGTGGCCCGGTGCGCCTCGGGACCGCGCAGCCGCAGGCGTACGTGCGGGCCGTGCAGCCAGTGCCGTTCCAGGTGGACGGAGAGCCCGGCGTCGCGCAACCGCTCGGCGACGGGCAGGACGGCGTCGCGCAGCAGCGGTGCCTTGACCTCCTCGTGGTGGTAACACACGACGTCGGTGGTCGGCGTCAGCCCGGTCACGGTCGTGCTCGGCTCGGTCATGGCTCGACTCCACTCGGCTCGGTGGTGCGGTCGGACGGCCAGCGCTCGGACAGGTCCGAGTCGTCACCGACCCCGAGGGTCACGCGATCAGTCACGGGAGGCCGCCGGCAGGTAGGTCTCGACGACCAGTTCGGTGACCCGGTGCGGCCGGTCGTGGCCGGCGGGGCGGGGCAGGGCCTCCTCGACGACCAGCCGGCCGGTGATCCGCCCGAGCCATCGGGGCACACAGCGCAGGTGCAGCGGGCTGGCCAGGTCGACGAACTGCGGCTTGGGCCGGGCGACCGCCTCCCGGAGGCCGGCGATCGCCGGGGGAGGCGGCGGGGCGGGCGGTTGCTCCGACGGCTGCCGGGCCGGGGCGCCGGGGTGCTGCGCGGCGTGGCCTGGTGCCGGCTGCCCGCCGGGCCGGCTGCCCTGGTTGAGGAAGACCTGGTCGGGCAGGTCCCATCCGGCCCGCAGCGCCGCTGCGGCGGCGACCGACGGCGAGCCGAGCCCGCGAAGGTGCCGCTCGGCGCCGTCGTCGAAGCGCCAGCTCCGGCGGGCGAGGACGACGCGGCCACAGCGGAGCCGGTCGGAGACCACCGCCTGTCCGCCCGGACCGGTCACCGTCCGGGTCGCCGCCAGGTGGCGGAGCCCGACCTCGCTGGTGCCCAGGTCGCCCAGCAGCGCGGCCACCCGGGCCGGCAGCGCCGGCGGCGCGAGGAAGCCGAGGTACAACACGTCGAGCAGCTCACCGGTGGCCGGGTCGAGCAGCCGGATCTGGTCGCCGGCCAGGTCGTGCACCAGCTCGATCGAGGAGAGGTCGAGCCCGCCCAGCCGCTGGTCGTCGCCGATGTCCTCGCCGACCAGCAGCGGGTGCAGGTTCGCGTTGAACCCGTGCACCGGCCGGAACTGGGCCACCCGGCCGGGCAGCACCCGGCGGAGCTGGGCGGCGACCGCGTCGCGCATGCCGGTGTCGCCGAAGAGGTCCAGGAAGCGACTGGTGAACCGGCCCCAGCCGCCGTAGATGTGGTTGAGGTGCAGCGACCCGTCCGGGCCGTGCTGGCCGAAGAAGGCGTACGACACCGGCCGGGCCCGTAGCCAGCGGGGCAGCGCCGCGGCCGCCTCGGCGACGAGTCCGGCGCCGATGACGGTCTCCACGCCGTCGTTCCTGCCGTCGGCGCGTACCGCGCGGATCACCTCCTGGCGCAGCGCGGCCAGCTCGGTCAGCTCGGGCACCCGGGCGACCGGACCGCCGGCCAGGAGCCCGTCCGGGGTCACCGTCGGTAGATCGCCGAAACCGGCGCCGACCTCCGCGAAGAACTCACCGAGGTCGGCACAGCGGCCCCCGCGACCGTAGCGTTCGACGAACCGGTGTCGCAGGAGCCGACGCGACACCTGGTCGCTGTCGAACAACAGGGCGAGGCTGGTCAGCGCGGCGAGGTCGGCGGTGTCCGCGGGCCGCCGGGTCAGGCGTGCCGGCCCTGGCAGCACGACGTCCTCGGTGACGGGCGCGTGGGGCGGGGCGGTGGCGCCGAGCTGCTCCAGCGCCTGCTGCCAGCCGGCGCCGATCCGCCGTACGAGCGGGCCACGTCGCGCCGCGTCGACCCCGGCCAGCGACCGGATGTCCTGATCGAGTTGCCGTACCTGGTCGGCGAGGGCGGGCGCACCGGTGTCGCCGAGCCAGTCGGCGACCGCCGCCAGCGCCGCCGGGTCGTGCTCGGTGGTCGGGGGCACCGGGACCAGCAGGCGCTCGTCGCAGAGCTGGGTGACGAGACGCCGTGCGAGGCGTTCGGCCTCGGCGGCGTCAGCGGCGGGGCGTCCGGTGCCCCGGCCGAGGGCCGCCACGAGTTCCGCCGGCGGGTGTCCGCCAGGTGCGGCGCGGAGCACCCGGATGATCGCGGCCAGTGCGGGCCGCAGCGGCATCCGGACGCGCTCCTCCCGGATCACCGGCATGCCGTCGGCGCCGGTCGTCGGGTGCTCCCGGTAGAACACCACGTGCCCGTCGAGCACGCGGGTGCCCGGTGCCAGCCGGTGCGGGATGCGCGGCAGCTGGTCCGGGCGGCTGCTCCCGGCCAGGAAGAGGCTGGCGACCAGGCTGGCGGGAGGACGGGTCACCGCCACCGGTTCTCCCGCCGCCGTCAGGTCCAGGCCCGCCGCGAGGTCTGCCCGGTCGGGCGTGGACTCCGGCGGGGTGAGGACGGCTTCGGCGTCCGGCCAGGGGGCCCAGCCGACTATGGTGAACCAGGACAGCGGGCTGGTCCGGGTGGTGGCCCGCAACGCGTACCGGAGCACGGTGGGTTCGGACTTGCGGCCACGGGCGTCCGGCGCGCCGCCGCGCGCCGCCGTCCGCCGTACCGCCGCCAGCAGTTCGGGGCTGGTCAAGGCGGCCGCCCGACCGAACGGCTCGCTGTCGCACAGCGCGGCGAGCGCGACGCGCTCCTCGACCAGTGCCGCATCCGACCCGGCGTCGAGGGCCTCGGTGAGCCGGTCGACCTCGGCCCGGGCCCGCAACCAGCGCCCCAGCGCCGGCAGCCGGCCGGGCAGGTCGCCGAGCCGGGCACGCAGGTCGCCGGCCGGGGAACGGCCGTTGTGGACGTCGCGCCGCAGCGGCAGCAGGACCGACTGGCGGTACGCCGCGGGCGCCTGACCGCCGAGCCGGTACAGCTCCTCGGTGAGTTCGGGGCCGAGGGTCCGGCACTCGACCAGCCGGTCGACGAGCTCGTCCTGGAGGCGACGCAGGTGGCGTCCGGCCGGTCCGGCCGCCGGCTGGTCCACCGCCGTCCTGCGGATCAGCACGTACGGAGCGACCCGCACCGCCGACGCGACTCGGCCGACCGCTGCCGGAGCCGACGGCGGGGCAGGGGACAGGCGGGTGGTTGTCACGCATTCCTCCGTACGCGGTCGTCGACACCGACCACGGTCGAGCCGGTGGGGCCGGCGGATCGCCGCTGTCGGCGTCCCCGGCCCCACCGGTCGGTTCATGGCCCGTTACTGGGGCAGCTGGACGGCGCAGGAGGAGTAGCCCAGCCACTCCCAGACGACCGAGACGCTCGCCGAGGCGCCGGTCTCCGGCAGGGCCACCGACTCGCGTACGGCGTGCACCTCCAGCAGGTCGGACACCTCGAGGTCGGCCAGGTTGAGGTCTTCGAGGTCGGCCAGACCGGCCGTCATGTCGCGCATGGTGTACTCCGATTCCAGGGGATGTCGTCGACGGAGAGGCGCACTTGTCGATGACAAGATGGACAGTGCGCAAGATGTTAGTCAGCACCGCCCATGAACTATTCGTCCGAGCGTCCAGTCGCCGATGGCCGTACGACGCCCGGCGGCTGACGATCAGAAGGAACTGCGCTCACGCGGCCGATACGCGGGAGGTCGGATGCCTGTGCTCACCGGAGACGCGACCTGCCGGCTGCGGCGCGTCGTCCCGCCCGCCCTCGCACAAAGGAAAGTGCTGCGGCCCGCCCCTGCGGACCGCAGCACCGGTCGACCGGAACCGGGCGCCTAGGGGCGGCGGGCCCACGTCCAGGCGTAGCCGTCGTCCTCGCACGCGGCGGCGGCGTCGCAGAGGTCCAGCGGCCGGAAGGTGTCGACCATGACGGCCAACTCGTCGAAGAAGTCCGCACCGATGGAACGCTCGGCGGCGCCCGGCTGCGGGCCGTGGGTGAAGCCGGACGGGTGCAGCGAGATCGAGCCCTGCTCGATGCCGGAGCCGCGCCGGGCCTCGTAGTTGCCGCCCGTGTAGAAGAGCATCTCGTCGGAGTCGACGTTGTGGTGGTTGTACGGCACCGGGATCGCGTCCGGGTGGTAGTCGACCTTGCGGGGCACGAACGAGCAGATGACGAAGTTCGGGCCCTGGAAGGTCTGGTGCACGGGCGGCGGCTGGTGGATCCGGCCGGTGATCGGCTCGAAGTCGTGGATGGAGAACGTCCACGGGTACATGTGGCCGTCCCAGCCGACCACGTCGAACGGGTGGTTCGCGTAGACGTAGCGCGTCCAACCGCGCCGGTGCCGGACGAGGACCTCCACGTCCTCGTCGTCGACGAGCAGGGGGGTGTCCGGTCCCCGGACGTCGCGCTCGCAGTACGGCGCGTGCTCCAGGAACTGACCGCGTACCGAGAGGTAGCGCTTGGGCGGACCGATGTGGCCCGCCGCCTCGACGGCGAGCAGTCGGGTCGGCGCGTCGCCGGTGGGCACCAGCCGGTGGATCGTCGAGGTGGGGATGACGACGTAGTCGCCGGGCACCGCGTCGAGCACGCCGAACGGGGACTCGACCCGCAGGGTCCCCGACTCCACGTACAGGCAGTGGTCGCCGGTGGCGTCCCGGAACAGTGGGGACGGCCGGTCCGCCAGCACGTACGCGATGCGTACGTCGTCGTTGGCGAGCAGGTACTGCCGGCCGAGCACCGGGTCGGCGCCGGTGCCGTCGAGCTTGTGGGTGCGCAGGTGCCGGGGCTTGAGCGGCAGGTTCGGCACCCGGGTGAACGCCGGCGGGGTGAACTCCTCGGCCGCCACGATCGCGGTCGGCGCGTGCCGGTGGTAGAGCAGGGACGAGTCGGAGGAGAAGCCCTCCTGGCCCATCAGCTCCTCGGCGTAGAGGCTGCCGTCGGGCTGGCGGAACTGGGTGTGGCGCTTGCGCGGCACCTCGCCGACGCTGCGGTAGTAGGGCATCTCGCCTCCCGGTTCGTCCCGTCCACCGATCCCAAGCGTCCGATAATCGGACGCTGTTGTCCGTTCCTTGTAGCGTCCCGTACATTCTTGTCTCGTGTCAACGCAGGTGCCCGCGCTTCTCGACGGCCTCGTCGACGACGCCGCCGTCTTCCCGCCCGGCAACGCGCCGCTGCCCGACGCCGTCGCCGCGCACCGACGGCACCGCGCCGCCTGGTACGCGGACCTGGTCGGCCCGCTCCTGGTCCCGGCCACCCGGCTGCCCGAGCTGGCGGGCCTGCTCGGCGCCGACGAGCGGATCGCGGTCGGCGTGATCGGCGACGTGCCGCTCGACCGGCTCGACGAGGTGCGGGCCACGGCCGACCCGCGCATCCACGTGCGCCTGGTGGAGGCGGCGGTCGCCAAACGCGGCGAGGACCCGCTGCCCGGCCTGACGGAGCTGGTGGCGCTGGCCCGCCGCGCCGGTGGTGCCGGGCCGGCCGCCCTCGACGCCGTCCACGCCGAGCTGCCGCTCACGTTCGGGCTGATGGGGGCGCTGGACGCCCTCGCCGCCGCCCGTGCCGACGGCGTGCCGATCGCCGCGAAGTTCCGCACCGGCGGGCTGGCCGCCGAACTGTTCCCCACCCCGGCGGAACTCGCCGCCGTGATCTGCGCCTGCCGGGACCGGAACGTGCCGTTCAAGCTGACCGCCGGGCTGCACCAGGCGGTCCGGCACCTCGACCCGGAGACCGGGTTCACACACCACGGCTTCGTCAACGTGCTGGCGGCGACGCTGGCCGCCGCCGGGGGCGCCACCGTGGCGCGGGTCGCCGAGCTGCTGACGGCGGCCGACCCGCGCCCCCTTCTCCAGCACGCCGAGGCCGGGCTGGACGCGCCGCGCCCGCTGTGGATCGGCTTCGGCTCGTGCAGCATCCTGGAGCCGCTGACCGATCTGATCCGGCTGGGGCTGGTGAACGGGGGTTTTGCGGCATGAGCGGGCGGCAGCGAGCGAATCGTCAAGGCAGGTCGGTGGTGCCTCAGGGCGACACGGAGCGAAGCGGAGGATCGACATGAGCTGGGTGACGGGTGCGGAGGGTTCGCCGTACGGGGTGGCGAACCTGCCGTACGGGGTGTTCCGCCGCGCGGAGGGCGCCCCGCGCGTCGGCGTACGCATCGGGGACTTCGTGCTCGACCTGGCCGGCGCGGAGGAGGCCGGCCTGGTGCTGGCCGCCGGGGCGCTGGGCCGGCCCACCCTCAACGACTTCATGGCCCTCGGACGCCCACAGTGGACGGCCGTCCGCCAGCGGGTGACCGAGCTGCTCACCGACGCCGTTCACCGGCCGGCGGTGGAGCCGCTGCTGGTGCCGCTGGCCGAGGTGCGGATGCAGCTGCCGTTCGAGGTGGCCGACTACGTCGACTTCTACTCCTCCGAGCACCACGCCTCCAACGTGGGCCAGATCTTCCGCCCCGGGCAGCCGCCGCTGCTGCCCAACTGGAAGCACCTGCCGATCGGCTACCACGGCCGGGCCGGGACGGTCGTCGTCTCCGGCACCCCGGTGGTGCGACCGAGCGGGCAGCGGGCCACCCCGCAGGGCCCGGTCACCGGGCCGTCCGTACGCCTCGACATCGAGGCCGAGGTCGGCTTCGTGGTCGGCGTGCCGAGCCCGCTGGGCGACCGGGTCCCGGCCGACGACTTCGCCGACCACGTCTTCGGCGTCGTGCTGGTCAACGACTGGTCGGCCCGCGACATCCAGGCCTGGGAGTACCAGCCCCTCGGCCCGTTCCTGGGCAAGTCCTTCGCCACCTCGGTCTCGGCCTGGGTGACCCCCCTGGACGCGCTGGCCGACGCCTTCGTCCCCGCCCCCGACCAGGACCCACCGGTCGCCGACTACCTGCGTGACGTGCCGCACCTCGGGCTGGACCTGCGCCTGTCGGTGCAGTGGAACGGCGAGCGGGTCAGCGAGCCGCCCTTCGCCACCATGTACTGGACGCCGGCGCAGCAGTTGGCCCACCTGACCGTGAACGGCGCCTCGCTGCGCACCGGCGACCTCTACGCCTCGGGCACCGTCTCGGGCCCGGAGCGGGGACAGGTCGGCTCGTTCCTGGAACTCACCTGGGGCGGCAACGAACCGGTGAAGTTCGCCGACGGCGGGACCCGCACCTTCCTCGAGGACGGCGACACGGTGACCATCACCGCCACCGCGCCCGGTCCGGACGGCACCACCATCGCCCTGGGCGAGGTGACGGGGAAGGTCCTCGCCGCCCGCTGACCCACCTTCCGATCATCGACGGTCCCCGGTCGCACAGTTGGTGCGACCGGGGACCGTTTCTGCCGCGTTGATCGTCGCGGATTCCGTTGCCATGCCGCGCCGGGGTCGGGCCGGATGCCCCCGTCCGGTTCCGGACCCGGCCGCCGGTTGGCGCACCGACGACAGGAAGGTGACGACGATGAACGATCTCCCGGGCGCGGTCTGGCGCACCAGCAGCCGCTCCAACGACCAGGGCCTCTGCGTGGAGGTGGCGGACAACCTGGTCGAGGCCCTCGGCGTGGTGGGCGTACGCGACTCCAAGGACCAGGCGGGCCCCACGCTGGCGGTCAGCCCCCCGGGGTGGACGGCCTTCGTCGGCGCGATCCGGGCCGGCCAGTTCGGTCGCTGACGGCTCGACCGAGCCCGATCGGGGCTCCCGGCGGTGGAATTTCCGCTCCGGGGGCCCCGCCGCGCGCTCACCCGGCGTACCGTCGACGCCACGGGAGGTGGCATGTCGACGGTGGCGGTCACGGAGTTCGTGGAGGCGCACGACGTCGACCTCTGGCGGCTGCTGACCGATCTGACCACCCGCACCCGGCGCTTCACCGGGCCGGTGGAGGTGCTCACCTCCGGCCCGTTCGGCCCGGGCACCGCGTGGCGGGAGACCCGTGTGCAGCCCGACGGCACCGCGCTGGTCGAGGAGTTCGTCGTCATCGAGGCCGAGCCGCCCCGACGGCTGGTGCTGGGTTCCCGGGGCGCCGGCGTTGACTACCGCATCACCTGGGCGCTGCGCCCGGTCGAGCGGCGTCGCCGGGGCTGCACGGCCGTCACCGTGGAGCAGGAGTCGGTGCCGACCGCCCCGTACGGCCGGGTGGTGGCCCTGCTGCTCGGCGGGCTGGCGGCCCGGGCGGTCGAGCGCGCGCTGCGACAGGATCTCGCCGACCTGGCCGCCGCCGCCGCGGCGGCGGACGGCGCGGCCGAGGCGGCCTGAGACGCCCCGCCCGCCGGTGACCTGACAGGGCCCGGACCGGCCCCGCTGGGTAGGGTGCCGGGCGGAGGTGCGCCATGGGGTTCCCGAACGGCCGGCGGCGGATCGCGGTGGCGGTCGCGGCGCTGCTCGCCACCGTCGCCGTCGCGGCGACGGTCTACCGGGTGCTCGCCCCCGCCGAGGTCAGCACGCCCGCCCGCGCCGAATATCCGTCGGCCGCGTCCCCCGCCGCCGGCGTGGTCGGCCGGCTCCCGGTCGCCCCGCTCATCGTGGACGGCCGGCTGCGGGTCTACGCGGCCCACCGCCAGGTCTACGCCGACCGGCCGGTCGACGGCCGGCACCGGACCACCCCGTACTGGTCGTACCGCCGCTGGCCGGCGACCCTCGACGGGGTCGTGGCGAGCGGGACGACGGTGGTGACCCGCTGGTCGGACGGCGAACTGGTGGCGCTGGACGCGCGGACGGGCCGGGTCGCTTGGCGCGCGGACGGGCCGGCGCCGGTCGGGGAGCGGGTAGTTCGCCGCACCGGCGCGGCGACGGTCTGGGACCCCCGGGGGGTGGTCCTGGCGCCCGCGCCCGACGGCCGGCAGGTGGTGGTGGCGTCCGGGGCGCAGCGGGTGCGGGCCGTCGACCTTGCCGACGGCCGTGAGCTGTGGCGGGCCGACGTGGACTCCGGGTGCCGTGACGTGGTCGGCAGCACCGCGTCCGGACAGCTGATCACTGTGGACGCCTGCGCGGGGCCGGCGGTGCTGGAGTTCCGCGACGCCGGCACGGGCGTGGTGGGGGCCCGCTGGCGGCCGGCCGGACCCGGCGAGGAGCTGGTGGCGACCCCGCTGGGCTGCGCCGCCGGCCGGGCCGGGTGCACCGGTCTGCGGACGTCCGCACCGGGCGACGACGCGGGTCGGGGTTGGCTGCTCGGCGCCGGTGAGCCCACCGCCGCGCCGGCCCTGGACCGCCCGGACGCCGCGCTCGTCGGCGGCACGGCCGTGGCGGTCGTGGACGGGGTGGTGGTCGGCCGTTCGGCGCGTACGGGCGCGGAACTGTGGCGGCGTCCCGGGCCGTCGCAGGTGCGGCTGCTCGCCGTCCAGCCCGACCGGGTGCACCTGCTGACGACGACGAACGACCTGCTGACACTGGATCCGGCGACAGGGGCGCAGTTGTCCTTCTTCGCGTTGAACGCGGGCTCGGACGGGGTCGGTTGGGCACCCGGCGCGGCGTACGCGGCCGACGGGTTCGTGGCTGTGGAGCGGCTCCGCGAGCCGGTCGATCCGACGGGGGACGACCAGCGCTACTACTTGACCTCGGAGCCGCTGATCCTCGCGTCGACGTGAAACGCCGGGCCGGTCCGGCTGCTCGACAAAACGGACATAAGTTATTTATAGTCCCACTGTGCGTCTCCTGGCGGCCCTGTTGGGCGCGATTCTCATCCTCGTCACCGCCTCGCCGGCCGACGCGGCGCCGTCCCACCGGACGGTCCGGCTGGCGCGGACGGTAGGGGTGGACATCACCGTGCCGGCCTCGGTCGACTTCGGCAACGGGTTCACCGGTGGCGCGCTCACCAGGCAGCTGGGCGCGGTCGAGGTGCGCGACGTACGCGGCCCGACCGACCTCAACTCGGTGGAGGCCGCCTGAGAGTCCGGTCCGGTCCGCGAGGGGATGGCGGACCGGACCGGCGCCCGCCTCAGGCCAGCGCGGCCTCGGCCGCCGCCAGGAAGGCGTCGTTCTCGGCCGGGGTGCCGATGGTGACCCGCACCCCGTCGCCCGCGAACGGCCGGACGATCACGCCCCGCGCCTCGCACGCCTTGCCGAAGTCCACGGCCCGGTCACCCAGCGGCAGCCAGACGAAGTTGGCCTGGCTGTCCGGCACGTCCGGAACGAGCTTGCGCAGCGCCTCCGTCACCCGGTCCCGCTCGGCGACCACGAGGGCGCACCGCCGTCGTACCTCGTCCTCCTGGGCCAGCGCGGCGAGCGCGCCCGCCTGCGCGGCCATGTTGCTGGAGAACGGCGTCACGACCTTGCGCACGGCCGCCGCCACCGCCGGCTGGGCGATGAGGAAGCCGATCCGCAGGCCGGCCAGGCCCCAGGCCTTGGAGAGCGTCCGCAGCACGACCACGTTCGGCCGGTCGAGGTAGGTGAGGCCGTCCGGCACCTCCGGGTCGGTGACGAACTCGCGGTACGCCTCGTCGATCACGACCAGCACGTCCTCGCCGACCGCGTCGAGGAACCGGTCCAGCTCCGCCCGGCGTACGGACGTGCCGGTCGGGTTGTTCGGGTTGCAGACCACGATAAGTCGGGTCCGGTCGGTGACGGCCGCCGCCATCGCCGCCAGGTCGTGCCCGTGCCCGGCGTCGTTGGGCACGCGCACGCTGGTCGCGCCGCTGGTCGCCGCGATGATGGGGTACGCCTCGAAGGAGCGCCACGCGTAGAGGAACTCGTCACCGGGCAGGCAGGTGGCCCGCACGAGGTGCTCGGCCAGCGCCACCGACCCGCAGCCGGTGGCGATCCGGTCGACGTCCACGCCGTACCGCGCGGAGATCGCCTGGCGCAGCGCGAGCACGCCCATGTCCGGGTAGCGGTGCACGCCGGCCGCGGCCTCGGCGACGGCCTCCACCACGCCGGGCAGCGGCCCGTACGGCACCTCGTTGCTGGCCAGCTTGATCGCCTCGGGCAGGCCCAGCTCGCGGGCGAGGTCGGCCGGGCTGCGGCCGGGCACGTAGTTGGGCAGCGAGTCCAGGTCGGCGCGGGTCAGCCGCAGCTCCGGCTGGTGACGTCCGGGGTCGGTCATGGGGTGTCTCCCGAGGGGTCGGTGCGGTCGTCGGGGGTGCGGTCGTCCGGGGCGCGGTCGTCCGGGGTGGTGCGCCCGTCGGTGGTGCGCCCGTTCGTGGTGGTGCGGTCGGCGCGGGGGAGCTGGACCACCACGGTCTGCGCCCGCTTGTCGTGCAGCGCCTGCCGCAGCGGGTGGTCGAAGAGCGGGGAGAGCGCGTCGACGAGCTGGAGCAGCAGGCCCAGGCCGCAGCAGTACCAGAGCAGGGTGGGCAGGCCGAGGGTGTTCCACCGGCGCAGTGCCCGGCCGAAGCCGAGCGGCTCGTCCGCGCTCATCGGCAGCACCTTGACGCCCACCAGCCGCTTGCCGAAGGTCTGCCCGCCCGAGGCCATCGTGGGCACCTCGTACGCGAGCCAGAGCGCGGTGGCGATCAGCAGGATGACGACCTGTAGGCCGCCGGCCTGTTCGCTGGGCTGCGGCAGGCCCTCGGTGGAGCTGTCACCGGCCATCGCCCGCCGGAACACCTCCCGCCAGTACGGCGTGACCTCCTGCACCAGCCGCCAGACGAACCAGCCGTTCACGACGGCGTTCAGCGCGAAGACGATCACGAAGTCGATCAACCGGGCGACGAGTCGGGCGCCGAACCCGGCCAGGGGAAGCCCGTGCGGACGGGGCTCCGGCGGTCGTCCGGGCCAGCCACCCGGCGGCCAGCCGGGCGGGGGACCCCCACCGGGCGGCCAGCCGGGCGGTGGGCCCTGCGGCTGGCCGGGTGCCTGCGGGTGGCCGGGTCCCTGCGGCGGCTGCCAGGGATAGTGCTGGCCCGGGTACGGCTGGCCCGGCAGCGGTTGCCCGGCTGCGGGGGCACCCGGTGCGGAGACCGGAGCCGGGGGTGACGTCGGGGCGGGCGCGGGCGGCGGCTCGGCCGGCGGCGGGCCCTCGGGCGGGACGTCGTCGACGGGGATCGGCGCGCCGATCCAGCCCTCGCCGTCCCAGTAGCGTCGGGTGTCCGGATCGGCCGGGTCGACGTACCAGCCCGGTTCGACGCTCATGGCCTGGCCTCGCTGCGCTCGCTCACGCAGACACCTTAACGACGACGGTACCGGCGAACTTGTCGTGGAGGCACTGCTGCCAGGGCTTGTCCCACAACTGCCAGAGCCCGTCGAGGTAGCTGAGGCCGGGCAGGAAGCCGGCCGCCACGTACTGCACGGCGTACCGCTTGCCGGCCATCCGCCGGTCCAGCGTGGCGGCCGGGTCGAGCGGCACGATCCGCAGCTTCATCACCTTCTTGCCGAAGGTCTGCCCGGTCCGCTTCATGTATTCGACGTGGTAGAGCCAGTAGAGCCCGAGCAACACCACCAGCAGGCCCAGTTCGAGCAGCAGGATCGGCAGCAGCAGGTCCGTCAGGAGCCACGCGGGGTCGGGCTCGGCGAGGGTGCCGTCCGGGTTGGTCCGGGTCATCTCGGGCGTCACGTTCCAGAGCAGGAGCACGACCGCCGGCAGGAAGAGGGCCATCCCCACCAGCGCGCTCAACGCGCCGTCGATCAGCGCGGCGAGCAGCCGGTCACCGAAGCTGGCCAACGGCTGCCCGCCCGGTCCGAGCGCCGGAGCCGGACGGGGCGGGCCGGCCCAGCCCGGGGGCGGTGGGGTCCAGCCCGGGGGCGGGACCTGACCGGGCGGGGCGTGCTGCGGCGGCACCGCGTACCCCTGGTTGGCGGGACCGGACGGCGGCGCGAAGCCGCCGGCGGCGGGCGGGGGCCCACCGGCCGGCGGCGTCGGGTACGTCGGAGGCTGCGTCACGCTCGTCAGTGTTACAGGTTGCCGCGCGCTTCCTGCTCCCGCTCGATGGCCTCGAAGAGCGCCTTGAAGTTGCCCTTGCCGAAGCCGAGCGAGCCGTGCCGCTCGATCAGCTCGAAGAACACCGTGGGCCGGTCCTGGACCGGCTTGGTGAAGATCTGGAGCAGGTAGCCGTCCTCGTCCCGGTCCACCAGGATCTTGCGGGCCTTCAGCTCCTCGATCGGCACCCGTACCTGGCCGATCCGGGCGCGCAGCTCCGGGTCGTCGTAGTACGAGTCCGGGGTGTCCAGGAACTCGACGCCGGCGGCGCGCATGGCGTCGACGCTGGCCAGGATGTCGTTGGTGGCCACGGCGATGTGCTGCGCGCCCGGGCCCTGGTAGAACTCCAGGTACTCGTCGATCTGCGACTTCTTGCGGGCGATCGCGGGCTCGTTGAGCGGGAACTTCACCTTGCGGGTGCCGTTCGCGACGACCTTGCTCATCAGGGCCGAGTAGTCGGTGGCGATGTCGTCGCCGATGAACTCGGCCATGTTCGAGAAGCCCATGACGCGCTTGTAGAACTCGACCCACTCGTCCATCCGGCCGAGCTCGACGTTGCCGACCACGTGGTCGACGGCCTGGAAGAAGCGCTTCGGCTGGAGGCCGGCGTCGATCATCGGCTGCCGGTCCACGATCGGGCCCCGGGCCACGAACCCGGGCAGGAACGGGCCGGTGTAGCGGGACCGGTCGACCAGGGTGTGCCGGGTGTCGCCGTACGTCGCGATGGCGGCCATCCGTACGGTGCCGTGCTCGTCGCTGACGTCGTGCGGCTCGCGCAGGCCGGTGGCGCCCCGCGCGGTGGCGTGCGCGTACGCGGCGTCGACGTCCGGCACCTCCAGCGCGATGTCGGAGACGCCGTCGCTGTGCTTCGTGACGTGCTCGGCGCCCTCGGCGTCCGGGCGGACCGCGCCGGTGAGCACGAACCGGGCCGAGCCGCTGGTCAGCACGTACTGGGCGTGGTCACGGTAGCCCTGCTCCGGGCCCCGGTACGCCACGCAGGTCATGCCGAACGCGGTCGAGTAGTAGTGCGCGGCCTGCTTGGCGTTGCCGACCAGGAAGTGCACGTGGTCGAGGCCCTTGACGGGGAACGGGTCGCGGCTGATGTCGTGGTCGACGGCGCCGACGAGCACGTCGACGTCGATGTCGTCGATCGCCTGGGGTCGGTCGATCGCCTGGGTCATCGCGGTCTCCCTCACGTTCCGGTCGGCCTCGTGGCCGCCGCCGTCGGTCGTGTGCGGTGCTGCTGCTGGTGCGGTGCGGTGTCGCAGCGCCGTGGTGCTGTGTCGTGGTGCTGTGCTGCTGTGGCGAGGATCGCCGTGAAGTGCCGTACTGGGCAACTGTCGTGCCAATGCCTGGTCAGGTTGCGCATTAAGTAGAGTGCAACGGCATGAGTGCTGGTCAGGTTGTGCAGCTGGACGTCCTTGACGCGCGGTTGATCGAACTGCTCGCGGAGGAGCCGCGGATCGGGGTGCTGGAGTGCTCCCGGCGCCTCGGGGTCGCCCGGGGCACCGTGCAGGCCCGGCTGGACAAGCTCGTCGAGCGGGGCGTCATCTCAGGCTTCGGGCCGGAGATCACCCCGGCGGCCATCGGGTTCGGGGTGACCAGCTTCGTGACGCTGGAGATCAGCCAACGGCACGGGCACCACCGGGTCGCCGCGCACCTGGCCGCGATCCCGGAGGTGCTGGAGGCGCACACCATCACCGGATCCAGCGACCTGCTCTGCCGGATCGTGGCCCGCTCGAACACCGACCTCCAGCGGGTGATCGACCAGATCGTCTCGTACGAGGGGATCCGCCGCGCCTCGACGATCATCGCCCTGGCCGAGCAGATCCCGTACCGCACCCTTCCCCTGGTCCGCTCCGCCGCCCAGCGCTGAGGAGGGTGTGCGGAAGGGCCATTCCTGGACGAGAGGCGACAGGCGGGGCCCTTCCATACACCCGGAGCGTGGAGAAAGGGCGGCGACACGGCGGCACGGGAGGGCGGCGGCGCGACGGTCGTCGCTACGGTGTGCGTGTGGCGAAGGCGGGCGGCCTCGGGGGGTGGCGTGGCGGGCTGCTGCTCGCGCTCGTCGTGGTCGTCGCGCTCGCCGCGACCGGAGTGTGGAACCCGTTCCCCGGGATGTGGGACTGGGTGAACCGGAGCCAGCCCATCTCCGAGCCGGACGTGGTCTGGCAGCAGCGCGTCGGCGGCACCCCGCGCAGCGTGACCATCGCCGGCGACACCGTCGTGGTCGAGCAGCGCACCCGCGTGGAGGCGCGCAGCCTGGCCACCGGCGCCCAGCTGTGGGAGCGCAAGGCCGACTGGTCCGCGGTGGCCGGCGGCGACCGTGACCCGGTCGTCGTCGTGGGCAAGCTGCTGGTGAAGGGGTACGAGGTACTGGACCCGGCGACCGGCGCCACGCGGCGGCGCAACGGCGACGCGGTGGCCGTCTGGACGTACCGCAACATGCTGCTCGACGCCCGCTGCGTCGACGCCACCGACTGCACGGTGAGCGCCTGGGACCCGCGCGGCACCGCCCCGCTCTGGACGGCCTTCGTGCCCGGCGTACGCAGCGGGCTGCTCGGCGACAACCCGGGGCTGCTCGACACCCGCCGCCTCGACGCCGTGCGGATCGACGACGAGGTGGCCGGTCCCGAGCCCGTACCGGCGTTGCTCGGGTTCCCCATCGACGGCCGGGTGCACGTCCTCGACACCGCCACCGGGCGGGTGCTCCAGGACGTCGAGCCCGGCCGCGACGAGCGGCTGTCGGTGGTCGGCGGCCGGCTGCTGCGGATCACCGCCCGCTCGCAGGACGGCACCTGCTACTTCGCCATCTCCGGCCGGGACCCGGCGACCGGCCAGGAGACGTGGCAGCGCACCGGCATCAACCTGCGGACCGCCGACAACGCCGGCTGCGCGCAACGGGAGGACCCGCACGGCGCGCGCAACGTGCTGATCGGGGTGGCCCCGGACGCCCGCGAGGCGGTCCTCGACGGCTACGACGGGCGGCTGCTGCTGGTCACCAACGCCGGGGAGCGGCTGCTCGCGGTCGACGACCGGTACGCCCTGGTCCGGCCGGCCGACAAGCGCGCGGTCGTCGGCCGGGAGCTGGGCGCCGGGCGCGTCCGGTGGACCCGTCCCGCCGGGGCGAAGGCCGGTGCCGCGCTCACCCCGTACGCGGCCGTGATCGCCGACGAGAAGCCGTCCCGGCTGGTGGCGCTGGACCCGCGCACCGGGCGGGAGCTGGCGAGCCTGCGTACCTCCGCCAACGCCCTCGCGGTCGGCCCGGGCGGCATGGTCATCGGTGAGGGGCGGGAGATCGGCTACGTCCGCTTCGGCGGCGCGCCGGGCGCTCCCGTTCCGCCCCGGGACGGCGGCGTACCCGGGCCCGGCGGCACGGCGGGGGTCCCCGGGCCGGCGGACAGCTGCGGACCGAAGCGGGAACTCTGCCCCGGGTGAGAGCGTCGTCCCAGGACCCACCCGGCGGGTGGGACTGATCGACCCTTCTGCCCTAGGCTTTCGGCTCATGAGCAGTGCCGCCGCGTTCTCGTACGCTCCCTTGCTGCCGACCGGTCCGGACCAGACGGAATACCGCCTGGTCACCGACGAGGGCGTCGACGTCGTCAACGGCCCGGGGGGTCGTCGGTTCCTCACCGTGGAGCCGACCGCGCTCACCGCGCTGACCGCCGAGGCCATGCACGACATCGCGCACTTCCTGCGCCCCGCGCACCTGGCCCAGCTGCGGGCGATCATCGACGATCCGGCGGCCTCGCCGAACGACCGGTTCGTCGCGCTCGACCTGCTGCGCAACGCCAACATCGCGGCCGGCGGCGTGCTGCCGATGTGCCAGGACACCGGCACCGCGATCGTGATGGGCAAGCGTGGCCGGCACGTGCTCACCGACGGCAGCGACGCCGAGGCCGTCTCGCGCGGCGTCTACCAGGCCTACACCCGGCTCAACCTGCGCTACTCGCAGCTCGCCCCGCTGACCATGTGGGAGGAGCGCAACACCGGCAGCAACCTGCCGGCCCAGGTCGAGCTCTACGCGGAGGACCCGGACGGGCAGCCCGACGCGTACAAGTTCCTCTTCATGGCCAAGGGCGGCGGTTCGGCCAACAAGTCGTACCTCTACCAGGAGACCAAGGCGCTGCTGAATCCCACGCGGATGATGCAGTTCCTGGAGGAGAAGCTGCGGCTGATCGGCACCGCCGCCTGCCCGCCGTACCACCTCGCCATCGTCATCGGCGGCACCTCCGCCGAGTACGCCCTGAAGACCGCCAAGTACGCCAGCGCCAAGTACCTCGACGCGCTGCCCACCTCCGGCTCGATGACCGCGCACGGCTTCCGGGACCTGGAGCTGGAGGCGGAGGTGCTGGAGCTGACCCGCAACTTCGGCATCGGCGCGCAGTTCGGCGGGCGCTACTTCTGCCACGACGTACGGGTGGTGCGGCTGCCCCGCCACGGCGCCTCCTGCCCGGTGGCGATCGCCGTCTCCTGCTCGGCGGACCGGCAGGCGGTCGCCAAGATCACCCCGTCGGGCGTGTGGCTGGAGCGCCTCGAGACCGACCCGGCGCGCTACCTGCCCGACGTCACCGACGAGACCCTCGACGCGTCCGAGGTGGTCCGTGTCGACCTCAACCGGCCGATGGACGAGATCCGCGCCGAGCTGTCGAAGTACCCGGTGAAGACCCGGCTGTCGCTGACCGGCCCGCTCGTCGTGGCCCGCGACATCGCGCACGCCAAGATCGCGGAGCGGCTGGACGCCGGGGAGCCGATGCCGCAGTACCTGCGCGACCACGCCGTCTACTACGCCGGCCCGGCCAAGACGCCCGAGGGCTACGCGTCCGGCTCGTTCGGCCCGACCACCGCCGGGCGGATGGACGCGTACGTGGAGAAGTTCCAGGCCGCGGGCGGCTCCCAGGTGATGCTCGCCAAGGGCAACCGCTCCGCCCAGGTCACCCGCTCCTGCCAGCAGCACGGCGGCTTCTACCTCGGCTCGATCGGCGGCCCGGCCGCCCGGCTCGCCCAGGACTGCATCAAGCACGTCGAGGTCCTGGAATACCCGGAGCTGGGCATGGAGGCGGTCTGGAAGATCCAGGTGGAGGACTTCCCGGCCTTCATCGTGGTCGACGACAAGGGCAACGACTTCTTCGCCGAGGTCACCAAGCCGGTGCTGACGGTCGGTCGCCGCTGATCCCCGCGTACGCGAAAGGGGCGCCGGGCAGTGGCCCGGCGCCCCTCGTCTTCCTGCGTCAGCTCGCCCGGCTGGCGTAGAACGTGCCGCTGAAGGTCTCCGACACGATCCCGTCGCCGGTCCGCGTGTGGACGGTGATCCGGTGGATCCCGGCGGTCGTCGGGGTGTAGCCCACCGACGCCGACCCGTCAGGGCCCGCCGCGACCGTCACCGCCGGCCGACCGTCGAAGGAGTAGACGAACTCCGTCACCCCCGGCATGCCCGCCTGGAAGGCGAAGGTGCCCGGCGTGCCGGCGACCGCCCCCTGGACCTTGTTGATCGGGTACTCGACCGAGCTGACCGTGGGCTTGGTCGCCAGGTGGAACCGGTAGCTGCCCTCGCCGGACGGCAGGTCACCGGCCGTCCGGCTGCGGACGTACACGGTGTTGTAGCCCGGCTTCGTCGGCGTGATCGTGACCGTGGCCGTGCCGTCGGCGAGCGCCGGCACCGTCTGCTCCGGCCCGTCGTCGAGCCGGTACGTGTACTCGACGACGTCCTCCATGCGGGGTGCGAACGTCAGGGCGCGCGGCTGGCCGTACCCGGCCGTCGGGTTGGCGTCGGTGATCGTCGGGCTGGTGCTGCGCACCCGGAACACGTAGCTCGTGGCCGTGGAGCGGTTGCCCGCGAGGTCCACCGCCTCGACCGTGAGCGTGCTCGGCCCGTCCCGGTCGGGGGTGAGGGTGACGGTCGCCGAGCCGCCCGGGACGTCGGCCGCCACGTCGGTCGCCGGCTGCCCGGACACGCTGTAGCGGAATCGCACCGTGTCGGTGTCGCCGCCGGCCGAGAAGGTGAACTGGCCCGGGATGCCGGGACCGCCGTACCAGCCGTCGTCGGCCGGGTAGTCGGTGGAGCTGACCGTCGGCTGGGCGGGGCTGGTGGTGTCGACGGAGAACCGGCACTCCGCCGACCAGGCGGAGCTGGCGTGCTGGTCCGCCGCGCGGACCGCGAAGGCGTAGCTGCCGCCGTCGGCCATCGCGTCGGCGGGCACCGTGTACTGGAAGCGGCGTGGCGCGGCGAACGCCCCCGAGGTCGACTCCGTCCGCTCGTCGGGCCGGTCGACCGGCCACCACGCGAAGGTCGCCGTCACCTGCTCGACGAGGCCGGTCCCGTTCGCGTCCGGGTCGGTCACCTCGGCGGTGAGGGTCGGGGTGGCGGTGCCGGTCACCCGGTCGTCGGCGCAGTCCAGCCCGGCGACGGTGAGGGCGCCCGGCACGTCGGGGGCGGCGTTCGCGGTCAGCGAGATGCCCGGCGTCCGCAGCCGCCGGCCGTGGTGCTTGTTCTCCTCGTGGTCCCCGGGGACCCGGACCATCAGCGTGAGCGACTCCCGCCCGGCGTCGACCGCCTGCTGCACGGTCCGCGTGAGCGGCAGTTCGAGGTGGGCCGCCGGGCAGGGAGCGGCGGGGTCGAGGTCGCCGACCTTCTCCCGTACGGTCGGCGGGGCGTCCCAGGTCGGCGCGGTCGCCGGGGTGTCCGTGCGCCACAGTTCCAGCTCGCGCGGCCGGTCGCAGTCCGCGACCGCCGACTCCCCGGTGCGCAGCGTGGCGTCGATGATCTCCTTGCCCCGGTAGGGCGTGAGGTCGAAGGTGAGGTAGGCCCTGGTCGTGCGCTTGACCCCGGCGTTCTCCAGGGTGCCGACCGGGACGTCCGCCTCGGTGGCGGTGAAGGTCGCGCCCTGCTGCCGCGCGTCCGTGTAGCTCACGCTCGTCGGCGGGACCCAGCGGGTCGGTGCGGCGACGGCGGGTTGGGCGGTGACGACGACCGCCCCGGTGGCGGTCAGCAGTGCGGTGAGCCCCGTGGTGAGGAGCCGGCGCGGAGCGCGCCGTCGTCGTACGGCGGGCACGCCGATGGAACCCCGTTGACAGTGCAAGGTGGAAGACCCTCCGATGGAGTGCGAATACTTTTACGATCTTAAGTGCCTGGTCCCGGTGTCGGCCTCCGACTTTCGACCGTCCCCGGTACGCCGGCCGGACCCCGCCGCGTACGCGAGGGGCGCCGGGCCTGCTGCCCGGCGCCCCTCGACGTTGCCGTGGTCAGCTCCAGTCGATCCAGATGCCGTAGTACGCCTGACCGGAGACCACTCCGGCCGCCGTCCGGCTCCGGACGGTGATGTTGTGGCTGTACGGCGAGTCCGCCGTCCACGTCACCCTGGCCGTGCCGTCCGCGCCGACCGCGACGGTGCGCTCCGGGCCGCCGTCGATGGAGTAGACGAACTCGGTGCTGCCGGCCAGTTGGCTGGTGAACACGAACTCGCCGGTCTGGCCGACCACCGCCCCGCCATGGGGGCCGAACACGTCCGAGGTGACCAGCGGGCTCTTCGGGTCGACCCGGAACGAGTAGTACTGGGCATCCGTGACGATCCCGCCGGCCGTCCTGGCCCGCACCTGGAGCTGGACCCAGCCGCCGAACCCGCTGTCGAGGCTCCGCGGCGTCCACTCGACGGTGGCGGTGCCGTCGGCACCGGCCTCGACCGTCCGCTCCGGCTCGTCCGCGAACTGGTAGACGTACGAGGTGACGCCGCTCGTGCCGGCGTGCGGCGTGAACGTGAACGTGCCCGGGATGCCGGGCCCGCCACCGGTCAGGTTCCGCGGGTACACCTGCGAATCCACCTCGGGGGCGACGGAGGCCGCGTGGAACGAGTAGTAGGTGGACTCCGACTGCGTCCCGGCCCCGGTCCGGCTGAACACCTCGAGGGTGTGGCTCGACGCGTCGCGCGGGGTGTAGGTGATCGTCGCGCCGCCGTCCGGGCCGGCCGGCACAGTCTGCGGGTCGCCGTAGTCGAAGCTGTAGACGTACTCGACGACGTCGTCCATCGCCGGCCGGAACACGAAGGTGCCCTCGGTGCCCGCCGGCGTACCGGGCCACCCGTTGTCCGGCCAGTTCGGGGAGCTGACGAAGGGCGACGTCCGGACGTACAAGTTGTACTCCGCGTCGCCGGAGGGCACGCCGCCGCTGGTGCGGCTGCGCACCCGCAGCGTGTTCTGGATCTGGGTGGGGGTCACCGTCACCGTGGCGACGCCGTCGGCGTTGGCCGCGACGGTGCGTTCCTCGCCGTTGAACCACCACACGTACTCGGTCACGTCCGCCATGGCCGGCGAGAAGGTGATCTCCCTCGGCTGACCCAGCCGGCCCTCCGGGTTGCCGTCGGTGATTCGGGGCGCCGTGTCCCGGACCCAGAACTCGTAGTTGACCGTGACCGACAGGTTGCCGGTCCGGTCCACGCTGTACACCTCGATCCGGTGCGGACCGGGACGCTTCGCGGTGTAGGTGAAGGTGGCACCGCCGCCGGGTCCGTCGGCGGCCACCTGCCCTGACCCGTCGTAACCCCAGTACTGGTAGCGGACGACGTCGTCGGAGCCGTTGGCGCCCACGGTGAACCGACCGGGGACGTTCGGCCCGATGACGGACTGTTGCGGGTAGGGCGGGAAGTCCGTCGAGACGACCGTCGGCTCCGCCGGCTTGCGGGTGTCGACCGTGAACCGGCACTCCGGGGACCAGGCCGAGGTGTCCCCGTACTGGTCGGCCGAGCGGACGGCGAAGGCGTAGTGTCCGCCGTCGACCAGCTGCCCCTGCGGCACGACGTACCGGAACCGGGCGGGCGCGTGCATCGAGCTGGGCCACGTGTACTCGGTCCGCTCGGCGGGCCGGTCCACCGGCCACCAGGCGAAGGTCGCCGTGACATGGTCGCCGCCGCCGGTCTCGTTGACGTCCGGGTCGGTCAGCTCGGCCTGGAGTTCGGGCGTGCTGGTGCCGACGAAGGTGGCGTCCGTGCAGGCGACGCCGCCGACGCTCAGCTTGCCGGGCACGTCCGGAGCGGCGTTGTGCTCCAGCGAGAGACCGAGGTTGGTGATCCGCCGTCCGTGTTTGAAGGACTCCTCCGCGTCGCCGATCCGGATCATGAGGGTCAGGCTGTCCTGCTGGCCGGCGACCGCGGTGGCGACGGTTTCGGTGATCAGCTTGGAGAGGTAGCTCCAGGGGCAGGGCGCCTCCGGCAGGCTCAGATCGGCGATCTTCTTCCGCGCGGTGGGGGAGTTCTTCCAGGTCGGCGGGGTGACGGGGGTGTCGGTCCGCCACAGCTCCAGCTGTCGCGGCTTGTCGCAGTTGTTGACCGACTGCTCGCCGGTGATGGCGCGGGCGCTGATGATGCGCTGACCGTGGTACCGGGTCAGGTCGTAGGTGAAGTACGCCCGGGACGTGTGCCGGCCGCCGTCCGGGTCCTTCCACGTGCCGACCGGCACGGTGCCGTCGGTGGAGGGGAACGTCCCGGTGGGGCGCTCGGCGTCCGTGACGGCGACGCTGGTGGGCCGGAGGAAGGTGAGGCCGGCCGAGGCGGGCTGTGTGGTGACGGCCAGCGCGCCGGTGGCGGTGAGCAGGGTGGCGAGGCCGGTGGCCAGGAGTCGGCGCGGAACGCGCCGGTGGCGTGTGACGGGCACGCCGGCGGAACCCCCGTTGCTGTGCACGTTGGAGCCCTCCATTGAAGAGGCAGAATTTTTGCGAGTTTAAATCAATTAGTTGGCGCCGGGCGCCGGACTTTCGGCCGAGCCGGACTCGGCGATCATCTGCGAGTCCCTCGTCGAGGCGGCAGGATGGTACGCGTGACGACTCCAGAGGCGACGGGCTACCGGATCGAACGCGACTCGATGGGCGAGGTGGAGGTGCCCACCGAGGCGCTGTGGCGGGCGCAGACCCAGCGCGCGGTGCAGAACTTTCCGATCTCCGGCCGGGGCATCGAGCCGGCGCAGATCCGGGCGCTGGCCCAGATCAAGGGGGCGGCGGCCGAGGTCAACGGCGAACTGGGCGTGATCGACGCGAACGTGGCCGCGGCGATCGCCGCCGCCGCGGCGCACGTGGCCGACGGCGGCTACGACGACCAGTTCCCGATCGACGTGTTCCAGACCGGGTCCGGCACGTCGTCGAACATGAACACCAACGAGGTCATCGCCACGCTGGCCAGCCGGGAGCTGGGCAGCGACGTGCACCCGAACGACGACGTGAACGCCTCGCAGTCCAGCAACGACGTCTTCCCGTCCTCGATCCACCTGGCCGCCACCGAGGCCGTCGCACGGGACCTGCTGCCCGCGCTGGCCCACCTGGCGGAGGCGCTGGAGGGCAAGGCGGAGGAGTTCGAGACCGTCGTCAAGGCCGGGCGTACCCACCTGATGGACGCCACCCCGGTGACCCTCGGGCAGGAGTTCGGCGGGTACGCCGCCCAGGTCCGCTACGGCATCGAGCGGCTGGAGGGGGCGCTGCCCCGGCTGGCCGAGCTGCCGCTGGGCGGCACGGCGGTGGGCACCGGCATCAACACCCCGCTCGGCTTCGCCGCGAAGGTCATCGAGAAGCTGCGCGGCTCGACGGGGCTGCCGCTGACCGAGGCGCGCAACCACTTCGAGGCGCAGGGCGCCCGGGACGCGCTGGTGGAGACCTCCGGGCAACTGCGTACGATCGCCGTCGGCCTCTACAAGATCGCCAACGACATCCGCTGGATGGGCTCCGGCCCCCGCGCCGGGCTGCGCGAGCTGCGCATCCCCGACCTCCAGCCGGGCTCGTCGATCATGCCGGGAAAGGTCAACCCGGTGGTCGCCGAGGCGATGCGGCAGGTCTGCGCCCAGGTCATCGGAAACGATGCCGCCGTCGGGTTCGCCGGCTCCCAGGGCGACTTCGAGCTGAACGTCATGCTCCCCGTGATGGGTCGCAACCTGCTGGAGTCGATCCGCCTGCTCGCCGCGTCCAGCCGGCTCTTCGCCGACCGTCTGGTGGTCGGCCTGGTCGCGGACGCCGAGGTCTGCCTGGCGTACGCGGAAGGCTCGCCGTCGATCGTCACTCCGCTCAACCGCCACCTCGGGTACGACGAGGCCGCCTCGATCGCCAAGGAGGCGCTGGCCAAGCAGGTCTCGATCCGCGAGGTGGTGATCTCCCGGGGGCACGTCGACTCGGGCAAGCTGACCGAGACCCAGCTCGACGAGGCGCTCGACCTGCTCCGGATGACCCACCCCTGACCGGCCCCGTCCCGGTCCTGCGCCGGCCTCGCCCGGGCTCCACGTCAAAGACCGGCGGGACGTCAGCGGGCGGCGGACCTGCGGGCGCGGTAGGCGGTGACGGCGGCGCGGTTGCCGCAGCCCGCGTCGCAGAATCGTCGGGACCGGTTCTTGGACAGGTCCACGAGCACGTTCTCGCAGTCCGGGTGGTCGCAGATACGCAGCCGGCGCAGTTCGCCGGTGCGTACGAGATCCGCCAGCGCCATCGCGGCCTCGACGGCCATCCGCGTCGCCAGCGGCGCGTCGCGCGGCACGGCGTGGATGTGGTACGGCTCGTCGTCGTGCGTGATGAGCTGCGGCACCGCGTGGTTTTCGCGCAGCAGCCCGTTGACGATGGCGACGATCCCCTCCGTGTCGGCGTACCAGACGTGCCGCAGTCGGGGTCGCAGGTCGCGTACCGCCCGTAGCTCGTCCTCGGTGTGCTCGTGCCGCCCGCTGTAGGCGTGGGCGGCGAAGAACGCGTCCAGGGCGGCGACGTCGGGCAGCCCGTCACCGTCGCGGCGGTCGGTGTTCACCAGCGCGGCAACGGCGGTCAGAGAGCATTCCGTGTCATGGGTGAAGAGCAACTTGACTCCTGTCGGAGTGCCGACCTAGCGTCATCAGCATAGTGGCAGTTTGCTCATGACAGTGGGAGTGGATCGATGCGTCAACCCGCCGCCGGGCTCGGTCTCGGCCTCGCCCTGCTCTCCGCCGTCACCTTCGCCACGTCGGGAACGTTCGCCCGGTCCCTCATCGACGCAGGCTGGTCGGCCGAGTCGGCCGTGATCGTCCGGGTCGGCGTCGCGGCGCTGGTGGTGGCGATTCCGGCGGTGCTGTCGCTGCGCGGCAAGTGGGACGTGCTGCGCCGCAACCTCGCCACCATCGGCGTGTTCGGGCTGCTCGGGGTCGCGACGGCCCAGGTCTGCTTCTTCAACGCGGTCCGCTACCTGCCCGTCGGCGTCGCGCTGCTGCTGGAGTACCTCGGCATCGTCCTGGTGGTGGGCTGGATGTGGCTGGCCCACGGGCAGCGCCCCCGTCGGCTGACCGTCGCCGGCTCGGTGGCGGCCCTCGCCGGACTGTTCCTCGTCCTGGACCTGACCGGCGCCGGCCGGCTCGACCCGGTGGGCGTGCTCTGGGGGCTCGGGGCGGCGGTCGGCCTCGCCGGCTACTTCGTGCTCGCGGGGCGGGTCGACGAGAAGTTGCCTTCCGTGGTGCTGGCCAGCGGCGGCATGGCCGTCGGAGCCGCCGTCCTGCTGTTGCTCGGCGCGGTCGGGGCGCTGCCCCTGCGGGTCGCCCTCGGCGAGGTCACCTTCGCCGGGCAGCGCACCAGTTGGCTGGTGCCGGTGGTCGGCCTGTCACTGGTCGCCGCCGTCGTCGCGTACCTCGCCGGGATCGCCGGCACCCGGATCCTCGGCGCCCGGCTGTCGTCGTTCGTCGGGTTGACCGAGGTGATGTTCGCCGTCCTGATCGCCTGGCTGGTGCTGGGTGAACTGCCCACCGTGGTGCAACTGGTCGGTGGCGCACTGATCGTCGCCGGCGTCGCCCTCGTGCGTGTCGACGAGCTGCGCACACCCCGCGCCGACGACCGACCGGAGTCGCGCGCCGCCGAGCCCGCCCTGCCGTGACGCCGAGGCGGTCGACGGCCGATGCCGCGGTGGCGGAATGCGCTGCGGTGTTGTCTGATGTCTCCCACGTCCCTCAACGAGAGGATCCGATGTGGTGAGCAAGCGCTTCACCGCCGGTGCCGTCGCGACCGCGACCGCGCTGGCACTCGCGGTGACGGGCATGAGCGTGCCGGCCAGTGCCGAGCCGACCAGTGCCCGTACCTTCACCGTCGTCGCCGAAGACGGTGTCTCCGCAGACGCGGCCATCGCCGCCATCCGGTCGGCCGGTGGCACGGTGGTCTCCCGGTCCGACGAGGTCGGCATGTTCCGGGTGACCAGTGACCGGGCCGACTTCGCCGCGAAGGCGACCGCCGCGTCGGCGCTGATCGGCGCCGCCGAACAGAAGGCGATCGGCCGCAAGCCGAAGCTCGACCGGGTCGAGCAGGAGCACCTGCTGGCCGCCGCGGCGGCCAAGGGCGGTGGTGCCAAGCGTGGCAAGAAGATGGACCCGCTGGACGACAAGCTCTGGGGCCTGGAGATGATCCGGGCCGACCAGGCGCGCAAGATCGAGCCGGGCGACCGCCGGGTCACCGTCGGCGTCCTGGACACCGGTGTGGACGCCAGTCACCCGGACATCGCGCCGAACTTCAACTGGGCGCTGTCCCGCAACTTCGCCCCCGACATCGTCGACGTCGACGGCGAGTGCGAGGTGGCGAGCTGCCTCGACCCGGTCGGCACCGACGACGGCGGGCACGGCACCCACGTGGCCGGCACCATCGGCGCCGCCGCCAACGGCTTCGGCCTCTCCGGCGTCGCCCCGAACATCTCCCTGGTCGAGCTCAAGGGCGGCCAGGACTCCGGCTACTTCTTCCTGGAGCCGGTGGTCAACTCCCTGCTGCATGCCGGGAGGACCGGTCTCGACGTGGTCAACATGTCCTTCTACGTCGACCCGTGGCTCTTCAACTGCACCGCCAACCCGGCCGACTCCCCGGAGGCCCAGGCCGAGCAGCGGGCCACCATCGAGGCCATGAAGCGGGCGCTGACCTACGCCCACAGCCGGGGGGTCACCCTCGTCGGCGCGCTGGGCAACAACCACGAGGACCTGGGCGACCCGCGGACCGACTCGTCGAGCCCGAACTACGGTGACACCGCGCCCTACCCGCGCGAGATCGACAACGACGGCTGCTGGAACATGCCCACCGAGGGACCGAACGTGATCAGCGTGTCGTCGGTCGGCCCGTCGGGCAAGAAGTCGGACTTCTCGAACTACGGCACCGAGCAGACCGCCGTGGCGGCGCCGGGCGGCTGGTTCCGCGACGGCTTCGGCACGGACACCTACCGCACCGACGCCAACATGATCCTCTCGACGTACCCCAAGAAGGTGCTCCAGGAGGAGGGCTCCGTCGACGCGGACGGCAACATCGTCGCCGGCTACGAGGAGAGCGTCTTCAAGGAGTGCAAGGCCAACGGTGAGTGCGGGTACTACACCTACCTGCAGGGCACCTCGATGGCGGCCCCGCACGCCTCCGGTGTCGCCGCGCTGATCGTCAGCAAGCACGGCAAGAAGGACCGCCAGGGCGGCTTCGGCATGGCGCCGAAGCTGGTGGAGCAGCACCTCTACCGCACGGCTGCCGAGCGCGCCTGCCCGCAGCCGCGCCTGGTGTCGTACGCCAACGAGGGCCGCGACGCCGAGTTCGACGCCTACTGCGCCGGCGGGCTCAACTTCAACGGCTTCTACGGCTACGGCATCGTGGACGCCTACGCGGCGGTGAAGACCCCGCTCAAGCCCAACGCCCGCCCGTAACGGCGGACGGCAGGGGCCCGGTCGACTCGTTCGGCCGGGCCTCTGGCATGTCCGGCGGAGGACGCCCGCGTCCGTACGAGCGGATGGTGCGCGACGACCGCCGGACGGTGCTGCGCCAGCCCCGGTCACGGGCGCCAGCCCCGGGCGCCGAGCGCGGCACGGACCTCGCGCAGGACGTTCGGGAAGTCGTGGCGCAGCCGCCTGCCGGTCACCGGCAGCACGAGCCAGCCGGCCCCGCCGAGCCGCGCGATCCG
Source organism: Micromonospora sp. NPDC049051 (assembly GCF_043197575.1). Lineage (NCBI taxonomy): Bacteria > Bacillati > Actinomycetota > Actinomycetes > Micromonosporales > Micromonosporaceae > Micromonospora > Micromonospora sp. NPDC049051. The sequence continues at coordinate 49,064 of NZ_JBICTL010000004.1, forward strand.
GTCGAGGTGCCCGCCACCGGCCTCGGCGTGCCGTACCTCCTGGACGACGGCGACGCGGTACGCCGGCCACGTCAGGTCGGCGTGCACGACCAGCCCGGAGGCGACCCGGACCGGGTGCCGGACGGCGGGACGCGGCAGCCCGGCCAGCGTCAGCCGTACCCGCAACTCGGACTCGGCCGGCGACCGGGCGCCGGGGTCCGCCAGCTCGAACACCCAGCGGGCCCGCCGACCGCCGGGCCGGTCGGCGTTGCGGTCGGCGACCTCGGCGAGGGCCTCGCGGCTCGTCAGCCCCTGCCGGAGCAGCGCGTCGACGATGCCGACCGCGCGCAGCGGCTCCAACCAGACCGCCGTCTCCCACGCCGCCGACGCCGGATCCGTGCCCACCGGCGGTCCGGCGGTCCGCAGGTCGGCCACCCGCAGGCCGCCCCCGGACGGGCGGGCCGCGACGCTCCGGTCGTCGGCCGGGCCGCGGCCGGGCGGGCCCTCGGCGGTGACGAGCCCGGATGGCCGGGCCGCGACGCTCCGGTCGTCGGCCGGGCCGCGACCGGGCGGGCCCTCGGCGGTGACGAGCCCGGATGGCCGGACCGCGACGCTCCGGTCGTCGGCCGGGCCGCGGCCGGGCGGGCCCTCGACGGCGACGAGCCCGGGTGCCCGGGCCGCGATGCTCGTGTCGACGAGGCCGGGTGGCCGGGCCGCGACGCTCGACGGCGGCGGCGCGTACGGCGGTGACGTGGCCGGGCCGGTGGAGTGCACGCGCAGGCCCCGCTGCGGGCCGAGGCGCATCGTCCTCGGGACGAGGACGTGCACGTCGTCGGCGAAGGACGCGGCGTGCTCGACGCCGTGCAGGTAGGCCGCCGAGGGGCCGGCGACGACCGCCTCGGGCGGCAGCCGCAGGGCGGCGGCCCGACAGGCCAGGGCGTGGTCGCGGGCGAGCCGGGCGTCGGCGTAGACGTCGTGGCGCAGGCGTAGCCAGGCCGAACTGCGCAGTTGGTGCTCGGTGACGAGCCCCTGTCGGATCGCGTCCGAGCCGCGGAAGACCTGCCAGGCCAGGACGCCGGGACGGTGCGGTGGAGATGGCATGTGGGCAGCGTGCCCGCCGTCCGGTACCGCGCGGCACCCCTGTGGACAACCGCGATCGTCCCGAGCGGTGCCGACTGTGGACAACCGGCACGGCGGCCCTCGGATGTGGTAGAGGAGCGTCCTCTCAGGAGAGGGCGGCGGCGATGGCGGTGGCGGCGGCGAGGACCTGCGCGCCGACCACCTCGGCGTCGAGCGGGGCCAGCGCCACCACCCCGACGCTCGCCTCCAGACCGGGCACGCCGAGCACCGGGGCCGCCACGCCGTACGCCCCGTGCTGAAGTTCGCCGGCGGTGCTCACCGGGCCGGCGGCGCCCGACCTGCCGGCGAGGATGGCCCGCCCGGCCGCACCGCGCTCCAGCGGGTGCCGCGCCCCCGTCCGGTACGCGACGTGGAACGACGTCCAGCTCGGCTCGACCACGGCCAGCGCGACCCCCTCGCCGCCCTCGACCACCGTCAGATGGGCGGTCGCGCCAGCCTGCTCCGCGAGGCGACGCAGCGCGGGCAGCGCCCCCTCGGCGAGCAGCGGTTGGGCGCGCCGGGCCAGGTGCAGCACCCCGGCGCCGAGGCGCAGCCGGTTGTCGCCGTCGCGGCGCAGCATGCCGTGCGCGGCGAGCGCGCCGACCAGCCGGTACACCGCCGCCCGGCCGACGCCCAACCGGTTCGCCGCCTCGGTGACGGTGAGCCCGCCCGGCGCGTCGGCGACCAGGTGCAGCAGCCGCAACCCCCGGTCCAGCGTCTGCGCCGTCTCCCCGCCCCGCGCCGTCGTCTCCACGACGAGCAGCGTACGACCCGGCTCCGGACGACCCAGAAATGCGGGGACGGCTACCCTTGTACGGTGACGCTACGCCTGTATGACACCGCCACCCGATCGGTGCGGGACTTCGTCCCGCGGGAAGCCGGCAAGGTGGGGGTCTACCTGTGTGGTCTCACCCTCCAGGCCCCGCCGCACATCGGTCACCTTCGCTCCGGCGTCAACTACGACGTGCTGCGCCGCTGGCTGCTCGCCACCGGCTACGAGGTCACCTTCATCCGCAACGTGACCGACATCGACGACAAGATCCTGGTCAAGGCGATGGAGCAGGGCCGGCCGTTCTGGTCGATCGCGTACGCCAACGAGCTGATCCTGACCGAGTCCTACCGGGCGCTCAACGTGCTGCCGCCGACGTACGAGCCGCGGGCCACCGGGCACATCCCGGAGATGCACGAGCTGATCGCCAAGCTGATCGCCGACGGGCACGCCTACCCGGCCACCGACGGCTCCGGCGACGTCTACTTCGACGTCTGCTCCTGGCCGGCGTACGGCTCCCTGTCGGGGCAGTCGCCGGACGCGATGCAGTCCGCCGGGGACGCCCCCGACCGGGGCAAGCGCGACCCGCGCGACTTCGCGCTGTGGAAGGGCGCCAAGCCCGACGAGCCGGCGGACGCCTACTGGCCGTCGCCGTGGGGGCGGGGCCGGCCGGGCTGGCACATCGAGTGCTCGGCGATGTGCTGGCGCTACCTCGGCGCCGAGTTCGACATCCACGGCGGAGGGCTGGACCTCACCTTCCCGCACCACGAGAACGAGATCGCCCAGTCGCAGGCCGCCGGGCTGCCGTTCGCCCGCTACTGGGTGCACCACGGGCTGCTCAGCATCGGCGGCGCCAAGATGGGCAAGTCGCTCGGCAACGCCCTCGACCTGACGTACGTCGCCTCGCTCGGGGTGCGCCCGGTGGAGCTGCGCTACTACTACGCCGCCGCCCACTACCGGTCCCGGATCGACTACTCGGAGGACGCGCTGCGCGAGGCCGCCGTCGCGTACCGCCGGATCGAGGGGTTCGTGCAGCGGGCCGTCGAGCGCGTCGGCGCGGGCCAGCTCGGCGAGTTGCCGGGCGCGTTCGCGGCGGCGATGGACGACGACCTGAACACCTCCGCCGCGTTCGCCGTCCTGCACGAGGTGGTCCGCGACGGCAACACCGCCCTGACGGGCGGCGACGATGTGACCGTCCGCACCGCGCTGGCCGCGGCCCGGGCCATGCTGGATATCCTCGGGGTCGACCCCCTCGACCCGGTGTGGACCGGTGGCGGTCGCGCGGACGACCTGCGCGGCGTGGTGGACTCACTGGTCGCGCTGGCCCTGGAACAGCGCGCACAGGCCCGCGGTCGCAAGGACTGGGCTGCCGCCGACGCCGTACGCGACCAGCTCAAGCAGGCCGGCGTGGTGGTCGAGGACACCCCCCAGGGCCCCCGTTGGACTATTGGAGAGCAGGACTGATGGCCGGCAACTCGCAGCGCCGTGGCCGGCGACTGACGCCGAAGGCGGGAGCCCCGAAGGGCTCCGGTGGCAAGAACAGGGACGCCCTCGCCGGGCGGGGCAAGACCCTGCCCGCCGACGAGCGGCCCTGGCACAAGGCCTACTCGGGCACCGAGAAGCTGCCCCAGCGCACCGCCTGGAAGCAGGACAAGGAGCGTCGGGCGGCGGCCGAGGAGGGGCGCGCCCCCAAGATCGGCCAGCCGGGCAGCAAGGACACCACCTGGGGCAAGGGCGGCGGCCGGGGCGTGCCGGCAGGCGGCGGGCGCGGCACGGGCGGCCGGGGCGCCAAGCCCACCGGTCGCAGCGGCCCCCGGGTCGCCCCGGGCCGCAAGTCCAACCCGTCCAAGGACACGCCGGAGCTGCTGGTCGGGCGTAACCCGGTGCTGGAGTCGCTGCGCGCCCAGGTGCCGGCGACCGCGCTCTACACCGCGCAGGGCATCGACGCCGACGACCGGGTCAACGAGATCGTCCGGACGGCCGCCGACCGGGGCATCGCGATCCTGGAGATCAGCCGGGCCGAACTGGACCGGATGACCGGCGGCGTGCTGCACCAGGGCGTCGGCCTCCAGGTGCCGCCGTTCGCGTACGAGCCCTTCGAGGACCTCGTCGCGGCGGCGCTGGAGCAGACCGCCCCGCTGTTGGTGGCGCTGGACGGGGTGACCGACCCGCGTAACCTCGGCGCGGTGATCCGCTCCGCCGCCGCCTTCGGCGCGCAGGGCGTCTTCGTACCGGAGCGGCGTGCCGCCGGGATCACCGCGACCGCCTGGCGGACCAGCGCCGGCGCGGCGGCGCGGGTGCCGGTCGCCCAGGTGACGAACCTGACCCGCTCGCTGAAGGCCTGCCAGGACGCCGGCTTCATGGTGGTGGGCCTGGACGCCGACGGCGAGACCGAGCTCTACGACCTGGAGGCCGCCGTCGGCCCGCTGGTCGTGGTGGTCGGCTCCGAGGGCCGGGGGCTCTCCCGCCTGGTCGGTGAGACCTGTGACCTCACGGTCAGCATCCCGATGGTCTCCGACGTCGAGTCGCTCAACGCCAGCGTCGCCGCCGCCGTCACCCTGGCCGAGGTGGCGCGCCGCCGGGCCGCCGAGGGCTGATTCCGCAGACACGGAAGGGGCGGTCCGCCGATGGCGGGCCGCCCCTTCTCGTCGTACGTCAGATGCGGTTGCCGGTGCCCGCGTTGAAGACGTGGCTGCGGCCCTCGCGCGGCTTGACGAACACGGTGTCGCCCATGTTCGGCATGCTGCGCCGGTCGGTACGGACCACGAAGCGCTCGTTGTTGCCCTCGAGCGCGGCGTGGCCGTAGATGTTGGCGTCCGAGCCGAGGTCCTCGACCAGCTCGACGACGACCGGCATGCCGCCCTCGGTCGGGCTGACCAGGTCGCAGTCCTCGGGACGGAAGCCGACGGTCACCTTGTTCTCGCCGCCGTCGGCGCGGGCCGCCTCGACCTGCTCCCGGGTGAGCGGGATGTGCAGGTCGGCGAAGGCGGCGCCCCGCTCGCTCAGCGGAACGGTCTTGATGTTCATGGCGGGCGAGCCCATGAAGCCGGCGACGAAGACGTTGGCCGGGGTGTCGTAGAGCGCACGCGGGGTGTCCACCTGCTGGAGCACGCCGTCGAGCATGACCGCCACCCGGTGACCCATGGTCATGGCCTCGACCTGGTCGTGGGTGACGTAGACGGTGGTGACGCCCAGCTTGGCCTGCAACGAGGCGATCTGCGTACGGGTCTGCACACGCAGCTTCGCGTCGAGGTTCGACAGCGGCTCGTCCATGAGGAAGACCTGCGGCTCGCGGACGATCGCCCGGCCCATGGCCACCCGCTGGCGCTGACCGCCGGAGAGGGCCTTCGGCTTGCGGCTCAGGAACTCCTCCAGCTGGAGCAGCGCCGCCGCCTCCTTGACCCGCCGGTCGATCTCGGCCTTGGAGGTCTTGCGCAGCTTGAGCGCGAACGCCATGTTCTCGTACACCGTCATGTGCGGGTAGAGGGCGTAGTTCTGGAAGACCATCGCGATGTCGCGGGCCTTCGGCGGCAGGTGGGTGACGTCCCGGTCGTCGATGTGGATCGAGCCCTGGTCGACGTCCTCCAGGCCGGCGAGCATGCGCAGGCTGGTGGACTTGCCGCAACCGGAGGGACCGACCAGGACGAGGAACTCGCCGTCGCCGATCTCCAGGTCGAGCTGGTTGACGGCGGGACGCTCCGTGCCCGGGTAGATCCGGGACGCCTTGGAGTAGGTGACCGTAGCCATGGTGGGGTGCTTCCTTTCACCGGCAGGAACGTGCCGGACGATCCGAGTGGAAGGAGCGGCCGGCCCGAGGAGCGGCCGACCCACAGGCAACCTCTCGATGATCGAGGTGTCGTCTGTGTCACTGCACGGTAAACGGGTTTCCGCCACCTGCCAAGGCGGGGCGCATCGGATGCGACCGACCGCATAGACATTCCGGGCAGTCGGGCACGGGGAGACATCAATCGACCGTCGATGTTGGTCCGACGCAGGGGGACAACGACGTTTCCGGTGGTCGGGGCGCCTGCCGAGGGGGAAATCCGGACGTCAGTCGCTATGCTGACCTCGGCACCACACGCCCCTGTAGCTCAGCTGGCCAGAGCACTCGCCTTGTAAGCGAGATGTCGCCGGTTCGATCCCGGCCGGGGGCTCCAAGTTTCATCATGCATTTCGCGCCTGGCGCGGTCGCGAGCCGGCCGGTTGGCGGCAGCGCTGAGCGCTTTGGCAACGCCCACCCGGATGAGCGGCGGTCGGCTGCCTGGTGTCAGGGACTCGTGTCGAAGTGGACCTCTACGTCGTAGATCAGGCGGAGGGGCCTGCCGTTGGTGACGCCGACGAAGACCGGTTCGGCGGCCGGAGTGCGGCCGTGGCGCCATACCTCGTTCCGGGCGGCGTTCCGGGACTCGTGGTGGTGTTTCCCCGCTCGGTGTAGGGCCAGGACCCGGCGGGCGGTCGTCGGGTCGGTGTCGAGGTGGATCCGCATCAGGGGCATGTCCGGGCCTCCTCCGTGGCGGGCGGCCGAGCGACCTAACGCACGTCGGGTAACTTATCGGTGTTAAGTTACCCGAGCACCGTACTAGGGTGGTCGGGTGAGCATCAACCAATTTGGTCGGGCGCCGCGCGAGGAGCCGGCCGGGCGGCCCGGTGCCGTCAGCTCGGTGTGGCTCCGGACGGACTCCGTCCGCCCGCGCCGCACGCCGCCGCTGAGCCGGCAACGTATCGTCGACGCCGCAGTGACCCTGCTCGACGGGCACGGCATCGACGGCTTGACGATGCGTCGCCTCGCCCAGCAGCTCGACGTCACCTCCACCGCGCTGTACTGGCACGTGAAGACCAAGGACGACGTGCTCGACCTGGCCGTCGACCAGATCTTCGGCGACGTACGGCTCCCGCGTGACGTGGGCGACTGGCGCGACGACGTGCGCGCGCTGGCCCGGGACTGGCGTGCGGTCATCCTCCGTCATCCCTGGGCGGCGAACCTGATCGGGCGTCCCATGCTCGGCCCCAACGTGCTCGCGCGCACCGAGTTCCTCCAGTCGGCACTGGTGCGCGGCGGTTTCTCGGACCGTCGACTGGCGGTGGCCACCCGCCTGCTCGCCAACTACGTCATCGGTGCCGCGCTCACCGAGGCCACCTGGCGCCAGACGGCCGATCCGCGCGCGCGGGCCGAGGCCCGGCGGCACATCACGGGGGATCCCGCCGCCTATCCGACGCTGACCGCCTCCGGCCATCTCGACGATGCCCGATGGAGTGACGACGAGCTGTTCGACCAGGGCCTCGACACCATCCTGGCGCCCGCGCCGAGCTAGCGGGCCCAGCGCGGCGACGCCCTATGCTGGGCGGCGTGAGCAGGGCGACGGAGGAGTCGAACCGGGCCATGCTGCGCGCCCGGGACGCCATGGACCGCGCGTACGACCAGCCGTTGGACATTCCCGCCCTGGCCCGGATCGCGTACGTCTCCGAGGCGCACTTCATCCGCACCTTCCGGGCGACCTTCGGCGAGACGCCGCACCGCTACCTCCAACGGCGGCGGGTGGAGCGGGCCATGTACCTGCTGCTGCACACCGACCGCGACGTCACCGACGTCTGCTACGCGGTCGGCTTCTCCAGCCTGGGCACGTTCAGCCGCACGTTCCGGCAGATCGTCGGGGAGTCGCCGTCGGCGTACCGTCGGCGCAAGGTGCCGTCCGCCGCCGTGCCGGTGTGTTTCACCAAGGCGTGGACCCGCCCCAGCAGCTTCGGGTAGCAACTGTCAGTTTTGGATAAGCAGCAGGTCAGTGTGGCCCCGTAGCGTTTCCGGCATGACGATGAACGCGATCAGCCGCTCCCAGATCTACGTGCTCGACCAGGACGAGGCCCTCGACTTCTATGTCGGCAAGCTCGGCCTGGAGGTCAACACCGACCAGGACCTCGGTTTCATGCGCTGGCTGACGGTGAACCTGCCGGGCGACCCGGAGCGCGAGATCCTGCTGGAGAAGCCGGGCCCGCCGGCGCTGGACCCGGCCACCGCCGAGCAGGTCCGTGATCTGCTCACCAAGGGGGCGCTGGGCGGGTACCTCTTCATGACCACGGACGACGCGCACAAGACGTACGAGGACCTGGTCGCCAAGGGCGTCGACATCACCGACGAGCCGATGGAGCGCCCGTACGGGATCGACTTCGGCATCCGCGACCCGTTCGGCAACAAGATCCGCATCGGGCAGATGTTCCCCAGGGGCTGACCTGCGACGGTCATGATCGGGAGGCGGGCGGCCGGCGGCCCCGCCTCCCGATCGCGTGTCCGGGGGACGATCGCGGGTCGGGTGCGGAGGGAGGCCCTCAGCCGGTGGCCGTGAGCAGAAGCTCCACCACCGCCCGGGTCGTCTCCGGTGGGGCGGCGTCGGTCGGGCAGTCCACGTAGCCGGTCTCGACGGGACCGACGGTCAGCCGGTAGTCGAAGGCGTCGTGGCAGGCAGTGGGGGCCGACGGACGGGCGGCCTCGGCGGCGAGCGCGGGGTCGGCGACGAGCCGGCGCAGCCGGTCCAGGTCGGCGCCGGAGAGCCGACCGGTACGCCGCGACCCGGCGCGGTCGGCCACTGTCCACCGTCCGTCGGGCTCCACCGTCACGGTGTCGCCGCGGCCGGCGAACCCGCCCGAGCGGGTCAGTACGACGCGCGTCGCCGCGTCCGCCGGCCCGGGCGAGGACGGTGCCGGGGGCGGCGCGGCGGACGTCGACCTGGGTTCCGGCCGGACGGGCCCCGGCGAGGCTGCCTGGTCCGGATCTGCCGTCGCGCAGCCGGAGAGGACCGTCGCCGCCAGCGCGATCTTGACGAACGCCATCGAAGCTGATCTCATGCCGCTCGGACGTGCGGCGCGGCGGCGCGGTTCCCACCGGCCAGGGTTCCACCGAACGGTCAGTGTCGGGGACAGAATTTGTTTCACCTCTTCTCTTTTGGGTCGTCACATCGTTATATCTACATGCGTGACTATCCCTGTCACGCATACCCCCGTTCAGGAGGGCACGTGAAAAGACCCATCGCCGCCGTCGGCACAGCCCTGCTCACCAGCGGCCTGCTGACCGGTGTCGCCACCCCGGCGCTCGCGGCACCCGTTACCGCCCCCGCCCCGGTCGGACCAGCCGCCGCCGCGGCGAGCGTCCTGCGGACCAACCCCGGTACCGTCCAGGGCACCAGCGCGGAGGCCTACCAGGTGCACAGCACCAAGGTGGACGCCAACGGCGCCGCGCACACCCGCTACACCCGGACCTACCAGGGCCTGCGGGTGTACGGCGGTGACTTCATCATCCACACGACCCCGAACGGCGGGTACGCCGGCTCCTCGGTCGGTCTGGACGCCCCGCTGACCCTGCCCACCACGGCGAAGGTTCCCGCCGCGGCGGCGAAGAAGGCCGCCCGCGCCGAGTTCTCCGGCACGCTCACCGCCGTGGGCGCCCCGGAGCTCTTCGTCGACGCCAGCTCCGGCAAGGGCCGGCTGGCCTGGGAGACCGTCGTCACCGGCTGGCAGCCGGACGGGCAGACCCCGTCGAAGTTCCACGTCGTCACCGACGCCACGACCGGCAAGGTCATCGGCTCGTACGACGAGATCGAGGCCGTCGCCGGCACGGGCAACAGCGTCTACTCCGGCAGCGTCACCGTGGACACCACGCTCTCCGGCAGCACGTACCAGCTGATCGACCCGACGCGTGGCAACGGCTCCACGTGCGACATGAACAACGGCACGTCGACGTGCACCACGTTCACCGACGCCGACAACACCTGGGGCACCGGCGCCGCCTCCAACCGGCAGTCCGCCGCCGTGGACGCGCACTTCGGCGCCGCCAAGACCTTCGACTACTTCAAGAACGTGCACGCCCGTAACGGCATCTTCGGCGACGGCCGGGGCGTGCCCAGCCGGGTGCACTACGGCAACAACTACGTCAACGCCTTCTGGGACGGCTCCCGGATGACGTACGGCGACGGCAGCGGCAACTCCAACCCGCTGGTCTCGATCGACGTGGCCGCCCACGAGATGAGCCACGGCGTCACCGAGAACGTGGTCCCCGGCGGCCTCACCTACTCCGGCGAGTCCGGCGGCCTCAACGAGGCCACCAGCGACATCTTCGGCAACATGGTCGAGTTCTACGCCAACACCACCGCCGACCCGGGCGACTACCAGGTCGGTGAGAAGATCAACATCAACGGCAACGGTACGCCGCTGCGCTACATGTACAACCCGTCGCTGGACGGCTCGTCGCACTCCTGCTGGTCCACCAGCACCAAGAACGTCGACGTGCACTACTCCTCCGGCGTGGCCAACCACTTCTTCTTCAACCTCGCCGAGGGCACCGGGGCCACCTCGTACGGCACCTCGCCGGTCTGCGGTTCCGCCCCGGCGGTGACCGGCATCGGCCGCGCCAAGGCCGAGAAGATCTGGTGGCGGGCGCTGGACGCGTACTTCACCTCCAACACGTCGTACGTGAACACCAGCAACCCGGCGAACACCGCCCGGGCGTACTCGCTGCGTGCCGCGACCGACCTGTACGGCAGCTGCTCGACCGAGTACAAGACCGTCCAGGCGGCCTGGACCGCGGTGAACGTGGCCGGCAACGACGCCCCGTGCTCGACCGGCAACGACTTCTCGGTCTCGCTCTCGCCGACCTCCGGCGCGGTGAACCCGGGCAGCTCGGTCTCCACCACCGTGGCGACCGCCACCACCAGCGGCTCGGCGCAGACCGTGACGCTGTCGGCCTCCGGCCTGCCGAGCGGCGCGACCGCCTCGTTCAGCCCGGCCTCGGTGACCTCGGGCGGCTCCTCGACCCTCACCATCGCCACCACGGCCGCCACGGCCCCGGGCACCTACACGGTGACCGTGAACGGCGCCGGTGCGGTCACCCGCAGCGCCACCTACACGCTGACGGTGAACGGCACCGGCGGCGGCTGCACCAGCCCGGGTCAGAAGCTCGGCAACGCGGGCTTCGAGTCCGGGGCCACCACCTGGACGCAGACCTCGGGCGTGATCGGCCAGCACGGCACCTCGCAGCCGGCCCGCACCGGCACGTGGAACGCGTGGATGAACGGGTACGGCAGCACCCGTACCGAGACGCTCTCCCAGTCGGTGAGCCTGCCGGCCGGGTGCACGTCGTACAACTTCAGCTTCTGGCTGCACATCGACACGGCGGAGACCACCACCGGCACCGCGTACGACACGCTGCGGGTGCAGGTGCTCAACTCCTCCGGGACGGTGCTGGCGACCCTCGCCACGTACTCGAACCTGAACAAGGCCGCCGGGTACAGCCAGAAGTCGTTCTCGCTGGCCGCGTACAAGGGCCAGACCGTGACCCTGAAGTTCACCGGTGTCGAGGACGTGTCGCTCCAGACGTCCTTCGTCGTGGACGACACGGCGCTCAACGTCTCCTGACGTAGCCGTACGGTCGCCGGGCCCGGCGACCACCCCGCCGGGGTGGTCGTCGGGCCCCCGCCGTTATGGTCGCCGCACCGACGCGTCGCCGATCCCGGCGGCCGGGCGGACGTCGAAGGGGTGGTGACGGTGGCGGACGCGGAACTCCTCGTCGAGGTGGCCGGGCCGGTGGCGACGGTGGTGATCCGCAACCCGGCGCGGCGCAACGCGATGACCACCGCCATGTGGCGGCGGCTGCCGGAGCTGCTCGACGGGCTGGAGGCCGACCCGGCCGTCCGGGCGGTGGTGCTCACCGGCGCCGGGGACACCTTCTGCGCCGGCGCCGACCTGGGCGACCTGGACGAGTTGCTGGACGCCGGCGACGCCAGCATCGCGGTCGCCGCCGAGGAACGCCTCGCCGCCTTCGCCAAGCCGACCGTCGCCGCCGTCCGGGGCGCGTGCGTGGGCGGCGGCTGTCAGCTCGCCGTCGCCTGCGACCTGCGGGTCGCCGCCGCCGACGCGCGGTTCGGGGTGCCACCGGCGCGGCTGGGCCTGGTCTACCCGGCGCCGACCACCCGTCGACTGGCCCGGCTGGTCGGCCCGGCCGCGGCCAAGCACCTGCTCTTCACCGCCGAACTGGTCGACGCCGAGCGGGCGCTGCGGGTGGGCCTGGTCGACGAGGTGCTGCCGGCCGACCGGCTCGCCACCCGGGTGGAGGAACTCACCGCCGCCATGGTCGCCCGGTCGCAGCTCAGCGTCGCCGCCGCCAAGGAGATCGTCGACGGGCGGGCGGACGAGGACCGGATCGCCTGGTGGCACGGGCAGGTGCGGGCCAGCGGCGAGGCCCGCGAGGGCGTCGCCGCCTTCCACGAGCGCCGCCCGCCCCGCTTCGGCTGGACCCCGCCGACCCGGCACTGACCGACGCTCTCCCGGTTCCGGCCGATCGTCAGGCAGCCGCACTTCCCGCGCCCATTCCAGACGCTGCAGGCCGGCTCGGTGTGGTTGCGCTCCGAGGTCGAGGCGTACATCCACCGCCGCCCTCGCCCGCCGGCCGGCGACGAGGCGGAGGGCTGACGAGGAGGGCCGGCGGGTGCCGCGCCGAGGGTCGTACCCCCGACGCGGCCCCCCGTTCCCGCCGGCCGGTCCGTCACCGCCCGGCCAGCGACGCCCAGCTCGGGACCGCCGGCTCGCGCCGCAGCGGCATGCCCGCCTCGGCCGGCGTCCGGTCACCCTTGCGCTGGTTGCAGCCGTAGCAGGCGGCGGTCGTGTTCCGCCAGGTGTTCCGGCCGCCGCGCGAGCGGGGCAGGATGTGGTCGATGGTGCCGGCCGGCCCGCCGCAGTACGCGCAGCAGCGCCCGTCGCGGCGCAGCACGCCGGCGCGGGACCAGGCCGGACCGGCACTGAACCGCCACCGGGTCACCACGTAGCGGACGAGGCGGACCACCCGGGGGAGCGGGAAGATCCCGATCACGCGGTCGGGCTCGGCCTCGTGGATCTCGGCGACCCGCCGGCAGAGCATCCGGATCGCGTGCTGGACGGTGACCCGGTGCAGCGGGCCGAGGTCGGCGTTGATGACGAGTACGGCGTCCACCGGTGTCTCCCTTCGTGGCGGTGACGATCTGGACGGGCCGGACAGCGGAAGAGCCGCCCGGTCCGGGTGTGGACGGGCGGCTCGACGTCGTGCGGGCGCACGTCAGTCGGGCTGGCCGCCCCCGGGGTCTTCGGCACGGTGACCGCCGCGGACCGCCAGCGTCGCCGGACGTGCGGGCAGGCACGTCGGGCGAGGCCGCCGGGTGCCGGGGCGCGTCAGGAACGGCGTCGACGGCACACGGGTGACGTGCGGCATCGACATGACGAACTCCCGTTGCGGTGGTTGACCTTGCGCGATCACGGTAGGTCGGCGGGGGAGAGAGGAGCAACGGATTTCGATCGAGGCCCCGGCTCGTCGGGGCGGCGCTGCCGCCGGGCCCGGCCGGCGGCCCGCGCGGCGGCCAGGGGCCGGTCGATGCGTACGGCCATCCTGGCGGTCAGCTCGCTCTCCAGCAGCGGCCGGTTGACCTCGGCGGCGACCGCGAGCGCCGGCCCCGAGACGGTACGCCAGATCGCGGCCAGCCCGGCGCCCAGCCCGAGCAGGGCCACGGCGGCCCGGGTCACCGGCGACCCGGCGGCGGCCAGCGCGCTCACCCCCACGACGGCGAACAGCACGGCGAGCAGCGGTACGAGCACCGGCCAGAAGATCCCCCGCACGGCCTGCACCACGAGCTTCCGGTCCCGGACGATCAGGTTCCGGGCGACGATCGCGTAGTCCTCCTCGTCCAGCAGGTCCCTCGGGTGCAGCCCGCCGGTCAGTACGCCCTGCCACAGCTCGCCCTGGTTGCGCAGCTCGCGGGCCAGCTCGGGCAGTCCCGCCTCGGCCGGGTCGCCCATGCCCGCCCGGGTGACCGCCGACGCCCACGTCGACAGTGAGCGGCGGACCACCGCGGCCGAGTACGGGGGCAGCACGCTGGCCAGCTCGCCCAGCCAGCGGCCGATCTCGAACTGTCGGCCGCCGAAGCGGTGCGCCACCTGCCCGGCGTCGCCGTTGCGGACGGCGTCCCCGTACCGGACGGTGTCGGCGAGCGAGCGCCCCAGCCGGTACGCCAGCCCGACCCGCTGGTTGGTGGCCATCGTCCAGCGCAGCAGCTCGACGTTCAGGTCGTCGAGGGCGAGCAGCAGGGCGTCGCCGGAGCCGTCGGCCACCCGGTCCCGCGCGTCGACGGTGGTGGGCGCGGGGCCGACGCGCCGGGTCAGCTCGGCGATCTGGGCGAGCGCGACCTCCACGCCGTCCAGGTACATCTGCATGCGCCGCCGCCCCGACATCTCGGTCAGGTTGGACAGCTTCGCCGGTGCGCCCGCCGGCCGGTCGGCGTCGGGGTCGAGCAGTTCGGCGGTCCGGGCGTGGTGGTAGGCGTCCGCCATCCACCAGCCGAGCCGCAGGGCGGTCACGACGCAGGCCCGCTCGTCCCGGACCAACGGGTACGCGTCGTCCCGCGGCACGTCGGCGACGAAGCCGTCGTCCGTGCGCGGCGACATCCCGCTGACCTCCCGGCTCGTCCCAGACGATCAGCCTAGGGCAGCCCGGCGGTCGATTTGCCCGTTTTGCTCATCCTCGGCCGGCGAGCAGGCCCCGGGGCCGGATCGAGCGCACCGGCTCGGCCGCGCCGCCCTCGGCCCGCAGGATGTGGTTGGCCGCGACGATCCCGGTCGCCGCCGAGCGCTCCATCAGCGCGCTCGGGAAGTCCGTCCGGATGCCGTCGCCGGCCAGGTAGAGCCCGTCGGCGTCGGTGCGTACGCCCGGCCGCCAGGCGTGACTGCCGGGCGTGAAGGCGGGCGCCTGCGCCTCCACCCGGGCGCGCAGCTCACGGACCCGCAGCCGGGCCGCCTCGGGCCACAGCGCAACCAGCTCGACGCGCATCCGTTCTGCCAGCTCCTCGGCGGGCACGCCCGCGTCGCAGGCGTACGCGTGCAGCTCCACGACCGAGCCGCCGGTGCGCCGCGCCCAGCGGCGGGACTCGTTCTCCAGCCGGTGGTAGAGGGTCACCGAGTCCAGGGTGGGCTGTCGGGAGACCCCGCTGAAGACCGCCCGGTCGGCGGAGACGTCCCCGTCGCACCAGTAACGCGCCACCGCGTACGGCGGGCCGGGCCGGCCGAACGCGGGCATCCGCGCCACCAGCCGGGGCGCGTGCCCGACCAGGCCGGGGGAGGCCGCGACCAGCGCGGCGAGGGCCGGCGGGTCGACGGCGAGCACCACGTGCCCGGCCGGGTACGACGTGCCGTCGGCGGTCGTCACCCGCCAGCCGGCGCCCTCGCGGGTCAGGGCGGTGGCGGCGGCGCCCGTCACCACCCGGCCGCCGTGCTTCTCCACGTGCCGCGCCAGCGGCTCCCAGATCGCCGTCGCGTAGTCCTCGTCGGGGCAGTCGAAGGCCAGCCCCTCCGGGTTGCCGAGCAGGTAGAAGTGGAACTGGGCGATCATCTCCGCCGCCGACATCTCCGCCTCGTGGTTGAAGAACGAGTGGGAGAAGACCTCGAAGAGCATCGCGCGGGCCCGGTCCGGCAGCCGCAGCGAGGTGAGCAGCGCGTCGGCGGTGGTGTCGTCGAACTCGGCGTAGGTGCGCCGCGGGTCGTACGTGAGCAGCGGCAGCGCCGCGTCCCGGTCCATCCCGCGCAGGTCGCCCAGGCGCAGGCTGGGGCTGCGCAGCAGCAGCGCCAGCAGGTTCGCCGGCGGCGCGGGCGGCAGCCGGCCGAACTCCTCGGTCGGCCACCGCTCGCTGAGGATCGGGTAGCCCGGTACCGGCCTGAGGAAGCCCAGCTCCGGGTCGGCGCGACGCAGGACGGACCGCCAGTTGTAGTACTGCCGGAAGAACGCGTGGAAGCCGTGCTCGTTCATCTGCGCGG
Source organism: Micromonospora sp. NPDC049051 (assembly GCF_043197575.1). Lineage (NCBI taxonomy): Bacteria > Bacillati > Actinomycetota > Actinomycetes > Micromonosporales > Micromonosporaceae > Micromonospora > Micromonospora sp. NPDC049051. The sequence continues at coordinate 64,743 of NZ_JBICTL010000004.1, forward strand.
TGCCGTCGGCCAGCGTCTCCGGCCAGGCCCCGAGCCGGCCGCCGAGCGTCGGCGCGGCCTCCAGCACGGTCACGGCCACCCCGCGCTCGGCGAGCACCACCGCCGCCGACATGCCGGCGATCCCGCCGCCGACCACCACCGCCTCGACCGGGCCCGGCACGCGGTCGGCGCCACCACCGCCGGGGTCCACCTCGTGCTCGCGTACGCCGATGAGCCGGCCGACCACTTTCGACAGCGCCATGTGCACCCTCCCGCCGGATGTGCGTCCAGTCTGCCCCGAGGTGAAGGGAACGAATCCTTGCTTTCACCTCAGGCGTCAACAAGGTGCCCTGCTCCTCAGGCGGGCGGCGGGAGGCAGCGGCGCTCGCGGTCCGAGCCGGGCCAGACGTATTCCAGGTCGGGCGGGACGTCGTCGCCGAAGATCGGCCCGTAGTGCCCGGGGTCCTTGCGCAGCAGCGACGAGCGGTGGCTCAGGTGCAGCTCGTCGCGGCCCAGCCAGGGCGGCAGCTCTCCGGCCTCGGCCAGCTCCGGCTGGGTACGCACCCGGGTCACGCCGCACGCGGCGGCGAGGTCGACGGTCATCGTGATGGCGCAGGTGTCGGCCCGTCCGGGCTCGCACCAGACGGCGCAGACGTCCAGCCCGTACCGGGTGAGGGCCTCCTCGTACCCGGCCCACATCTTCACCGCCGGATGGTTGCGCCAGCCGTACGTGGGCCAGGTCAGCCCGCGCAGCACCTGGATGGCCTCCACCCGCTGCTTGCCCAGCCGCTTCTGGTCCAGCGTCCGGGCGCTGGCGATGAAGTCCGGGTACGGCAGGAACGTCTGCATGCCGGTGCTCTACCCGGCACCGGTTGGGACATGCCGGCGCGACCAGCGTCCATGATCAGGGGGCTGCGCCCGCCGCGACCGGCTGACTACGATGCGGCGCATGGCGGAGCCCCTCCTGGATCGTGCGCGGCGTGCCGGCCGGCGGCTCCGGGTCAACGGGGACGTGCGGGCGCACTACGTGATCTGTGGTCGCGACGCCCTCGCCTACTGGGTGGTGCGGGCGCTGCTCGCCACCGAGCTCCAGTCCGGCCGCGTCCGGATCACCCTGGTCGTGCCCGAACGACCGCGCTCGGACGAGCCCGACGGGCGCGACCTCCCGGGCGTCGAGGTGGTCCGCGCCGACCGGCTGGACGAGGTCACCTTCCGCCGGGCCGGGCTGGCCGGGGCCGACGGGCTGGCCCTGCTGCACCAGGACGACGTCGGCAACATGCACGCCGCGCTCTGCGCGCAGGAGGTCGAGCCCGGGCTGCGCCTGGTGGTGCGGATGTTCAACACCGGCCTCGCCAACGGGGTGCGGCAGATCTTCCCCGACTCGGCGGTGCTCTCCGACGCCTCCATGGCCGCCCCCGCCTTCGTGGCCGCCGCGCTGGGCGAGGTCGCCCCCACCCACTTCCGGCACGGCGGGCGCACCCTCTACGTGGCCCGCCGTGAGGACGTACACCCGGCCGACGTGGTCTGCGGGGTCGCCGACACCGGCGATCCGCAGCAGGTCCGGCTGCTCCCCGCCGACGAGGGCGTGGCCGACCTGGTGATCGCCGAGGCGACCGGGACGCCGCCCGGTACGGAGGTGGCCGCCCGCCGGCTGGTGCGGGCCCGCCGGCGTCGCCGCCCCCTGACGGTGCTGCTGCGCGCGGTACGCAGCTTCGCCACCCGCAAGATCGGCCTCGCGGTGATCGTGCTGCTGGCGGTGATCGGGGTGCTCGGCTGGCTCAACGGCTACGCCTCGCACCGGGGCTGGGCCGACTCGCTCTACCTCACCCTGGTGACCACGCTGACCGGGCAGGACCCGGATCCGGACAAGTCGGCCGCCGAGCAGGTCATGCAGGTGGTGCTCAACCTGGCCGGGCTCGCGCTGATCCCGCTGATCACCGCCGTGGTGGTGGACGGCGTCGTCAACGCCCGGCTGGCCCTGCACTCCGGCCGCATCCAGCCCGAGCGTTCCGGCCACGTGGTGGTGGTCGGGCTCGGCAACGTCGGCACCCGGGTGATGGCCCAGCTCTGCGACTTCGGCGTGGAGGTGGTGGCGATCGACAAGTTGCCCGAGCCGCGCGGTGGGGCGCTGGCCCGGCGGCTGGGCGTACCGCTGATCGTGGGGGACGCCGCGCTGGCGGAGACCCTGGAGTCCGCGTCCGTGGGCAACTGCCAGGCGCTGGTGGTGGTCTCCACCGACGACGAGACCAACCTCCAGGCGGCGCTCAACGGCCTGGCCGTCAACCCGGAAATCCAGGTGGTGCTGCGGCTCTTCGACGGCCACTTCGCCGAACGCATCCAGCAGGCCTTCGGCATCGGCGTCTCGCGCAGCGTGTCCTACCTCGCCGCGCCGTCGTTCGCCGCCGCGCTGCTCGACCGCGCCGTGATCGCCACCATCCCGGTCGGCCGGCACGCGCTGCTGGTCACCGAGGTCTCCGTCGCCGCCGGGTCGGCGCTGGACGGCCGGCCGATCGCCGCCGTCGGGCGGACCGAGAGCGTACGCCTGCTGGCGCACGCCCGCGCCGGGCAGCGCCTCGACTGGGCGCCCGATGCCCGGCTGGTGATCGTCGCGGGGGACCGGCTGACGGTGGTGGCCCGCCGGGCGGGGCTGAACGCCCTGCTCCGCGAGGCCGCGCCACCGCCGTCGGAGGACCCGGTCACGCCCACCCCCCGCCAGCCGGAGGAGTGACGGCCGCCGCGCCGGGCACCTGGTCACGGCGCGGCGCACCCGGAGGTGCCGTCCGGCGCGGTCCCGGCCCAGCCTCAGGGCCGGCGCGGTCCCGGCCCAGCGTCAGGGCCGGCGCGGTCCCGAGGCGGCGTCAGGGCCGGCGCGGGCGCAGGGCGTACCAGAGGGCGCCGGCGGCGAGCGCGGCGGCGCCGGCGAGCACGCTGGCCGGCGGCAGGTTGACCGCGAGCAGCAGGCAACCGGCCAGCCCCAGCACGGCCAGCGCCCGCACCGGCAGCCGCCGGCCCGGGTCCCGGCCCAGCGTCAGCGCGGCGGCGTTGGTGATCGCGTAGTAGACCAGCACGGTGCAGCTGGAGAAGCCGATCGCGCCGCGTACGTCGCCCAGCAGCACGATCGCCACCACCACGGCGGCCACGGCCAGTTCCGCCCGGTGCGGCACCCGGTGCACCGGGTGGACGGCGGCCAGCGCCCCCGGCAGGTCGCGGCGTCGGGCCATCGCCAGCGCCGTACGCCCCACCCCGGCGAGCAGGGAGAGCAGGACCCCGGTCACCGCCACGGTCGCCCCGGCCCGCACCAGCCAGGCCAGGCCGGGCAGCCCGGCGGCGGTCACCACGTCGGCCAGGGGCGCGGCGGATGCGGCCAGCCGGTCGGCCCCGAGCACGCCCACCGTCACCACGGCGAGCACCAGGTAGACCGCCAGCACCACGCCCAGGGCCAGCGGGACGGCCCGGGGGATGGTCCGCTCCGGGTCGCGTACCTCCTCGCCGAGGGTGGCGATGCGGGCGTACCCGGCGAAGGCGAAGAAGAGCAGCCCGGCGGCGGTGAGCACGCCCCGCCCGCCGCCGCCGAGGTCGCCGGGCCGGTCGAGCGCGACGTGGCCGCCGACCGCGCCGGCCACCGCCACGAGGGCCAGCACCGCCAGCACCACGGCCACCAGGACCCTCGTCGCGGTGGCGGTCTTGCCGATGCCGCGCAGGTTCACGGCGGTCACCGTCGCCACCGCGCTGACGGCGACGAGCCGGGCCTGCCCCGGCCAGAGGTACGCCCCGATGGTCAGCGCCATCGCCGCGCAGCTCGCCGTCTTGCCGACCACGAAGCCCCAGCCGGCCAGGAAGCCGGCGAACGGGCTGAGCCGCTCCCGCCCGTACACGTAGGTGCCGCCGGACTCCGGAAGGCGGGCGGCCAGCCGGGCAGAGCTGGTCGCGTTGCAGAAGGCGATGAAACCGGCCAGTACGAGGGCCGCCAGCAGCCCGGCCCCGCCGGCCGCCGCCGCAGCGGGCGCGAAGACCACGAAGACGCCCGCGCCGAGCATCGAGCCCAGCCCGATGACCACCGCGTCCCCCGCGCCCAGCCGGCGCGCCAGTCGGTCCACATCCGGACCCTAGGGCGCGCAGATGAACGGACGGTTCCAGTTCCGCAGCATGCCCGGCAACGGCAGGTCGTCCCACGGCACCCGGTGCAGCAGCCGGTCGAGCAGGAGCCCCAGCAGCAGCCCGGCGACCGAGTCGGTCAGCCAGTGCCAGCCCAGGTACGTGGTGGTGCAGAGCACGACGACGGGCGGCACGATCCGGACCACGGTGACCAGCCGGGGCGGCACAGTGCGCCCGTACGTGCGCAGCAGCGGGGCGAGCAGCAGCGCGATGACGCCGTACCAGAGGATCGCGTTCGCGACGTGGCCGGAGGGGTAGGACTGGGCGAACCGCAGCGGCAGCTCGTCCTGGAACAACGGCAGGGTCTGCTCGGCGGGCAGGAAGGGCTCCTTGACGCTCGCGCTGGGCGCGGGTCGGGCGGTCCACACCTTGAGCGGGCCGATGGTGAGGTAGCTGAGGGCGAAGGCGAGCACCGGCGGCAGCACCGGGCGGACCGATCTCAGCCGCACCGCGAGCAGCATCCCGAGCCCCAGGGCGATCAGCGTCAACGGGGTGCCCTGGCCGAGGTAGTTGAGGACCACCGCCGTCCAGTGCGCGGCCGTCGGCCGATGTGCCTGCGACCAGTCGGCGATCGCGCGGTCGATCCCGAAGAACCGCTCGAAGGCGAGCGCCACGGTCAACCCGATCAGGGCGGTGAGCAGCAGTGCGTCGAACCACCAGCCGGCCGGCCGGACCGGCCGGAGCTGGACCCTTCCCCGTACCGCCGTGGTCTCCCGCACCCCCGTCACGCTACCGGCCGCGGTCCGACCCGGACCGGGTCGGGCCGGGGACGGCTGTGTGCCGAGCCACGAAGAGAGGCGCTCGATGGACGCACCCGGCAGACTTGTCGCCGTGCGGATCACCTCGGCCCTCGTGGACCCGGCGTTGCTCGATCTCCCCTGGTCGACCCCGCTGGAGGAGTGGCCCGCGCAGCATCTGGTGGCGCTGCCCCAGGGCATCTCCCGGCACGTCGTCCGCTTCGTCCGCCTCGGCGGCTACGTCTACGCGGTCAAGGAGACCGGCGAGCGGGTCGCCGAGCGCGAGTACGACCTGCTGCGCGCCCTGGAGCGGATCGACTTCCCGTCGGTGGAGGCGGTGGCGATCGTGGCCGACCGGCAGAGCGACGACGGGGAGCCGCTCGACCCGGTGCTGATCACCCGGCACCTGCAGTTCTCGCTGCCCTACCGGGCGCTCTTCTCGCACACCCTGCGCCCGGAGACGATGGGCCGCCTGCTCGACGCGCTGGCCGCCCTGATCGTCCGGATGCACCTGACGGGCTTCTTCTGGGGCGACTGCTCGCTGTCGAACACCCTGTTCCGGCGGGACGCCGGCGCGTTCGCCGCCTACCTGGTGGACGCCGAGACCGGGGCGCTGCACCACTCCCTGTCCAACGGGCAGCGCGGTGAGGACCTGGAGATCGCCCGGGTCAACATCTTCGGTGAGGCGCTCGACCTCCAGGCCGCCGGGTTGCTGCACGAGTCGATCGACCCGGAGGTGGTCTGCGAGGAGGTCGTACGCCGCTACGAGCGGCTGTGGCACGAGATCACCTACGAGCAGCAGGTCGAGCGGGAGGCCCGGCACGACATCGAGGGGCGCATCCGCCGCCTCAACGAGCTGGGCTTCGACGTCGCCGAGGTGGCCATGTCCACGATCGACAACGGGCGCTACCTGGTCCGGCCGAAGGTGGTCGACGCCGGCTACCACACCCGGCGGCTGCTGCGCCTGACCGGCCTGGACGCCGAGGAGAACCAGGCCCGCCGGCTGCTCAACGACCTGGACGCCTACCGCGCCGAGAGCTACCTGACCGACGAGCACCAGGCCGCGCACCGCTGGCTGACCGAGGTCTTCGAGCCGGTGGTCCGGGCCGTGCCCGCGCACCTGCGCCGCAAGCTGGAGCCGCAGGAGATCTTCGCGCAGATCATCGAGCACAAGTGGCTGCTCTCCGAGCGGGCCGGCCGGGACGTCGGGATGGCCCCGGCCGTGCAGTCGTACCTGGCCGACGTGCTGGTGCACCGCCCCGACGAGCAGGCGGTGCTCGGCGTCGAGGTGCCCACCGCCGGCTGAGCGGGTCACTCCACCCAGGAACCGCCGCGCATCACCCGGACCACGTTCAGGTCGTCGTCCAGCACCACCAGGTCGGCCCGGAGCCCGACCTGGAGCGCGCCCAGCCGGTCGCCGAGGCCGATCGCGCGGGCCGGCGTGGTGGACGCCATCCGCACCGCGTCCGCGATCGGGATCCCGGCGGCCACGGCGTGCCGCAGCGCGGCGTCCATGGTCAGGGTGCTGCCCGCGATCGCGCCGTCGCGGGCCAGCCGGGCCACGCCGTCCGACACGGTGACCGTCTGGCCGCCCAGGTCGTACTCGCCGTCGGCCATGCCGGCCGCGGCCATCGCGTCCGTGATCAGGGCGGCGCGCTCGGGGCCCGCCGTGGAGGTGGCGAAGGACAGCATCCCGTCGTGCAGGTGGACGCCGTCGGCGACCAGTTCGCAGACCACGTTCGGGGCGTCCAGCAGGGCCACCACCGGGCCGGGCTCGCGGTGGTGCACCGGTCGCATCCCGTTGAACAGGTGGGTGCCGACGCTCGCGCCCGCGGCGACGGCCGCGCGGGTCTCGTCGAAGGTGGCGTCGGTGTGGCCGACGGCGGCGACCACCCCGTGCGCGGTGAGCAGCTTGATCGCCTCCAGCGCGCCGTCCCGCTCGGGGGCGAGGGTGACCATCCGCACCGCCCCGCCGCCCAGCTCGATCAGCTCGGCCAACTCGTCGGTGGACGGGTCACGCAGGTACTCGGGGTTCTGCGCGCCGCAGCGGGCGGCGGAGAGGTACGGCCCCTCGAAGTGGATCCCGGCCAGCACCCCGTCGGTGACCAGCGGGGCGAACGCCTCGGTGGCCGCGCGCATGAGCACGAAGGGCGAGCTGACGAGGCTGGCCAGCAGGGTGGTGGTGCCGTGCCGCAGGTGGAAGTCGGCGGCCTGCCGGGCCTGCTCGGCGTCGCCGGTGGTGAAGGTGTGTCCGCCGCCGCCGTGCGTGTGCATGTCGACGAAGCCGGGCACGATCCAGTGCCCGTCGCGCACGGACGGGTACTCGGCCACCGCCGTGATCCGGCCCCCGTCCAGCTCCACGCAGCCCTGCCGGATCACGCCGGTCGGGGTCACCACCTTGCCGTTCACCCGAGTGGCCATCACATCTCCAGACTGTCGAGGGCGAGCAGGGCGGCGCCGAGGCAGCCGGCCTCGTCGCCGAGGGCCGCCGCGACCAGGCGCGGCTCCCGGTGGAACGTCATCCGCTCGTGCAGCGCGGCCCGGAGCGGGTCCAGCAGCCGCGCGCCGGCCCGGGCGAGCCCGCCGCCCAGCACGACGGCCTGCACGTCGTATAGGGCCTGACCGGTGGCGAGGCCGTCGGCGAGCGCCTCGACGGCCTCCCGCCAGACGTCGGCCGCCAGCGGCTCGCCGGCCGCCGCCCGGTCCGCGACCTCGGCGGCGGTAGCCGTGACGCCGGCCAGATCCGAGTAGCGCCGACCGATGGCGGAGGCGGAGGCGACCGCCTCCAGGCAGCCGGGGCGACCGCAGCCGCAGCGGGGCCCGCCCGGACGTACCTGGATGTGGCCGATCTCGCCCGCGGCGCCGTGGGCGCCGGTGCGGGCCGTGCCGTCGACCACGTGGGCGGCGGCGATCCCGGTGCCGATCGCGACGAAGAGCACGTGCGCCACGTCGCGGCCCGCGCCGAGCCGCGCCTCGGCCAGGCCGCCGGCGCGCACGTCGTGGCCGAGCGCCGCCGGCAGTCCGAGCCGTTCGCGCGCCAGGTCCCGCAGGGGTACGTCCCGGAAGCCCAGGTTCGCCGACCAGACGGCGATCCCGCGCGCCTCGTCGATCACCCCGGGCACCGCGATGCCGACCGCGACCGGGTCGAACCCGTCGGCGCGGGCCCTGCCGGCCAGCCCCTCGGCGACCCCGAGGACGGTGTCCACCACGGCGTCCGGGCCGCGCCCGGCTCCGGTGGGGTGCCGTTCGCTGTGCAGCACGGCGCCGTCGCGGCGGACCAGGGCGCACTTCATCCCGGTGCCGCCGACGTCCAGCGCGACGACGACGTCGGTCGACCTCACGCCAGGACCACGGAGCGGGTCAGGTGCCGGGGGGCGTCGGGGTCGAGGCCCCGGCTGGTGGCGAGCGCGACGGCGAACCGCTGCGCCAGGATCAGGTCGGCCATCGGGTCGACCGGCGTACGGCCGGCGGCCCAGCTGCCCAGCACGGTGCGGCAGCCGTGGGTGCGGCTGTGCACGAAGGCGGCCCCCGTCGCCGCCACGTCCTCCGGCAGCCCTTCGGGCAGCTCGCCGAACGCCCAGACCAGCCGGCCCGGCGCGGCGATCGAGATCGGCCCGTGCCGGTAGTCCATCGCCGGGTACGCCTCGGCCCAGAAGGTGGCCGCCTCGCGGCACTTCAGGGCGGCCTCCTGGGCCAGCCCGACCGTCCAGCCCCGGCCGAGGAAGGTGACCTGCTCGATCCGGGCCGGGTCGATCGGCAGCGGGGCGCGAACGGCCACCTCCGCGTCGGCGGCGAGCGCGTCGATGTTGTCGCCGAGGTGGGCGCGGAGCAGGGCCAGCGCGGTGGTGGCGAAGCGGGTCTGCACCACCGAGCGCTCGTCGGCGAAGGGCATGGTGACCGCCGCGTCGGCCAGCGAGGCGGCGGGGGAGTCGGGGTCGCCGACCAGGACGGTGGTCGGCACCCGTCCGCGCAGGGCGGCGATCAGCTCGGTGACCTCGGTGGTGGTGCCGGAGCGGGTGATCGCCACGAGCCGGTCGTAGTGCCGGTCGGCGGGGTACTCGGAGGCCTGGAAGGCGTCGGTCTCGCCCTGGCCGAGGTGCTCGCGGCGGGCCGCGTACGCCATCGCCATGAACCACGACGTGCCGCAGCCCACGACGGCGACCCGCTCCCCCGGGCGGGGGAGGTGGCCCGTCGCGGTGGCGGCGAGTCGCGCCGCCTCCCGCCAGCAGTCGGGCTGGCTCGCGATCTCGGCGTCGACGTACGACATGAGAACTCCTACGCAGGGGAGCGGTGCGCAATACGGCTCGTTAGAGCCGCCTTTCGCGCGCTATTCTGCGCGAAAGCGCCTGGCTGTGGCAACCAGCCCCGGCATCGCGCAGGCCAGGGTTTTGCGCCCTCGTAGTTTCGCGCACTACTGTGCACGCAATCAATCACCGACCGCGCAGTAACTGGAGGGCACGGGGTGGACCGGTACGCCAGATGGAACGCCCTGCTCGAGATGCTGACCGACAACGGCCGGGTCAGCGTCGAGGAGGCCGCCGGGCGGCTGGACGTCTCCCAGGCCACCATCCGCCGTGACTTCGACCAGCTCGCCCAGCAGCAGATGATCACCCGGACCCGGGGTGGCGCGGTGGCGAACGGCGTCTCGTACGACCTGCCGCTGCGCTACAAGACCGCCAAGCACTCGGCGGAGAAGCAGCGCATCGGCGCCGCCGCCGCCGCGCTGGTCTCGCCGGGCACCGTGGTGGGCCTCAACGGCGGCACCACCAGCACGGAGGTGGCCCGGGCGCTGGCCGTGCGGCCCGACCTGAACACCAGCGCCGAGGGTGCCCAGCTCACCGTGGTCACCAACGCCCTCAACATCGCCAACGAGCTGCTCGTCCGCTCCCGGATGAAGGTCGTGGTGGCCGGCGGTGTCGTCCGCCCGAAGTCGTTCGAGCTGGTCGGCCCGCTGGGCGGGGCCCTGCTGCGCGAGGTCACCCTGGACGTCGCCCTGCTCGGCGTGGACGCGATCGACCCGCAGCTCGGCGCCGCCGCCCACCACGAGGGTGAGGCGGCGATGAACAACCTGATGGTGGCCCGGGCCAAGCGGGTCGTGATCATCGCCGACTCGTCCAAGCTGGGCGGTCACGCCTTCGCCCGGATCTGCCCGGTGGACCGGGTGGAGACCCTGGTCACCGACTCGGGCGCCAACCCGGAGGTGGTGGAGGCGTTCCGGGCCGCCGGCGTCACGGTCGTCTGCGCCTGAGGTCACCTGCCCGGCCTGGCGCACAGGCCCGTCCCGACACCCGATCGGCGCGTCGGATGCATACCGGGTATTGCGTGCGGCTGCATACCGCGTATGGTGTCGCGTGTCATACGCCCATCGGGGGAGGTGCAGCTTGCCAGCTGTCCTGGAGATCGAAGGTCTCCGCAAGACGTACAAGAGCCGTCGGCGCGGCACCCGCAACGCGCTCGACGGTTTCGACATGCGGGTCGAGGAAGGACAGGTGCACGGCTTCCTCGGCCCGAACGGGTCGGGCAAGACCACCACGCTGCGTACGCTGCTCGGCCTGATCCGGCCCAACGGCGGCCGGATGGCGATCCTCGGGCACGAGGTGCCCGCCGCGCTGTCCGCCGTCGCCGGTCAGGTCGGCGCCATCGTGGAGAGCCCGCAGTTCTTCCCGCACTTCACGGCGCGCGACACCCTGTCCCTGCTCGCCGGCGCGGGCGACGTGCCGCAGCAGCGGGTCGACGAGGTGCTCGAACTGGTCGGCCTGCGCGACCGCGCCGGCGAGCGGGTCAAGACCTACTCGCTCGGCATGAAGCAGCGCCTCGCCGTCGCCTCGGCCCTGCTGAAGAACCCCAAGCTGCTGATCCTCGACGAGCCGGCCAACGGCCTCGACCCGGGCGGAATCCGGGAGATGCGCACCCTGATGCGCGGCCTCGCCGAGTCGGGGATGACCGTGGTGCTCTCCAGCCACATCCTCGGCGAGATCCAGCTGATCTGCGACTCGGTCACCATCATCTCGTTGGGCCGGCGCGTCGCCTCCGGGCCGGTCGAGCAGGTGCTCGCCGAGCACTCCTCGGGCGCGGTCCGGGTGCGGCTGGAGGCGGTCACCGACCTGCCGCTCGCCACCGAGGCGCTGACCCGCGCGGGCATCCGGGTGACCGGTCAGCCCGACCACCTGATGCTCGCCGGGGTCGACAAGCCGGCCACGGTGACCCGGCTCCTCGCCGAGCAGGGCCTCTACGTCAGCGAGCTGGCCCCGGTCGCCGTCGACCTGGAGAGCGTCTTCCTCGAACTGACCGCCACCGCGCCGGTACCCGGCCAGCACCGGCAGGTCGACCAGTCCACGAAGGTCGGTGGCGCGGGGCAGCCCGGTGCCGCCGGAGGAGGGTGGGGCGCGTGAGCCTCTACCGTACGGAGTTGCGCCGGCTCGTGAAGCGGCGCTTCACCCGCTGGATGAGCCTGCTGGGCCTGCTGGTGCTCGCGGCGGTGGTGGTCGGGGTCTTCTTCACCAACGAGAAGATCGACGCTGCCGTGGTGGCGAAGGCCGAACGCGCCGCCGAGCAGCAGTGGCAGCAGGACGTCCGGTTCAACGAGCAGTACCGCGCGGAGTGCGAGAAGGCGAAGGCCGCCGGTACCGGCCAGGAGGGAGAGTTCCCGGACGACTGCGCGAAGATCCAGCCGCCGCCGCGCGAGGCGATCCAGACGGACTGGTTCCTGCCCTCCACCTTCGACTTCCGCGAGAACTTCGGCGACACGCTGCTGCCGCTCGCGGCGATCCTCGCGCTGGTCGGGTTCGTCGTCGGGGCCTCGTTCGTCGGGGCCGAGTGGAACACCGGCGGCATGATGAACCTGCTGCTGTGGCGGCCGAAGCGGCTCACCGTACTGCTGACGAAGCTGGCGGCGCTGCTCAGCGGGCTGGTCGCCCTGGCGGTGCCCACGACGGCGCTGTGGTTCGGCAGCTTCTGGCTGGTCGCCACGTTCCGTGGCAGCACGGCGAAGATGACCTCCGGGGCGTGGCAGTCCTTCGCCCTGACCGGGCTGCGCGGGCTGGTGCTCGCACTGGTCACCGCGACCATCGGCTTCGCGCTCGCCTCGCTGGGGCGGCACACCGCGATGGCCCTGGGCGGGGTGATCGCCCTGATGGTCGTCGGCCAGTTCGGCCTCGGCATCCTGCTGGCGATGGCCGGCGTACGCTTCGCCGAGGCGTGGCTGCTGCCCACCTACGCCGTCGCGTGGATGCAGAAGAAGGTGACGCTGGAGGACTGGAACGCCTGCCAGGCCACCTACTTCGGCGAGTGCAAACCGGACACGATGGACATCACCTGGCAGCAGTCCTCGGTGATGATGACGGTCGGGTTCGTGGTGATCCTCGGCGCGGCCCTCTGGGCGATGCGCCGGCGCGACATCTCCTGACCGTGCGCGGTGCGACCGGCGGCTCTCCCCGGCCCCGGTCGCACCGCCCCCGTCGTCCGATGCGATCCGGGTCGTCCCTGGTTAGGCTGGTGTTCCCCCACCGGTCGGCGTCGTGGTGTGCCGTCCGCCAGCCCCACGAGGAGCGCCATGCAACCCGCCGACGCCGCCCCGGCCGCCATCGAGCCGCCCGCGCCGGCCGGGCCCGGGGCGCCCGCCGGATCGGGCGCGGCGGGTGAGAGCGACGCGGCCGCTGCGACCGGCGGGGAGCGGGGGGACGCGGGCGTCGTCCCCCAGCCGCGCACCGCCCCGGTCGCCGGGGCGCGGGCCGTCCCGCATCCCCGCACGGCGGCGGAGCCGGACACCGCCGTGGCGGCACCCGACGACGCCCTGCCGGGTGACGACGCCGACAGCGACTACGACACCGATCCCGGCCCTGATCCCGGCGCCGGTTCCGCCGCGGTGGTGCCGCCGCACGGCGCGCTGACCGAGCGGGAGCAGGGCATCCTCGCCTTCGAACAGCAGTGGTGGCGGCACGCCGGTGCCAAGGAACAGGCCATCCGGGACACCTTCGGCCTCTCGGCCACCCGCTACTACCAGCTGTTGAACGCGCTGCTCGACAACCCGGCCGCCCTCGCCGCCGAACCCGTCCTGGTGGGACGGCTGCGCCGGCTGCGGTCCTCGCGGGCCCGCAACCGCCGCCGTTGACCGCTGCCACACCCGCTGACGGCCGTCTTACCTGGTGAGGGCTGTTGTTGCGTTGACGGGTCGCCGCCCGCCTTGCCCCGGTTCCGGCCGGCCGGTCCGGTGCCGTCGATGTGGTACCGCGCCCAGGCGGCCCACCCGCCCTGCTCCGGCCCTGGGGACGGCATGTCGGCGGGGCGTGCGGGTACGCGGGTGTCGTTCCGGGCCGCGTGCCGCGGCCGGTTCACGTTCCGGGCCGTGACCTGCGGCCCGGGGCCGACGGAGGGAGCGGGCGATGACGCAGATGAACCCGAGCCGGCCACCGGGCGGTGCGACCGGCACCGCACAGCAGGCCCGGCAGGAGGCGTCCCGGGTCGGGCACCACGCGGCCCAGGCCGGCGGTCAGGTCGCGCACGCCGCCGCCGAACAGGGCGGACAGGCGGCGTCGGAAGCCCGGCGGCAGGCGCACAACCTGACCGGCGAGGCCGGCACACAGTTGCGCGACCAGGCCCGGGCACAGCAGCACCGGGCGGCCGACGGGCTGCGCGGCATCGGGCGCGAACTCAGCTCGATGGCCGAGCGTAGCGAGGACTCCGGGATGGCCGGCCAGGCCGTCCGCCGGGCCGCCGATGCCGCCCAGCAGGCGGCGGGCTGGCTCGACGAGCGCGAACCGGGGGCGGTGCTCGACGAGGTGCGGTCGTACGCACGCCGGCACCCGGGCACCTTCCTGGCCGGCGCGGCCCTGGCCGGCATGCTGGTCGGGCGGCTCACCCGGAACATGACCGCCTCGGGCGACGGGGCGCGGGGCACGGGCCAGCCGTCGACCCCGCCCACCGGAGCGGGCACCCCGCCCCGGCCGCAGCCGTACGAGCGCACGGCCGCGGCGCCGTACATGGCCGAGGGGGCCTACACCGGGTCGGCCCGGGTGCGAAACGCCTCGCCGCCTGACCGGCCGGGTCCGGACATCCCGGGCGGGGTGGCACCATGAGTGCCCCCGAGAAGGAGCGGACGCAGTCGGTCGGCGAGCTGCTGGGCGACGTGACCCGGGACTTCTCCACGCTGGTCCGCAAGGAGGTCGAACTGGCCAAGGCGGAGCTGCGCGAGGAGGCGGGTCAGGCCGGCAGGGCCGGCGGCATGTTCGGCGGGGCGGCACTGGCCGGTTTCCTGACGGTGCTGTTCGTGTCGTACGCGCTGTGGTGGGGGCTGTCCAACGTGATGGACCAGGGCTGGGCGGCGCTCATCGTGGCCGTCATCTGGGCCGCCGTCACGGGTGGCCTGCTCGGCAGGGCACGCAGGGAGATGGCGCAGCTCCGCGCGGTGCTGCCCCGGACGCGGCAGACCGTGGGGAAGATGCCGGACGCGATGCGCGGCCGGTGAACCAGCCGGGAGGGAGCAGATCATGTCCAACGATCCGGACCGGATCCGGTGGGAGATCGAGAACACCCGGAACGAACTGAGCAGTGACGTCGACGCGCTGGCCGACAGGGTCAATCCGCGGCGGATCGCAGGTGAACGCGTCGGGCAGGCCCGCGGCGCGCTCACCCGGGCCAGGGAGAAGGTGATGGGCGTGCAGTCGGACGGGCACGGCGTCGCGCAGCGGATGTCGCACGCGACCGGGTCGGCGCGGGGCTTCGGTGAACAGTCCCGCGAGCAGATGTCGCACATGGCCGGGTCGGTGCGGGAGGAGGCCCGCTCGCTCGGGCAGCAGTCCCGGCGGCAGGCGGAGGGCAACCCCCTCGCGGCCGGGCTGATCGCCTTCGGCGCCGGGCTGCTCGTCTCGTCGCTGATCCCGCCCAGCCGGCCCGAACGGCAGTGGGCCGGGCAGGCCAAGGACATGGTCAGCGAGCACTCCGACCAACTGCGCGCGCGGGCCGGACAGCTGCGGGAACAGGCCAGCCAGGTCGGGCACGAGATGCGCGACAACCTGCGCGAGCCGGTGCAGCAGGCGGCTGGTTCGGTGGCCTCCACCGCCGCCGGTGGCGCGTCCGCCGTCCGGGAGCAGGGCCGGTCGGCCGCCCACCAGATGCAGGGGCAGGCGCATGAGACCGCCGACGACCTCCGTCGCCGCTGAGGCGACCCGGGTGGTCGGGGCGGCGCGGACGATGCGGGTACGCTCCGCGTCCGCGCCGCCGCCCGGCCGGCCGGACAACGAGGACCTGGTCTTCCGGTTCGGGCCGCTGACCGGCGTGCTGGACGGCGCGACCGTGCCGGAGGGCTTCGACACGGGCTGCGTGCACGGGCCGTCCTGGTACGTCCGGCACCTCGCGGCCCGACTCGGGCTGGCGGAGGCGGTCCGCCCGACGGCGACGCTGATGAGCAACCTGGCGGCGGCGATCCTCGCCGTGCGGTCCGATCACGGCGGCGAGTGCGACCTGGACCACCCGGGCACCCCGTCGAGCACCGTCTGCCTGCTGCGCGACGGCGGCGACCACCTCGACTACCTGGTGCTCTGCGACAGTCCGCTGGTGCTCGACGCAGGCGGTCGCGTCAGCGTGGTCACGGACGACCGCCTGGACTCCGCCATGGCGGCCCTGCGGGCCACGGTCGCCGCCGCACCGGACGGCTCCGCCGACCGGATGACCCGGTTCCGGCAGGCGGTCGGGGTGCAGCGGGAACGGATGAACCGGACCCACGGCTACTGGGTGGCCGCCGCCGACCCGGATGCGGCGTTCCACGCGGTGACGGGGAGCCTGCCGCTGCGCGGGCCGGGCGCGGTACGCAGGGCGGCGCTGCTCAGCGACGGCGCGTCGGCCCTGGTGGAGCAGTTCGGCCTGCTCGACTGGGCCGGGCTGCTGGACGTGGCGACCGCCGAGGGGCCGGAGGCGTTGATCGAGCGCGTACGCGCCGCGGAACGCGACCATGCGGACCGGTTGCGCCGCCACAAGCCCGCCGACGACGCGTCGGTGGTGCTCTGCGAGTTCGACGTCGACGGACGCTGACCGGGCCAGGTCGGGCGGCTTCCGCCCCTCGTCGACGGGCGACGCCGTTGCTGAGCGTGGCGCGGGCGGGCGGTTCGACAACGCGGAGTGAGGTGGAACACGATGCGGTCCGACCGGCCGGTACCTTCCGCCGGACCGCCAGTCGGGGCCCGATCGGGTGGACTCGGGCCGGTGGGGGCGGCAGACTGCGGCACGTGGCGGGAACGGTCCGGTTGGAGCCGGTGGACGAGGGAAACCTGGAGCCATTGCTCTCCGTAGCGGCTGCGGAGGCGGAGCCGGGCGACGTGATGCCGCCGGTGGAGGCCCCGGCGGGGTGGTCGCACGCCCGGCGGGAGGCGTTCCGGGAGTTCCACCGGGCGAGCTTCGGCGGTTTGGACGGCCCGACCGGCACCCGCATGTACGCGATCCTGGCCGGCGGCGAGGTCGTCGGCATGATCCGGATGAGTCGCCGTGCCGAGCCGGGCACCGTCGAGACCGGGATGTGGCTGGGGCGCTCGGCCCGGGGGCAGGGAATAGGCGCGGCGGCGCTGCGCGAACTGCTCAACGAGGCGGCGGCGGCCGGAATGCGACTCGTGGTCGCGGAGACGACAATCGACAATCAGGGTGCCGTCTCGGTGCTGAGGAAGTGCGGCGCGAAATTGCGCGAGGATGCCGGCAGGGTGCAGGCCGAAATGTGCCTCGATTGGGCACTGCCGGCCGTGTGAACGCCATTCGTCGACTCCCTGCTCACTGACGTTCTTCCTGCTCGTAGCGGCCTTGGTGTCCGCTTCGGCTGCTTCGTGGGAAGCATTCCTCCGACTCGGACAAGTGCCGCCGACAAAATCCCTCGGGTGTTTCGCCGATAGGTCAACGGGTACTGCCCGTCGGGTCCGATTGAACGGGACACCAGATGTGCGGTCCGGTGTGTGCTGATCCCCGGCGGCCACCTTTTTCTGACCATTGCCGTCAGGTGTCCGGCGCTGCGGGGAGCGAAGGAGAACTGATGAACAGCGGAGCACGAATCGGGCTCGCGGTCGGCTTCGGCTATCTGCTCGGCCGCCGGCGCAAGCTGCGTACCGCCCTCACCCTGGCCGCCGCGGTCGCGGCCGGTCGGGCCAGCCGGGAGCACGGCGGGCTGCTGAAGGCGGGTGGCAACCTGCTCCAGTCGTCCCCCCAGTTGAGCAACCTCGGCCGCCTCGGTGCCCCCCTCGCGGCCGCCTCGAAGGCGGCCGCGACCGCCGCCGCCGGCAGCGGCATCGACGCCGTCAGCGGCAAGCTACGCAGCTCCGCCGACACGCTGCGCCGCAAGGGCGGCGCCGGAGCGCCCGGTGGGACGTCGCCCGACGGCGGGCGGACCGACCGGGACGCCGACGGCGGGCAGCGGGAACGCGACGCCGCCGAGCAGCGGGGGCGGTGACCATGGCGGAGACGACGAACCCCGGCGGCCTCGGGGACAAGCTCCGGGGCCAACTCGCCGGCGAGGCGCGGAACCTGGCCAGCGCGATCGGCGAACGCGCGGTCCAGGTGGTGACCGAGCGGATCACGGGCGCGACCGGCCGGCTCAGCGACTACGCGAAGCAGGGCGGCGGGCCCGGCCTGATCGCCGCCGCCACCGGTGCGCACAAGCTCGCCGAGGGCGGTTCACCGGTGAAGGCGATGGCGCATGCCGGGCTCGCCGGCGGTAAGGAGAAGATCATGTCGGCTCTCGGCAAGGGCGGCAAGGGCGGCGGCAGGAAGCTCAAGGTCACCAACATCGTGGAGGCGATCGAGGTCGGCGTGCCGGTCCGGGTCGCGTACGACCAGTGGACCCAGTTCGGCGACTTCCCGAGCTTCATGAAGAAGGTCGAGGCCGTCGACACCGAGTCGGACGAGAAGCTGACCTGGAAGGCACAGATCCTCTGGTCGCACCGCAGCTGGGAGTCCACCATCGTCCGGCAGATCCCGGACAAGCTGATCCACTGGCGCTCCAAGGGCGAGAAGGGCTCCGTCGACGGCACGGTCAGCTTCCACGAGCTGTCACCCGACCTGACCCGGATCCTGGTGGTGCTGGAGTACCACCCGCAGGGGTTCTTCGAGCACACCGGCAACCTCTGGCGGGCCCAGGGCCGCCGCGTCCGGCTGGAGCTGAAGCACTTCGTCCGGCACGTGATGACCCAGACCGTGCTCGACCCCGACTCGGTGCAGGGCTGGCGTGGCGAGATCGAGAACTCGCAGGTGGTGCGGGACCACGAGACCGCGCTGCGCGAGGAGCACGAGGAGAGCCGGCGGCAGGAGGAGCGCGAGGAACGCGGCCGGCGTGCGCCCGAGGAGGAACCGGGCGAGGAGCGCCGGCCCGCCGAGCGTGGCCGCCGTCGACCGCCTCAGCGCCGGCGCCCGGCCGAGGAGGAGGAGTACGAGGACGAGTACGACGAGGGCGACTACGACGACGGGTACGAGGAGGAGCCGGAGGAGGAGCAGCCTCCGCCGCGCCGCCGTACCCCCGAACGGGCCCGCCGCACGCGACCTCGTGAGGAGCCCGGGCCCCGGGAGGAACCCAGGTCCCGGGAGGAGCCCCGGGCCCGCCGTTCCCCGGAGGCGCCCCGGCGACCCGTGGTCCGTCGTCGACGGGAGGAGCAGGAGTGACCGTCGCGACGAGCGGGGGCCAGGCCGGCGCCGCCCTGGAACGCGGCGGGGCCGGGTCGAGCCTGGCCGACACCGTGGAGACCGTGCTGGACAAGGGCGTGGTGATCGACGCCCAGGTGTCGGTCGCCGTGGTCGGCATCCAGCTGCTGGAGATCAACGCCCGGGTCACCATCGCCAGCATCGAGACGTACCTGCGCTTCGCGGAGGCGGTCGACCGATTCGACATCACCCCGAGGAACCAGAAGGGGCTGCCGGACCTGATCGAGGGTGCCTCGGGGGCGGTCGGCGCCGGCAGGGCGGTGTCCGGGATCGGCAGGACGGTCGGCGCGCTCGGTGGCGCGGTCAGGGACGCGGTCGGCGAGCTGGGCTCGGACGACCGGGACCGGGACCGTGAGCGGCCCCGGCGGCGGCGGAACGGGGAGCGCTGAGCATGGCCGAGGAGACCGGACTGTTCATCTACGGCATCGTGCCCTCCGACGTGGAGCCGACCCCGGACGCCGCCGGGGTCGGCGACCCGCCCGGCGCGGTGGCGGCGATCCGGCACGGCGAGCTGGCCGCGCTGGTCAGCGAGGTGAGCCTCACCGAGCCGATCGGCCGGCCGGCGGACCTGACCGCGTACCAGGAACTGGTGGACGGCACGGCGGCGGTGGCGCCGGTGTTGCCGGTGCGCTTCGGCACGGTCGTCACCGGGCCCGACGCGGTCGCCGACCTGCTGGACGCGCACCACGACCGGTTCGCCGCCGCGCTCGACGAGTTCGAGGGCCGGATCCAGTACCGGGTGCACGGGCGCTACGACGAGGCGCCCCTCCTCTCGGCGGTGCTGGCCGACAACCCGGCCGCCGCCGAGCTGGCGGACCAGGTACGCGGGCAGCCGGAGACGGCCACCCGGCCGCAGCGGATCCGGCTCGGCGAGATGATCAGCCAGGCGGTGGAGCTGCGCCGGGAGGCGGACAACCGGCAACTGGTCGACGCACTGGACCCGCTCGTCGTGGCGAGCGCGCCACGGGCGCCGAGCAACGAGCTGGACGCGGCGAACGCCGTCTTCCTCGTCGACCAGGACCGGGAGGACGAGTTCGTCTCGGCGGTCGAGGAGTACGCCGAGCAGCGCCGGGAGCTGATCCGGATGCGGCTGCTCGGCCCGCTCGCCCCGTACGACTTCGTCGGCGCCCACCAGCTGACGGGGTGAACGGTGGACATCCTGTGGGCGCTGCTGACCCTGCCGTACGCGCCGGTGCGGGGGCTGACCTCGGTGGTCAAGGTGGTCGCCCGGGAGGCGGAGTCGCGGCAGCACGACCCCGTCGACGTCCGGCGCGAGCTGGAGGCGCTGGACGCGGCGGCGGCCGCCGGCGAGATCAGCGCCGCGGAACGGGACCGGGGGCAGCAGCAGGTGCTGGAGCGGCTGACGGGCGGCGTACGACGGCCCGCGCGGGGTCGCAGCCCGGCCCGCAACGGCCCCGGCTCCCGTCGGGGCAACGAACGGGTGCGGCGGGTGCCGTACGGCGGCGGCGAGGGAGGTGAGCGCGATGGTGGATCTGATCCGCGGCGACGGCGGTCGGGCGCGTAGGGGCGAGCCCGTCGGCGACCGCTACGACGACGAGGAGGAGGAGTACTTCGAACCGATCTCGGCCGCCGAGGCGGCGCGCGAGGGGATGCGGCAGATCGTCGAGTTGACCGGCCGGGATCCCATGGGGACCACTTCGCTCAAGTCGTCGCGGGACGGCTGGATCGTCGGCGTGGAGGTCGTCGAGGACCCCCGTATCCCCAGCTCCATCGACCTGCTCGGCCTCTACGAGGTGGAGCTGGACCTGGAGGGCGCCCTGCTCGGCTACCGGCGGGTGCGGCGCTACCAGCGCGGGAAGGGCGAGGTGGGATGACGTGAGCGTGCAGCCGCCGCCGGTGGTGCAGAACTCCGGCCAGGTCCTGCCCGCCGGGCACGAGCCGGCAAATCTCGGCGACATCCTGGAACGCGTGCTGGACCGGGGCATCGTGATCGCCGGGGACATCCGGGTCAGCCTGCTCGACATCGAGCTGCTGACACTCAAGCTGCGACTGGTCATCGCCTCGGTCGACACGGCCCGGCAGATCGGCATCGACTGGTGGGAGCACGACCCGTGGCTCAGCTCCCGGGCGAGGCCGCCGGTGGAGCCCGGCCCACGGGATCCGGAGCAGGTGGAGGCGCAACGGCGTCCCCGGGTCGCCCGGGAGGCCGCCCGCAGGGAGGAGTGGGATGAGTTCGACGGCTGACCTGGTGTCCGACGCCGGACCGGCGGACCCCGGCGTCGGGGTGTGGCTGCACGGGGTGACGCGGGACGCCGACCCGGCCCTGCTCGCCACGACCGCCGGGATGGACGGCGCCGCCGTGCGTGCGGTGCGGGCCGCCGGCCTGGTCGCCGTCGTCAGCGCCGCGCCCCTGTCCGAGTACGGCGAGGAGGCGCTGCGCCGCAACCTGGAGGACCTGGCCTGGCTGGAGCGCGCGGCCCGGACCCACCATGCCGTGGTGGCGGCACTCTCCCGGGCCGGCGCGGTGGTGCCCGCCCGCCTCGCCACGGTGCACCACGACGACGCCCGGGTGGCGGGGCAGCTCGCCGCCCGCCAGGCCGAGCTGACCACCGTCCTGGACCGGCTCGCCGGCCGTGACGAGTGGGGCGTCAAGGGCTACGTCGTGCCGGGCGCGACGCCCCGGATCGAGTCTGTGCCCGGCGCGGCATCTCGGACCTCGGAGTCGGTGCCGGGCGCTGCGGCCGGGACCTCCGAGTCGGCCGGGTCCGGCGCTCCCGCCGGGACCTCGCCGCCGGTCGGGTCGGGCGGCGGCGCCGGGGCGGCGTACCTGCGGCGGCGTCGGGCCCAGCTCACCGCCCGCGACGAGGGGCAGCGGATCGCCGTCGACGCCGCCTGCGCCGTGCACGGGGCGCTGGCCGGGCAGGCGGTGGCCGCCCGACGGCATCCCCCGCAGGACCGCCGGCTCTCGGGCGCACCCACCGCGATGGTGCTGAACGGGGCGTACCTGGTCGAGCAGTCGTCGCTCGCCGACTTCCACCGGCTGGTCGACGCGCTCGCCGACCGGCACCCGGAGATCCGGCTGGAGCTGACCGGCCCGTGGCCGCCGTACTCGTTCGCCGAGGAACGGCCCGCCGAGCCGGCGCTGACCGTACGGGAGCCGGCGTGACCACCGCGCTCGCGCCCAGCAGCGCCGACGACCCGCTGGCCTACCGGCCGGTGGCGCTGGTCGACCTGCTCGACCGGGTCCTCGCCACGGGCGTGGTGATCAGCGGCGACATCACCATCGCGATCGCCGACGTCGACCTGGTCCGGGTCTCCCTGCGCGCACTGGTCGCCTCCGTCGGGGCGCTGGCCCCGCCCGAGCTGCGGGACGCCGTCCCGGCCGACCCCCTCAGTCCGCCGGGAACGCCGGCATGACCGCCCCCGGCAACCACGCGGACGGCCCGGGCGGTGGGGCCGGCCCGGCGGGCGTGGGCAGCCCGGACCGCACCCGTCGGGACGAGGCGACCACGCTCGCCGCCGCGCTCGGCGACCCCCGGTGGCAGCCGCCCCGGGTGACCCCGCTGGACCGCCGCCTGGCCGTCGACCGGGACTCCGTCGAGCGGGGGCTGGCCAGCCTCGTGCTCACCGTGATCGAGCTGCTGCGCCAGCTCATGGAGCGACAGGCGCTGCGCCGGGTCGACCTCGGCGACCTCACCGAGGAGCAGGTCGAACGGATCGGCACCACGCTGATGGCGCTCGAGGAGCAGATGACGGGGCTACGCGAGTACTTCGGCCTCGCCCCCGAGGACCTGAATCTCGACCTCGGGCCGCTCGGCCCCCTCCTGCCCACCGACTGACGGCCCGCCGACCAGCAGGCCCTCCCACCGGCCGGCCGCCGACCAGAAGGCCGCCGACTGGCCGGCCCACCGGCCAGGAGCTTCAGCCGGCCCGCTTCTCGGCGTACGCGGCGAGCCAGGCGACCTGGGCCGGGTCCAGGGACGGGCGGACCCGGGCGCGGGCCGTCGCCACGTGCGCGGCGGTGACCGTGGACGCGGTCAGCGACTCCCGCATCGCGGCGAGCGCGGCCTCCCGCACCAGCGCGGCGCAGTCCGCCGCCGAGAAGCCGTCAAGCTCCGCGCCCAGCGCCGCGAGGTCCACCTCGGGCGCCAGCGGCACGTTGCGCGCGGAGGCACGCAGGATCTCCGCCCGCGCCGGCCCGTCCGGTGGCGGTACGTAGACGAGCCGCTCCAGCCGCCCCGGACGCAGCAACGCCGGGTCCACCAGGTCGGGCCGGTTCGTGGCGCCGATCACCACCACGTTGCGCAGCGTCTCCACCCCGTCCAGCTCGGTCAGCAGCGCGGCCACCACCCGGTCGGTGGTGCCGCCGTCGCTGGCCTGGCCGCGTACCGGGGCGAGCGCGTCCACCTCGTCGAGGAAGACCAGGGTGGGCGCGGCCTCGCGGGCCCGGCGGAACAGCTCGCGGACCGCGCGCTCGCTCTCACCCACCCACTTCGACAGCAGCTCCGCGCCCTTCACCGAGAGCACGTTGGCCCGCCCCGAGCCGGCCAGCGCCGTGACCAGGTAGGTCTTGCCGCAGCCCGGCGGGCCGTAGAGGAGCACCCCGCGCGGCGGCTGCACGCCGAGCCGGGCGAAGGTGTCCGGGTAGGTCAGCGGCCAGAGCACCGACTCGGTCAGCGTCTCCTTGACCTCCGTGAGGTCGCCGACGTCGTCCAGCGTCACCGAGGCCAGCTCCAGGGTGGAGGCGGCCATCGTGGTGGGGCGGACCACCTCCAGCGCGGCGGTGAAGTCGCCCATCGCCACGGTGGGCGTCTCCGCCGACTTCTGCCGCAGGGCCGCGCGCACCCCGGCCTCGCGGACCAGCGCGGCCAGGTCGGCGGCGACGAAGCCGGGCGTACGCCCCGCCACTTCGTCGAGCCGCACGTCGTCCGCGAGCGGGACCTGCCGGGTCAGCACCGTCAGCTGCTCCCGGCGCAGGGCCGTGTCCGGGAGCGGGATGCTGATCCGCAGCGAGAGCAGGTCCGGGGCGCGCAGCGCGGGGTCCACCGACTCGGGCCGGCCGGTGGTGCAGACGACCGCCGCCCCCGCCCGTACGGTCTCGGCGACCACCTGCCGGAACACGGTCGCCACCGGCCCCGGCCCGTCCGCAGGGGCGAGCGCCTCCACGTCGGTGACCAGCAGCACCCCGGGGCCGTCCGCGCGTGCCTCGGCCGCCGCGGCGCGCAGCCGCTCCGCGGCGGCCTGGTTCGTCAGCGCGGCCACCTCGGGCGCCCATAGCGGGCTGACCCGGGCACCGACCCGGGCGGCCACGGCCCGCACGAGCGCCGCCTTCCCGGAGCCGGCCGGCCCGGCGATCAGTACGCCCAGCGAGACGGTCGTGCCCAGGCGCCCGAGCACCTCCCGGTGGTGGAAGCCGAGGTCCAGCAGCTCGGTGAGTTCCTCGGCCTGGGCCCGCAGCCCGGGCAGCTCGTCCACCGAGGGCGGGGAGTCGTCGACGCCGCCGGCGCTCCGCCCGGTGGCGTCCACGGCGGGAGCACCGGGTCGTACGCCCACCGGGCCGGCGCCGGTGGCCCGCGCCCGCCCCGGGGCGGTCCCGTCCGGGGCGCCGGGCACGAGGCGACCCGCGCCGGGCCCGGTGCCGGCCGAGCCGTGGGTCGTCTGGCCGTGTTCCCAACCGACCACCGTGTCCATGGTGACCAGCGAGCCGGTGTCGGGCTCGGCGGCGACCACGGCGAGCAGCGTGCTGGTCCAGGCGTACCCGACGCTGTTGGAGAGGCTGCGGCGGGCCGCCTCCACCAGGCTGCGTACCGAGGCGTCCGGCAGCACGTCCTGCGGCAGCAGCGACACGTCGTCCCCGGTCGTCACCACCTTGCCGAGCAGGGCCAGCCGGAGCATCTCGGGGGAGACCACCGCGGCGATCTGCGCCGGCCCGGCGAGCAGCACCCTGCGCGCCGGGGCGACCGGCAGGCGGCTCACCGTCACCTGGCCGCCGTCGCGGATCCCGAGGTTGCCCAGCATCAGGTCGTCCGCGTAGAGCAGCGCGGTGCTGGCCGTCCGCTCGGCGGGCGCGACGATGCCGGCGGTCACCCGCCGGCCCGCCAGCCGCACGGGGTCGCCGGGGCGCAGCGCCAGCGCGGTGAGCGCCTCCGGGTGCAGCCGGACGATGCCCCGTCGGGCGTCCAGGGCCGCCGGCCGCAGGCTCGCGGTCAGGGTCAGGTCGGGTTCCGCCACCGCCCGACCCTAGCCGCCGTGGTCACGTCGCGCCCGACCCCAGCGCGCTCCGTGATCCGCGGGACGTTTCGCGGTCGTCGAGCAGGAAGGGATCGTGGCGGATCAGCTCGGCCAGCCGCGCCGCCGGGTGGGGGGTCAACCCCTCCTGGGTCGGGGTCCACGCCGGCACCGTCTTGACCGACATCGGCCACGCGGGTGGCGGCGCGGCCTCCGCGTCGACCGTCACGCCGGCGTCGGTCCAGGCGACCCGCAGCGGGTACGCCTGCCCGTCGTGTTCGACCCGGATGCTGACGGCCGTGCCGGGATGGCCGGCGACCACCCGACGGACCGCCTCGGTGACCTCCGCCACGGGGTCGCGGGGTTCCCCGCCCCGCCGCGTGTCGGCCCAGCCGGGTCCGGCGTTGCGCGCCTCGTGGCGGGCCTCGGCACGGCCCGGCTCCGATCCGCCCTGCGCCTGCGACGCCCCGCCGCTCTCCCCGTCCGTCGGCACCGGCTCGGCGGCCAGCCGCCGCAGCGCCTCCTCACGGCGCGCCATCCGGGCCAGTGTCTCGTCCAGTCCACCTCTCATCACGAACCACCCCTTCTCGTGAAACGGGTCGAACCGCCGTAACGGTTCAGGACTTCACTTCCTCTCCCGGGTGGCCCGCTCGAGTGCGCGGTCGAGGACGACCAGCAGGGCGTCCCGTACCGAGAGCCGGTCCCGGGCGTCGAACTGCACCAGGGGTACGTGGTCGCCGATGGCCAGCGCCCACCTGATCGCGTCGAGGTCGTGCGCCAGCCGGCCGTCGAAGGCGTTCACCCCCACGACGAAGGGTAGGCCGGACCGCTCGAAGAAGTCGATCGCCGCGTAGCAGTCGTCCAGCCGGGAGCTGTCCACCACGACGAGGGCGCCGAGCGCACCCCGGGCCAGGTCGTCCCACATGAAACCGAACCGGGCCTGCCCGGGCGTGCCGAACAGGTACAGCTTGAGGCTGCGGTCGATGGTCACGCAGCCGAAGTCCATCGCCACCGTCGTGGTGGTCTTCGAGGAACGTACGCCGGGGTCGTCGATGCCGATCCCCGCGGTGGTCATCTCCGCCTCGGTGGTCAGCGGGGCGATCTCGGAGATCGCACCGACCGTGGTGGTCTTGCCGACTCCGAAGCCGCCGGCGATGAGGATCTTGACCGGGATCGGTGGCGCGGCGGCCGCTGCGTGCCGGGGCACCGCGGCCACCCCGGTGGCCGGCTGCCGGGGTGGCGCCGGCTGCGGCTGCCGCCGCGGCAGGGGCGCCGACGCGGCCGGTTGCGGGCCCGTCGGGGAGCCGTAGCGGGTGGCGGCGCTGTTGGCGACGACCCCGCCCAGCGGGGCGACCGGCCATTCAGGAGATCGCACGGAGTCCATCAATCACTCGCAGGATGATGTCGGGGTCGAGGACGTCGGCGCTGTCGTGCACGTCGAGGTGGCCCGCGGCACGGAGGTCGCCGACCAGCACCCGGGTCACGCCGAAGTGCAACCGGGTCCGGGCGGAGATCTCGGCGACCGAGATCGGCTCGTCGCAGAGTGCGACGATCGCCTGCAACTCGGGCGCCAGCCAGGTCAGCGGCGCCGTCCGGTCGGTCGCCGGCCGGGCGGTCACCTGCGTCTCCAGCCCGATCGCCGGGTCGGCGCCGGCCACCCGTCCGGCGGTGAGCACGAACGGGCGCGGGCCGGCCGGCCCGTCCTCGGGCGTCGGGGGCGGCCCGGGCTGGCTGTCGTACGGGGACGACGCGCGCAGGTAGGGCCGGATCCGGAACGTGGGCTCCGGGTCCGGTCCCTCACCGGCGGCCTCGTGGGTCATTGCTGAGCGGCGTTCTTCAGCTCGGCGATCAGTTTCGGTGTGAGGGCGCCACCGGCCCGCCCGGCGAAGAGCGTCATCTCGTAGGCGACGGTGCCGAGGTTCGCCGACCGGTCGGCGACGACCCCGAGCACGGAGCCGCTGCTGATCGAGCTGATCAACAGGTAGCCCTCCGCCATGTCCACGACCACCCGGTTCAGCCCGCCGAGCGAGTACCAGCTCGCGGCGCCACCGGCGAGGCTCGTCATGCCGGAGACCACCGCGGCGAGCCGCTCCGCGTTGGAACGGTCCTTGATCGCCGACATGGCCATCAGCAGCCCGTCCGACGAGACGGCGATCGCCTCCACCACGCCGGCCGTGCTGGAGGTGAACGAGTCCAGCAGCCAGTTGAAGGTGCGCGCCTCCGGGCTCAGGTCACCGGCACCGGAATTCTGGTGGTCGAGGTTGTCGTGCAGGAAGGGGCTGGTCACCGTGATGTTCCCTCTTCGTAGCGGTGGTCTTGGCTGACTTCGGTCAGAGCGCGGGCGACGCCCGCCTCGAACTCGGTGAGGAGGTCGCGGACCTCGTCCGGGTTCTCCGGCGGGCTGTCGGGCTGTCGGGCCGGCGTGACGGTCAGGTTCGCCCCTGGCACCCGTCGGGTCAACCCGGCCGGCCCGGTGCCGCCCGGGGCGCCCCGGCCAGGTTCGGCCGGCGCGGTGCCGCCCGGCGTGCCCCGGCCCAGTTCGGCCCGTCGTACGCCCGACTCGACCGCCTCGACGAGGGCGCGGGCGGCCGCCGGGTCCGCGGCGGTGACCTCCGCCGGCCCGCTGCGCGGCGGGGCGGTCGGCGGCTCGACCGTGCGCAGGGTGGCGCCCGGCACCCGCTGCCGGATGCCCGCCGGGCCGGTGCCGGCCGGTGTCCGGGGGCCGTCCTCGGCCGGCTCCCCGCTGAAGCCGAACGCGTCCCAGGACGGGCCGGACTCCAGGCTGCGGGTGGCGCGGCTGAGCACCGTCGCGTCGTATCCGGCCGGCGGGGCCTCCGGTGTCGCCGCGACCGCGGCGCGCGGTTGGGCGACCTGCGGAGCCGCCGCCACCGCCGCGCGGGACTGGGCGATCTCCGCCGCCACCGCCGCGCGGGGCTGCGCGGGCTGCAGCGCCCCGGCAGCCGCCGCGCGGGATCGGGCGGGCTGTGGCGCCTCGACGACCGCCGCGCGGGGCTGGGCGGGCTGCGGCGCCTCGACGGGGGCGCGCGGGTCGCGGACGGGCACGGCGGCCCGGGCCACGGTCACACCGGTCCGCTCGGCGCGGTGGGTGACCAGCGACGTCTCCGGGACGTCCAGGTACGCGGTCACCCCGCCACCGCCGCCGGTCGGCGCCAGCCGCACCGTCCAGCCGTGCCGGCGGGCCAGCCGGCCCACCACGAAGAGCCCCAGCACCTCGGTCGGCGCGAGATCCAGCCGCTCGCGCCGGGTGAGCCGGGCGTTCTCCTCCGCCAGCCGCTCCTGCGCCATGCCGATGCCCCGGTCCACGACGGTGAGCCGGGCGCCGGAGCCGGTCGACTCGCCGCTCACGGTGACCCGGGTGTGCGGCGGGGAGAAGACGGTGGCGTTCTCCATCAGCTCGGCCACCGCCAGGACGAGGTCACCGACGGCGCCGGGCGCCACCGACAGACCGGGCGGGACCTGCACGTCGACCCGGGTGTAGTCCTCGATCTCGCCGAGCGCCAGCCGGACCACGTCGCCGAGCGGCACCGGCGCCACGTGGGGGTCGGCGCCGGCGGAGCCGGAGAGCACCACCAGGCTGCCGGCGTTGCGGCGCAGCCGGCTGGAGATGTGGTCGAGCCGGTACAGGTGCTCCAGCCGGTCCGGGTCGGTCTCCTGCCGCTCCAGCCGGTCGATCAACGCGATCTGCCGGCCGACGAGGTTCTGCGTACGGCGGCCGACGTGGCCGAACATCTGCGCCACGTTGCGCCGGCCGGCGACCTGCCGTTCCACGAGGCGGGCGGCGGTGCTCTGCACCCGGTCGAACGCGCGGGCCAGGTCGCCGATCTCGTCGCGGGCCCGTACGTCGATCGGGTCGAGGCGTACCGGCGCGCCGCCCTCGGTGTCGTCGTCGGCGACCCGGGTCAGCTCCGCCTCGGCGACGCGGGCGACCCGGTCGGCCGAGCGGGTGAGCCGGGTCAGCGGCCGGGTGACGGTGCGGGCGACGGCCGCGCTGAGCAGCACCACCACGGCGAGGATCAGGACGGCGAGCACGCCGACCAGGTGCGCCTCGACGAGCGCCCGTTGCCGTTGCGCCCCCACCTCGTCGATGACGTCGGCGACGATCTTCTTCTCGATGAACTGCCCGAAGGTGATCATCGAGAGCACCGACGAGAAGAGGCTCTCGATCGGGGTGTCCCGGACCGCGCCGGCCGGGTCCAGCGCGCTCTTGGCGAGGAAGTCCGGGCTGGTACGGGCCGCCACCGCCCCGTCGTTGAGCGTCACCAGCCGCAACTGCTCCGGTGTGACCATGTCGCGGAACCGCTGGCTGTCGACCCGGAGCGCCGCCATGCAGGCGACGTACGTGGTGGCCACCCGGGGGGAGTCGGAGGCCTTGACCAGCAGGAGCAGGGTGGAGCAGGCGCCCATCGCCTCGTCGACGCGGAGCAGCCCGTCCAGGGCCAGCACCTGCCGACCGGCCGGCGTGCCGGTGTCCACCCCGAACGACAGCCGCAGCGAGTCGATCAATGTCGTGCTCAGCGGCCCGTAGGCGGCCATGATCTGTTCCGGGGTGGCGGTTCCGGCGAGCACCGCGCTCCGCAGGTCGGTCAGCCCGCGTACGCCGTTGAGGGCCTCGGCGGCCTGCGGCGGCAGCAGGTCGCCCAGGGTGGCCCGCAGGTCGGCGACCCGGTCGTCCACGTTGGCCGTCCGCTGCATCAGGTCGGTGCGGGTGACCTGGCCGAGCAGCAGTCCGACGGAGAGGACCTGCTCCTGTTGCAGATCCTGCACGAGGCTGCCGACCCGGCTGGCGACACGGACCAGGTTGGCGGTGTCGCGAGCCTGTTGCGAGGCGGCCACCCGGTCGATCACCACCGGCACGGCGAGCCCCGCCATGGCGAGCAGCGGGATGACGACGAGCAGCGCGAGCTTGCCCCGGATCCGGAGACTAGTGAGCAGCATCGGCGGGCCCCCACTGCGTGCTCCCGGGCCCGCGGCCCGCCCCCGTGGGCTGGAGCTCACGCGGTTCCGCGCCCCCGATGGCGGCCGGCTGCCACGGAGTGTCCTCCGGCCCGACCGCGCCGTCGTGTTCGTGCTCGGTCTCCCTGGTGCTCCGCCGGGCGGCGGCGAGCCACATCGCGCCCAGTGCCGCCCACAGCAGGATGGCCAGCACCCCGGCGGCCACCGCCAGCCAGCGGTCCAGGCTCAGCTCGTCGAGACGCTCGACGAGCAGGGCGTCGAGCTCGTCCAGCAGTACGGGTTGGAGCTGCCTGGCGGCGGACTGCGCGTCGACCCGGGCGCCGACGATCTCGCTGACCGCGATGTCGCGACCGGTCGACGCGGAGTGGGCGGCCAACGCCTCGATGGCCCGCTGGTAGGTGTCCAGCGGGGTCAGCACACTCGGGCCGAGGTCGGCGCTCTCCGAGTTGTCCACGGCCGCCCGCAGGTCGGTGACGAGGTCCCCGGCGGGGGTGAGGACGGCCACCCGGAGGGCGGCGATCTCGGCGGTGGTGCGGTTCCGGTCGGCGGCAGGCCGGCGGTCGGCGAGCACGGCCAGATCGGCCAGTCGCCCGGCCGCCACGACCCCCTCGGACAGGCCTCGGGCGGCGTGTTGGAGGAAGAAGGAGTCCGGCCGGGGGTCACGGACCAGCCCGGAGGTTTCCCGGACCTTGTTGTGCAGGGCCAGCAGCAGGTCGGCGGCCTCGCCGTACGCGGTGAAGGCAGCCTCCGGGTCGGCGGGCCCGCGGGCGCTCAGCGCCTCGATCTTGGCGCGGAGGCCGGCCCAGCGTTCCTCGGTGCGCAGCTCGTCCCCGATCCGCGCGTCGACGGATGCGGCGGCCTCGACCGCGCGGGTCAGCGCCGCGCTGTTGACGGGCCGGGCGGCGACGGCGGCGGACTGGGCGTCGGCCAGGGCGTGGGTGACGGGAGCGAGGGCGCGCAGGTACTCCACGCCGAGGCGTTCCCGGTCGGCCAGCTCCCGGTCGTCGGACGTGGACCGCCAGGTCTGTACGAACAGCAGCGCCATCGGCGCGAGCAGGGCGACGAGGAGCAGCAGCGGAAGTACGCGGCCCACCGCGGTGGGCCGCCGGCGGGCCGGCGGCGCGGGGACGGTCATGTCTGTCTCCTCCGGCGGGAGCACGGGGTAACGGGGGTGTCGGGTGGACGGCGAAGTCCCGTGCACCGGACCGGAAAACTAGTCGACCCGCAGGAGCTCATCGGTTGGCGAAACAGTCAGTTTCGCGTCATGGAGCCCGAAGTAATCGTCAGGTGTCGGATCGGGCACTCTCCGTGTCGGCGTAGAGAGTGACAAGGATGGATCGGAGTGGATTTCGGGCAAACATCGGAATGCACGTGATCCGAATTCATCCTCCTGGGACGGTCTGGACCGCCCGTTCGGGACGCCGATCGGATCATCCGGACAGACGTACGGAGGATCTCAGCCAACGCTCAGGATGCGGCCCGTACCGTGTGCCGAATGAGATCGCCGTTGTCGGCCGCGTGGATCCGGCGTGCCCTGCCCACCCGCCGGCGCGCCGTCGCCGCGACGGCGGTGGTCGTGCTGCTCGCCGCCGCCGTGACCTGGGCGGTGCTGCCGCAGGGGCCGGACATCCGCACCGAGGCGGCGTTCGTGAACGTCCCCTCCGGGCCGAACGGGGACGAGCCCGTCGACCTGGACACCACGCTCTACCTGCCCGAGGGCGCCTCGGCGGCCGACAAGGTGCCGGCGGTGCTGCTGGCGCACGGCTTCGGCGGCACCAAGGAGTCGGTCCGGGCCGACGCCGAGGAGTTCGCCGGCCGCGGCTACGCCGTACTCACCTGGACCGCGCGGGGCTTCGGCCGCAGCGGCGGGCAGATCCACCTGAGCCACCCGGACTACGAGGTTCGCGACGCCGCCCGGCTGCTGGACTGGCTCGCCGCCCGGCCCGAGATCCGCACCGACTCCGCCGGTGACCCGAGGGTCGGCGTCGTCGGCGGCTCGTACGGCGGCGGCCTGGCGCTGCTGCTCGCCGCGCAGGACCAGCGCGTCGACGCGATCGTGCCGATGATCACGTGGAACGACCTGTCCCGCTCCTTCCTGCCGGAGAACACCGGTAAGCAGCCCACCGAGGGCGTGTTCAAGTCCGGCTGGGCCGGCCTCTTCTTCGGCGGCGGCGGCAACGTCGGCTCCGGGCCGGCGGGGCTCTCCGGTGCCGACGCCGCCCAGCCCGAAGGGGCGCCCGTCTCCGCCGGCCCGCCCGGTCCGGGGCCGGGAGCCGGGCCGGGCACCGGTCCGGGGCGCGCCCCGGCGGGGGCCGCCGACCCCGCGTGTGGCCGGTTCGCCGCCGACATCTGCGCCGCGTACCTGCGGATCGCCACCACCGGTAGGGCCGACCAGGCCGCCGTGGACCTGCTGCGTCGCTCCAGCCCGGCCGGCGTGCTCGACCGGATCAAGGCGCCGACCCTGCTCGTGCAGGGCGCGGCGGACACCCTCTTCCCGCTCAGCGAGGCGGACGCCAACGCGCGCGGCATCGCCGCCGCCGGCACGCCCGTACGGGTGGCCTGGTTCACCGGCGGGCACGACGGCGGCGAGGGCCCGAAGACCGACTCGGACCGGGTGAAGTTCCTGACCGTGCAGTGGCTCGACCACTACGTCAAGGGCGAGGGCGCGGCCCCGGGCGACGACTTCACCTTCTCGCGCATCGCCGGCTTCGACGCCCTCGACCGGGGACTGGTGGCCACCGGCTACCGCTACGCCGACTACCCCGGCGTCGCCGGCACGGCCCGCCGGGACGTACCGGTCGCCGGTCCCGCCCAGCCCGTCGCCAACCCGCCGGCCGGCAATCCGGCCGCCATCTCCTCGGTGCCCTTCGCCGGCGAGCTGTCGTCGCTGCTCGGCGGCGTGGCGGGGGACATCCCCGGCCAGCACGCCCGGTTCGAGTCGGAGCCGCTGACCGGGGCGGTGGACGTCGTCGGCGCCCCGACGGTCGACGTCCGGGCCGCGTCGCCGACGGGGGAGGCGGTGCTCTTCGTCAAGCTCTACGACGTCGACCCCAACGGCGCGGCCACCCTGCCCAACGGCCTGGTCGCCCCGGTCCGGCTCACCGGGCTGCCGCCGACGATCGACGCGGCGCGGCCGGTCACCGTCACCCTGCCGGCGATCGTGCGCCGGTTCGAGGCCGGGCACCGGCTGCGCGTGGTGGTGGCGACCTCCGACCAGGCGTACGCCACCCCCGCCGAGCCGGCCGTGCACACCGTCGCGGCCACCGGCGCGGTCAGCCTGCCGACCGTCGCCGGCGACCCGATCCCCACGGCCGCCACCGTGTGGCGCTGGGTGCTGGTCGGCCTCGTGGCCGCGATCGTGGTCGGGCTCGTCGTGGTCGTCACCGTGGTCCGCCGCCGGCACCGCCGCCAGGACAGCTCCGTGCATCCGACGTACGCGGGCGTCCCGCTCGCCGTGCGGCAGCTCCGCAAGGAGTATGCGGACGGCTTCGTCGCCGTCTCCAACGTGGACTTCGAGGTGCACCCCGGTCAGGTCGTCGGCCTGCTCGGGCCGAACGGCGCGGGCAAGACCACCACGCTGCGGGTGCTGATGGGGCTGACCCAGCCCACCGCCGGCGAGATCTACGTCTTCGGGCACCGGCTGGTGCCCGGGTCGCCGGTGCTGTCCCGGATCGGCGCGCTGGTCGAGGGGCCGGGCTTCCTGCCGCACCTGTCGGGGCTCGCGAACCTGAAGGCGTACTGGCGGGCCACCGGCCGGCCGGCCGAGGACGCGCACTTCGAGGAGGCGCTGGATATCGCCGGCCTGGGCGACTCCGTGCACCGGCGGATCAAGAACTACAGCCACGGCATGAAGCAGCGGCTCGCCATCGCGCAGGCCATGCTGGGCCTGCCCGAGCTGCTGGTGCTCGACGAGCCGACCGACGGGCTCGACCCGCCGCAGATCGCGGAGATGCGCCGGGTGCTCCAGCGCTACGCCACCGACGGCCGGGCGGTGCTGGTCTCCAGCCACCTGCTCGCCGAGGTGGAGCAGACCTGTACGCACGCGGTGGTGGTGAACAAGGGCCGCATCGTCGCCTCGGGCCCGGTCGAGGAGATCGTGGGCGAGTCGCCCAGCGTGCTCTTCGACGTGACCGACCCGGAGGCCGCCCGCGCGGTGCTGGACGGCCTGCACGGGGTGCGGGTGCTCCCGGACGGCGAGGGCCAGCTCGTGGTGGACACCAACGGCACCGCCCGCAGCGAGGTGGTCGCCGAGCTGGTCCGGGCCGGCATCGGGGTGGACCGGGTGGTGCCGAGGCGCCGCCTGGAGGACGCGTTCCTCGCCCTGGTGGGCGAGAACTCTCGGGGAAGCGGGGACCGATGATGGCGGGCACGTCACGCACGGCGGGCGCGGCGGCCGGCTACCGGCCGTCGGCGACCCTGCCGTTCGGCGCCGAGTTCCGGCGGCAGGCCTCCCGGCGGCGTACGCAGCTCGCGCTCGGGTTCATGGTCCTGCTGCCGTTGATCATCCTGATCGCGTTCCAGTTCGACACGGGCGACGACGACGACAACGGGCGCGGGGAGTTCGGCAGCCTGGTGGAGTTCGCCACGTCGGGCGGGCTGAACTTCACGCTCTTCACCATCTTCGTCTCGGCGTCGTTCCTGCTGGTCGTGGTGGTGGCGCTGTTCTGCGGCGACACGGTGGCCAGCGAGGCGAGCTGGGGCAGCCTGCGCTACCTGCTGGCGATACCGGTGCCCCGGGCCCGCCTGCTGACGGTGAAGCTGCTCGTCGCGCTCGCGTACTCGGCCCTGGCGCTGCTGCTGCTCGCCGGCACCGCCCTGCTGATCGGCACGCTGCGCTACGGCTGGGAGCCGCTGCGCAGCACGGTCGCCGCCCAGCTCGAACCGGGCGAGGGGCTGCTGCGGCTGCTGGGCGTGCTCGGCTACCTGGCGGTCGTACTCCTGGTGGTGGCCGGCCTGGCGTTCCTGCTGTCGGTGGTGACGGACGCGGCGCTCGGCGCGGTCGGCGGCGCGGTGCTGCTCTGGATCCTCTCCAGCATCCTCGACCAGATCACCGCGCTGGGCGCGCTGCGCGCGTTCCTGCCGACGCACTACAGCACCGCCTGGTTGGGGCTGCTGTCGACGCCGGTGCAGACCGACGACGTGGTACGCGGCGCGATCTCCGCGATCAGCTACGCGACGCTGTTCTGGGGGCTGGCGTTCTGGCGCTTCACCCGCAAGGACGTCACCAGCTAAGGCGCCGCATCGGTCGCCTTCTTCCAGGCGCTGACCCCGATCCGGCCCGTGTTGCCGAGGTCGATCGGCCCGTCCAGGCCCACCACCTGCGCGGCCTGGCCCTTGGCGGGCGCGATCTCCAGGCGTTCGCCGTTGGTGGCGACGACCGTCGAGTCGGTGACCAGGTTGCGCCAGAGCACGGTGGCCGCAGCCCGTTCGTCGGGCCGCAGGGTCAGCGGCCGGGGCGGGGCGTCGAAGCCCAGCGTGATCTCCTTGGCCCCGCTGTCGAGCTGCCCCATCTGCGGGACCGGCCCGGAACGGGGCCGCCGTGCGGCGCCTGTCGAGCTGAATCGCCTACGACATCACCTGTCCCGCTCTATCTCGGCGCGGCGAGAGCAGTTCAGTGATGGCGTGGTGCCGC
Source organism: Micromonospora sp. NPDC049051 (assembly GCF_043197575.1). Lineage (NCBI taxonomy): Bacteria > Bacillati > Actinomycetota > Actinomycetes > Micromonosporales > Micromonosporaceae > Micromonospora > Micromonospora sp. NPDC049051. The sequence goes on from NZ_JBICTL010000004.1 coordinate 100,074, forward strand.
TGAGTGAGAATCGGGTATGACCAATCCGCCCCCTGCGCCGCCCCCTGACCAGCCGCCCGCGTCGCCTCCTGAGCCGCCGTCATCCACAGCGCCGGCCACGCCGCCGTCGTCCACGGCGCCGCCCGAGCCTGCGCCTGCGTCGCCGTCCGCGCCGCCGTCCGCGCCGTCGTCCGCGTCTGCGCCCGTGCCGCCGTCTGCGTCCGTGCCGCCGTCCGCGCCTGCGTCGCCGTCCGGGTCGGCGACCGAGCCAAAAGCCTGGGCCGTGCTGGCCGATGAACGCCTGCCCGGCTTTCGCCGGCTTGCGCCGAAGCAGCGCGCGGTGTACGCGACCGTCGTCGCCGTCATCGTCGTGGTCGGCGTGCTCTTCGCCTACCAGGCCAATGTCCTTCTGGACCGGTCGACGGCCACCGATCGGGCCCGCTCGGACAGGCAGGCTCAGCAGGCGGTCGACCGCGAGCAGGCCGCGTTCGTGTCCACGGTCACGCCCCTCGACTACGACCGGGACCTGCCCGAGGCCTTCACCGTGCTGCTCGACCGGCCGCTGACCGAGGGCGAGCAGGCCGGGCTCACCGCCCTGACCGGCGACAGGTCAGAGGTGTGGGAGCTCCTCAAGCCGCTCGGCGGCCGGGTGGTCGAGCACGCGTCCTACGTTGCGCCGTTCGAGGACGGCAACGAGAACCGCGGTCATGCCCAGACGTTCGACCTGAACCTGAACAGCGATCGCGCCGCCGGACTCACGATCAACAACATGACCGCCGTCAAGGACTCGTGCCGCGTACCCACGGCGCAGACCGTCGTCACCCTTCCCCCGGCGGGCGCGGAGTCCCGGCAGGGGCTGCTGTGGGACCTGACCGGTGGGCCGACGGACGAGCCGCACGGCCCGTACGTCCTGGACGAGGGCGAGCCGCGGGAGGGCCAGCTGTACTTCCGCCGCAACGTCGTCGAACTGGGCAACGGTCAGTCGAACATGGCCTTCCGCATCCAGCCGGAGGTGTCCACCCACACCTGCGAGTGGCACATCGTCGCCTCCTACACCGACACGACCGGCGCCCACGAGCAACGCATCCCGAGCGGCGCCGGCACGTTCACCACCGAGGCCATCCCGTCGCAGCCCGTCCAGTACTTCGAGCGCCCCCCGACCTCGGGGTGGGGCTGCCTCGGCGCGGTGACTCAGCAGGATTGCCCGGCCACCGGATACATCCGGCTGCCGAAGCCACCAGCCCCCCGGCCGGTCCCGGACTGAGCCGGCGCCTGCCCGGCACGGCCGGAGCCCGCGCCGGCGGATCGGCCGGCGCGGTCCTGGGCCCGGTACGACCACCGGCGGGACGTCAGCGGGAACGGGGCCTGCGCGTGCGGGTGCGGGAGTCGGGGGAGTCCGGCTCGGTGCCGGAGTCGGCGGCGTCCCCGCTGCCGGGGGGCGTCGCGGTCACCCGGGCGTCGGTGTGGCTCAGCTTGGCCAGCGTCGTGCCCCTGAGCTGGTAGACGGCGGTACGCCGGATGCTCAGCTCCGCCGCCGGGCCGTCCGCGGGCCGGGTCAGGTAGACCACCGTCGCCCTGCCGCCGCTCACGCTGACGCTCTCCACCGGCGTACGGTCGCCGAGGTCGACCTGGGCCTGGTAGTCCGGCTCGCCCCTGACGTTGCGCCAGGCGGCGAGGGTGAAGAAGCGGCCGGTCCCGCCGCCGTCGAGCATGACCACGCCGACCGCGTCGCCCGCGCCGTCGCCGTCGAGGTCGCCGATGGCGCACGGCCGCTGCAACTCCACAGTCGTGCCGTTCCGGTCGGACCAGCGGCCGGCGGCGAGACGGATCGGGGCGGCGTACCCGCGGTAGCGGACCCTGCTGCTGCCGATCCGGGTGTTGCGCAGTTCGAGGCAGGTGAGCTGGTCGCCGGTGCGGCGGGGCGTCGGGGTGGCCCGGGTGGTCGCGGGGGCGGCGTCGACGTCGTCCCGCTTCGCGGCGGTGCCGGCGGGCCGGTCGGCGGAGCGGTTCCGCTTCTTCCGGTTGCCTGTGGAACAGGCGGTGGTGAGCGCCAGCAGGCAGGCCATGGAGAGCGCCACCACGGGGACGAGCTTGCGACGCATTCGCGCGTTCCTTTCCGTCGATGTGCCTGGCACCGTAGCGGGGACGCGCCAGAACAGGGCCCGACCGCGTCGTGGGAGCGTTCCCATAAAGAGGGAATCAATCGACACAGCCGAATGGCTGTCGGCATTCTGGTGTCGTCCCGTCGTCCTGCTCGGAGGTGCCCTGATGTTCACTGACCGGATCGGTGGCCCGGCCCTGTCCCTGTTCCGCGCCGTCGTCGGCCTGCTCTTCCTCTGCCACGGCCTGGCCTCGCTGCTGGGGGTGCTCGGCGGAAACCGGGGCACCGGCGAGGCGGTCCCGTTCGGCGAGTGGCCGGGGTGGTGGGCCGCGCTGATCCAGGCGGTCTGCGGCGGGCTGGTGCTCGTCGGGCTGCTGACCCGGGCGGCGGCCCTGCTGGCGTCCGGCTCGATGGCGTACGCGTACTTCGTGGTGCACCAGCCGGACGCGCTGCTTCCGCTGCGCAACGGCGGCGAGCTGGCCGTCCTGTTCTGCTGGTCGTTTCTGCTGATCGCCGTGTTCGGTCCCGGCCGGTGGGCGGTCGACACCCTGCTACGCGCCCGCCGCCCCGCCGCCGACTCCCGCTCCGTGGCCGTCTGAATCCGTACCGTGACAGAAGGCCGCCTGCGGCCCGGCGGCGACTGCGGGATCGCTCACAGCGTGGGATCGGCCGTCGATCCGGGCGCCTTCGGTGCTTAAACTCGCAGGTACAACTGCATACCTCATCCAGAGGGGCTGAGGGATACGGCCCGACGACGCCCCGGCAACCACCCCGCGCGCTCACCGCAGAGCGACCGGCGGGGCAGGTGCCAATTCCGTCCCCGCCGCAGGGTGCGATGCGGGGAAAGATGAGAGGACCCGCGACATGACGTCGACGTTCGCCCCCTCCGGCATCGACACCACCACCAGCCCCGCCCGTGCCCTGGTCTGCCGCGCCTGTTCGGCCCGCTACCCGCTCGCCGCCCAGCACGCCTGCTACGAGTGTTTCGGCCCGCTGGAGGTCGACTACGACGCCGCCGCGCTCGCGACGGTCACCCGGGAGCAGATCGAGGCGGGCCCGCAGAACATCTGGCGGTACGCGGCACTGCTGCCCGCCGGCCAGGACCCGGCCACCCGGGTCAGCCTCGACCCCGGCTTCACCCCACTGGTGTCCGTCCCGCACCTCGCCGCCGAGCTGGGCATCACCGCCCCCCTCTGGGTCAAGGACGACAGCGCCAACCCGACCCACTCCTTCAAGGACCGGGTGGTCTCGGTGGCGTTGAGCGCCGCCCGCGCGCTCGGCTTCACCCGCTACGCCTGCGCCTCCACCGGCAACCTGGCCAACTCGGTCGCCGCGCACGCCGCGCGGGCCGGCGCGCCTTCGGTGGTCTTCATCCCCGGCGATCTGGAGCAGGGCAAGGTCGTCACCACCGCCGTCTACGGCGGCGAACTGGTCGCCATCGACGGCTCGTACGACGACGTGAACCGGCTCTGCGGCGAGCTGGTGGAGACGGACGAGTTCGAGGACACCGCGTTCGTCAACGTCAACGTGCGCCCCTACTACGCCGAGGGCTCCAAGACGCTCGGCTACGAGGTCGCCGAGCAGCTCGGCTGGCGGATCCCCGCGCAGGTGGTGATCCCGATGGCCTCCGGCGAGCTGCTCACCAAGATCGACAAGGCGTTCACCGAGCTGGTCGAGATCGGCCTGGTCGAGGCGCCGGCCGGCGGCTGGAAGGTGTTCGGCGCGCAGTCGGCCGGCTGCAACCCGATCGCCACCGCCCTGCACGCCGACACCGACACCATCACCCCCGTCCGGCCGACCGGCATCGCCAAGTCGCTCAACATCGGCGACCCGGCCGCCGGCATCTACGCCCTGGAGGCGGTACGCCGCACCGGCGGCTGGATGGAGTACGTCGACGACGACGAGATCCGCGCCGGCATCCGGCTGCTCGCCCGTACCACCGGCGTCTTCGCCGAGACCGCTGGCGGGGTGACGGTGGCCGTGCTGCGCAAGCTGGTCGAGTCGGGCCGCCTGGACCCGACGGCGGAGACCGTCGTCTTCAACACCGGCGAGGGCCTCAAGACCCTCGATGCGGTGTCCGGCCAGGTCGGTCCCACCCACCGCATCAAGCCCTCGCTGCGCGCCGCCCGCGACGCCGGCCTCCTCACCTGATCCGGGGATTCGCCGGGTAACTGGGTTTTCGCTGTGAGTGCGGAAAACGCGCCGACAAGGACTTGACGGCCGTAACCGGACGGCGCAAGATGCTCCGTGCGGGAGGGCGTTTCGCCGGAGACTTTCAGTTCTTGCGACCCAACGCCGGAGGCGTTGTGCGAGCGTCCCTCCCGACCAACCTCCCGATCGGGCCAGCGGTTAATTCGCTGGCCCGATCGTCGTCTGGCGGCGCACTCTCAGCCGATGAGCATCACCATCGCGCCGCTCGACGCCGCCGACCAGGCCGCGGTCGACGAGGCGTACCGGATCGGCGCGGCGGCCAACGAGGCCGACCTGCCGGACTTCCCGCCCTTCTGCCGGCGGCGCTTCGATGCGGCGGTCCGGCACCCGATGCCGGGCAACGAACCGCTCTGGGCGCTGGCCCGGCTCGACGGCGTGCCGGCCGGCTACCTCGCGCTGGACCTGCCGCAGCTCGACAACACCGAGAACGCCACGGCCGAGCTGGTCGTGCATCCGGAGCACCGGCGTCGCGGCGTCGGCCGCGCGCTGCACGAGCACGCCGTACGCCTGCTGCGGGAGCGGGGCCGCAAGCGGGTGGTGGCGATGGCCGTCACCACGCTGCCCGGCGGCCCGCCCCGCTCCGGCGCCGGCGCCGCCTTCGCCGCGTCCACCGGCGCCCGGCCGGCGCTGGCCGAGGTCCGCCGCCGGCTCGACACCACCCGGCTCGACCACGACGGCCTGGCCGCCGCGCTGGCCGGGGCCCGGTCCCGGGCGGCCGGCTACCGCGTCGTGCGGTGGCAGGGACACACCCCCGAGGAGTACGTCGCCGACATCGCCTACCTCGACGGCCGGTTGATGGCCGACGCGCCCCTGGGCGAGGTGGAGTGGGAGCCGGAGCGGGTCGACGCCGACCGGCTCCGGAGCACTGAGCGGGCGTTCGACGCGCGGGGGCGGCGGCGCTACCACACGGCCCTGCGCCACGAGGCGTCCGGACGGCTGGTCGCCTGGACCCTGCTCGACGTCGGCGCGTCGGCCGACTGGCACGCGTTCCAGCAGATCACCATCGTCGATCCGGACCACCGTGGGCACCGCCTCGGGCTGCTCGCCAAGGTCGAGAACCTGCACCACCTGTTGGCCCACGAACCGGCGGTACGCGCGATCGACACCTTCAACGCGGCCGAGAACGCGCACATGGTGCGGATCAACGAGCAGCTCGGGTTCCGCCCCGTCGACGGCTGGACCGACTGGCAGCTCACCATCTGAGTTGTGACACGCCCCTACTGATCCTGGTGCTTTCTGTTGCATGATGGCGGGCATGACGGAGACCCCGCACCCCCTGTACGACAGGCACGCCGACACCCTGACCCGGGCGCTGACCGCCATCACGGAGCGCGGGTACTGGTCCGCCTACCCCGAGTCGCCCAGCCCCCGCGTCTACGGTGAGACCGCCGCCGCCGACGGCAAGGCCGCCTTCGAGGCGTACCTCGGCGGCGACTTCCCCCTCGACCAGCCGGGCGCGACCGACCGGGTCGCCACCGAGACCAGCCCGTTCGGCGTCGAGCTGAACGTCCGCTACCCGCACGCCGGCGCCGACGAGCTGGTCGCCGCCGCCTCCGCCGCGCTGCCCGGCTGGCGCGACGCCGGCCCGCAGGCCCGGGCGGGGGTCTGCCTGGAGATCCTCGACCGGCTGCACAAGCACATCTTCGAGCTGGCCAACGCGGTGCAGTTCACCAGCGGCCAGGCCTTCGTGATGGCCTTCCAGGCCGGCGGCGCGCACGCGCTGGACCGCGCGCTGGAGGCGGTCGCCTACGCGTACGCGGAGATGACCCGGCACCCGGGGACGGCGGGCTGGGAGAAGGCGGCCGGCAAGGGCGACCCGCTGCGGATGACCAAGACCTTCCACGTGGTGCCCCGTGGCGTGGCGCTGGTGATCGGCTGCAACACCTTCCCGACCTGGAACTCGTACCCGGGGCTGTTCGCCTCGCTGGTCACCGGCAACCCGGTGGTCGTCAAGCCGCACCCGCGCGCGGTGCTGCCGCTGGCGATCACGGTGAAGTACGCCCGGGAGGTGCTCGCCGAGGCCGGCTTCGACCCGAACCTGGTGCTGCTCGCCCCCGAGGCGCCCGGCGAGAAGCTCGCCTCCACGCTGGCCCTGCACCCGGCCATCAAGATCATCGACTTCACCGGTTCCACCGAGTACGGCGACTGGCTGGAGGCCAACGCCCGGCAGGCGGCCGTCTACACCGAAAAGGCCGGGCTGAACACGGTGGTGATCGACTCCACCGACGACTTCGCCGGGATGTGCCGCAACCTCGGCTTCACCCTGACCCTCTACAGCGGCCAGATGTGCACGACGTCGCAGAACATCCTGATCCCCTCGGGAGGCATCGAGACCGACCAGGGGCACAAGAGCTTCGACGAGGTGGCCGGCGGGATCGCCGCGGCGGTCGCCAAGCTCACCGCCGATCCGGCGCGCGGGGTGGAGATGACCGGCGCCATCGTCAACGACGGGGTGCTGGAGCGCCTCGACGAGGTCACCAAGGTCGGCGAGGCGGTGCTGGAGTCGCGTACGGTCGAGCACCCGGCCTTCCCCGGCGCGGTGGTCCGCACCCCGACGGTGGTCAGGCTGGCGGCCGACGACGCCGCGACCTACTCGAAGGAGTGGTTCGGGCCGATCTCGTTCGCCATCGCCACCGACTCCACGGCGCACAGCCTGGAGATCCTGCGCTCCACGGTCGGCGAGAAGGGCGCGCTCACGGCGGCGGTCTACTCCACGGACGAGACCGTCCTCGACGCGGCCGAGGCGGCGGCGATCGAGGTCGGGGTGCACCTGTCCTGCAACCTCACCGGCGGGGTCTTCGTGAACCAGTCGGCGGCCTTCTCCGACTTCCACGGCAGCGGCGCCAACGCGGCGGCCAACTCCGCGCTCACCGACGGCGCCTACGTGGCCAACCGGTTCCGCGTCGTGCAGTCCCGCCGCCACGCGTGATCCGTCCGGCTGCCCGGGTCGGCCCACGGCCGGCCGGTCCGGGCAGCCGCGTCAGGCCTTGCGCCGCATCTGGAGTTCGGTGAGCACCGGCACGGTGGGGTGCGGGACGCGTACGCCGGTGTCGACGAAGCCCAGCCGCCGGTACGCCCGGTAGGCCCGGTCGTTGCCGACCACGACCTCCAGCATCAGTTCGGGGCGCCCGCAGGCCCGGGACCAGGCCGCGACCGCGTCGACGAGGTCGCCGAGCAGGCCGGTGCCCCGCCAGGGCGGGGTGACGTAGACGGCGTACACCAGGGTCAGCGCCGGCTCCCCGGGGGCCGCCGTGCCACCCGCGTGCCCGACGAGCCGGCCGCCCGGGTCGGCCACGAACTGCGCGGTGCCCACCCCGGCCGAGACGGACGCGATCCTGGCCGCGTAGTCCGCGTGCGGCCGGGCCGCCGCGTCGGCGAGGGTCTCGAGGAAGGCCAGCGGGGCGTCGGCGAGCATCTCCAGCCGCAGGGCCCGCATCCGGGCGGCGTCGCGGGGCCGGACCCGCCGGATCTCCGCCCGCCGCGCCTGCCCCGACCCGTCGGGCGTGCTCGTCATGACGCATGCGTACCACAGCGATGAACGCCGATGCCCACCGGTTGAAATATGCCCGATTTGTGGTCGTGCGCCGCCGTCACGCTTCGTGTAGCGTGCGATTTCGGTTACCGTTTCAGCGGCCATTGTCGATCGCCGAATCGGGCGTCCTCCGGTGCCGGCCAGCCCGGCCTCCGGGGTCGTGAAACGCTGCGCAGAGTGAGGAAGTGCACCGTGGCACAGGGCACCGTGAAGTGGTTCAACTCCGAAAAGGGCTACGGCTTCATCGCCGTCGACGGCGGGCAGGACGTCTTCGTCCATTTCTCGGCGATCGAGATGGACGGCTACAAGGCGCTGGACGACGGCCAGCGGGTCGAGTTCGAGGTCGCCCAGGGCCAGAAGGGCCCTCAGGCCGAGCGCGTACGCGTCATCGCCTGACCGCGCACTCCTCCGCCCACGCGTCGGTCGCCTGCGCCCCTCCCCGGCCATCGGTCCCGGGATGTCCGGCGGGTGACCCGGCGGTGCCGTCCGGTTCGGCGGGCCGATCGTGCCGGGCAGCGGTGTCGCGGTGGGGCGGGCTCCGGTGCGGTTGCGCCGGCAGGGGAGGATCGTGAGCCGTTCCAGCCATCGCTGAGGAGGGTTCATGTCCGACCAGCCGCCCCAGGCCGTGCCGTCTCCGGGAGATCCGAATGCCGGAGGGCCGGCCGTCCCGGCTCCGGACAGTTCCGTGGCCCCGGGTGGTCCGGTGGCCCCGGATGGTCCCGTGGCCCCGGGCGGCGGTGTGCCGGCCGGCCCGCAGCCGCCGCAGGACTGGGTCTTCCCGCCCACCGGCGGGTACCCGGTCGGCGCCGGCCCGTACGGCGGGCAGCCCTGGTACCCGGGTGCCCCGGTCGCCTACCCCGGGCAGCCCGTCCACGGCTGGCACCCGCCGGCGTACGGCCTCGACCCGGCCGACCCGCTCGTCACCCCGCCCGGCGCCGGCGTCAACGGCTGGTTCAACCGGTGCGTCGGCGCCGTACGCCGGGGCTGGCGGCTGTTGCTGCCGATCCTGCTGCTCACGCAGGTGCTGCCGGCGGCCGTGGTCTCGGTGCTCTCGCTGGTCGTCGACCCCACCGCGCGGTGGGACCAGGCGATGGCCGAGGAGCCCACCACGCTGCCCGACACCTTCGTGACCGACCTGGGCGTCATGCTCTCCGTGGTGCTCGGCAGCGCCCTCGTCTTCGGCCTGGTGCAGAGCCTGGGCTGGGCGGCCGGCACCTGGGTGGTCACCCGGCAGGCGGCCGGCGAGTCGGTGAGCATGGGCGCGGCGCTGTCCCACGGGGCGCGCCGGGCACTGGGCCTGTGGGGCTGGACCCTGCTGATGAGCGTGATCATCGGCCTCGGCGTCTGCTTCTGCGTCATCCCCGGCATCTACTTCGCCTTCGCGCTCAGCATGGCCGGCCCGGTCTACCTCTTCGAGCGGCAGCACCCGATCGGCCGCTCCTTCCGGATGTTCCACGACCGCCTCGGCCTGCTGCTCGGCCGGGTGGCGCTGGTGGCGGCGGCGGTGATCATCGGCGGCGGGGCCGCCGGCATGGTGGAGGGCATCGGCACGCTGCCGTTCGGCACCACCCCGCTGGACTCGCCCGGCACGGCGGTCGGCGTGCTGGTGGTGACGCTGCTGGGCGCGGTGCTGGCCCTGCCCACCCACCTCGCCCAGCTGGTCGGGCTGGTTGTCACGTACGCCGAGCAACGTGCCCACGAGGGGCCGGTGGACAGCGCGCGGCTGGCCGGCGAACTCGGCTGACCGGGCCCATCGTGCTTGCACTCGGCAGGGGAGAGTGCTAAACAAGTCATTGGCACTCGCACACCGCGAGTGCCAATGGTCGGGGCGGTAGGGCCACGGTCGCAGCGGCGTCCAGACGCGGTTGCGGCACATGGCCGGTCGTCGCGGGCTATCCGGCCCGGCCGAGGAGACGTCGTCGTCGCCAGGTGGCGACGTCCCAAGGTGCGTACACCAGGCGGCCCATCCGGGACACACACTCCGGGTGGCCCGTGAGTGTCCAGGAGGACAACGCCGTATGGCCAAGATGATCGCGTTCGACGAAGAGGCTCGCCGCGGCCTCGAGCGGGGCATGAACCAGCTCGCCGACGCCGTGAAGGTGACCCTCGGCCCCAAGGGCCGCAACGTCGTGCTGGAGAAGAAGTGGGGTGCCCCCACCATCACCAACGATGGTGTGAGCATCGCCAAGGAGATCGAGCTCGAGGACCCCTACGAGAAGATCGGCGCCGAGCTGGTCAAGGAGGTCGCGAAGAAGACCGACGACGTCGCCGGTGACGGCACGACGACGGCGACCGTCCTGGCCCAGGCCCTGGTCCGCGAGGGCCTGCGCAACGTGGCCGCCGGTGCCAACCCGATGGCCCTGAAGCGGGGCATCGAGGCCGCCGTGGCCAGCGTCTCGGAGGAGCTGCTCAAGCTCGCCAAGGACGTCGAGACCAAGGAGCAGATCGCCTCCACCGCCTCCATCTCCGCCGGTGACAACACCGTCGGCGAGATCATCGCCGAGGCGATGGACAAGGTGGGCAAGGAAGGCGTCATCACCGTCGAGGAGAGCAACACCTTCGGGCTGGAGCTGGAGCTCACCGAGGGTATGCGCTTCGACAAGGGCTACATCTCGGCCTACTTCATGACCGACCCGGAGCGCATGGAGGCCGTCTTCGACGACCCCTACCTCCTGATCGTCAACAGCAAGATCTCGTCGGTGAAGGACCTGCTCCCGATCCTGGAGAAGGTCATGCAGTCGGGCAAGCCGCTGCTGATCATCGCCGAGGACATCGAGGGCGAGGCCCTGGCCACCCTGGTCGTCAACAAGGTCCGGGGCACCTTCAAGTCGGTCGCCGTCAAGGCGCCGGGCTTCGGTGACCGCCGCAAGGCCATGCTGGCCGACATCGCCATCCTCACCGGTGGCCAGGTCATCAGCGAGGAGGTCGGCCTCAAGCTGGACGCCGTCGGCCTCGACATGCTGGGCCGCGCCCGCAAGGTCGTGGTGACCAAGGACGAGACCACCATCGTCGACGGTGCCGGCGACGCCGAGCAGATCCAGGGCCGGGTCAACCAGATCCGGGCCGAGATCGACAAGAGCGACTCCGACTACGACCGCGAGAAGCTGCAGGAGCGGCTGGCCAAGCTGGCCGGCGGCGTCGCGGTGATCAAGGTCGGCGCGGCCACCGAGGTCGAGCTGAAGGAGCGCAAGCACCGCATCGAGGACGCCGTCCGCAACGCGAAGGCCGCCGTCGAGGAGGGCATCGTCCCGGGTGGTGGCGTCGCGCTGGTGCAGGCCGGCAAGACCGCCTTCGACAAGCTGGACCTGGCCGGCGACGAGGCGACCGGCGCGCAGATCGTCAAGATCGCGCTGGACGCCCCGCTGCGGCAGATCGCCGTCAACGCCGGCCTCGAGGGTGGCGTCGTCGTCGAGCACGTCCGCAACCTCAACCCGGGTCACGGCCTCAACGCCGCCAACGGCGAGTACGTCGACCTGCTGGCCGCGGGCATCATCGACCCGGCCAAGGTGACCCGGTCGGCGCTGCAGAACGCCTCGTCGATCGCGGCGCTCTTCCTCACCACCGAGGCCGTCGTGGCGGACAAGCCGGAGAAGACCCCGGCCGCCCCGGCTGGTCCGGGTGGCGGGGAGATGGACTTCTGAGTCCAGCTTCATACGCCGGAAGGGGCGGGCCGCGTCAGCGGTCCGCCCCTTCCGCTGTCACGTCGGCAGTGGCCGTTGGTTGCGCCTCCGCTGCGCCCCGTCGTACGGCTGCGGGACCGGTACCGGCTCGTCGACCAGCGTCACCGGCTCGTCGGCCGGTTCGTCGACGCCGGCCATCTCCGCCTGCTGCTCGGCGTCGCCGTAGTCGAGCCGGTCGAACGGCAACGGGCCGGGGCGTTCGTCGTCCGTAATCATGGCTGCCTCCTCTACCGAAACGGTAGGGCGCGACGATCACCGATACGGGCGAATGGCGCTACATCCCGTTCGCCCTGTTGTCAGTCCCCGAGCGCCCTGCGGTACAGGAAGAAGACGCGCTCGATCCGGGCGCCCGCGCTGCCCGAGTAGAACGGGACCGGCCCGACCCAGCCGATCTGCGCCGCCGTCACCCCCGCCGCCCGCTGGTCGCGCAGGCACCGGCGCAGCAGCACCCCGCCGATCCCCGAGCCCTCGGCCGCCGGGGCGGTGCCCATCGGGCCGAACCAGCTCGGCCGGGACGACCCGTACGCGGCGAAACCGAGCACCGTGCCGTCGCGCTCGGCCAGGTGGCAGCCGGCCCTCTCCCGGCCGACCGAGCCGGCCAACTCGGCGTCCCAGGCCCCGCCGAACGTGGCACGGGCGAACTCGGCCAGCGCCGGCAGGTCGCCCGCCGCGGCACGGCGGACCGTCACCCCCTGCCCGGCCAGCCGCGCCTCCGCGGGCTCCGTCGGGCGCAGGGCGGGCGAGCCGTCGTACGACAGGTCGGCCGTCATGTTCCACGCCGTCCGGTCCTGCCGGTAGCCGAGCGCCAGCGCGGCGCAGATCGCCGGCGTGTAGCGCACGTCGATGCCGGGCCAGGCGTAGTAGGGCGGGTTGCCGGCGAGCAGCACCTCCACCGCGCCGAGGCCGGCGAGGGTCCGCTCGGCGTACGACAGCAGTGCCCGCCCCACGCCCCGTCGCCGGTGGGCGGGGTCCACCGCCACCAGATCCACGTGCCCCAGCCGGGCGTCCCGGGCGGCTACGGAACAGACCAGCACCCCGACCAGCTCCGCCCCCCGGTACGCGCCCAGCGCGACCACCGGCCGGTCGACGACCGCCCGGGTCCAGAGCGCGTCCACGACCTCCGGCGCCTCGGCCGCGTCCTCCGGCAGGTCCAGCGCCCGGCGGCACAGCTCCACCACGTCGGGCGTCCGGTCGGCGGTCAGCTCGACGATCTCCGTCTCCATGGCCGCCGACCATAGATCACCGGATGCGGGGGGAGGCAAGACCCGCTCACCCCTTGGCCGTCCGCACCGCCGCATAGGCGTCGACCAGGCCGGCGCCGGTGATGTTCCGGTCGCCCCCGCACGTCTGCGTCGCCGACGCGTACGTGGCACCGGCAGGGGTCGCGGTGTCCCGCAGGATCTGCCGGGTGCGGGGCAGGTCGCCGACCAGCGTCGGGTCGGCCGACCACATCAACGCCACCACGCCGGCCACCTGCGGGGTCGCCATCGAGGTGCCGCTCAGGGTGGCGTACCCGCCGCCCGGCATCGCCGACAGCACCTCGTCGCCCGGCGCGACCAGGTCCGGCTTGGCCGCCCCCGGCACCGGGCCCCGCGACGAGAACAGGGTCACCCGGCGCTGCCGGTCCACCGCCCCGACGGTCAGCACGTCCGCGTACGGGGCGGGCGGGTCGGCGATCGAGCCGCAGTACGGGCCGGTGTTGCCGGCGGCGGCCACGACCAGGATGCCGGCGGCGGCCAGGGCGGCGGTCGCCGGCCGGAGCACGCCCGGGTCGCAGCCCTCGATCGGCGGGCAGCCCCACGAGTTGGTGAGGATGTGCGGGGCGCGCGCCGGGCGGCCGTCGGTGAACGGGTCCCCGCCCGGCGGGAAGGGCGCGAGCATGAACTGGAGGCAGTCCAGGTAGTACGCGGGGTTGCCGAGGTTGCGGTCCAGGTTGACGCAGCCGACCCAGCCGGCGCCCGGGGCCACTCCGACGCCGTCCCGGCCCACCGCGCTGCCCGTCGTGTGGGTGCCGTGGCCGCCCTCGTCGGTCGGCCGGCGGGTGCCGTTCCACGGGTCGTACCAGGAGTCGTCGCCGCCCCGGAAGCCGCCCGCCAGCGCGGGGTGTCCACCGTCCACGCCCGAGTCCGAGCTGCCCACCACGATCCCGGAGCCGTCCACCCCGAGCTGGGACCAGACCCGGTCGGCACCGATCATCCGGACGTTCCACTCCGGGCCGGCCGGCGCCGGTGCGGTGCCACGCGTGCGGCCGGCCGGGGCGGGCAGCGGTCGCAGCCGCTGGCTGACCAGCACCCGGGCCACCTCCGGCCGGCGCGACAACCAGGCCCGTACCGCCGGGCCGCCGTCCACCTCGACCGCGTTCACCAGGTAGTAGGGGGTGTGGTCGAGACGTAGCCGGCGCAGGTCGCGGCGCAGGTCGGCCTGGGTCCGCCCGGCGGTGGCGACCAGCCGCCGGTGGACCTCGGCGACCCGGGCGTCCCGGCCGGCCCGGCCGGTCGTCGCCGGGACGCCGGTGAGGTCGGCCTGCTCGCGCAGCACCACGAACAGCCGCTCGCCGTGCAGGCCGGGCTGGCCGGCGCCGACGGCCACCGCACCGACCACGACCAGCAGGACGCCGGCGGTCACCCCGGCGACCCGTCGGCTCGGCCGCCGAGGCCGGGTCAGCAGCACGCCGTACGCCACGGCGAGGATGGCCGCGACGGCGAGCCCGGCGCCGGCCGCGACCGCCACCCAGAACGGCACGTCGCGGGTGCCGGCCAGGACGAGGCTGATCTCCTCGGGATCGGTGAAGGCCAGCGGGCCGAGTACGGCGAGCCCGACCAGCCAACGGGTCGCGGGGCCCACGGCACCCGGAACTGCCCGCCCGCCCGACTCTCGGGCCGCGACGTCCGGCTCCCGGTCTGCGACGCCCGACTCCCGGTCTGCGACGTCCGGCTCCCGGTCTGCGGCGTCCGGCTCCCGGCCAGCGGCGTCCGGCTCACGGGCCGCGGCGCGCAGGGCCGCCAGCGCGAAGCCGGCCGGCGGCAGGGTCAGCAACAGGGGCAGTTGGGCCCCGGACTGCCCGACCCCGGCGGCGATCAGCAGCAGCGCGACCCCGGCGACCAGCCCGCCGACCAGCACCAGCCGGGCCGGCCGGGGTGGCTCGCCGACGGCGAAGCGGGACCAGAAGGCGCCGTCGAGCAGCGCCCCGGCCAGCACGCCCAGCGCGGCGGCGGCGACCCCGGCGAGCACCGTCTCCAGCAGTCCGCCGAGCGCTCCCAGCCAGACCCAGGGCAGCAGCAGCGCCAGTCCGCCGGCCACCCCGAGCAGCGTGGCGGCCGGCGCGGACCCCTGGGGCGTCGGGACGGGCCCGCGGGGCGTCGGGACGGGCCCGCGACGGGCCAGCGCCCGTAGGACGAGGGCGGCCAGCGCGGCCGTGGCGGCCAGCGCGGCGAGGTAGGCCTCCTGGTGCACCGGCGGGATCGCCCGGAGCAGCCCCAGCGCGCCGAGCACGAGCGTCGCCGCCAGCCAGACCCGGCCGGCGGCGCGGACCGCCACCGAGCGGGGCAGCAGGGCGAGCGCCAGGGCGGGCGCGCCGACCAGCAGCACGGTGAACAGCACCGTCACCGGCCAGAGCCAGGCCACGCGGTCCAGCCCGGAGAGCAGTACGACCTGGTCGGCCAGCCAGCCGCCGAGCTGCCCGACGACCACGAGCCCGACCGCCCAGCAGCCGGTCACCACCGCCGCGACCACCGGCCAGGGACCCGGCCGCCCCGGCGGGACCGGGGGGCGGGGGACGGGTTGACCGGCGGGGAACGGGGGACCGACCTCCATCCTGTGACAGTACGGCGCGGACGCCGTGTGCCGCCCGGGACGGCGACCGTTACCGTGGACGGGTGCGTGACCCCAACGTGTCCCGAACGACAGCCGGTCAGCTCTCCCCCGAGCGCCGGGCCGCGGATCTGCGCCGCCTGCGGGCCGAACGCTTCGACGTGCTGGTCATCGGCGGTGGTGCGACCGGGGCGGGCGCCGCCCTGGACGCGGCCTCGCGGGGGTTGAAGGTGGCGCTGGTGGAGGCGCGCGACTACGCCGCCGGCACCTCCAGCCGCTCCAGCAAGCTCATCCACGGGGGCCTGCGCTACCTGGAGCAGCTGGAGTTCCACCTGGTGCACGAGGCGCTCACCGAGCGGGGACTGCTCGCCACCCGGCTCGCCCCGCACCTGGTCCGCCCGGTGCCCATCCTGGTTCCGCTGCCCGACGGGCGGGGCGTGCGCGGCCTGCCCGCCCGCGCCTTGCGCCGCTCCTACTACGGCGCCGGCGTGGCGGCCTACGACGCCTTCGCCGGGGTGTTCGGTGGCGGGCGCGGCATGCCGTTGCACCGGCACCTGACCCGCGAGGGCGCCCGCCGGGTCTTCCCCAGCCTGCGCGCCGACGCGGTGGCCGGCGCGATCCGCTACTACGACGGGCAGGTCGACGACGCACGGCTGGTGGTGACCCTGGCCCGCACGGCGGCCAGCCTCGGCGCGACCGTGGTGAACAGCACCCGGGCGGTCGGGCTGATCCGGCAGGCCCGCGAGGTCACCGGCGTCCGGGTCCGCGACCTGGAGGCGCCGCCCGGCTCCCCGGACGCCGAGTTCGAGGTACGCGCCCGCACCGTCATCGCCGCCACCGGCGTGTGGAGCGACGACATGTCCCGGATGCTGAACGACGTCGGGCTGCGCCCCGGCATCCGCGTCCGGGCGTCCAAGGGCGTGCACCTCGTGGTGCCCCGCTCGGCGATCACCGGCGAGGCCGGGCTGATCCTGCGTACGGCCACCAGCGTGCTCTTCGTCATCCCGTGGGGCGGGCACTGGATCATCGGCACCACCGACACCGACTGGCGGCTGGACCGGTCCCACCCGGCGGCCTCCGCGCGGGACATCGACTACCTGCTGGAGCAGGTCAACACGGTGCTCGACCGGCCGCTCACGACGGCCGACATCGAGGGGGTCTACGCCGGGCTGCGCCCGCTGCTGGCCGGCGAGGCCGACTCCACCTCCAAGCTCTCCCGCGAGCACGCCGTCTTCGAGCCGATGCTCGGTCTGCTGCTGGTGGCCGGCGGCAAGTACACGACGTACCGGGTGATGGCCTCCGACGTGGTCGACCGCGCCGCCCACCGGCTCGGTGCCGTACGCCCCTCCCGCACCGCCGACCTGCCGCTGCTGGGTGCCGACGGCTACGCCGCGATGTGGCGGGACCGGGCGGACCTGGCCCGCCGCCACGGGGTGCCGGCCGGGGTGGTCGAACACCTGCTGGAGCGCTACGGCACCCTCACCCGCGACCTGCTCGCGCTGATCGACGCGGACCCGCTGCTCGCCTCCCCGCTGGCCGGCGCCCCGGAGTACCTGGCCGCCGAGGTGACGTACGCGGCCCGGGCCGAGGGGGCGCTGCACCTGGAGGACGTGCTGACCCGGCGTACCCGGATCTCCTTCGAGACGGCGCACCGGGGCCTGGAGTCGGCGGGCCACGCGGCCGAGCTGATGGGCGCGGTGCTCGGCTGGGACGAGGCCACCCGGGCCCGCGAGGTGGCGCACTACCGCGCCCGGGTGGAGGCGGAACGCCAGTCCCAGCTGATGCCCGACGACGCCACCGCCGACGCCGCCCGGCTCGGCGCGCCCGACGTACGGGGTTTCGCGGCGGACCGCGGGGCGGACGACGACCAGGCCGAACTGCCGTCCTCGTCCCGCTGATCGACCCGCCCCCGGTCACCCCCTAGGTTCGGTGTCCCACCCCGGCGAGCGGTTACGGCCGTCACCTGCGGTGGGATAGGTTCCGGCCCGTGCCCTCCGTCTCCTGGTCGCGCCCGTTCCGCCTGTGCGTCGTCGCCCTGGCGGTCGCCGCCCTCGCCGGCTGCGCGCTGCCCGGACGCGCCGACGACGGCCGCGCGCCGGCCCTCAGCGGGCGGTCGCAACCGGGGCCCGGTGGCGCGACGACGACCGGTGAGGGCGAGGTCAGCCTCCTCCAGCGGGTCGGCGCGAACGGTCCGCTGCGTAAGCTCACCGTGGGACCGGACGGCAGGTGGGAGTGCGTCGACTGCGCCGGCGACGGCGTGACGTCGACCGGCGTGCTGGGCCCGGAGCACGTCGCCCGGCTCCAGGGGCTGCTCGCCGACCCGGGGCTGGCGGCGGAGACCGACCAGGCCCGGCGCTACCAGGTCACCTGCATCGACGCGTTGACCTCCAGCCTGCTCACCTCGGCCGGCCTCGTCACGTCGCAGGACTGCCCGGGTGAGGAGCACCCGCCGATCGCCCACGAGATCCTGCTGCTGCTCACCCAGGCCACCCCGGCCGAGATGACCGCTTGACGGCCGTGCCCGTCAGCGGGCCCATCGTGGCCGGGCCGCCGCTCGGGGACGACGGGAGACGACCGCTTGACGGCTGGGCCCGTCAGAGGACCTTGCCGGGGTTGAGCAGGCCGGCGGGGTCGAGGGCGGTCTTGATGGCCTGGTGCACCCGCATGCCGACGGGGCCGATCTCGCGGGCGAGCCAGTCGCGTTTGAGTAGGCCGACGCCGTGTTCGCCGGTGCAGGTGCCGCCGAGTTCGAGGCCGAGGCGCATGATCTCGTCGAAGGCGCGTCGGCCGCGTTCGAGGCTGGTCGGGTCGGCGCGGTCCACCACGATGTTCGGGTGCATGTTGCCGTCCCCGGCGTGACCCACCACGCCGATCGTCACGTCGCACTCGGCCGCGATCCGTGCGACCCCGTCGAGCAGCGCCGCCAACGCCGCCCGGGGCACCGCCACGTCGTCGATGACCAGGCCGCCGTTGCCGCCCGGGAAGGTCTCCGCCGCGAACTTCTCCATCGCCGGGTGCGCCAGCCGGCGGGCCTGCAACAGGGCCGCCGCCTCCACGGCGTCGGTGGCCGTGTAGACCTCGTCGGCGCCGGCCGCCGCGCAGACGGCGGCCAGGCCGGCCAGGTCGTCGGCCGCGCGGGCGCCGGTGTCGGCGGCGGCCAGCAGCAGCGCCTGCGCGTCGGTGCGCAGCCCCATCGGCCGGTACGCCTCGATCGCCCGCAGGTGCGTCCGGTCGAGCAGCTCCAGCAGGCTGGGGGAGAGGCCCCGGGCGGCGATCTCGGCGACGGCAGCCCCGGCGGCGGCGGTGGTGGGGAAGACCGCCACCATGGTCAGCGACTCCGGCGGCGCCGGCCGCAGCGCCACCGTCACCTCCGTGATCACACCGAGCGTGCCCTCGGAACCCACGAAGAGCCGCGTCAGGTCGTAACCCGCAACCCCCTTGGCGGTACGCCGACCCGTACGCAACACCTCACCCGAGGCCAGCACCACCTCCAGACCCAACACGTACTCGGTCGTGACCCCGTACTTCACGCAGCACATGCCGCCCGCGTTGGTCGCGACGTTCCCACCGATCGTGGAGGACTCCCACGATCCCGGATCCGGCGGATACCACAGGCCCTGTTTCGCCACCGCCGCCGACAACGCCGCGTTCACCACGCCCGGCTGCACCACCGCGATCCGGCTCACCGCATCGATCTCCAGCACGGCATCCATCGCCACCATGCTCACCACCACCGCACCGTCGACCGCGTTCGCCGCGCCTGCCAGCCCGGTACGCGCCCCCTGCGGCACCACCGGCACCCCGTACCGCCCCGCGACCCTCACCACCTCGACCACATCGGCCGTACCGCGGGGGCGGACCACCACCAGGGGCGTACCGGAGGCGCAGAGGTCGGCCTCGTCCCGCTCGTGCATCCGCAGCAGGTCCGGGTCGGTCAGTACGGCGTCGTCGCCGAGCGCCGCCCGCAGGTCGTCGAGGAGGGGGGATCCGGGCATGTCGCCGAGGCTACGGTCGGTGCCGCGTGATCACCAACAGGTCCGCGGGGCGGGTAGTTTGGCCGACATGCTCTACGTGGACCGGCCCGCCTGGCCGTGGCGGGGGCGGCTCTGGTCCCACCTGATCAGCGACGTCTCGCCCGCCGAGCTGCATGTCTTCGCCGAGGCGCTGGGCGTGCCCCGCCGGGGGTTCGACCGGGACCACTACGACATCCCCGCCGACCGCTTCGCCGTGGCGGTCTGGCTGGGCGCCCGGGTGGTGCCGAGCCGCGAGCTGGTGCGCCTGCTCCAGCAGGCCGGCCTGCGCCGCCCCAAGCACCTGACCCGCCCACCCCGCCCCGCCGCGCCCCCAACCCACCCCGCCCTCCCCGCCCACCCTGCCCCCGACCTCCGCCCACCCCGCGTCGATCATGCAGTTGTGGTCCCCACAGAAGCCGCTGAGCGGCGCTTTTCGCCCACCACAACTCCATGATCGACACGTGCGTGCGGGCGGGCGGGCGCGGGGCCGAGGGCAGGGCAGAGCAGGGCAGAGGGTAGGCGGGGTCAGGGGAGGGGGAGGGCGGACAGCTCGCGGGTCAGGTTGGCGCGGGCCGGGGACTCCCAGCGCCGCGCCAGCGGCGGCAGCCGGAACAGCGCAGGCAGGTCGAGCAGCCCGGCCAGCACCCGGGCTCGGCCCGCCCGGAAGGCAGGCTCAGGCACGTGCGCGTACTCCCGGCGGACCGCCGCGGCGTAGCGGTCGTACGCCTCGGGCGGCGCGGCCAGGATCGCGAGGTCGGCGTCGCAGAGCAGCGCCCCGTCGACGTCGCCCGGGTCCACGGCGTGCCCGGCGGTGAGCAGCACCAGCCGGCGTACCTCCGCCACGGCGTCGGCCGGCAGGCCCGCCCGGCCGAGCAGCGTGCCGGCGAGCGCCGCGCTGTCGCGCTCGTTGGCGTCGCCCCCGGCGCGCGGATCGTAGACGGCGTCGTGGCACCAGGCCGCGAGGCGCACCAGGTCCGGCCGCCGGGCGGCCGACGCGTGCGCGTCGACGACGTCGAGGACGGCCGTCAGGTGGTCGGTGTCGTGGTAGTGCCGGTGCGGCTCCCGCCAGCGGGCCAGCAGGTCCGTGCCGGCCCGGGTCAGCTCCGCGACGTCGGTCGCCCCGGCCCCCCGAGCCGCGGCCTGCCACCGGTGGAGAAGGTCAACCATCCGACCGAGTCTGCCGTACGGCAGCCAGTGCGAGGATTCACCCGGCCGGGTGCGGGTAGTCCCCGCCATGGCAGTGGCCCGGGACCGTCGACCCTCACTGGTGCGACGCGCCGTCCTGGGTGACCGGGCAAAGGAGGTCGAGGGGGAGCACCAGCTCGCCCAGACCATCGCGATCCTGCGGGAACGCGGCAGGACGGCCCTGCACGACCGCCTGCACCGGCTGCGGATGGCGATGGGCCTCGCCGTGCAGGCGGGTCTCGCCGCCGGGCTGTCCTGGCTGGCGGCGCACGAACTGCTCGGCAACCCGCAGCCGGTCTTCGCGCCGATCTCGGCGGTCGGTACCCTCGCCGCCTCGGTCGGCCAGCGGTTTCGCCGTACGGTGGAGCTGATCGTCGGGGTGGCGGTCGGGGTCGCCGTCGGCGACTTCCTCATCTACCTGCTCGGCACCGGCCCGTGGCAGCTCGGTCTCGTGGTCACCCTGGCCATCATGCTGACCATCTTCGCCGGCGCCAGCGTGGCCATCGTCATCCAGGCGGCGGCCACGGCGGTGCTGATCGTGACGCTCAGCCCGTCGACCGAGAACCTGGAGATCCCCCGGTTCATCGACGCGTTCGTCGGCGGGGGCATCGCGCTGCTGGTCACCGCGATCCTGCTACCGCTCAATCCGCTGCGGGTCATCAACCGGGCCGCCCGGCCCGCCCTCGACCTGCTCGCCGACCAGTTGGACAGCACCGCGAACGCCCTGCGGGACCGGGACCGGGACCAGGCACAGGAGGCCCTGGACCGGCTCCGCAACAACCAGGAGGAGCTGTCCGCCTTCACGGAGGCGATCGAGGGGGCGAAGGAGACCGCGCTGCTCTCACCGGCCCGGTGGCACCGGCGCGACGAGCTCACCTACTACGCCGAGGCCGCCGGCCCGGTCGACCGGGCGATGCGCAACGCCGGCACGCTGACCCGGCGGGCGGTCACCCTGATCGAGGACGAGGAGCCGATCCCGGAGATGATGCCCGACGCGGTGGCCCACCTCGCCGAGTCGGTGCGCCTGCTCAAGCACGAGTTCGCCGTCGGGGAGGAGCCGAAGCGGGCGCGGGAGCGGATGCTGCGCGCGGTCGGCGAGGCCGGCCATGCGTATGCCGAGGGGGTCGGCTTCTCCGGCAGCGTGGTGCTCGCGCAGGTGCGCACCACCGCCAGCGACCTGATGGTGGCCTCCGGCCTCAGCCAGGAGGACGCCAACCGCGGGGTCCGGCAGTCCTTCGGCGACCAGGAACGGCTGTACGGGCAGAAGGAGCGGGGAGATCCACAGCCGAAGCCGCCCACCAACCCGCCGCTCGGCTGAGCCGTACGCCGGCGCCCCGCTCAGTCCCGCAGGGCGCGGGCGAGGCGGCGGACGGCCTCGTCCATGAGGTCGGGCGGGGCGGCGGCATAGGTGAGGCGCAGGTGGGGGGCCGGGGGTTCGGCGGCGTACCAGGGGCGGCCGGGGAAGACGACGACACCCTCGGCGGCTGCGGCGCCAGCCACCGCCACGTCGTCGGTGCCCTCGGGCAGGCGGACCCAGAGGTGCATGCCGCCACGCGGGACCGGCTGCCGGGCGAGTTCCGGGAGCTGCCGGCGGAGCGCGCTCAGCAGCGCCTCGCGGCGGGCCCGCAGCGCCGTACGCAGGTCGCGGCGGTGGCGGGCCCAGGCCGGGGCGGTGACGAACTCGAGCGTGGCCTGTTGCAGCGGGCCGGCGACGAAGAAGTCGTCGAGCAGCCGGGCGGCCCGCAGCCGGACGCCGGCCGGACCGCGCGCGCCCATGGCGGCGACGCGCAGCCCCGGGGCGGTCGACTTGGTCAGCGAGCGCAGGTAGACGACGTGCCCGTCCGGGTCGTCGGCGGCCAGCGGTGGCGGGGCCTGGCCGTCGATGACGAGGTCGCGGGCGTAGTCGTCCTCGATCAGGAAGGCCCCGGCGTCGCGTACGGCCTCGGCGACCTCGGCCCGGCGGTGAGCTGCCAGGGTCGCGCCGTGCGGGTTGGCGTACAGCGGTTGGCAGTAGAACAGCCGGGCGCCGGTACGGGCGAACGCGGCGGCGAGCTGGTCCGGCCGTACCCCGTCGGCGTCGGCGGGGACGGGCACCACCCGTAGGCCGGTGGCCCGGGCGGCGGCCAGCGCGCCCAGGTAGGTCGGCGACTCGACGAGCAGGGTGTCCCCGGGGGCGGCGAGTGCCCGCAGCGCGGACGACAGCGCCGCCTGACCGCCCGGGCAGATCACCATGTCCTCGGCGCGCAGCCCGGCCCCGGCCTCGCGGGCGAACCAGGCGCGCAGGTCCTCGCGCCCCTCCGCAGGCCCGCGCTGCCAGGACGCGGGCTGCCGGGCGGCGCGGGTGATCGCGGCACCGAGCGCGGCGGCGGGTTGGAGCTCCGCGCCCAGGTAGCCGCCGGACAGCGGGATCGCCCCGGCGGGCGGTAACGCCAGCAACGCCTGCATCTCGTCCTCGCCGGGTCGACGGGGGCCGAGCGCCACGGTCTGCCAGGACAGGTCGGGGGCGCGCCACTCGCGGGGCGGGGCGGCCACGAAGGTGCCCCGGCCGGACCGTGTCTCGATCAGTCCCTGGGCCACGAGCTGCCGGATGGCCTCGGCGACGGTGACCGGCGAGGCGTGGTGCCGGGCGGTCAGCTCGCGTACCGAGGGCAGCCGCGTGCCGGGCTCCGCGACGGCCACCAGCCCGCGGAGATCTTGGATGACGCGGTCGGCTGCGTTACCGTCATTCATGACGGATAACAGTAGCGCTACTGTCAGGATCACGGTAACGGCGGACCGTACGGTCGGTCTCGCCCTCGGCGCGCTGGGTGTGCTCGCCTTCAGCATGTCGCTGCCCGCCACCCGCGTCGCCGTGCAGCAGTTGGATCCGTGGTTCGTCGCCTTCGGTCGGGCCGTCGGCGCGGCGCTGCTCGCGTGGGCCTACCTGCGACTCACCGCCGCCCCGCGTCCCACCCGCGCACAGTGGCGGCGGCTGGTGATCGTCGCCCTCGGCGTGGTCGTCGGTTTCCCGCTGTTCACCTCGCTGGCGCTCATGACCCAGACCTCCGCGCACGGCGCGGTCGTCATCGCCGTGCTGCCCGCCATGACGGCCGTGTTCGCGGTGCTGCGGGCCGGCGAGCGACCGCCGCCGCTGTTCTGGGTCGCGAGCATCGGCGGGCTGCTGGCGGTGCTCGGCTTCCTCGCGGTCAGCGGGGCGGTGGGCGCGGCCCTCTCCGCGCCCGACCTTTTCCTGCTCGCGGCCGTGGTGCTCTGCGGCCTGGGGTACGCCGAGGGCGGCGCGCTCGCCCGCGAGCTGGGCGGTGCCCGGACGATCTGCTGGGCGTTGCTGCTCTCGCTGCCGGTCACCGTGCCTGTCATGGTCGTCGCCGCGGTGGCCGCCCCGCCGCGCGCCGATGCCGTCGCCTGGTCGGCGTTCGGCTACCTCACCGCGGTCTCCATGTTCCTGGGCTTCTTCGCCTGGTACGCGGGCCTGGCCCGGGGCGGCGTCGCGCAGGTCGGCCAGATCCAGCTCGCGCAGCCGGTGCTCACCCTGCTCTGGTCGGCGCTGCTGCTCGGCGAGGCCGTCACCCCCGGCTCGATCGCGGCGGCCGTGGCGGTGCTGGCGTGCGTGGTGCTGACGCAGCGCACCAGGGCCGGCGCGCCGGTGCCCGTGGCGGGCAGGCCGTGACGCCGCACGAGCCGCCGGGCCGTGCGGCCGGACCAGCCGGCCCGGGATGGCTACGCTGACCGCATGGCAGACATCCCGCCCGGCGCGCCCCTGCCGTCGCCGACCGCGCCCGCCGCCCCGCCACCCGGCGGCGCCGGGCCCCGGATGCCGCTGCGTCGGCTGGGGTGGCGTCGGGCCCTGGTGCTGGCCGGCACCGTCCTGTTCATCGCGGCGTGCGCGCTGTTCATGGTCTTCACCCTGGGCGAGAACCTCGGCGTCGAGGCGCTGCTGATCGGCCTGGTCGCCGCGATCCTCCCGGTCCCGGTGCTGGTGGGCTGTTTCCTCTGGCTGGACCGCTACGAGCCGGAACCCCTCAAGTACCTGATCTTCTGCTTCGCCTGGGGCGCGTTCGTCTCCACCGCGGCCTCGCTGACCGTCAACGAGTTCTCCGCCGGGCTCTTCGCCGACTGGGGGCTGCCGACCGCGCTGACCGCGGTGCTGGTCGCGCCGTTCATCGAGGAGTTGACCAAGGCCCTCGCGCCGATCCTGCTGCTGATCTTCCGCCGCCGGGAGATCTCCGGGATCACCGACGCCCTGGTCTACTGCGGGCTCTCCGCGATCGGCTTCGCCATGGTGGAGAACATCCTCTACCTGGGTGGCTACGGCTACGCCAGCGGCGTCGAGCGGTACGGGCCGGCGACCGGCACCCAGCAGGTCATCGCCATCTTCATCGTCCGGATCCTGCTCTTCGGCTTCGCCCACCCGCTCTTCACCTCCATGACCGGGGTGGGGCTGGGCATCGCCGCGCGCGCCGCCAGCCGGTGGGTCAGGGTGCTCGCCCCGCTGGCCGGCCTGCTGCTGGCGATGATGCTGCACGGCCTGTGGAACCTGCTGCCGACGCTCACCCAGGCCACCGGCCAGACGTTGATCATGCTGTACGGCTTCATCGGCGTGATGGTGCCGGTCTTCTTCGCGATGGTCGGGCTCGCCCTGTGGCTGCGGGCCTGGGAGGGGCGGCTCACCGAGCGGACGCTGCCCGACTACGTGCGGGCGGGCTGGCTCACCCCGCCGGAGGTGGCCGCGCTGAGCAGCCTGGGTCGGCGGCACGCGGCCCGGGTGTGGGCCAAGCGGGTGGCCGGCGACGGCGGGCTGCGGGCGATGCGCGGCTACCAGTTCGCGGCGACCCGGCTCGCGCTGCTGCGCGACGGCGTACTGCGCGGGCTGGACCGGCGACCGGTGGACCGGGAGCGCTCCGCGCGGGAGGAACGGGAGCTGCTGGAGGCGATCGGCGCGTACCGGTCGTTCTTCGTGGGCCGGGACCCGCAGGCGCCGGCGGGGATCTGGGACGGGCACCGCTACCACCTGCGCTTCCCCGACGGCACGCAGCGGTCGGTCGAGGCGCCGGACGAGCCCGTGGTGCCGATCCCGGTGGTGCTCGTCCCGTCGCCGCCCCCGGCGTACCCGCCCGGTTTCGGCCCGCCCGGCTGGTACGGGCAGCGTCCGCCGGCGCCGTGGCCGCCCGGTCACTCCTGACCCCGGCCCGCCCGGCCGCTCCTGAGCAGAGGACCGGGGCCGCCCGCGAGGTCGGCCCCGGTCGTCAGGTCATCAGGCTGGTGAGGAAGTCGCCGAGGCCCTGCGCCATCGCCATCAGTCCCGCCCCGATCGCCTTGAACATCTCCGCCGCGCCCTCCGGCCGGAAGGCCATGAAGTAGATCAGGAACGCGACGCTCCCCCAGAGCAGAATCTTCTTCACGAGTACCGGCATCGTCCCTCCCCAGGGCCGGTGGTGCGGCTGGCTTCCCGGCCGGGGGCGACGCAAACGGCACCGACGCCCTCATCCGGGCGGGTGCGGCGGGGGTGGGCTCAGAGGTAGAGGCCGGTGGAGTCGTTCTCGACCCGCTCGGCGGCCACGGCGTGCACGTCGCGTTCGCGCAGCAGCACGTACCCACGGCCGTGCAACTCGACCTCCGAACGGTCGTCCGGGTCGAAGAGGACCCGATCGCCCGAGACGATGGCGCGTACGTTCGGCCCCACCCCCACGGCGGTGGCCCAGGCGAGGCGCTTGCCCACGGCGGCGGTCGCCGGGATCACGATGCCGGCGGTCGAGCGTCGCTCACCCTCGCTGCCCTCCATCCGCACGAGCACGCGGTCGTGCAGCAGACGGATCGGCAGCCCGGAGTCGAGATTCTGGTCGGCGGTCACGCCGAAACGCTACCGTGTCCCGGTCGGCCTGCCACGGGGCGGTTACGCGCCAGGGGCAGGGGGCAATGTGTGGCGGACCTGCCCTACGGTGGCGTCGTCGGACATATCCTGTCCGCCCATTGGCACGGGTGGGCCGGTTTCACGCCAGGAGGTGCGCTTGAGCCGCTTCGAGCAGGTGCGCGGACGGCTCCGTCGCGCGTACGAGTCGGGCCGGCAGGCGGCGCGCGCACGGCGGGCGGCGACGGCCGACGGTCCCGAGGCGGCCGGCGTGGCCTCGCCGACATCCCCCGGGCCGGTCGCGGCGCCGTCCGCGACCGTGGTCGGCGCCCCGCCGCCCGGCGCGATGCACAACTCCACCGCCAGCCGCGACGACGCCGACGTGCCGCACGCGTTGCGGATCGCCGCCGCGTGGTCGTGGCGGCTGATCGTGATCGGCGTCGTCGCCTGGGCGCTGCTGAAGATCGTCGGCACCGTCCGGATCGTGGTCATCCCGCTGGCCGTGGCGCTGCTGCTCTCGGCGCTGCTCGCGCCGGCGGTCGGCTGGCTGCTGCGGGCCCGCTTCCCCCGGTCCCTGGCGACGGCGGTGGTGCTGGTGGGCGGCCTGGCCGCGGTGATCGGCACGCTGACCCTGGTGGTGAACGAGTTCATCCAGGGCGTGCCGGAGCTGAGCAAGAAGTCCTCGGAGGGCGTCCGGCAGATCCAGGACTGGCTGAAGACCGGCCCGCTGCACCTCTCCGACGGCCAACTCGACAGGTACATCGAGGAAGGCCAGAAGTGGATCAACAACAACACCGAGCGGTTCACCAGCGGCGCCCTCTCCACGGCCGCCACGCTGGCTGAGGTGCTGACCGGCACGCTGCTGGTGCTCTTCGCCACCTTCTTCTTCCTGCGCGACGGCAACAAGATCTGGCGCTTCCTGGTCCGGCTGCTGCCGGTGGCCGCCCGCTGGAAGGTCGACGACGCCGGGCGGGCGTCCTGGGCGACGCTGGTCGCCTACGTCCGGGCGACCGTGCTGGTCGCCTTCATCGACGCGGTCGGCATCGGTGTCTTCCTGGTCATCTTCGACATCCCGTTCGCCTTCCCGCTCGCCGCGCTGGTCTTCCTCGGGGCGTTCATCCCGATCGTCGGTGCGACCCTGTCGGGCGTCGTCGCGGTCCTGGTCGCGCTCGTCGACAGCGGCCTGGTGACCGCGCTGATCATCCTCGGCGTGGTGGTCGGGGTGCAGCAGGTGGAGGGGCACCTCCTCCAGCCGCTGATCATGGGTCGGGCGGTGGCCATCCACCCGCTCGCGGTCATCATCGGCATCGCGGCCGGCGTAGTGCTCGCCGGGATCACCGGAGCGCTGGTCTCCGTGCCGCTGATCGCCGTGCTCAACACGGCCGTCCGCCGGCTCGCCGCCCGTACCGTGCCGGACACCCCGCCCGACGCGGTCGTGGTGGCCTCCCAGGCTCCCTGACGGCGTCAGGAGCTGGCGAGGCGTTCGAGGGCGCCCCGGGCGACCTCCGGCCGGGTGGTGTACCAGAACGGCGGCAGGGACCGGCGCAGGAACCCCCCGTAGCCCCGGGCGGTCTCCAGGCGCGAGTCGAGCACCGCCACCACGCCCCTGTCGCCCGTCGACCGGATCAGCCGCCCCACCCCCTGGGCCAGCCGGATCGCGGCGATCGGCACGCTGACGGCCGCGAAACCCGACCCGCCGCCGGCGTCCACCGCGGCGGCCCGCGCCGCCGCCAACGGCTCGTCGGGCCGGGGGAAGGGCAGCCGGTCGATGACCACCAGCTGGCAGGAGTCGCCCGGCACGTCGACCCCCTGCCAGAGCGACATCACCCCGAACAGGCAGCTGGACTTCTCCTCCCGGAACCGGCGTACCAGCAGCGGGAGCGCCTCCTCGCCCTGGAGCAGGACCGGCAGGTCGGTCCGCGCGCGCAGCAGCTCCGCCGCCTGCTGCGCGGCCCGTCGGGAGGAGAAGAGGCCGAGCGTACGCCCGCCGAGCGCGCCGACCAGCGCGAGCAACTCCTCGCCAGCCGCGTCGGGCAACCCGGAGACGCTGGGCCGGGGCAGGTGCGCGGCGACGTACAGGATGCCCTGCCGGGGGTAGTCGAACGGCGAGCCGACGTCGAGGGAGCGCCAGCCCGGCCCCGAGGTCGCCGGTGCTCCGGCCGTGCCGGTCGCCGTGCCGCCGTCGGCCGATCCGGTGCCGACCGTCGGTCCGGTGCCGACCGCCGATCCGGTACGCCCGGCGGAGCGGGCGGCCAGGGCGGCGGCGGCCGGTGACGGCGGGTCGGCCGGGGGCGCCTCCAGGCCCAGCGCCCGGGCCACCGTGTCGAACCGGCCGCCCAGCGTCAGCGTCGCCGAGGTGGCGACGACGGTGCGCTCGTCGTACAGGTGGGTGGCGAGCGTGCCGGCGACCGAGAGCGGCGCGACCACCAGCGCCCGGCGACCGGTGTTGTCGTTCTTCTCCACCCAGGCCACGTCGTGGTCGGCCTCCTCCAGCAGCCGCTGCGCGGTGGCCGAGAGCTCGTCGAGCACCGCCTTGGCCTGCTGCTTGCGCACCGGGTCCGGGTCGTCGGACTTGACCTCGCCGATCGCGTCGAGCGCCGCCCTGGTGGCCGCGTCGAGCAGGGTGCACGCCTCGCGCAGCGCGGACGGCAGCCCCGAGGTGATCCGCCCGGCCGGCGCCTCGGCCAGCCCGACGGCCAGGGCGTCGCCGGCCGCGGTCAGCGACTCGGCAATGTCCGGCCGCAGCAGCGGGCGGGCCCGCTTCGCCGAGCGGTCGATCAGCTCCGGCACCAGCTCGGCCTGGGCGGCGGAGGAGACCCGGTCGGCCAGCTCGTGCGCCTCGTCGACGATGAGCAGCTTGTGCGGCGGCACGATGTGCCGGCCGGCGAGCATGTCCACCGCGAGCAGGCTGTGGTTGGTGACCACGATGTCGGCCTCCCGGGCGCGGGCCCGGGACGCCTCGGCGAAGCACTCCGCGCCGAACGGGCAGCGGGACGCGCCGACGCACTCCCGGGCCGGCATGGAGACCAGCCGCCAGGCCTGGTCGTCGACGCCCGGGTCCAGCTCGTCCCGGTCCCCGGTGTCGGTCTTCTCCGCCCAGTCGCGCAGCCGCTGGATCTGCTTGCCGAGCCGCCCCGCCTCGCCGAGCCACTTCGTGCCGCCGCCGGGGCGTGCCGCCGGGGCGTCGAAGAGGGTGTCCTCCGGCTCGTCCTCTGTGGAGTTGTCCAGCCGGGCCAGGCAGAGGTAGTGGTGCCGTCCCTTCAGCACCGCGAAGGTGGGCCGCCGGCCGAGCACCGGCTCCACGGCGTCGGCGAGCCGCGGCAGGTCGTGGTCGACCAGTTGGGACTGCAACGCCAGGGTCGCCGTGGAGACCACGACCGGGCCGTCCACCGTCAGCGCGGGGGTCAGGTAGGCCAGCGACTTGCCGGTGCCCGTGCCGGCCTGCACCAGCAGGTGTTCCCGCTCCTGCACGCACTCCTCGATGGCCGTCGCCATCTGCTGCTGACCGGGACGCGCCGCCCCGCCCGGCACCGCGCCGACCGCGGCGGCGAGCAGCTCGGCGCCGCTCGGCCGGGCGCCGCGTCGCCGTCCTGCGGTGCGGGACGAGGGGGCGGCGGAACCGGTGGCGAGGCGCGGAGTCACCGTGCGACGGTACCCGCCGTCCCCGACACCGGCCGCGCCGATCCGGACGTGGCGTCGTCACGGTACGGTCTCCGCCGACCGCGTCCGGTTACTTCCGTGCGGCGACGGATGGGCGATATCGGTTAGGGTGCGATCATGCCGAGCGACGTGGTCCGTGTGATCTACCGCAAGTACGACGGCAGCGCCCACCGCGACTACCCGGCCCGCCGCCTCGCCGAGGACGACCTCGGCGTCTGGCTCGGCGTGACCGAGGGCACGAAGTCCGTCTACCATGGCCGGCCGTCGGTCGAGCGGATCCCGTTCGTCCTGCTGGTGCCGCACCGCGCCTGGTGGACCGGCATGTTCAACCCGCCGCCCCGGACCAGCGAGGTCTACTGCGACATCGCCAGCCCGGCCCGCTGGGAGGACGCCGACACGGTCCACCTCATCGACCTCGATCTCGACGTGGTGCGCCGCCGGGCCACCGGGTTGGTGGAGCTGCGCGACGAGGACGAGTTCGCCGAGCACCGGGCCCGCTTCGGCTACCCGGACGACGTCGTGACGCAGGCCGAGGCGGCGGCCCGGTGGCTGCTCGACGCGCTGGGCGACGGCACCGAACCGTTCGCCACGTCGTACCGGAAGTGGCTGGCCCTGGTGGTCTGACCCGCCGGAGGTCCGCCACCCCGCCCGGGGCGTCACCCCACCCGGGCTGTCACCAGTGCGGCGGCCAACCGTCCCCGGCCGCCAGCGGCGGCAGGTCGCCCAGCTTCTCCGGGTTGAGCTGCTGGAAGATCCCGGTCACCCGACCGCCGTCCACCGCGAGGGCGGCGACCACCCGCAGCCGGCGGCCGTCCGGACGCGGGCTCTCCAGGTGCAGGCCCTCCACGCCGTCCACCAGCACCCGGCGGGCGCACAGCGTGCCGTCGTACCGGCCCGCCCGGGCGAACACGCCCAGGACGAAACGGGCCACCGCGTCGGCACCGCGCACCGGGCGCCGGGCCGCGGGGAAGTGACCGCCGCTGTCGCTGATGGCGACCACGTCGGGGGCGAGCACCCGCACCAGCGCGCCCAGGTCGCCCGACTCGACGGCGGTCACGAAGGCGGCGAGCACCTGCCGCTGCTCGACCGCGTCGGCGGTGTGCCGGGGCGCGTCGGGCGCGTGCACCGCCCGGCGGGCCCGGGAGGCGAGTTGGCGGGCGGCGGCGTCTGTCGTGCCCAGCACCTCGGCGACCCGGGAGAACGGCACGGCGAATACGTCGTGCAGCACGAAGGCGACGCGCTGCTCCGGTGCGAGCCGCTCCAGCACCACCAGCAGGGCGCTGCCGACCTGATCGGCGCGGACCGCCCGCTCGGCGGGGTCGGGCGCGAAGCCGTCGGCTCGCGGGCCCTGGTCGAGCGGCGTCACGACGGGCTCCGGCAGCCACTGGCCGGGGTACGCCTCCCGCCGTACCCGCGCCGAGCGGAGCACGTCGAGGCAGATCCGGGCGCAGATGGTGGTGAGCCAGGCGCCGAGTTGCCGGATCTCGGCGCGGGCCGCCGGATCGGCCAGCGCGCCGGCGTACCGCAGCCAGGTCTCCTGCACGGCGTCCTCCGCCTCGCTGCGGCTGCCGAGGATCCGCTGGGCCACCGCCAGCAGCCGCCCCCGCTCGGCCTCGAACTCCGCCACCATCTCCCGCACGCTGCCCGCCTCCCCGCTCCCCGCCGCCGACTGCCCCCACCGCCCGCGATTCTCGCTCCCCGCCCCAAGCCTGCCGTCGATCATGCAGTTGTGGTGCCCCGCGTAACGGGCGAGGTAGCGGATTTCGCCCACCATAAGTGCATGATCGCCGGGCCGGGCCGGGGCGGGGCCGGCCGGGGTGGGGCGGGGTGGGGTGGGGTGGGCGCCGGGCGGGGCGCGGGGACGGTTGGCGGGCGGGTGGGGTGGGTTTGGGTGATGATCCGGGGATGCGAGAGGTCGAGGGGAGCGGCGTGGGCCGCAGTGCCGTGGGTCGGTCCGGCGGTGTCGTGGGGCCGGTCGGAGGGACGATGCGGGAGCTGCTTCGGGTGGCGCCCGGCGGGGCGGTCGATCTCGGGGCGGTCGATCCCCGGTCGACGCCCGGGCTGCCCGGGCCGGAGGTGACCGGCCCGCAGCGCAAGGAGTGGGCCCGTGGCCAGGTCACGCTGATCGGTGCGGAACTGGGCCGGCAACAGGAGATGCTCTTCGCCGACGCCAAGGCCCGGCAGTCGGGGCGACCGGCCGCTGCGGCCACCGGCGTGGCGGGGCCGGCTGGTGGTGCCGACCGGGCCGGTGCGGGGGGCGGCGTGGCGGGGCCGGCTTTTGGTGCCGACCTGGCCGGTGCGACCACCGGCGTGGACGGGCCGGCTGGTGGTGCCGACCTGGCCGGTGCGGCGGGTGGGCGTCGCGTGCTGCTGGTGCTCCAGGCGATGGACTGCGGCGGCAAGGACGGCACCATCAAGCGCGTGGCCGGCGCGATGAACCCGCTGGGCCTGCACGTCCGTTCGTTCGGTCCGCCGACCCCGGAGGAGCTGCGGCACGACTTCCTGTGGCGGATCCGCCGCGCGCTGCCGCCGCCCGGGTACGTCGGGGTGTTCAACCGCTCACACTACGAGGACGTGCTCGTGGCGCGGGTCGAGTCGCTGGTGCCCGAATCGATCTGGCGGGCCAGGTACGACGAGATCAACGCGTTCGAGCGGGAGCAGGTCGACGCCGGGGTGGCCCTGGTGAAGGTGTTTCTGCACATCTCGTACGCCGAGCAGGGTCGGCGGCTGCTGGAGCGGCTGGACGAGCCGCGCAAGCACTGGAAGTACGACCCCTCGGACGTCGACGCCCGTGCCCGCTGGGACGACTACCAGGCCGCGTACGCCGAGGCCCTGAGCCGGTGCGGCACGGACGCCGCGCCCTGGTACGTCGTGCCGGCGGACCGCAAGTGGTACCGCGACTGGGCCGTGGCGCACCTGCTGCGTGAGACGTTCGACACTCTTGATCTCGGGTATCCGCCTGCCGGCTTCGACGTCCGGCGCGAACGGGAGCGGCTACTGGGACCCGAGAGAACGTCGTAGGTGAACGGCGGGTGAACGACTGGTGAATGTGGCCCGACCTGGGGGAGGCCGCCGACTTCCCGCTCTCGCCGTTTTCTAGCATTCCCAGGCGGGCACCCTCCGGGCGACCGTCACCCTTCCACCGACACGACGAGGTCCGTGCTGTGAAGTTTTCCTTCCGCCCGAACGAGGGCGCCTTCTACGAGCTCTTCACCAGGGCCGCGCAGAACCTGGTGAAGGGCACCGAGCTGCTCAACGAGCTGGCGCTCCCCGGGGTGGAGGTGCAGTCGGTCAGCGAGCGGCTCACCGAGGTGGAGCACGACAGCGACCAGATCACCCACGAGCTGTACAAGAAGATCAACTCCACCTTCATCACGCCGTTCGACCGGGAGGACATCTACCGGCTCGGGTCGCTGCTCGACGACGTGATGGACCACCTCGAAGCGGTCGGAAACCTCCTCTACCTCTACGGCCTGACCAAGCTCCCCTCGCTGCCCCGCGAGATGCACGAGATGGTCAACGTCCTGGACGCGCAGGCGAAGCTGACCGCCGACGCGATGCCCCGCCTCAAGTCGATGAAGGATCTCGAGGACTACTGGATCGAGTGCAACCGGCTGGAGAACGACGGCGACCAGGTGTACCGGATGCTGCTGGTCCGCCTCTTCTCCGGCGAGTACGACGCGCTGACCGTGCTGAAGATGAAGGAGGTGGCCGACGAGCTGGAGGCCGCCTGCGACGCCTTCGAGCACGTGGCCAACACCGTCGAGACCATCGCGGTCAAGGAGTCCTGATCCTGTGAGTCCCGAACTCATCGCCGTGCTGGCGGTGATCGCGGTGGCGTTGGCCTTCGACTACACCAACGGCTTCCACGACGCCGCCAACGCGATCGCGACCAGCATCTCCACCCGGGCGCTCACCCCCCGGGTGGCCCTGGCCATGGCGGCGGTCGGCAACTTCATCGGCGCCCACTTCGGCGCCGAGGTGGCCAAGACCGTCGGTAGCGGCCTGGTGAAGCTGCCCACCGGGCAGGCCAGCCTCGGCATCGTCTTCGCCGGCGTGATCGGTGCGATCGTCTGGAACCTGGTCACCTGGTACTTCGGCCTGCCGTCGTCCTCGTCGCACGCGCTGATCGGCGGCCTGGTCGGCGCGACCGTGGCCGCGTCCGGCACGGTGCTCTGGACCGGCATCGGGGAGAGCGTGATCATCCCGATGGTCCTCTCGCCGATGGTCGGCTTCGTGCTCGGCTACATCGTCATGATCGCCGTGCAGTGGATCTTCCGGAAGGGGCACCCGGGCCGGCTCAACCGTGGCTTCCGCTGGGCGCAGACCGCGTCCGCCGCCGCCATGTCGGTCGGCCACGGCATGCAGGACGCCGCGAAGACCATCGGCATCGTGGTGCTCGCCCTCTACGTCGGCGGCTACCAGGACGACCCCAGCTTCATCCCGGAGTGGGCGTTCTGGACCTCGGCCGCCGTGCTGGCCGCCGGCACGTACGCCGGTGGGTGGCGGATCATCCGGACGCTGGGTCGGAAGATCATCGACCTGAAGCCGCCGGAGGGCTTCGCCGCCGAGACCGTCGCCAGCGGGGTGCTCTACTTCAACGCGCTGGTCCTCGGCGCGCCGATCTCGACGACCCACACGATCACCTCGGCGATCATGGGCGTCGGCGCCACCAAGCGGCTCTCCGCCGTCCGGTGGGGCGTGGCCGGCAACATCGTTGGCGCGTGGATCCTCACCTTCCCGGCTGCCGGCTCGATCGGCGCCCTGATGTACTTCCTGGTCCGCCCCCTCTTCGGCTGAGTTGCAGGGGAAGGGGCACCTCGCTCGCTGAGGCGCAGGGGAAGGGGCACCTCGCTCGGCGAGGTGCCCCTTCCTCCGTCAGGAGTAGTCGACGCCGATCTGGGCGCGGATCCCGTCGAGCAGCGCCATCACCTCCAGCGTGGCGGAGTGCGGGACCAGAGGGCTCTCCCGCAGGCCCTCGGCGAGGCAGCGCTGGACCTCGGCGGCCTCGTACTGGTAGCCGCCGCCGACCAGCTCGTCGGTGATCGTCTCCGGCTCGGCGCCGGCCCGGTGCAGGGTCGCCGAGCCGGGGCGGAAGAACGGCTCCGGCAGGTCGATCCGGCCGGTGGTGCCGGTGACCGAGGCGACCAGCGGGGTCGCCCCGACCATGCCGCAGCTCAGCGTGGCGACCGCGCCCGAGTCGTACCCGAGGACGATCCCGGTGTTCTCGTCCACCCCCTCGGGGCTCAGCCTCGCCCAGGAGCGGACGTGATCGGGCACGCCGAGCAGCAGGTGGGCCAGGCTGACCGGATAGACGCCGAGGTCGAGCAGGGCGCCGCCGCCGAGGGTGCGGGCCCGCATCCGGTGCTCCGGCGGGAACGGCCCGGCCACCCCGAAGTCGGCCCGGACGCTGGTCACCGTGCCGATCGCGCCGTCGGCGACCAGCCCGCAGAGCCGGCGTACGAGCGGGTTGGTCCGCATCCACATGGCCTCCATCAGGAAGACCCCGGCCGCGCGGGCGGTGTCGACCAGCTCGACGCTGGTCGCCAGGTCGAGGGTGAACGGCTTCTCCAGCAGCACCGCCCGGCCGGCCGCGAGGCAGGTCATGGCCGCCTCGTGGTGCGCGGCGTGCGGGGTGGCGACGTAGACGACGTCCAACTCGTCGTCCGCGGCCAGCTCCGCCCAGGAGGCGTACGCCCGGGGCACCCCGTGCCGGGCCGCGAACCGCTGCGCGCTCTCGGCGGTCCGCGAGCCGACCGCCGCGAGTTCGGCGCCCGGCACCAGGCGCAGATCCTCGGCGAAGCGGGCGGCGATGTGGCCGGTGGCCAGGATCCCCCATCGAGTCATGCCGGCCACGCTAGCGAAGATCACCGGGCGGCGGCGGGGGCGATCCACCCGTCGGGAACTAGGCTCGACGCATGACGATCGACGCCGACGGCTTCCCCGCACCCCCGGCGCTCGTGGCGCACGCCCGCCGCTTCCGCGCCGAGGGTGCCACCCCGGCGGTACCCCGGGTCGCGGCCACCGTGCTGCTGCTCCGGCCCGCCGGCGACGACTTCGAGGTCTACCTGATCCGCCGGGTCGCCGCGATGGCCTTCGGCGGCATGTACGCCTTCCCCGGTGGCGGCGTCGACCCGTCGGACTCGCAGGCGCACCTGGACTGGGCCGGCCCGACCCCGGCCGGGTGGGGCGAGCGGCTGGGGCTGACCCCGGAGGCCGCCCAGGCGGTCGTCTGCGCCGCCGCCCGCGAGGTGTTCGAGGAGGCGGGGGTCCTGCTCGCCGGCCCCGACGCCGACACGGTCGTGGGCGACGTGAGCGGTGACGACTGGGAGGCCGACCGGGTGGCGCTGGAGCAGCGCCGGGTCGGCTTCGCCGACCTGCTCGCCCGGCGCGGGCTCACCCTCCGGTCGGACCTGCTGTTGCCGTGGAGCCGCTGGATCACGCCGGAGTTCGAGCCGCGCCGCTTCGACACGTACTTCTTCGTGGCCCTGCTGCCCGAGGGGCAGCGGACCCGGGACGTCTCCGGCGAGGCCGACCACACCCTCTGGGTCCGCCCGGCGGACGCCGTGGCGCGGGCGGAGGCGGGCGAGCTGACCATGCTCCCGCCCACCCTGATGAACCTGGCCCAGGTGGCGGTCGGCGGCGACCTGCCGGGTGTCGCCCGTGCCTCGGCCACCCGGGACGCCGCCACGCCCGTCACCCCCCGCCTCGACCTGCCGGAGACCGGCGAGCCGCGGTTCGTACTGGGCTGACCGTGCCCGCCCGGTGCGCGGCTCTGGCGCACCCGGGGTGTGCTTCCCCGCTCCTGCGCCCGGGGCGGCGACGCTAGGCCACGAAGACGCAGAACGGGTGACCGGACGGGTCGGCGAAGACGTACAGGGGCTCGTCGGGGTCGTCGGTCCGGTCGAGCAGGAGTTTCGCGCCCAGGGCCTCCGCCCGCGTACGCTGCCTCTCCAGCTCGGACGTGTCCGGGACCGTGAGGTCGAGGTGCAACTGCATCGGCACGTCGTGCCGGGGCCAGGTGGTCCGAGGCAGGCGGTCGACGAGCTGGAAGGCGAGCTGGGCCGCTCCGTCGGAGTCTCTGAGCACGAGCCAGTCGGGCTCGTCGGCCGTCCCGTCCGTCGGTGGTTCGTCGCCGGGCCGGTACCGCAGCCCGAGCAGTTCCCGGTAGAACTCGGCGAGTTCCCGTGGGTTCGTGCTGTCGAGCACGGTGTGCAGCAACCGGGGATATCCAGACATGCCCGTCCTCCGCAGCGACCGGTGGGCGTTTCCCGATCCGACCCTAGGGCAGATCCTCCGGTGCTGCCGGGTCTGGCACAGCGGGGGCGCGGGAGAGGAAGGACCCCTGCCCCGCAGGAGAGCGGAAGAAGGGGTCCACCGCCTCGCGGGTCAGCCGAAGCGGCCGGTGATGTAGTCCTCGGTCTTCTTCACGCCGGGGTTGCTGAAGATCTTCTGGGTGTTGTCGTACTCGATGAGGCGGCCCGGGTCGCCGGTCTTCTCGATCGAGAAGAAGGCCGTCCGGTCCGAGACGCGCGCGGCCTGCTGCATGTTGTGCGTGACGATGATGATCGTGAACTTGTCCTTGAGCTGGAACATCAGGTCCTCGATGGCCAGCGTGGAGATCGGGTCGAGCGCCGAGCAGGGCTCGTCCATCAGCACCACCTGCGGCTCGACGGCGATGGTCCGGGCGATGCAGAGCCGCTGCTGCTGACCGCCGGAGAGGCCGGCGCCGGGCTTGCCGAGCCGGTCCTTCACCTCGTCCCAGAGGTTGGCCGAGCGGAGCGCCCGCTCGGCCGCCTCGTCCAGGATCGACTTGCGGCGTACGCCGTTGAGCCGCAGCCCGGCCACCACGTTCTCGAAGATGCTCATCGTGGGGAACGGGTTCGGCCGCTGGAAGACCATGCCGATCATGCGCCGGACGGCGGTGACGTCCACGTCCCGGTCGTAGATGTCCTGGTCGTCGATGGTGAGGCTGCCCTCGACCCGGGCCCCGGGGAGCACCTCGTGCATCCGGTTGATCGACCGCAGGAAGGTGGACTTGCCGCAGCCGGACGGGCCGATCAGGGCGGTCACCGTCTTCGGCTCGACGGTCAGGTTGATGTTCTCGATCGCCTTGAAGGCGCCGTAGTAGGCGGAGACGTTCTCCGCCTCGATGCGCTTGGCCATGGTGGTGGTACCTCCGGGGTTCATCGGCCGAGCCGGTTGCGACGGGCCAGCAGCTTCGCCGCGACGGTCAGGATCAGCACGAGGGCGACCAGGGTGAGTGCCGCGGTCCACGCCCGCGCCGGCGCGTACCGGGAGGCGTCGCCGGCCTGCTGGTAGACGAAGAGGGCCAGCGACGACTGGTTGTTCTCGAACGGGTTGAAGTTGATCGCCGCGCCGCCGCCGGCGACGAGCAGCACCGGGGCGGTCTCGCCGGCCGCGCGGGCGATGGCGAGCATGACGCCGGTGACGATGCCCGGCAGCGCGGTCGGCAGCACGACCCGCAGGATGGTCTTCCACTTCGGCACGCCGAGGGCGTACGCCCCCTCGCGCAGCGGCGCCGGGACGAGACGCAGCATCTCCTCGGTGGAGCGGACCACGGTGGGCAGCATCAGCACGCTCAGCGCCAGCGCGGCGGCGAAGCCGGAGAAGCTGGGCCGCCCGTCGTTGAACCACGGCGAGACGATCAGCACCCAGAACGCCAGCACGAAGAGGCCGGCGACGATCGACGGGACGCCCGTCATCACGTCGACGAAGAACCGGATCGCGGCGGCGAACCGGCCCCGGCCGTACTCGACGACGTAGATCGCGCAGAGGATGCCGAGCGGGACGGTGATCAGGGCGGCGATGCCGACCTGCTGGAGCGTGCCGACGATCGCGTGGTACGCGCCGCCGTTCGGGTCCCGCGCGCCGATGTTGTTCATCGAGGTGAGGAAGAAGTCGCCGTCCAGGCGCTCGACGCCCTTGCTGACCAGCGTCCAGACCACCGAGGCCAGCGGCAGTACGGCCAGCACGAACGCCGAGTGGATCAGCGCGCTCCAGGTGCGGTTGCGGGCCGAGCGCCGCCCCTCGACGCGGTTCGCGGCGGCGAAGAGCCCGCCCAGGTAGAGCAGCGCGCCGAGCACCACGACCAGCACCGGGCCACCGGTGCCGGTGCCGTACACGAACGCGGCGGCGACCAGCAGCGCGGCTGCCGCGACGGCCGGCGCGGCGTACCTCGGCAGGCGCCGGGCCTTGAGGGTGGGCGGCTGCGCGGGCGGACGGGTGCGCTGCGAGGTGACGGTGGTGGTCATGCGGCCGACTCCGTGAACTCCCGGCGGCGGTGGATGATCGCCCGCGCCGTGATGTTGACGATCAGCGTGATGGCGAAGAGCACCAGGCCCGAGGCGATCAGCGCGCCCCGACCCGTGCCGTTCGCCTCGCCGAACGTGTTGGCGATGTTGGCGGCGATGGTGTTGCCGCCGCTCTCGACGAGATTGAACGAGATGTCGAAGGTGATGCCGAGGGTCATCGCCAGGGCGATGGTCTCGCCGAGCGCGCGGCCGAGGCCGAGCATCACGGCGGCGACGATGCCGGGCCGGCCGTACGGCAGCACCGCGGTGCGGATCATCTCCCAGCGGGTGGCGCCGAGGGCGAGGGCGGCCTCCTCGTTGGCGGTCGGGGTCTGCGTGAACACCTCGCGGGAGAGCGAGGTGATGATCGGCAGCACCATGATCGCCAGGACCAGCGCGCCCAGCATGATCGACTTCCCGAAGGGGCCGTCGCCGCCGAAGATCGGGATCCAGCCGAAGTACGTGTTCAGCCAGGCGGAGAAGTCCCGTACCGGGTTGATGAAGACGTCGCGGCCCCAGAGGCCGAAGACCACGCTCGGCACGGCGGCCAGCAGGTCGATCAGGAAGCCCAGCGCGGTGCCGAACCGGCGCGGCGCGTAGTGGGACAGGTAGAGCGCGATGCCCAGCGCCACCGGCACCGCGATGAGCAGGGCCAGCGCGGAGCTGAGCACGGTCCCGAAGGCGAGCGCCCCGATGCCGAACTTCGGCTCCGCGTCGTTCGGGAACCAGCCCTCGAAGGTCCAGAAGCTTTCGGTGTTGGCCGCCAGCGCCGGCACCGCCTTGGCGACCAGGAAGACCGCGATCGCCGCGATGATGACCAGGACGGTGGTCCCGGCGCCCAGGGTGAGGGCGCGGAAGGCCCGTTCGGCGCCGAAGGCCCGGGCCCGGGGCAGCGCGCCGCCGCCGCCCAACCCGGCTCCGCCCGGCGTACGGGTGCTGACTGCTGCCTCGGCCGGACGCGCCGAGGCACCGGCGGGCCGGTCGTGACCGTCGGTCACGCTGGTCCCGCCGGTGCCGGCGTGGGCCGAGCGGTGAGGGGATTCACCCATCTGCTCACTCGCTTCGAGGTCGAGGTGGTGGCGGTGTCGGTGCGGTCGGCTCAGGCGATGTTGCTGACCGCGGCCTCGACCTTGGCGCGGACCGTCTCGGGCAGCGGGGCGTAGCCCAGCTCGGTCAGGTCGGCCTGACCCTCGGTGCTCGCGGCGTGGCCGAGGAAGCCCTTGAGCAGCGGGAGCTTGTCGGCGGCGAGGCCCTTGGCGCAGACGATCTCGTAGGTCACCAGGACGATCGGGTAGGCCCCGGCCTCCTTGGTGTTGTAGTCGATCTTCATCTTGAGGTCGTCGCCCTGGCCGACGACCTCGGCGCCGGCGATGGTCTTGCCGGCCGACTCGGCGGTCAGCTCGGCGAACTCGCCCGCGCCGTTGCCGACCTTGGCGGTCTTCAGGCCGCCGTTCTCCGCGTACGACCAC
The DNA here is from genome assembly GCF_043197575.1 of Micromonospora sp. NPDC049051. NCBI lineage: Bacteria > Bacillati > Actinomycetota > Actinomycetes > Micromonosporales > Micromonosporaceae > Micromonospora > Micromonospora sp. NPDC049051. The sequence continues at coordinate 140,873 of NZ_JBICTL010000004.1, forward strand.
TCGACGTAGCCGATGGTGCCGTCCTGGTTCTTGATGGCGCTGGCCATGCCGTCGGACTTCGCCGCGCCGGTGCCGCCCGGCGCCTTCCACTCCTTGGCCTTGCCGAAGGTCCAGTCGGCCGCGGCGGTCTTGGTGAGGAAGTCGGTGAAGTTGTCGGTGGTGCCGGAGGAGTCCGAGCGGTGCACCGCGTTGATGGCGGTCGACGGCAGCTTGGCGTCGGGGTTGTCGGCCTTGATCGCCGGGTCGTCCCACCTGGTCACCTTGCCGGCGAAGATCTTCGCCAGGGTGGCCGGCTTGAGCTGGAGGTTGTCCACGCCGGAGACGTTGTACGCGATGGCGACCGGGCCGATCACCATCGGCAGGTTGATCGCCGTGCCACCGACGCACTTGGCGTCGGCCTGCGGCTGCTCCTCCTCCTTGAGGGCGGAGTCCGAGCCGGCGAAGTCGGCGGTGCCGGCGATGAAGGCCTGGATGCCGGCGCCCGAGCCGGACGGCTCATAGTTGATCTTGGCGCCGGAGCACTTCTGCTGGTACGCCTTGATCCATTCGTCCATCGCGTTCTTCTGCGCCGACGAGCCCTGGGCGTTCAACGTTCCGGTGGCGCAGTCGGCGGTGGCCGACCCGGAGGTGGCGGCGCTGCTCGCGGGCTCGTTGTTGTCCGAGCCGCATGCGCTGAGAGCGAGCGTCGCGGTAAGAGCGAGGCAGGCGAGGGTGCCGTGCCGCTGGAGCTTCACCTGAGGGGTTTCCCTTCACGTCTGACTTCGCAACCCGGATTGGGGGCCCGGGGTGCCGGCGCTGACCGGCTGATCCAAAAGCTAGGAGCGCCAGGTAGCCGGTTCGCCGGTCGGAAGTGAACGTGGGGTGAACAGGTGCGGCAGTGCAGATGACCGCTCGCTGAGGGTGAGTTGTCCGTTAAGTGAACCCGGGTGCCCCACCCGGAGGTAGGGGCGTTCCCGGGCCGCGACGTCCCTTGCCGGAGGCCGCGGCCCGGGCCGCCGTCAGGCCGACTGGTAGTTGACGTGCGCCGACCAGCGGGCGAAGCCGAGCCGCTCGTAGAGCGCCACCGCGGCGGTGTTCGACTCGTCGACGTAGAGCATGACCCGGTCCAGGTCCCGCCGGTCCCGCAGGTACGCCAGGCCGGCGGCGGTCAGCGCCCGACCCAGCCCGCCCCGGTGGGCCGAGGGGTCCACGCCGAGGACGTAGACCTCGCCGATCCGGGCCGAGCCGGGTCGTTCGTGGACCTTGGTCCAGTGGAAGCCGAGCAGCCGGCCGGTGGACCCGTCGACGGCGAGCAGGAAGCCCTCCGGGTCGAACCACGGCTCGGCGAGGCGTACCCGCAGGTCGGCCAGGGACCAGCGACCCTGCTCGGGGTGCGTGGCGAAGGCCCGCGCGTTGAGCGCCAGCCACTCCTCGTCGTCGTCGCCGGGCCGGAACGGGCGCAGGGTCACCCCGTCCGGCAGCGGCTGGTCGGGGATCGGGGCGGTCAGCGGCCGGCGCAGCTGCCAGAGCACCCGGGCCCGGCGCAGACCCAGGTCGACGGCGAGCGCGGCGGCGGAGGGGTGATCGCCGTGCGCCCAGACCCGCAGCGGGCCGTCGGCCGCCGCCAGGACACCCCGGGCCAGCGCCCGTCCCGTCCCGCGCCGCCGGTACGCCGGGTGCACCACCAGCTCCACCCCGATCCCGCTGGCCGCGTCGGTGGTGTCCAGGTGCGCGTACCCGGTCAGCGTGCCGTCGTCCGCCCAGGCGGTCAGGTGCACCGCGGGCGCGTCCGGGTCGCGGAGCCGGAGCAGGACGTGCTCGTCGAACGGGTCCGCCCCGTCCGCGTCGCCGGCGGCCCGGGCGAGGGTCGTCACGTCGGCGATCTCCGTGGGGCTGAGGCGGTCGGCCCGGTCGACCCGGCCGTTGCTCGCTTCGGGGTTGCTCATGACGTCACCGTAGTCGGGTCGCCGCCCGGCGTCGTCGCGCTCGGCTCGGTGCCCGGCGCCGCCCTGACCGGCGTCAACGAGCGCGGTGACGGCTCACGTCGACCCGTCGGGCAGCGCCTTGACCTCGAACCGGCTGGTCAGGGCCGGCAGGATGCGGTGCAGCGCGTCCACGGTGCCCTGCCGGTCGCCGCCGGCGTCGTGCAGCAGCACGACCGAGCCGGGCACCACGCCCGCGATGACGGTCGCCGCGATCCGGCCGGCTCCCGGCACCTCCCAGTCCGCCGGGTCCACCGTCCAGTGCAGCGGCGTCATGCCGAGTTCCTGGGCCACCGACACCACCTGACCCGTCCAGGCCCCGCCGGGCTGGCGGTAGTACGCGATCGGCGCGTCGGGCGCCGCCGCCCGGATCGCCTCGCTGGTGCGCAGCAGGTCCGCCCGGATGGCGGTGGGCGACCGCTGGCCGAGCGTGACGTCGTGGTTCCAGCTGTGGTTGCACAGGGTGTGCCCGTCGGCCGCGATGGCCCGGACGAGGTCCGGGTGGCGCTGCGCGTTCTCGCCGACCACGCAGAAGGTCGCCCGCACCTGGTGCTCGCGCAGCAAGGCGAGCACCTGCGGGGTGTACTGCGGGTCCGGCCCGTCATCGAAGGTCAGCGCGACCAGCGAGGTGCCGCTCGTGGTCTGTGCGCCGAACGGCCCGTCGGTCGGGGCCGGCGACGGTGTGCCGTCGGGGCCACCGTCCTGTCCGGCCTCCGCCGGGCCGCTGCTCGGGCTGCCCTCCGGCGTGGGTCGGGGAGTGTCGTCCGCCCGTGGCTGGTCGGCGTAGTGCGGGCTGGTGGCACTGGTGGTCACGCTGGACCGGGACGCCTGCGGGTCGGGGACCAGGCTGCGCCCGAGGGCGTACGCGGAGCCGAGCAGCGCGGCGACCACCACCGCGACGATGCCGATGGTGCGCGCGGTAGAGGGATCTCGGATCAGTGGGCCCGTTCGTGCCGATCCGCCGCCGCCCCCGTGGTCGATGCGCACCCCAGTGCCCCCTTTTGTGTCGCAAACCCGGCAGTCAGAATAGAACCGACTGGCCGGGCAAAAGGGGCATATGCGAAATGGTCTGCGAGGAATGCGGGCGTCAGACCGGCAGGGGTGCGTGCTCGCTCTCCGGCAGGGAACGGGAGGGCGGTACGACGAACTTGTAGCCCACCTGCCGCACCGTGCCGATCATCGACTCGTACTCGGAGCCGAGCTTGGCCCGCAGTCGTCGGACGTGCACGTCGACCGTGCGGGTGCCGCCGAAGTAGTCGTAGCCCCACACCTCGCGCAGGAGCTGATCGCGGGTGAACACCCGGCCCGGGTGCTGGGCCAGGAACTTCAGCAGCTCGAACTCCTTGTAGGTCAGGTCGAGCGGGCGGCCCTTGAGCTTCGCGGCGTACGTGTCCGGGTCGATGGTCAACTCGCCGGCGCGGATCGAGCCGCCGGCACCGGAGACGGCGTCGCTCAACCGCCCGACGGCGAGCCGCAGCCGGGCCTCCACCTCGGCCGGGCCGGCGGCGGCGAGGATGACGTCGTCGACGCCCCAGTCGGCGTTGAGCGCGATCAGGCCGGCCTCGGTGACCACCGCGAGCAGCGGCACCCCGAGCCCGGTGGCGTGCAGCATCCGGCAGGTCGCCCGGGCCTCGCTCAGCTCGGAGCGGGCGTCGACCAGCACCGCGTCCGGGCTGGGGCCGGCGACCAGGGTGCGCACGTCGCGCGGCGCGGTACGGACCGAGTGCGGCAGCAGGTCGAGCGCCGGCAGCACTGCGGATGGTTCGCCTGCGCGCGCGGTCACCAGCAGCAGGATCTCCACGATCACCTCCGTCCCGGCGGCCGTCGGCCGCGCGCGACCAGCGCACTCCGCAGCGGGCGTGGCGCTGATGAACTTGCGTGGGTCCCGGCGTCGCTGACGGGGCGGGTAACGGGTTGAGCGTAACGGATCGCCCCGGTCGGACCTTCGCGTACTTTCGCGTTTGCCCGGCTTGCCCATGATCGTGCCCCAGGTTTTAACGTTGCCGAAACCGTGGCACGCGCGAGGGCCGGCGGGTCTGGCACGATCGGGGCGTGTTTCCCTCCAGCTCGCCCGAGACCGGCCGCGACCAGTGGCCTGACGGGCCCCGCCCGGGGCCGTCCGGCCCCTCCCGTGGCCAGCCGCCGGCGCCGCGCACCGGGCCGGCCCCCGACGACGACGAGCGCAGGGAGCGCAGCGGACCGCGCCGTGCCCGGCGGTCCGGCGACCCGGCCCGCCGGCCCGACGACGATCCGGACGTCGATCCGGACGAGGAACCGATCGAGCCGGTCGAGGTACGCCGGCCGCTCGCGCTGACGGTCGCCGGGTTCGCCGCCCTGCTCGGGGTCGGTCTCGTGCTCGGGGCGCAGACCTCCGGCCCGGGGCACCGGCTGCCCTTCGCGTTCGTCATCTTCGGCGTGCAGCTGCTCTTCGTGCTGGCCTGGACGATGGCCATCCGCCCGCCCGCGCTGCTGCTGGTCGCCGCCGTCAGCGTCGGCGCCGCGGTGGCGGCCGACTTCGCGGCCGTGCAGACGGACGTGGCCGGCCTGGCGCCGCTGGGCTACGTCGCGGCGGGCGGCTTCGCCCTCGGGGTGCTCGGGCAGCTCGTCCGGCGCGTCGACCGGGTGCGGGTGACCGACTCCCTCGGCAGCACCCTGCTGATCGTGGTCGGTGTCGTTTCCTTCGCCACGCTGATCGTGCTCAGCCGGATCCCGGCGGGCACCCAGGCCATCACGGTGTGCCTCACCGCGAGCGCGGTCGCGCTCACCGTCGCCCGGTTGACCGACGCGGTGGCCCCGTGGCCCCGGCTGGCCCCCCAGGTGCCCCGGGGCGCGGCCGGCGTGGTGGCCGGCGCGATGGTCGGCACGCTGGTCAGCGCCCTCCTCGGCAGCTACCTCGTGACGCCCTTCACCCCGACCCGGGCCGCGATCATCGGGCTGGTCGCGGCGGTCGCCGCCGTGCTGGCCGATCTCGCCGTCGGCTACGCCGAGGCGGGCCGGCTGATGGCGGGGGAGCCGCCGACCATGTGGGTGGCCCGGCACATGCAGGGGCCGCTCGGTGGCTTCGCCCTGGCCGCGCCCGCCGCGTACGCGATGTGCAAGCTCGTTCTCTGAGGCGGTGGTTGAGCTCTTCCCCGTCCGGGTACCACCGGTGGGCCGCTTCGCGGCATCCCGGCACTGACGACAGGAGGCGGCGTGGCGCACGACGAGACGTACGAGGAGCGGCCCCGGCGACGCGGGCGCAAGGTGCTCGTCACACTCGTCGTGCTGCTGCTGGTCCTGGGCGGCCTGGTCGTCGCGGCCGACCGGATCGCCGTCGGGGTGGCCGAGCGGGCCATCGCCGACCAGGTCAGCCAGGAGATCGCCAAGCAGGGTGCGCAGTCCTCGCCGCCGGAGGTGGAGGTCGGCGGCGTCCCGTTCCTCACCCAGGTGCTCGACGGCCGCTACGAGCGCATCTCCATCGTGCTGCGCGACGTGCAGGGCTCGGTACGGGGTGACGCGGTCGCGCTGCCGAAGCTCGACGTGGACGCCCGCAACGTGCGCGCCTCGCTCGACACCATCCGTTCCGGCCAGGGCGACGTGGTCGCCGAGACGGTCGACGGGACGGGCACCATCAGCTACGACAGCCTCGCCAAGCTGCTCGACCGGCCGGGACTGACCCTCGGCGAGCAGAACGGCCGGCTGGCCGTCACCGCCCCGGTCGACATCCTCGGTCAGCGGCTCACCGTGACCGGCACCGCCGACATCGCGGTCGGCAAGGAGGGGCAGGTGGCGCTGCGGTTCAACGACCTGAACGCCGAGGGCCTGCCGAACCAGCCGCTGGCCCGGACGCTGTTGAACAACTACGCGCGCAGCATCTCCATCGACGTGCCCCTGCCCGAGCTGCCGTTCCAGCTCGCCGTCCGGGAGGTCCGGCCGTTGCCCGAAGGGCTGGCCGTGACCGCGGACGCCAAGAACGTGCCGATCAACTCGGCCACCAGCTGACCGGGGCGACGTCCGCCGTCCCGCCGGACGGCTCGTCGGCCGCCCTCCCGCCAGCCGTCCCGCCGACCGCCAGCCATCCCGTCGGCCGCCGTCCCGCCCGTCGGCAGCCCGCCCGCCGGCCGGCATCCCGGATGCTGGTCAGCTCTGTGGCGTCTTCGTAGCTGGCTGATAGGCTCCCTGCTCATGGGGACGCTCCTCACCAAACGGCGCGCGGTCGACCTGTGCCGCGTGGCCACCTGCCTGTGTCGCCCCGTCATCTGACGGCGGGGCTGTCCTCGGCCGCCTAGCGGCCATCGGCACGCAGGAGCCTTTCTTCTCCCGTGCTCTCTTCCAACGCCCGGCAGCGGCGCCGTCGCACGAACCCGTGATCCGTCCATACGGTGGATCCCGCGCGTGGTGCGATTTCCTGACTTCGATGCCCCCGTGCTGGTTCACCATTCCTCATCACCAGGGAGTGATCTGATGAGTCGCGACACCGCACTCGTCTCGGCCGAGTGGGCCGAGAAGAACCTCGACGCCCCGGGCGTCGTCTTCGTCGAGGTCGACGAGGACACCTCGGCCTACGACACCGGTCACATCGCCGGCGCCATCAAGCTGGACTGGAAGACCGACCTCCAGGACCAGGTGCGCCGGGACTTCGTCAACAAGAGCCAGTTCGAGGCGCTGCTCTCCGAGCGGGGCGTCAGCAACGACGACACCGTCATCCTCTACGGCGGCAACAACAACTGGTTCGCCGCGTACGCGTACTGGTACTTCAAGCTCTACGGCCACGGCGACGTCAAGCTGCTCGACGGCGGTCGCAAGAAGTGGGAGCTCGACGCGCGCCCGCTGGTCCGCGACGCGGTGACCCGCCCCAGGACGCAGTACGTGGCGCAGGAGCCGGACAACTCGATCCGGGCCTTCCGCGACGAGGTGGTGGCCGCCATCGGCACGAAGAACCTGGTCGACGTGCGCAGCCCCGACGAGTTCGCCGGCCGGCTGCTCGCCCCCGCCCACCTGCCCCAGGAGCAGGCGCAGCGGGCCGGGCACATCCCCACGGCGATCAGCGTGCCGTGGTCCAAGGCGGCCAACGAGGACGGCACCTTCAAGTCCGACGACGAGCTGCGCAAGATCTACGCCGACGCCGGGCTGGACGACAGCCGCGAGACCATCGCGTACTGCCGGATCGGCGAGCGCTCCTCGCACTCCTGGTTCGTGCTCCAGGAGCTGCTCGGCCACCGCAACGTGAAGAACTACGACGGATCCTGGACCGAGTACGGCTCGCTGGTCGGCGTGCCGGTTGCGCTTGGCGACGAGCCCGGGGAGGCCTGAGCCATGACCGCACCCACCGCCGCCGGCTGCGCCGCTCCCGACCAGGCCGCCCCGCTGCCCGCGAGCCTGGACCTGGAGAAGGAGACCGTGATCACCGGGGTCGTCCGCTCCGACGCGGGCGAGGCCGTGCCGGGCGCGTACGTCCGGTTGCTCGACTCGACCGGCGAGTTCACCGCCGAGGTGGTGACCTCGCCGGCCGGCCAGTTCCGGTTCTTCGCCGCGCCGGGTTCCTGGACCCTGCGGGCGCTCTCCCGGCACGGCAACGGTGACGCCGCCGTCACCGCCGTCCGCGGCATCAACGAGGTCGCCGTCTCGGTCGCCTCCTGACCCCCGCCCCGCCGGTCGTCCCGTGGCCCGTCGCCTTCCCAGGTGGCGGGCCACGACCGTCTCCGGACGCCGTGACACGATGGCCCCGTGAACGGCGTGGAAGCGGCGGGGCAGGCCCCGCCTACCGGTCCGGACCGGCCGGCGGCCCCTCGACGGCGGTTGCCCTGGCTGCTCGTGGCCACCGTGGCCTGGGCGGTGCTGCTGGCGGCGCTGACCTGGACGTCGGTGCGGAACGACCCGCCGACCGTCCGGGAGCAGCGCAGCCTGACCGAGGCCGGCCCGGTCGTCGACCGCGCGGTCGGCGAGCTGGTCGCGGCGGCCGGCGACACGGCCGTGCTGACCCCGCCCGAGATCGAGCGGGGCTGCCGGGTCACCCCGTTCGCCGACGGCGCCATCCTGACCCGCGGGGTGGACGTGTTCGTCCCCGTGGGCCTGGAGCGGTCGCTGCTGGAGCGGGTCGCCGACCGACTCCCCGGGAGCTGGCGGGCCGGCGTCCGGATCACGTCGGAGGACGGCCCCCGGCTGCGCGCCGACGCGGGCGAGTTCGTGACCGTCTCCGGCGCGGTCGAGGCGGACGGTCTCGTCCGGCTGACCGCCGACACGGGCTGCCGGCCGGTGGGCGACGGCTACGCGGCACCGGCGGTCGGCGCCGACGGCGCGGAGAGCGAGGCCCTGGCCGCGGCGCTGCGGGCGCTCGGCGGCCCGCCCGGCTCGGCGCCCGAGCTGGTCGTCGCGCCCTGCCCCGGTGGTGGCACCGCCCGCACCGCCCGCGCCGGCGCCGTCGAAACCCCACCGTCCCCGGCCGACGCGCTCGGCGCCGTCGCCCGCGTCCCGCTGCTGAACACCGCCCAGGCGTACGCCTACCGGCACGGCACCGCCATGGTCCTGGCCGATCTCTCCGGCGACCGGGTCGTCGTCTCGGTCAACACCGGCTGTCCCGCCTGACCCGACGGTGAACGCCCGCCCGGCGGTCTGCGCCTGCCCGAGGGCCTGAGCCCGCCCGGCGGCCTGCACCGGCCGAGGGCCTGCGCCCGCGCGACGGGTCAGCGCCCGGCTGGGGTCAGCCGGTCAGTAGACCAGGGCCTGGGCCCCTTCGGCCATCGCCTCCTCGACGAAGGCCGCGGCACCGGCGATGCGGACGCCCGGCAGCACGTCGTCCGGCCCGATGTCCCGCCGGGCGGCGCACTGCGTGCAGGCGGTCACCGTGCCGGTGGTCAGGATCACGTGCAGCAGCTCGGCCAGCGGGGCCGAGTGCGGCAGCTCGAACTCCTGCGCCCGGCCGGGCAGCGCGAACCAGGTCGACTCCCCGGTGAGCCAGAGTGACACGTGCACCCCGGCGGCGGCTGCGGTGGCGGCGACGGTGAAGGCCTGGGCGCACCGCTCCGGGGCGTCGGCCCCGGCGGTGGCCTTGACGACGAGAGTGCGGGCCATGGGGCCCAGCATAGGATGGTCCCGATGGTTACCGAGATCGGGTTCGTCAGCCTGCTGGTCGCCGGCCTGGGCGGGCTCGCCGGTGGCCTGGTCTACCTGGCTGTACGCATATCGAGAGGACGCTGGTGAGCGCGAGGAGTGAGCCGGGTCTGCGAGCCCCGCAGTCGCGAACGAAGGTGGCTCGGTGAGCTGTCGTGGACACCGGCGGAGAGGCGGAGTGAACCGGTGAGCGACGAGAACCCCCTGCAGCCGCCGCCGTGGCTGAACGCGCCGCCGGTCGACCCGTACCCGTACGAGGAGAGCCACGACCTGCGCGTCGGCCCGAAGCTGCACCCCACGTTGGACGGCCTGCTGCCGTACGTCGGGGTGTGGCGCGGTCGGGGTCGGGGCGGCTTCCCCACCATCGAGGACTTCGACTTCGCGCAGGAGATCCGGATCAGCCACGACGGCCGACCGTTCCTGTTCTACGAGTCGCGCGCCTGGCTGCTCGACGAGCAGAGCCGTCCGGTCCGCCCGGCGGGTCGCGAGGTCGGCTGGTGGCGGCCGGTGATGGACGGCGACCGGGTCACCGACGAGCTGGAGGCGCTGATGACCGTGCCCACCGGCGTCATGGAGCTGCACATCGGCAAGCGCAAGGGCACCCAGATCGAGTTCGTCACCGACGCGGTGGTCCGTACGTCGACCGCCAAGGAGGTCACCGCCGGTCACCGCCTCTTCGGCATCGTCGAGGGAGCACTGCTCTACGCCCAGGAGATGGCGGCCGTCGGGCATCCCCTCTCCCCGCACCTCTCCGCACGCCTCACCCGGGTGGCGGGCTGACCCCTCCCTCGCCGACAGCGGGGGCGGGGAAGCCCAGGAGCGTCTGGAGGGCGGCGGTGTACGCGCTGCGGCGCAGCGGAACGGCGTCCAGGGTGCGGATCTCCGCGAGGCCCCGGACGGACGAGCTGAGCCAGACGCCGTCGGCGTTGCCCAGCTCCGCCGGGGTGACCAGGCGCTCCTCGGCGCGTAGGCCCAGCTCGGGGGCGTGCGCCAGGAGCCAGGCGGCAGTCACGCCCGGCAGGATGCCGGTTCCGGCGGCGGGCACCGTACGGAGGGTGTCGCCGGTCAGCCACACCAGGTTGGCCGTGGGCCCCTCCAGCGCGTACCCGTCTGAGGAGACCCAGAGCGCGTCGTCCACGCCGGCGCGGGTGGCCCAGCGGCGGGCGGCGGTGCTCACCGCGTACGAGGTGGACTTGATTCCGGTCGGCAGCCAGTCGAGTTCGGCGCGGGCCCGGGCCGTGACGCCCAGCGGCAGGGTCGCCACGGTGATCCCGTCGCGTCGGGCCGCCCGGGCGGCGGCCGGCACCTCGCCGAGCGTGGCGTAGACGGTCGGCGGGCCGCCGCCCTCCGGGCCCCGGGTGCAGACCAGCCGCAACGCCCCCTCGACCTCGGCGGGCCAGCCCACGCGGACGGCGTCGAGCAGCCCCACCAGCACCTCGACGGCGGGCAGCGTCAGGTCGACGGCCGCCGCAGCCCGGGCCAGCCGGGCCAGGTGCTCGTCGCGTAGCCACGGCCGTCCGTCCCGCAGGTGCATCGTCTCGAAGAGCCCGTCGCCGTGCAGTACGCCCCGGTCGTCGCCGCGCAGCACCGGCTCGCCGGGCGGCACCAGCCCGCGCCCCGGTACGGCGATCCTCGACGCCACCATGACGGCCGAGCCTAGCGGCGGACCGGTCGACGCGGGCGGCGAGCGTGGCGGAGCGAACTATGATCGGACGGTGTCCGAATCCTCCCTCGCGGAAGTGCTCCGCGCCCGTGGCCTTCGGCTGACGGCGCAGCGGCAGTTGATCCTCCAGGCTGTGCTGGACCTGGGGCACGCCACCCCGGAGCAGGTGCACACAGCCGTCCGTGAGGTCGCCGCAGGGGTCAACATCACCACCATCTACCGCACGCTGGAGCTGCTGGAACGGCTCGGCCTGGTCACCCACACCCATCTTTCGCACGGCTCGCCGACCTATCACGCGGCCGGCGAGGACCAGCACGTCCACCTGGTCTGCCGGGAGTGCGGCGCGATCGACGAGATCGATCCGGAGCTGCTGAGCCCGCTCGCCGACCAGTTGGCGAGCCAGCGCGGGTTCCGGGTGGACATCGGCCACGTCTCGTTCTTCGGCGTCTGCGTCCGCTGCGAGAACGGGGACAGCAAGTGATCGACATCGCGGGCGCGGTGAGCGTCGAGAGCATCGACGAGGCCAGCCGGGACCAGCCCGAGCCGGCGCACGCGGCGGCCGGCGTGCGGGGCGTGGCGGCGCACTACGGCGACCCGATGCGCGAGCAGCGCACCCTCGACACGGCGGTCGGCCTGGTCGACCGCTCGCACCGGGGCGTCGTCGCGGTGCCCGGCGAGGAGCGGATCGGCTGGCTGCACACCCTCACCAGCCAGCACCTGGCGCAGCTCACCGCCGGCCAGGGCACCGAGCTGCTGGTGCTCTCCCCGCACGGGCACGTCGAGCAGCACGCCATGGTCGCCGAGGACGGCGTCACCACCTGGCTCGACACCGAGCCGGGCGCGACCACCGGCCTGCTGTCGTACCTGGAGCGGATGCGGTTCTTCAGCAAGGTCGAGCCGCGCGACGTGACGCCGGAGCACGCGCTGCTCTCCCTGGTCGGGCCGGAGGCGCCCGCCGCGGCGGAGACGCTCGGCGCGACCGGGCTGGCCGCGCCCGACGTGGTCGCGGTGCCGGGCCCGAAGTTCCGCTCCGGCGAGCTGCCGCCACGGCCGACCGCGCTGTACGACGTGCGCCCGCTGCCCGTGGGCGGCTGGGCCCGCCGGGGCCCGCTCGGCGTGGACCTGCTGGTGCCCCGGGCCGCGATGGAGCAGGTCGTCACCGAGCTGCGGGGCAACGGGGTGCCGGTCGCCGGGCTGTGGGCGTACGAGGCGGTGCGGGTGGCCGCCCGGCGGGCACGGGCGGGGGTGGACACCGACCACCGGACGATCCCGGCCGAGGTGGACCTGATCGCCCCGGCCGTACACCTGGACAAGGGCTGCTACCGGGGTCAGGAGACCGTGGCCCGGGTGCACAACATGGGCCGGCCGCCGCGTCGGCTCGTACTGCTGCACCTGGACGGGGTGACCACCGACCAGCCGCCGGTCGCCGGCACGCCGGTGACCCTCGACGGCCGGGCGGTCGGTTTCGTCGGCACGGCCGTGCACCACCACGAGCTGGGCCAGGTCGCCCTGGCCGTGGTCAAGCGCAACGTCGCCGACGACGCCCGCCTGCTCGTCGGTGAGACCGCCGCCGCGATCGATCCGGCCTGACCGCCCGTCGGCAAAAGATTCTCTCCTTCGGGGCGCTGGGGCCGGAAAGGTTCCGGTCGACTGGCTGGTTGGCCTCGGTCTAGGATCCGGGCATGACGACAGGGACGTTGATCACGGTTGCCCCCACCGGCGCGGAGTCGGCCAAGGCCGAGGTGCCGGCGCTGCCGGTGACGCTCGACGAGCTGCTGCTGACCGCCAAGGAGTGCGAGGCGCTCGGCGCCGCCGTGATCCACGTCCACATCCGCGACGACGAGGCGAAGCCCACCCTGGACCAGGGACGGCTGCGGGAGACCGTGGCGGCGCTGCGGGCGGGCACCGACCTGATCGTGCAGCTCTCCTCCGGGGGCGCGGTGACCGACCCGGAGGCCGCCCGGCTCGCGGTGCTCGACGCCGGCCCCGACATGGCCTCCTGCACGATGGGCACGCTCAACTTCGGCGACGACGTCTTCCTCAACCGCTGGGAGTTCATCGTCGACCTGCACACCCGCATGCAGGAGCGCGGCATCGTGCCCGAGTACGAGATCTTCGACCTCGGCCACCTGACCGCCCTGCAACGGCTGCTCGGCAAGTACGGCCTGCCGGCGGGCGGGCACGTGCACGTCGACTTCGTGATGGGCGTGCCGGGCGGCATGCCGGGCACCACCTCGGCGCTGGTCGCCGCCCACCAGGCGCTGCGCGACCTGCCCGAGGGCACCACCTTCTCGGCCACCGGCATCGGCCGCAGCACGATCCCGGTCATGCTGGCCTCGCTCTCGGCCGGTGGGCACCTGCGGGTCGGTATGGAGGACACGGTGACGTACGCCAAGGGTCGCCCGGTCGAGTCCAACATGCAGCTCGTCGCCCGGGCGGTCGGCTTCGCCCAGCTCGCCCAGCGACCGCCGCTGACCACGGCCGAGGCGCGCGACCTGCTCGGCCTGCCGACGACCGGGCGGTAACCGCCCCGGCGGCCACCGGGCAGCTGGGGCGCCCTGTCGGTCGTCGGGTGGTCAGCGCCCGCCGGTCGCCGAGCGCTCGGTGCGGCTCTGTCGGTCGCCGGGCGGTGGGTGCGCCCTGCCGATCGCCCTGCCGGTCGCCCGGGCGGTAAGCAGCGACCGGGGTCGGCGCTGCTGTACAGCCGGTCGTCGACCGCCTGGTCACCCGCCCGCCGGGTGTGGCCGGTGGTGGCGGTACCGTCCACCTCGTGGGAAAGACGTACGAGGGCGGCGCGCCGCTCGCCGAGGTGGTCCGGTCGGGATTCGTCGAGGGTGTGCACCGGGGGTCGGTGGTGGTGCTCGACGCCACCGGCGCGACGGTCGCCGGTGCCGGGGACGTGACCTCGCCGGTCTTCCCGCGCTCGTCCAACAAGCCGATGCAGGCGGTCGGCATGCTCCGTGCCGGGCTGACGCTGGGCGATCCCGCCGACGTGGCGCTGGTCGCGGCCAGCCACGCCGGGGAGGACTTCCACCTGGCCCGGGTCGGCGCGCTGCTGGCGCGCGCCGGGCTGGACGAGTCGGCCCTGCACTGTCCGCCGGACCTGCCCGTGGGCGACGAGGCGCGGGCGGCCGTGCTGCGGGCCGGCGGCGGTCCCACGCGTACGCAGATGAACTGCTCCGGCAAGCACAGCGGGATGCTGCTGACCTGCCTGGCCGCCGGCTGGCCGCTCGACGGCTACTGGCGTCCGGAGCACCCGTTGCAGCAGCGGCTGCGGGACGCGGTGGAGGAGTACGCCGGCGAGCAGGTCGGGGCGGTCGGGGTGGACGGCTGCGGTGCCCCGGTGCTCGCCATCTCGCTGACCGGGCTGGCCGGGGCGTACCTCAGGCTCGTCTCGGCGGAGCCCGGCACCGTGGCGCGGACGGTGGCTGACGCGATGCGCGCGTACCCGGACCTGGTGGGCGGCACGCAGGCCGACGACAGCCGGCTCATGCGTGGGGTTCCCGGGCTGCTCGCCAAGGTGGGCGCCGAGGGGGTCATCGCCGCGGCGGTGCCCGGGGTCGGGGCGGTCGCTCTTAAGATCGACGACGGCGCGGGCCGGGCCCGGATGCCGGTGCTGGTCTCCGCCCTGCGCCGGCTCGGGGTGGACGCCCCGGTGCTGGCCGAGTACGCCGAGACGCCGGTCTTCGGCGGCGGCCTGCCGGTCGGCGCAGTCCGCCCCCTCTGGTAGCCCGAGCGGAGCCGTCACCCGTATCCGCTGGCCGGGATGACCTCGCCCATTGCTTGTCACCGGGCAGTGGGGCACTGGTACGGGTGCGGGAACGCGCCGTCCGATCACCGCCAGACGGCTGCTCTCCTGTCGGACAGGCTCTTGTCATGAACAACGCAATCGATGGCAAGGTGGCTCTGGTTACCGGCGGTGGTCGTGGCATCGGCGCTGCCGTGGCGCTGCGTCTGGCCAATGAGGGCTCCGATGTGGCGTTGACGTTCCAGGAGAATCAGCAACGCGCCGACGACGTGGTGGATCGGATCAAGGCTGCCGGACGGCGGGCTCTCGCCGTGCAGGCGGACAGCGGTGACCCGGCGGCCGTGGTCGACGCGGTCGACCGGGTCGCGGGCGAGCTGGGTCGGTTGGACATCCTGGTGAACAACGCCGGCGCGTTCCTGCTCGGACCGTTGGAACAACTGAGCCTGGAGGAGTTCGAGCGGACTGTCGCGGTCAACGTCCGGGCGCCGTTCGTCGCCTCCCAGGCTGCGGTGCGCCACATGTCGGCCGGTGGACGGATCATCAACATCGGCAGCAACGTGGCCGAGCGGGTGGTCTTCCCGGGCTTCTCGCTGTACGCGATGAGCAAGACCGCTCTGATCGGCCTGACCAAGGCGCTCGGACGCGAACTCGGCGGCAGAGCGATCACCGTGAATCTGGTCAACCCCGGGGCCACGGACACCGAACTGAATCCGGCCGACGGCCCTAATGCCGAGACGATCAACGGGTTCACCGCCCTCGGTCACTACGCGGATCCAGCCGATGTGGCCGCCGCGGTCGCGTTCCTCGCCAGCGCGGACGGGCGCTACATCACCGGGGCGACGATCAACGTCGACGGCGGTTTCACCATCTGATCACCGGCTCGCCGCCATCTGGTCCGCCGTCCGCATGGCTACGGCCCGTTCCTGATCTGGAGCGGGCCGTACCGTCGTCGACGATGGTGCAGGTGTCAGGGCAGGAAGTCGAGCAGGGCGGCGTTGACCGGGGCGGGGCGCTCCAGCGGCAGCAGGTGGCCGGCGTCCGGCACGTCGGGCAGGCGGACGGCGTCGGGCGCCTCGGCGGCGATCCGGTCGGCGAGCCGGCTGATGTCGGGCACGTCGGCGGCGCCGGCACCGACCAGTACGGGCATCCGCAGCTCGCCGAGGCGGCCGATCGCGGGCGGGTCGAGTTCGGCGATGTCGACCGCGCTGAGCGCCAGCTCGGCGGCGAGCGCCCGCTGGTCCATCTCGCGGGCGAAGGCGAGCAGCTCCGGGTCGACGTCGGCGGGCTCGCGGTGCGGGCCGACCACCCAGAAGCGCACCTCACCGGCGGCGCTGGCGGCGAAGTCCTCCGGGTCGACCTCGCCCACCAGGCTCTCCCAGAGGTCGTTCGCCTCCTCCGACCATTCGTGGCCCGAGGCGGCGGTGCCGAGGAGGGCGAGCGCGCTCACCCGCTCCGGGTGGGCCAGCGCGGTGTCGATCGCGACGGCGCCGCCGAAGGAGCAGCCGACCAGGGCGGCCCGGGGCAGGTCGAGCGCGTCGAGCAGCCCGGCCACGTCGTCGTGGTGGGCGAACGGGGTCGTCGGCAGCTCGGAGTCCCCGTAGCCGCGCAGGTCGAGGGCGATCACCCGGTGCCGCGTGGCCAGCGGGCCGATCTGCTCCCGCCACATCCGCCGGTCCGCGATGCCGGCGTGCAGCAGGACGACGGGCGTGCCGCTGCCGGTGTCGTCGTACGCGAGCAGGGCGCCGTTCACCTCGATCTTGGTCACTGCGGCAAGGTACGCACCGGGAGGCCGGGGCGCAACCGCCTTGTGCCGGCGCGGCGTGAGGCGGGCGGACCGGGCGTGCGGGCCGGGAGGTGCGGGGATCCCGGTCAGAGACCGAACATCGGCAGGCAGGCCGCCACGCCGTGGACCGTCACGGCGGGCCGCTCCTGTCGGCTCCACTTCTCCCGCGTGAGCCGTAGGCGATCGGACACGACGGCCTCGTCACCGCGGGCGTCGACGGAGATGCCGTCGTGCTCGTAGCCGAGCTTGCGGGAGACCCCCTGGGACGAGTGGTTGTCCTGGAAGACCTCGGTGCGTGCGGCCTCGGCGCCGAGGTGGTCGAAGGCCAGCGTGAGCAGGCCGGCGCGGGCCTCGGTTCCGTAGCCCCTGCCCTGGTGTTCGATCCCGAGCCAGGCCGACGTCGTGACCTGCCGGACGACCCGGAAGTCGCATGCGCCGAGCGTGACCACGCCGAGCGGATCACCACGCCGGAAGACGCCGAGCCCGAGCCGCCACGCGGAATCACTCCACTCTCCGAGCCGGCCCCAGTGCCCCTGCAACACGGCGCGCGCCCGATCCTCCGGGCCACCGTCGGTCCACGGCGTCAGGAACGGGCGTTCGTCCGGACGGTGCACGCCCCGGCCGGCGAGGTGCGCGAGTTCCGCCAGCTCCTCCTCGCGGGGCAGGCGGAGCTCAAGCCGGGCGGTGGAGATGGTGAGGCCGTACAGGGGCCACAGGTCGACGAGCACGAACGTGATCGTGGCGATCGGGACCACCGGTCGCCACCGGTTTACCGACGGCGACCGGTCTGCCGAACCCTGGCGGGCGTGGCCGGGGCGGGACGAGACGTCCCTGCGTGGGCGTGGCCGGGATGGGGTGAGGCGTCCCCGCGCGGGCGTGGCTGGGGCGGGATGAGACGTCGCTAACTCTGGTTAGCGTTTTGCTTGCAGGAGCTAGCAGGGCGCGTTAGCGTCGGGTCATGGCCACTGGTAAGGACCTTCCCGACGTCGGCGGGTTCATTCGCGATCTGCGCCGCAACGCGAAGATCTCGCTCCGGCAGCTCGCCGAGCAGGCGGGGGTCAGCAACCCGTACCTCAGTCAGATCGAGCGCGGCCTGCGCAAGCCGAGCGCCGAGGTGCTCCAGCAGCTCGCCAGCGCGCTGCGGGTCTCCACCCCGGCGATGTACCTGCGGGCCGGGCTGCTCGACGACAAGGAGGGCCAGGGCGTGCTCGCGGCCATCGCCGTCGACCCCGACCTGACGATGGCGCAGAAGCAGTCGCTCACCCAGATCTACGAGACGTTCCGCCGGGAGAACGCGCGGCTCGCCGAGGCGACCGCGGCGGCCACCGGCGACACCGCCGCTGAGGGGCCGACGACAGGCGACACCGCCGGCGCGAGAGTGCCGGATCCCGCCGAGGCGGCGCCCGACCTGGCGAACCTCGCCGCCACGGGCCCCACCACGCCCGAGGGCACCCCGACCGAGGCCGTTCTGGAGTCGGTCGCCGTCACCGAGGCCGGCCCCGCTCCCGCTCCGACCGACACCCCCGAGAAGAAGGCCGCCCGCAGTGCGGTCCGGAAGGCCGCCGACGCGGCCGAAGAGGAGAAGTGATGACCCAGCCGAAGACCAACCGCATCCCGGCCCCGCTCTACGCCGCCGCCGGTGCCGGGGAACTCGCCCTCCAGCAGCTGCGCAAGCTCCCCGCCGTGGTGACCGACCTCGGCACCAAGGTCGTCGCCGACCTGGGCGGCAAGGCCGTCGTCACCGGCGTCGAGCTGCGCCAGAAGGCCAACGACACGCTGCGTACGGCCAACCTGACCGCCGTTGGCCTGCGCGAGAAGGCCGTCCCGACCGAGCTGGACCTGAAGCGCCTGCGCGAGGCCGCCGACCTGAACCGACTGCGCGAGGCCGCCGACCTGGACAAGCTGCGTGAGGTCGCCGACCTGGACCGGCTCCGGGCGTTGGCGACCCGCAACGCCGCCGTCGTGGTCGCCGGCGCCCAGGCCGCGCAGGAGCGGGCGCAGGCCGCGTACGTCGCGCTCGTCGCCCGGGGCGAGCGGGTCGTCGGCGCGGGCGTGCTGGAGGCCGCCGAGACCGTGAACGCCGACATCGAGGCGACCGAGGCCGGGACCGTACCGGCCGAGGCGGTCGCGAAGCCGGCCACCGCGCCGGTCGTCACCGCCGAGACGTCGGCCCCGGCCGTCACCGCCGAGACGCCGACCCCGGCCGAGGTGGCCGAGGTGCTGGAGGCCAAGCCGGCCGCCGCGAAGAAGGCGACGACCCGGGCCACCAAGGCCACCAAGGCCGCCGCGAAGCCGGCCGCCACCCCGTCGGCGAAGCTGCCCCGGGCCACCAAGCGGACCCGCCCGGCCGCCGAGTAGTTCGTCACGCCGGTGAGCCCGGATGCGTCCTGTCGGACGTATCCGGGCTCACCGGCATAAGCTTGCCGACATGGCCTACGCCGCGCCGCTCTTCGCCTTCGATGTTCGCTACGTGATCGAGCTGATCCTGCTCGTCTTCGCGTTGATCGTGCAGGGCATCGCCCTGGTGCACGCCATCACCCAGCGTTCCGATGCCTTCGCTGCCATCGGCACCCTGCCCAAGGGTGGCTGGATCGGCATTCTCGCCGTCTGCCTGGTGCTGACCCTGCTCGGCTTCGGCCCGATCAGTCTCTTCGGGCTCGTCGGGATCGCCGCCGGGCTGATCTACCTGCTGGACGTCCGGGTGGGGCTGCGCGACCTGAGTGACGGCAAAGGGTTCTGGTGAGGGGTTTCCGCTGGCCGCCCCCGCCGGACGGCGGACCCCGCACCTGGGGGCCGGGCCCGGGCGCGCCGCGTACCGGGCGGCCCGCCCTGCCGGAGCCGGAGACCGAGCTGGTCGCCACGCCCCACGGCGTACGCCTGGAGCAGCTCGTCACCGGAACGGGTGCCCCGGTCACGGTGTTCGCCCACGGGCTGGGTAACGGCATCGCCACCACCCGGCCGTTCGGCAGCGGGGTACGGGGTCGCAAGCTGTTCTTCCAGTTCCGCGGGCACGGCCGCTCCGACGCGCCGCCCGGCCCGTGGAGCTATCTGGACCTGGCCCGTGACCTGCGGGCGGTGGCCGACCTCGGCGGTGCCAGCCGGGCCTTCGGCGCCAGCCTCGGCGCGGGCGCGCTCTGCCGGCTGCTCGCCGAGAGCCCGGAACGCTTCGAGCGGCTGGTCGTCTTCCTGCCGGCGGCGCTCGACCGGCCGCGCGGCGAGGTCGCGCGGGCCCGGCTGACCGCGCTGTTCGAGGCCGTGGAGAGCGGCGACGCCTCCGCCGTGGCCGACGTGGTCCAGGCCGAGCTGCCGCCCGCCGTACGCAACACCCCGGCCGGCTGGGCCTACCTGCGCCAGCGCCTCGACCAGCTCCTGCGCGACGGCCTCGCCCCGGGGCTGGCGAGCCTGCCCGAGCAGGCGCCGCTGCACGACGCCGCCACGCTGGCCGCGGTCACCGCGCCGACCCTGGTGATCGGCTGCGCGGGCGACGACCTGCACCCGGTCGAGGTCGCCGAGCAGCTCGCGGCCGCGCTGCCCCGGGCCACCCTGCACGTGTACGACCGGCCCGGCGTCCTCTGGACGGAACGCGCCGACCTGCGCAGCCGGATCTCCGCCTTCCTCAACGAGGTCTAGCGGCGGCCCTGCGCCGGCGCAGCTACCCGCCCTGCCCCGGCGGCAGGTGGGCGGCGCGTACGTCGAGCAGCCAGCGCTCCACCGCCGCCTCGTCCGGGCGGTCCGGCAGCGGGGTGCGGACGCGGTCGAAGTCCCGTTCCGCCTCGGCGATGAGCGCCCGCGCCTCGTCCAGCGCGCCGCCCGCCACCCGTTCGCCGAACGCGCGGAACCACTCGGGGTCGGCGAGCCGGATCTCCAGCACGCCGGTGGCGTAGAGGATCCGGCCCTGGTGCACCAGCCGGGCCAGGTGCCGGGCGTGCTTGGCGGTGCGCCGCCGGGTGTCGGCGGAGAACGTGCCGTCGCCCCGGGACTCGAGTTTGCGGAACTGCTGACCCGCGTAGCCCAGGTAGGCGTCGCGGACGCGGGGCGCGCTGAGGAACGCCGAGCGGATGGCGATCAGCCGGTCGCCGAACTCCGTACGGGTCTCGTAGCAGTCCTGCGGCAACCAGGCCAGCTCGGTGGCGGTCGGGTTGCCGCTCAACGCCAGGCGGCACCACTTCGCCGCCTCGTGCAGGGTGATGTCCGGGTCCGTGGTCACCACCGACTCACGGGGCGGGCGCAGGCCGTGGAACGCGACGGTGGGCGCGGCGAAGACGCCGATCCGGTCGACGTCGGAGCCCGGCCCGGCCAGCCCGTACGCGACCGAGCCGACGATCCCGGAGAGCAGCAGGTGCATGCCGGCGAGCATGCCGGACGACATCGCTTCGCGAAACCTGACTTCGGCTGTCAGGTATCGCTGACAGGCTCGCCGCATGACGAAACCGCTGACAGGGAAGATCGCGCTCGTCGCCGGGGCGACACGGGGCGCCGGCCGGCAGATCGCGGTGCAGCTCGGCGCTGCCGGCGCCACGGTCTACGCCACCGGCCGAAGCAGCCGGGCCGGCCGCTCCGAGATGGACCGCCCGGAGACCATCGAGGAGACCGCCGAACTGGTCACCGCGGCCGGCGGCAGCGGCATCGCCGTCAGGGTCGACCATCTCGTTCCCGAGCAGGTCCGCGACCTGGTCGCCCGCATCGACGCCGAGCAGGGCCGCCTCGACGTGCTGGTCAACGACATCTGGGGCGGCGACCCGCTGACCACCTGGGAGAAGCCGGTCTGGGAGCAGCCGCTGGAGGCGGGCTTCCGCAGCCTGCGCCTGGCGATCGACACGCACATCGTCACCGCGCACTTCGCCCTGCCGCTGCTGATCCGCCGCCCCGGCGGGCTGGTCGTCGAGGTCGGTGACGGCACGAAGGCGTACAACGACGCCCACTACCGGCTGTCGGTCTTCTACGACCTGGCGAAGACCTCGGTCAACCGGCTCGCGTACGTGTGGGGCCACGAGCTGGGACCGCACGGCGGCACGGCCGTGGCGCTGACGCCGGGCTGGATCCGGTCCGAGGCGATGCTGGAGCACTTCGGGGTGACCGAGGAGAACTGGCGGGACGGCGCCGCCAAGGATCCGCACTTCCTCATCTCGGAGACCCCGGCCTTCGTCGGGCGCGCGGTCGCCGCGCTGGCCGCCGACGAGGACCGGGCCCGCTGGAACCAGGCGTCCGTCTCGGCCGGCGAACTGGCCCAGGTGTACGGGTTCACCGACGTCGACGGCAGCCGGCCGGACGGGTTCCGTTACATCACCGAGGTGGTGGAGACGGGCAGACCGGCCGACGTCACCGGCTACCGCTGACCCGGCAGCGGACCGGGCCCCGGCCCCGGCTGCGGTCGCGTTTGCGGACCGGCGTAGTGGCGGGCCATCCGCTCGGCCGCCGCCGCCAGCCGCGTCCGCAGCTCCGGCGGGTCGAGCACCTCCACCTCCGGGCCCAGCCCGAGCAACTGGTGGTACGCGACGTCGACGGACTCGACGGGCAGCCGGGTCACCACCCAGCCCTGCGCGTCGGGGCCGGCGGCGGCGGCGACCGCCTCGTCGTACGCGAAGGGGGCGTCCGCCAGGTGCCGGAGCTGGCGCAGGCCGGCGGCGCTGAGCCGGACGGTGGCCCGCTCCCGCAGCATGCCCCGCTGGAACGCCTCGGCCTGCGCCCGCCAGTGCCCGGCCAGGTCGAAGTCCTCGTCCCGGTCGAAGGTCTCGTCGCTCACCTCGACACCGGTGACCCGGTCCACCCGGTAGGTGCGCACGTCGTCGCCGACCCGGCCGACCAGATACCAGACGCCGCTCTTGAGCACGAGCCCGTACGGCCGCAGGGTGCGCGCCACCTCGCGGTCGCCGCGCCGGTAGCGCAGCTCGACCACCCGGTCCCGCCAGACCGCGCCGGCCAGTTCGGTCAGCCACGGTGGCGGCCCCACCTCCCGGAACCAACCCGGCACGTCCAGGTGGAACCGTTGCCCGGTGCGGGCCGGGGCGTCGCGCAGCGCGGGCGGCAGCGCGGCCAGGACCTTCAGCTCGGCGGCGGCCACCGCGTCGGCGAGCCCCATGTCACCGGCCGGCCCGGGCAGCCCGGCCAGGAAGAGCGCCTCCGCCTCGTCCCTGGTCAGCCCGGTCAGCCGGGTCCGGTAGCCGCCGACCAGCCGGTAGCCGCCGGCCCGGCCCCGGTCGGCGTAGACCGGCACCCCGGCGGCGGAGAGCGCCAGCACGTCGCGGTAGACGGTCCGCTCGGAGACCTCCAACTCCCGCGCCAACTCCGCCGCGGTCATCGTCTCCCGCGCCTGGAGCAGCAGCACCAACGAGATCAACCTGGCCGCCCGCACGCATCCATCCTGCCGTGCCCACCCGACGGTCCCCAGCCGGCGGTCCGCCTCCGCCGCGGCTTGACCCTCACGCCGCGGTCCGCGCGCTGCACCACTGGGACGACATCGGTCTGGTGCGACCGTCGCTGCGTACGACTTCCGGATACCGGCTCTACACCGCTGGTGATCTGGAACGCCTGCACCGATCGCCCTCCACGACCGGTTACAACTAGGCTCTGCGGTCGTGAACGCACCCCGCATCGCCGCGCCCGTGGCCGGCGCCGCCAGCCGGTTCTTCGGCGGAGTCGGCCTGCTCCTGCGCGGCCTCGGCCTCTACGTCCGCAGCCCCGGGCTGATGCTGCTCGGCGTCATACCGGCGTTGATCTCGGGTGCGCTCTTCGTGGCGGCGTTCGCCACCCTGGCGTACTTCGTCGACGATCTGGCCGCGCTGGTCACGCCGTTCGCCGACGACTGGTCGGCCACCGGGCGCAGCCTCGTGCGGGTGATCGCCGGGCTGGCCTTCCTCGGCCTCGGCGGCCTGCTCGCGGTGGTCAGCTTCACCGCCGTCACCCTGGTCATCGGCGACCCGTTCTACGAGAAGATCTCCGAACGCGTCGAGGAACGCCTCGGCGGCACGCCGAACGCCGTCGACGTGCCGTTCTGGCCGTCGCTGCGGCGCAGCCTCGCCGACTCCGTGCGGCTGGTGGGCCTGTCGATCCTCTTCGGCATCCCGCTCTTCGCCGCCGGGTTCATCCCGGTGGTCGGCCAGACCGTGGTACCGGTGATCGGGGCGGCGGTCGGCGGCTGGCTGCTCGCCGTCGAGCTGGTCGGGGCCCCCTTCTACCGACGCGGGATGCGGCTGCCGGAGCGCCGGTCGATCCTCAAGGCGGACCGACCGACCACGCTCGGCTTCGGGGTGGCGGTCTTCGTCTGCTTCCTGATCCCGCTCGGCGCGGTGCTCGTCATGCCGGCTGCCGTCGCCGGGGCGGCCCTGCTGGCCCGCCGCTCGCTCGGCCAGTCCATCACGGAGGGCTGACCCGGGCCGTCAGGGCAGGTCGCGCAGGCAGGACCAGCTCGACCCGACCGGGCGGTAGCCGAGCCGTACGTTGATTGCCAGCATCGGCGCGTTCGCCTCGTCGTTCGAGGTGTAGGCGACGCGTACCCCGCCGGCTGCGGCCCGGTGCAGCGCCGCCGTCTTGACCAGGCGGGCCAGCCCGCGCCCCCGGTGCGCCGGCACCGTGCCCGTGTAGTCCGACCACATCCGGTCGCCGTCGCGCTTGACGAGGCTGAACGCCACGATCTCGTCGCCGACCTCGGCCACGGTGCTGGCGGCGCGGTCCAGGCCCAGGTTGTCCCAGACCTCGGAGTACCAGTTCTCGTAGCTGATCGCGTCGGCGGGAACGTCCCCCGGTTCGTCGGCCGCCGTCGCCACCTCGGCCAGGTGGACCCGGCGCGGCTCGACGTCGGTCAGCGGCAGCAGCCGTACGCCCGACGGCGGCTCCGGCATCGGCGGGGCCGGCCGCAGGTCCAGCGCCGAGTAGCGCAGCTCCCGGCTCGGCGTGAAGCCGTGCCGGCGGGCGAACGGCAGCGACTCCGGCAGCGCCCAGGTACGCACCCGGCGCGCCCCGATGTCCCGCAGGTGCCCCAGGGCGGCGGTCAGCAGCGTGGTGCCGGCGCCCCGGCCCCGGTGCTCCGGGTGCACGTGCAGGGTGGAGACCTCCCCGACGTCCTTCTGCGAGGTCTGGGCGTTGCGGTACGCCGACGCCCAGCCGACCACCGTGTCGTCCACCTCGACGACGTACGCGGCCCAGTCCTCGCCGGGCGGGGGCTGGGCGATCATGCGCCGGGTCGACTCGACGCCGCGTACCAGGTAGGGGTGCACGAGCGCGCGCAGCGCCACGACGGCCGGCGCGTCGTCGGGGCGGGCGGTGCGGATCCGCACGTCAGGCCTCCGCGCGTACGGCGGCGACGGCCTCGACCTCGACGAGCTGGTCGGCGTAGCCCAGCACGGTCACGCCGAGCAGGGTGCTGGGCGGGTCGTGGTCGCCGAACGCGTCCCGGACCACCTCCCACACGGCCACCAGGTCGGCCTGCCGCGTCGACGCCACGTACACCGTGGTCTTGACGACGTCGGTGAGCCGAGCCCCGGCCGCCGCGAGGGCGGTCTCCAGGTTGGCCATCACCTGCCGGGCCTGGCCGACGGGGTCGCCGGGCGAGACGGTCCGCCCCTCGGCGTCGAGCGGGCAGGCGCCGGCGGTGTGGACGAGCCGGGCCGGCGGCTCGACCGTGGCCGCGTACGCGTACTCGGCGACGTCGGAGAGGGCGGGTACGCGGATCAGGTTCACGGTCACGCGCGCGACGCTACCGCCGGACCCCGCGCGCTTCGATCGGATTTCCGCCGGCCGGTCAGGCGGACTCGCGGACGATCAGCTCGGTGGGGAGCACCACGGATTCGATCGCCTCGCCGGCGGCCAGCCGCAGCAGCAGCCGGGTCATCTGCCGGCCCAGTTCCACGATCGGCTGGCGGACGGTGGTCAGCGGCGGCTCGGTGTACGCGGCCGTCTCGATGTCGTCGAAGCCGATCACCGCCACGTCGTCCGGCACCCGCCGGCCCGCCTCGCGCAGCGTCCGCAGGGCGGCGTGCGCCATCAGGTCGGAGGCGGCGAAGACCGCGTCCAGGTCGGGGTGCTCGGCGAGGAGCTGCCGCATCGCCGTCGCCCCCGACTCGCGGGTGAAGTCGCCGGTCGCCACCAGCTCCGGCAGCCCGGCCTCGGCGACCGTGTTCCGGTAGCCGGTGAGGCGCTCGATGCCGGCCACCATGTCCTGCGGGCCGGCGATCGTGGCGATGCGGCGGCGTCCGCCGTCCAGCAGGTGCCGCACCGCCGTGGCCACGCCGCCCACGTGGTCGACGTCGACGTAGGGCACGTCGGCGCCGTCGAGCGGCCGGCCGCTGCACACGACCGGGATGCCCAGCCGGGCGAGCCGGCCGGGCAGCGGGTCCTCGCCGTGCAGCGAGGCGAAGAGCACCCCGTCGACGTGCCGTCCGGTCGTGTAGCGCTCGACCCGGTCGTGCCCGGCGGGCGAGCCGGCCAACATCAGCACGAGCTGCTTGTCGGCCGCCTCCAGCTCCTGCGCCGCGCCCCGGATGATCCCGGGGAAGACCTGGTCGTCGGAGAAGACCCGGGTGGCGGCCTCCGGCAGCACCAGGGCGATCGAGTCGGTCCGCTGGGTGACCAGGCTGCGGGCGGCCAGGTTCGGCACGTACCCCAGCTCGGCCACCGCCCGGCGGACCGCCTCCCGGATCGGCTCGGCGACCGTCGTGGAGCCGTTCACCACCCGCGAGACGGTCGCCCGCGAGACCCCCGCCCGCCGGGCCACCGCCTCCAGTGTCGGCCGCTGCGCCGTCGTCATCCCCGTTACCACCGCCTCGTCACAGCCCGTTCCGGGAGATCACCTCCTGGTACCACCGGGCGCTCGACTTCGGTGTGCGTCGCTGCGTCAGGTAGTCGACGTGGATGATCCCGAACCGTCGACGGTAGCCCTCGGCCCACTCGAAGTTGTCCAGCAACGACCATACGAGATAGCCCCGGAGGTCGACTCCCCGGGAGATCGCCTCGTGCACGGCGCGCAGGTGCCCGTCGAGGTAGGCGATCCGGTCCGCGTCCATCACCTGCCCGGCGCCGCCGGCGTCGGCCTTGTCGGGGAACGCCGCGCCGTTCTCGGTGACCATCAGCGGCACGCCGGGATAGTCGGTGGCGAGCCGCTCCAGCAGCCGGGTCAGCCCGGCCGGCTCGATCATCCAGCCCATGTCGGTCAGCGGTCCGGCCGGTGGGAGGAACTCCACCGCGCCCTCGGTGCCCGGGTAGGCGCTGCCGCCCGCACCGTCCGGCCGGCCGGCGACGTAGGTGGGGGCGTAGTAGTTGACGCCGAGCAGGTCGATCGGGGCGGCGATCAGCTTCTCGTCGCCGTCGCGGACGAACGTCGGCTCGACGATGCGGGCCACGTGCTCCAGCACGTCGTCGGGGTAGGCCGCCCGCAACAGGGGGTCGAGGAAGATCCGGTTGTGCAGGCCGTCGACCAGGCGTACCGCCGCCGCGTCCGTGGCGCTGTCCGCGTCGGCCGCCCGCACGTCGGCCGGGTTGACCGTGATCCCGACCGTCCGCGCGCCGGCCGCGCGCAGCGCGCGGGCCGCCAGGCCGTGCCCCAGCAGCAGATGGTGTACGGCGGTGAAGGCCGCGCCCGGGTCCTGCTCGCCGGGGGCGTGCACCCCGTTGCCGTAGCCGAGGTAGGCCGAACACCACGGTTCGTTGAGCGTGGTCCAGGTGGAGATCCGGTCGCCGAGCCGGGTGTGCACCGCCGTGGCGTACGTGGCGAAGTGCTCGGCGGTCTCCCGGTTGGTCCAGCCGCCCCGGTCCTGGAGGGCCTGCGGCAGGTCCCAGTGGTAGAGCGTGACGATCGGGTCGATGCCCCGGGCCAGCAGCGTGTCGGTCAGCCGGTCGTAGAAGTCCAGGCCGCGCGGGTTGACCGGGCCGGTGCCGTCCGGCTGGATCCGGGGCCAGGCCACCGAGAAGCGGTACGCGTGCAGCCCCAGCTCCGCCATCAGCGCCACGTCGTCGGCGTACCGGTGGTAGTGGTCGCAGGCCACGTCGCCGGTGTGCCCGTCGTGGACCTTGCCCGGCGTACGGCTGAAGGTGTCCCAGATCGACGGGCCGCGACCGTCGTCGGTGGCCGCGCCCTCGATCTGGTACGCGGCGGTGGCCGCACCCCAGACGAAGTTGTCGGGGAATCGCAGAGTGCTCACGCCTTGACCGCACCTTCCATGATGCCGCCGATGATCTGGCGGCCGAACAGGACGAAGACCAGCAACAGCGGGAGGGTGGCGATGGCCGTTCCCGTGAACACCTGGGACATGTCCGTGTAGTACCCGTCGGACAGGGTGCGCAGGGCGAGCTGCACGGTGGGGTTCTCCGGATCGTTGAGGACAGCGTACGGCCAGAGGAAGTCGTTCCAGGTGGTCATGAACGTGAGCAGCCCCAGTACGGCGGCGGCCGGGCGCAGCGCCGGCAGCACCACGTTCCAGTAGATCCGCGCGGTGTTGCAGCCGTCCACCCGGGCGGCCTCGATCAGCTCGGTGCTGACCGCCTGGCCCGCGTACTGCCGCATCATGAACACCCCGAACCCGGTGACCAGGGCCGGCACGATCACCGCCGGCAGCCGGTCGTTCCAGTTCAGCTTCGTCATCAGCAGGTAGAGCGGGATGACGCCGAGCTGGGTGGGCACCATCATCGTCGCGATGATCACCATGAGCAGCGCGTTGCGTCCCCGGAACCGCAGCTTGGCGAAGGCGAACCCGGCCAGCGTGGAGAAGAAGACCACCGAGACGGTGACCGTGGTCGCCACGATCGCCGAGTTGACCAGGCCGGCGACGAAGTACGCGTCGGTGTTGTTCAGCAGCCGGGACACGTTCGCGCCGAAGTTGCCGCCGGGGGTGACCGGGGGCGGCAGCTGGCCCATCGCGTCGTTGGAGCGGCTCGCCACCACGAACATCCAGTAGATCGGGAAGATCGACAGGACCCCGGCGGCGATCAGCGTGGCGTAGGTGAGCCGGCTGGCGGCCCAGAGGCGGGTCATCGCGCTCCCTCCCTCGACTTCGCGTCCTCCTTCGGGGGCTTCGCGCCGCCGAGCCGGCGCAGGAGCAGTACGTTGATCGCCGCGACGATCGCGATCAGCGCGAAGAGCAGCCACGCCACCGCCGAGCCGTACCCGAAGTTGTAGTGGGGCGCGAAGGCGTTCTCGAACATGTACATGGTCACGGTCTGCGACTCCCGTAGGGTTCCGCCCCGGATCGGGTTGGTCCCGGAGTGGAACAGCCGGGGCTCGGTGAAGAGCTGGAGCCCGCCGATGGTGGAGATGATGACGGTGAAGATGATCGTCGGCTTCAGCAGCGGCACGGTGATCGACCAGAACTGCCGCGCCCGGCCGGCCCCGTCGATGGCGGCCGACTCGTAGAGGTCGCGCGGGATGGCCTGCATCGCGGCCAGGAAGATCAGCGCGTTGTAGCCGGTCCACCGCCAGTCGACCATCGTGGAGATGGCCACCCAGGACGCGAACCGGTTGGACTTCCAGGCGATCGCGTCGATCCCGACCAGGTCGAGCAGCCAGTTCACCATGCCGAACTCGCGGCCGAAGAGCACCCCGAAGACGATCGCGACCGCGGCGGTCGAGGTGATGTTCGGGACCAGCACCGCCATCCGGAACGTCGTCCGGGCCCGCAGTTGCCGGTTGAGCAGGTTGGCCAGCCAGAGCGCGGCCAGCAGCTGCGGGACCGTCGAGATGACGAAGATGCCGAGGGTGTTGACGACGGCGTGCCAGAAGTCGGCGTCGGCAAGCAGTTGGCTGTAGTTCTCCAGCCCGACGAACGGGTGGTCGCTGCCGAGCAGGTCCCAGTCGTGCAGGGAGACCCAGAAGGTGTAGACCAGCGGGTACGCCCCGAACACCCCGAAGAGCACGAAGAACGGGGCGATGAACAGGTAGGGCGAGTACTTCGTGTCGAGGCGGCTGAACCGCATCGCCGGTGGACGCCGGCCGGCGCGGGGCACCGGTGCGACCGGCGGGTGCGGGTCGAGCTGGACGGTCATGCCCGGACCACTCCTTTCCCGGGTGCGGGCGGGACCGGCGCCCCCGCGCCCGCCCGCCCGCACTCCCTCACTCGGGCTACTTGGCGGCGGCCTTCTTCGCGTTGTTGACCGCGTCCGTCCAGCCCTGTTCGGGATTACGCTGACCCAGCTCCACCGTCCGGACGGCGTTCTCGACCTCGGTGCGTACGGCCTGGTTCTTCGGTCCCATGTAGACGGGCTTCAGCGTCTTGGCGCCCTCGCCGAAGATCTGCCCCACGGGAGCGTCGGAGAAGTACACGTTCTTGGCGTCGACGATCGCGGGGTCGGCCAGCGCCTGCGGCGAGGAGGGCAGCGGGCCCTTGGCCTTGAACGCCCCGATCTGGCCCTTGGCGCTGGTCAGGAACTTCGCCAGCTCGATCGCCTCGGCGCGGTGCTTGCTCTGCGTCGGCACGGCCAGCCACGACCCGCCCCAGTTGCCGCCGTTGCCCGGCACCCGGGCGATGTCCCACTTGCCCTTGGCCTCGGCGCCCGCGTTGCCCTCGATGACGCCGGTCATCCAGGCCGGGCAGGCGATGGTGGCGAACTTGGCCTGCTTGAAGGCCGACACCCACTCCTCGGACCAGGAGCCGTACTTGCCGGAGAGGCCGGAGTCGACGATGTCCATCGTGGTGTCCCAGGCCTGCCGGACCGCCGGGTTGCTGTCGACCACCAGGTTGTCGCTGGTGTCGTAGTAGTGGTAGCCCTGCGCGTTGCCGGCCGTCTGGAGGACGATCGTGTTGAAGATGTTGGTCGCGGCGTCGAGGAACGCCGCCCCGGTGTTCTTCGCCTTGAACTGCTCGCCGACCTTGATGTAGTCCTGCCAGGTCGGCCAGAGCTTCGACACGGCCTCGCGGTCGGTGGGCAGGCCGGCCTTGGCGAAGAGGTCCTTGCGGTAGCACATGGCCATGCCGCCGACGTCGGTGCCGAGGCCGATCAGCTTGCCGTCCTTGGTCTTGCCGCCCGCCCACTTCCACTCCAGGAAGTTGCCCTGGAGTTCGGCCCCGCCGTGGTCGAGCAGGTTGACGAAGTTGTCGGGGTTGGCCTTGTACTCGACCATCAACCCCTCTTCGATGGCGACGACGTCGCCCGCGCCCTTCCCGGCGGCGAGCCACTGGGTCAGCTTCGGCGAGTAGTCGTCGAGGTTGGTGCCCGTGCCACGCTCGACGATCTTCACGTTCGGGTGGCTGGCCATGTATTCCTTGTAGAGCTCCTCGTAGCCGAACTGGCTGAACACGTCCACGGTCAACGTGATCTTGCCGTCCCCGGCGGATTCGTCGCCGGCACAGCCGGCGGTGGCGAGCAGCGCGGTGGCGGCGACGAGGGCCACCGCCGCCAGGCGGCGGCGCGGAAAGACACCCATATCGGTCGGACCCCTCTCAGGTCGTCTGAGGTGGTGAGGCAGGTGGTGGAACAGAGCTGAGAGAGCGCTCTCACGACAGGGTGGTGGTTGGGTCCCGCCGTGTCAAGAGAGCGCTCTCCGCCGGCTGGCCGCCAACTCGACCAACACCTCGGGGGAGGGCCCGGAACGCGAAGGCCGAGACAGCATGGTGGGGCCCGGACGCGAGAAGAGAGTGGCCCGCCCGTGCCGGGGGCCACTCTCTTCTCGCGGAGTTGAGCTGCGCGGAACCCTCGGGGCCCGGTTCAGCGCGGCGGGGCGTCAGCCGACGCGGAGGCCCTCCAGCAGGGTGCGGTCACCCGCCACGTCCAGCGTGTCGAGGCCGACCCGGCCCCAGAGCGCCAGCAGCAGGTCGCTCGCGGTGCCGCTGACCTGCGCCCGGGCGTGGTGGTCGTCGTGGTCGAAGATGGTGGCCGTGTCGAGCAGGGCCACACCCTCGCCGCGCAGCCGCAGGAACCACTCCTGGCCGGCGTCGGGCGCGGAGAGCTGCACCACGCCGTGCCACTGGCCGGCCGTACGGCGCCGACCGGCCGGCAGCCAGGTGTCCAGGATCTCGCTCACCCCGTCGGCGGCGAGCTTCGCCTCGACCGGCTCGCCCGCCGCGATGGCGAGCTGGGCGTCCCAGCGGTGCACGGCGGTCTCGTGCGCCATCCGGCGCGGCCAGAAGCCCGCCTTCTTCGGCTGCGGCGCCCAGTTCCACGCCGGGGCCTCCGGGTCCAGGCCGTCGAAGAGGGTCATCAGCTGGTCGTACGCCTGCTGCCAGAGCTGGAGCGGGGTGACGCCCGGCTCCGGCTCGACCGGCTCGGGCCTCCCCGGCGCCGGGGAGGTCGCGCCCGTCCCCGCGAACGAGTGCACCCAGCGGTAGATGGCGGTCAGGTGCAGGGTCAGGTCGGCGACGGTCCAGCCGGGACAGGACAGCACCGGTGTCTCCGGCGGGGCCTCCGCGACGGCTGCGGCGAACGCCGGGCCCTCCGCCCGAAGCGCTCCCAGCCAGAAGTCCTTCGTCACGTGCAGTCTGCTCATCGCCATCCTCCCGGGGGTGACCGGGCCACCAGTGGGCGCCGCGGCTACCCCTCAGCCTAGGGTGAAAGGCGTGTCAGACGTCTACGCCCAGCCGACAAACGGAACCGAACACCCCACGACGTGCGAGCTGGCCCGATACACGACGTTGGGCCTGGGCGGCCCGGCCGGCCGGGTCGTCGCCGGCGACGACGCCGAGGCGATCGTACGAGCGGTGCGCGAGGCGGCCGGACGGGACGAGCCGGTCCTGCTGCTCGCCGGTGGCAGCAACGTCGTGATCGGGGACGCCGGCTTCCCCGGCACCGTGGTCCTGGTGCGTTCGCGGGGCCTGCGGGTGGTCGCCGAGGACGCCGACACCGTGACCGTACGCGTCGAGGCCGGCGAGCCCTGGGACGAGCTGGTCGCCAGCACCGTGGCCAACGGCTGGTCCGGCCTGGAGTGCCTCTCCGGTGTCCCCGGCTCGACCGGCGCCACCCCCATCCAGAACGTCGGCGCGTACGGGCAGGAGGTCGCGGAGACCATCGTCGGCGTCGAGGTCCACGACCGCGTCGAGGGGACCGTCGGGCGGATCGCCGCCGCTGACTGCGGCTTCGCGTACCGGTCGAGCATCTTCAAGTACAGCGACCGCTGGGTGGTGCTCTCCGTCGACTTCCGGCTCGCCCGTTCGCCGCTGTCGGGCCCCGTGCGCTACGCGGAACTGGCCCGGGCGCTCGGTGTCGAGGTGGGGGACCGGGTGCCGCTGGCCGACGCCCGGGCCACGGTCCTGCGGCTGCGCGCCGGCAAGGGCATGGTGCTCGACCCGGCCGACCCGGACACCCGCTCGGTCGGCTCGTTCTTCACCAACCCGGTGCTGGACATGGCCGCGTACGAGCTGCTGCGCGAGCGCGCCGCCGACATCGGCGAGCCGCCGTCCTGGCCCTGCCCGGGGGACATGGTGAAGGTCAGCGCGGCCTGGCTGATCGACAAGGCCGGCTTCGGCAAGGGCCACCCGGGGCCGGAGGGCGTCGCCATCTCCAGCAAGCACACCCTCGCCCTGACCAACCGCAGCGGCACCGCCAGCACCGCCGCCCTGGTCGAGCTGGCCCGGGAGATCCGCGACGGCGTCCACCGCCGCTTCGGCGTGACCCTCCATCCCGAACCGGTCCTCATCAACTGCACCATCTGACCCACCCACCCACCGCCGCGCACCCCGCCCCGCGCGCTTCGGCGCGTCGATCATGCAGTTCTGGTGGGGTGCGAAAGCCCCGGAACGCCCCGAATCGCCCACCGCAACTGCATGATCGACGGCGTCGGGCGGGCGGGGCAGGGCAGGGCAGGGGCGCGGGAGGGGTCAGGTGGGGGAGATTCGGGGCCAGGGGAGGGTCAGTTCGCCGTGGCGCCAGCGGCGAGGGCCGTCGAGGATCGGCCAGCCCGCCTCGCGGAGGGCGGAGACCGCGCGCAGCCAGCGTTGACGGGGGCCGTACGGGGCGTAGCCGGCGGCGGCCTGCCACGCGTCGTCGAGCGCGCGGACCAGGTCGTGGATCCGCTCGCCGGGGACGTTGCGGTGGATCAACGCCTTGGGCAGCCGTTCCGCCAGTTCCGCGGGGGTGTCGAGGGTGGTGAGCTTCGCGGCCAGGGTGAGGGTACGGGGGCCGTCGGCGTCGATCAGCAGCCAGCCGCCCAGCCGCCCCAACTCGTCGCAGGTGCCCTCGACCAGCAGCCCGCCCGGAGCCAGCCCGGCGGTCATGGTGTGCCAGGCGTCGGCGACCTCGCGCTCGTCGTACTGTCGCAGGACGTTGAACGCGCGGACCAGGGCGGGACGCAGCCCGGCCAGCTCGAACCCGCCCCGGGCGAAGGTGAGCCGGGGCGGGTCGGCGGACGGCTGGGCGGCGGCGACGCGTACCGGATCGATCTCCAGCCCGACGACCCGCACGTCCGGGCGGACGGAGGCGGCGAGGCGGGCGCGCAGTTCGACGGCGGTCACGGGGCTGGCGCCGTAGCCGAGGTCAACCACCAGCGGGTCCGTCGCCTCGCGCAGCGCCTCTCCGCAGGTCTCGACGATCCAGTTGTCGACCCGGCGGAGCCGGTTGGGGTTGGTCGTCCCCCGGGTCACCACGCCGAGCGGCCGGTGCCGTGCGGTGCCCGCCATCGTCCGTGACCGTCCGGGGAGGCTCAGCCGACCCGGTGCACCTTGTGCTGGGCGGCCTGGGCCAGCGGGCGTACGACGAGACGGTCCACGTTGACGTGCTGCGGCCGGGTCGCGCACCAGGCGATGCAGTCGGCGACGTCGTCGGCGACGAGCGGCTCGGCGACTCCCGCGTAGACCGCCTCGGCCTTGTCCGTGTCGCCGCCGAAGCGCACCAGCCCGAACTCGTCGGTCCTGACCATGCCGGGGTCGATCTCGATCACCCGGACCGGCCGGCCGCAGAGCTCCAGGCGCAGCGTGCCGGCGATCGCGGTCTGCGCGTGCTTGGCGGCGCTGTAGCCGCCCCCGCCCTCGTAGACCGTGAAGCCGGCGGTCGAGGAGACGACCACGATGGTGCCGGACCCGGACGCCACCAGCGCGGGCAGCAGTGCCTGGGTGACGCGCAGCGTGCCGAGCACGTTGACGTCGTACATCCACTGCCAGTCGCCGACCGACCCGGACTCGACCGGGTCCAGGCCGCGCGCGCCGCCGGCGTTGTTGACCAGCAGGGTCACCGGGCCCAGGGCCGCCGCAGCCCCGGCCAGGCCGGCCACCGACTCGTCGGAGGTGACGTCGCAGGCGACGGCGGTGGCCGCGCCTCCCGCGGCCTCGATCTCGGCCACCAGGGCGGCCAGTCGGTCGGTACGCCGCGCGGCGGCGAGCACGTGGAATCCCTCGGCGGCGAGCCGGCGGGCGGTGGCCGCCCCGATCCCGCTCGACGCTCCGGTGACGACGGCGACAGAGGTCATCCGGCCATTCTCTCCCGAGCGACCGGGCCGGTAACGGCGGCATGGTGATGAGGTCCGTCACGCCCGCGGGTCGTCCCGGCGCATTACGGGTGCCCGATGGGGAAGATGACACCGGCTGAGGACGTTGTCCGGAGAGCGCCGGGCGTGCGGACGGCATCAACCGTGACAAAGGGAGCGGACGTGGCGGAGTTGCACACCGGTGTGGGTCGTCAGCGCGGTGCGCGTCCGTGGCCCCGCCCCCGGCGGATCGCGACGCTCTCGGTGCACACCTCACCCCTGCACCAGCCCGGCACCGGCGACGCCGGCGGCATGAACGTCTACATCCTGGAGGTCGCCCGGCGGCTGGCCGAGGCGGACGTCGAGGTGGAGATCTTCACCCGGGCCACCTCCGGCGACCTGCCCCCGGTGGTCGAGACGGCGCCCGGCGTGCACGTCCGGCACGTCACCTCCGGTCCTCTGGAGGGGCTCACCAAGGAGGAGCTGCCGGGACAGCTCTGCGCCTTCACTGCCGGGGTGCTCCGCGCCGAGGCGTCCCGTCCACCCGGCCACTACGACCTGATCCACTCCCACTACTGGCTCTCCGGGCAGGTCGGCTGGCTGGCCAAGGAGCGCTGGGGGGTGCCGCTGGTGCACACCGCGCACACCCTGGCGAAGGTCAAGAACGCCCAGCTCGCCGCCGGGGACCGGCCCGAGCCGAAGGCCCGCGTCATCGGCGAGGAACAGGTGGTCGCCGAGGCCGACCGGCTGGTCGCGAACACGGCGGTCGAGGCCCGCGACCTGATCGACCGGTACGACGCCGATCCGGCCCGGGTCGCGGTGGTCGAGCCCGGCGTGGACCTGGACCGGTTCCGCCCGGCCCCCGGGGACCGCGACCGGGTCGTCGCGGAGGCTCGCCACCGGCTGGGGCTGCCCGCCACCGGGTACGTGGTGGCCTTCGTCGGTCGCATCCAGCCGCTGAAGGCCCCCGACGTGCTCATCCGCGCGGTGGCCGCGCTGCGTGAGCGCGACCCCGCGCTGGCCGACGAGGTGACCGTGGTGATCTGCGGGGGCCCGAGCGGCAGCGGGCTGGACCGCCCGACCGCCCTGATGGAGCTGGCCGCCACGCTCGGCGTCGCCGACCGGGTGCGTTTCCTGCCCCCGCAGACCGGTGACGACCTGCCCGCCCTGTACCGGGCCGCCGACCTGGTCGCGGTGCCGTCGTACAACGAGTCCTTCGGCCTGGTCGCGCTGGAGGCACAGGCCTGCGGTACGCCCGTGGTGGCCGCCGCCGTCGGCGGCCTGGTGACCGCAGTGCGGGACCAGGTCAGCGGCGTGCTGATCGACGGTCACGACCCGGTCGACTGGGCCCGTGCGCTCGCACGGCTGCTGCCGGACCGGCTCCGCCGCGCGGAGCTGGCCCGGGGCGCCGCCCGGCACGCCCGTGACTTCTCCTGGCACCGCACGGCCGCCGGGCTGCTCGCCGTCTACGGCGAGGCGATCGCCGCGCACCGGGCCCGGCTCGCCTCCGAGCTGGCCGGCGGTCCCGCGATGTCCTGCTCCTGGTGACCGCCGCACCGGCCGCCCCGGCGAGCGCGACGCCCGACGCGGCCGGCTTCGTGCCGGCCGCCGTCGTCCGGTGACGGTGCGGCGGCGGCCGTAGAGTGGTTCCGATGAGCGGGAAGAGCGATCTTGCGGCCCTGATCGAGTCGGTCTGCGACGAGCGGGAGCTGGCCTGGGAGTCGACCGGCCCGGGCTCGTACGCGGTCACGCTGCCGGGCACCCACAAGCTGAAGACGATCTGCAACCTGATCGTCGGCGAGCACTCGCTGCGGATCGAGGCGTTCGTGATGCGCCAGCCGGACGAGCGGCGCGAGGAGCTGTGGGCCTGGCTGTTGCAGCGCAACGCCCGCATGTACGGCGTGTCGTTTTCCGTCGACGCGGTCGGCGACGTCTACCTGACCGGCCGGGTCAACCCCGCCGGGATCGACGCCGACGAGCTGGACCGGCTGCTGGGCGCGGTGCTGACGTACGCGGACGAGTCCTTCGACACGATGCTGGAGATCGGCTTCGGCAGCTCGATCCGGCGGGAGTGGGAGTGGCGGGTCAAGCGGGGTGAGTCCACGGCCAACCTCGCGGCCTTCGCGCACCTCTTCGAGCCGTCCCCGGCCGCCGACGCCTCGGGCACTGGTGCCCCGGTCGGAGGTTCGGACGGTTCCTGACGGGTATGCCGCACCGCGCGGTGCGGCACTGGGACCCCCGCGCGCCGAGGACCAACTGTCGAGGAGCGTGAGCGTCCCATGGCTCAGC
Organism: Micromonospora sp. NPDC049051; assembly: GCF_043197575.1. Classification (NCBI taxonomy): domain Bacteria; kingdom Bacillati; phylum Actinomycetota; class Actinomycetes; order Micromonosporales; family Micromonosporaceae; genus Micromonospora; species Micromonospora sp. NPDC049051. The sequence goes on from NZ_JBICTL010000004.1 coordinate 177,719, forward strand.
GGAACAGCTCAGGTCGCGGCGGGACTGCGACCAGGACGAAACGGCAGGCGGGCAACCAGACCCCGAACACGCCGACGATCTCCGAATCCGAGATCTCCCGCATGAAGGTGGACGAGATCCGGGGACAGCTCCGCAAGCGCGGGGTCTCCGGCATCTCCGCCCTGCGTAAGCCGGAACTGGTGAAGACGCTGGCGAAGACCCTGCGGGGGGAGCGTCCGGCGGGCGGAGCGGCGCGGCGCAGCACCGGACCGGCGGGCCGGGCGACGGGGACGCGGGCGTCCGCCGGGCGGGCCGCCGCCACGAAGAAGGCGGCGTCGGGCCGGGCGGCGGGCAAGGCCGCCCCGGGCCGGGCACGGGCGGCGAACAAGGCGGCCCCGGCGAAGAAGGCGGCGGCGAAGAAGGCCGTGGCCGCGAAGAAGGCACCGGCGGCGAAGCGGGCTCCGGCGGCCAAGAAGGCGGTCGCGGCGAAGAAGGCTCCGGCGGCCAGGAAGGCGCCGGCCAGGAAGGCCGCCGCGACCCCGGCGAAGAGGACCACGTCGGCCTCGTCGCGGGCCGGCACGACGCGGGCCGGCACGACGACCGGCGTACGGGCCGGGCGGAGCAGCTCGCGGTCGGTGCGATCCTCGCAGCTCATCTCGTCGATCGCGGACCGGCCGGAGCGGCCCGGCCGCAGCCTGGTGACGGCCAACCACGAGGTGATCCGGCGCTGGGCGCGGGAGCGTGGCGCCAAGCCGGCGACGATCGCGGGCACCGAGCGGGAGGGCCGGGCCGGCGTACTCACCTTCAACATGCCCGGTTACCGGGAGAGCAGCCGGATCCGCGAGATCACCTGGGACGAGTGGTTCCGCACCTTCGACGAGCGGAAGCTGAACCTGATCTACCAGGAGCAGCTCCGCAACGGCCGGCCGAGCAACTTCTTCCGGACCGAATCACCCGATCGTGAGGACGCCTGAGGTGTTTCAGGGAATCGTCGGCGGGTACGCGTTGTTTGCCATGACCGAGGCCCGAAGTGGTGGCACGCCGGCGGGACGCCGGAGCTGTGACCGGCGAGACAGCACATTCAGGTTGTCTTCGTAATACCGGGCGAACTAACTTTATTGCACCGCGCCACGCTCGGAACCGTTCGGGGGAGCGGTGGATCGATCAGATCCGTGCACCGGGTGAGGCGCAGGGGACGGGTGGAACAACACCGTTGGGGGACGGTGGCCACCTGTTTGGACCGGCGGCGTGAGCGGACGACGCCTACGGGGGTGGGCTTCGCCCGCCGCCGCCGGTCATACGGTGCGAACGCCCATCGCGATCACGAGTCGCGGTGGGCGTTCTGCATGCCCGCGTACGCCGGCCGCCGCGCCGGCGTCGACGCGACCGGCAACCTCCGGATCACCGGACGGAGACGACGGTGGGGGGCGACGGCGGCGCCGGGGCGGAGAGCTGCCGGAGGGCCACGCGGCGTTCGCGGGGCGGGCCGGCCAGCAGGTGGCAGCCGGCGGCCAGCAGTCCCAGCCCGCCGACGATCAGCCAGTGCCGGTCCCCGAGGTACTGCAGGCTCAACCCGCCGAGGGTGGGCGCCACGAACGAGGCCGCCGGGAACGCCAGGTAGAACACGGACTGGTAGCGGGCGCGTAGCTCCAGCGGGGCGAGGTCGGCGTTGATCTGGGCGTTGGGCGGCGCGGCGAGCATCTGGCCGATCGTCCAGACCACCGCCGCGGCCAGGTAGACGGCCACGTCGTCGGCGTACGCGAGACTGGCGAAGCCGAGCGCCAGCAGCGCGGTCGAGACGGCCAGGACGCGGTCCTTGCGGTGCCGCTCGATCAGCCGCGGCACGAAGAGCTGCCCGAGCACGATCAGCACGCCGCCGAGCGCCACCACGGCCCCGTACGCCGACGGGCGCAGGCCGTCCGACCGCATCGCCAGGGGCATGATCGTGGACGTCTGCATGGTCAGTACGGCCAGCACGAAGGTCAGGCCCACGAAGGTGAGGAAGGTGCGGTCGGTCAGCGCGGTGTGCAGCCCCGGCTGCCGCCGCCCCACCCGCCTCTGCCGCCGCCCCGCCGCTGGCTCGGCGGCGCGCTGGTGCGCGGCATGTGGGTCGAGGGCCTTCGGGGCGCGGCGGGGGAGCGTCTCCGGGACCTTCCAGGCGATGACGGCGGCCGCGGTCAGGGTGGCGGCGGCGTCGACCAGGAAGAGCGCGACGAAGTTCGCCTCGGCGAGCAGGCCGGCGAGCACCGAGGCCACGGCCATGCCGAGGTTGAACGCCCAGAACTGGAGGTTGAAGGCCCGGGAGCGACGCCGTTCGGGCACCACGTCGACGATGGCCGCCACGAAGGCGGGGCTGGGCATCGAGTGGGCCACCCCGACCAGGGCGGCGAACGCCGCGATCAGCACCAGCTGCCGGCTGAAGGCCAGCCCGACCATGAGTCCGGCGGTGGCGACGTGGGCGGCGATCAGGGTGGACCGCCGTCCCCACCGGTCGGCCAGCACTCCGCCGAGCAGCACGCCGGCCGCCCCACCCAGCCCGTACGCGCCGACCACCGTCCCGGCGAGCGCCTCGCTCGCGCCCCGCGCCTCGGTCAGGTAGAGCGACAGGAAGAGCATCGCGAAGGCGCCGGCCCGGTTGATCAACAGCCCGGCCCAGAGGTACCAGAAGGTGGCGGGGAGCCCTCCCGCGGTGTCGTCCAGCCAGCGGCGCAGGGCGCGCACCCGTCCTCCCGAAAGTTTGTTTCCTGATCGAGCCGCCCTCGACCGTAGGAAGCCGGCGGAGGCCGCGCCAGTGACCGTGTCCCTGGTCACGGTGCTTCGGGCGGCCCACCGGCCGCCCCGGGCCTCGTCCGCGACAGGCGGAGGCCCGCCGCCGCCGGCTTGCGTGGGCGCGGTCGCCGCCTACGTCCGCGCCTCGGGTCCTGGCCGGTTCGGCGGGGGCGGTGGCCGCCTACGTCCGCGCCTCGACCGTGGCCGGTTCGGCGGGGGCGGTCGCCGCCGCCTGGGCCGCCTCCGGGACGGGTGGCCGGACCGCCACCACCGGCGCGGCGGGGCCGGTGGCCGCCCGCAGGATCGCGGCCCGTCGCTCCCGGGTCGGGCCGGAGACCAGGTGGGCGAGCGCCATCAGCCCGCCGATGACGGCGCAGCCGAGCCAGAGCTGGGCGTTGCCGGCCTGTTCCCGGACCAGGCCGCCGAGGACCGGCGCGATCGCGGCGGCCCCCTGCCAGGAGAGCGAGAAGACACCCTGGTAGCGGCCGCGCAGCTCGGCGGGGGAGAGCTCGGCGATCAGCGTGGCGTTGGACGGGGAGTTGAGCATCTCGCCGACGGTCCAGATCAGCACGGTCAGACCGTAGAACCAGGCGGTGTCGGCGAAGGCGGTGAGCCCGAACCCGACGCCCATCACCACCGACGCGAGGGCGAGCACGTGCGACCGGCTCCGGTTCCTGATCAGCCGGGGTACGAAGAGTTGACCGACCACGATCAGCACCCCGTTGAGGGCGATCACCGAGCCGTAGGTGGTGGGGCTGAGGCCGGAGTCGCCCATCGCGATCGGCAGCATGGAGATGTGCTGGAGGAAGACCAGCGCGGCGAACAGGTTGAGCGTCACGAAGCCGAGGAAGACCCGGTCGCGGAGGATGGTGCGCAGCGCCCCGACCGGAGCGCCGGAGCCCTTGTGGCCGCTCCTGACGGCGGGGGCCCGCCGGGTCTCGCCGACCTTGACGAAGATGATCAGCGCGGTGACCACGGTGGTGGTGGCGTCGACGATGAAGAGCAGCAGGAAGCCGGCCTCGGCGGCGAGGCCGGCGAGGATCGCCGCGCTGGCGAAGCCGAGGTTGATCGCCCAGTAGTTCAGCGAGAAGGCGCGCAGCCGGTCCTTCTCCGGCACCACGTCGATCACCATGGCGCCGAACGCGGGCCGGGCCGCCTCGGCGAACATGCCGAGCAGCAGGGCCCCGAGCGCGACGGCCCACAGTTCCCGGGCGAAGCCGAGGGCGAGCATCATCGCCGCTGCGCCGAGGTGCGCGGTGAGCAGGGTGGGCCGGCGGCCCCAGCGGTCGCTGAGCGTGCCGCCGGCGGTGGTGCCGACCGCGCCGCCGACGCCCCACAGGCCGAGCACCAGCCCCGCCTGGGCCGGGGAGAAGCCGCGCTCCTGCGTCAGGTAGATGGCCAGGAAGACCAGGACGAACGAACCGAGCCGGTTGATCAGGGTGCCGGCCCACAGGTACCAGAAGGTGACCGGTAGGCCGCCCGTTGTCTCCCGGAACCAGTTCTGCGTACTCCGCACGTCGGTGCCCCCGCCCCCGTAATGACCACTCTCGCTAGTGCGCCTTACAACCTAGTGGCGGGCCGGATCTTCGGGCAGCGCATTTTCCACGTGGTGGTCGTCACGACCACTGCCGGCGCGTCGCGGGGGAGCGTGCGGCAGGATGATCGGCATGACTGCTAGCGAGGGGCCCACCGTCGGGACGCTGGTCCTGCTGCGGCACGGCGAGAGCGACTGGAACGCCAAGAACCTCTTCACCGGCTGGGTCGACGTCGACCTGACCGAGAAGGGCGAGAACGAGGCGCGCCGCGGCGGCGAGCTGCTGCGCGAGCACAGCCTGCTGCCGGACGTGGTGCACACCAGCGTGATGCGCCGTGCGATCCGCACCGCCGAGCTGGCGCTCAACGCCGCCGACCGGCACTGGATCGCCGTGCGCCGGTCGTGGCGGCTCAACGAGCGGCACTACGGCGCCCTCCAGGGCAAGAACAAGAAGCAGACCCTGGAGGAGTACGGCGAGGAGCAGTTCATGCTCTGGCGCCGCTCGTACGACACCCCGCCGCCGCCGATCGCCGACGATGACGAGTTCTCGCAGGTCGGCGACCCGCGCTACGCGCTGCTGCCGAGCGAGCTGATGCCCCGCACCGAGTGTCTCAAGGACGTCGTCGAGCGGATGCTGCCGTACTGGTACGACTCGATCGTGCCGGACATCCTGGCCGGCCGTACGGTGCTGGTGGCCGCGCACGGCAACTCGCTGCGCGCCCTGGTCAAGCACCTGGACCAGATCTCCGACGAGGCGATCGCCAAGCTCAACATCCCCACCGGCATCCCGCTGCGCTACGACCTGGACCCGCAGCTGCGACCGCTCACGCTGGGCGGCACGTACCTGGATCCGGCCGCCGCGAAGGCGGCTGCCGCCGCCGTGGCGAACCAGGGTCGCTGACGTACCACACGCAAGGGGCTCCTCCCGGCGCGGGCGCGCGGTGGCGGAGCCCCTTGCGTGTGCCTCAGCTCGCCGTGGGCGCGGGCTGTCCGGTGATCAGGTAGACCACGTGTTCGCCGACGTTGACCGCGTGGTCGGCGAAGCGCTCGTAGAAGCGGCCGAGCAGGGTGGCGTCGATGGCGGTCTCGACCCCGTACGGCCAGTCCTCGCCGAGCAGCAGCCCGAACAGGCTCCGGTGCAGGTCGTCCATGGCGTCGTCGTCGCCGTCGAGTTCGGCGGCGAGTTCGGCGTCGGGCCTGGCGAGCACCGACCCGATCTTGAGGGCCATCCGGTCGGCCGTGGCGGCCATGTCGGTGAAGGTGGGCCGCAGCTCGGCGGGTACGGCCGGCGAGGGGTGCCGGCGCAGGGCGGTCTTGGCGACGTGGTCGGCCAGGTCGCCCATCCGCTCCAGGTCGGCCGCGACGTGCAGCGCGGTGATCATCGCGCGCAGGTCGGAGGCGACCGGGGCCTGTCGGGCGAGCAGGTCGCAGACCCGCTCCTCGACGTGCCGGTAGAGCTCGTCGATCTCGGCGTCCCGTTCGATCACCGTCTCGGCCGCCCGGCGGTCCGCGGTGAGCAGGGCGCGGGTCGCCTGCCGCATCGCGGCCCGGACCCCCTCCGCCATGTCCACCAGCAGTTGGCTGACGATCTGCAGGTCAGCCCGGAACTCGTCGCGCATTGTCACGTCCTGTGGTCGTTGGCCGCACCCGCCGGCCGGAGGCCGGTGGGGAAGGTCGCCGGCCGGGGCCGGGAGGTCGCTGTCCGCAGGCCCGGGCCGGTGGGAAGGTCGCGGGCCCGGGGGCCGGACCTGGTGCGCCGCCCACGGTAGGTCGGGTGGGGAGACCCGAGGTGAACCTCGGTGAACGACGCCGGACGCGGGGGTGAACTTTCCCGAAAGCGAAGCTGGTTCATCCCATTTGTGGGGGTTGCTAGGTTAACAATGACCCTACGATCGCCGGGTGGAATGGGCGGTGACGGTCGCGGTGGCCGTGGGGCTGGTGGTCGGGCTGATCGCCGGGGTGCTGCTGCCCCGGCTCGTCCCGACGCTCGGCGAGCGCGCCACGCGGGCGGGGAGCCGCTCCGGCTTCCCCAGCACCTGGGGGAGGCTCCCGATAGCCGAGGATCCGCAGTCCGGGACCGGCCGCCGGACCATCGACTCGCTGCGGGCCGGCGTGGTCGTACTCGACCCCGACGACACGCCTGTCCTGGTCAACCCGGCCGCCCGCGCGATGGGGCTGCTCCGTACCGGTGCCACCCAGGGCTCGATCGCCGCCCACCCGTTGATCCGTACGCTCGCCGGGCAGGTGCGGCGCACCGGCGTGCGGCGCGAGATCGAGCTGGACCTGCCGCGGGGCCGCGACAACGCCGAGGTGAACCCGCTCGGGGTGCACCTGAGGGCGATGGGGATCGGGGCGGGCTTCATCGCCGTCGAGGCGACCGACGTGACCGAGTCGCACCGGCTGGCCCGGGTCCGCCGCGACTTCGTGGCCAACGTCAGCCACGAGCTCAAGACCCCGATCGGGGCCCTCCAACTCCTCGCCGAGGCGCTGCTGGACGCCACCGAGCCTGCCGGGGCGGGCGCTCCCGGCCTCTCCGAGGACCTGGTCGCCGCCCGCCGGTTCGCGGAGCGCATCCAGCACGAGTCGACCCGGCTGGGCCGCCTGGTGCAGGAGCTGCTGGAGCTGACCCGGCTCCAGGGCGCCGAGCCACAGCCGCCGCCCGAGCCGGTCGCGATCGACTGGGTGATCGCCGAGGTGATCGACCGCACCCGTACCTCCGCCGCCGCCCGCCGCATCGACGTGACCGTCGACGCCGAGCGGGGCCTGACCGTCCTCGGCAGCGACGCGCAGCTCGCCACGGCCGTGGCCAACCTGGTGGAGAACGCCCTCAACTACTCGGGCGAGGACACCACCGTCCGGATCAGCGCCCGCGCCACCGACGAACACGTGGAGATCTCCGTCGCCGACCAGGGCATCGGGATCGCCCCGACCGACGTCGACCGGATCTTCGAGCGGTTCTACCGGGCCGACCAGGCCCGGTCCCGGTCCACGGGCGGCACCGGCCTGGGGCTGGCCATCGTGAAACACATCGCCGGCAACCATGGCGGAAGGGTGCAGGTGTCGAGCACTCTTGGTGGTGGATCGACGTTCACCCTCCGGTTGCCCGTCCGTGGCCCGGACGAGGTCCTGGCGACACCGCCCGCTGCTGGGATCGAAACCGGTCCGGCCGAGCTCCGGCAGGCCTGACAGTGCAGGAAAGGAAGTCCCGTTGAGCCGCGTTCTGGTGGTCGAGGACGAGGAGTCGTTCTCCGACGCCCTGTCGTACATGCTCCGCAAGGAGGGTTTCGAGGTCTCCGTCGCCGCGACGGGCACCGACGCCCTCACCGAGTTCGACCGGACCGGCGCCGACATCGTGCTGCTCGACCTGATGCTGCCCGAGATGTCCGGCACCGAGGTGTGCCGGCAGCTGCGGCAGCGCTCGCACGTGCCGATCATCATGGTCACCGCGCGGGACAGTGAGATCGACAAGGTGGTCGGCCTGGAGATCGGTGCCGACGACTACGTGACCAAGCCGTACTCGCCCCGGGAACTGGTCGCCCGGATCCGGGCGGTGCTGCGTCGGCAGAGCGCCGAGGCCGCCGAGTCGGGTGGCCCGACGCTGGCCGCCGGGCCGGTCCGGATGGACATCGAGCGGCACGTGGTGACCGTCGACGGCGCCCCGGTCCAGCTCCCGCTCAAGGAGTTCGAGCTGCTGGAGCTGCTGCTGCGCAACGCCGGCCGGGTGCTCACCCGGGGCCAGCTCATCGACCGGGTGTGGGGGGCCGACTACGTCGGCGACACCAAGACCCTCGACGTGCACGTCAAGCGGCTGCGCTCCAAGGTCGAGCCGGAGCCGTCCGCGCCGCGCTTCATCGTCACCGTGCGGGGTCTGGGCTACAAGTTCGAGCCCTGACCGGCGTACGCACGAAGGGGCCCGCGCCGAGCGCGGGCCCCTTCGTCGTCGGTCGGTCAGTCGGTGTCGCCGTCGGCGGGGTGCGGGGCGACCATGCCCTGCCGCCTGCGCGCCCCGCACACCTCGGCCAGCTTCGCGTACGCGGGGGCGCCCACCAGCGCGGTCAGCTCCGGGCCGTACGAGACGTACATCGGCTCGGTGCCGACGTGCGCGTCGGTGGAGGAGGTGCACCACCAGTCGAGGTCGTGCCCGCCGGCGCCCCAGCCCCGCCGGTCGAACTCGGAGAGCGTGGAGACCAGCACCTTCGTGTTGTCCGGCCGCTTGACCCACTCCTGGTCGCGGCGGATCGGCAGCTGCCAGCAGACGTCCGGCTTGTATTCCAACGGGTGCACCCCGTCGCGCAGCGCCTGGGCGTGCAGGGCGCAGCCGGCCCCGGCCGGGAACTCGGCGTCGTTGAGGAAGACGCACGGCCCGTCCTCACCCTGGGTGGCGGTGCGGCGGGCGGAGTTCTTGCCGTCGATGGTGTCGTTCTCGGTCCAGTTCTTGAACCCGCGCCGGAAGTGCTGCCACGTCGACGGGGTCAGCCGTTTGACCGCGGCCCGGACCCGCTGCTCGTCGTCGGAGTCGGTGAAGAACGCGCCGTGCGAGCAGCAGCCGTCGGCGGCCCGGCCCGCGACGATCCCGTGGCAACCCCGGCCGAAGATGCAGGTCCAGCGGGAGAGCAGCCATGTCAGGTCGGCCCGGATGAGGTGGTTCTCGTCCGCCGGGTCGGCGAACTCGATCCACTCGCGCGGGAAGTCCAGGGGCACCTCACGACTGCGCGGGTCGTCCGGGTCGTCCACCAGCACGCGGAGTTCGATCTGGCCTGTCACCCGGCCCAGCGTACGCCCGGCGCCCCCATCGGTCCGCCGAGCCGCGCAGACTGGTTGGCCCTAGTGTCTTCAGCATGCGACTGGGTGTCCTCGACGTCGGTTCCAACACCGTGCACCTGCTGGTGGTCGACGCCCACCACGGGGCGCACCCCTGGCCGGCGCACTCGGAGAAGGTCGTGCTGCGGCTGGCCGAGCAGATCGGCCCGGACGGCGCGCTCACCGAGGCCGGCGCGGACGGGCTGGTCAAGGCGGTCGGCATGGCCAAGGCGGCAGCCGCCGGGCTCGGCGTCGACGACCTGATCGCGTTCGCCACCTCCGCCGTACGCGACGCCACCAACGCCGCCGACGTGCTGTCCCGGGTCCGCGACGAGACCGACGTACGCCTGGAGGTGCTGCCGGGCGCGGACGAGGCGCGGCTGACCTTCCTCGCGGTGCGGCGCTGGTTCGGCTGGTCGGCGGGCCGGCTGCTGGTGCTGGACATCGGCGGCGGCTCGCTGGAGATCGCGGCGGGCATCGACGAGGACCCGGCCGTGGCGGTCTCCCTGCCGCTCGGCGCCGGCCGGCTCACCCGCGACCGGCTCGGGGTGGATCCCGACAGCGCGGCGCCGCCGCCGGCCGAGGCGGTCGACGAGTTGCGGGCGTACGTCGACGGGCTGCTGGAACCGGTCGTCGCGCAGGTGATCGAGGTGGGCTGGGAACGGCCGGTGGCCACCTCGAAGACGTTCCGGACCCTGGCCCGGCTGGCCGGCGCCGCCCCCTCCAGCGCCGGTCTGTGGGCGCCCCGCCAGCTCACCCGCGCCGGGCTGCGGCAGGTGCTCGGGTTCATCCGGCACATCCCGCCGGCCCAGCTCGTCGAGTTGGACGGGGTCAGCGCCGGCCGGGCCCACCAACTGCTCGCGGGGGCGGTCGTCGCCGAGGCCGTGCTGCGCCGACTCGACGTGGACGGGCTGGACATCTGCCCCTGGGCGCTGCGCGAGGGCGTGATCCTGCGCCGACTGGACCAGCTCGGTCCGGTGTGAAGCGCGAGGAGTGAGCTTGCGAGCCCCGCAGTCGCGGGCGGGAGGCGTTCCGGTGTGATCTGGGCGGTTTGCACTCTCTCGTCATGAGGTGTCGAGCGGACCCGGTTACCCTCGATGGTGTGACTTCCCGGGTCCCCGTGCTCCTGTCCACGTCGTCGGTCTTCCCTGAGCGGACGGCGGCGGCGTTCCAGTTGGCCGCCGCGCTCGGTTACGACGGCCTCGAGGTGATGGTCTGGACCGACGCCGTCAGCCAGGACGCCGGCGCGCTGCGCGGGCTCGCCGAGCACTACGGCGTGCCGGTGCTCTCCGTGCACGCGCCCTGCCTGCTGGTGACGCAGCGGGTGTGGAGTTCCGACCCGTGGGAGCGGCTGCGCAGGTCGGCGGAGCTGGCGGCGACGCTCGGGGCGCCCACTGTGGTGGTGCACCCGCCGTTCACCTGGCAGCGGGACTACGCGCGCAACTTCGCCGACGGGCTGGCCACGATCGCCGCCGAGTACCCGGACCTGCGCTTCCCGGTGGAGAACATGTTCCCGGTCCGGATGGCGGGCCGCCAGTTCGTGCCGTACGTGCCGGGCTGGGACCCGACCGAGGCGGGGTACGCCTCCTACACGCTCGACCTGTCGCACTGCGCCGCCTCGCACGTCGACTCCCTGGCGATGGCCGACCGGATGGGCGCCAACCTGACCCACGTGCACCTCGGCGACGGCACCGGCGAGGGCCGCGACGAGCACCTGGTGCCGGGGCGCGGCACGCAGCCCTGCGCCGAGCTGCTCTCCTCGCTGGCCGGGCGCGGGTTCACCGGTTCGGTCGCCGTGGAGGTCACCACCCGGGGCGCGAAGAGCCGCGCCGTGCGGGAGGCCGACCTGCGCGAGGCGCTGGCGTTCGCCCGCCAGCACCTCGGCACGCCGTCCCCGATCGACGCCTGAGCGCCGACCCCTGCCGGCCGGCGCCCGGGCGCCGCTGCGGTCACAGCACGACGACGACCGCCCGGTCGGCTGGACGCTGCCCGAGTGGCGTCAGACCGCTGTGCTGAGCGACTCCTTGGTGCTCACGCCGGCCTGCTCGCCGATGGCCGCGCGCTTGCGCGCCCGATGGGCGGCCACGTGCGAGCGGGTGGCGCAGCGTTCCGAGCAGAACCGTCGGCAGCAGTTGGACGAGGTGTCCAGGTAGACGTTGCCGCAGCGCTCGTCGGCGCAGACCCCGAACCGGGCACTGCCGTACTCGCAGAGCCAGACCGACAACCCCCACACCGCGCCGGCCAGGTATTCCGCGCTCACGGAGGCGCCCCGGCTGGTCACGTGCATGTGCCAGTCGCTGGAGTCGTGCCCGGAGATGCGGGGCTGCACCGGGAACGCCTCCAGCAGTGTGTTGAGCTCGACCACCGCCTCGGCGTCCCGCCCGGAGGTGCCGTACTCGAAGACGTCGCGCAGGCGCTTCTGGGCCCGCCGGAAGGTTGTGAGGTCCCGCTCCGCCACCTCGTCGCGCATCCACGCGTTGTCGTCGGGGATGAGGGCCCGCAGGTCGTCGAGGTCGTCCAGGCGGGCGTTGACGAGGTCGACGCCGGTCCGGGCGTACGCGTCGAAGTTCACGCCCACAACCGTAGACGAATCAGTGGGCCCGTGGCGCGTCGATGTAGTGCGGCAGGAACCGCGCGTAGCCGTCGGTGATGAGGCTCGCGCTCTCCCGCACCCCCACCCCGGCCGACTCGCCGTCGACGATCCAGCTGCCCAGCACCATGCGGTTGCCGGCGAACTCGGGCAGCGCCCGGAACTCCTGGTAGCACCAGCCCTCGTCGCCGTAGATCCCCGGGTTGTTGATCTCGGTGTCGCCGGTGACGATCCGCACCGAGCCGCCCTCCCGGCCGAGCAGCGGCTTGGCCACGTACTCCGGCATGCCGCGGGGCGAGTCGAGGTACGCGGGCAGCAGCAGCTCGTGCCCGGGATACAGCTCCCAGAGCACGGCGAGCAGCGCCTTGTTCGACAGCAGCAGCTTCCACGCCGGCTCGATCCAGGTCGTCGGGGTGCCGGGCTCCAGCGCCGGTCGCCCGTACGGCTCGGCGAGCATCCACTCCCACGGGTAGAGCTTGAAGCAGGTGGTGACCGGTTCGCCGGCCGCGTCGACGAAGCGGCGGCCGTCCCAGCCGATGTGCTGGATCGGTTGGAGCGTGGCGTCCAGCCCCGCCTGGCGGGCGGTCTCGGCGAGGTAGCCGGCGGTCATGTGGTCCTCGGCGGACACCTCCTCCTCCTGCGACCAGAGCACGTGCACCCGGCGGTCGTGCAGCCCCGCGCCGATCTTCGCCCAGGCGCCGACGAGGCGCTCGTGCAGGCTGTTCCACTGGTCCAGCTCGGGCCGGGTGTGCTCCAGCCAGTACCACTGGATGATGCTCGCCTCGACCAGCGCGGTGGGGGTGTCGGCGTTGTACTCCAGCAGCTTCGGCGGCCAGCTGCCGTCGTAGGCGAGGTCGAAGCGCCCGTAGAGGGTGGGCGGCGCCTCGCGCAGCGACCGGGCCACGGCCTCGGCCGCCCAGGCCGGGATGCCGAACTCGGCGTAGCGGTGCCGCGCGACGACGTTTTCGGCGGCGGCGACCGACATCCGGTGCAGCTCCTCGGTCGCCTCCTCCAGCCGCAGCACCTCGTCCAGCTCGAACGCGTACGCGGCGGTCTCGTCCCAGTACGACATGATGCCGCCGTCGGGCAGCTCGGTGTCGACGTACACCAGGCCCTGGGAGCGGATCGTGGCGTCCCAGTCCGGGCGCGGGGTGACCGTCTGCCGGCGCACGTCAGCCGCCGCAGGAGGCGAGGTGGGTGCCGAAGCCGCCCCGGTCGGGCAGGGCCGAGGCGGTCGGCTCCGGCGCGGTGCGTCCGCTGGTCACCGTCGGTGTCCGTAGCGCCAGGGCCACCGTCTCGCCGCCGCCCGCCGGGCCGAGGGCGCAGTCGTCATCGTCGTCGTCCGAGGTCATGTTGCAGCCGGAGAGGGTGAGCGCGAGGACGGTGAGCGCGCCGAGCTGCACGGAGGCCGACCGGAGCCGGCGGCGGGGGCGTTGTTCCACGTGATTTGTTGTAGCCGATGGAAGCCACTGCCGTCCCACCACCGGCGGTGCCTGTGATGCGGTTGGGACCTGGTGGCCCAGGCTGCGCCCGCTGCCCCGCGCGGGGCCACCGGCGGGCGTTAGGCTCGATGCATGCTCCGTACCGTGATCCTCGCCGCCTCCCGGTCACCCCAGGTCGAGCGGCTCGTCGCGACGGCCCCGTTCACCCGGGACCTCGTCCGCCGGTTCGTCGCCGGCGCCAGGACCGACGACGCGTTGCGCGCGACCCGCGAACTCGTCGACGACGGTCTCGCGGTCACCCTCGACAACCTCGGCGAGGACACCGTCACCCCCGAGCAGGCCACCGCCACCCGTGACGAGTACGTCAGGCTGCTGAAGCTGCTCTCCGGCGCGGGGCTGACCCCGGCCGCCGAGGTGAGTGTCAAGCTGTCGGCGCTGGGCCAGATGTTCGACGAGCAGCTCGCCTACGACAACGCGCGGGCGATCTGCGTCGCCGCCGAGGAGGCGGGCACGACGGTCACCCTGGACATGGAGGACCACACCACCACCGACTCGACCCTGGACATCCTCGCCAAGCTGCGCAAGGACCATCCGTCGACCGGCGCCGTCCTCCAGGCGTACCTGCGGCGGACGGAGTCGGACTGCCGCGAGCTGGCCACGGCCGGTTCCCGGGTGCGGCTGTGCAAGGGCGCCTACAAGGAGCCGGAGTCGGTGGCCTACCAGGCCGCGCGCGAGGTCGACAAGTCCTATGTGCGCTGCATGAACATCCTGATGTCGGGCGACGGCTACCCGATGCTGGCCACCCACGACCCCCGCCTGATCGCCATCGGGGAGGACCGGGCGCGCTGGTTCGACCGTGGGCCCGAGCGGTTCGAGTTCCAGATGCTGTACGGCATCCGCCCGGAGGAGCAGGCCCGGCTCGTGGGCGAGGGCTACACGGTGCGGACCTACCTGCCCTACGGCGAGGACTGGTACGGCTACCTGATGCGCAGGCTCGCCGAGCGCCCGGCCAACCTGGCGTTCTTCGGCCGGGCCGTCATCTCGAAGAAGTAGTTCGGCCGTACGGCCAGCCCCGGAGGCGGTGGCCGTCCGGATCGGCCAGCGTCATCCCCCCACAGCGGTCCCGGTACGGGCCGGCGGAGACCCTCGTCCCGCCGGCCCGTTCCCGTTCCCGGGCGAGCCCCTTGACGGCCTTGGCTAATGCGATTAGCTTTTAGGTTATGACAGTTAGCTACGTGGAGCGGGACGGCGGGCGGATCGCCTACGAGGCGCACGGGCAGGGGCCGCTCGTCGTCCTCTCGCACGGCATGGGGGAGAACCGGCACTCCTTCCGCCACCTGGTCCCGCTGCTCGTCGCGGCCGGGCACCGGGTGGCGTCGGTGGACGTTCGGGGGCACGGCGAGTCCAGCGCCGGCTGGCCGACGTACGCCCCGGCGCAGGTCGGCGCCGACCTGCTCGCAGTGGTCCGCGACCTCGGTGGCGGACCGGCCACCCTGGTCGGCAGTTCGTCCAGCGCGGCGGCCGTGGTCTTCGCCGCCGCCGACGATCCCGCCCTGGTCAACGGCATCGTCCAGGTCGCCCCGTTCGTCGAGCAGCCGAAGCTCAACCCGTTCATGCGGATGGCCCTGGCCGCCGTGCTGCGCAGTCCCCGGCTGTTCGGGCTGTTCCACCGCACGCTCTTCCCGTGCGACCGGCCGGCCGACGACGCCGCGTACCGCAAGGCGATGGTCGCCACCCTGCGCGAGCCCGGCCGGATGGCGGCGATGCGCGGGGTGATCGCGCCGGCCGGGCCGGACTGGACCACCCGCGCCCGCGAGGTACGCCAGCCGGTGCTGGTGCTGATGGGCACGAGGGATCCGGACTTCCGCGATCCGGGCGCCGCGGCCCGGGCGGCCCGCCGGCTCTTCGCCACCGCCGAGGCGCGGATGATCGACGACTCCGGCCACTACCCGCACGCCGACCAGCCGGCCCGCACCGCCGCCCAGCTCACCGAGTTCGTGGCGGTCACCGGTGCCTAGGGCCGGGCTCACCCAGCGGGCCGTGGTGCGCGAGGCGGCCCGGCTGGCCGACGAGGTCGGTGCCGACCAGCTCACCCTCGCCGCGCTGGCCAACCGGCTCGGCGTCGCGCTGCCCAGCCTCTACAAGCACGTCCGGGGCGCCGACGCGCTCGCCCAGAAGCTCTCCGCGCTGGCAACCGCCGAGCTCGCCGACGAGTTGACCGCCGCCGTCGCGGGCCGGGCCGGCGGGGACGCGTTGCGGGCCGTCGCCACCGCCTACCGGGCGTACGCCCACCGGCACCCCGGCCGCTATCCGGCCACCCAGCGGGTACCGGACCCGACCGACCCGGAGCACGTCGCCGCCGGGGAGCGGGCCGTCGGGGCGATCCGGGCCACCCTGCGGGGCTACGGGCTCGACGGCGACGACGCCCTCGACGCGACCCGGATGCTGCGCAGCACCCTGCACGGGTTCGTCTCGCTGGAGGCGGCCGGCGGGTTCGGCCTGCCCCGCGCCGTGGACGCCTCCTTCGGCAACCTGGTCACCGCGCTGGACGGCACGTTGCGGTCCTGGCCACGGGGGCAGGAACGGTGAGGGCGCGGTCCACTGCCGCGCCTCCTGCGGGGACCGGTCGTCGGCGGTGACCGGCACGCTGCGCCACCCGACGGACCGCCCCGCCTGAACCGTGCCGAGACCGCTGCGCGGCGTGGCTCGCGGGCCCCGGTCGCCCCGGCCGGCCGGATGGTCGTACCCTTCGGCGGGTGACTGACGGGCAGCCCGGAACGGACGGCCGACCGGTGACGGACGCCGCGCCGGCCAGCGCGACAGAAGAGGCCGAGCCGGCCGACGGCACCGGGCCGACCACCCCGGCCGAGCCGGCCGACGGCACCGGGCCGACCACCCCGGCCGAGCCGGGCGACGGCGCCGGGCCGACGACCTCGGCCGAGCCGGCCGACGATGCCGGGCCGACGACCTCGGCCGAGTCGGCCGATGGTGCCGGGCCCGCTGACGGCGCTGGGCCGGCCGACGATGCCGAGCCGACTGCGACGGCCGGGCCGGCCGATGGTGCCGGGCCCGTCGCGCCTGCTGCGGCGGTGGCGGGCGCCGAGCCGTCGGTGCGGCGGATCCGACCGCTGGGCGTGGCGCTGGCGGCATTCGTGTTGCTGTTGGCCTGCGGCCTGCCCGCGGCGCTGGTGACCGGCCTGGTGCGCGCCGGTGATCCGCCCGCCCCGGGCCCGTCGGCCGCACCCGCCGACGACCCCGGCGTCGCGGCGGCCCGCCGGCTCGGGGAACGCATGTCGGCGGAACTGGCCCGGCAGTCCGCCGCCCTGCTCGGCGGGGACCGCGCCAGGTTCCTGGCGGTCGCCGAGCCGGCCGCGCATCCGGACCTGCGCCGCCGGTACGCCGCGCTGCGCGCCCTGCGGGTGACTGCCTGGCAGGCCGACGCCAGCGGTCCCCCCGTCCCCGTCGAGGGGCGGCCCGGCGAGTGGCGGTTGCTGGTCGAGTTCCGCTACTGCTTCGTCACGCCGGACTGCCGCACCAGCCGGGTGCTGACCGGCACCCGGTGGCGGGAAGGGGAGCGGCCCCGGCTGCTCGCCGTGGAGCCGTCCCGCTCCGCCGCGACCGGCACCCGGCCCTGGGAGGTCAGTGAGCTGGCCGTGGCCGTCGGTCCGCGTACGCTCGTGGCGACCACCCCCGCCCTGCGCAAGGAGCTGCCCGGCCTGCTCGCCCAGGCGGAGGCCGCCGCCAGGATCGCCGACACGTACGCCGTCGGTGGCCGCACGCCGGACCGGTACCGGATCTTCCACGCCGGCCGGGGCGAGTGGCAGCGCTGGTACGGCGGCGGCCGGCCGAAGTGGACCGGCGGGTACGCGGTCACGGTCGGCGGCGGCCACCACGAGGTGGTGCTCAACGCCGAGGGACTCGTCGCCGGCGGGGTGGACGACCTGCTCCGGCACGAGCTGACCCACGCCGCGTCCCTGCCCGAGCGGGGGTACCCGGGCAAGGACACCTGGTGGCTGGTCGAAGGGCTCGCCGAGTACGCGGGCGCCGACGGCGAACCGATCGACCGGTACGCCGGACTGGACGAGGTGCGCGGCCTGCTCGGCGGCTGGGACGGTCGGCTCGACAGCCTCAGCCCGGCCGACGACGCCCCGGCGGACCGGGTCAGCGGCAGCTACGGCATCTCCTACCTGGCGGTCCGGCACCTGGTCGACCGGTTCGGTCCGGAGCGGCTGCTCGCCTTCTTCGCGGCCGTGGTGCACGAGCGCACGCCGGTGGACCGGGCGGCCGAGCAGGTCCTCGGCGAGGCGTGGTCGGCCCTGCACGCCGAGTGCGTCGGCTACGTCCGGGCCGTGGTCGGCTGACGGGAGCGGCCCGCGCGACGGGTGTTTGCTGCCCCAAGGCCTTCATGATCGACCGCTGTCGGGCGGCGCCGGCCGACCTGACACACTGGTGCCCGCTCCCAGCGCGGAGCCCCGGTCCGCGTCCGGAAGCGGCCCGGGGCGCCCGCCCGGTGGCTCCGGTGGCGCCGCCGGAGCCACCGGGCGCCTTCCGCCCGCCGGCCGACCCGGAAACGGGGCCGACCCGGATCCGGGGGCCGATCGGACGCGGCGCGCAACAGGTTCGACGACGAACCGACCGGTCGAGTGGTGACCGGCCAGAATCATGATCAGTTGTACGAAGGGATCGCGCCGGTCACAGCCGTCCCGCTACCGTACTGGTAACACGCGCGTCGCCGGTCCGGGCGGGACGAACCTGTCCGGTGGCACGCGCCGGGCATGGGATTGGTCGGTGAGCCATGGCCGGGTCGCAGTCCGACGGACGGCTGTCGGAGGTCAAGTTCCTCACCGTCGCCGAGGTGGCGACGGTGATGCGGGTGTCGAAGATGACGGTCTACCGCCTCGTGCACAGCGGTGAGCTCACCGCGGTCCGGGTCGGCCGGTCGTTCCGGGTGCCCGAGCATGCGGTGCACGAATACCTGCGGGGCGCCTTTCAGGAGACCGCCTGACCCTCCCGGGGACCGCCCGCGGAGGGCGACGTGACGGGCATCGACGGGGGCGCGTTGGTCCTGCTGACGCTCTCCGGCTACCCTGGACCCCGACCGTGACCGCAGGCGTTCCCTGCCGCTTACCCCGCTGGTCCGGTCCGTTGTCCGCAAGCGGTCGCCGACGTCACCCCGTGGCGTCAGCAGGTCGCCCCGCACGTTGCATCGAAAGGCTTTCGTATGGGCTCGGTGGTCAAGAAGCGCCGCAAGCGCATGGCTAAGAAGAAGCACCGCAAGCTGCTGCGCAAGACCCGCGTCCAGCGTCGCCGTCTCGGCAAGTGACCGGGGCCGGGCTCCGGCCCGGCTCCCGTCGTCGCTTGCCAACTGTCGACCCCCGGAGGCTCAGGTGATCACGCCGCGGATGTCCCGGCTCGGTCCCGCCTGCCGGGGTAGGTGTGTGACATGACCCCCGGCGGCACCTCAGGTGCCCCGGGGGTCGTCGTCGTCACCGGGGTCAGCCGCTACCTCGGCGCGCACGTCGCCGCCCGCCTCGCCGCCGACCCCCGCATCGAGCGGGTCATCGGCGTGGACCAGCCCGAGCCCGGCGCCGAGATCACCGACCTGCTCGACCGGGTCGAGCGCGTCCGCGTCGACGCCGGCTCGCTCGGCGGCCTCCTCGCCGACCTCGACGTCGACGCGGTGGTCCACCTCGCCCTGGTCACCGCGCCCGACCCGCAGCACGGCGGCCGTGCGGCGATGAAGGACCAGAACGTGATCGGCACGATGCAGCTCCTCGCCGCCTGCCAGCGCGCTCCCCGCCTGCGCAAGCTCGTGGTCCGCTCCTCGACGGCCGCGTACGGGGCGTCGTTCCGTGACCCGGCCGTCTTCACCGAGGAGACCGAGCCGCGCGAGGTGCCGCGCGGCGGTTTCGGCCGCGACATCCTCGACATCGAGGGGTACGTCCGCGGCTTCCGCCGCCGCCGGCCCGACGTCACCGCGACCGTGCTGCGCTTCGCGCCGTTCATCGGCTCGACCGCCGACACCACCCTCACCCGCTACTTCTCCCGGCCGGTGGTGCCCACCGTGTTCGGGCGTGACCCCCGGTTGCAGTTCCTGCACTTCGACGACGCGTTGGAGGTGCTGCACCGGTCGATCGTCGAGGACCACCCGGGGACCTACAACGTGGCCGGCCCCGGCGTGCTCTCCCTGTCGCAGGCGATCCGCCGCGCCGGCCGGGTCGCCGTGCCGGTGCTGGAGCCCGGCCTGTCCAACGCCGCCGCGATCGCCCGCACCCTCGGCTTCGGCCGCTACGGCCTGGACCAGGTCGACCTCTTCGTGCACGGCCGCGTCGTCGACACCAGCCGGCTGGAGCGGGAGTACGACTTCACGCCCCGTTCCACCGCCGCCGCGTTCGACGACTTCATCCGCGCCCACCACGGCGGGGCCGTGCTGCACCGGGACCAGTTGGCAGCGGCGGAGCAGCTCGTGCTGGACGGGATCCGGCAGGTCCGTTCGGCCGTACGGGAGGGTTCGTGAGCGCGCCGGACGAGCGGCGCGACGGCCGCTTCGACGTACCGCTGAGGGTGTCCGCGCCGGACGCGGAGCCCGCGCGCATGAACGGACACCACCCCGGCACGCCCGACGAGCCCGACACGGCCGCCACCGACGAGGTGGTCGCGCGCGGGCCGGCGGTGCCGGACCGGCCCGGCGACCACTGGGACCGCAAGGTCGCCAAGGGGCTGGCGTTCCTGCGTCGTCGGCTCTCCGGCGACTACGAGGTCGACGAGTTCGGCTTCGATCCCGAGATCACCGAGGCGGTCTTCCACCCGCTGCTGCGGGCGCTCTACCGGGACTGGTTCCGCACCGAGGTCACCGGCCTGGAGCACGTGCCCGCCGAGGGCGCCGGCCTGGTGGTGGGCAACCACTCGGGCACCGTCGCGCTGGACGCGCTGATCCTCTCGGCCGCGCTGCACGACCAGCACCCGGCCCGCCGTTACCTGCGGCTGCTCGGCGCCGACCTGGTCTTCCGGATGCCGGTGGTCTCCGAGATCGCGCGCAAGACCGGCGGGACGGTCGCCTGCAACCCGGACGCCGAGCGGCTGCTCGGCAACGGTGAGCTGGTCGGCGTCTTCCCCGAGGGGTTCAAGGGCATCGGCAAGCTCTACTCCGACCGTTACAAGCTGCAACGATTCGGGCGCGGCGGGTTCGTCTCGGCGGCGCTGCGTACCGGCACTCCGATCGTGCCGGTCGCCATCGTCGGCGGCGAGGAGATCTATCCGATGCTCGCCGACATCAAGCCCCTGGCGCGGCTGCTCAAGCTGCCCTACTTCCCGGTCACGCCGACGTTCCCGCTGCTGGGCCCGCTGGGCATGGTGCCGCTGCCGAGCAAGTGGCTGATCGAGTTCTGCCCGCCGATCCCGACCGCCCACCTGACGGACTCCGCCGACGACCCCCTGGTCGTGTTCAACCTCGCCGACCAGGTGCGGGAGACCATCCAGCAGACCCTGCACCAGTTGCTGGAACGGCGCCCGGACCCGTTCGGCCCCTGAGGGCGCGCACGGCCGTGGCGCGGAGGGGGCGCGTGGGCCGTGGCGCCGAGGGCGAGTGGCGTGGCGCGGAGGGGCGCGCGGGCCGTGAGGCCGAGGGCGGGGTGGGCGGCCGGTGCCGTCAGCCGTTGCGGCGGCGGCGGTGCAGCGCCAGCCCGGCGGTCACCGCCCCGGCGACCAGACCGGCCGCCGCGGTGGACGGTACGGCGATCTTGATGGCGCGGCGGCCGGTGCGGAAGTCGCGGACGTCCCAGCCGCGCTGCCGGGCTTCCCTGAACAGGGCGGCGTCCGGGTTCACCGCCACGCCCCGGCCCACCGTCGAGAGCATCGGCAGGTCGTTGTACGAGTCGCTGTAGGCGGTGCAGCGGCCCAGGTCCAGCCCTTCCACGGCGGCGAGCTGGGTGACCGCCTCCGCCTTGGCCGGGCCGTGCATCAGGTCGCCGACCAGCCGGCCCGTGTACGCGCCGTCGACGATCTCGGCGACCGTGCCGACCGCGCCGGTCAGGCCCAGCCGCGCGGCGATCACCCGGCCGATCTCCACCGGCGCGGCGCTGACCAGCCAGACCCGTTCGCCGGCGTCCAGGTGACGCTGGGCGAGCTGGCGGGTGCCGGCCCAGATCCGGGGCGCCATCAGCTCGTCGAAGATCTCCTCCGCGAGGCGTTCGACGTCGTCCACCCGCCAACCCTCGACGAAGGCGAGGGCGGCCTCCTTGGCCTGTGACATGTCGCCGGCGTGCTCGGTGGCGAACAGCCGGAAGCGCAGCTGCTGCCAGGCGAACCGGGCCAGGTCGGTGGTGGTGAAGTAGTTGCGCGCGGCGAGGCCCCGGGCGAACCAGTAGATCGACGCGCCCCGCATCATCGTGTTGTCGACGTCGAAGAAGGCCGCCGCGCCCGGATCGGGTTCCGGGGGAGCCAGGGGCACCAGGTCGGTCTCCGCCCAGCCGGCGGTGTGACCGTGGGCGTCGGTGCTGACCGTCACCTTGCGGCTGCCTGCCACCCGACCTCCCTCCGCTCGACGTCTGTCTCCCGCGAGGGTAGCCGGGTGCCGGTGGGGGACGGCCGCGCGACGGGTGAACTGTGGCGCGGACGTCTCGGCCGGCTCCGGGCGACGACGATCAACGGTCGCCAGGGACCGATGGCGGAGCCGACAGCGAGCATCGGCTGCGAGGATCAGCGGTCGCCGGGGCAGCTGGCGGGGGCGGGGCCGAGCGCATCGCTGGTGACCGGCGCGGGCAGGCCACAGGCGATCGCCGCACGCAGCGCGTCGGAGCGCTTGCGGGCCGCGTCGAGCAGGGCGAGCGAGCGGCGGGTCCGGTCGCGGTCGGTCCGGCTGGCGTCGTCGAGGAGCGCGCCGACCGCCCGGCGCTGGCCGGTGAGGAAGGAGTTGACCGCGTCCAGCGCCGCCGGGTCGGAGCGCTGCGCGGCGGCGGTGGTGAGCAGGCGTACGCCCTGACGGGTGTCGGCGTCCATGTCGTCCAGGACCGCGCTGAAGCCGTCCTCGTTGCCGCGCATCTCGGCCGCCTCGGCGAGCCGGGTACGGGCGAAGCCCAGGAACAGCTGGCCCCGGCTGACGTCCGAGCTGGCCAGCGCGAGCTGGGCGCGTTCGGTCGAGCGCTTCATGCCGTAGAGCGCGTCGCCGGGGACGGCGTTCTCGCTGGCGGCGGAGATGCCCGAGACGGCGACGGCACCGGCCGCGATGCCGACCAGGATGGCGCCACGGGCCCGGGCCCGACGGGCGGTCGCCGCCGGCAGCAGCCGGTTGCGCCCCGTGTCGGCGGAACGCCGCGACGACGGTTCGGTCGTGGTCGCGGCCGGGGCGCCGATGCCCTCACGTTCGGCCGTGGCCAGCAGCATGGCCCGCAGCCCGGTCCGGAACTCCGGGTCCGCCTGCACGGTGGGCGGGGCCGTCGTCAGCCGCTGACCCACCGCGACGAGCGCGGTCAACTGGTCGTCGGCCCGGGACCGGACGTGGTGTCGTCGGCCCCCGTTGGCCTCGTCGAGAAGCTGCGCGAAGCGCTCCGCGCGCCGACGGGAGAAGAGGTTGCTGTCCACCGTGGGCACCTCCTCTCGCTGGTCGCGGCCGGTCGGCCGCTGTCATCGACAGCGACCGGTGACGGCGTGACACCACGGACGAAGGTCGTGGCCGGCCGCACCGCCGGAATCCGGGGGCCCGGGGAATGCCCTGGCTACCACCGGTCGCACCCGGAGAAACGGTCCGCACCGGACATGGGTTACGGGGCCGACGGAGGCGAAATCACGGAAAGTGATTGCCGACACGGGGGCGCGACGGCCCTGGGCTGCGCGTACGCCCGTCGATGCGTTGCAGTCCCGTGGACCGGACTACGGTTGGAAGCCGTCCGGCAGCAGTCGGGCCAGCGCTCGCACCGCGCGGTACTGGAGGGCCTTGATCGCGCCCTCGTTCTTGCCCATGGTGCGGGCCGTCTCGGCCACGGAGAAGCCCTGCAGGAACCGGAGCACGATGCACTCCTGCTGCTCCGGGTTGAGCTGCTTGACGGCGCTCAGCAGGGCCACGTTGGTGATGTGTTCGACGACCGCCGCCTCCGGGCTGCCCTCGGGGCCCCGGTCCTCGCGGTCGGCGTCCAGCACGTCGCCGGTGGTGACCTCCAGCCGGTAGCGGCCGGACTTGAAGTGGTCCGCCACCAGGTTCCGGGCGATGGTGACCAGCCAGGCGCCCAGGTCGCGCCCCTGCCAGGTGAAGCTGCCGATCCGCTTGAGGGCGCGCAGGAACGTGTCGGAGGTGAGGTCCTCGGCGAGCTGGCGGTTGCCCACGCGGAAGTAGACGAACCGGAACACCGTGTCGACGTACCGGTCGTAGATCAGCCCGAACGCCTCGGACTCGCCGGCCTGGGCCCGCTCGACGAGCCCCCAGACCTCGGTGGCGGGGTCGGAGGGGTCCGGCCGGCTGGGGAAGCCCGTGGAGGCGTTGACCGGCGCGGCGGCGGGCACCGCCGGGAGCACCGCCGTCTCCGTGACCGACTCGTCGTGCGCCCTGGTCGGTTCCGTGGTGCGGCGACCCTGCGCCGGCATGATGGGCCGGGCGGGGACCGCGACCCGGCCGCCGGTCGGCCTCGCGTTGCCTCCGGGCGTCGCGGCGCGTGGCGGTGGTTCGTTCTGGTGTGGTCGGTTGCGCGTCCGGTTCGACGCGGCCTCGCCATGGACGGCGAGGCCGCCCGCGTCGTCCAGCGGACCCCGGGCGGCGGGCCGTTCGTTGACCGGCCCGCGGACCGCCGGGCTGTTCAGGCCCACCGGCCGTTCCGCGTATCCGAAGGTGGTCACCGCGCCGCCTCCGTCCCGCCGGCCGGCCACGTCGGCCGGCACGGCGCCGTCGTGGCCCGGCCGGGTTGGCCGGGCAGGGCTGGCTCGGGGCGTGCCGACGGGCGGCAGATCCCCTTGAGGTGCAGGTCCAATGCGCTCACAGGCACGGGGGCCTCCTCGGGCTGAGGGGTGTCGACTCACGGCAAATGGGGTGAGCCGACCCGAGTGATGATAGGGCCAACGTCACCCACGCGTGGCAAGTCCGTTACACAGAGCGGAAGTATTTCCCCGGGCGTCGCACATCTGGCGGACCGGTTGTCCGTCGCCGGTGGTTGACTTTCGGATTGCACCGTGGATGCGAATAAATTCCAGTTCAGCGGGCCTGTCGCGGCGCGGGTGCCGATGTCCGGCCCGGGGTGCCCGGTGGCGGTGCGCACGACCCGCCGTGTCCTGTCGGCGGGACCGGCCCCGTCCCGGCCGGGCGTCGCGGGAGTCCTGCCGATGGGACTCCTGTGGACGGTGCGCCGGCAGGGCCGGGGCGTCCCGATCCGGTTGCGTCGGCCGGTGGTCCCCTCGGCGATCAGCGGCCTCCGGCGGGCATGGCCCACGGACCCCGCGCTGTGCCAGACTCAGCCACCGTGCAGGACGAAACCGACAGCTCCGCCTCGACCCTCGTCGAGCGGCTCCACCGGGCGGCCGCCGCCGTGGGCGACCGACCCGCGCTGCACTGGCGCGAGCGGACCCTGACCTGGTCCGAACTGGACGCGTCGGTGACGGCCACCGCCCACGCCCTGGCGGCCCTGACCGGGACGCCGCCGGCCGGTCTCCACCCGACGCCGGGCCGCATCGACCGGTACCCGCCCCGGGTCGCCGTCGCGCTCGGCAACTGCCCCGACTTCGTGGTGAGCTTCCTGGCCGCGCTGCGCGCCGGGCTCGTCGCGGTGCCGGTCAACCCCGGCCTCACCGCCCCCGAGCTGCGGCACGTGCTGGCCGACTCCGGCGCGTCGGTGCTGATCGGCACCGGGCGCGTGTGCGACCTGGTGGCCGGCGTCGCCGAGGACCTGCCCGCGCTCGTCGCCGTGCACACCGCGCCGCCGGTGGCGCCGGCCGGCGACGCGTTCCCCCGCCGGGGCGGCGACGACCTGGCGCTGCTGCTCTACACGTCCGGCACCGAGGGACGACCGAAGGGCGCGATGCTGACCCATCGCGCGCTGGCGGCCAACCACGAGCAGGTCGGACGCATCGATCCGCCCGTCGTCGGCCCGGACGACACCGTGCTGCTGGCGCTGCCGCTGTTCCACGCGTACGGGCTCAACGCGGGGCTGGGCGCCGTCGTCCACCATGGCGCGACCGGGGTGCTCGTCGACGACCTGGGCACCGACGCGGGGCTGGCCGAGATCGCCCGGCACCGGGTGAGCGTGCTGGTCGGCGTACCGTCGATGGTTGCCGCCTGGTCCACGGCGGACGCCGCCGCGCTCGCCCCGGCGATGGCGTCGGTGCGGGTCGTGGTCTGCGGCGCGGCACCGCTGGAGCCCGCCGTCGCGGCGCGCTTCGCCGAGGTCGCCGGTCGCCGGGTGCACGTCGGGTACGGCCTGACCGAGACCGCGCCGGTGCTGACCTCCACCCTGGTCGGCGGGGAGCCGAAGGCCGGCTCGATCGGCCGGCCGCTGCCCGGCGTCGAGCTGCGGCTGGTCGGGGCCGACGGGGCCGACCTGTGGCGCGACGGCGTGATCGAGCCGGACGACGACGTCGACGAGCTGGACTTCTCCGACGTCATGCCGGGCACCGACCCGGGCCAGGTCGTGGTGCGCGGGGCGAACGTCTTCGCCGGCTACTGGCCGGACGGCCGCGGCGGCCCGGACGCCGACGGCTGGTGGCCCACCGGCGACGTGGCGTACGCCGACGAGGACGGCGACCTCTTCCTGGTGGACCGGATCGGCGAGCTGATCCTGGTCAACGGGTTCAACGTGTACCCGCACGAGGTCGAGCTGGTGCTGTCCGCGCACCCGGGGGTGGCCGAGTCGGCGGTACTGGGTGTGCCGCACCCGCGCACCGGCGAGACTGTCCGGGCGTACGTGGTGGCGGCGCCGGGGCACCCGGTGACCGAAGCGGAGCTGCTCGCCCACTGCGCCCGCAACCTGGCCCGGTTCAAGTGCCCGACCGCCGTCGAGTTCGTCGACGAGTTGCCGCACTCGGTGATCGGCAAGGTACGCAAGACCCTGCTCCGGCCGGCGTCGCCCCCGGCGGCCCCGGTGCCGTCCCCGGCGGCGTCGCCGGAGACCCGCCCGCCGGCCCCGGCCGGCACCAGCACGACGGAGGAGACCGATGCGTGAGCCCCGACTCACCCTGATCACCCGGCCCGGCTGCCACCTGTGCGACGAGGCGAAGGCGGCGCTGGACCGGGTGGTGGCGGTCACCGGGGACCGGTGGACCGAGAAGGACGTCACCGACGACATCGAGCTGGAACGCGAGTACGGCGACCGGCTGCCCGTGGTGCTGCTCGACGGCAAGGAGCACGGCTACTGGCGGGTGGAGGAGGAGCGGCTGCTGCGGGACCTGACCACGCCGCAGCTGTGAACGCGCAGGCGCGGCACGAACCGCTGTCGCACTTTCCGCCGGCGGAGCGGGCGTGCGGCGCCGGACGCGCCGGCGCTAGGGTGCTGCGATGACCCCTGCGCGCAACCACCTGGTGTGGGACTGGAACGGCACCCTGCTCAACGACCTGAGCCTGGTGGTCGCCTGCACCAACGCGGCCTTCGCCAGCGTGGGCGGGCCCGCCGTGACCGCCGACGAGCACCGGGTACGGTTCCGCCGGCCCATCGCCGACTACTACGCCGAGGTGCTCGGTCGGGCGGTCGACGACGAGGCGTTCGGCCGGCTGGACCGGATCTTCCACGACGCGTACCGCACGGGGCTGACGACCTGCGAGCTGGCGCACGACGCCACCGTCGCCATGGCGGCGTGGCCGGGCAGCCAGTCCCTGCTGTCCATGTGGTTCCACGAGGAGCTGGTGCCGACCGTGCACACGTACGGACTCACCGGGAACTTCCTCCGGGTGGACGGACTGCGGGCGAGCGTCGGCGGGGACCGCAAGGCGGAGTCGCTGCGGCGGCACCTGACGGAGCTGGGCGTGGACGGCCGGGACGTGGTGCTGATCGGGGACTCCATCGACGACGCCGACGCCGCCGTGTCGGTGGGGGGCCGCGCCGTCCTCTACACCGGCGGGTTCACCGATCCGGCCCGGCTGCGCGCCGCCGGCCACCCGGTCGCCGACACCCTCAGCGAGGCGGTGACCCTGGCGGCCACGCTGCCCTGACCGGCCCGTCGGCTCCGGGTCCACCCCGACGGTCCGACCCCGTCGGCCCCGGCCAGCCGCAGCTCGACCCCGTCGGCCCCGGCCAGCCGCAGCTCGACGCCGGGCAGCGGCCGCCCGACGACGCGGCGGTGGGCCGCCGTCGGGGTCGGCCGTGCCGGTCAGTTGCGCAGGTAGGCCAGCACGGCCAGGACCCGGCGGTGCTGCTCCGTGTCGGGCGGGAGCTGGAGCTTGGTGAAGATGTTGCGGACGTGCTTCTCGACGGCGCCGTCGGTGACCACCAGGCTCCTCGCGATCGCCGTGTTGGAGCGCCCCTCGGCCATCAGCCCGAGCACCTCGCGTTCGCGCGGGGTCAGCTCGCGCAGCGGGTCGTCGCGCCGGCGCCGGGCGAAGAGCTGACCGACCACCTCGGGGTCGAGCACGGTGCCGCCCGCGGCCACCCGGTCCAGCGCGTCGAGGAACTCGTCGATCGCCGCCACCCGGTCCTTGAGCAGGTAGCCGATCCCGCCCCCGCCGCCGCCCGTGGTGGCGAGCAGGTCGTCGGCGTACGACACCTCGACGTACTGGGAGAGGACCAGGATCGGGGTGCGCGGCACCAGGCGGCGCGCCTCCACCGCCGCCCGCAGCCCCTCGTCGGTGTGCGAGGGCGGCATCCGGACGTCGACGATCGACACGTCCGGCCGGTGGGCCACCACGGCCCCCACCAGCGCCTCGCCGTCCGCCACGGCGGCGAGGACCTCGTGCCCGCGCTCGGTGAGCAGCCGTACGAGCCCCTCCCGGAGCAGCACCGCGTCGTCCGCGATCACGATCCGCATGCGCCTGTCTACCACGTACGGCTCACAGCGGAAGCTCGGCGCGGATCTTGGTGGGGCCGCCGGCCGGGCTGGACACGGAGAGCCGGCCGCCCGCGGCGCGGACCCGGTCGGCGATGCCGACCAGCCCGTGCCCCTTGGCGAGGTGGGCGCCGCCCTGCCCGTCGTCGTCGACGTCGACCTCCAGCCGCCCGTCGTGCCTGGCCACGGTGACCTCGCACTCGGTCGCCCGGCTGTGCTTGGCGACGTTGGTCAGCGCCTCCGCCACCACGAAGTAGGCGGTGCTCTCCACCGCCGGGTCGAGCCGGCCGGCCGGGCTGGCCAGCTCCGGGTCCACCCGCAGCGCGATCGGGATCAGGCCGCGCCCGGCCAGGGCCGCCAGGGCGCTGGGCAGGCCCCGGTCGACCAGGATCGGCGGCGCGATGCCCCGGGACAGGGCGCGCAGCTCGGCGAGCGTCTCCCGGGTCTGGGTGACCGCCTCGTCCAGGGTCCGCGCGGCGGCCTCCGGGTCGGAGGCGAGCTGCTGCCGGGCCCGGCTGAGATCCATCGCGAGCCGGACCAGCCGCTGCTGCGGGCCGTCGTGGATGTCGCGCTCCAGCCGGCGCAGCGCGCTCGCCTCGGCGGAGACGGCGGCCCGCTTCTGCTCCTCCAGCACGGTGATCCGGTTGCGCATCTCGGCCACGCCGGTGAGCAGGGCCCGGCCGAAGCTGGCCTGGAGCAGCGCGCAGCCCCGGGCCACGATCGGCAGGGTGATCAGGAAGAACAGCCCGATCGCGGTGTGCAGCCCGATCCGGGCGATGGTCGAGTCGCCCAGGCCGAGGAGCTGGGGCAGGCCCACGTCGTCCGGGCCGCCGCGCGGCAGGGCCCAGTCGTACGCCCAGTAGAGGCTGCCGGTGACGGCGCCGGCCCACCAGACCAGCGTGACCACGAAGCTGACGACGGCCACGATCAGCTTGAGGATGCCGTGCGCGAGGTCGAGCCAGGACTGGGCGTCCCCCATCGGCACGAAGATCCGCCGCCAGGCGCTCGCCCCGGGCTCGGGGAGCCGGTACTGCGGGCGGATCCGGGACTGGTGGAGCACGGCGGGGAGGCGGAGCCGCTCGATGTCGGCGAGCCCCCGGGCGGCGTAGAGGGTGCCGCTGAGGATCGGCAGGCCGATCACCGTCACCATCAGCCCGAGCCCGGCAGCGAGGCCGACCAGCAGGACGACGAAGCTGGCCAGGGCCAGCGGGAGGCCCAGCAGCACGTAGCCGGAGTCCAGCAGGAGCTGTCGGGAGATGGTCGGCGCCGGCACGGGCTGGTCGGCGACGACGGGTACGGCGGTCATGCCACGAGGCTAGGCAGCGCGGGGTGGCCGACCCATCCCGTCGGCCCGCCTTCCCGACGTAGGGCTGGCCCTACCGTGACCGGATCGTGGGCGAGCCGTAGGTCGCGTGATTGGTCAGAGAAGTCGTAATTGAGCAATAATCGGCGCGGCCGGCACCATCGGCTCCGCCCGGAGGCCGGACGGCGGTCGACGAAGGTCGCTGAATCGATCTTGCGGAATGGAGGGGCTGGTGAAGCCGTGTCGCGAGCTTTCAAGATCGCGATTTGTGCACGCCTTCACAAGCGCCTACTCTGTAGTTCCGACGCGCCCTGCTAGCACAGCCGGCAATCTCGGTCGCCAGCGGGAGTCCCGAAACGGCCGGCCGGTGGAGTTGGCTGAGGATCGCACCGCACGGAGTCTCATGAGTCAGCACCGTCACCCAGGCGCACCCGGTCGGGCCGGTGCCGTACCGGCGCTCCCGGACCTGCCCGAGGCGACCGTCGCGCGGCTCCCGGAATACCTCCGTGCCCTGCACAACCTCGCCGAGACGGGGCACGAGACCGTGTCCAGCGAGGGGCTCGCCAGCGCCGCCGGCGTCAACTCCGCGAAGCTCCGCAAGGACCTGTCGCACCTCGGCTCGTACGGCACCCGTGGGGTCGGCTACGACGTGGCCCTGCTGGTCGACCAGATCGAGTACGTGCTCGGCCTCACCCAGCGGCGGGCCGTCGCGCTCGTCGGCGTGGGTAACCTCGGTCACGCCCTCGCCGGCTACGACGGCTTCGCCAGCCGTGGGTTCCGGATCGCCGCGCTCTTCGACGCCGACTCCGCACGGGTCGGCGAGGAGATCAACGGGCTGGTCGTCCGGCACATCGACGAGCTGCCCCGGGTCGCCGTCGAGGAGGCCATCGCCATCGGCGTGATCGCCACCCCGGCCCGGGCCGCCCAGGCGGTGGCGGACCAACTCGTGGCCGCCGGTGTGACGAGCATCCTCAACTTCGCTCCGTGCGTACTCTCGGTTCCGGAGGGGGTCGACCTGCGCAAGGTCGACCTTGCCATAGAGCTGCAGATCCTGTCGTTCCACGAGCACCGCAAGGCATCGTTGACCGCGCTCCCCGCCACCGGCGGGTCCGCCCTCACCGCTCTGCCCGGGGGGCTCGCCGTCACCGACCCGCAGGAGGCGATCGGCACGTGAAACTGCTCGTCGTCGGCGCGTCCTACCGCACCGCTCCCGTCGCCACGCTGGAGCAGCTCGCGGTCGGCCCCGCGGACCTCACCCGCACCCTGGACCGTCTCGTCGCCCAGCCGTACGTGACCGAGGCCGTGATCGTCTCCACCTGCAACCGGGTGGAGGTCTATGCCGCCGTGTCCGGCTTCCACGGCGGCCTCGGCGACATCTGCGCCGTGCTGGCGGAGCAGGCCGGCTGCCAGCCCGCCGCGCTCGCCAGCCACCTCTACGTGCACTTCGACGCCGCCGCCGTGGACCACGTCTTCCGGGTCGCCGCCGGGCTCGACTCGATGGTCGTCGGCGAGGCGCAGATCCTCGGCCAGCTCCGGGACGCCTACCATTCCGCGACCGGTGCCGACACCGCCGGGCGGCTGCTGCACGAGTTGATGCAGCAGGCGCTGCGGGTCGGCAAGCGGGCGCACGCGGAGACCGGGATCGACCGGGCCGGCCAGAGCGTGGTCACCGCCGCCCTGGAACTGGCCGCCGGGCACCTCGACGGCGACCTCGCCGGGCGTCCCGCCCTGGTGGTCGGCGCGGGCGCCATGGGATCGCTGGGGGTCGCCACGCTGTCCCGGCTGGGCGCCGGGCCGCTGACTGTCACCAACCGGGGCGCCGACCGGGCCCTCCGGCTGGCCGAGGCGTACGGGGCCGGCGCGACGCCGATGGCGGAGCTGACCTCCGTGCTCTCCACAGTGGACATCGTAGTGGCCGCCACCGCGGCCACCGAAGCGGTCCTCACCCGTGAGGTGGTGACCCGGGCACTCGCCGGGCGCGACGCCGGGCGGGGCCCGCTGGTCCTGCTCGACCTGGCCGTACCGCGCGACGTGGAGGCGGGCGTCGCCGACCTGCCCGGCGTCGAGGTGATCGACATCGACCGGATGGCGGCGCTGCTCGCCGACGGTCCCGCCGCCACCGACACCGCCGCCGTGGAGCGGATTGTGGTCGGCGAGGTCGACGCCTTCCTCACCTGGCTGCGCGGCGCCGACGTGGCGCCCACGGTGGCGGCCCTGCGGGGCCGCGCCGACGACGTGGTCGGCGCCGAGCTGCGTCGGCTCGCCCAGCGGCGCCCGGACCTCACCGACGACCAGCGCGCCGAGGTGGCCCGTACGGTGCACCGGGTCGTCCAGCGGCTGCTGCACCAGCCGACCGTGCGGGTACGCCAGTTGGCGGCCGAGCCCGGCGGCGACCAGTACGCGGCCCTGCTGCGCGAGCTGTTCGACCTCCAGGTGCCGCAGACCTCGCCGGTCGACAGCGTCCCCCAGATCTCCGACGACGTCCCGCCCTCCGGAGGTGAGCGATGAGCACGCCCCTGCGTCTCGGTACCCGCGGCAGCAAACTGGCGATGGCCCAGTCCGGCCACGTCGCCGAGGCCCTGACCGCTGCCACCGGTCGGCCCGTCGAGCTGGTCGAGGTGGTCACCGCCGGCGACCGCTCGTCCGCGCCGGTGCACCGGCTCGGCGTCGGCGTCTTCGTCTCCGCCCTGCGCGACGCGCTGACCGCCGGCACCATCGACTTCGCGGTGCACTCCTACAAGGACCTGCCCACCGCGGCGGCGGCCGGGCTGCACGTCGCGGCGGTGCCGACCCGGCAGGATCCGAGGGACGCGCTGGTCGCCCGGGACGGCCGTACGCTCGCCGAGCTGTCCCCCGGCGCGACCGTGGGCACGGGCGCGCTGCGCCGCATCGCCCAGCTGCACGCCCTCGGAATGCAGCTGGAGGTCACCCCGATCCGTGGCAACGTCGACAGCCGCCTCGCGCGCGTGCTGGGCCCGGAGGTCGACCTCGACGCGGTCGTCCTGGCCCGGGCCGGGCTGGCCCGGCTCGGGCGGACCGACGTGATCACCGAGACGCTCGACCCGATGCTGATGCTGCCCGCGCCCGCCCAGGGCGCGCTGGCGGTGGAGTGCCGGGTCGACGACACCGACCTGGTCGAGCTGCTCGCCGTACTCGACCACGCACCGTCCCACGCCGCGGTCACCGCGGAACGGGCGCTGCTGGCCACCCTGGAGGCCGGGTGCTCCGCTCCGGTCGCCGCGTACGCCGTCGTCGCCGAAGGCGAGCCAACCGGCTCGGGCGCCGAGGGCGATGTCGTCCAGGAGATCTATCTGCGCGGGGCGGTGATCAGTCCGGACGGTACGAGAGACCTTCGGCTGTCCCGCACCGGAACGCCCGCCGACGCGGCGGAGATCGGCAAGGCACTCGCCGCCGAACTCCTCGAACTCGGCGCCGACTCGATCCTCGGCCACGATGGACACGCCGGCCCGGGGACCCAGCAATTTGGGAGCACAGAATGACCCGCACCCGTAAGCCTGTAGGCCGCATCGCCTTCGTCGGGGCCGGTCCCGGCGACCCGGGCCTGCTGACCCGCCGGGCGCACGACGCACTGGTCGACGCCGACCAGGTGGTGTACGACCGGGGAGTCCCCGAGTCGCTGCTCGACGCCGTCCGCGTCCAGGCCAGGGAGGACGCCCAGTTCACCCCGGCGGAGGGCGCGCCGGGTGACGTGGCGAAGGTGCTGATCTCGGCGGCCCGTTCCGGGCTGAACGCGGTGCACCTGGTCGCCGGCGACCCGTTCGGTCACGACTCGGTCGTCAAGGAGGTGCAGGCGGTCGCGCGGACCGCCGCGCACTTCGAGGTGGTCCCCGGGGTCGGCCAGGCCGAGGGGGTGGCGACCTACGCGGGCGTGCCGCTGCCGGGCGTACGGACGGCCGCGGACGTCGAGGACGTCAGCACGCTGGACTTCGACGCGCTGGCCGCGGCCGTCCGCCGGGGCTCGCTGGCCCTGGCCGTGGACGCCGGCGACCTCGCCGCGATCCGCGACGGGCTGCTCGCCGCCGGGGTGGAGGGTGCCACGGGCGTCGGGGTGACCGGCGACGGCACCGGTGAGACGCAGTACACCACCACGTCGACCGTGGACTCGTTCGTCGCGGCGGCACTCGGCTTCACCGGCCGGGTGGTGCTCACCGTCGGCGAGGGTGTGGGCCAGCGCGACAAGCTGAGCTGGTGGGAGAACCGCCCGCTGTACGGCTGGAAGGTCCTCGTGCCCCGCACGAAGGAGCAGGCCGGCGTGATGAGCGCGCGGCTGCGCGCGTACGGGGCCATTCCGTGCGAGGTGCCGACCATCGCGGTCGAGCCGCCGCGTACCCCGGCCCAGATGGAGCGGGCGGTCAAGGGCCTGGTCGACGGCCGCTACGCCTGGGTGATCTTCACCTCCGTCAACGCCGTACGGGCGGTCTGGGAGAAGTTCGCCGAGCACGGCCTGGACGCCCGGCACTTCGGCGGCGTCAAGATCGCCTGTATCGGCGAGGCGACCGCCGACGCCGTCCGCGCGTTCGGCATCCAGCCCGAGCTGATCCCGTCCGGGGAGCAGTCCTCCGACGGGCTGCTCGCCGAGTTCTCGCCGCACGACGAGATCCTCGACCCGGTCGGCCGGGTGCTGCTCCCGCGCGCCGACATCGCCACCGAGACCCTCGCCGCCGGGCTCACCGAGCGCGGCTGGGAGGTCGACGACGTGACCGCCTACCGGACGGTCCGGGCCGCCCCGCCGCCCGCCGAGATCCGGGACGCGATCAAGTCGGGTGGCTTCGACGCGGTGCTCTTCACGTCCAGCTCCACGGTGCGTAACCTGGTGGGCATCGCCGGAAAGCCGCACGCCCGTACCGTCGTCGCAGTGATCGGGCCCAAGACGGCGGAGACCGCGACGGAGTTCGGCCTGCGGGTCGACGTCCAGCCGCCGCACGCCTCCGTCCCCGACCTGGTGGAGTCGCTCGCCGCCTACGCCGTGGAGCTGCGCGAGAAGCTCGCCGCCATGCCGGCGAAGCAGCGCCGTGGCTCGAAGGTGCAGGGGCCGACCGCCCTGAGGTTCCGCTAGCCGTAGCAGGAGGCCCGTGATGCCGTACCCCGAGATCCGGCCCCGCCGGCTGCGCCGCAACGCGGCCGTCCGGCGGCTGGTTTCCGAGACCCGCGTCGACCCGGCCGAGCTGGTCGTGCCGATGTTCGTCAAGGAGGGGCTGACGGAGCCGCGGGCGATCGCGTCGCTCCCGGGAGTGCTCCAGCACTCCCGGGACTCGCTCCGCAAGGCCGCCGCCGAGGCGGTCCAGGCGGGCGTCGGCGGGATCATGCTCTTCGGCGTGCCGGAGCGGCGGGACGCGACCGGTTCCGGCGGGATCGACCCGCAGGGCATCCTCAACGTCGCGATCCGCGACGTCGTCGCCGAGGTGGGCGACGCCACGGTGGTGATGAGCGACCTCTGCCTGGACGAGTTCACCTCGCACGGGCACTGCGGCCTGCTCACCCCGGACGGCGACGTCGACAACGACGCCACGCTGGAGGCGTACGCCGAGATGGCGGTCGCCCAGGCCGCCGCCGGGGTCGGGATGGTCGGGCCGTCCGGGATGATGGACGGCCAGATCGGCGTGGTACGCCGGGCGCTCGACGCCGCGGGCCACCAGGACGTGGCCGTGCTGGCGTACGCCGCCAAGTACGCCTCGGCCTTCTACGGCCCGTTCCGCGACGCGGTGGAGTCGGCGCTGGAGGGCGACCGGCGCACCTACCAGCAGGACCCGGCGAACCTGCGGGAGTCGCTGCGCGAGGTCGAGCTGGACGTCGCCGAGGGCGCCGACCTGGTGATGGTCAAGCCCGCCCTGCCGTACCTCGACGTGGTGTCGGCCGTCCGCGCGGCGGTGGACGTCCCGGTCGCCGCCTATCAGGTCTCCGGCGAGTACGCGATGGTCGAGGCAGCCGCCGCGAACGGCTGGATCGACCGCGAGCGGGTGATGCTGGAGACGCTGACGTCGATCCGGCGGGCCGGCGCGCAGGTCATTCTCACCTACTGGGCGGTCGAGGCCGCCCGGCTCCTCCGCGAACGCCACTGACCAACTCGCCGCCCGCCCGGCACAGCCCCGGCTCGCCCGTCCGGCCTCGGCTCGCCCGTCCGGCCCCGGCTCGCCCGCCCGGCCCCGGCTCGCCTGGCCCTGGCCCCGGCTCGCCTGGCCCTGGCCCCGGCTCGCCCGCCCCGGCTTCCGCACCGCTCGGCTCGTCGCATCAAGGCGTGGTTCTAGGAGTCACGATCGGCTGGTGAGCCGTCCGGGGTAGTCGCGGCCGGCCAACCAGATCGTCAGGTCGTTAGCGATCGCGGAGATGTTGGTTCCTGTGCTGTGTTCGTGCTGGTGGTGGCTGGGGTCGCGGCGTTCGACCTCGTAGCTGCCGTCATCGAGCAGGGAGACCGAGGCGTACCAGTCACTGTCGTCGGCGGGGGTGATGGTGACGAAGGTGTTGTCGGGCTGGTCGAGGTCTTGCAGCAGCATGTACAGGGCGTCCTCGGACGGGTCGGCGATGTGGTCGCCGTTCTCGGTATCGGCGTCGTAGTAGTCGGCAGCCATGCTGCTGTCCCTTTCGTCCCTCGGATCACCGCGACCCACACGATCATTCTCGACGCCTATCCACACCGAGATCAACTCATGAAACGCCCAGCCCAGCCCAGCCCAGCCCAGTCCCGCCCAGCCCAGCCCAGCCCAGCCCAGCCCAGTCCCGCCCAGCGCGCCCTAGCCCAGCTCCGCACAGTCCGGCTCGACCGGCCCGCACCGGCCCGTCTGTGACCGAGCGAGGTCAGGCCGAAGTCCACACCCTGCCGACCCGTCGTCCAAGTCGCCGCCGCCAGCGCCAGGAGATGTCCCAGTAAGCCGCCGGTGCCGGTGTTGCCTCCTCGGGTCGCCCGGCCGCCGGTGCTGCCTCCTGGGGGTCGCCCGGCCGCCGGTGCCGGTACTCCCTCCTTGGGGTCGCCAGGTTGCCGGTGCCGGTGCTGCCTCCTCGGCGTCGCCTGGCTGCCGGTGCCGGTGTTGCCTCGCCGTCCGGCACGCCCTCGCCACCTGGATGCTCGCCACTCGCCCAGCCGCATCCGGCACGGCACGTTCCCAGCGGCAACCTTCCGTAACGCTGTGTAGCTTCCCTGTGGTTGAACGTCATCGTTCTTCGGACGCTTTGCTCTGCAGCCATATACGCGCCGGCAACCCTGAGTGGCCGTTGCGTATCTGGCTGCAGAGCAAAGGGCGCGCGGGGCTTGGTTGCTCCTGAGGGCAGTGAGTGCCAAACCTGCTGGTCACGCCATTGGCTCCGTCTGCAACGTGTGCAGGGCTGCTCTGAGGCTCGGAATGCTGTTACTCAGAGTGATTATTGGTTGAGAAGCTAGTTGTGTCACTCAGCGTCATCGCCGGCACCTTGGGTGGGGTGGTGACATTGGCCGTAGCGCCGGTCCGGGTGCGCCGGGCTGATGCGGCAGGGTCGTGCGGGTTTTCCACAGGCGGCGAGGTTTTCCACAGGCGGAGCGGGCGGGATTGCGGGACGGGCGCCGCAGCCGGGACCGTGAGCGGATGACCGGCCCTTCCGCTGACCCGCCCCCGAATTCCGTCGCCACCGAGCCGGGCCCCGCTGCCGCCCGAACCGCGCCGACGGGATCTCGGTCGGCGCCCCACCGCGCCACAACGCCGGGCCCCGTCGGGCTGCCAGACGGCATCGGACCGCCGGGCTCCGGCAGACCGCCGGGCTCCGGCGGGCCACCAGGTTGGGTCGGACCACAGCGCCTCGTCGGGCCGCAGGATTCCTTCGGGCCGGAGGGCACAGCCGGGCCGCAGGCTCCCGTGGGGCCGTCGGACGCGGACGATCCGGCGGGTCTGGCGGACCTCGACCAGACGGTGGGCCTCGACCAGACGGCGGGCCTGGCGCAGCCTGCGGACCTTGACCAGGCGGCGGGTGCACGGGAGTTGCCCGTCATGTTGACCGAGCCGTTCGACACTCCGTGGCCGGCGGCGGGCATCGTCCGGGCGGTTCGGCGGTACGCCAGCCTCAGCCAGCGGGAGCTGGCGCGGTGGGCCGGGGTGAACCATGCCACGGTCGGGCGGATCGAGGCGGGGCAGCTGGTGCCGAGCATCCTGCTCCTGCGCCGCATCATCGGCGTCGCCGGGTTCCGGCTGGCCGTCGTCAACGAGTTCGGGCGGGTGCTGAAGCCGATGCGGGACTGGCAGGACACCCGCGACGGGGCGAGGCGTCGCTATCCCTCGCACCTGGACACCATTCTCGACCCGGAGCCGGGTGAGTGGTGGGCGGACATCTACGGGTTGGCCCGTCCACCCGAGACGTTCTATCGCGACCGTCGGGTCCGCGACGCCATGCGGCGGCGCAGCCAGTGGGAGGTGCGGGTGGCGAAGTACCGCAGTGTGCCTCCGCCGCCGCGCGTGCCGCCACCGCCGCGCGTGCCCCCGCCGCACGTGCCCGACCCACGCTTCCCGTGGTGAGCGAACGGCCCGCCGGCCAGGACGTTCCTGGGCGGCGGGCCGTCTGGGCGGGCTCCGGTGCGACGTCAGTCGTCGTTGGTGATGGTGCCCACGGCGAGCGGGTCGGCCAGCCGCAGGCCGGGCACCCCGGCCACGACCAGGTTCACCTTCTCGTCGGCCTCCCGCTTCTGGTCACCGCGCACGGTCACCGGGAAAACCAGGGAGGTCTGTCCGGCGGCCAGGACCTTGCAACCGACGTACGGGTCGTAGTCGGCGCCGGCCTGGGCCGTGGTGCCGTACGTGGCGGCGCAGAGCAGCACCGGCTGGGACAGCGGGCGCGACACGGTGACCGTGAAGGTGAGCGGCCGGGTGCCCCGGTCGCCCTCGACCACCGACGCGTCGCCGACACTCAACGAGGCCCGGGAGCGGAAGCGGGCCACCTGCGGATCGTGGTCGCTGGAACCCCGGCTGCCGTCGGCCGCGTGGTCGGCCGGCCAGTCGGCGTTGACGTGCGCGGCCCGCATCTCCACCAGGTCCCGGTGCAACGCGCCGTTGACGAACAGGTGGTCCAACGTCTGCGTCTGCCCCTCGAAGCTGTACGAGTAGGCGGACGACGGCGCGTCGGCGAGCAGGTCGTCCCAGAGGTTGCGCATGCCCGCCTCGTACAGCGGTCCGAGCTGGTCCGACCCGGTGGGGTCCGCCGCCGTGGCGATGGGGTCGTCGGGGCGGGGGAAGACGTTCAGGTCCCCGCCGTAGACCACCCGCGCGTGCGGGTCCGACGCCTCGATCGCGGAGACGATCGCGGCCCCGTACGCGGCCTGCTCCCGGCGCTGCCCGATCCGGCTGTCCGGCCCCGACGAGTAGTGGTTGCTGGCGGCCCACAGCGTGTACCGCTCGGCGGAGCCGGGGGCGGCGGCCACGGTGAACTTGCCGAGCTGCGGGGCGCGGGTGAAGACGTTGTCGCCGTCCTTGCCGGTGGAGGTGTCCACGTCGGCGGGGAGCACGGCGTTGAGCGCCTTCGGGTTCTGCACGTCCGCGTTGCCCGGCAGCCCCGCACCCCGGTACCGCACCGTCGGCGTCGAGCCCAGCAGCGGGTCACCGGCGGTGGGCGTCGCCAGCGACACCCGGTCGGTGCGGAACATGAACGCCGCGGTGATGCCCCGGGCGTCCGCGCCGGTGCGGTCGTACGCGGCCTGGTAGGCCGGGCCACCTGCAGCCGTGATGGCCAGCGCCAGGTCCTGGAGGGTGTCCGGCGCGCCGTCCGCGTTGTCCGTGGTGCCGCAGACCAGTTCGCCGCCCGAGACCGAGCAGATGTCCTGGTCCTCGGCCTCCTGCACCAGGATCAGGTCCGGGGAGTGCAGGTCGGTGGTGATCTGGTCGGCCAGCGCGGTGAGCTGCTCGCGGTACTCCTGCTCGCTGCCCGGCACGTAGTCGAACGGCGGGCGTACCCCGGTGCAGCCGGCGTTGCCGGCGAAGTCGCAGCCGTCGAACGGGTCGTCGCGGTAGTCGTACAGGTTCTCGACGTTGTAGGTGGCGACCGAGATCTCCTCCGCCCGGTTGGCGGGCTTCGGCGGGTGGTTCGCCGACGGGTCGGCTCCGCCCGTGAACGTGGCCGCCTCGACCTGCACGCCGTACTTCTCGAACGAGTAGTAGAGCCCGCCGACCGCGTCGGCGGTCAGCGTGTCGAACGCGCGCGCGGGCGGGAGCAGCGCGCCGCTGTCGCCCGTGGTGCCCTTGACGCCCATGCTGCCGAGCAGGATCCGCTGCCCGTTGCCGTCGTCGAAGCGGCGGGTCGGGTCGTTGTCCAGCGGGTGCGCGTCCCGGAACACCCGACGGGCGTACGGGTCGGCGCGGTCCAGCAGCGGGTCGTCCCGGTCGATCACGAAGATCTCGCCGTCGGCGGTGGAGGCGAAGACGTTGCGCCCGCTCACCGCGCCACTGCCGGCACGCACCCGCATCCGGGCACCCTCGTGCCGCTCGAAGAAGCGCTGCGCGGCTGCCAGCTCGACCGGCGGCACGGCGTCGGTCACCTCGACCTCGGTGTCCACGTCGACGCCGGTGGCGATCCGGCGGACCAGCGACGCCCCGGAGAGCTGGGTGAAGTTGTAGTACTCGGAGACCCGGGCGCGCAGCACCACCTCGTCGCCGACCGTGGGCACGTAGCCGCCGATCAGCGAGGTGAACGAGCCCATGAAGACGAAGATGCCGTCCGAGCTGGTCGGATCGCCGTCGGTGGCGTCGGAACGGCTCTGCAGGAAGAAGCCGTGCTGGTCGCGTCCCGACGAGTCGCGGGCCAGGGTGCGCTGGGTGATCACGCCGCGTACGTCGTACAGCGTGCTGCTGGTGCCGTTGCCCGAGGCCGGCGCGAGCGGCGAGCGGTCGGCGGGGCCGGACTCGGCGTCGGTGGTCGGGCCCTGCACCTCGCCGACGGTCAGCTCCCGGGTCACCTGCACGGCCAGGGTGCAGGTGGCGGTGTCGCCGTCCGCGTCGGTGGAGGTCAGCACCACGGTGTACGCCCCGGCGGCCAGGTCGGCGCTCGTGCCGACCGTGGCGCGGGCGGTGCCGCCGACCGCGTCGGCCGGGACGACCGCCGAGCGGCTGACGGAGCCGGTGGCCGGGGTCGGGCTGACCGAGGTGACCGCCAGGTCGACGATCCGGTCGTCCGGGTCGGTGGCGGTGACCTCCCGGGTGGCTGCCGTACCGGCCGGGGTCACCAGCGCCGGGCCGCAGGTGAGCGTGGCGGGCGCGTCGACCGGCCCGCCGCCGTCGACGGCGTGCGTGCCGAGGCCGTCGAACGTGTCGACGGCGAAGCCGACCCACTGGGCGGCCGGGTCGAACGCGTCGGAGGGGTCGGTGTCGCCGGAGGTGACGGCGGCCGACCGGCGCAGCGTGTTGTCGGCGGTGCTGGTGAGGCCCGTGCCCCACTCGGTGCCCGGGTCGACGCCGACCTGACCGATCGAGTCGAGCACGGTGCCGCCCCGACTCAGCACGATCGCGTCGTCGCCGTTGAACAGGCTGGCGCCGGTGGTCTGGTCGGCCCGCTCGAGGATGGCCGGCGCGGCCGAGGCGGCGGCGAAGACGAAGGCGTCACCGGCCGCGACCGTGCCCGTGAGGGCCAGGTTCGTGGGCGTGGTGGAGCCGTTGAAGTAGAGCTGGAGCTGGTATCCGCCGGCCGCGAGGTCCACGGCGGTGCCGGTGCCGTTGAACAGCTCGATCGCCTTGTTGTTCGACGAGCCTTCGACGTACTCGGAGATGAAGAGATCGGTGGGCGCGGCGCTGGCCGCGGTGGGTGCGACGCCGACGGCCGTGGCGGTCACGGCGACGGTGGCGGTTGCGAGCGCGGCAAGGGTGCGGCGCGGGCGCATGGGGCCTCCACGATGGGTGGACGGTGAACTAACGCACGTTAAGGGTCGCTGCTGACCGCCGTCCATCCCCCAGCGGACGGATTCGTGAACGTTCCGGTCAGCGTCCGGCGTCGAGGCGGTGTACCAGCTCAGCCACGTCGATGCTGTATTCGCACCATTCGCGGTCCGGACGGTAGCCCAGCTCGGCGTTGACCTTGAGCATGGCCTCGTTGGCCTGCGCGTTCCAGGTCTGCACCTCGGCCAGCTCCGCCTCCACCGAACGCAGCTCCATCAGCATCCGGGCCTTGATCGCGCGGTCGATGCCGTAGCCCCGGTGGTCCTGCACGACGATGGTGTCGTACTGGTCGGCACGGGTGGGATGCTGGACCGGTACGACCACCTCGGTCAGCCCGGCCACCTCCCCCGTCTGCTCGTGCAGGGCGAGCACGATGTAGGGCTTCATGCCCCGCCGGTGCAGGCAGTCCAGGCTGTCCCGCAGCCGCTGCGGGTCGGCGGAACTGGGGCGCAGTTCGCCGTCCTCGACGTCGCGCACCTCCGCCTTCGCCCGGGCGTACGCCTCGATCAGCTCGTCCGGCGGGCCGCCGGGATGGAACTGGAGTTGGTAGCCCGCGCCGACCCCGGTGGCCATCTCGGCCAGCTCGGCCCAGTCCACCCCGGACAGGTCCAGCACGCTGCGGGTCTCCACGTACTCCTTGGAGAAGCCGAGCGACTCGTAGAAGGCGACGGCCGGCGTGTCGCCGACCACCTCCACGCCGATCGACTGGAAGCCCTCCTGGTAGACCCGCCGGGCGGCGGTCAGTACGAGGTCCCGGCCGAGCCCCGTGCGTCGCGCCGAGGGGTGTACGAGCACCTCCAGCACGCCGATGTCGCCGAGCAGCAGCACGTGCACCTGGCCGAGGATCGCCCCCGGGCTGCCGTCGGCCGCCGGCTCCGCCTGGGCGATCCAGGAGATCCGCCGCTCACCGGGCATCACCTCGGCGAGGTATTCCCGCAGGGAGGTCTCCCGCCACGGCGGATCCTGCGGAAGATCGGCCGCCAGGACCGCGTTCAGCGTGTCCAACAGCGACGCGATCTCGGCGGACGACGCGGTCCTGGGGTCCCACTCGCGCACCATCACCCGTCTAGCTTGCCGCTAACCGGTGCCCGAAGGAAGTGTCCGGTCCTCCAATGTATGCAGACGATCACTTCACGTGCGGCTGGCCTGTCCGTAGCGGTTGGCGGTGTCGTAGACGTCCTGGGCGTAGCGGCGGACGTCGTTGTAGGACAGGATCGCGTTCCACCAGTCGGCCGGGATGGTGAGGTTACGCCCGCCCTTGCAGAGGTAGTTGCCGGCGGCGAGGGCGGCGTCGTCCAGGTCGTGCGGGTCCTTGACGCCGTCGTTGTCGGCGTCCGCCCCGATCTCCTGCCAGGTCGTCGGGATGAACTGCATCGGCCCGACCGCCCGGTCGAGGACCGTGTCCCTGTCCAGCACGCCGCGGTCGGTGTCGGCGATGCGCATCCGGCCGCCCTGCCCGTCGAGCGGCAGGCCGATGATCTCGGGCAGCGCCTTGCCGTCCTGGCGGAGCTTCGCGCCGTTGGCCTGGCCGTGCCCCGACTCGACGAACCCGATGGCCGCCAGGGTGGTCCAGCTCAGCCCGCAGCTGCGGTTGGTCTGGGCGAGCACCAGCTCGGCGTAGCCGTACGCCTGCATGGCGACCGGCGAGATGCCGACCTTGGGCCCGATCTGGGCGGCCCAGCCGGCCAGCGCGTCCGACGGCCGGCCGGTGGTCCCGCCGACGGGCGGGCCGGTCGGTGTCGTGCCGAGCGGCGGCACCGTCAGGGTCGGCAGCGGCATCCCGCCGGGCGGTGGCACGTCGCCGGGCAGCGTCCCCTGCGGGACGGCGGTCGGCGCGACGGTGGTGGCGTCGACCGCGACCGGGCGGGGCCCGCGGGCCGTCGCGGGCACCAGCAGCGCGCCCGCCGCGGCCGTCGCCGCGACCAGGGCGAGCAGGAACACGCCGGGCAGGGTGAGTCGCCCGCCGGGCCGCCGCGACCAGTCCCGGGTGGCGCGGGCGGCGGCGATCGCGACGCGGTGCGGCGGCCGGCGTACGGCGTGCGCGAACTGCACCCGGCGACGCCGGGGCCCGGCGGCCGGTGCCGGCGCGACCCCGTCGACCTTCGTCTCCGCGAGGTCACCCGAGCCGGTGGTCGACTTCGCGGCGACGGTCTTTCCGTCATCCGGCTTCGCCGCCTCCGCAGGCTTCGCCTCCGCGGTGGACCCGTCGCCCGACTTCGTCTCTCCGGTAGGTGCGTCGCCGGGCTTCGCCTTCCCGGTGGGCCCGTCGCCCGGCTCCTTGTCTCCGTTCGGCTGGTCGCCC
The DNA here is from genome assembly GCF_043197575.1 of Micromonospora sp. NPDC049051. Classification (NCBI taxonomy): domain Bacteria; kingdom Bacillati; phylum Actinomycetota; class Actinomycetes; order Micromonosporales; family Micromonosporaceae; genus Micromonospora; species Micromonospora sp. NPDC049051. Next base: position 221,281 of record NZ_JBICTL010000004.1, read on the forward strand.
GGCTTCGCCGTTTCGGTCGGCTTGGCCTCTGTGGCCGGCTTGGCCTCTGTGGCCGGCTCGGCTTCTGCGGCCAGCTCGGCCTCCACCGGCTCGGCTTTCGCGGCCGGCTTCTTCTTGGCCGCGTCCGCCGGCTGTGCCTGGTCGGCGGGCTTCTTCCCGGTGGTCGTGGATCTCAGCCAGGGACGGCGGGGCCGTGGCAGTCGCGTCGCGGGACCGGGCGCGGGGCCGGAACCCGCGAGTGGCTCGTCGACCGGGGCCGCAGGCCGCAGGGGTCGATGGGTCGTCCTGTCCTCGCCGTCCGCCACAAGTTGAGTATCTCCCATGTCCCCCTGTTCGTCAGGACCGGTCGTACCCTGGTGCCATGCCCCGGTACGAATTCCGTTGCCGCGCCTGCGGTGACACATTCGAGGTCAACCGTCCGATGGCGCAGGCCGGTGAGCCGGCTTCCTGCCCCCAGGGGCACGCCGACACGGTCAAGCTCCTGTCCACCGTGGCGGTCACCGCCCGGGGCGGCGGTGCCGCCGGTGGTGCGCCCGCTCCCGCCGGCGGGGGTTGTTGCGGCGGTGGCTGCGGCTGCTGACCGCACGCCCCCACCTGGAGTTCGGCATCGCACCCGACGACCGGTGGGGGTCCGTCGACGGTCCCGCCCGCGCGGACTGGTTCCTCGTCCGCCACGTCGTGCGCCGGCCCGTCCTCTCCGGTCGGCCGGCGCCGGACGGCTCCGCAGGGTCGGGTCCGGCCGACCGTTCTCACGATGCGTGATCGTCCGGTATCAGGCAGCATGAGTCCGACGTCACGGGCGGAGGTTCCACCATGTCGCCACGGATCGACCTCCCGAGCGGGTTGGTGACCTTCGTCTTCACCGACATCGAGGGCTCCACCCGGTTGGCCCAACTGCTCGGCCCGGACTACCGGCCGGTGCTGCGGGAACACCGCCGCCTGCTGCGCCACACCATCGCGGCGGCCGAGGGCGCGGAGCTGTTGACCGAGGGGGACTCGTTCTTCCTCGCGTTCGGCGACGCGACCGCCGCGCTGACCGCCTGCCTGACCGCGCAACGGGCGCTGGCCAGCCACGAGTGGCCCACCGCCGACGCCGTGCCCCGGGTGCGGATGGGGCTGCACACCGGCTGGGCGGAGCCGCGCGACGGCGAGTACGTCAGCCCGGAGGTGCACCGCGCGGCCCGGGTGGCCGCCGCCGCCCACGGCGGCCAGGTGCTCTGCTCGGCGGCGGCGGCGCGGCACGCGGAGCCGTTGCCGCCCGGCGCGTCCCTGATCGACCTCGGCCTGCACCGGCTGCGCGGCTTCGACGACCGGGAACGGCTCTTCCAACTGGTCGCCCCCGGCCTGGAGCGGCAGTTCCCGCGGCCCCGTACCGCCGACGCGAGCGCGCACAACCTGCCCACTCCGGTCACCTCGTTCGTCGGCCGGCATGCCGAGCGCGCCGAACTCAAGCGGCTGGTGGAGGCACACCGGCTGGTGACCGTCCTCGGCGCGGGTGGTGCCGGCAAGACGCGGCTGGCCGTGGAACTCGCCGTCGATCTGGTGGAGTCCCATCCGGACGGTGTCTGGTTCGTCGACATCGCCGCGGTCACCGACCCGGGGCTGGTGGCGTTCGAGGTCGCCGCCGTGCTCGGGCTGCGTCCCGAGCCGGGCCGCCCGATGGTGGACACGCTTGTGGAGTACGCGGCCGCGCGCCGGATGCTCGTCCTGCTGGACACCTGCGACGCCCAGCCGGCCGCCTCGGCCGACGTGATCTCCCGGCTGCTCGCCGGCGGGGTGGGCGTCCGGGTGCTCGCCACCAGCCGGGAGTCGTTCGGCCTGCCCGGCGAGGTGGTCTGGCGGATTCCGTCGCTGTCGGTCGACCCGCCTGTCGACGGGGCGGAGAGCGACGCGGTCGCGCTGCTGCTGGACCGGACGGCGGCGGCCCGGGGCGGCCGGCCACCGGACCCGGCCGAGTCGGCCGACCTGCGCCGGGTGGTGCGACGGCTGGACGGGTTACCGCTCGCCATCGAGCTGGCCGCCGCCCGGCTGCGGGTGCTCTCCATCGGGCAGCTCGCCGAGCGCCTCGACGACGTGCTGGGCACCCTGGACGCGGGCCGGGAGGACCGGGACCCGCCGGCGGCGGAGCCGGGCCGGCCGGGCGACGGGCAGGACCCCGTCGACCTGGTGCCGGCAGCCGTGGCGACGGCGTCGCCCAGCCCTGCCCTACGGGCGGTGCAGCGCTCCGCCATCGAGCGGCACCTGACCATGCAGGCCACGGTCACCTGGTCGTACCGCACGCTGGGGCCGCGCGCCGCCCGGCTGCTGCGCTGGCTGGCGGTCTTCGCCGGCCCGGTCGACCTGGCTGCGGTGGAGTGGCTGCTCGGCGACGATCCGCTCGATCCGCTCTCGGTGCTGGTCGACAAGTCGATGGTGCTGGCCGAGCCGCACGCCTCGGGCAGCACCTACCGGATGCTCGACCCGATCCGGGCGTACGCGGCGCGGCGGCTGGTGGAGGCGGGGGAGGAGCAGTCGGCCCGTAACCGGCACGTGGCGTGGTCGATGCACGCGCTGGAGCGGGCGCACCTGGGCCCGGACGGGCGGCCGGTGACCCTGTCGCTCTACGCCCTCGATCCGCTCGCCGGTGAGCTGCGCGCCGCGCTGCGCTGGTGCGCCACCGGTGGCAGCGCCCGGGCGGGTCTGCGGGTGGCCGGGGGGCTCGACCAGTGGTGGCGGGAGCGGGGCCTGGCCCGGGAGGGGCGGCTCTGGCTGTTCCGGCTGTACGGGCGCATCGCCGAGACGGGGGAGCGGATCCCGGAGGCCGAGCTGGCGGCGGCGTACCACATGCACTCGCTGCACGCCGGCGCGGACGGCGAGTTCGCCGAGGAACTGCGCTACTCGCAGCGGGCGGAGGCGGCGGCCCGGCAGGCGGGCGACGCCGGGCTGCTCGCCCGGGTGCTCGCCGGGCGGGCGGCCCCGCTGGTCGACATGGGGCAGTTCACGGAGGCCGAGCGGATCTGCCGCGAGGTGATCGACTGGGCGTCCGGCCAGGAGGTGATCGGCGACGCGCTCTTCGGGGTGTTCAGTCTGGCCGAGCTGCTCTGGCGCCGGGGTGCCCTGGACGAGGCGGCCGAGCTGCTGGGCGCGGCCCGTCCGGTGGAGGCGGCGCGCCCGGTGGAGCGGGGGCGGCGCTCGGTCGACATGCTGCTCGGGATGGTCGCCCTGGCGCGCGGGGACCTGGTCGCCACGCACGAGCACCTCCAGGTGGCGCTCCGGTCGCGGATGAGCCACGGCTTCCACGGTCGGGCCTGCGACACGCTGAACGCGATGGCGGTGCGCTGTGCGGTCGGCGGCGACGGGCTGACGGCGGCCCGCCTGTTCGGCGCGGCGGGGGCGACCCGGGCGAAGATGCGCTGCGCCCCGGGCATCTACGGCGACTACTGGGCGCAGCGGCAGGGTGAGCTGCGCCGGGAGCTGGGCGACGCGGCCTTCGACGGCGCGTACGGCGAGGGGGCCGAGCTGGGGTTGGAGGAGGCGGCGGCGCTGGCCCTCGCCGTCGAGCATCCGGACCTGGCGGCGGGCTCGGCGAGGTTCGGTCACGCCCGCGTGGCCCCCCGCCAGCCCGTCACCCCGGAGCGGCCTCGCCACCACACGGGTCACGCCTGACGGCGGGTCCGGCCGGCACCCGTGCCGGTCGGGGTCCGCGGCCGGCCGTGGCGGCCGGGGCGCGGACCCCTGGGCGGTACGTGGATCAGTGGCTCGCGGCGGCGCTGCGCTCGGCGTCGGCCTTGATCCGGGCGGCGCGCTCGATGTCGGCGGGCTGCACGGCGGCGGGCGAGCCGAAGGCCTTGACGGCCTGGTAGTACGTCCAGGCGAGGCTGGTGCAGGCGGGCCGGACGGTGGCGTTGTAGGTGGCGCAGACCCGCTTCAGGTCGGCGTAGAAGGCGTCGTCGAGGCGGGCCTTGTTCGCCGAGAACTGACCCATCGCCTTGTAGTTGCGGTAGCCGAAGTCGTGCCGGTAGCAGGAGAGGTTGAACTTGAAGCCGAGCGGGTTGTCGGGGCTCGACGAGCAGTAGTCGGTCGACCAGTTGAACGCGTACGCAGACCAGGCGCCCTGGTTGAGCCGCGCGGAGTTCCAGGAGTTGTAGCTGGTGGCGCTGGTCTGCGTCCAGCTCGACAGGACGGACAGCTTCTGCGAGGTGGTGACGGCGGCGGCGGGGGAGGAGACCCCGAAGACGAAGAGCACGGTGAGCGCGGCCGAGGCGAGCAGGGTGGTGAAGCGTCTGGTCACGGGATACCTCCGCGGGGGATGAGCGGGTGGGACGGGGGCTACCGGCGGGTCACCGGAGTGCCGAACAGTGTCGATCATGAATACGTGGGGGATACGGTGCCCGCCGACATTTGGTGGCAGGTGTCGAAACAGACGAATGCCCCGGGTGCCAGGGGCACCCGGGGCATCCGGTGGAACGTCAGCTCACGAACGCCGGCGGGCTGGCCGGGCTCTCGTTCGCCACTCGGTCGAGCGCGGTCACGTAGTAGGTGTACCGCTTACCGGCCTCGGCGGTGGTGTCCACCCAGGACTGCGTCCCGGTGCCAACCGCGCGGACCGTGTCGACCAGGTGCGCCCCGTTGGCGAAGTCGCACCGGCCGGCCAGGCCGACGCCGTCGAAGCGGTAGATCGCGTACGACGCGGCGGTGCCGAGCGGGCCCAGGCCGTCGGCCGGCTGGAGCCAGTTCAGCCGGACCCCGTCGGCCTGCCGGGCGGCCTTCGTGACGACCGGCATGAGCAGCGGCTTCTTCGGCAGGTGCGACATGGTCGGGATCAGCGCCGGGCGGGAGTAGTGCTCGGCGGCGTAGATGTCGGTCGCGCCGAGCCGGTTGGCCCGTACCTGCACGGCCGAGAAGTGGATGTTGCCCTGGACCTCCGGGTACGCCCGGTTGAGCGTCAGGTGGTTGGACAGCTCCTGCGGGTTCATCCAGAACGAGCCGTAGGCGGGGTCACCGCTCTTGTAGTCGGCCTGCCCGATGTAGAGCTGCACCTTGGTGCCCTTCACCACGTCCGCCCACCACGGCACGAGCCGGGTGTAGTCGGCGGCCGGGTACTGGCCCATGTACCAGTAGAGCTGCGGCACGATGTAGTCGATCCACTCCTCCTTCACCCACTTGCGGGTGTCGGCGGAGACGGTGTCGTACGCCTGGCTGCCGGTGGTGTCCGAGCCCAGCGGGTCGGCCGACTGGTTGCGCCAGATGCCGAACGGGCTGACGCCGAACTTCACCCACGGCTTCGCGGCCTTGACCTTGATGCCCATCTCCTGGATCAGCAGGTTGGTGTTGTCCCGCCGCCAGTCGGCCTTGTCGGTGAAGCCCCGGTTGTGCGCCGCGAAGGTGGCGTCGTCGGGCACCTGGTGGGTGCCGCTCGGGTACGGGTAGAAGTAGTCGTCGAAGTGCACGCCGTCGACGTCGTACCGCTTGACGGCGTCCATCATGGCCGTCTGCACGAACTCGCGGACCTCGGGGTTGCCGGGGTTGTAGTAGAGCCGGCTGCCGGCGACCCCGGCCGGCGGGTAGGCGAAGACCCAGTCGGGGTTCTGGCGCGCCGGGTGGTTCGGCGCGAGCAGGTTGATGTCGCCGCCGGCGCCGCCCGGGGCGGGCATGGAGACGCGGTACGGGTTGAACCAGGCGTGGAACTCGAGGTTCCGCTTGTGCGCCTCGTCGATGACGAACTTCAGCGGGTCCCAGCCCGGGTCCTGCCCGCGGACCCCGGTCAGGTACTCGGACCAGGGCTCGTAGGGCGACGGCCAGAACGCGTCCGCGGTCGGCCGGATCTGGACGACCACGGCGTTGTGGTTGAGCCGCTCGGCGAGGTCGAGCAGCTGACGGTATTCGGCCTGCTGGGTGGCGATGCGGTCCGGCGAGGTGTGGGATGCGCTGCTCGGCCAGTCGATGTTGACGACCGAGGAGATCCACATGGCCCGGAACTGCCGCTTGGGGGTGGCCGGGTTGGTGACGCAGGTGGTGGTGGAGGCGGCGGTGGTCGCCGTGTCGGGCGTCGCGCTCGCCGGGGTCGCGGCGACGAGCGCGCCGAGCAGTGCTGCGGCCAGCCCGGCGGCTCCGAGCCGAGTTGCCTTCATGCGGTGTGTCCCTTCGTTGGGGCTCCCGTGTCAGGGGTTCATCGCGGCGCAGACGGCAAGATTCGCCGTTGACAATCTTCCGCAGGTAGGAAATTTTCACACCTCACGGTTCTGCGCAAGAGTCTGAGCGGGATCCATCCGTCCGTCCATGCCGGCTCGTCCCTGTGGCCGGGGCCACGGGGCGCACCGTGCTGGGGCACACACGCCAGGTGGTGACCCGAATGACCTGAAGCGTGGTGATTGAGCAGGGTCCGCCCTGGGTAGCAACGCCGGTCACCGGTCGCCACGGAGGTGGTCCGGACGGTGGGAGGGGTGACGGCCGTGTCCGTGCTGCGTACCAAGCCGATCGGCGACGTGATCGCGCAGAGCGAGGCCGACGGTGCCGACGGCGGACCGGGCCTGAAGCGGCGGCTCGGCGCCCGTGACCTCACCGGCTTCGGCATCGGCATCGTGATCGGCACCGGCATCTTCACGCTCACCGGCATCGAGGCACGGGACAGCGCGGGGCCCGGCGTGGTGATCTCGTTCGCCATCGCCGGCCTGGTCGCCCTGCTCGCCGCCCTCTGCTACGCCGAGCTGGCCTCCAGCGTGCCGGCCGCCGGCAGCGCGTACACCTACGCGTACGCGACCATGGGCGAGATCGTCGCCTGGATCATCGGCTGGGACCTGCTGCTGGAGTTCGCCCTCGGCGCGGCGGTGGTGGCCCGCGGCTGGTCCGGTTACCTGGCCGAACTCGTCGGCCTGCCCACCGCCTGGTTCGGCGAGGAGGGCAGCGTCGTCAACGTCGGCGCGATCGGCATCGTGCTGCTGCTCGGCGTCGTGGCGATCGTCGGCATCCGCGAGTCCGCCCGGGTGACCAACGTGCTGGTGCTGGTGAAGGTCGCCATCTGTGTCTTCATCGTGGCCGCCGGCCTGTTCTTCGTGAAGGCCGCCAACCTCACCCCGTTCGTCCCGCCGGCGGAGCCGGCCGGCGGCGGCGAGGACGGCATCAAGCAGCCCGTCACCCAGGCGCTCTTCGGGCTGGAGCCCTCGGTGTTCGGCTTCGTGGGCGTACTCAGCGCCGCTGCGGTGGTCTTCTTCGCGTACACCGGCTTCGAGGCGGTGGCCAACCTCGGCGAGGAGACGAAGCGGCCCCGCCGGGACCTCACCCTCGGCCTGCTCGGCACCCTGCTGATCTCCACCGTGCTGTACGTCGGCGTCTCGCTGGTCCTGGTGGGCATGGTGCCGTACGACGAGATCGACCGGGGCGCCCCCATCGCGGCGGCCTTCAACGCGGTCGGCGCCGAATGGGCCGGCATCCTCGTCTCCATCGCCGCCGTCGCCGGCCTGACCAGCGTGATCCTGGTCGACCTGGTCGCCATGGGGCGGATCGGCTTCGCCATCAGCCGGGACGGGCTGATCCCGCCGTCGATCGCCAAGGTGCACCCGCGCTGGGGCACCCCGTACCGGATCTCGGCCGTCATGACGGTGGTGGTCGCGCTGCTCGCCGGCTTCCTGCCGCTGTCGGCCCTGGCCGACCTGGTCAGCATCGGCGCGCTCGCGGCGTTCGTGCTGGTCTCGGTCGCGGTGCCGGTCCTGCGCCGCAAGCGCCCGGACCTGGACCGGCCGTTCCGGGTGCCGCTCTCCCCGGTGCTGCCGATCGTGTCGGCGCTGGCCTGCTTCTACCTGATGCTGAACCTGTCGGTGGAGACCTGGCTGCGCTTCGCCGCGTGGATGCTGCTCGGCGTGCTGATCTACTTCGGCTACGGCTACCGCCGCAACCGCCTGGCCCAGCGCCCCAGCCAGGCGGCGGCCCGCCCAACCGAACCCGCCTCCCCCTAACTGCTCCCCTCCCACCCTCCCTCGGGTTGCCCTCGGCTCCGTTGATCATGAAGTTGTTGCGCTCCGCCCCGGTGTGTCGCGACAACAACCCCATGATCAACGAGGAGGGGCGGGCAGGGGGTCAGGCGAAGAAGCGGGCCAGGTGGGTGGGGGTGGGGGGATCCGCGTCCGGGGGGAGGGGGGTCAGGTCGGCGAAGATGGAGGCGCCGTCGCAGCCGGCGTGCAGGGGATGCCAGCGCGGGGTGCCCGGCGGGCGCTGCACGCAGACCCCCTTGATCGTCTGTACGTCGAGCAGCCGGACGTGCGTCGGATCGGCGACGGCGTTCACGTGCCCCCACCACGGGCTCATCACGTGCAGCACCCCGCCCGGCCGGAGCACCCGGTGGCATTCGTCCACCAGCGGCAGGAAGTCGATCAGGTGCTCCAGGATGTGTACGGCGAAGAGCACGTCCACCGAGTCGTCGGCCAGCGGCAGCGAGCCGGAGAGGTCCGCCACCGCGTCCACTCCCGGGGCCGGGAAGATGTCCAGCCCCAGGTTGCCCGGCCACTGCTTGGTGGCACCGCAGCCGAGGTCCACCACCACGGGCGCCCGCCCACCGACCCCGACCCGGCACCACACCCCGAAGACTCCGGCCAGCCGGCCGACCAGTTCGCGGACCAGGCGCAGCTGTGCCGGATCGGCCACCTCGCCGCTGACGTGGGCCACCCCGCGATCGAAGCGCACCTCGACCGCGAGATCGCGTAGCCGGGCGTCGTGCCGGACCTGGTCGGCCCACGCCTGCGCGAGGAACTCATCGACCGCCCGCAGCCGCTCGGCCGAGGGCGAAGCCTGCGTCAACGCGACCATCGGCCCACCTCCCGCCGCCCGTTACCCGGATCCCCGTCCGGTATGCCTCCAATTGCGCGAGGCGCGTCAGGCTGCCCGCGCGGGCGAGGGCCCGGAGCCGGCGACTCAACCGGCGATCGTCGCCAGGCGGGCCAGGCCAGGCCGGTCGGGGCCAGGCCAGGCGGGTCGGGCCAGGCCGGTCGGGGCCAGGTCACGCCGGGGCCGGGGAGGGCCGGGGCCGGAGCGGGCCGGGAGGCGGACGGGTCAGCCGGTGATCGTCCGCCGGGGGCGTCCGCCGCCACGCATCCGCTGCCGGGGCGGCGGTGCGGCCGGCTTGGGCCGCTTGAGGTGGTAGCGGTGCAGCTCGTTGTTGCCGGGCAGGGACGGGTCCTCGCTCATCGCGACCAGCTCCCAGCCCTGGTCGCCGGCCCGGTTGAGGTGAGCCAGCGCCGTGTCGCCGTAGGGCGTCACGTCGACCATCGAGCCGTCCGGGCCGTACCAGACGAAGACGACCTCCCAGCCGAGGTCGTTCGTGGCCGGCTGGCGGCGGCGGACCAGCAGCGCGTACTCCCACTTGAGCATGCCGTCATTCTCACCCGCCGCGCGCGGGTCGGCACGGATCAGTCCTCGGCGATCCGCCCGGCGTCCACCCGCAGCCGGCGGTTGGTGGCGACCGCGTCCAGCATCCGCCGGTCGTGGGTGACCAGCAGCAGCGTGCCCGGGTAGTTGGCCAGCGCCGACTCGAGCTGTTCGATGGCCGGCAGGTCCAGGTGGTTCGTCGGCTCGTCCAGCACCAGCAGGTTCACCCCGCGCCCCTGGAGCAGCGCCAGCGCCGCCCGGGTCCGCTCACCGGGCGACAGGGTCGCCGCCGGCCGCAGCACGTGCCCCGCGCGCAGGCCGAACTTGGCCAGCAGCGTCCGCGCGTCCGCCGGCGACAGGTCCGGTACGGCGGCGCCGAACGCGTCGATCAGCGGCGCGTCGCCGAGGAACAGCCCCCGGGCCTGGTCCACCTCGCCGACCACCACCCCGGGGCCGAGCGCGGCGTGCCCGGAGTCGAGGGGAAGCCGGCCCAGCAGGGCGGCGAGCAGGGTGGACTTGCCGGAGCCGTTCGCCCCGGTCACCGCCACCTTGTCGGCCCAGTCGATCTGGAGGGTCACCGGGCCGAGGGTGAAGCCGCCCCGGCGTACGACGACGTCGCGCAGCGAGGCCACGACGGCGCCGGCACGGGGCGCGGCGGCGATCTCCATCCGCAGCTCCCACTCCTTGCGCGGCTCCTCGACCACCTCCAGCCGCTCGATCAGCCGCTCGGTCTGCTTGGCCTTGGCCGCCTGCTTCTCGGTCGCCTCCGCGCGGAACTTGCGGCCGATCTTGTCGTTGTCGGTGGCCTTGCGGCGGGCGTTCTTCACGCCCTTCTCCATCCAGGCGCGCTGGGTGCGGGCGCGTGCCTCCAGGCCGGCGCGGGTGTCGGCGTACTCCTCGTACTCCTCGCGGGCGTGCCGGCGGGCCACCTCGCGCTCCTCCAGGTAGCCCGCGTATCCGCCGCCGTAGTGCCGGACCTGCTGCTGATGCAGGTCCAGCTCCAGCACCCGGGTCACCGTGCGGGTGAGGAACTCCCGGTCGTGGCTGACCAGCAGCGTGCCGGCGCGCAGCCCGGTGACGAACTGCTCCAGCCGCTCCAGGCCGGCCAGGTCCAGGTCGTTGGTCGGCTCGTCGAGCAGGAAGACGTCGTAGCGGCTGAGCAGCAGCGAGGCCAGCCCGGCCCGGGCCGCCTGGCCGCCGGAGAGGCCGGTCATCGGGTGGTCGAGGTCGACCGTGAGGCCCAGTTCGGCGGCCACCTGCTCGGCCCGTTCCTCCAGGTCCGCGCCGCCGAGGGCGAGCCAGCGCTCCAGCGCCTCGGCGTAGGCGTCGTCGGCGCCGGGCGCGCCGTCGGTGAGGGCCGCCGTCGCCGCGTCCAGCGCGGTCTGCGCGGCGGTGACCCCGGTGCGTCGGGCCAGGAAGTCGCGCAGGGCCTCGCCGGGGCGCCGCTCGGGCTCCTGCGGCAGGTGCCCGACGCTCGCCGTGGGCGGGCTGAGCGTCACGCTGCCGGCCTCCACCGGCAACAACCCGGCGAGGGTACGCAGCAGCGTCGACTTGCCGGCCCCGTTCGGCCCGACCAGCCCCACCACGTCCCCGGGTGCGACCACCAGGTCCAGTCCGGCGAACAGCGCCCGGTCCCCGTGCCCCGCGGCCAACCCCTTGACGATCATCGTCGCGCTCATCAGTCCCCGACCCTATCCCGCCCCCGTGCCCGCCCGGCCCGCCCCCGCGCGTGCCCCCACCGCTGCGCGCTCCTGCCTTCGCCCGCCTGCCCGACCGCGCGCCGAGATGCCCGCCCCCGCGCCCCACCGCTGCGCGTTCCTGCCCTTCGAGTCCGGATGAAAGGGGCGAAGGGTGCGGCTGCCGGACTGGAAGTGCAAGATCGGTGAACGGAGTCCGGTCGGCACGCGGCACACTGCTCGGGTGGTGACCACTCTGGCGATCGACTGTGGCGGCGGCGGGATCAAGGCATCGGTGCTGGACGAGGCGGGCACGATGCGCGCCCGGCCGCTGCGGGTGCCCACGCCGTACCCCCTGCCGCCCTCGCTCTTCGTCAAGACGCTGCTGGAACTGGCCGGCCGGCTGCCCGCCGCCGACCGGCTCACGGTCGGCCTGCCGGGCATGATCCGGCACGGGGTGGTGGTGGCCACCCCGCACTACGTGACCCGCTCCGGTCCCCGCTCGAAGGTCGACCCCGGGCTGGTCGCCCAGTGGGCCGGGTACGACGCGCGGACCGCGCTCGCCGAGGCGTTCGGGGTGCCGGCGCTGGTGCTCAACGACGCCGAGGTGCACGGCGCCGGGGTGGTCGCCGGGACCGGCTGCGAGCTGGTGCTGACCCTCGGCACCGGGCTGGGCAGCGCGCTCTTCGACGGTGGGGTGCTCGCCCCGCACCTGGAGCTGTCCCACGCCCCGGTGCGCTGGGGCACCACCTACGACACGTACGTGGGGGAGCCGGAGCGGCGCCGCCTCGGGGACGCGTTCTGGTCCCGCCGGATCCGGCAGGTCGTGGAGGGGCTGCGCCCGGTGTTCCGCTGGGACCGGCTCTACCTGGGCGGCGGCAACTCCCGGCTGATCCGGCCCGAGCAGCTCGCCCGGATGGGCGACGACGTGGTGGTGGTGCCCAACACCGCCGGCATCGTCGGTGGCGTCCGCGCCTGGGAGCTGGCCGCCGGCCGGCAGGGCGCCACCACCTGACCCCGCCCGCGCGTTCCGTGCCCCGGCTCCGGCGAGGGGGCGCTGGCCGTCCGGGCGTCCTGCCCCGCCGGCTCTGCTGGCGCGGCGATGGCAGCCTGGGGTCGACGCGGTTCCCGGCCGGGAAGAGTCGCGGTACGGCGGGTGTTGTGCCAGCGTCGGGACAGTGGTGCGACACGAGGGGGTGGGTCGGATGGATCTTCTGGCCGAGTACCGGCGGGCGACCATGTTCTTCGAGGCCGGTGACCCGACCGGCGCCGCCCGGCTGCTCGAACCGATCGTGGAGGCCGAGCCGGGCAACGCCTCGGTACGGCAGCTGCTGGCCCGGGCGTACTTCCAGTCGGCCCAGCTCAGCCGGGCCGAGGCGCAGCTGCGGGAGCTGGTCGACCGGGACCCCGCCGACCACTACGCCCACCACGTGCTGGGCCGTACGCTGGAGCGGCTGAACCGGCACGCCGACGCGTTGCGGCACCTGCGCATCGCGGCGGCCATGCACAGCGGCAACGACGACTACCGCACCGCCCTGCACCGGGTGGAGACCCGGGTCGCGGGCGGCCGCTGACGGCACCCGCCCGAGTGCTCGCCGCCGGGACACGGGCGGGGTGATCAGGACGCCATGGACCCTAAAACTGCCATGTAGGGTCCATGCCGTCCTGATCACCGGCCATCGCCGTGGACGCCGCGGGACGCCTACCATCGGCGTCATGGGACGTGAGCTGCCGGCGGGTACGCGATGAAGCTGAAGCTGGACCTGCACGACATCTTCAACAAGGGCCACGACATCGACCGGGCCCTGCGCGGGATCATGGACGAGGCGGTGGCGAAGAAGGCCACCCTCGTCGAGATCATCCCCGGCAAGGGCTCCGGCCAGCTCAAGAAGCGGGTGCTGCGCTTCCTCGACCAGAAGGACGTCAAGCAGCTCTACCACCGGGTCGAGAAGGACTCGAAGAACTTCGGCCGCCTCTTCGTCCACTTCCGCTGGAAGTAGAAGCCCCGGCCTGGCACCGATCCGGTGAGTCGCGCCGCCCGCCCGAGTCGCCTCGGACGGGCGGCTTGCCTCGGGCGGGCGGCGACGGGCTCAGCTCTGGGGGATCAGGCCGGCGTCGACCACGTACTCGCCGCCGTGCGCGGCGTGGAACTCGGCGCTGCCGACGAGCACGGTCGGCTCGAACTGGTACGACGTCACCATGTCCGAGTCGGTGGCGTCGTCACCCGAGTCGGCTACGGTCCGACCGTACGCACTCGACACCTCGAGCCGGACCTGGTACAGCAGTTCGGTGCGGGCGGTGATCGACCAGGTCCCGTCCGGGTTGACGGTCGTCGAGCCGCCGCCGATGGCCTGTCCCTGCCGAATCCACAGACTCACGTTCAACACGCCGTCCGGGCCGCCGGCGACGGCCGGCTCACCCTCCTCACGCTGCCCGTCCCGGTCGAGGTCGTGCCAGACGGTGCCCCGGATGACGCACGTGCCCGAGATCGCCACCGTGACGGAACCGGTGTTGTTGCCGGTGTTCGCCTCACGGCGCTGCGGGGTGATGCTCGTGGTGACGGGGACCGCGCTGCCCGGTGCCGCGCCGGCCACGACGAACGGCACATGCAGCCGGAACGCGCGACCGCCAGCCGCCAGTTCCGGATACGAGCAGGTGTAGCTCGTCGTGCTCGCCCTCGCGCAGGTCCAGCCGGCGTCGGGGGCGGGGGTTGTGGTCTGTAGCCCCGAAGGCACCGAGACGGTCAGCGTCACCGGGTCCGATGGCCCGTTGCCGTAGTTCCGGATGTCGATCTCGGCGTAGAAGGTCTCGCCCTCCGCCGGGTTCAACACGTTGGTCATCATCAGGTCGACAGCCAGGTCGGGCTGGAGTTTTCCGGCCGCCACCGCGTCGGCCGGAGCGAGTGCCGCCGCGCCGCCGACGAGGGCGAGGGTGGCGAGAGAGTTGGCAAGGGTACGTCGGATCGAGCGGGACGGAGAACGAGGTCGCATAGCGTCCTTACGTCGCAGGTGACGGCTCGCCGTGACGGCGAGGGCACAGCCAGGTGTCAGCTGTCTCCACCTATCCGGCGTCGTCGATGTGGCTGGCGTTACGCACGCGGCGACTCGATGGAGAACATGCCCGCGACGGGGACTGGCTAGAGCGGATAGGTGCGTGCCACGGCCAGCATCTCCGAGGTGTGTGAGCCCTTGATCCCCACGTCGGGCGGGCGGGGCCGGAAGCCGGGCAGGGCGTCCAGGCCGTCGCTGGCGTCCATCGCGCGCAGCGCCACCTGGCCCGCCTTCGGGGCGACGGTCAGCGTCACCTCGATCCCCTCCGGCGGCGGGGCGTGGAAGACCAGGCCGAAGCCCCAGCGGCCCGCACCGGCCTCCACCGGCACCGGACGGCCGGCCACCTCCGCCCGCAGCACCGTCGCCGTCGCCGCCTCCACGTGCAGGGTCGTCAGCCGGACCTGGCGCTGGGGGACCAGCCGCAGACGCAGGGTGCGCTCGGCGCCGGTGGTGGTGTCGGCGAGCACCTCCAGCTTCGGGGCGGGCAGGTTCGCCGCCTGCGCCGGGCCGGCACGCAGTTCCGCGTCGCCCAGGCCGGGGAAGTCGGCCACCTCGGTCACCCCGTCGACGTAGCCGTCGGTCCAGGGCTGCGGATCCTCCTCGCGGCTGAGCCAGCGGGCCTGCCCGGTGCCGGCGTCGAGGGCGTACATCAGGTGGGTGGGGGCGGGGTGCGCGGCGTCGAAGCGGTCGACGGCGAGCCCGACCCCGGTGAGGACCACCGCCGTCAGGGCGGTGGCGGCGGCCGGCAGCGCGCCGAGCCGGCGCGCGCGCAGGGCGAGCATCCCGCGCTGCCCGCCGGCCTGCGGGTGCAGCAGGTCGACCACCGGCAGCGCGGCCAGGCCGAGCAGCACCGCGACCAGCGCCGCCACCCCGCCCATCGCCATGCCGAGCGCCGGGAAGAGCAGGACCACCGTGGGCAGCAGGATCACCACGGCCACCGCGGCGGCCAGGGTCACCGCGACCACCGGCCACGGTCCGTCGATCCGCGTGGCCAGCGCGACCAGCCCGGCCAGCGCGCCGGCCAGGGCCGGGAGGGTGACGAGGTACGCCCCGCCGGGCACCAGCACGGCGAGCAGCACCCCGAGCACGGCCAGCCAGCCCAGCCCGCCGATGGCGAGCGCAGCCGGGCCGACCCGGCGGCGGGTGAGCGCGTACCAGGTGAACAGGACGGCGGCGGCGAGCGCCACCACGGCCAGCCGGTACCAGGTGGGCCGGTACGGGTCGAGCAGCTCGGCGTAGCCGGGCCGCAGCGCGGTGACCGCCGCCCAGAGCAGCTGCGCGGCGAGCGGGGCGAGGACGAGCGGCAGCAGCGCCAGCCCGAACCCGGCGGCGAGCCGGCCGGCGGTGACGCGGCCCCGGCGCAGGGCGAGCCAGCCGAGGGCCGCCACGGCGGCGAGCGCCAGCAGCGCCAACGGCAGCACCAGCCAGCCGGGGTAGCGGACCAGCCCGCCCGGGACGGGGAAGTAGGTGCCGTCGTGCCCGGAGTCCAGCGCGGTCAGGTCCACCCGGCCGAACTCACGGGCGAGGCCGAGGGCGTTGTCGCCGTGGTGCTGGAGGCTGGCCCGGTCCATGGCGGCGGGGGTGTCCAGCGGGGTGTGGTAGATCGCCCCGCCGTCGATGTACGCCGAGTTGAGCCCGACGAAGTCGTTGTCGAGGAACGCCGTGAAGTCCGTGTCGTTGGGCATCGCCCGGTAGATCTCCACGGCGAACGAGGTGCCCACGGCGTGCGGCGCGGCCCGGCCGAAGACGTCCACCAGGGCGGCGTTGTTCCGCGACGTCTCGAACATGATCACCGGGCCGGTGGAGCCGCGCGCCTCCAGGTTGAGCACGACGCCGCCGTCGGCGGCCAGCGGGTGGCTGGACGCGAACGCCGCCGCCCCGCACAGGCACGCCTCCTCGGCGTCGGTGAGCACGAAGACGATGTCGTTGCGCGGCCGGGGGCCGGTGGCCAGCGCGCGGGCCACCTCCAGGATGGTCGAGGTGCCGGCGGCGTCGTCGTTGCCGCCCGGCCCGGACTGCACCGAGTCGTAGTGCGAGACGAGGAAGACCTTCCCGGTGGGGTCCGTGCCGGGCAGCCGGGCCACCACGTTGCGTACCCGGGCCAGGGTGGCCCCGCCGGCCGCCCCGCTGAGCTGGCCGGCCTCGGGCGCGACGGTGTCCTGCACCTCGGTCTCCAGACCGAGACCGCGCAGCACCCCCTCGACGTGCGCGCGGACCTGGTCGTTCGCCGGGCTGCCCGCCACGTGCGTCCGCGCGGCGACGACGCCGACGTGCTCGTACGCCCGGGCGGCGCTGAACTCGCCGGGCGGCGCGTCGGCCGGGCGCGGCGTGGGGGTACGCAGGTCGAGCAGGCTGCCGGCGCCGACGGCGACCAGCGCGGCGAGCGCCGCCACGGCGGCGGCGAACCGGCGGCCGGGGCGGGCCAGCGCGCGGTCGGCGGGGCGGATGGGGGGTGCGCCCACGGGGTCTCCTCGGGTCTCAGGTGGGCACCATCCTGCACCCCGGGGGCCGCCAGCGGGACTCCCGGTGGCTGCCGGAGGGCACACCCGTCCGTTTTGCCCGCCGGCGCGTAGTGATCAGACCCATGCCCGCGCATACGGAGCCCGTCGTGTTGTGTGCGAACGTTGTCTAATACAGGATCAGCAGGGCACTCGGAAGGAGCCCGACATCACCAGCGAACTCCCACGTCTCGCGGCGGTGACCCGGCCGTACCGGGGGACCGGCATGGCCGGTTCCTCCGTCGGGCCGTACCCGCACGGCGGCATGGGACGGCATCCCAACCTGCCGCCGGGCGAGCGGCTGCGGGTGCTGCTGGTCGAGGACGACGAGGGCGACGCCTTCCTGGTCGGCGAGCTGCTCGCCGAGACCAACTCGATGATCGACCTGCTGGTGGCGACCAGCCTCAGCGAGGCGCGGCAGCGCGTACTGGGCGTCGACTGCGTCCTGCTCGACCTCGGCCTGCCCGACGCGCAGGGCCTCGACGGGCTGCGCCAGGTGCTGGAGATGGCCAGCGGCGCCGCCGTCTGCGTACTGACCGGCCGATCCGACGAGCACCTCGGCATCGTCGCGGTCGCCGAGGGCGCCCAGGACTACCTGGTCAAGGGCCAGGTCGACGGGGTGCTGCTGACCCGGGCGCTGCGCTACGCGGTGGAGCGCAAGCGCGCCGACGAGAACGCCCGGCGGCTGCGCGAGGTCGAGCTGCGCCAGGCCGAGTCGGCCCGACTGGAACGGGGCCTGCTGCCGCAGCCGCTGATGACCACCGACGTCGTCGCGGTGCACACCTTCTACCGGCCCGGCCGGCACGCCGCCCTGATCGGCGGCGACTTCTACGACGTGGTGCAGACCCGACCCGACCGGCTCGACCTGATCATCGGCGACGTCTGCGGGCACGGCGTGGACGAGGCGGCCCTCGGCGTCGAGCTTCGCGTCGCCTGGCGGGCCCTGATCCTCGCCGGCGTACCCGACGACGAGGTGCTCCCGGCGCTGGAACAGGTGCTGATGAGCGAGCGCCGCCTCCAGGAGATCTTCGCGACCGTCGCCACCGTGCGGCTGGACCTCGACGCCAACCGGGGCACCGTCCGGCTGGCCGGGCACCCGCCGCCGCTGCTGCTCGCCGGGGGCAAGGTGGTGCCGGTGCCGGCACCCGGCGGTTTGCTCCTCGGCGTACGACCCCGCCGGCCCGTGGCCTACGACCTGGAGTTCGACACCGATGACTGGTCCCTGTTGATGTACACCGACGGCCTGATCGAGGGCCGGATCGGCGAGGGCGACGAGCGCCTCGACGTACCCGGCCTCAGCGGACTGCTCGCCGACCCGGCGACCCTCGCCGTGCCGCTGTCCGAGCTGCCGGCCTGGCTGGTCGGGCGCGCCGAGCAGCTCAACGGCGGCCCGTTCGCCGACGACGTCGCCATGCTGCTGGTCAGCCGGGGCGGTGGCCGGTGACGGCCGTACGCGACTGGACCCTGCGCCGGAGGGTCGTCACGCTGCTCGTCGTCGTCGCCGTCCTGCTGCTCGGCCTGGCCTCCGGCGAGGTGGCCCTGGCGGCGAAGAACCGGTCGCACATCGATGCGATCCTGAACAAGACCGGCCCGCTGCGGGTGCAGGCGCAGGAGTTGCTGAACGCGCTGCTGGACCAGGAGACGGCGGTGCGCGGCTACGCGGTCAGCGGCAACCCGGCCGACCTGGCGCCCTACGACGCCGGGCGCAAGCGCGAGCAGGACCTGGTCGCCTCGATGCACCGGCTCGTCGCCGACTACCCGGAGCTCCGACAGGAGATCCGGGTGGTGGAGGAACGGGCCGAGGTGTGGCGCCAGGCGGTGGCGGTGCCGGTGGTCACCACCACGGATCAGAGTGGCACCAGCGCCGCTCAGGCGCTCATCACGGACCAGGCCCGGGAACAGTTCAACGACGTCCGGGACGCGCTCGACCATCTCCAGCAGGAGATCTTCGAGACCCGGCAGCGCAGCGCCGCGGACGTGGAGCGGACCAGCAACCTGTTGGTCGTGCTGCTGATCGTGGCCGTCGGGGTGGTCATCGTCGCCGGCAGCATGCTGCTGGTCTCGTTGGACAAGATGGTGATCCGCCCGCTGACGGGGCTCGCCGACCAGGTCCGGGAGGTGGCCGAGGGCGACTACCAGCACGGCATCGTCGGCGCCGGCCCACCCGAGTTCATGCGGCTCGCCGAGGACGTCGACGCGATGCGGCGCAAGATCGCCAAGGACCTGGCGGAGGTACGGGAGGCCCGCGAGCGCATCGAGTGGGTCAACAGCCAGCTCCAGAAGCAGGCCGAGGAGCTCACCCGCTCCAACCGTGACCTGGAGCAGTTCGCGTACGTCGCCTCGCACGACCTCCAGGAGCCGCTGCGCAAGGTGGCCAGCTTCTGCCAGCTCCTTCAGCGCCGCTACGCGGGGCAGTTGGACGAGCGGGCCGACCAGTACATCGCGTTCGCGGTCGACGGCGCGCAGCGGATGCAGCGCCTCATCAACGACCTGCTCGCCTTCTCCCGGATCGGCCGGCTCACCACGGGTTTCACCGAGGTCGACATGAACAAGGTCATGGGCGACGTGGCCGGCCAGACCGAGGCGGCCCGCCAGTACGCCGACGCGGAGCTGACCTGGGGCGAGCTGCCGGTCATCCGCGGCGAGGAGCCGCTGCTGACCAACCTGCTGGCCAACCTGGTCAGCAACTCGGTGAAGTTCCGCCGCCCCGACGTGCCGCCGAAGGTGCACATCTCGGCCCGCCTCGTGGGCGACGAGTGGGAGATCAGCTGCCAGGACAACGGCATCGGCATCGAGCCCGAGTTCGCCGACAAGATCTTCGTCATCTTCCAGCGGCTGCACGCCAAGGACGCGTACCCGGGCACCGGGATCGGGCTGGCGATCGTCAAGAAGATCGTGGAATACCACGGCGGCCGGGTCTGGGTGGACACCGACGTCGAGGAGGGCACGGCGATCCGCTTCACCCTCCCGGCGCTGCCCGAGGACGTCGAGGCGGCGGCCGAGTCGACGGACGGGCCGGCCGACGAGCCGGCGGCCGACGAGGCCGTGACCGGGGACGGCGACGAGCCCGCCACGGAGGCCGGTACCGCCGCCCCGGCGCAGGTCGGCGGGCGTGCCGACGGGCCGGACCCCACGGATGGGCCCGACCGGGCACCGGAAGACGGTAGAACGGGTGACATGAGGGAGACGGTGGGATGACCGCGCCGGCGGACGGCAAGAGCCCGATCGAGGTCCTGCTGGTCGAGGACGACCCGGGTGACGTGTTGATGACCCAGGAGGCGTTCGAGGAGCACAAGCTCCGCAACCGGCTGACCGTCGTCTCCGACGGCGCCGAGGCGCTGGCCTACCTGCGGCGGGAGGGCCAGTACGCCGACGTGGTGCAGCCGGACCTGATCCTGCTCGACCTGAACCTGCCCCGCCGCGACGGGCGGGAGGTGCTGGAGGAGATCAAGAAGGACGAGCAGCTCTGCCGGATCCCGGTCGTGGTGCTGACGACCTCCCAGGCCGACGAGGACATCCTGCGCAGCTACCAGCTGCACGCCAACGCGTACGTGACGAAGCCGGTGGACTTCGAGCGCTTCATCTCGGTGGTCCGGCAGATCGACGAGTTCTTCGTCAGCGTGGTGAAGCTGCCGCCGCGTGGCTGACACCCTGCTCGACGACGTCGGTGGTCTGCTGCGCGAGACCGCCGACCAGGTCGTGCTTCCGCTGTTCCGCAAGCTCGACGACGCCGACGTCAGCGAGAAGGCGCCGGGTGAGCTCGTCACCGTCGCCGACCGCCGTGCCGAGGAGATCATTTCGGCGGCCCTGCGCCGGCTGCGCCCCGGCTCGCTGGTGGTCGGCGAGGAGGCGGTGGCCGACGATCCGACCCTGCTTGACCACCTGCGCGGCGCCGGCGACGTGTGGCTCGTCGACCCGGTCGACGGCACCTCGAACTTCGCCGCCGGCCGGCAGCCGTTCGCGCTGATGGTGGCGTTGCTGACCGACGGGGAGCCGGTCGCCGCCTGGGTGCTCGACCCGCTCGCCGGGACGCTGGCCGTCGCGCGGGCCGGCGAGGGGACCCGGCTCGACGGCCGGCCGCTGTGGACCGGCGACCGGGCGCCCGCGCTCGACGCGGTACGCGGCGCCGCGATGTCGCACGCGCTGCCGTCCGCGTCGCGGGCGCTGGTCGAGGCCGGCGGCGCGCGGCTGGGCGAGCTGCTTCCCGGCCAGCACTGCGCTGGGCGCGAATACCTGGACGTGCTGACCGGGGATCAGGACTTCGTGCTCTTCTGGCGGACCCTGCCCTGGGACCACGCCCCCGGCAGCCTGCTGGTGCGTGCGGCGGGCGGGGTGGCCCGGCGCTTCGACGGCACGGACTACCGTCCGGCGGACGAGGGCCACGGCCTCCTGGTGGCCGCGAGCGAGGAGATCTGGGCGCAGGTACGCGAGACGCTGCTCGGCGGTGCGTGACGCCGACGCGACACTGCGTCGACGTTGGCCGGCCCCGGCGTTCGCGGGCCTGGTCAATCGTGCTCCGTCCGGTATCCTGACCGCCGGTCTCTGCCAGCAGGCCGCCGACCGGCGCCCGGCAGGGGTCGCCGCCGCGCCGTGCTGTCGTCCGGGGCCGGTGGCCGACGGAAGGATGCTTTCGTGCGCAGGACCATGCCCGTCGGGCGTCACGGCCGCCCCCAGCTGACCGCCCCGTCCACCGGTGGGCGCGTCCGCCGCCCGCTGACCGCCCTGCTCCTCGCCGTGACGATGTTCTTCGCCGGCGGCGCGGTGCCCGCGTACGCGGAACCCAACGAGGGCGGCACCAAGAAGCTCCGGGACGCCCTGGAGGCCACCGCCAAGGCGCACATCGAGGCCAAGGGGAAGCTGGACAACTCCAAGGCCCGGCAGAAGCAGCTGGTCAAGCAGCTGGGCGAGGTGGAGGTCCGGCTGGTCGAGCTGACCGCGCAGGTCGGCGAGGTGGCCGCCCAGTCGTACCGGCTGGGCCGGTTGACGCCCACGTCGATGCTGCTCAACAGCGCCTCGCCGGAGGCGTTCCTGGAACGGGCGGCCAGCCTCGACATGATGGCGCAGCGCGACGGCAAGCGGCTGCGCAGCCTGACCGAGGCACGCGAGCAGGCCCGGCAGGCGAAGATCGCCATCGACACCGAGGTCCGTGAGCAGCAGAAGCAGCTCGCGGTGATGGCGAAGAAGAAGAAGGAGGCCGAGGCGGCGCTAGCGGCGGTCAGCTCGGGCAGCAGCGGCGGCTTCAGCGGCGCCAGCTCGTCCTCGGCGAAGCCGGCGCCCCGCAACTCGGACGGCTCCTGGCCGTCGGAGTCCTGCTCGGTCAACGACCCGACCACCTCCGGCTGCATCACCCCGCGCACGCTCAACGCCCTCAACCAGACCAAGGCCGCCGGCTACAAGCGCTACGTCTCCTGCTACCGCAGCGGCGGCTCCGGCGAGCACCCCAAGGGGCGGGCCTGCGACTTCTCGGCCGCCGCGGGCGGGTTCGAGGACAAGACCGCCACGGGCGGCGACAAGGCGTACGGGGACAGCCTGGCCGCCTGGCACGTGCGCAACGCCAGCCGGCTGGGCGTGCTCTACGTGATCTGGTACCGGCAGATCTGGCACCCGGGCACCGGTTGGCGGGCCTACAGCGGCAGCGGCAGTCCCGCCGCCGACCACACGAACCATGTTCATCTCTCGATGTACTGACCCGCGGGCCCAGTTTTCCTGCGTACCATCGCGCGGGTGAGCTCCGCATCCTCCGACGTCACGGTCCCGCCGGCCACGCCGGCGGCGACGACCGCCCGGGCCCTGCCCAACGGCCTCGCCGCGTTCCTGGTCTTCTTCTCCAGCGGCGCCGTCCTGGTGCTGGAGACCGTCGCGCTGCGGCTGGTCGGACCGTACGTCGGGGTGACCCTTCAGGTGACCAGCTCGGTCATCGGCATCGCCCTGGCCGCCATCGCCTACGGGGCCTGGACGGGCGGCTGGCTGGCGGACCGGCGCAACCCGCGCGTCCTGCTGGCTCCGGCGCTGGTGCTGGCCGGCATCGCCACGGCGGTCACCCTGCCCGTCGTCCGGTACGCCGGCGAGGTGCTGCGCGGCGGGGCGGCCTCGGCCATCCTGCTGCTCGTCGCGCTCGCCGTCTTCGTGCCGGCGGCCCTGCTCGCCGCGGTCACGCCGCTGGTGGTCAAGCTTCAGCTCGCCGACCTGCGGCGCACCGGCCAGGTGGTCGGCCGGCTCTCCGGCATCGGCACGCTGGGCGGGATCACGGCCACCCTGGGCACCGGGTTCGTGCTGGTGGCCGCGCTGCCCAGCACGGTCATCCTGTTCGCCCTGGCGGCCTCGCTCGGGCTCACCGGGCTCGGCCTCGGGGTGTGGCTGCGCCGCCAGGACCGCGCCGAGCTGCCCGGCCCCGCCCGCGCCAAGGCCGCCCTGGCGGTGCTGGGGCTCGTCGGCGCCGGGCTGACCACGGTCGCCCCGAACCCGTGCGACATCGAGACCGCCTACCACTGCGCCAGCGTCGAGGCCGACCCCGGCCGGGAGTCCGGCCGCACCCTACTGCTCAACTCCGCCCAGCACTCGTACGTGGATCTCGCCGACCCCACCCACCTGGAGTACGCGTACACGCGGTGGATCGGGGCGGTGGCCGACGTGGTGGCCCCGAAGGGGCAGCGGCTCGACGCGCTGCACCTGGGCGGGGGCGGGTTCACCGTGCCCCGCTACCTGACCGCCACCCGTCCCGGCACCGACAACGTCGTATTCGAGATCGACGGCGGGCTGGTCGAGCTGGGCGAGCGTCAGCTCGGCGTACGCCAGGGGCCGGACCTGCGGGCGGTGGTGGGTGACGCCCGGCTGCTGGTCGCGGCGGAGGCCAGCGACAGCCGCGACCTGGTGGTCGGCGACGCCTTCGGGCACCTGGTGGTGCCCTGGCACCTGGCCACCCGGGAGATGGCCGCCGAGGTCCGCCGGGTGACCCGCCCCGGCGGCGTCTACGTGCAGAACGTCATCGACTACCCGCCGCTGCGCTTCATCCGCAGCGAGCTGGCCACCGTCGCCGCCGAGTTCCGGCACGTCGCGCTGATCGCCCCGGCGGCGGCGCTGGCCGGGCGGGAGGGCTCGAACTTCCTCATCGTCGCCTCCGACGCCCCGCTGCCGCTGGAGGCGGTCCGCGCCCGGCTGGCCGAGCTGCGGGAGGACGCCAGTCTCCTGGCGGGCGCCGACCTCACCGGCTTCGTCGGCGAGGCGCTGGTGCTGACCGACGACTACGCGCCCGTGGACCAGCTCCTGGCCACCGCCTGAACGGGTGAATCGGTGACCGATTCCGACCCTGGATGTGTAGCCGGGTCGGTCCGGGGCAACAACGATCCCCATGGGTGGAGGGATCCGGGACGGCGCACAACTGCTGGGTGAGCGGTACCGGCTGATCGAGCAGCTCGGCGCGGGCGGCATGTCCGTGGTCTGGCGCGGCTACGACGAGGTGCTGGGCCGCCAGGTGGCGGTCAAGGTACTCGCGTCGCGGCTGGCCAGCGACCGCGCGTTCCGGCACCGCATCCGGATCGAGGCGCAGGCCGCCGCCCGGCTGTGCCACCCCAACATCACCAACGTGTACGACTACGGCGAGTCCGAGCAGGTCGGCCTGACCGTCCCGTACGTCGTCATGGAGCTGGTCGACGGCGAGTCGCTGACCGGCCGGCTGCGCCGGGGCAGCCTGCCCTGGCGGGACGCGGTGACGATCGGCGCGGAGGTCACCTCGGCGCTCGCCACCGCGCACGCCCGTGGCGTGGTGCACCGCGACGTGACCCCGGGCAACATCATGTTGACCGCCATCGGCGTGAAGGTGGTCGACTTCGGCATCTCGGCGCTGGTGGGGGAGAAGGAGAAGGGGCCGGACGGTGCCCTGCTCGGCACGCCCGCGTACCTCGCGCCGGAGCGGCTCGACAACGGCCAGGTCTCCCCGGCCACCGACGTGTACGCCGTCGGCCTGCTGCTCTACCGGATGCTGACCGGCCGGCTGCCCTGGCAGGCGAGCACCACCACGCAGATGCTGCGCGCGCACATGTACAACGAGCCGGATCCCATGCCGCCGGTGCCGGGGCTGCCCGACGAGGTGCGCGAGCTGGTGGGCCGCTGCCTGGCCAAGCGCCCCGAGGACCGTCCCGCCACCGCCGAGGTCGCGCGGACGCTCGCCGAGGCCGCCGGCATGATCGCCCCGGTGCCGGTCTCTCCGGCGGGGCCCGTGGACGAGGCCGCGTTCGCCGCCGCCGGCACCACGATCCTGCCCTGGTCCGCCGCGACCGACGCGCTGCCGTTCTCCCGTACGCGCAACCGGCGCGCGGCGACCCGACGCCGGCGGATCGAGGCGGGGGTGGCCGCCGCCGGGCTGGTGGCGGTGACGGCGGCGTTGTGGGGGGTGACCTCGCACAGCCCCGCCAGCGGAGGCATCGACCAGCAGACGCAGGCGCGGATGGGCGCTCCGGTGCCGACGGCGCCGCCCTGCCGGGTCGCCTACACGTTGCGTAAGGACTCGGGCAAGGACTTCGCCGCCGAGCTGACCCTGACCAACGCCGGCACGCGGGAGCTGCGCGACTGGCGGCTCAGTTTCACCTTCCCGGGCCAGCAGACGGTGACGAAGGCGACGCCCGTGCCGGTGCGCCAGCAGGGCCGTACGGTGCTCGTGGCGGCCGGCCCGGAGCGGGCCGCGCTGGCGCCCGGCGCGTCGGAGAAGCTCACCCTGACCGGCCGCCACACCGGCGTGAACCCGCTGCCGCTGGAGTTCCGCCTCGGCGAGGAGACCTGCGGGGCGCAGGTCTCCGGGGTGGCCGGTGCGGCACCCAGCAAGGCACCGTCGAAGGCGCCGGCCAAGCCCAGCGTCAAGACCCCGGCGAAGAAGGCCGGCACGTCCGCCGGCAAGGCGGGCGGCAACTCCGGCGGGCCGAAGGCCAAGTCCGACAACTCCGGCAAGGGAAAGGGGGCGGGTGGGGCAAAAAAAGCAAGCGAGGAAAGGGACGAGGACGATGACTGATTTTGCCGGGGTCAGCTGAGTTCCGCGAACCGTTGCACCTGCCCGATGTCCCCTTCGACGATCAACATGCTGCCCGGCGCGATCACCGTGGCGTCCGTGGCGTAGCGGAAGCGTTCCCCGGGCAGCTTCACGCCCACCACCCGCACTCCGTGCTGCTCGGTGGGGGTCAGCTCCGCGAGCGGTCGGCCGACCATCGACTCCGGGCTGCACACCTTGGCGATGGCGAAGTCGTCGCCGAACTCGATGAAGTCGAGCATCCTGCTGACGATCAGGTGGGCCACCCGCTCGCCGGTCTCCGCCTCGGGAAAGATCACGTGGTGCGCGCCGACCGAGTCCAGGATCTTGGCGTGCTTCGTCGAGGTGGCCCGTGCCCAGATCTGCGGTACGCCCAGGTCGGCCAGCGCCAGCACCGTCAGCACGCTGGCCTCCAGCGAGGCGCCGATGGCGACCACCGCCCGCCCGAATTCCGCCACGCCGAGTTGGCGCAGCGTCCCCTCCTCGGTGGCGTCGGCCTGCACGACGCGGTCGAGCTGCGCCGACCACCGCTGCACCCGCTCCGCGTCGCGGTCGACGGCCAGCACCTCGTGGTTCAGCGCGGTCAACGCGCGGGACAGGTAGCAGCCGAACCGACCCAGTCCGATGACCAGGACGCTGCCCTCGTCCGTCTTCCTAGCCGACAATGGGTTGCTCCTCCGGGTAGCGGTACAGCCGCCGCCGGGTGTTCAGGGCGATCGCCGACCCGAGGGTCAGGGGCCCGATCCGGCCGACGAACATGAGGATGATCAGGGCGACCTGGCCGTTCTCCGGCAGCGACGCGGCGACCCCGATGCTGAAGCCGGTGGTGGTAAGCGCCGAGGTCACGTCGAACAGCGCGGCGTAGAGGGGGACGCCCTCGGTGAGGAAGATCAACAGCATCGTGCCGCCGGCCAGCAGCGCGACGCTGAGCAGCGCGATGGTGAGGGCCTGCCGCTGGCTGGCGGTGGCCACCCGGCGGTGCCCGACCGTCACGTCCGGCTCGCCCCGCAGTTCGGCCCACAGGACGAAGGCGAGCAGGAAGAAGGTGGCCACCTTGATCCCGCCGGCCGTGCTGGCGCTGCCGCCGCCGATGAACATCAGCGCGATGACCAGGGGGTAGCTCTCCTCTTCCATGCTGTTCACGTCGATGACGTTGAAGCCACCGGTGCGGGTGAACGCGTTCTGCGTGAACGCCACCAGGAGCTTCTCCGACCAGGCGTGGATGCCCAGGGTGCGGGGGTTCTCCCACTCGATCACCAGCAGGCCGAGGAAGCCCACCGTCAGCAGCGTCAGGCTCCCCCACACGGTCAGCTTCGTGGCGACCGCCCAGCGGGCCGGCTGTCGCCACTCCCGGACCGCCTCGAACAGCGCCGGGAAGCCGAGCCCGCCGATGATGGTGCCGATCGAGAGCGGCAGGGTGAACCACGCGTCGGTGGAGAAGCCGATCAGGTTGTCGGTGTAGAGGGCGAATCCGCCGTTGTTGAAGGCCTGGACGGCGTGGAATACCCCGCCCCACAGGGCCCGGCCGAACGGATAGTCGTAGGCGACCCACAGCCGGGCGGTCAGAATCGCGGTGATGACCGCCTCGCACACCAGCGCGAGGCCTGCGATGCGCAGCAGCAGCCGGCGTACGTCACCGAGGCCGAACTCGGCCGTCTCGGCCTGCACCAGCAGCCGGCTGCGCAGTCCCAGTCGCCGGGCCACCACGAGGATCACCAGGGTCGCCCCGGTGACGATGCCCAGGCCGCCGACCTGCGTGAGCACGGTGATCATCGCGAGACCGAACCCGTTCCAGTAGTGCGGGGTGTCCACGATCGTCATCCCGGTCACCGACACCGCCGAGGTGGCCGTGAACAGGGCGGTCAGGAACGGGGTCTGCCGGTACTCGCTGGTGGCCCAGGGCAGCATCAGCAGCCCGGTGCCGACCATGATCGTCACCAGGAATCCGA
The DNA here is from genome assembly GCF_043197575.1 of Micromonospora sp. NPDC049051. Lineage (NCBI taxonomy): Bacteria > Bacillati > Actinomycetota > Actinomycetes > Micromonosporales > Micromonosporaceae > Micromonospora > Micromonospora sp. NPDC049051. The sequence continues at coordinate 248,806 of NZ_JBICTL010000004.1, forward strand.
ACGGCACCAGCCGTACGGGGTGACGAAGGAGCCGGCGCACCAGACAATCTTCCTTTTCCACCGCGATCCGGGTGCGAGAACCGGCATCCCGCACGACTTCATCCCGCGTCAGACGCAGGCGATTCGGGGTGTGCCCGGATGGCTGCGCGGACGCTGTCGAGCTGATGTCGTAGACGATTCAGGCGTGCCGGAGTGCACCGCGCGGACGCTGTCGAGCTGCCCCGTGTATGGGGGGCGGGTCGAACCCGACGACGTCGTCATCCCGGCCGGCAATCAGCGGTGTGCCAACCGACGAACCCGGAGACCTTGGTACGAAACGGCCCCTTGAGGGGCACTTTCCTACCAAGATCTCCCGAGCGGTCCCGGTGTGCCGACAGAGGTGGCGTGGCGGTGCGGTTCGGCGTGGCGGCGGAAGCGCCTACGCGGGGGGCGGCTGCCCGGTGGGCCGGCTACGCAGCGGGCGGCTGCCGAGGGCCGGCTAGGCAGCGGGCGGCTGCCGAGGGCCGGCTAGGCAGCGGGCGGCTGCCGAGGGCCGGCTAGGCAGCGGGCGGCTACGGTGACGGGGCCCCTGTGTGCCGCCGAAGTGGCCGTGACAGACGCCGCCGCCCCTGGTGTTCCCGGCCGCTGGGTCTGTCGGCGGAGTCCGTTTGCGGTGTCCCCGTCAGACACACGAGGCGAGCCGGCGATGGTGGGTAGCGCCACCGTCGCCCCGTGCTTTCGGCGTCGCGTGCCGACGGCTGGTACGGGTGACCACCCCACCTCTGTTACTTGTGTGTTTCGGCCACATAGCCCGTGGGTGACGTCACTTCTAGCGTGGGCCGTCATATGAGTTCCTACCTCCGAGTCCTCACGTGGAGTCGCAATGACGGTCCGGACGACGCGGCGGGTGTTCCTCTCCGCCGCCACGATGATGGCCGCGGCGCTCGCCGCCACGGCCTGTGGTAGCCCGCAGGACACCGCCTCCGGCGGCGGCGACAGCGCCGCACCGGTGAAGGTTGGCCTGGTCTACTCCCAGTCGGGAGCCCTCGCCAGCTACGGCAAGCAGTACATCGAGGGATTCAAGGCCGGCCTCGACTTCGCCACCAAGGGCACCAACAAGGTGGGCGACCGGGCGATCGAGGTCACCGAGGTCGACGACGCGGGCGACCCGGCCAAGGCGGTCTCCGCGGCCAAGGACCTGATCGGCAAGGGCAACAAGATCATCGCGGGTTCGACGGCCTCCGGCGTGGCCCTCCAGGTCGCCCCGATCGCCGCGCAGAACAAGGTCCTCTTCATCTCCGGCCCGGCCGCCACCGACGCGGTGACCGGCGCGAACAAGTACACGTTCCGCTCCGGGCGGCAGTCGTACCAGGACGTGGTGACCGCCAAGTCGTTCATCGGCGACCCGGCCGGGAAGAAGGTCGTGGTCTTCGCCCAGGACGGCGCCTTCGGCGACGCCAACGAGGCGGCCGTGAAGGCCGTCATCGGCGGCGCGGGCGCGGCCGTCAGCAGCGTACGGGCGCCGGCCAGCGCCACGGAGTTCACCCCGTTCGCCAGCCAGATCAAGTCCGCCAAGCCGGACCTGCTCTTCGTCGCCTGGGCCGGCACCACCGCCCCCGCGATGTGGCAGACGCTCGACCAGCAGGGCGTGCTCTCCTCCACCACGGTCGTCACCGGCCTGGACATCCGGGCCTCGTGGCCGACCTTCGGCGCCGCCGGCACCAAGATCTCCTTCCTGTCGCACTACTTCGACGGGGCCTCCGACAACGAGGCCGTGCAGGCGCTGAAGGCCAAGGTCGGCACCGTCGACCTCTTCCACCCGGACGGCTTCGCCGCCGCCCAGATGGTCGTCCGCGCCATCGCCGAGGGCGGCGACGACGTCGAGAAGATGATCACGGCGCTGGAGGGCTGGAGCTTCGACGGGGTCAAGGGCAAGATGACCATCCGGGCCGAGGACCACGCGCTGCTCCAGCCGATGTTCCAGGCCAAGCTGTCCGGCAGCGGCACCGCGTTCACGGCCACCGCCCAGAAGGCGCTCACCGGGGACGAGTCCGCGCCGCCTGCCGTGGCGATGAAGGGCTGACAGCAGATGCTCACCACCCGCGGTCTGACCTGGCGGATCGGTGAGGTCGCCATCGTCGACGGCGTCTACCTCGACCTGGCGCCCGGGGAGTTCCTCGGCGTCATCGGGCCCAACGGCGCCGGCAAGACCTCACTGTTCAACCTGATCACCGGCGTACGCCGGGCCACGGAAGGTCGGATCACCCTCGACGGGCAGGACATCGGCTCCCTCCCGCCGCACAAGCGGGCCCGCCTCGGGCTCGGCCGTACCTTCCAGGCATCCTCGGTCTTCGGCTCGCTCAGCGTGCGGGAGAACGTCCGGCTCGCCGTGCAGGCGCACCGCGGGGGCTCGATGAAGCTGTGGCGGCGGGCGGCGGCCGACCGTGAGGTCACCGCCGCCGCCGACGCGGCGCTCGACCGGGTCGGCCTCGCCCACCGGGGTACGGCGCTGGCCGGCACCCTCGCCCACGGCGAGAAGCGGAAGCTGGAGATCGCCCTGCTGCTGGCCGGGGAGCCCCGGGTCATGCTGCTCGACGAGCCGATGGCCGGGGTCAGCGCCGAGGACGTGCCCGAACTGGTCTCGGTGATCCGCTCGCTCACCGGCGACAGCGGCCGGTCGGTGCTGATGGTCGAGCACCACATGGACGTCATCCTGGAGCTGGCCGACCGGATCGCCGTGATGCACCACGGCGCGCTGCTGGCCTGCGACACCCCGGAGACGGTGATGGCCAACCCCACCGTGCAAGAGGCCTACCTGGGGGAGGCTCTGTGAGCGCGAGGAATGAGCCGGGTTTGCGAGTCCCGCAGTCGCGAACGAAGGGCGGCTCTGTGAGCGCGAGGAATGAGCCGGGTTTGCGAGTCCCGCAGTCGCGAACGAAAGGCGGCTCATGATGGAACCCATTCTCAGCGTGGAGAACCTGTCGGTCCGCATCGCCGGGCTGCACATCCTCCAGGGGGTGTCCTTCACGGTCGCCCCGACCGGCGTCACGGTCCTGCTCGGGCGCAACGGCGTGGGCAAGACGACCACGCTGCGCGCCGTCGTCGGCCTCACCCCGCCCGCCGGCGAGGTGCGCGGAACCGTCCGGATGGGTGCCCAGAGCCTGCTGGCCCGGCCCACCCACCGGCTGGTCCGCGGCGGGCTCGGCTACGTGCCGGAGGACCGGTGCGTCTTCGCCGGGCTCACCGTCGCGGAGAACCTCCGGCTCGCCGAGCGGCGGGGCAGCGTCCCGGCGTACGACAAGGTCTTCGCGCTCTTCCCGGAGCTGGACCGGCGCGGACGGCAACGGGCCGGCTCGCTCTCCGGCGGGCAGCAGCAGATGCTCGCGATCGGCCGGGTGCTGCTCAACGACAACCGGCTGCTGCTCGTCGACGAGCCGACCAAGGGGCTCGCGCCGAAGGTGGTGACCGAGGTGGCCGAGGTGCTGGAACGGGTCGCCGAATCCGTGCCGGTGCTGCTGGTCGAGCAGAACCTGGCCGTGGTGCGGCGGCTCGCCCGGGACGCGGTCGTGCTGGCCGCCGGCCAGGTCGCCTGGACCGGCAGCGCGCAGGAACTGCTGCTGGAGACCGCCCTGACGAAGTCGCTGCTGGGCGTCGGCTCGGCGGAGGGACACCACCCCGCCGGTACGCCGGCCGCCGCGCGGAAGGACCAGCACTGATGGACACCGTCATCCTGTTGACGCTGACCGGGCTCGGCCTGGCGGCGCTCTACTTCCTGGTGGCCAGCGGGCTCTCCCTGGTCTTTGGCCTGGCCGACGTGCTCAACTTCGCGCACGGCGTCTTCCTCGGCGTCGGCGCGTACGGGACCTGGTGGGCGGCGCACAACCTGCCCGGCGCCGGCTCGGACGGCTTCGGCTTCGTGCTCGCGGTCGCCTTCGGGGTGGCCGCCGGCACGCTCGTGGCGGTGCTCGTCGAGCTGGTGCTGATCCGGCCGCTCTACTCCCGCACCATCGAGCAGGTGCTCGTCACCGTCGGCCTCTCGCTGGCCGGCGTGGCGCTGCTCCAGGCCACCTGGGGTGCGGACGCCCGGCCGTTCCCGCGGCCCGAGTGGAGCCGGCAGGTCACCTCGATCCTCGGCGCGAACGTGCCCAACGGCGGCCTGTTGCTGATCATCGCCGCGGTGCTGGTGCTCGGCGCGATCCTGGCCTTCCTCCGCTGGACCCGCTACGGCCTGATCATCCGGGCCGGCGTGGAGAACCGGGAGATGGTCACGGCGCTCGGCATCGACGTGCGCAAGGCGTTCACCCTGGTCTTCGCGATCGGCGGGGCGGCGGCGGCGCTGGCCGGCGCGCTCGGCGGCGTCTACTTCGGCACCGTCTCGCCCGGCCAGGGCGGCTCGCTGCTGATCTTCGCGTTCATCGTGGTGGTCATCGGCGGGATGGGCTCGGTGACCGGGTCCGCGTACGCGGCCGTCGCGGTCGGCCTGACCCAACAGTTCGTCAACTACTACGGCACCTCCGGGCTGGGCGACATCTGCGTGGTCGCGCTGCTGGCCGTGGTGCTGCTGCTGCGCCCGCAGGGCATCGCCGGAAAGGTGGCAACGGCATGACCGAGGTCAAGAGCCCCGAGGTTCCGGCGCCGGCCGCGGCGGTACCCGACGAGCTGACGCCGGGGCGCCGACGGTGGCACGGGCTGCGCCCGTACCTGCCGCTGGTCGCGCTGGTGGTCGCCCTGATCCTGCCGTACTCCACGCTGCACCTGCCGGGCATCTTCGAGGGGGCGCTGAACTCCCCGGGCACCCTGCAACTGCTCGCCGTCTGCCTGGTCTTCGGCGGCCTGGCGGCCGGGTACGACCTGCTCTACGGGCGGACCGGGATGCTCTCCTTCGGCCACGCCCTCTACTTCGCCGCCGGCGTCTACGGCACCGACATCCTCGTCACCAAGGCGGGGCTGCCGCTGTGGCAGGCGGGACTGCTCGCGGTCACCGGCGGGACGATCCTCGCCGCGCTGATCGGCGCGGTGGCGCTGCGTACCGTCGGGATCGCGTTCGCCATGGTGACGCTCGCCTTCGCCCAGGTCGGGGCGATCCTGGTGGCCCGCGACTTCGGCGGGCTCACCGGCGGCGAGGAGGGGCTGCCGCTGGACGTGTCCGGGCTGCCCGAAGGGCTGGTCGGGGTCACCAACACCGTCAACCTCTACTGGTTGGCGCTGGCGTACCTGGTCGTGGTGGTCCTGGTGGTGCACCGGGTCTCCGGCTCGCCGACCGGGCGGGTGCTCGCCGGCCTGCGCGACGACGAGCGGCGCATCGGGGTGCTCGGGCTCGACCCGTACCGGTTCAAGCTGGTGGCGTTCACCCTGGCCGGTGGGCTGGCGGCGGCCGGGGGCGTGGTCTACGTCCTGATCGTCGGCGGCGCGTCGCCGCACATCACCTCCTCCGAGTGGACCCTGGCGCTGCTGGTCATGGTGGTGCTGGGCGGTCCGGGCACCCGGTGGGGCCCGGTGATCGGCGGGATCCTCTACATGTACCTGGACCACCGGCTGGTCGCGTTCGGCACGTCCGACGCGGTGGAGGCCCTGCCGGCATTCCTGAGCAACCCGCTGTCGCAGCCGCTCTTCGTGCTCGGCACGGTCTTCATCCTGGCCGTCTACTTCTTCCCCGGCGGCCTGGCCAGCCTCGCCCCCCGGGTGGCGCTCCTGCGGCACTCGCTGCGTCCCCCGTCCCGCCGTCCCTGACCGCGCAGGCCCTCCCGGCCCCGCCGATACGCAGTTGCCGCCACCTGGCGACGGCTGCATGATCGGCGGGGCTGCTGCGTGGAAGGGGATCACCATGGGTGAACGGCTGGCGGTCGTCAGCGGCGGGGGAACGGGAATCGGCGCGGCCGTCGCCCGGGCGCTGGTCGCCGACGGGTGTGCCGTGCTGATCGTGGGGCGGCGGGCGGACGTGCTCGCCGCCGCCGCCGAGCGCATCGGCGCCGAGTGCGGGCGGCCGGACGCCGTACGCGCCGTCGCCGCCGACCTGACCGATCCCGGGCAGGTGACCCGGGTGGTCGACGCCGTCGACGGGCGGGCGGTCGACGTGGTCGTCAACAACGCGGGCGGCTACCTGGGTGGTGACACCGGCACCCTGGCTGGAACGGCGGCGCACTGGCGGGCCAACCTGGACGCCAACGTGCTCACCGCCGTACTGCTCACGGAGGCGCTCCGGCCCGCCCTGCGCCGCCCCGGTGGGCGGGTCGTCCTGGTCAGCTCGATCGCCGCCCAGCGGGGTGGCGCCGGGGCGTACTCGGCGGCGAAGGCGGCGCTGCACGGCTGGGCGTACGACCTGGCGGCGCAGCTCGGACCGGAACAGATCACGGTCAACGTGGTCAGCCCCGGCTACGTCGCCGACACCGAGTTCTTCGGCGACCGGATGACCCCGGAGGGGCACGCGAAGCGGGTGGCGGCGACCCTGGTCGGCCGCGCCGGCATCCCGGAGGACATCGCCGAGGCGGTCCGCTACCTGGCCGGCCCGGCGGCCGGCTACGTCACCGGGCAGGTGCTCGGGGTCAACGGCGGCTCGGTCCTCGGCCGCTGAGCCGGGGCAGGCGGGAAGCGGCGGGGGCGTACGTGCCGGGGTCGCGGCCGTCTCCGCGCCGGCCGCGACCCCCGTCCCCGGTGTCCCCGCCGTCAGCCGTTCAGCAGCTCGTACGCCGAGGCCGGCGCCTTCTGCACCTGGCTGCCCGTCGGCTCGGTGACCTTCGGGGCCTTGCCGAAGTCGAAGTACTTGACGACGTACTTCGTGGCCTTGCGCTTGCCGACCGCCGGGATCTGAAGGGTGAGCGAGGTGAGGTTCCCGTCCGCCCCGACGACGGCCGTGAACGGGACCGCCTTCGCGGCCTCCCCGAGCGCGTCTACGTCCACGCTGTCCGTCATGGCCTGGCGTACGTGCTCGCCGTCGGTCAGGTCCACGGTGCCGGTGTAGGTCCCGTGCTGCTCCGTCACGGTGTCTCCCGCCGCCCGGAGGATCGCGCCGGTGTTGCCCGGGTCGGCGCCCTCGTAGTGCGGCACGCTGGCCGGGTCGGTGAGCTTCGCGTGGTCGAGTTCCATCCAGTTCTTCGGCAGCTTCAGCAGGCTGCTGAGATCGTCGGCGCCGTCGAAGCTCACCTTCATCCAGGAGCGCTGCTCGATCAGGCGGAAGGACAGCTTCATCGTGAAGTCGAGTTCCTCGTCCTTCTCGGTGACGGTGAGGTCCATGCCCTTGCCCGCCGGGTCCACCACGCCGGTGACGACGCCGGTCGGGTCGCTGCCGCTGAACCGGAAGGCCGGATCCTCCTCGGTCGGCACCGCGGCCAGGAGCGTGCTCTTCGGGTTGGCCGACGGGGACGCCGAGGGGGCCGGGGAGGAGGCCGCCGGGGCGTCCCGGGCGTCGTCGTTCCCGCACCCGGCCGCCAGGGAGGTCGCGGCCACCAGGGAGACGGTTGCCGCCGCGACCCGCCGGACCCTTCCGGCAGTGCCGATCTGCTGCGTGATTCGCATGGTTCTCTTTCGTAGCCGGACTGTTGCCGCCGCAGATCCTGGCACGCGACCGTGCCGGCGCGTTGCCCCCTGAGGCCCCGCCCGGACCGGTCCGCCGTGCTCGCGGGAGCGGGTGGTGTCCGGCGTAGCTGGTAGAAATGCCGGATGAGCCAGGATCGGACGGCGGTACGGGAGCGGGCCGAGGCTGTGCTGCGGCGGTTGGCCGGCGAGCACGCCCGGCTCCGGGAGGACCAGTGGCGGGCGATCGAGGCGCTGGTGGTCGACCGCCGTCGGGTGCTCTGCGTGCAGCGCACCGGTTGGGGCAAGTCGGCCGTCTACTTCGTGGCCACCGCCCTGCTGCGCGAGCGCGACGAGGGCGCGGCCTCCGCGTTGCCGCATGGGCCTGACGGCGTGGCCGGCCCGACCGTGATCGTCTCGCCGCTGCTGGCGCTGATGCGCAACCAGGTCGAGTCGGCGGCCCGCGCCGGCATCCGGGCCCGCACCATCAACTCCGCCAACCTCGACGAGTGGGACGAGATCACCGCCGAGATCCACGCCGGTGCCGTGGACGTGCTGCTGATCAGCCCGGAGCGGCTCAACAACCCGGACTTCCGGGACACCGTGTTGCCGAAGCTGGCCGCCACCACCGGCCTGCTCGTCGTCGACGAGGCGCACTGCGTCTCCGACTGGGGGCACGACTTCCGGCCGGACTACCGCCGGCTGCGTACGTTCCTCGGCAACCTGCCTGAGCGCACCCCGGTGCTCGCCACCACGGCCACCGCCAACGCCCGGGTCACCGCCGACGTGGCGGAGCAGCTCGGCGACGCCCTCGTGCTGCGCGGCAGCCTCGACCGCGAGTCGCTGCGCCTCGGCGTGGTCGAGCTGCCGAGCCCGGCGCACCGGCTGGGCTGGCTCGCCGACCACCTGGACCGGCTGCCCGGCTCGGGCATCGTCTACACGCTCACGGTCGCCGCCGCCGGGGAGACCGCCGAGTTCCTGCGCTCCCGGGGCTACGCCGTCGCCTCCTACACCGGCCAGGCCGAGGACGCCGACCGGCGGGCCGCCGAGCAGGACCTGCTGGACAACAAGATCAAGGCGCTGGTCGCCACCAGCGCGCTGGGCATGGGCTTCGACAAGCCGGACCTCGGCTTCGTCGTGCACCTCGGCGCGCCGCCGTCCCCGATCGCGTACTACCAGCAGGTCGGCCGCGCCGGGCGCGCCGTCGCGCACGCCGAGGTGCTGCTGCTGCCCGGCACCGAGGACGCCGCCATCTGGCGCTACTTCGCCTCGCTCGCCTTCCCGCCAGAGGAGCAGGTCCGCGCGGTGCTGGTCGCCCTGCACACCGACCGCCCGCTCTCCACCCAGGCCCTCGAACCGATCGTCGACCTGCGCCGGGCCCGGCTGGAGCTGATGCTCAAGGTGCTCGACGTCGACGGCGCGGTCCGCCGGGTGCGCGGCGGCTGGCTCGCCACCGGCGAGCCCTGGGTCTACGACGAGGCCCGGTTGCGCCGCGTCGCCGAGGCGCGCACCGCCGAGCAGCAGGCCATGCGGGAGTACGCGAGGACGCCCGACTGCCGGCTGCGCTACCTGCGCGAGTGCCTGGACGACGCCGGGGCCGCCGACTGCGGCCGGTGCGACCGCTGCGCCGGCCCGCTGTTCACCGCCGACGTGTCGGACGTCGCGCTGACCGCCGCGCAGACCTTCCTCGGCCGGCCCGGGGTGGAGATCGCGCCGAAGAAGCTCTGGCCGACCGGGCTGGAGGCGGTGGGCGTACCGCTGAAGGGACGCATCGCCCCGGCGGAGCAGGCGCTGCCGGGGCGCGCGGTGGGGCGGCTGTCCGACCTGGGGTGGGGCGGGCGGCTGCGCGACCTGGTCGGGCCGGAGGCGGCGGACGTGGCCGTCCCCGACGACGTGGCCGCCGCCGTGGTCGAGGTGCTCAAGGCGTGGGCGCACGGCGACGAGCGGTGGCCGCGCCGCCCGGTCGGGGTGGTCGCGGTCGGCTCGCGCCGCCGGCCCCGGCTGGTCGGCTCGCTCGCCGAGCGGATCGCCGCCGTGGGTCGGCTGCCGCTGCTCGGTGCGGTGACGCCGACCGGCGCGCCGGCCGGCGGCGCGCGCGGCAACAGCGCCCAGCGGGTACGCGCCCTGCACGGCGCCCTCACCGTGCCGGACGAGCTGGCCGACGCCCTCGCCGGGCTCGACGGGCCGGTGCTCCTCGTCGACGACCTGGTCGACTCGGGCTGGACGATGACGATGGCCGCCCGGGAGCTGCGCCGGGCCGGCGCCCCCGACGTGCTCCCCCTCGCGCTGGCCGTGGCCGGCTGAGCCACCTGCCGGGCCACCCCGGGGACCGGGCTGCTGCGGAAGACTCCTGGCATGGTCGGCGGTCCTGCCCGGCCAGTGGGGGCGTGGGCCAGCCCGCCGGCGGGAGCGGTCTGCCGGAGCCCGCCGGGCCAGGGCCGCCAGCGCCCGGAAAGTTCCCGGCGGGGCGCGACTGCGAGCGGCGCCACGCCGCACCACCGGCGGGCCGGCGCCGTCCGGAGGGGCGGTAGCGTGGGTGACATGACCGATGAGCTGGCCGGCCGTGAGCGGGACGGCGGCGGTGCCTGACCAGGCGCCGGCCGCCACCGGACACGTGCCGCCGGGACCGGAACAGGGGCCGCCCGAGCGGGTCCCGGCCGCACCGGAGCAGGTGCCGCCGGTGTCCGAGCAGGGACCGGCCGCACCGGAGCAGGTGCCGCCGGCTTCGGAGCACGGGTCGGCCCTGCCCGAGGGTGTCGCCGGCGCACCGGAGCAGGTCTCGGCCGTGCCGGACGGGAGCACGGTCCGGCTGGCGCTGGTGGTCGGCGGGTTGGTGCTCGCCGTCCTGCTCGGCTTCGGCCTCGGCCGGCTGGACAGCGGCGGCCCGTCTGTGGCGGCGGGAGCCGACAGCGCCCTGACCGGGCACAGCCACGCGCCCGGAACGGGCGCCCACGAGCACGGCGCAGACCAGGCCGCGGCGGCGCAGGCCGGCGGCCTCTCGGTCAGCTCGGCGGGCTACACGCTGACCCCCGTGGCCGCCGCGTTCACCGCCGGCCGTGACGGCGAGCTGCGCTTCCAGGTACGGGACGCGCAACGCCGCCCGGTGACCCGGTTCGCGATCGTGCACGACAAGCCGATGCACCTGATCGTGGTGCGGCGCGACCTGACCGGCTACCAGCACCTGCACCCGACGATGGCGGCCGACGGCACCTGGTCCGTGCCGCTGACCCTGCCGCAGCCCGGCGTGTGGCGGGCGTACGCGGACTTCACGGCGCTCGCCGACGACGGCCGGCAGACCCCCGTGACCCTCGGGGTCGACCTGGCCGCGCCGGGCGGCTACCAGCCGAAGCCGCTGCCGGCGCCGGCGACCTCGGCCACGGTCGACGGGTTCACGGTCAGCTACCAGGGCACCCCGCAGGCCGGCGTGACCGTGCCGTTCACCTTCCGCGTCGACTCGGCCGGCGGGCGGGCGACGCTGGAGCGCTACCTCGGCGCGTACGGGCACCTGGTCGCCCTGCGCGAGGGGGATCTCGGCTACCTGCACGTCCACCCCGAGCCGCAACCGGTCGACGGCGCGGTGACGTTCTGGGTGACCGCGCCCGACCCGGGCCGGTACCGGCTCTACCTGGACTTCCAGGTCGCCGGCGTGGTGCGGACCGCCGAGTTCACGCTCACCGTCCCCTGACCCGGCCGGGCACCGTTTTTGTCCGGGCGGATACCAAGCCACGGCGGGACACGCCCAACCCGACGCGGGCGGGATGCTCAGCCGGCGCGGCGGATCGGGCGGCGGGCCAGGTAGCGCAGCAGGTCGCGGATGTGGTGCTTCTCCTCGGCCGGCACGGTGGGGTCGGCCAGCCGTTGCAGGATCACCCGGACGTCCGCCTCGACCGGGCCGTCGTCGACGCGTCGGCGTGGCGCGGGACCGGCGTCGGGCAGGCCGAGCGCGCGGAACGCGGCCGCGACCGGCAGATCCAGCGCGGCGCAGAAACCGCGCACCTTCGCCAACTCCGGGTAGTCCTGCCAGTCCCCGGCGAGCCAACGGAAGACGGTCGACCGACCGACGCCGGTGTGGGACGCCAGATCGGTGACGGTCCAGCCGCGTTCCTCGCGGGCGTCGTCGATGGCACGCCGCACGAAACGTGCGAAGGCCATCTGCGGCGAAACCTCTACGGAACCCATCCTGCGGGTCTTCCCTCCGACCGGCACCGGCGGTGCGACTCCGAGGGTAGTACGGAAAGCTAAGGAAAAGATTGACTGATCCACCAGACCGTCCCGTCGACGGGACCGGGTGCCCTAGTGAGCCGCCGCCACCTCGCCCGGCACCGGCCCCGAGTCGGGCTTCGGCGCCGGTCCGGCGTCCGGTTTCGGCACCGGCACCGAGTCCGGCTTCGGCATCGGGCCGGCGTCCGGCGCGGGCGCCGGTGGCAGGAGTGCCTCCAGCCGTGGGGCGACCGCCCACTGGTCGACCAGTGCCCGGTACTCCGCCCGCTGGGCCACGGTCGGGGCGGCGCCGGTGCGGCGGGCCCGGATGAGCAGGTTGCGCGGGGTGTGCCGGGAGTCGACGAACTCCACCACCTCCGCCCGGTAGCCGTGCAGCCGGAGCAGCCCGGCCCGCAACGCGTCGGTGAGGACGTCCGCGAAGCGCTCGCGGAGGATGCCCTGCCGGGTCAGCAGCTCGTACGGGGCCGGGGCCGGCGTGGCTCGCAGCTGGGCCGCGACGTCGTGGTGGCAGCAGGGCGCGGCGAGCACCCAGCGGGCCCCCCAGCGCACCGCCCGGGCCAGCGCCTCGTCCGTGGCGGTGTCGCAGGCGTGCAGCGCCAGCACCAGGTCGGGAGCCGGCTCGACGACCGCGTCGGCGATCGTGCCGGCCACGAAGCCGACCCGGTCCGCCCAGCCCAGCCGCTCGGCCAGCTCGGTGTTGCGCCGCCGCTGGTCCTCCCGCACGTCCACGCCGACCAGCTCGACGTCGAGCCCGCGCCGGGCGAGGTAGCGATAGGCGGCGAAGGTCAGGTACGCGTTGCCGCAGCCCAGGTCGACCACCCGCAGCGGGCCGGTCAGGTCGTCCGGCAGGGTGGCCGCCAGGGCCCGCAGGAACGCGTCCACCTGGCGCCGCTTCGCGGCCGAACCGCCGATCTCGGCGAAGATCGGGTCGCCGGGGTCGAGCAGGTACTCCTTCGCCCGGTCGTGCCCGTCCGGCTCGGCGACCGGCCGGGTCGCGGCGGCCCGGTGCACCTGCGCCTCGCCGGACTTGGTGACCCGCAGTTGGATCGTGGCGGCGGCCGTCTCCACGTGCCAGTTGCCGAACGGTTCGGCCAACAGCGCGTCCACCGCCGCGTCCGCCTCCGGTCCGGGGGCGACGTTACGGGTGTACGGGCGGGAGCCGTCGGAGGTGGAGATCTGCAACCGGGGGCCGGCCTTGAGCGCGACCGGCCGCAGTTCGGCGCGTACCACCGAGGGGCGGTGTCCACGTCGGCGTCCGGCGGCCACCGCACGGGTGAGCGCCGGGTCGAGCAGCAACGCCCGGACCTCGGTCAGGGCGGCGTCCAGCGGTTCGGGCATTGCTCCATCTTCCTGGTCGACGGGCGGCCCCGGGCACGCGGCCCGACGGGCGGTGCGCCGGGCGCGCCCCGGAGCACCCGCTCCGTCTCCTCGACGTGCCGGGTTCGTCCGGGAGCGGCCCCGACGAGGAGATCCCCCGCACCGGGTGCACCGGTCCGGGGGATCTCGGGTGACGTTCGTCGGTCAGTCGGCGGTCGCCTCGGCCGGCGTACCGGCGGTGGAGCCACCACGACGGCGCCGGCGGCGACGGGGCTTGGACGCCTCGCCCTCGGCGGCGGCCGGGGCGTCGGTGGCCGGAGCGGCGGTGGCCTCACTCGTGATCACCGTGGTCGGCTCGCCCGAGACGGTCTCGCCGGCGCGGCGACGCCGGCGGCGACGCGGGACACGCGGGCCCTCCTCCGTGGCGTCGGCCGGGGCGTCGGCCGGGGCGTCGGCCGGGGCGTCGTTCGCGCCGGTGGCGCGGCCCGAGCGGCGGTCGCCGCGCCCACGGCTCTCGCCGCGCTCACCGCGCCGGGAGCCCCGGCCACCCTCGCCCCGACGGGAGCGCCCGCCGCCGAGGTCCTCCTCGACCTCGGCGGACAGCCCCGCGCGGGTGCGCTCGGCGGTCGGCAGGGTGCCGCTGACGTCGGTGGGGATGTGCAGGTCGGTGTAGAGGTGCGGGGACGTGTGGTACGTCTCCAGGGGCTCCGGCATGTCCAGGCCCAGCGTCTTGTCGATGATCCGCCAGCGGGGCATGTCGTCCCAGTCGACGAAGGTCACCGCGACGCCCGTCGCCCCGGCCCGGCCGGTACGACCGATCCGGTGGGTGTAGGTGTCCTGGTCCTCGGGGCAGTCGTAGTTGATGACGTGGGTGACGCCGCTGACGTCGATGCCCCGGGCGGCCACGTCGGTGGCGACCAGAGTGTCGATCTTGCCGGCCCGGAACGCCCGCAGCGCCCGCTCCCGCGCGCCCTGGCCGAGGTCACCGTGCACGGCGGCGACCGCGAAGCCCCGGAAGTCGAGGTCCTCGGCGACCCGGTCGGCGGCCCGCTTGGTACGGGTGAAGATCATGGTCAGCCCGCGCCCCTCGGCCTGGAGGATTCGGGCCACGATCTCGATCTTGTTCATCGAGTGGGTGCGGTAGGCCAGCTGCTCGGTCTGCGGCGACGGGCCGGTCTCGGCGGTGTGCCCGGCGTGGATCGTCACCGGGTGGCGCAGGAAGCGCCGGGAGAGGGTGACGATCGGGTCCGGCATGGTCGCCGAGAAGAGCATGGTCTGCCGGTCCTCCGGCAGCATCGCGAGGATCCGCTCGACGTCGTCGAGGAAGCCCAGGTCGAGCATCCGGTCGGCCTCGTCGAGGACCAGCGCGTGCACCCGGTCCAGGCGCAGGTGCTTCTGCTTGGCCAGGTCCAGCAGGCGGCCGGGCGTGCCGACCAGGATCTCCACGCCCTTGCGCAGCGCGTCGATCTGCGGCTCGTACGCCACACCGCCGTAGATCGGCAGCACGCGCACGCCCCGGGTCCGGCCCGCGGCGTCGAGGTCCTTGGCCACCTGGATGCCCAGCTCACGGGTGGGTACGACGACCAGCGCCTGCGGCACGCCGTCGCTGCCCTCGCCCGGCGCGAAGACCCGCTCCAGCAGCGGTACGCCGAAACCGAGGGTCTTGCCGGTGCCGGTGGGCGCCTGGCCGATCAGGTCGGTGCCGCGCATCGCGATCGGGAGCGCGTACTCCTGGATGGCGAAGGCGCGGGTGATGCCGGCGGCGGCCAGCGCGTCGACGGTCTCCTGACGCGCGCCCAGCTCGGCGAAGGTGGGCGCTTCCGGGCGCACCGGAGCGGTGGCGGCCAGTTCCTGGCCGTCCATGAGGTCTTGAGTCAGCTCGCTCATATGGATTTGGGGGTGCCCTCTCGTGGGTGCGCCCCGTCATGTCCTCAGGGCGCGGTCGGTGTGGCGCGGGCCACACGGTCGGCGGCAGACTGCCGAGCCGGACCGGGCCGCACGCGCGCCGCGGGCCTCACACTTCGACCGGGCCGGCTGATCGCTCGGATCGAACTGGCCAGGTCGGCGCCCACGGCAACTGCTCCATGCTACCTGAACCGACCCGGGCACGTCCTGATTCCGTGCGCACGCGCCACGCCGGGGCCGGTAGCTGTGATCTGCGTCACTTCTGACGCGTTTGTCGATGAGCGGTAACCTGCGCTCGTGCCCGCGACCGATCCGTCCGACCACGCCGCCGTCGACCTGCCCGACCATGCCGTGGTCGACCTGCTCGGCCTGGTGGCCCTCGGTGAGCTGCTCGCCTTCGAGCGGATGGCCGCCGACGCCCGGCTCGCCCCCGATCTGCGCCGCCGGGCGGCGTTGGGCGGGATGGCCGCCGCCGAGATCGGCAACTACCGGCGGGTGGCCGACCGGCTCGCCGCGCTCGGCGTACTGCCCGACGACGCCATGGCGCCGTACGTCGGGCCGCTCCAGGCATACCACGACTCGACGGAGCCGCGGGACTGGGCGGAGGCGGTGACGAAGGCGTACGTGGGTGACGCCATCACCGACGACTTCCTCCGGGAGATCGCCGTGGCCCTGGCCGAACCGGACCGTCAGCTCGTCCTCGACGTGCTGCACGACTCGTCGTACGCCGCGTTCGCCGTCGCCGAGATCCGGGCCGCCGTCGAGGCCGATCCGAGAGTGGCCGGCCGGCTCTCGATGTGGGCGCGGCGACTGGTCGGCGAGGCGCTGTCACAGGCCGGCCGGGTGGCCGCCGCCGAGCGGGGGGCCCTCACCGGGCTCGTCGCGCGCAGCGGGCGGGTGGACGTGGAGGGGCTGTTCCAGCGGCTGACCGTGGCGCACTCCGCACGGATGGCCGCCGCCGGGCTGAACAACTGACCGCGACCGGCGGTCCGCGACGGGCGATCGTCCGTCACCCGTCGCGGCCGACCGGACCAGTCAGCGGACGGTGAACCCGACCGCGCGCGGCGACGCCTCGGCGATCTCGACGTAGGCGACCTTGTTGACCGGCACGATCACCCGCCGGCCCTTCTCGTCGGTCAGGGAGAGGGTGCCCTCGTCCTTGCCGAAGGCGTCGGTCACGATCTGCTCGATCTCGGCCGGCGACTGCGCGCTCTCCAGGACCAGCTCGCGGGGCGCGTACTGCACGCCGATCTTGACCTCCACTGTGCCTCCTCATTCGGGCGAAAGAGCCGCCGATGGGAAGGCTATCCGATCTCGGGGCCGGATGTTCAGGCTGACTCGCCTTGCAGCGGGAAGCTGGCGATGCCCCGCCAGGAGAGCGCCGCGACGAGTGCCTCCGCCTCGGCCTTGGGCAGCTGCCGGCCGCCGGCCAGCCAGAACTGCGCGGCGGTCTCGGCCGCCCCGACCAGGCCGGAGGCGAGCAGCTCGGCGTGCGCCCGGCCGATCCCCGTGTCGGAGATGATGGTGTCGGTGATCGCCGCGATGCAGCCCTGCTCCACCCGCGCGACGCGCTGGCGCACCGCCGGGTCGTTGCGCAGGTCCGACTCGAAGACGAGGCGGAACGCCTCGCTCTCGTGGTCGACGAAGTCGAAGTACGCGCGCACCGACGCGCTGACCCGCTCCTTGTTGTCGTTGGTGCCGCGCATGGCGTCGTCGACCTTCGCGAGGATCGCGTCGCAGTGCGTGTCGAGCAGGGCGAGATAGAGCTCCATCTTGCCGGGGAAGTGCTGGTAGAGCACCGGCTTGGAGACGCCCGCCCGCTCGGCGATGTCGTCCATCGCGGCCGCGTGGTAGCCCTGGGCGACGAACACCTCCTGGGCGGCGGCGAGCAGCTGCTTGCGGCGCGCGGAACGGGGCAGGCGGGTGGGCCGGCCGGCGGTCTGGGCACCGTTCCCCACAGCGGTCATGGGAACCTCCGAGTTCTTCGTACGAGCCGGCATTTCACCCGAACCGGTCGGGGCCCGGGACCCGTCGCGGAATTGGCCCGCCGCCGTAACCTATCGCCACTGTCACCACACGGTAGCCTCAGCGGGGGCGACCAAGGAGCGCGCGGTGAGTGAAACAGGGCAACCCGGTGCCGCCACCCCGGGAGAGCACGGCGACGGAACGGGTCCGCAGGACGACCTGGCCCGTCCCGGCGGCGGGTGGGCGCCCCAGGCGGCCGGTTGGCCGAGGGGCGGGGAGATCTCCGACCCCCGCGAGCAGGCCTCGTCGTGGGGGCCGCCCGAACCGGCGCCCGGCTGGGCCGCCTCGTCGCCGCGACACGGCGACCTGCCGCCACCGCTGCCCGGCGGGGTAGAGCCGCCGGCCCGGGTCAACGGCCACCGCACCAACGGTGTCGACCACGGCACGGCGGCCGGGCCGTCGTCGCCGTCGCGGGACGACGCGCCGCTCCACCGCCAGTCCCCGGTGAGCGCCCCACCCGGCGCCCTCGGCGAGCAACGCCGCGACCCGGGCAACGACCGGCTGGTGGTGCCGGCGCAGCGGCCGGCGTCGACGGCCGAGCAGCCGCCGCAGCACGGGTTCGCCGAGCCGGAGTCCGGTCCGGTCCGGCGCTCCGCCGACAACCCGTCGACCGGCCGCCAGCCCCGCTGGTCGGATTCCGGCGCGCCGACGTCGGCACCCCCGGCGGTCCAGGTCCCGCCCGTGGGCACCGCCGCCAGCGGCTTCGAGGTGCCGCCCGGCTTCCACGCGCCGGCGGTCGACCGGGCCGCCGCCGAGGAACCCCCGCCGGGCGCCGGCACGGCGCACGGCTGGAGCGACCGCTTCCCGCCGGAGCCGCCGGCCACCGACCGGACCACCGCGGACCGTCCCGCCGACGCGGGCGACCGGGTTACCGCCGGCGACCGGGTGGCCGGCGTCGATCGCGCGCTGGGTGCGGACCGCGCCTACCGCGAGGACCGGGGACCCGACCCCGCCGCCGGCGCGGACAGCGCGGTGGGCGAGTTCGGCCAGGACCGCGCGCCGCGTGCCGCCGGGCACCGGGGGGCCGGGCGGGGCTTCGGCGCGGACCCGGGACCGGCCGCGGACCGGGGCGACGAGCCGGCACCCCGCGCGGAGCAGGTCGCCGGCGTCGACCGGGAACAACCGGCCGATCCGGCGCCGGGCGGCCCCCGCCGTTCGGCCGCCGAGTGGCCGCCGTCGGCCGAACCGGACTGGAGCGGCCCGAACTGGAACCGCCCGAGCTGGGGTGCCGCATGGGCGCCGCCCTGGTCGCGGGAGGAATCCGAGCCGGCCGGCCACCGGTCCCGCGAGGAGGCCGAGGCCGTCGGTCGCCGGTCGCGGGAGGAGCCCGAGCCCGCCGGTCGCCGGTCGCGCGAGGAGGCCGAGGCCGCCGGTCGCCGGTCCCGCGAGGAACAGCAGCCGGCCTGGGCCGGTGAGCCGCACCGACCGTACGAGCCGCCGCGCGCCGAGCCCGGCCGGCCCTACGACTCGCCCCGCGAGCCCCGCCGCCCCTACGACGCCCAGGGCGCACCGGTGCCCCCGCCGTCGTACGAGCGACCGTCGGCACCCGTCGACCGTCCCACGGCACCCGAGGCGGCACCGTCGGCTCCGACCGAGCGGCCTGCCTGGGCGGCGGGCGGAGCGGTCCCCGCGCCGGCCGGTGCACCCCCGCTCGCGTACGCCCCGGAGGCCGCGCCCCGCGCCGAGGAGACCCCGGACCGGGCCACCCGGCCGTTCCGGCTCCGGCCCGAGAACTCGGAGCCGGCATCGGGTCCTCCGGCCGCCCCGCAGACCACCCCCGGCACCGGGTCGGCCCCCCACGGGTTCGGGCGGCGTGACCGTGACCCCTCCGCGCCCGCCCCGACGAGCGCTCCCCCCTACGCGGCCCGCCGATCCGCCCCCGAGCCGGCGCCGGCGGCCCCGTCATCCGCCGGCCAGGCGCCGGACCCCGCGTCGGCGGTCCTGCCGCAGCGCGTCCCCGCCGAGCCGGACGTGCCCGTCGTGCCGGAACCGCCAGCCGTGGAGCCACCCGCCGAGACCCCCGAACTCGCCCGCATCGCCACCCACCTGCGTCGCGACGACGAGCCCGCGCCGCTGCGGGAGCGCCCGGAGGGCTTCGACGTCAACGCCATCCTCGACGCCGTCCGCGGTGTCGCCGGCGTTCGCGACGCGGCGTTGCGCCGCACCCCGGCCGGCGCGCACAGCCTGCGGCTCGACCTGGCCGACGGAGCGGACCCGGCCGAGGTGAGCCGGCAGGTCGCCCGCCTGCTCCAGGACCGGATGGGGCTGGCCGCCGCGCCGCAGAACCTGCCCGGCATGCCGGCCGCGCCCCCTCCGCCGGTGCGCCGCCGGTCGGCGGAGTCGCGCGGCGCCGACCTCAGGTCGCCGGGTTCCGCACCGCGCGCCGCCGAGCCCCCCGCCGCCGAGTCGAGGGTGCCCGGCGGGAGGCTGGCCGGCGGCCCGTCGGAAGCCGCGCCGGACCGCCCCGAGGCGACGCCCGAGACCCCGCGCCGACGCCGGCAGCCCGCCGCCCCGCACCGGGGCCGGGCCACGGTGGAGGAGCCCGGCTCGGTCTCCGCCGCGCCGGCCGGTGCCTCCACCGGTGCCTCGGCGACCGTCGGCACGTCGTACTCCGGTGGGCAGGTGACGACGACGGAGAGCGCGCCGTCCCGGCCGCTGGACACCGGCGGCGCGGCGGGCCCCCGGGTGGTGATCGACCACGTCCAGGTGAGCACCTTCGGGCTGGACGCCACGGTGGAGGTACGCCTGCTCGCCGGCGCGGAGAGCGCCGCCGGCTACTCGACCGGGCCGGCCGTCGACGGTTACGTGCTGCGGCTCTGCGCGGTGGCCGCCGCGGCGGCGGTGGACGAGCTGCTGCGCGGCGGCGAGCGCGTCGCCGACGCCGGCCCCGACCGGGGGCGCTGCTTCGTCGAGCACGCCGCCGTGGTGCCCTTCGGCAACTGCGACGTGGCCACGGTCGTGGTGCTGCTGGTCTGTGACGGCTGGGTCGAGCAACTCGTCGGCTCCGCGCTGGTCGCCGGTGACCCCCGGCAGGCGATCGTCCGGGCCACCCTGGCCGCCGTCAACCGCCGGATCGAGGCGCTGCTGGCCTGAGCGGCCTCGGGCAGACTGGAGTCATGAAGCGCGCCACCCTCCGGCCGGACCACCTCCTCCCCGCGCACTCCGTGCCGCCGCCCTGGCCGGGGCGCGAGGTACGCCTCGACGGCACGGTGACGTACGTCCGGGACACGCCGGCCACCGCGCCCGGCGCGCAGCCGGCGCTCTACGTGCACGGGCTCGGCGGCTCGTCGCAGAACTGGACGGACCTGGCGTACCTGCTCGCCGACCACCTCGACGGGCAGGCCATCGACCTGCCCGGGTTCGGCCGCAGTGAGCCGGGTCGCCGGTACACCGTCCCGGCCTTCGCGGAGCGGGTGATCCGCTGGATCGAGCACTCCGGGCGGGGGCCGGTGCACCTGTTCGGCAACTCGCTGGGTGGGGCGGTCTCGGTGCAGGTGGCGGGGGTACGGCCGGATCTGGTCCGGAGCCTGACCCTGATCTCGCCGGCGCTGCCGTTCCTGGACTTCCGGCGGTCGTTGCAGGGCCGGATGCTGCCGCTGCTGGCGATCCCCCGGGGCGAGCGCCTGGCCGCCTGGCGGCTGGCCCAGGTGGCGCCCGAGGTGATGGCCGAGCAGGTGATGCAGGCGTGCGTCGCCGACCTCGACCGGATCTGCGACCAGCGCCGGCAGGAGGCGTTGGAGGAGATCCGGCTGCGGCACGAGGCCCCGCACCACGCCGCCGCGTACGTCCGGACGTTCCGGGGGCTGGTCTCCAGCTTCCTGCGGTCGTACCTGCCGGGGTCGAGGTCGCTGTGGCGGCTCGCCGCGACGGTCGCGGCGCCCACCCTGGTCGTGGGCGGGCGGGCCGACCGGCTGGTGGACGTACGGGTGGCCCCGCAGACGGCCCGCGTCGTCCCGGACAGCCGGCTGTTGATGCTCGACGGCGTCGGCCACGTGGCGCAACTGGAGGTGCCGCGCCTGGTGGCGCGGGCCGTGCTGGGCCTGCTCACCGAAACGGGGGACACCGCCGAGCGGTCCGACATGGCAGGCTGACCGGGATGTCCCCTGCCCGTCCCCCCGACCCGGCCCGCCCGGCGCCCGCCGAGGGCCCTGGCGCCCCGGCCCGTTCGCCCGCCTCGGACAGCGGCGGAGACCTGTCCGGTGTGCGGCGCCGTCCGGCGCGACGGCGGTGGCTCCTCAAGCTCGTCGCGCTGGGCCTGACCGGCGCGGCGGCGGTGGCGGTGATCGCCGACCGACGCGCGAACATCGAGGCGGCGGCGCTCACCGCCGAGAAGTTGGCTTCCGCGCCGGAGGCCGTCTCGCCGCCGTCCTCCGCCGCCACGCCCTCGGCCGCCGGGACGCCGTCCTCCGCCGGGACGCCCGCGCCCCTCGCGACGCCCCTGGCCGCCGGGACGCCGTCGCCCGCCGGGACGCCCTCGGTCGCCCTGCTCCCGCCGGCCGTGCTCCGGTTGCCCGGGCCGGTGCCGTCCGCGGGCCGGGGCAGCTTCGGCTACGACGACCGGACGGGTCCGGTGCTGGGCGACGCGGGCACGCTGCGCCGTTACCGGGTCGCCGTGGAGTCAGGCGCCGGCGAGGACGCGGGTGAGTTCGCCGCGGCCGTCGAGCGGGCGCTCGCCGGGCCGGGCAGCTGGATCGACGGCGGGTTGCGGTTGCAGCAGGTCGGCGCCGCCTCCCGGCACGACTTCACGGTCTACCTCGCCACGGCCAGGACGGCGGGCCGCATGTGTGCCGCCGGTGGGGTGAACATCCGGGTGGGCGGTAAGCCCTACACGTCGTGCCGGGCACCCGGCAAGGTGATCATCAACCTGGACCGCTGGCGGCTCTCGGTGCCGCACTTCGTCAGCGCGAAGGTGCCGCTCTCGGTCTACCGGACCTACGTGGTGAACCACGAGGTCGGGCACCAGTTGGGGCACCGGCACGAGCGCTGCCCCGGCCAGGGCCGGGTGGCGCCGGTGATGATGCAGCAGACGCTCTTCCTGAAGGGCTGCGTGGCCAACCCCTGGCCGTACGTCGATGGTCGGCGGTACGCGGGCCCGCGGCTCTGACCGCCTGGGCCGGAGGTCGGGCCCGGCCGGAGAAGGGGCGGGGGGCGAGTCTTATTCGCGTTTTTCGCGGCGTAATGCCCGATTGGCGTGAGATTCTTGATCCATGACGTCGTCGTCCCCTTGCGACCCGCCTGGCCCCGCCCGCCGCCCGTCACCCCGGCGGTGGCGACCGCCGGCTCCGCTGCGGGACCGGCGCGTGGTCGGGCTCGGCGTACTCCTGCTGGTCGCGGCCACCGTCGCCGTGACGCTGGCCCGGGCCGGCGGCCCCGAACCCGTGCCGGGCACCGACGACGGGCGCCGGACGTCGTACGCGGCGGGCGCGGGCGAGCGGCAACCCACTCCCACCTACCCCCACACGGGTACGGGCGACTTCATCACCGCTGCCGGCGACTCCCCGCTGCTGGGGACCGGCGGGCCGCTCCGGCACTACCGGGTGGCCGTCGAGGAGGGCACCGGCCAGGACGTCGCCGCCTTTGCCGCCACCGTCGACGAGGTGCTGGGCGACCCCCGCAGCTGGATCGCCTCCGAGGAACTGCGGCTGCGGCGGGTGGCGGAGGCGGACGACCCCGACTTCACGGTCTACCTCGCCACCCCGGACACCTCCGAGCGGATGTGCGCCGAGGGCGGGCTCAGCACCGAGGGCTACACCTCCTGCCGGCTCCCCGGACAGGTGATCGTCAACCTGGCCCGCTGGCTGGAGGCGGTGCCCGACTACGGGGCGCCGCTGGCGGTCTACCGCGCCTACGTGGTCAACCATGAGGTGGGTCACGAACTGGGCGAGGAACACCAGGCCTGCCCGGGCCCCGGCGAGCCGGCGCCGGTGATGCAGCAGCAGACGTACGGCCTGGACGGCTGCGCCGCCAACGCGTGGCCGTACGTCGACGGCTCCCGGTACGACGGCGAGCCCGTCGCGGGCTTCTGAGTTATTCCCCTTCCCGCAGTTCGGGCGACGTGTCACTCCTCATGGCCGATCGGCCCTGGTGCGAGCGACAATGGCCCGGTTCGCCCACAGCCGATCCCGGGGAGTCCACCGTGTCGTTGCCCCCGCTCGTCGAGCCCGCCGCCGAGCTGACCGTTGACGAGATCCGCCGCTACTCGCGCCACCTGATCATCCCCGACGTGGGGGTGGAGGGGCAGAAGCGGCTGAAGAACGCCCGGGTGCTCTGTGTCGGCGCCGGCGGCCTCGGCTCACCGGCGCTGATGTACCTCGCCGCCGCCGGGGTCGGCACGCTCGGCATCATCGACTTCGACACCGTCGACGAGTCGAACCTCCAGCGCCAGATCATCCACGGCGTCTCCGACGTCGGCCGCTCCAAGGCCGAGTCGGCCGCGGCCTCGATCCGGGAGATCAACCCGCTGGTCCAGGTGGAGATCCACAACACCGCGCTGGACCGGGAGAACGTACGGGACATCTTCTCCCGCTACGACCTGATCGTCGACGGCACCGACAACTTCGCCACCCGCTACATGGTCAACGACGCGGCGGTGCTGCTCGGCAAGCCGTACGTCTGGGGCTCGATCTACCGCTTCGACGGCCAGGCGTCGGTGTTCTGGGCCGAGCACGGCCCCTGCTACCGGTGCCTCTACCCGGAGCCCCCGCCGCCCGGCATGGTCCCCTCCTGCGCCGAGGGCGGCGTGCTCGGCGTGCTCTGCGCGTCGATCGGTTCGATCCAGGTCAACGAGGCGATCAAGCTGCTCGCCGGCATCGGCGAGCCGCTCGTCGGCCGGCTGATGGTCTACGACGCCCTGGAGATGAGCTACCGCAAGATCAAGGTGCGCAAGGACCCGAACTGCGTGCTCTGCGGCGAGAACCCCACGGTCACCGACCTGCTGGAGGACTACGAGGACTTCTGCGGCGCGGTGTCGGTGGAGGCCCAGGAGGCGGTGGTCGACGCGACCATCACCGCGCTGGAGCTGAAGGAGTGGCAGGACGCGGGCAAGGACATCTTCCTCGTCGACGTCCGCGAGCCGGCCGAGTACGAGATCGTCCGGATCCCCGGCGCGACGCTGATCCCCAAGGGCGAGATCATCTCGGGCGAGGCGCTCGCCAAGCTGCCGCAGGACCGGCAGATCGTGCTGCACTGCAAGTCCGGGGTCCGCTCGGCCGAGGCGCTCGCCGCGCTCAAGGCGGCCGGCTTCCGCGACGCCGTGCACGTGCAGGGCGGCGTGCTCTCCTGGATCAAGCAGATCGACCCGTCGCTGCCCGCGTACTGACCGTGCCGTCGGCCGAGGTCGCGGGGGAGTGACGGGCCCCGCGACCTCGGCCGATTCGCCGAGGCGGGATCACGTTTGCGCAGGTAGCGTTGCTGCCGTGGTCGACATCGATGCGGCGGTCGGGTTCGTCGTGGCACACGGCGACGCGGTGGACCGCGCCCGGCTGTCCCGGCTGCGCACCGGCGCGTCACCACCCCCCGAACTGCTCGACGACGCGGAGGCCGGCCAGACGCCCGACGGCGGCTGGCCGGCGACACTGGACGGAAAGATCTCCTCCGTGGACGCCACCTGCTTCCGACTGTCCGAGCTGGACGATCTCGGTGCGCTCGGCCGTCCGGCCGCCCGCCGGGCGCTGGACTGGCTGGCCGCGCGGCAGTTGCCCGACGGCGGCTGGGACGAGGACCCGGCGCTGGCCGACATCGCTCCCGAGTGGGCCCGACCGGGCGACCCCGAGGCGGGGTTCCACCTGACGGCGAACGCCGGGTTCTGGCTGACCGTCGCCGGCCTGGACGCGCGGGCCGCCGGTCCGCTCGACCACCGGGTCGGCGGCGCGTACGCGGGCGTCGTGCAGGCCGCCGCGCAGTCGCTCGTCGCCCGGCTGCGCCCGGACGGCGGGTGGCCGTCCTTCCTGCCCGCCGGCTGGCTCAGCGCGGCGGTCCTGCACCGGCAGGAGATGTTCCACGAGGCGGCGCGGATCCAGGTGATCCTGGCCGAGCGGGTGCCGGAGCTGTCCCCGGGCGACGTGGCCTGGCTGGCCGCGACGCTGCGCCGGGTCGGCATGGACGGGCAGGACTGGCTGCTCGGGCGGGCCCGGCGGCGGCTGGCCGAGACCCAGCGCAGCGACGGCGGCTGGGAGAGCGACGACGGGCGCCCGTTCGACGTGCACACCACGCTGAGCGTGATCCGGGCCTGCCGCTGAGGCTCCACCGCCCGGGCGCGGTCCGCCGGTCCCCGAGTCGCGGGGTCCGTCGGGACGCCGCGATCAGCCGGTCTGCGGGCGTCCCTACTTCAGTTGGCTGATGACCAGCGGCCACCAGGCGTCGGGGGCGAACGCGGCACGGTCGATGCTCTCCAGGACGGTACGCAGCGTCTCCGCCCGCTCTGCCCGGCCCGGCTTGCCCTCGTCGGCCTCGACGAAGAGCGCGAACTGGTAGAGGCACTCGACGAAGGTGCGGAAGTTGCTGTTGACGGCCTGGATGTCCTGCTGCTCCAGGTCGAACTGGAGGATCTCGCCCGTCTTCGGGTCGAGCACGTAGAGCAGGTCCGGGTTGTCGGCGACCGCGCCCACCACGATCAGCCGGACGTCCAGCGAGCCGTCCTCGGTGCTCAGCTGGATCGTGTCGAACAGCTCGATGTCGCCTTCGAGGAACGCGGTGTAGACGACCGCCACGTCGAGCGGGATCTCGTCGCCGGCGGGCAACTGGTCGGGGTCGAATCCCCCCTCCAGCCAGGCCTCCCGGGGGTACGGGATGAGCTCGTCCTCGCTCCACAGTGAGCGGAAACGGGGGTCAGCGGCCATCGTTGGTCCTTCGCATTCTCGGCGTGACGGTAGGTGTCAGGCGACGATGCCCGCGGTCGCCAGCAGGCGTAGCCAGGTGTCCGCGTACTGCCCCTGGAACCGGCCCTTGCGTACCCGCTGCTCCCGGACGCCGGGCCCGAGGATCGTGTCGACCAGCTCGGGGTACTTGTCGCCCAGCACGTACTCGTCGAAGAACGTGACGACGTCGGGGGCGAAGACGTGGATGTCGACCTCCTCGTCCGGGTGCTCGTAGAGGAAGACGTAGTCGTCCGGGTCGATGTGATAGACATCGCCCTCTTCCAGGTCGAGCGAGATGCCCTCGCCGCCGTCGATCTCGTCGCGCAGTTGCGGCGGAACGCTGTGCAGCTCGCAGCCGATCGACACGGCGGGGCCGAGCGGATCGTGCGGGTTGTCCGGCTGGGCTTCGAGGGCGGCGGGGCTGCCGATCTCGGGCGGCTGCGCGAACCGGAAGTGGCTGCCCTCGATCCTGCCGATGATGCGGAAGACCTCGAACGCGCCCTCGGGTACGCCGGGGAAGGGCTCCAGCGGCACCCCGTCGGCGAGGACGACGCCGAATCCGTGCTCCGCCTCCAACTCCTTGAGCCGCGCGAACCTGGTGCGGATCCGGTCGAGCCTGGCCGCCGTCGCGTCATCCGTCACTAGATCACCTTCACTATGACCGGAGTCCCCTCGGGCACGTCCTTGAGCGCCAGGCCGATCTCCCGGCCGATCTCGCGGTTGGTCCAAGCATCCATCAACCGGAGGTTATCGTACGAATCCGCGCCGCCCAGTTGCAGCTCGTGCACGTGGTCGGGGTCGACCGTCACGCCAGGGCCGGTCACCGGGTGCTTCTTGGGGTTCTTGCCCCGGTAGAGGCTCTTGACCAGCTCCTTGTTGCTCACGTAGTTCTGGCCCTTGTTCAGCCGCCGGATGACGCGGTCACGGTAGACGGTGGTCAGCTTCCGGGTGCCCGGCTTCTGCGGGTCCTTGTGCTCCACCTGGGTGCGTTTCGGCTTGGTCTTGACCAGCTTGCCCTCCTGGCCGAGCCGCTCCAGGTCCCTCGCCTTGCGGTCGAAGTCCTTCTTGACGAAGTCGGGCCGGTTGCGCAGCACCAGGACGGCGGGCTCCTTGGGCTTGCCCCCCTTGGCGGTCCGGAAGACGTCCGCGTTCTCCAGGTAGGCCGAGACGATCTTGGCACCCTTGGCCTGGGTCTGCCGGGGCGGGGCCGTCCGCCGCTTAGGCATTGAGCACCGTGTCCACGGCCATGCCGATGAGCTGGTCGATGATCAGCCCGGTGATCATCTTGAAGATCGGGATCTGGAGCAGGGACGCCCCGAAGGTGACCGCCGCCGTCATGATCGCCTGCGCGATCTGGATCGCCAGCAGGATCAGCTGGATGATCACCTGGATCTTCAGGGCCAGCACCACGCCCGCCGCGACCATCAGCCCGACGCCGATGACGGTCGCCGGGCGGGCGACGTCGGCGATGTTGCGTGCCGCCGACTCGCCGTCGTTCCACTCGCCGGCGAAGGCGGTGATGCTCTCGCCCCGGTTGTTGTCGAGCACCGTGCGGGCCGCCGACTCCAACTGCGCGACCGAGCCGGAGATCTGGCCGGCCATGCCGGTCCACTCCCCGGCGAGCTGGAAGATCGCCGTCTCGTCGGACTGCGGCCAGTCGTAGCCGAGCATCGAGAGCAGGGAGGCGAGTTCACCCGGAAGCGTCAGGCCCACCGCGACTCCTTTCCTAGGTCGGGGCTCAGCCGCCCAGCGAGCCGAAGAGCGAGCGGAAGGACGCGGCGGCCTTCTCCTCGGCGGCGCGGTAGCCGTCGGCCATCCCGCGTAGCCCGTCGACGTAGTTCTCCAGCTCGGTGACGTTGGTGCCGAGGCACTCGGACAGCGCGTCGACGCACGCCTGGTGGGCGATGCCCAGCAGCGAGCCGATGTCGTCGCCGCCGAAGGCGTCGGCGTAGCCGCCGACCGACGCCTGGAAACTCTCGAAGACCTGGCGGACGGACTCCTTGGCCTGTTCCAACTCGTTCGCGCCGCGCTCCAGCGCGTCGACGTCGACGTCGAGATTCTCCACGCTCAGCTCCGATGCAGTTTCCGCATGGTCTCGCTGACGGTCTGGCTGATCTCCCGCATCTGCCGCAGGCCCTGGTTCTGCAGGCGCTCGACGGTGGCGGTCAGCGCGGCGAGGTCGGGCATCGGCTCGGCGGTGGTGGCGTCGTCGTCCTGCCCGTCGAGCGCCGCGTTCACCGCGCGGCGCAGCTCGTCCGCCAGATATTCCGAGCCCTCCCGGAGCACCCGCGGGTCGATGTCGACGGCACTGACCCGGCCGTCCGTGCCGAGCGTGACCCGGACCCGGCCGTCGGCGGCCTCGGCCGCCGTCTCGACGCGCTCCTGAGGTGCGGCGGAGCGGCTCACCTCACGCAGTGCGGCGCGTGCCTGCGCCAGTTGCTCCTCAAGGGCACTCTCGCCCAGCATGCCGCCTCCCCAGGACAAGCCGCGCCGAACCCGCTACAGCCTAACGGTCTCCCGCGATCCGGCGGTGCCCCGTCACGGGCCGTCAGCGACCACCGGCCCGGCCCCGGGCCCGCGAGGGCTCATCGGGGCCGTCCGGTGCGCACAGTGGAAGGTCAGCCGCGCAGGTGGCCGTCGCCGGTCACCACGTACTTGGTGGAGGTCAGCTCGGGCAGGCCCATCGGGCCGCGCGCGTGCAGCTTCTGTGTGGAGATGCCGATCTCGGCGCCGAAGCCGAACTCGCCGCCGTCGGTGAACCGGGTCGAGGCGTTGACCATCACGGCCGCCGCGTCCACCCGGGCCACGAACTCCCGGGCGGCGGTGGTCGAGTCGGTGACGATCGCCTCGGTGTGGCCCGTGCCGTACCGCCGGATGTGCGCGACCGCCGCGTCGAGCGAGTCGACGACGGCGACGGAGATGTCGGCGGAGAGGTACTCGGTGGCGAAGTCCTCGTCGGTGACGGGCCGCACGGCGGCGGAGTGGGCGGCCACCCGCTCGTCGCCGTGCACGGTGACGCCGGCCTCGGCGAAGGCGGCCAGCATCGGCGGCAGGAAGGCGTCGGCGACCGCCGCGTGCACGAGCAGCGACTCGGCGGTGTTGCAGGTGGACAGTCGCTGGGTCTTCGCGTTCAACGTGATCGCGACGGCCTTGCCGAGGTCGGCGGCGGCGTCGACGTAGACGTGGCAGTTGCCCACGCCGGTCTCGATCACCGGCACGGTGGACTCCTCGACCACCGTGCGGATCAGGGACGCGCCGCCGCGCGGGATCAGCACGTCGACCAGGCCACGGGCGCGCATCAGCTCCTTGACCGAGTCGCGGCTGGTGGCGTCGAGCAGCTGCACCGCGTCCGCCGGCAGGCCGGCGTCGCTGACCGCGTCGCGCAGCACGGCGACCAGGGCGGCGTTGGAGCTGGCCGCCGACGAGGAGCCGCGCAGCAGCGCCGCGTTGCCGGACTTCAGGCAGATCCCGGCGGCGTCGACCGTCACGTTCGGCCGGGCCTCGTAGATGATGCCCACCACGCCGAACGGCACCCGGATCTGGCGCAGCTCCAGCCCGTTGGGCAGGGTCGAGCCCCGGACCACCTCGCCGACCGGGTCCGGCAGCGCCGCCATCTGCCGCAGCGCGTCGGCGATGCCCGTCACCCGCCCCGCGTCGAGGGCGAGCCGGTCCAGCACGGCCGCGCTCAACCCGGCCTCGCGCCCCGCCGCCAGGTCCGTGGCGTTCGCCGCCAGGATCTCCGGCGTACGCGCCACCAGCGCGTCGGCCATCGCCACCAGCGCGGCGTCCTTGGCCGTACGCGTGGCGACGGCCAGCGCCTCCGCCGCCGTTCGCGCCCGCCGGGCCTGCTCGCTCACGCTCATCGCCGCACTCCTCACAACAGCACGAGGTCGTCGCGGTGGACGACCTCCCGTTCGTACGCCGGGCCGAGCGCCGCGGCGAGTTCCGTGGTGGACCGGCCGAGCAGCCCGGGCAGCTCGACCGCGTCGTAGTTGACCAGGCCCCGGGCGACCGGCGCGCCCTCGACGTCGACCAGGTCGACCGGGTCGCCGGCGGTGAACGTCCCGTCCACGGCCGTGATGCCGGCGGGCAGCAGCGACTTGCGTCGCCCGACCACCGCCGCGACCGCGCCCGGGTCGAGGTGCAGCCGCCCCCGGGGCGAGGTGGCGTGGGCCAGCCAGAAGAGCCGGGCCGTCGGCCGTCGCCGGCTCGGATGGAACAGGGTGCCGACGGCCTCGCCGGCCAGCGCCGGGGCGGCCAGCGGCGCGGCGGTCAGCACCACCGGGATGCCGAATCCGGTGGCGATCCGGGCCGCCTCCACCTTCGTCACCATGCCACCGGTGCCCACGCCGGCCCGGCCGGCGCCGCCGATGTCGACGCCGGCCAAGTCCCGCTCGTCGCGTACCTCGCTGATCCGGTGCGAGCCCGGGCGGGTGGGGTCGCCGGTCCAGAGGGCGTCGACGTCGGAGAGGAGCACCAGCAGGTCGGCGTGGACGAGGGCGGCGACGAGGGCGGCCAGCCGGTCGTTGTCGCCGAAGCGGATCTCCTCGGTGGCGACGGTGTCGTTTTCGTTCACGATCGGCACCGCCCGCAGGTCGAGCAGCTTGCGCAGGGTGCGGTACGCGTTGCGGTAGTGCGCCCGCCGGGTCACGTCGTCGACGGTGAGCAGGACCTGTCCGACGGTGCGCCCGTGCCGGGCGAAAGCGGCGGCGTACCGGCCGATCAGCAGGCCCTGCCCGACGCTGGCGGCGGCCTGCTGGGTGGCCAGGTCGCGCGGACGCCGGGACAGGCCCAGCGGCGCGAGGCCGGCAGCGATCGCGCCGGAGCTGACCAGCACGACCTCCCGGCCCTCGGCGGCGAGTGCGCCCAGGGTGCCGACGAGCGCGTCGACC
Source organism: Micromonospora sp. NPDC049051 (assembly GCF_043197575.1). Classification (NCBI taxonomy): domain Bacteria; kingdom Bacillati; phylum Actinomycetota; class Actinomycetes; order Micromonosporales; family Micromonosporaceae; genus Micromonospora; species Micromonospora sp. NPDC049051. The sequence goes on from NZ_JBICTL010000004.1 coordinate 279,509, forward strand.
CGCCCGTCGTCCAGCCCGCCCGAGGCGGTGGTCAACGAGGAGGATCCGATCTTGACGACGACCCGCCGGGCCGCCGTGACTACGTCGCGCACCTGCCCATTCTGCGTGGTCGGTCCCGGCGCACCCCGGCGCGTTCTCATATCGTGGCCGGTCGTGAGACCTGACGAGTATGTCGAGGCGGTCCTGGAGTTGGTCGAGCGGATCCCGCCGGGCCGGGTGATGTCGTACGGGGCGGTCGCCGACGCGCTGGCGGAGCGCTCGGGACGGGCCTCGGCCCGGCTGGTCGGCGCGATCATGGCCCGGCACGGCGGGGGAGTGCCCTGGCACCGGGTGGTGAACGCGGCCGGCCGCCTGCCACCCGGGCACGAGCGGGAGGCGCGGGAGCGGCTGCGCGCCGAGGGGACGCCGCTGCGCGGCGCCGGGGTCGACGTGGCGGCGGCGGGTTGGTCCCCGGAAGAGGGGATGTGACGCTGACCATAACGTGAGTAACATTCGGCCCCATGGACGCGCCGCCGGGTGGAGCCGGCTCACCGCTCGCCGCGCCGCCCGCCGCCGGTGCGCTCCCGCGCCGGGTGCACGGCGGCTACGCGCTCGGGTCGCTGGCCACCGGCGCCTTCGGCACCGTGCCCGGCCTGCTGCTGCTGCCGTACCTGACCGACACGCTCGGCGTCGCGGCGGGCGCGGCGGCCCTGCTGGTGCTCCTGCCGAAGGCGTGGGACGTGCTGGTCAACCCGGTCGCGGGCCGCATCTCCGACCGCACCCGGTCGCGCTGGGGCGCCCGCCGGCCGTACCTGCTGGGCGCCGGGCTCGCGCTCGGCGTGCTCTTCGGCGCCATCTTCGCCGCCCCCTTCGGCACCGGGCCGGCCGCCGGGGCGTACGTGGCGGTCGCCTTCCTCGCCACGGCCACCGCGTTCGCCTTCTTCCAGGTGCCGTACGTGGCGATGCCGGCGGAGCTGACCAGCGACTACGCCGAACGTACCCGGCTGATGAGCTGGCGGATCGCGGTGCTGGCGCTGGCCATCCTGGTCTCCGGCGCGGTGGCTCCGCTGGTGCGCGACGCCGGCGGCGGAGGCCTGCCCGGGCACCGCTGGATGGGCCTCTTCGTCGCGGGGCTGATCGTGCTCGGCGCGCTCGGGGCGTTCTTCGGCACCCGCGCCGCCCCCGAGGGCCTGGTCGGGGAGAGCGAGCCGACGCTGCGCGCCCAGCTCGCCGTCGCCGCCCGCAACCGGCCGTTCCGGGCGCTGCTGGTCTGCTTCGTGGTGCAGTCCGCCGGGGTGGCCACCGTCCTCGCCGGGGTCAACTACTTCGCCGACCAGATCCTGCGCGATCCCGAGGGCGGACCGACCATCCTGTTCGCCTGCTTCGTCGGGCCGGCGCTGCTGGTGATGCCGCTCTGGACCCGGGCCGGCGCGCGGGTCGGCAAGCTCGCCGCCCTGGTCGCCGCCTCGCTGATCTTCGCGGTGGGCGCGCTGGCCCTGGTCGCCGCCCCGGTGCTGCCCGCGCTCGCGGTCTACCTGCTGGTCGCGCTGATCGGCGTCGGCTACGCCGGGCAGCAGGTCTTCGCCCTCGCCATGCTCCCAGACTGCATCGCGTACGACACGGCGCGCACCGGCCGGCGGCAGGCCGGCGTCTTCACCGGGGTCTGGACGGCCGGCGAGACCTTCGGGCTGGCCCTCGGGCCGGGTATCTTCGGCCTGGTACTCCAGCTCAGCGGCTATGTCTCCTCGGACACCGGCACGTCGGCCACCCAGTCCGACACGACCCGGGCGGGCATCCTGCTCGGCTTCACGGTCCTCCCGGCCCTCCTGATGGGCCTGGCGGTCCTCTTCCTCCGCCCCTACGACCTGACCCCGGCCCGCCTGGCCGAGGCCCACACCCACCCCGCCGATCACGCAGTTGTGGTGGGGGATGAAAGCCACTGAACACCCATGGAAAGGGCACCACGACTCCATGATCGACGACGAAGCCGACCGGCGGGCGCTGCCCGGGAGCGGGTTGCCCGCGGAGCAGGTGCTCGCGGAGGTGCGGGCGCTGCGCGGCGCCGACCGGCCCACCCACGGCGGGCGGCTGTTCGCGTACGTCTACGACCCGGCGGTGCCGGGGCTGGACGAGCTGGCCGCCGCCGCGTACGCCGGCAGCGCGCACGTGAACGGGCTCGACCCGACTGCCTTCCCGTCGCTGCTCGCGATGGAGAACGCGCTGGTCGGTGCCGCCGCCCGGCTGCTCGGCGGCGGCCCCGGCAGCGCCGCGCCGGACGTCGTCGGCAGCGTCACCAGCGGCGGCACCGAGTCGCTGATCCTCGCCGTCAAGACCGCCCGGGACGCCCACCCGGAGATCGCCGCGCCCCGGATCGTGGTGCCCGCCAGCGCCCACGCCGCGTTCGCCAAGGCGGCGCACTACCTGCGGGTCGCCGTGGACACGGTGCCCGTGTCGGCGTCGACGCTGCGGCCGGCCGCCGCCGACGTGGCCGCCGCCATCGGCCCGGAGACCGTGCTGGTGGTCTGCTCCGCCCCCTCGTACGCGCACGGCGTCATCGACCCGGTCACCGAGATCGCCGCCGCGGCGGCCGGGGCCGGGGTGCGCTGCCACGTCGACGCCTGCTTCGGCGGCTGGACCCTGCCCTACCTGCGCCGGCTCGGCGCGGACGTGCCGCCGTTCGACTTCGCCGTCCCCGGGGTCACCTCGATCTCGGTGGACCTGCACAAGTACGCGTACGCGCCGAAGGGCGTCTCGGTGCTGCTGCACCGCGATCCGGCGCTGCGCGCCCCGCAGTACTTCGCGTACGCCGACTGGCCCGGCTACACGATGGTCAACCCGGTCATCGCCTCCACCCGCTCCGGCGGGCCGATCGCCGCCGCGTACGCCACCGTGCGCCACCTGGGCGACGACGGCTACCTGCGGCTCGCGACGGCCACCCGGGACGCCGTCGCCGGCCTGGCCGACGCCGTGCGCGCCGTCGACGGGCTGCGGCTGATGGCCGAGCCGGAGTCGACCGTCGTCTGCTTCACCACCACCGACCCGGGCCTCGACCTCTTCGTCCTGGTCGACGAGCTGGCCGCCCGCGGCTGGCACACCCAGCCCCAGCACTCGTACGCCGACCTGCCGCGCAGCGTGCACCTGACGGTGACGGCCGCGGTGGCGCCCCGGGTGGCGGAGTTCGGCCCCGACCTCGCCGACGCGGTGGCCGCCGCCCGGGCCGCCGGGCCGGTGGCGCTCCCCGCCGAGCTGCTCGCCCTCGCGACCACGCTCACCCCCGAGGCGCTCACCCCGGAGCTGGTCGCCGGCCTGGCGGGCGGGCTGGGCCTGGGCGGGCCGGCCGACGCCGCCGGTGCGGCCCCCGAGCGGATGGCGCTGGTGAACACCCTGCTCGACGCCGCGCCGCCGGCGCTGCGGGAACGGCTGCTGGTGGAGTTCGTCGGCCTGCTGCAACGCCCCACCTGGTGAGCTGGCGCCGGTCGCCACCGCGTCGGATGGCCGCCACAGACGGATCGGCCGGTGCCACCAGCGGCTGTGGTTGACTGGGGGGCGGTGCTCGGGAAGGGGGCGGTCGTGCAGGTGCCGGGAGTGCTCGGTGAGCCGATCCGGTTCGTGCTGAACTGGGGCCGCCGCTACTCGCTCTGGGTCTTCAACTTCGGCCTGGCCTGCTGCGCGATCGAGTTCATCGCGACCAGCATGGGCCGGCACGACTTCATGCGGCTGGGTGTCATCCCGTTCGCGCACGGGCCCCGGCAGGCCGACCTGATGGTGGTCTCCGGGACGGTCACCGACAAGATGGCCCCCGCCATCAAGCGGCTCTACGACCAGATGCCCGAGCCGAAGTACGTCATCTCGTTCGGCGCGTGCTCCAACTGCGGCGGTCCCTACTGGGACTCGTACTCGGTGACCAAGGGCGTCGACCAGCTCATCCCCGTCGACGTCTACGTGCCCGGCTGCCCGCCCCGGCCCGAGGCGCTGCTGCACGGCATCCTGCGCCTCCAGGAGAAGATCGCCGCCGAGCAGTCCGGGATCGGTGGCGTGCCCCGGCCGGATCCCCTCGCCGCGCCGGTCGACGCCCCGCCGGCCGACGCCGGGTCCACCGGCGCGCTGCCGCGCTCGGCGGAGTCGCTGACCGCCCCGCCGGTGCGCCCGCCCACCCCCTGAACCGCCGACGGTCCATTCCTGAGCGGCGGACCGTCCATCCCTGAGCTGCCTCGCCCGGCCGGCGCGTTCGTCCGCCCGCCCGCCTGAGCCGCCTCGCCCGGTCGGCCGAGAGTCCGGGTTGGCCGGCGGGGGCTAGCCTGCGCACCATGAACCACTCCGCCGACCAGCGTTCCGCCTACATCGTCGACGTGCTCACCGAGGAGTTCGGTGCGTCGATGGCTCTCGACCCGGCCGCCTTCCGGCGCAAGTTCCGCAAGATGGCCGCCTCGCCGTTCGCCTTCTACCGGGGCAGCGCCTCGCTCTTCTACGCCGACCAGGTCGGCGACTTCGCCGACGACCGGTTCCTCGACGACCGCACCAGCCGGGTGTGGATCCACGGCGACCTGCACGCGGAGAACTTTGGCACGTACATGAACGCCTCCGGGCAGCTCGTGTTCAACGTCAACGACTTCGACGAGGCGTACGTGGGGCCGTTCAGCTGGGACCTGAAGCGGCTGGCGGCCAGCGTGGCGCTGCTCGGCTACGCCAAGGCGCTCTCCGACCGGGCGATCAGCGACCTGGTCACCGGCTTCGCGCGGTCGTACCTGACCGAGCTGCGCGCCATCGCCGAGGGGGGCGACGACGCGATCGGCTCGATCACGCTCGACAACGCCGACGGGGTGCTGCGCCGGGTGCTCCAGCAGGCGCGGCTCAACACCCGGGTCGACCTGCTCGCCGCGCAGACCACCATCGACAACTACGAGCGCCGGTTCTCGCTGGGCGACGGCGTCTTCGAGATCGACGCCGAGACCCGGCAGCGGGTCTGCGCCGCGTTCGAGGAGTACCTCGGCACGCTGCCGGCATCCGGCGCCCAGGTGCGTCCGGTGGCCACGCACGTCAAGGACGTGGTGCTGCGCAAGGGGGTGGGCATCGGCTCGGCCGGGCTGCCGTCGTACAACCTGCTGCTGGAGGGGCACACCCAGGCGCTGGAGAACGACGTCGTCATCTACATGAAGCAGGCGCAGGTGCCCGCGGTGGCCCGGCACATCGCCGACGAGGCGGTCGCGAGCTACTTCCAGCACCAGGGACACCGCACCGCCGAGTCGCAGCGGGCACTCCAGGCGCACGCCGACCCGTGGCTGGGCTTCACCGAGCTGGACGGGGCCGGCCAGCTCGTCGCCGAGGTCTCCCCGTACGCGGCCGACCTCGACTGGGCCGACGTGAACGAGCCGGAGGAACTGGCCGGGGTGCTGGCCGACCTCGGCCGGGCGGTCGCCCGGATGCACTCGGTGGCCGACGACGAGTCCAGCCACGACCTGGTCGACTACTCGACCGAGGAGGCGATCGTGGCGGCGGTGGACGCCGACGAGGCGGGCTTCGTGGCCCACCTGGTCGAATTCGCCCACACGTACGGCGTCCGCGCCCGGCAGGACCACCAGCTCTTCGTCGACCTGTTCCGCAACGGCCGGCTGCCCGGCCTCTGAGCGGGGATCAGGAGGCGAACTCCAGCACCACCTTGATGTCGTCCGGCTCGGGGGTGTACGCCTCGGCGTACGCCTCCACCGGCACCCGGCGGGTGATCAGCGAGTCGAGCCACGTGCGGTCGGCGCGGGCCAACGCGGCGGCGGCCAGGTCCCAGTGCCGGCGGTTGGCGTTCACCGAGCCGAACACCACGTTGTTCTCCAGCACCAGGGAACGGTTGAGCGCCCCGGCGTCGAGGTCGATGGTCCGCCCCCCGCTGGAGACGCCGGTCAGGCAGACGATGCCGGTCGGCGCGATCTTGTACATCGCGTCGAGGACGACGACCGGCGCCCCGGTGCACTCCAGCACCACGTCCGGTTCGAAGCCCAGGTCGCAGACGGATTCGGTGTGGTAGGTCGCCCCGAGCGCGCGTACCAGGTCCGGCTTCGGCCCGGTGGTGTTGCGGTCGAGCACGTGCACGTCGAGCCCGCGCTGCGTCGCCAGCAACGCGGCCAGCAGGCCGATCGGGCCCGCCCCGGTGACCAGTACGGTCCGTGGCTGCCACTCGGCGCGGGCGCCGATGCGCTCGATGTGCTCCCACGCCTTCGCCACCACGCTGGTCGGCTCCAGCAGCATGCCGACCGGGGCGAGGGAGCGGTCGAGCCCGACGGCGAAGCGGGGTTCCAGCCGCCACCGATCCCGCGCGAATCCGGGCAACCCCTTGATGCCGTGCTCGGTGAAGCGGCCGTTGCGGCACATGTCCCACTCGCCGACCGCGCAGTTCGGGCAGGGCACCGGGTCGGGGTGCCGGACGACGCCTGCCACCAGGTCGCCGGGTCGCAGGCTGCCCGACGTGTCCTCCAGCACCCGGCCCAGCGACTCGTGCCCCAGCACCAGTCGGTCCGTGCCGGGCGGCGCCTCGCCGTACGCGCCGGCGATGATCTCCTGGTCGGTGCCGCAGATACCCACCGCCAGTGCCTCGACCAGGATCGGGCCCTCCTCGGGCGGCGGCTCCGGATGGTCCTCGACCAGCCGCAGGGAGCCGGCTACACCTGGGTCGACAGTCACAGCGCGCACGACCTCATCCTTCCCCGACCGACCGTTCCCCCGCCGCCAAAGCCCCACATCCCCACCCGGCCTCCACCCCACCCCACGCCACCCACCCCACCCCACGCCCGCCCGGCCACGCCCACCCCACCCCACCCGCGCGATCATGCAGTTGTGGTGGAGGACGGAGGGGGTGTTCCCGGGTGAATCGGGCACCACGACTGCATGATCGACGCGGCAGGGACGCGGCAGGGTGGGGGCGGTGGAAGGGAGGGGCGGGGCGTTCGGATGGGTGGGGGTGGTCGGGCAGGACCTAGGATCAGCGGCATGACTCCGGAAGAGGTCGGCCAGCGGATGGTCGCGCTGCTCGCGCCCGCCGAGGTGACCCCGTCGGTCTCCGGCGGCCAGGCGTACGCCCGGGCCACCGTCGACGTACCGCCGGTGAACTGGCCGGACGCGCTCCGCGCGGCCCGCGACGACGCGGAGCTGGCCTGCGACTACTTCGACTGGCTCTCCGCCGTCGACGAGCTCGCCGGTGGCTTCGACGTGGTGGCGCACCTCTGGTCCACCACCCGCCGGCACGGGCTGCTGCTGCGCACCCGGGTGCCGCGGGAGGCACCCGCGGTCGCCTCGGTGGTCGACGTCTACCCCGGCGCCGCGTGGCACGAGCGGGAGACACACGAGATGTTCGGCATCGACTTTCCCGGCCACGCCGGGCTGGCGCCGCTGCTGCTGCCGCCCGAGTTCGAGGGTCATCCGCTGCGCAAGGAGTTCGTGCTCGCCTCCCGGGTGGCGAAGCCCTGGCCGGGCGCCAAGGAACCGGGCGAGTCCGAGGCCGGCGGCGGGCGCCGCCCGATCCGCCCGCCGGGCGTACCCGCGCCGGGGGAGTGGGGGACGACGCCCACGCCGGCCGGCGCGGGCGGGGTCGGGGAGGGGCCGCGCGGCGGTACGCCGGCCCGCCCGGCCCGGGAGCGGCCCGCCCGGCCGGCCCCGGGGGCGCGTCCACCCCGTACCGCCCGGCCCGCCCCCACCACCGACGGCCCGCCGCCCGGTCCGGCCGCCGCAGGTCCGGCGGACCGGCCGCCGGAGGAGCCGGGCGCTCCGGAGCGCTCCGGCGACGACGGAGGTACGCCCTGATGCCACTGTGGTTGGAGCTGGTCATCCGGCTGGGTGGCGTGCTGGTCGCCTTCCTCACCCTGCCGCTGCTGGTCGGGCAGGCCGAGCACAAGGTGATGGCGCACATGCAGGGCCGGCTCGGCCCGATGTACGCGGGCGGCTTCCACGGCTGGGCCCAGCTGGTCGCCGACGGCGTGAAGTTCGTGCAGAAGGAGGACGTCACGCCCCGGGAGGCGGACCGGGCGGTCTTCCGGCTCGCCCCGGTGGTCGCGCTCGTGCCCTACCTGCTGGTGCTGCTGGTGATCCCGCTCGGCCCGAACGACCTGGTCGGGCAGCCGCTGGACATCGGCCTGTTCTTCGTACTGGCCGTGGTGGGCGTGGGCGTCGTGGCGGTGCTGATGTCGGCCTGGGCGTCGGCCAACAAGTACAGCCTCCTCGGCGGGATCCGCGGGGCGGCCCAGCTGCTCGGTTACGAGTTGCCGCTGGTGCTGGCCGCCGCGTCGGTGGCGATGGCGGCCGGCACGCTCAACCTCTCCGGCATCGTCGAGGCGTGGCAGCCGTGGTGGCTGCTCTGGCAGGCCCCCGCCATGGTCGTCTTCTTCCTCGCCGGGCTCGCCGAGATCCGCCGTCCCCCGTTCGACATGCCGGTCGCCGACTCCGAGCTGGTCTTCGGCTACATGACGGAGTACACGGGCCTGAGGTTCGCGTTCTTCCTGCTCGCCGAGTACGTCGGCATCGTGGTGATCGCCGCGCTCACCACGGTGCTCTTCCTCGGCGGCTGGCAGGGGCCGTTCGCCGACGCGCAGCTCGGCTGGCTGTGGACGCTGCTGAAGGTCTTCGCCGTCTCGTTCCTGGTCATCTGGATCCGGGTCTCCTACCCCCGGCTGCGCGAGGACCAGCTCCAGCGCCTCTGCTGGCTGGTGCTCGTCCCCGTCTCCCTCGGCCAGCTCGTCCTCACGGCCGCCGTCCGCGTCGCACTGTGAGGAAGGGCCCCTCCTGACGCGTCCGGTCAGGAAGGGCCCTTCCGCACATCTCAGGCGGTCAGCGCAGCGGGGTGTGGGCGGGGTCGACGCGCTCGGCGGGCGGGGGCGGCGGAGGCGGGGTGCCATCGCCGAAGGGCCGGCCACCGAGGGCCTCCCGGCCGTGCGGGGTGAGCCAGTTCGCCAGGTCGGGACCGAGCGGCACCACGCCGGTCGGGTTGATGTCGCGGTGCACCTCGTAGTAGTGCCGCTTGATGTGGTCGAAGTCGACCGTGTCCCCGAAGCCGGGCGTCTGGAACAGGTCCCGGGCGTACGCCCACAGCACCGGCATCTCGGTCAGCTTGCTCCGGTTGCACTTGAAGTGGCCGTGGTAGACCGGATCGAAGCGGACCAGCGTGGTGAACAGCCGGATGTCCGCCTCGGTGATGGTGTCCCCGACCAGGTAGCGCTGCCCGGCCAGCCGCTCGCCCAGCCAGTCCAGCCGGTCGAAGAGCCGGTGGTACGCCTTCTCGTACGCCGCCTGGTCGCCGGCGAAGCCGCACCGGTAGACGCCGTTGTTGACGTCCCGGAACAGTATTGCGCTCATCTCGTCGATCTCGTCGCGCAGCCGCTCCGGGTAGAGGTCGGGCGCCCCCTCGCGGTGGTACGCCGTCCACTCGGTGGACAGGTCGAGGCTCATCGGCCCGAAGTCGTTGGTGACGACCTGCCCGGTCGGCACGTCCACGATCGCCGGCACGGTGATGCCCCGCTCGTAGCCGGGGAAGCGGGCGAAGTACGCCTCGGCCAGCCGCTCGATGCCGAGCACCGGGTCGCGCCCGCCCGGGTCCAGGTCGAACGTCCAGCTCCGCTTGTCGTGGGTCGGGCCGGCGACCGCCAGGGAGATCGCGTCCTCCAGCCCGAGCAGCCGCCGTACGATGATCAGCCGGTTCGCCCAGGGGCAGGCGCGGCTGACCGCCAGCCGGTACCGGCCGGGCTCCACCGGCCAGCCGTCCCCGGCGTCGGCGGTGATCCGGGTGGCGATGTAGCGCTGGTCCCGGGTGAACTCGCCGCCCGGCTCGACGTACCTGCCGCCGGTGCGCATCAGCACCTCGTCTCCGTTGGTTGCCGCGCCGCCCTCGGTCGTGCCGTCCATGCCCGCCCCTCCACCGTCGTCCGTCGCTCGTCCCATCATGGCGGCTACGCCGCCCCCAGGCGCGCCGAGTCCCGGCCTCCGCCGTCGGGCGATCCGGCCGGTTAGGCTGCCGCGATGATCGATGTGGAGGTGGCGGCCCGACGCTTCATCGCCGACGTGTGGAACGCCGCGCGGGAGGAGTCGGCGTACGAACTCGTCTCGCCGGAGTGCCCAGGGCTGGGCGGGGCCGGCCCGGAGGCGACGCTGGCGTGGCACCGGGACCGTCGCGCCGCCTTCCCCGACCTGCGCTACAAGCTCGTGGACGTGGTGGCCGCCGGGGACCGGGTGGCGGTGCACTGGCGGGCCGCCGGCACCCACGCCGGCCAGTTCGGGCCGGTGCCGCCGACCGGGCAGGTGGTCAGCTACTCGGGGGCGAGCTTCCTGCGTTTCGACGACGCGGGGCGGATCGTCGACGTGTGGAGCTGCAACGAGCTGTTCCAGCTCCTCCAGCAGTTGGGCGTCGAGATGCTCCCGCCCGCGCCCGGTGGCGTCAGCGGGACCGGGGCGTGATCCTGGCGAGCGGGATGTCGATCTCCCACGGCTCCGGGACGAGGATGCCGTCGGTCATCCGGGCCTGCTCGACGTAGACGCGCTTCGCCGGGTCGAGCTTGTAGGCGTGCACGACGATCCCGGACTCGGTCTCGATCCGCCAGAAGTAGGGGATGTCCGCCTCGGCGTAGAGCGCGGGCTTGAGCACCCGGTCGATGCTCCGCGAGCCCTCGGAGACGATCTCGACCACCAGCATGACCTCGTGGGGCTGGTAGTACGACGGGTTGCGCGAGGCCGCGTCCAGCTCGGTGACCAGCACGTCGGGGATGAAGGACCGGGTCCGGGAGAGCCGCACCTCGACGCCCTGCGTGGCGTCGAGGTCGGGCGGGCAGGTTTCCTCGAGCGCGGCCATGAGGCGGCCGGCGATGGACTGGTGGAGTCGCGTGGGGGAGGGCGACACGATGAGGTTTCCGTCCAGGAGTTCGTGGCGGCGGCCGTCTTCGGGCAGGCGGTCGAGGTCGTCGACCGTCCACCCGCCCGGCGGCGGATGGTCGCCCTGCAACGCGGCGGTCATGGCGAGCCCTTTCCGGTGCGTCGTTCTCCCCGCCTCACCGTACCGCTGGCAGACCCCGGGTGGTGGTCGCGCGCGCCGCGGCCACAGGGCAGGATGGTCGGCATGACCGACCGCAGCGAGCGCAGCGAACCGGGCGCCGACGCAGACCGTGGCCTGCCGGGCGCGGGCCTGGTCAAGGGCCTCGCGGTCACGTTGAAGACGATGACGCGCCGCTCGACCACCCAGCAGTACCCGGACGTCGCCCCCGAGCTGCCGCCCCGCTCGCGGGGGGTGATCGCGCTGCTGGAGGAGAACTGCACGGTCTGCATGCTGTGCGCCCGGGAGTGTCCGGACTGGTGCATCTACATCGACTCGCACAAGGAGGAGGTGGCGGTGCCCGGCGCCGCCCGCCCCCGCCAGCGCAACGTGCTCGACAAGTTCGACATCGACTTCTCGCTCTGCATGTACTGCGGCATCTGCGTCGAGGTCTGCCCCTTCGACGCCCTCTACTGGTCGCCGGAGTTCGAATACTCCGAGTACGACATCAAGGACCTGCTGCACGACAAGGACCACCTCGGGCAGTGGATGGGCACCGTGCCGCCGCCGCCCGCGCACGACCCGAACGGTGAGCCGGCGAAGGAGGAGACCGCCGCCGCGCGCAAGGCCGCGGTCCCGGCCGCGCCCGCCGCCCGTCCCGCCGCCCCGGCCGTACGCCCCGAGCCCGAGGCCGGCGCATGACGGGTGCGGACGTGCTGCTGCTCGCCCTCGGCGCGCTGGCGGTCGGCTCGGGCGTGCTGGTGGTGTCCACCCGGCACCTGGTCCGGGCCGGCCTCTACCTGGTGCTCTGCCTCGGCGCGCTGGCCGGGATGTACCTGGTGCTCACCGCCGAGCTGGTGGCCTGGGTGCAGGTGCTGATCTACGTCGGCGCGGTGGTGGTGCTGCTGCTCTTCGCGGTGATGCTCACCCGCGCCCCGATCGGCGCCTCCGACGACCTGGACCGGCCCGGCTGGGCGGCGGCGCTGATCGGCGGCGGCACCGGGCTCGGGCTGGCCGCGCTGCTGGTCGACGCGTACCGGTGGACGGCCGTGAGCCTGCCCGACGCGGGCACCACGGAACGGCTGGGCGACCAGATCTTCCGCAGCTGGGTGCTCCCCTTCGAGGTGCTCTCGGTGCTGCTGCTGTCCGCCCTGGTCGGCGCCATCGTGATCTCCCGCCCCGACATCGGCCGGCCGAGGGCCGCGCAGCCGGACGACGACGGCGGGCGGTCGCGGTGAGACCCGTCATCCCGTACGTGACCGCCGCCCTGCTGTTCGGCCTCGGCGTCTACGGCGTGCTGCGCCGGCGCAACGCGGTGCTGGTGCTGATGGCCGTCGAGCTGATGCTCAACGCGGTCAACCTGATCCTGGTCACCGCCGACACCACCGTGCGCGCGCAACTGCCGCACGGCGGGCAGGTCTTCGCGCTCTTCGTGATCGTGCTGGCCGCCGCCGAGATCGGGGTCGGCCTGGCGATCGTGCTCCAGCTCTACCGGCTGCGGGCCACCGTCGCCGTCGACGAGGTGCCGCTGACCGAGGGCCAGCCGGCCGGGCACCCGGAGGGGGAGCGGTGAGCACGACCACCCTGCTCGGCGCGCTGCTGCCGGCCGTACCGCTGGTGGCGGGTCTGCTCGGCCTGCTGCTGCCGCCCGCGCCACGCGCCGCCGGGACGGGCCCGGACCGGGCGCGGCGGGTGGCGATCGCGCTCGGCGTGGCCGGGGCGGCCGGTGCGCTGGCGCTCGCCGTGGCCCTGCTGGTCGCTCTCGACCGGCCCGCCGAGGCGTCCACCACCTGGGTGCGGCTGGGCGGGCTGACGGTGAGCCTCGGGGTGCGGCTGGACGGCGCCGCCGCGCTGGTCGCCGTCGCGGTCGCCACGGTGGCCCTGGCCGTGCAGGTCTACTCGGTCGGCTACCTGCGCCGGGGGCCGCACGACGACGTCGACACCGACCACCGCTACGCGCCGTACGCCGCGCAGATCAGCCTCTTCACCGCCGCCATGCTGCTGGTGGTGGTCGCCGGCGACCTGATCCTGCTGCTGGTCGGCTGGGAGGTGATGGGCATCTGCTCCTACCTGCTCATCGCCCACGACCGCCGGCTGCCGGAGGCGCCGGCCGCCGCCATGAAGGCGTTCCTGGTGACCCGGGTCGGCGACGTCGGCTTCCTGCTCGGCATCGCGCTGCTCGGCGTCTCGGCCGGCAGCTTCCGGATCGCCGACGTGCTCGCCCACGACCACGCCACCGGCACGCTGACCGCCGCCTGCCTGCTGCTGCTCGCCGGGGTGGCCGGCAAGAGCGCCCAGTTCCCGCTGCACACCTGGCTGCCGGACGCGATGGCCGGCCCGACGCCGATCTCGGCGCTGATCCACGCCGCCACGATGGTCGCCGCCGGCGTGTACGCGGTGACCCGGCTCTACCCGCTGTTCGAGGCGACCCCGGCAGCGCTGGCCGTGCTCGGCGTGATGGCCTCGGTGACCCTGCTGCTCGGCGCGTTCGCCGCCACCGCCCAGGACGACCTCAAGCGCGTGCTGGCCTGGTCGACGGTCTCCCAGATCGGCTACATGACGGGCGCGCTCGCGGTCGGCTCGCCGCCGGCCGCGTTGTTCCACCTGCTCACCCACGCCGCGTTCAAGGCGCTGCTCTTCCTCGCGGCCGGCGCGGTGATCCACGCCGTCGGCACCACGCTGATGTCCCGCATGGGCGGGCTGCGCCGCAGCATGCCGGTCACCTTCTGGTGCACTGTCGTCGGGCTGGGCGCACTGGCGGGGCTGCCCCCGCTGTCGGGCTTCTGGAGCAAGGACGGCGTACTCACCGTCGCCCAGGAGGCCGCGCTGCACGGCGCCGGCCCCGCCCCGGCCTGGGTGGGCTGGCTGGTCTGGCTGGCCGGGCTCGTCGGCGTCGCGGTCACCGCCTGGTACGCCACCCGGCTGCTGCTGCGCACCTTCTTCGGTGAGCCGCGGCTGCCGCTGGCGCACCCGCACGACCCGCCCGCCGTGATGCGCTGGCCGGTGCTGCTGCTCGCCGTACCGGCCGCCCTGCTCGGCCTCGCCGGCTTCGACTGGGCCTTCGCCCGCCGGTTGCTGCTCGCGCCCACCGCGGGCGAGCCGGGCGAGCACCTCCTGGTCCACGTCGGCCCGGAACTGCTGCTGCCGCTGGCGCTGCTGGCCGCCGGGGCGGGGCTCGCCTGGCTCCGCTGGCGGCGGGACCCGGCCGCCGACCCGGCGAGCGCGCTGGGTCCGCTGCGCCCGGTCTTCGCCGCCGCGTTCCGGCTCGACGACGTCCAGCGTGCCCTGGTCGTACGCCCGACGAAGGCGCTGGCGCGGGCGGCGCGTACGACCGACGAGGTGGTGGTGGACGGCGCGGTCGAGGGCAGCGGCCGGGCCGCGCTCGGCCTCGGCGGCGGCCTGGCGGCGCTGCACCGCGCGGCGCTGCCGCGCGCGACGGTCGGCGTGCTGGCCGGGGCGCTGCTGATCGGCCTGGCGGCCGTCCTGATCGGAGTCTCCGCATGACCCTGGGTGAGTTCCTGCTGGTGGCGGTGCTGGCGCTGCCGGCGGTGGGCGCGCTCGCGGTGGCGGCGACGCCCCGGGACCGGGCGGCCCGGGTGGTCGGCACGGTCGTCGCCGCGCTGACCCTGCTGGCCGCCGCGCTGCTCTACCTCGGCGACCGCGCCTGGACCACGTACGCGGCGGACGCCCCCGCCGTGCGCCCCTGGCACCGGCTCGACCTGCCCTGGGTGCCCGGCCTCGACCTGCGCTTCCACCTCGGCGTGGACGGCATCTCCTGGCCGCTGGTCGTGCTGACCGCCCTGCTCACCCTCCTCTGCTGCGGCTACACCCTGTGGAAGGTCCCCGACGGCGGGAGCGGGCGGGCGCTGGTGGCCCTGCTGCTGGTCGTCGAGGTCGGCATCCTCGGCACCTTCCTCGCCCTCGACCTCGTGCTGTTCTTCGTCTTCTTCGAGGTCGTCCTGCTCCCGATGTACGCGATCATCGCCGGCTGGGGCGGCGCGGACCGGCGGCGGGCGGCGGCGAAGTTCGCCCTCTACACGCTGCTCGGCTCGGTGCTGCTGCTGGTCGGCGTCTTCGTGGTGGTGGCCGCCGCCGGCACGGCCGACGTGGTGGCGCTCACCGGCGGGACGGGGCTGTCCCGGGGCACCCAACTGGCGGCGTTCACGCTGCTCGCGCTGGCGTTCGCGGTGAAGAGCCCGCTGTGGCCGCTGCACTCCTGGCTGCCCGACGCGCACACCCAGGCGCCCACCGTCGGCAGCGTGCTCCTCGCCGGGGTGCTGCTCAAGATGGGCACGTACGGGCTGGTCCGCATCGCCGTCGGGGTGGCTCCCGAGGGCGCCCGCTGGGCCGCCCCGGTGCTCGGCGTGCTGGCGGTGGCGGCGATCCTGGTCGGCTCGCTGGTCTGCCTCGCCCAGCGCGAGCTGAAGCGGCTGATCGCGTACTCCAGCGTCGGGCACATGGGCTTCGTGCTGCTGGGGGTCGCCACGCTGACCGCCACCGGCATCCAGGCGGCCCTGATCGGCAACGTCGCGCACGGAGTGATCACCGGCCTGCTCTTCTTCCTCGCCGGGGCGGTCAAGGACCGTACCCACACCGGGTCGCTGGACGAGCTGTCCGGGCTGCGGGAGACCGCCCCCCGGCTCGCCGGGCTGCTCGGCTTCGCCGCCGTCGCCTCGCTCGGCCTGCCCGGGTTGGCCGGCTTCTGGGGTGAGGCGTTCGCCGTGGTCGCCGCCGTCGAGGTCGGCGGGGCGCTCTGGACCACCCTGGGCGTGCTGGCGGCGATCGGCGGGGCGCTCACCGCGGCGTACCTGCTGCGGCTGCTGCGTCGGGTGACGCACGGGCGGCCCAGCCCTGCGGTCGGGCAGCTCGCCCCCGGCCTGGCCGGCGTGGAACTGGCCGCGTGGGCGCCGCTGGTGCTGCTCGCCCTCGCGGTCGGGCTGGCCCCCACCCTGGTGCTCGGCGTCGCCGAGGCCCCCGTCGACGCCCTGGTGGAGGTGCTGCGATGAGCGAGCAGATCATGGGGGCCAGCGTGGTGCAGAGCGTCGACAACGTGGCGCTGCTCCCGGCGTACCTGGCCGCCGGCACGGCCGTGCTGGTGCTGCTCGCCGACCTGCTGGTGGCCCGGGGCCGGGTCACGCTGGCGACGGCCGCCGTCGGTGCGGCGGCCACGGCGCTGGGCGCGGTCCTGGTCGGCACGCGGGGCGAGCGGCGGACGTTCTGCGTCGGCCCCGACTGTTCGTACGTCTTCGGCGGCCGGGCCGCCCTGGTCGCCGTCGTCGTCGCCCTGCTCACCCTCGGCGTGCTCGCGTTGTCCGGCCCGCTGCTGCGGGCGGGGCAGTCGCCGACGGGCGAGTACTGCTTCCTGCTCGCCTGCTCGATGACGGGCGGCGTGGTGCTCGGCGCGGCCGGCGACCTGATCACCCTGATCGTGGCGCTGGAGACGCTCACCCTCCCGCTGTACGTCCTCGTCGGGCTGCGCCGGGGCAGCCTGGCCAGCGCCGAGGCGGCCGTCACCTTCTTCGTGGTGAGCGTCGTCGCCACCACGCTGACGCTGCTCGGGGCGGCGCTGCTCTACGCGGCCACCGGCGGGCTGCACCTGGGTCGGATCGGCACGCTGCTCGCCGACCGGCCGGAGGTGCTGGACCTGCCGCTCACCACCGCCGCCGTGGCGCTGATCCTGCTGGGGCTGGCGTTCAAGGTGGCGGCGGTGCCGTTCCACGCCTGGGCGCCGGCCACCTACGACGGCGCGCCGCTGCCGGTGGCGGCGTACCTGTCCACCGCCTCCAAGCTGGGCGGCGTGGTGGCCCTGCTCGCCGTCGTGCAGTACGCGCTGCCGGCCGACGTGACCGGCCCGGTGCTCGCCCTGCTCGCCGTGCTGACGATGACCGTCGGCAACCTGGTGGCGCTGCGCCAGCGGCGTACGGTCCGGCTGCTCGCCTGGTCCTCGGTGGCCCAGGCCGGTTACATCCTCGCCCCGCTCGGCGCGCTGGCGCTGGCCTCGGGGCGCACCGCCGACGCCCGCACCGCCGCGTACGCGGCCGCCGTCGCGTACGCCGTCTTCTTCGTGGTGCTGGAGCTGGCGGCCTTCGCGGCCGTGGTGGCGCTGCGCCCGGCGGGCGCCGACGGCGGCACGGTCGACGACCTGCGCGGGGCGGCCCGGCGGCACCCGTGGCGGGCGGCGGCCCTCGGGCTGGCGCTGATCGGGCTCGCGGGCCTGCCGCCCGGCCTGGCCGGCCTGTTCGCCAAGGTGACGGTGGTCCGTTCGCTGCTCGACGGCGGCGCGGGCTGGCTCGCCGTGGTGGTGGCCGTGAACGCGGTGATCGGCCTCGCCTACTACCTGCGCCTCACCGCCGCCCTGTGGTCCGCGCCGTCGGGCGGCCCGGCCCTCGCCTCGGGCACCCCGGGCCGCGCGGTCGACGACCCGGCCCTCCCGGCGGGGGCGGGCGCCCGTCTGGTCGGGGCCGTCCCGGTGGGCGTCGCAGGCGGCGGTACCCCGGCCGTGGCGCCCGTGCGGGCCTGGACGGTCGGCGTGGTGCTCGCCGTGGCTACGGCGGTGGCGCTGCTGCTCGGCTTCGCCCCGCAGTTCGTGCTCGACATCACGGCCCGCTGACGCCTCGACTCCGCCGTCTCGGCACTGACGACTCGGCACTGACATCTCGGCACTGACGCCGCAGCACCGGCGGGCGGTCTTCCCGTTGTCGGGGGCGGCAATCATCACGGGCACTTCCGACATCTCAGGCAACTCCCAGCCATGAGACGGATGGTTGACGGGTACCGGGTTGTTGAACCGGTCAGCGGATCCCGTCATCCGTGCTGCACCGAAGGAGTTGATCGTGCACCACAACCGTCTGAAGACCGCCGCACTGCTCGGCCTGCTCACCTCGCTGATCCTGGCGGTGGGTTACTGGTTCGGCGGCAGTGGCGGCCTGGTCATCGCAGTCGTCGTCTCACTGGTGATGAACGGCGTCACCTACTTCTACTCCGACAAGCTCGCGCTGCGCTCGATGCGGGCGCAACCGGTCAGCGAGGCACAGTTCCCCGAGCTGTACCGGATGGTCCGCGAACTGGCCACGGAGGCCGGGCAGCCGATGCCCCGCCTGTACGTGAGCCCGACGTCGCAGCCCAACGCGTTCGCCACCGGGCGGAACCCGCAGCACGCGGCCGTCTGCGTCACGCAGGGGATCACCGAGATCCTCGACTACCGCGAGCTGCGGGGCGTGATCGGGCACGAGCTGTCACACGTCTACAACCGGGACATCCTCATCTCCAGCGTGGCGGCCGGTCTGGCCGGCATCATCACCATGCTGGCGAACATCGCCTGGTTCATCCCGCTGGGCGGGGGCAACGACGAGGACGCCCCGAACCCGGCCGTGCTGCTGCTCACCATCATCCTGGGCCCGATCGCGGCCACCGTCATCCAGCTGGCGATCAGCCGCAGCCGGGAGTTCCAGGCGGACGCCTCCGGCGCCCAGCTCACCCGGGACCCGCTGGCCCTGGCCAGCGCCCTGCGGAAGATCCACATGGGTGCCCAGCGCCGGCCGCTGCCGGCCCAGGGGCAGCTCACCAGCACCGCCCACCTGATGATCGCCAACCCGTTCAAGGGCGGCGGCGTGGCGGCGCTCTTCTCTACCCACCCCCGGATGGAGGAGCGGGTCGCCCGGCTGGAGCGGATGGCCGCGAACAGCGGACCCGTGCAGTTCCAGCGCTGAGGCGTTGATCACCTTTCTGCCCGTGCCCGGTCCGCCGGGCACGGGCGGAAGGCCGTGTGAGCGCGTTAACCGTTCCTCTTCCGCCGCTGGCGGCGTTAGGGTCGAAAGGTTTCCCGCTCATTACATTTACTGGAGGTCGACCGTGGCCGCACTGCGCCAGTACCTGGGCGTCTGGCGGATCCCCGGAGCGCCGATGCTGCTGCTCACCGGCATCCTCGGCAGGCTCGGGATCGGCATGACCCCGCTGGCGCTGCTGCTGGTCGTCGAGCAGGTCACCGGCCGCTACTCGCTGGCCGCCGTCGCGGGGGGAATCTACGCCCTCTCCGGCGCCGCGCTCAGCCCCGTGGCCGGCCGGGTCGCCGACCGGATCGGCCCCACCCCGGTACTCGTCGGCACCGCGATCGCCCACCCGTTCGCCCTGCTCGGACTGCTCTGGTCGGCCCGCTCCGACGCCGGCAACCTGACGCTGGTCTTCGTGGCCTCCGGGGTCGCCGGGGCCACCTACCCGCCGCTGACCGCGGCGATCCGCGGCGCCTGGAACGACCTCACCTCGCCGGCGTCCGGCCGGTGGCACCTGCGCAACACCGCCCTCGCCGCCGAGACCACCCTCTTCGAGATCGTCTTCGTGCTCGGTCCGCTGCTGGTCGCCGGCTTCATCCTGTTCGCCGACGCCGGGGCCGCCCTGGTCGGTTCAGCCGTCGTGACCCTGGTCGGCACCATCGCGGTGGCCCTCGGCCGGGTCATGCGCGGCTGGCAGCCGCACCCGCGCGAGCACCAGACCAGGGGGCTCGGGCCGCTGCGCGTACCCGGCTTCCCGGCACTGCTGGTCTGCGTGGCCACCCTGGGCATCGCCTTCGGCGCGGCCGGCGTGACCGTGCCGGCGTTCGCCACCGCCTACACGGCCGACGACCCCGACAGCCTCGCCGGCGTGCTGCTGGCCGTCTGGGGTGTCGGCAGCGCCGCGGGCGGTTTCTGGTTCGGTGTCCGCAAGCCGTCCCGGAACATGACCCGGCAGTTCTCGCTGCTGCTCGGCGGGGTGGCCGCCAGCTTCGCCGTCTTCGCGGTGATGCCCACCCCGCTGGCGCTGGGCACCGCCCTGGTGATCGGGGGCGCCATGATCGCGCCCGCGCTCACCCTGGAGAACACCCTGGTCGGCCGGGTCTCCCCGACCAGCATGCTGAACGAGGCGTACACCTGGGTGGTGACCATGTCCGTGGGCGCCAGCGCCGCCGGCGGCGCGGTGGCCGGCCTCATCGTCGATCACGGCGGCGGGGTGCCCTGGGCGTTCGTCTTCGCCGGGGCGGCGGTCGCCGTCGGGGCCGGGGTCGCCGCGCTGCCCTCCGGGCCCATCGCCCGCGCGGAGGCCACGGCGGTACGCACCGAAGAGCTGCTGCCCGCCTGACGCCCTCGGGGTTTCCGCCGGGCTGGCGGGGTACCACCCGGTCATGTTCGTCTTCTTCTCGAACCGGGTGGGCTGCCTCGGATCGCTGCTCATCAGCGCGATCCTGACGGTGGTCCTGCTGCTCGTCTTCTCCCGCTGACCGGCGTCTCCGCCGGGCGCTGAACGCCCTGGTCGGCCCTGTTCGTGGCAGGGCCGACCAGGTGCGCCGTCAGCGGTAGTTGGTGAACTGAAGGGCGACGCCGAAGTCCTCGCCCTTCAGTAGCGCGATGACGGCCTGGAGGTCGTCCCGCTTCTTGCCCGTGACCCGCAGCTGGTCGCCCTGGATCTGGGCCTGGACGCCCTTCGGGCCCTCGTCGCGGATCTTCTTGCTGATCGCCTTGGCCTTGTCCGAGTCGATGCCCTGGATCACCTTGCAGTCGATCTTGAAGATCTTGCCCGACGACCGGGGGTCACCGGCGTCCAGCGACTTCAGGGAGATGTTCCGCTTGACGACCTTCTCCTTGAAGACCTCCAGCGCCGCCCGCACCCGCTCCTCGGTCTCCGCCTGGAGGCTGATGGCCTCCTCGCCCGACCAGGAGATCTCGGCGCCGGTGCCCCGGAAGTCGAACCGCGTCGCGAGCTCCTTCTCCGCCTGGCGGAGAGCGTTGTCGACCTCCTGGCGGTCGACCTTGCTCACGATGTCGAACGACGGGTTCGCTGCCATGCTCATGCTCCTGCTGTCCGGCGGTCTGTGGTCCTTCGTCCCCCGCTGACCAGCGGTACGACCCCCTGACGGTACCCGGTTGCGCCGAGGCCGGGGGGAGCCGCTATCCTTGCTTCCGCTGCCGCGTTACGACGCGGCGGGGGTGCCCTGGCGGGTTGCCCGAGCGGCCAATGGGAGCGGACTGTAAATCCGTCGCGAAAGCTACAGAGGTTCGAATCCTCTACCCGCCACCAGGAGCACCAACGGCCCCTGACCAGCAGGAATGCTGATCAGGGGCCGTTGTCGTTTGTCTGGCCGCGTCCGGCTGCGTCCAGCCGTTGACGACTGGTTGTGGGCAGATGGTGGGCAGGTCGATCTTGCCTCTGAGCGCTCCTCTGGGGCTGCGCCTGTGGGTGTTGGCGGCGCTGCTCGGGTTGGCGCGGACCGTGCGCGTAGGACCGGCTGAGGGCGTCGCGCTGGCGCGTAGTTGGCCGCGGGAGATAAGCCGGGGGCAAGCCAGTCCCGGGGTTGGACTGGCGCGGCAGCCGGAAGCCCCGACCCTCGACAGGGTCGACCCGTTCGGCTTCCGTACCGCCTGGCCGTGATCGTGTCGCCCTTGGGGGCGGCGGTCCGGCGGTAATCGGTGGCTCTCCGCCCCGGCGCCGAAGGCGGCCGGGGCGGTTTGCCGCCGGCCGGCTCACCGCCCCCGCGCCGCGCGGAGCGCGGCGCCTTGATCCAAAACAGAAGAAATCGGCAATCCGCTTCGAGTCGCTTAGGTGGGCCGTCGATTTGGCCGGCATGACCTGACGTCAGCACCCGCTTTACCGGATGCACTTCATTCTGCTTGGCAGATAGTCTAATGCTCTCCTGGCCTTGCCGATTGCTTGAGCTGCGGGATTTACGGCGTCAGTGAAGGCCCGTGCAAAGAGATTCGATTGCTGTTTGTGCGATCTTCACCCTTGCGTCGATGAACGTCTCCAGCTCTGCGCTGTGGTAGTCGTAATCCTCGGGCGATGGTAGGAGATTGGACGCGAATACTGGAGCGGCGTCGGGGCCCAGTTCGGTGATTAGCCGTGGGAGGTACTCTTGCGGATCGGCATCGCTGATCAGATTGTTCTCAGAGGCTGCAAGCATACAGAAGTTCAGGACGTAGTTTCGTTCGACCTCTGGCCTGTTCTTCCTTAGAAAAGCCTCGGGGAAAATGTGATGGAACTGCTTCTTGTTATATATGGAGAGCGCGATGGCGGTGTCGATTGAATTGCCGTTTGTTAGGTTGCGAGGGCTGTGCTTGGCTAGCGCCAAACTAAACGCGCGTGAGCGGGAGTTGTTCTTGCGGAAGATCATGCCTTTCAGGGTCGCTGCGTCGGGCACTGCGCCGTACGTCTCTGCCGGAACGTCGCCATCGATAACAAATGACTGGATCGCGGCTAGGTCACGAGTGACGAAGTCGTCGGGGGCGCCTCGATACCGTTCCGAAAATGATGTGCGCCAGAACCACTGCCTGACCCGCCTCAATTGGTCCGCGTTTAGAGTTGGATTATTTGCGTAGATGTAAGTTAATATTATGAGATGTGCTTCATATGGCAAGAAGTCCATCGAGTAAAGCTTGAAGTCGGTTATGAGTTGATCGACGGCACGCAGAATGGCTTTCTTAGTCTTTTCAACCAGGCCGTCCATGTCGGCGGGCTTTTCGCGGAGTTGCCTAAGCGCCAAGATTCGTTCTCGGCTCGTGGAGTCGCTTCTTACGGCGGCCAGGCATTTAAGGACTCTGGTGCCGCTAATCTCGCCATAGTTCTTTGGCTTTAGAGCCTCAGCGATTTCTTCGACAGTTTCATTCAAGTCGAATCGTTTGGACCATGTTGCCGCAACCATAAGGTCGAAGATGGAGAGAGCGGTCCCAGAGCTGTTAATGCGCTCGAAGATCGGGCACACTTCTTCGACAGTAAGGTCCTTCAGCGTGACAACTGGAATTTGGTACCCAGTGAAAACCTCAATGAGGCCATCGAACCGTTCTTGTAGCTTCGTGGCGTTTGGGTGCGTCTGAAGGGCGGTACGGAAATTCAAAAGCTTGGTCGTTTGATAAAGCCATCGCATCGGGAACATATGCAGACCGGCGACTGCGGAACGAGTGGAAGTAAAGCGTTCCTTTTCGAGGTCATACGACGCGGAAAATCCGGGAGCGTCCGAGTCGGCGCCCACCGCGGAGTAGAGGACCGTAAGTCGTTGCTGGCCGTCGAGCACATAATCAGTGGGCGACATGTCGTCAGTCTGTGGTAGGACGAACTCCCCGATGTTTCGCTCTGTCGCGAGTTTCTCTGCCGTCCGCCAGAGCAGGAGACTCCCCAGAGGATAATTGTTGGCGACGCTGTCGAGTAGTGCTAGAGCTTGATCATCGCCCCAGACGAATGGGCGCTGGAACTGAGGTACCTTTACCTCTCCTTTTCTGATCTGGACGTTTAGATCCTTGATGTAGGGTGTTGCGGTGGAGAGTCGACTACCGACATTCGCACTCATGTGTCTCCCAGGGGTTTACCGCAGACTAGCTACTCTGCTATCCATTCGCTCAGAATGAGCGCTAATCCGTCTCGTGTACGAAGGGCTAGGCGTGGCAAATGCTAGCTAGCGTGCCCTGCAACTGATTTGCGTGATTAATGACAAGATCGCTGACTTGGCGAGGTGGTATCTCTATCGGCGGCTCTGGCATAGTCGGTAGCTCCTGACGACAACCTCAACCTGCATGTCCCGTCGCGTGACGCTTTCATGCTCAATCAATATCTCACCGACCTCGACGCCAAACAGGGTTGCTAGCTCTTCATCGGCAGTCACCTCCCGTTGCCTTATTTCAAGGTCGCCGCGTTGGCCGGATTCGTGGAACCGGGGATTAGCGTGCGCGTAGGTGCCCCTACCATGCGCGGTGCTAGCCAAGCCGTCTTCGCGAAGAACAGCTATGGCTTTGCGGATTGTGCCGCGACTTGCCCGGAATTCGGCGGTGAGCGTCCCCTCTGTTGGTAGCAGGGTGCCCGGCGGGATGACGCCGTTTTCGATGCGCTTCCTCAGCTCGGCGGCGATGACGCGGTAGCGGGGCTGTCCATAGTGCAGGGTGGGCACCTGCTCACCGTACCTGGCACTTGTCTTACCAAGTGACAACTAAACGACCCGTTTCGGCTACTAGACAACTCATTCACTTGTAGGTACGTTTCGGGTTGTGCGGCCAGGGTGACGGTTCGTGTCAGGGGTGGTCTCGTGCCGGCCCTGGTTGCACCTGATGCGTGGCGTCCTGTCGGACCGGTTGCGGTAGCCGCGCGTACAAGTTGGCTCGGCGATACCCGACCCGTCTGCGTCGGACGGTGCGCCGTGCCTTCATCCGGGCCGGTGGCCGGCTGCATTCCCCCGCGGCTGGCCACCGGTCCCCGCCTACCTGTGGAGGTGCGATGTCCGGCTCCCATCGTCGGCGCCGCTGGTTTTCGTCCTGGTGGTCTTGGAGACGTCCGCGTACCCGGGCGGCCGGCTCCAACGCTTTGTCGAGTCCATGCCCGACTTCTGTCCCGTCCTCGCATCGGTGGCCCTCGGGGCCGACGCGAGAGATGCCCGCGCTGCGGTACGCGCCAACGATGACGCGGGCGCAGCTCTACCGGGGCAACGGTGGGCGGTGGCCGCGGTGAGCCGCACGAGCAAGCCGGTCGACGTCACGAGCCACCCGGACTGGTGCGCTCCGGATCGCTGCGGTCACCTGGTGCCGCCGCTGATGGCGCACATGGCCCGTCGCCATCGCGGCCCGATGTACCGGGTCGGCGACACCCGAGCGAACGGCCACATCGTCACGTACCTCATCGGTGCAGACACCACGGCGCCCGTGGTCGCGGTTCACGCGACGTGCCGGGCCGGGATGGGCTGGGCGGAGTTGCCGTTGCCGCAGGTTGCCCAACTCGTCCAGCAGCTTCGCGGACTGCTGAAGCAAGCTGGCAGCCAGAAAGGGGCCGACGATGAGTGAGGGGGAACCCATGACGGAACGTCAGCCGTCGTCCTCGGTCGTGTCGGTCGTGTGCCCGATGTGGTGCCGGGGCTGCGGTCCAAACGACCCGATGCACCGGGGGTTGCCGTCCACCATCGGGCGGGAGCGGACTGGCTGGGTCACCGTTCAGCTGCTCGTCGACCGGTTCGCGCGTCGGGACCTGGCCGTGAAGCTCGACGCGACCCGCTACGGCGCAACGCAGACCGTGCTCATGTCGCCGGCGCAGGTGGATCGGCTCATTGACGATCTGACGCGAGCCCGCCTGGAGATGCCGGCACCGATTGGCCGACACGACCGGGCGGGGGAGACACGGTGAACTCCAACAGCCGGCGGGGCGTAGCGGCTCCTCGTACTCCTGGCCCTCGCCGCGGGCAGTCACCGCGAGCGGCGGTAGCGATCCCTCCGGTTCCCGAGCGGCCCGCTGGGGGGACCACCTGGCAGACGTTGCAACGTCTAGGGGGTACGGTGACCGGTGTGCATAGCCGGGACTGGCGCCCTCGTTACCTGCAACTCGCGGAGGAGTTGCGGGCGAAGATCATGAGCGGTGAGCTGCCACCGGGCATTCTGATGCCGAGCGAGACCGAGCTAGCCGACTCGTCCGGCCTGTCCCGCACCAGCGTCCGCAACGCGATCCGACAGCTTCGGGAATGGGGTCTGGTCCGGGCGGAGCAGGGGCGCGGCACCTACGTGCGGGCACCCCGCCAACGCGTACGCCGCCGCAACACCGAGCGGTACCAGTGGGAGAAGGACCGGGTCCTGCTCGACGAGGCCGAGCGGCTGAAGACCGGCGCCACCGAACACGACACCGGCCTGACCGTCGACGACCTCAAGTTCCACGCCGAATACTCTCGGGTGAACGCCGACGACGAGATGGCGGCGGCCTTGCGCGTCGACCCGGGTACGCCGCTGCTGCGCCGGGTCTACTGGACGTCCTCCCGGCACGAGAACGCGCCGCTGACGGTGTCGTACTCCTACCTGCCGTATGACCTGGTGTCCGCGAACCCGGACCTGCTCGACGAGGGCAAGGAACCGTGGCCGGGCGGCACTCAGCATCAGCTCTACACCCTCGGCATCGAGCTGGACCGGATCGACGACGAGATCCGCGCACGTCCGCCGTCGCCCGATGAGGCAGAGCTGCTGGACATCGACCCGGGCGTCTCCGTGCTCACCGTGCGCAAGACCTCGGTCGACACCGAGGGCCGGGTCGTCGAGGTCGCCGACGTGGTGATGCCGGGCGACCGCACCGAGCTTGTCTACTCCCACAAACTCCAGCGGTGGAAAACTTGACGCAGCTCGTCTCGGTCATCACTCCGGTCCACGCGCCCAGCATCGAGTACCTGGCTGGCGCCTACGAGTCGTTGGCCAAGCAGGAGATGCCCGCCGGGTGGGACTGGCAATGGCTCGTCCAGGAGGACGGGCAGATCGGCGCCCTGGTCGACGCGCTGCCCGGCGATCCCCGGATCAGTCACGGCACTGGCCGTCCCGGTGGACCTGGTGTTGCCCGCACCCTCGCGCTTTCCCGTGTCTCCGGGGAACTCATCAAGGTCTTGGACGCCGACGACCAGTTGACCCCCGGTGCGCTCGCCCGGGACATCGCCGCCTTCGACACGCACCCGCAGATCGGCTGGGCCACTTCGCGAGTACTCGATCTGCTGCCCGACGGGTCAACGGCCGGATGGGACCAAGACCCGGCCGGCGGGGTCATCGACCGCGGATCGGTCCTCTCGTTCTGGCAAGCCAACGGCTATCGCGCGTCCGTGCATCCGGCGACCCTGTGCCTACGGCGGGAACTCCTCTTCGCCTTGGGCGGCTGGATGGCCCTGCCGGCCTCCGAGGACACCGGGCTTCTGCTCGCCGCCAACGCAGTGAGTCCGGGCTACTTCACCCGGGAGTACGGCCTGCTTTACCGCAAGTGGCCCGGCCAGGTCACCAGCCAGCCGGCGCACCGAGAACCTGCGGAGTACCAGGGACGGATGAAAATCATCGAGGCCAGAGCCAACGCCCTAGCCTCGATGCTGCCCAACGGGTTGCCGCTCACGCCTCCGGCGTAGCCTCGTGCCCCGGCATCCCGTGGGTACGCCGCCGTTCCTTCATCTCTGCTTCGTAGATGTGCCGCCGTCCGCCGGCCAGCTTCTCCCGCGCGTACCGCTCGATCTCCTGGAACGCGGCGTAGTAGCCGTCGTCGAACTCCTCCACGATCTGGAACGTCCACCGCCCCGGTAGCACGTTGCGCCCCAACAACTCGTGCTCAACCCGGTCGGCCACCTCGTCATGCCCAGCCTCGCGAAGCAGCTTCACCACCCGGTCAAGGGTCAGATCCGCACCACCGACGAGCTGATGCGCCGAGTACAGGTGACCGCGCACCCGGTGGATCGTCTCCAATGCCTTGCTCAACTCACCCAGGGCCTCGACCGTCATGTCATCCACCCCAGACGGACGGGAGTGAGTGCTGGGCGAGGCGTCGTCGTTACTCGAAGTCATGGGCATGACGTTACCGATGATCGAGTTGCCAAGCCGGAAAGCGGTCGAGAACCTCTCGCCATCGGCTTCAACAGTGCGACAACGTGAGGAAAGCCTCACGACAGCACGCTGGGCAACCTAATCATCCAGGCCGGGTGATTCACGTCGCATCGGACAATCGTGAGATCCGAGTATCTGACACGTCTTTCTTGATGCAGAGGTTCTCAGATCACCGGTGTCTGAGAAACGGGAGCCGAAGCGCTCCAGCGAAGAAGAGGAAATCAGCAAGAGCCACTCAGGCAGGATTGGAAGGTGGTTAAATATCGGCGCGCTGGCTGCTGATGCGCTGGCAGAGGTTCTGAGCCTCAGTGGCTGCGAGGCAGAGGCAACTGCTCTGAGGGTCTGCGCCCGCATTCTAGGGACTGCCTACCTCGTCACCGAGCAGCGATAGTCACTGGAGCAGGAACTGAGGAGCCCCGGGCCGACCTCGCTTAGAGGCGACCCGGGGCAACCATCAATCAGCTACGACCTTTGCCAGCCACAGCCCAAGAGGCGGGGTGCATCAAAATAGCCGCCACTGCCACTAGAGCCACAGTCAGCAGAAGGCCACAGGCTTGCGCCCTCCAGTTCGCCAACGTCATTGGAATGTTCAGGCGATCTCCAATCGAGCTTCTAGTTACCACTAGCCCCACCGCACCAGGTCTTCTAGTTCTGCTACGGACGGAGCATCGGCAAGCTTCTCTACATCGGGATAGGGTTCTTGTTGCCCAGAGAGTGGTATTTGCGCAGCTTCTTTCGCCGCGTCCACCCAGGACGGGAAGCCGTATCGGCACTTCCTGATCACAGCAACCTCCGATTGCTCCCCCCGTAACAGCTTTAGGATTCGCTGATCAGACGAAACTAAAGCCTGCCACTCAACAATCGGACGACGCGCTATAGCGTCGGATTCCCCGCACGTAAGTTGCTCCTTTGAGATGCTGCCAAGCGCAAGGACTGCTTTTGCGAGGCTTACCTCACAAGCTGCCTTCCTCGTTTCTGCGGCTAGGTCTACAGCTCTCTGGCGTGGAATCGAGGAATCCTCAGGGGCAATACTGGCAAGACTTGCGTAATCGATTGCGTCCGGATCCCCCAATTCGGCCGCAATCTCCCACCAAGACCACGCGAGCCTTGGCCGCTCGAAGAGCTCCAGTATTTCGGCAATACGTCGAGCAACAGGAGCAATCGCTCGGGCGTGACCAAGTAGATGAACAAGTTCTCCAATCAGATCCGGAGGCTCATTCAATATTTCCGCTTCGAGATTTGGATCGAAATCAGAAAGCGGGGCCGGAGGCCCGGCTGCAAGCAGCCGAGCCTCCAACTTGACATCCACAACCGGCTCGACAGCGCGACGAGCACGCTCACCGAACTGCGAGTCGGACTGACAATGATTCAACGGCTCGCCGTCTCCCGAAGCCTCGTTTGCCGCGTCGAAGATCCGGGCGAGGAGAGCATCCTTGTCCACTCGGTCTACCGCTCGGGCAAGGACCTCGGCGTCCTTCTTGAGGCGCTCCTCAACGCCCATTTCGCCCCTCCTTACCGGTAGTTCCCACTAGATGCGCTAACTGCTTCTCCAGCGCACGCTTGGCGAGGTGATGGTAGTTGTGAACCACCCTCTCGCTCAGTTTGTTCTCGCGCGCGAATTCACAGAGCTCCTTGCCTTCGTAGTAATGTGCCTTGATCAGCTGCTGCTGTCGCGGCGGCAGTTGGGCTACCGCATGGCGCACCTCCTCATCCGCGTCGCCATCGCTTGTCCAGTCGGCCGATTCGATCGGCATGGGGGGCTCATCCGTGAGGACCTCCGTGCCCCGCCTCTTCACCGCTCGACAAAGATCGATGAATGCCCACTTGAGCGCCTTCAGTACGTAGGCGACTGGCGGCACCCCCGTCCGCCAGTCGTAGCCGGTGAAGACCTTGCAGAACGCCTGTTGCGTCAAGTCCTCACCGAGATGCTGGCCGTGGCGGTAGATCGCCACGCGGAGGACGTCCTCGACGTGCTCCCGGAAGTACTGCTCCTGCCGCTTCCGAACCAGCTCGCCCGGGTTGTTGTACTGCTCGGTCACGCGGTTACCCCGCTGGCGCTCGAGACAGCCCCTTTCCGTGTCGCGGAGATCAGGCGGTCGCGAGACGATCGGCCCGGGCCGCGTCTCGCATCCGTACCGGTCTCAAGGCAGATCAGGCCCATAACCGGCTCCCTTCGATTCGCCCCCACCCCTCTTCCGAGCACAGCGCGGGGGATTGCGCTGCACCCGGGGGGTAAACGAGCCCCTCTCTCCCGACCTCACTGGCGGACACAAAGTTTTTTTGCGTGCTGTTGTTCTCCCTGCCGGGAGGCACTTGTTGACTTGTCTGCCAAGTGCCGTCTACCTTGGAGCCTCAACTTGGCAGACATGCCAACAACCTGGAGGTTGAGCGATGGCTCTGCGTGGCGGTACGAGGTTCGCCGTGCGATGTGAGGACGTTTTCCCAGCGGGATGCGCCCTGGTCCCCGAGTCCCTGGGGGAGGTCGAGGACTACGACGAGAAGACCGGCCGGCGTAGCCCGGCGAAGGACAAGCTGACCGGTCAGCGGGTGTGGCAGGTCCGGGTGATGGACCTCGACCCGGAGTTGGGCAAGCGCTCCCGGGAGACGACGGTGAAGATCTCGGCGGACTACCAGCCGGTCCCGCCGACGGGCGCCCCCTTCGAGGGCGTCGAGTTCGAGGGCATGACGGTCACGCCGTACGTGTCGAACAACGGCCGGATGGCGTACTCGCTGCGAGCGACCGGGATGCGTGCCCCGGCGGGCGTGGCCGGCAAGGCGGCGGCGTAGCCGCATCTGGTGGGGGCGGGGCTGTCAGGTCTTGGCGGACGGCAGCCCCGCCCTCTGTCTCTTCCCCTGCTTCTGTCGAGAGAGGTAGTGACGTGTCCAAGCGTAGGCGTTCGCCTGCCCCGGCCCGGTCTCGGTGCGGCGTGTGTCAGTCCCGGTTCGACCCGGCCGGCGGCGCGGCTGACCGCTGCCCGCTCTGCATCGGGCAGCTCGTTCTTCCCCTTCCTGCGGTCCGCGATGCGTCGGGTCGGTTCGTGTCGCTGCGGGGTGCGCGATGATGCGCCGGCCCCGTGGCGGGGTAGTGATGGTGACCGCCGGGGATCTGATGGTGATCCGGCCGAAGCGGTTCAAGCTGCCGATGTGGGCGGTCGTTATCGGCCTGGTGCTGCGCTGGCTCGCCCTGGCCTGCTGGTGGTGCCTGCGTCACCCGGTCACCGTGGGCCTGGCCGTGCTCGCCGTCTTCCTCTACGTCGAGTACGGCTGGGCGGGTCTGGTTGTACCGCTGGTCCTGGCGTCGGCGGTGTCGGCCGTGTGGCGGTGGCGCAATGAGGCGTCCTGGTGGCGGTGGTGCGCCGGGCCGCTGCTCGGCCGGTTCCGTCAGGTCTTCGTGTACCGACGCGCGTGGGGTGAGGCCATGACCCTGTGCGGCCTGGCCGAGACGTACGACCATCAGGCCGTCTTTCCCGAGCTGCTGCGCGTGCGCTCGGATCAGGCCCTCGACGTGCTGACCATCCGCATGGTCCGCGGGCAGACCCCGGCCGACTTCCAGAAGGTCACGGCCAACCTCGCGTACGCCTTCGGCCGGCGGCACGCCCGCGTCTACTCCGAGCGGCCCGACGACCCGCCGACCCGTACCGGCTATTGGGCGTTGGTGCTGGGGTGGGTGGATCGGGTGCGGTTCCGGGACCGGCCGACCGTGGTCCACCTGGTGATCGTCCGCACCGATGCCCTGCGGCCGGTCGTGGCCCCCTTCGAGGCTCCGGCCGTCCCGGACTTCACCGCGCTCCCGCTGGCGCGGCGGGAAGACCTGGGCACCTGGTGCCTGCACTTGCTCGCCACGCACGTCCTCATCGGCGGGGCCACCCGGTCCGGCAAGGGCTCGGTGCTGTGGTCGCTGGTCCGCTCGCTGGCCGGCGGCATCACCTCCGGCCTGGTCCGGCTCTGGGTGATCGACCCCAAGGGCGGAATGGAGTTCGCCATGGGCCGGCCGCTGTTCGCCCGGTTCGCCTGCAAGTCCTTCGAGGCCATGGCCGATCTGCTCGACGAAGCCGTGACGGTGATGCGGGAACGTCAGACCCGGCTCGCCGGCACGGTCCGAGTGCACACCCCGACCGAAGCTGACCCCCTGGTCGTGGTCGTCGTCGACGAGATGGCCGCGCTCACCGCGTACCTGCAAGACGCCGATCTGCGTAAGCGCATCGCCGGCTCGCTCGGGCTGCTCCTGTCTCAGGGGGCCGGGGTCGGCGTCCTAGTCGTGGCCGCGTTGCAGGACCCGCGTAAGGAGGTGCTGCCGTTCCGGGACCTGTTCCCGACCCGCATCGCGCTCGGGCTCACTGAGGCGGCACAGGTCGATCTCGTGTTGGGCGACGGTGCCCGTAACCGGGGTGCCCTGGCCGACCAGATGCCCCGTTGGGCGAAGGGCGTCGGGTACGTGATTCTCGACGGCATCCCCGAGCCCCTGCGGGTCCGGTTCTCGTACGTCAGCGACGACGACATCCGCGACATGGCGCGGCAGTACCCGGCGCCGGTCGACGCGTCGGACATCCTCGCCCAGGTCGGCCGGGAAACCGCCACCGAACCGGTACGCCCTCCGCTGCCACGCAAACCGTCCGGGCCGCTGCTGCCCGAATCGCTGCGGAACCTGCTCGACCGGGACAGCGGGGGTGATCCGCGGTGACCGCCACCCCGAACGGCCGCCGCTTCTACCGGCTCCGTACCCCCGAACCGACTACCGCCGTCTCCGTCCGGGTCGACCCCGACCGGCCCGACCCATACCCGGTCTATCTGGCGGTCGGTGCGGGCCGGCGACGGATGTCCCTGACCCCCGACGAGGCGTGGGCGCTGTGGCGCTGCCTCTCCGAAGCCGTCGCCACGCTCGGCACCCCACCCGACTACATCCGCACCGACATCCGCCCGGCCCGGAGGTAACCGCCATGACCACCCTCACCCGCTTCATCAACCGGTTCCGCCGTCCGCTGCGCATCCAGCTCGTCGGCCCGGCCGACCAGACCGCCGCCGCCCTGCACGGCCTGGCGCAGATGGTCAACCGCCGGCCCGACATGAACGACCGGCGCATCCGCATCGACGTGACCATCCGCGAGAAGCCGTTGGAGGAGTGGCGATGACCGAGCGCACCGAATCCGCGGTACGCCTGGTGATCCTGCTCGCCATCGGCACTATGGCAGGCGCCGCCGCCTTCACCCATGTCCACGACCTGTCTGTGGCCCACGGCCAACCGCACTGGATCGGCTGGGCCAACGCCGTCGCCGTCGAACTGATGGCGATCTACCTCGGGCTCGAACTCCGCGCCCGCCGCCGCGCCCGCCGCCCGGTCGGCCTGGTCGCCTCGCTGCTCGTCGCGTTTGCGCTGCTGTCCCTCGCCGCCCAGGTCGCCGAAGCGGAACCCTCCGTGTGGGGCTGGATCGTGGCGGCCGTGCCGTCCCTGGCGTTCCTCGCCCTGGTCAAGGTCGTCCTGTCCAACGCCCCGGCCACCCCCACGGCCCCCGAACCGGACCAACCCCCGGTCGACTGGTACGAGGTGCCCGAGCAGGTCACCCCCGACCCCGAACCCCAGCTTCCGGCCGAGCCCGTGCCGCCGGCTGTCCCGGCTCCGGCTGTCGTCTCCGCCCCGGCGGCGGTGCTGCCTCCACGTGTCGTCCAGCCGAACCGGCCGCACGTCGTCGGGATCATCCGATGACCGCTGCGACCCTGCCCGGCTTCGCCACCGCCGCCCCGACCCCGGTTGTTCCTCGGCCGGGGTCGCGGGCGGCCCGCATGGCGCTACCCCGCTCGGTCGACGTGCTGAAGGAAATCGCGGCTGAGTACGGCGTCTGCGTCCGCCCCCTGGCGATGCGCCGCACCGATCTCGACACCGGCCTGACGGAGGTCATCGACCTGCCCTGCGGGGCGACCCGTGAGGACAAGTGCGGGCCGTGCGCGAAGAAGAACCGCCGGCTGCGGCAGGCCCAGATCCGGGAAGGATGGCACCGCGACGACGAGCCGCTACCCGGCCCGGAACCCGCGACCGAGGAACAGAAGGCCCTGATCCTCCTCCGGGCACACTTCGAGTTCGCCCGGGACGAAGCATGCCGAGCCAGCCAGTACGACCAGGTTGCCGACCTCAACGAGGCAATCCGCGAGGTAGAAGAAGCCATCGCCGCGGAAGGGCTGCGCGGTCGCGTCGGGCCACCCCACGGCAGCGCCGATAAGGACCAGGACGATGAGCCCGGCCGTCGGCGCAAGCGCTCCACCAGGCGGCGTCAGGATGCCCCCGACCTGCCCCGGCGCAAGGTCGAGCGGCGCACCGTCGGCAAGACCTACACCGCCCCGGACGGCTCAACCTTCCGGCCGTCTATGTGGCTCACGCTCACCCTCGACTCGTACGGGCCGGTCCGCCCCGACGGCACCCCGGTCAACCCCGACCGGTACGACTACCGCCGCGCCGCCTGGGACGCCGTCCACTTCCCACGGCTGCTCGACCGGTTCTGGCAGAACCTGCGCCGCTGTGAGGGCTGGAACGTCCAGTACGCCGGCTGCGTCGAGCCTCAACGCCGACTCGCCCCCCACGCGCACTTCGCCATCCGCGGCACCATCCCCCGCGACGTGCTGCGCACCGTGGCGGCAGCGACGTACCACCAGGTGTGGTGGCCTTCGGTCGACGTCCAGCGGTACACCCTCGACCGGCTCCCGGTCTGGGACGAGCAGGCGGCGGCGTGGGTCGACCCGGACAGCCACGAGCCCCTGACCATGTGGACGGAAGCACTCGACGCCATCGACGACGATCCGGACACGGAACCCGTGCACATCGTCCGCTTCGGCTCCCAGGTCGACGCCCGCGGCGTCATGCCCGGCACCGCCGACGCCGAACGCACCATCCGGTACGTCACGAAGTACATCACCAAGCACACCGGCGACTGCCACAAGGCGACCACCGACCGGCAACGCAAGCACCTTGACCGGCTCTGGCACCAACTCCAACTCACCCCCTGCACCGACCGCTGCGCCAACTGGCTGCTCTACGGCGTCCAGCCGAAGAAAGCGAACGCCAAGCTCAAGCCGGGCCGCTGCAAGGGCAAGGTGCACCAGCGGGACACCCTCGGCATCGGTGGCCGGCGCATCCTCATCTCCCGCGACTGGTCCGGCAAGACCCTCGCCGACCACAAGCACGACGCGCGGGCCTGGGTGCGGGCGCTGCTCGGCACCACCACCGACAGCGGCGCGGCCGGCGAGACCGGGCAGCTCGTCGACGACCAGGGCGCCACCGCCGAACGTGTCCGACACGCCTGGGAACTCGCCCGACCCGACGACCCCGACGTGGGGCCCCTGTCCCACCGGCTCATGCGGTCGATCAGCGAACGGGCCCGCTGGCGGTCCGAACTCCTCGCCGCTAAGGACCGGGCCGCGCAAGGGTCCTCAGATCTTTCGGCAACTCAGCACAGCGCACAGCACCACGGGGAGGAAAGACAGTGAACGAGGAGTTGTTGACCGTGCCGGAAGTGCTCGCCGAGCTGCGCGTACCGCGCTCGACCTGGTTCTACTGGCGGCAGACCGGCAAGGGACCGCGGGTGATCAAGCTCCCGAATGGGCAACTGCGGGTCCGCCGGTCGGCGCTCGGTCGGTGGCTCGGTGACCTGGAGCAGGACGCAGCGTGAAGAGCTACGAGGTCCAGATCTGGGAGATTGGCAAGCGCGCAGACCGGAAGGCTCGGCCGTGGCGGGTCCGCTGGGCGGTGAGCAGCCAGCGCTTCGAGGAGATGTTCCGTACCAAGGCCCTGGCGCACTCGTTCCGCGCCGAGCTGGTCCAGGCGGCCAACGCGGGGGAGCCCTTCGACCCAGCCACCGGCCGCCCGGTCTCGGAGGCCAGAACCAAGAACCCCACGACGTGGTACGCGCACAGCCGCGCGTACGTCGAAATGAAGTGGCCCCGGGCGGCGGCCAAGACCCGGCGGTCGATCGTCGAGGCGCTGACCTCGATCACGGTGACCCTGACTCGGCCGACGAAGCGGGGCCGACCGGATGACGCCCTGCTTCGTGAGGCGCTGTACCTCTACGGGCTCAACCCGCGCCGCTGGTCCGACGAGACCCCGGCCGACCACGCGGCGGCTTTGGCCTGGCTGGAAACAGCCTCCCTGCCGGTCGTCGAGCTGGACTCGCCCGCGATGGTCCGCCGGGTCCTCGACAGCCTGTGCGTACGCCTCGACGGCAAGCCCGCGGCGGCCTCCACCGTCCAGCGCAAGCGGGCCACCTTCTACAACGCGCTCGGGTACGCCGTCGAGCTGGAGTTGATCGCCTCCAACCCGGTCGACCGGGTGCAGTGGACGGCCCCCGAGGTCGCGCAGTCCATCGACCGTCGGGTGGTGGCGAACCCTGCCCAGGTCGCCACGCTGCTGGAGGCGGTGAAATCTCTCGGCAAACGGGCCGACAAGGTGACGGCGTTCTTCGGCTGCCTCTACTACGCGGGCATGCGGCCCTCGGAAGCGGCGGACCTACGGCGGGAGGACTGCGACCTACCCGGGCGCTGCCTCGACTGTGGGACGGACTTCAACGACCTGGCGGCGGTGAAGCCTTCGGCGTCCTGCGACCACGAGAAGATCGAATACCGCTGGGGTCGCCTGGTGCTCGCCGGGACCGCCCCGCGCGCCGGCTCGCACTGGACCGATGACGGCGGCTCGCATGAGCGGCGCGGCCTGAAGCACCGGGGCCGGCAGGAAACCCGAACAGTTCCGATCCCGCCTCGGCTCGTCGAGCTGCTGTGTGCGCACGTCGAGAATCACGGCGTTGGTCCGGACGGTCGGTTCTTCCGGGGACTGCACGGCGGCCCGCTCTCCGAATCGGTCTACGACCGATGGTGGAAGCTCGCCCGGGAGAAGGCCCTGACCGAATCGCAGGTCGCCTCGCCGCTCGTCCGCCGCCCCTACGACCTTCGGCACGCGGCGGCCTCGCTCTGGCTGAATGCCGGCGTCCCGCCGACCGAGGTCGCCCGGCGCCTGGGCCACGGCGTCGCCGTCCTGCTCCGCGTCTACGCCAACTGCATCGACGGCGGCGACGACACCATGAACGACAAGATCAGCGACGCCCTCGGATGATGGCGGAACCGAGGAGGGTGCAGGGCGAGGGATAAGTGCGCCACTAAGTCATGCGGACCCAGCTGCCCATATCCAACTGATGCGCCGGCACTTTGGCTAGCGCCCTGTAGAGTGCAGGTTCGCCGCGAGGCACCGCGTGACTCCCTCCTGCCGCTACGGTCCACTGCTAGATGCCGAGGTGCCGCATGAAGCCTGCATACCGCGATCTCTACTTCGGCATGAGCGATGCCCGTAATGAGATCACCGAGGACGAGTCATCTTTCATCAAAAGCTATGTCGATCTCAACAATGCTTCACAAGCTCTAGTCAACGGCCGGAAATTCCTCGTCCTTGGACCCAAAGGAACAGGAAAGTCCGCCTTGGCGTGGTACCTGCAGGCAACGGAGCGAGAGGGAAGTCACCTCGTCCACGTTCGAGACGCCACCACTCTACCTCTGGCCGAAGTGCCCAGAGTGCAGACTGGGCAGGTCGCCGGGCCTGAGCGAACAGTCGTAGCCTGGAAGTTCATTCTGCTCTGCAACTACCTGGAACTCCTGCTAAGTGACAAAGATTGCACGCTGCAGTTCGATAAAGAAGTGCAAAGGGTTGCGAAGTTGCTCCGTAACTTCGGCTTCGTGGGAGACGCTTCTGGGCGCGCATTGCTAAATGCCTCTAGCACTACCATTCAAATCCCTTTACCTAAACTGGGGCCAATTTACAAGCGCGAAAGCAAGCCGAGTCTAAACATCTACAACCTAGTCCCTTACATGGAGACCTGGGTATCGCAGGCCCTCTCATCGTCAAGGCATGTCCTTCTTGTTGATGGCTTGGACTCAATCTTCTTGAACGACGAGAAGTATGATGAGAGTCTTGCTTCGCTCGTGCAGGCCGCCTACGCGGTGAACCAAAAACTGATGTCGTCCGAGGCGTCCGGAAGCATCGTCCTGCTGCTCCGAAATGATGCCTTCTCTCGAATCGCGCTCTCGCTGCCGGATTCACAGAAGATGCGCGATGACCTAGCATTCGACCTGGACTGGCGCGTCCTGTCCGGGGCGGCTGGCGTTAACGCTCCTCTAATTCAGTTGGCAAATCAAAAGGCCGCCAAGGCGCTCGACGTCGAATCCGTCCGAGTCCTGGAGTATTTTCCACCTCAAATCAAAGTGGGTCAGCGCGGGCAGGGTCAGTCATTTAATACGCTGAAGTATCTGCTGAACATGACTCGGCATACCCCGCGAGACCTCTTGCGTCTGTTTGAAGAAATCCGCAAGGTTGAGGCGTCTGGAATCTACGGATCCAAGCCGCGGGAGTGCCTTGACCAGGAGGTCATCCGAGAAGGCGTGCTTCAGTACTCCAGCAAGTATTTCGTTGGTGCCATCTCGAATGAATTCGCGGGTGCCGAGGGTGGGCCGGAGAGTGCCATATCGGCAATCTCTGCACTCAAGGCGCTCGACAAGCAGCAATTCAACGCTAAAGAATTCACGGCCGCCCTAGAGGATCTAGGTCATGCAACGATCAGTGCCGATAAGCTGCTGACGCTGCTCTTCTATGCCGGGGCCGTAGGTAACATGGTGGCAGGCCGAAGTGAGAGTTATATGCACTTCTACCACCGGCGTGATGACTCCGAAGTCTACCTGAAGGGATCGTTCATCCTTCACAACGCACTCGTTCACGCTTGGAATGTCCATAGGGGCGCTTAGGGTTCTGCCGTCCTGCGGAGAGGATGCGGCTGGCTATCTGCCGTGGGCGGATCGTGGGCGAGAGCCTGAAGATCACGGGATCGAGGAAGGTGAAACGCCAGCTAAACGCCGGTGCCTCTACCGGAATCAGGTGCCCCCTGTAAATCCGTCGCGAAAGCTACAGAGGTTCGAATCCTCTACCCGCCACCAGGTGCAGAAAGAGGCCCCTGACCAGCGGCAACGCCGGTCAGGGGCCTCTTTCGTGAGTCTCGCTCAGTCTCGCTCCAGCCCGCTCGATCTCGCTGGCTGTGTCGTATACGTGTCGCCGTCCAGCCTGGGGATGCTGGGAGGTGGGCGAACAGCTCACACTGTCTGCCATGGCGACATGGGACCGGTCGGACGTACTAGCGCTCGCTGCTATCGCTGTGGCTGTGGTGGCCATCGCGGCTGGCGCGTTGGCGGCCCGGCGTTGGGGAACGCGGCGCGGGGCCATCTCCTTCTACTGCGTGGCCACCCCCTTGATTCCTGAGGGCTATCTGCGGAACTCCGCGAAAGACCTTCTCAAGGTGACGTGGCGGGACATAGATATCAAAAATCCTCATCTAGTGCAGATCAGGATTCACAACACCGGGCCACGGGACATCGCGAGTGCCCACTTTGACAGCGGGAGACCGCTCCGAGTGCGTTTGAACTGCACGATGTTCGGAATCACCTCATGGTCCGATCAATTGACACGCACGGTGTCGCGAGCGATCGGGGATGAAGCTGTCATCGAACTTGGTCCGCACCTGCTTCGGAGGGGGGGAGGTATGGACTGTCAATGTGCTGGTAGGTGGCCGCCCTCTGCCTGAGCTGGTAAGCCCACTGATCGATACCGACGTTCGCGATGCCACGCAGTCGACCAAAGACCTGGTGGACCTGGTGGCGATACCGTAGATCGACTAGATCCCGAGGGCGGCTTCGATCCGGCGGCGGGCGGCTTCCTCCTGGCCGTAGACGCACTTTGCGTAGACCCGCATGAGAACGTGCACGCTGTGCCCGGCCCACTCGGCTACCTGAGTAGCCGGCACCCCAGCGTTAAGCCAGAGCGACACGGCAGCGTGTCGGAGGTCGTACGGACGGCGAGCCAGCGGGGAGCGCTGTTGCGCCGGGGTGAGCACCTTTGCCCGCGCGTCGCGCCACGCCTTTCCGTAGGTGTTGTTAAAGCGTCGGCGAGCTAGCCGCTCCGAATGGGTTGGAGTCGGCTAGCGCTTCTTTGTTAATCGTTCTGAAGTGTGGGTTCGGAGGCTGCAAACCCTACAAACTCATATCGCGGCGGGCTTGCGATTCCCAGTCTGTTCACGCGAGTTTTAGCCGAAATCACGACGTGAACCATTTCGCCGAGCATGATGTTCAATCGTAGTAGGTTCTCTTGACTCTCAACGTGAATCGTGTAGCGCTTCTTGCGTCCGATGCTTGTTTTTACGTCGAACGTGCCGTTGAGGTCCATGGCTACGACAAGGCCGCTGATGTTCAGCGTCTCGCTCTGAATCTGATCCTCCCACTGACTGCGAACGTGTGCTCGCGCCCGATCCGTCAAGGAGGATTGCCTATGTGCGCCAGTCGCGGACCGCCACCTCAGGCGAAGCTGTAGGTTGTGTTGGTCGAGAGCCTTCGTTAGCTCGTGCAACCCCTTGAGTAGCGGAGCTGAGTTGCCAAACTCTCGTAGGTCACCCTCTCGCTCGGCGAGGTCGTGTAGACGGTTAATCCGCTCAAGAACAGCGTCAAGGCGATCGGCAACGATGGGAATTTCGTCGCCGGCGGGAGCGGCCTCAGTTCCAGTCGGAACCAGATGCAGAATTGCACTTCCTCGCGATATTCCAGCGAGTTCCAGTTTTGGCATCTCTGAAACCCCCTGAGCCGTCGCCGCGCCGTCGACTTCTTGAGAGAATGCTCGCAAGATATCCTCGGCGATGTTGATGTCCAGCGACCCGGCGCTTACTTTCTCACCTGAGACTGTCAGGTCTAGGCGACGGCCAAGTCGGGCCGACTGATCGTATGACGCAATCGTCTCGTAGTAGTTCCTATCGAGGATTTCATCAATTGAGCTTGTCGGCTCTTCTGAGGACTCTATCGCTGCCCATAGGCGGTTGACCTCCGCCAGATCTACGTCAGGGTGTACCGGCGTAGATGCGGAGGGTCGGTAAGTGCGTCGAGGGCGAGGGCTCCTGCTCATGTCAGCCTCACCTCCACGTAGCCCCGAACCCACTTGCCGCTCTCCGGCGTGGGAGCGCCTCTAGCATCCCCCTCTGGCCGTGCACGGGTCCACCAGTCGTCTAGGCCGCCGCGCTTGACCATGTAGTTCTCCTGGTCAGCGCTGTACGGCTCTCTCTGCCAGGGGGTGCCAGGGTAGTAGTAGGGGACCACGGTAGGTGTTACCCGCAGATCGCGCTCTAGATGTCCCCGGCTCGCGAGCTTGCTGATTTGGGTCTTGTGCCTGATGCCTAGCTCGTCGGCCCGGGTCAACGCGCTGCCGTCTATGAACACCACAAGATCTACGTTGCGGGGGTGGAGTCTGACGGTACTGATGAAGCTACCGCCGAGCCACAGGCTAGTGACCAGCCCTTCGTCGCCTACAGCCTGGGCGAGTCGAGCCTCGAACAGTCGCCACATCTGAAGGTACTTGAGTAGGCCCTGCCAACAGTCGCGACGCGTCGTGGACGACCGGAAGACCTCCGCCTCAACGAAGGCCGCCTTGACTTCATCAAGGTCCAAGAGGTAGCGGCCGTGCTGGGGAAATCCAAGATCGTTGAACGGTAGCAGGTCGGCCGGGCTGCTCAGTTGGGCAGCCGGGACGGTCATGCCGTTGGACGCTACCGGAAGCCAGATCGTGACGCCATGACTGCAAGGAGCCATACCGCCCAGATCGGTTGACGTTTGGAGGGCCGACACGGCAAGCACCCCTCCTACTTCTGTAGGCCCGCGCGTTCATGATGCCTCTGTCTCGCTGCGAAGGCTGAGGAGGCGGGGAGAGGGTATCGAGGAGAACCGACACTTTCGGCGTAGGTGGGGAGAGGGGGCGCTGTGTCGCATAGGTGTCGTGACGCCCGGCGCGGATGTGGTTTGTGCTGGTCAGAGCCTTGACTGTAGCGCTCTGTAAATCCGTCGCGAAAGCTACAGAGGTTCGAATCCTCTACCCGCCACCAGGAGCACCAACGGCCCCTGACCAGCAGGAATGCTGATCGGGGGCCGTTGTCGTTTGTCCGGCTGCATTCAGCCGTTGACGACGGGCTGTGGGCAGGTCGATCTTGCCTTTGGGTCTTGTCCGGGCTGGGCCGGGGCCGGTGGGAGCTGGTAAGGGTAATCGCGCCCGCCCTCGACCTCCGAGGGCGGGCACGGGCTCGCAGCGGTCAGCAGCAGTTTCCCTTGGCGCCAGCCGTGGCCGGTTCCTTGTCGTTTGCGGGGGTGCAGCACGCGCTCTCGGTGGCCTTCTCCAACTGGTCGGAGTCGGCCTTGACGGTGTAGACCTCCCAGGGCTCGTTGCCGGGGCCGCGTACCCACACCTTGTCCTGGAGGGCGTAGCAGCATTCCGTGCTGTTTTCTTCGAGGGTGATCAGGCCGGAATCGGTGAGCCGCCTGGTGGCGGCGTTGACCTCGTCGGTGCTGAACACCTCGATGCCCAGGTGGTCCATGACGGTCGGCTGGTCGGGCTCGCCTTCGAGCAGTACGAGCTTCAGCGGTGGGTTTTCGATGGCGAAGTTGGCGTAGCCGGGGCGACGCTTGGCCGGCTCGGTGTCGAACAGCTTCGAGTAGAAGGCGATGGAGCCTTCGAGGTCCGATACACGCAGGGCGAGCTGGGCGCGGGACATGGTTTCCCCTCCTGGCGGGTTCAGCGGATGTGGTGGCTGGTGAGAGCAAGTGGTACGGGTGCACAGGGCGTCAGTCGTGGCGGGCCGCTTCGCAGACCTGCCCGTACGACTCGCCGGGTGTCACGGGCGGGCCGTGGCCGGGGCGGCGACGCGATCGCTGCGTGACCATCACTTCGTCCTTGCCTAGATGGTTTTCGAAGCAGGGCCTACGTTGCACCCTGTTTCGAGATCTGTCAACCTAGAGGCGTGTCGAAACAAGTGCTGCCGGTGGTGGACCTCCAAGCCGTGGCCTGCTGCTCCCCGATCGCGGTCCGCCCTCTGGACGCCGATCAAGCGGCGATGGTCGCGCCCATGTTCAAGGCCCTGGGTGACCCGATCCGGCTGCGGCTGATGTCGATGATCGCCTCGGTGCCGGAGATCTGCGTCTGCGATCTGACGCCGGCATTCGACCTGTCCGGGCCGACCATCTCCCACCACCTCAAGGTGCTGCGCGAGGCTGGCCTGGTCGACTCCGACCGACGCGGCACCTGGGTGTGGTATCGGGTCCGCCCGGAAGCGTTCAGGCAACTCGGCGCGCTGCTGGACATCTCCGCATCCGCGCAGGCCACCGCGTGACCCTCACCCGCGCCCGCCGGGCATCGGCTGAATTCACCGGTACGGCCCTGCTGGTCGCCGCGGTCGTCGGGTCCGGGATCGCCGCCGCGCGGCTTTCGCCCACCGATGTCGGGCTCCAGTTGCTGGAAAACGCGATCGCCACCGCCCTCGCCCTGGGCGCGCTGATCCTCATGTTTGGCCCGGTGTCGGGGGCACACTTCAACCCGGTCGTCTCCGCCGTCGACTGGTGGCTCGGCCGTCGTGCCGGCACCGGCCTGACCGCCCGGGACCTCGCTGCCTACGTCCCCGCACAGGTCGCCGGGGCCATCGCCGGGGCGGTGCTGGCTGACCTCATGTTCGGAGTACCCGCCGTGACCTGGTCGGGCGCCGTCCGGGCCGGCGGGAACCTGTGGCTCGCTGAGGTGATCGCCACCGCAGGCCTGGTCCTCCTGGTCTTCGCCCTCGCCCGCACCGGTCGTACCGCTGCGGCCCCGGCCGCCGTGGGCGCCTACATCGGCGCGGCCTACTGGTTCACCTCGTCCACCTCGTTCGCCAATCCCGCCGTCACCATCGGCCGTGCGTTCACCGATACCTTCGCCGGCATCGCCCCGGCGTCCGTGCCTGGCTTCGTCGCCGCCCAGCTCGCCGGCGGACTGGTCGCCGTCGCTGCCGTCGCCGCCTGGTATCCCCACGCCGCCGACTCCGCCGACTCCGTCGTGGTGCCGCGCCTCGCCCGGGAGAGCCGATGAACGCCCCCGCCAGCAGCATCGGCATCACCATCGCCGCCATGGGCAACCAGCACGCCGACGCCGTGCTGGAGATCTACCGGCTCGGCATCGCCACCGGCAATGCCACCTTCGAGACCGAGCCGCCAACCTGGGAGCAGTTCACCGCCAGTCGGCTACCCGGTCATCGCTGGGTGGCCGTCGACCCCACCGGCCGGGTCCTGGGCTGGGTCGCCTGCTCCGCCGTGTCCGACCGGTGCGTCTATGCCGGGGTGGTCGAGCACTCCGTCTACGTCCACCCCGACGCCCGCGGCCAGGGAGTCGGCCGCCTTCTGCTCGACGCCCTGATCGCCTCGACCGAGCAGGCCGGCGTCTGGACCATCCAATCCGGCGTCTTTCCGGAGAACACCGCCAGCCTCGCCCTGCACACCGCCTGCGGCTTCCGCACCGTCGGCACCCGCGAGCGCGTCGGCCGGCACCATGGCGTCTGGCGCGACGTCACTCTCCTCGAACGACGCAGCCCCACCATCACCTGACAGGGACCTGTCCATGCGCCGAAAGCCCAGCGTCCTGTTCGTCTGCGTCCACAACGCCGGCCGTTCCCAGATGGCCGCCGGCTGGCTCACCACCTGTCCGGCGACAGGATCGAGGTCCGCTCCGCTGGTTCCGAACCGGCCGACCAGATCAACCCCGTGGCCATCGAGGCCATGCGCGAGGTGGGTATCGACATCACCGGTCAGAATCCGGCCCGGCTCACCTGGGACGCCGTCGAAGCCAGCGACACCGTCGTCACCATGGGCTGCGGGGACGCCTGCCCCGTGTTCCCCGGCAGACGCCACGAAAACTGGAAGCTCACCGATCCCGCCGACCAACCCCTCGACGTCGTACGCCAGGTCCGCGACGACATCAAGGCTCGGGTCATGCAGCTGCTGGCCAGCATCGAGCAACACGGTTGAGCAGGAGCGTGCGAGGCGGCGGCGACCGATTCGGTGACCGACGCCCAACTGAGGACCT
Source organism: Micromonospora sp. NPDC049051 (assembly GCF_043197575.1). Classification (NCBI taxonomy): domain Bacteria; kingdom Bacillati; phylum Actinomycetota; class Actinomycetes; order Micromonosporales; family Micromonosporaceae; genus Micromonospora; species Micromonospora sp. NPDC049051. The sequence continues at coordinate 323,730 of NZ_JBICTL010000004.1, forward strand.
GGCAGACTGACGCGCCCGTACCCGAAGGAGACGCATGGCGAAGCTCATCTACTCGATGATCTCCTCGCTCGACGGCTATGCCGAGGCGGCGGAGGGCGATCTCGGCGTCGGTGCCGAGGTCGAGGAGGTGCACACCTTCATCAACGACGTCTTCCGCCCCGTCCGCACGTTCCTCTACGGCCGGCGGATGTACGAGACGATGGTCTTCTGGGAGACCGCGCACACCCTGCCCGACGCGCCGCCGCACATCCTGCAGTACGCCCGCGACTGGCAGGCCGCGGAGAAGGTCGTGTACTCCACGACGCTGGAATCGGTGTCGAGCGAGCGGACCAGGATCGAGCGGAGCTTCGACCCCGACGCGGTACGCAGGCTCAAGGCCGAGTCCGAGCACGACCTCTCCGTCGACGGCCCGACCCTCGCGGCCCAGGCGATCAGGGCCGGCCTGGTGGACGAGTACCACCTGTTCATCACCACGAGCGTGGTCGGCGGCGGCAAGCGGTTCTTCCCCGACGGCGTACGCCTCGATCTCGAGCTGGTCGAGGAGCGTGCCTTCGACAGCGGACTCATCTACGCGCGCTACCGGACGCGCTGAACCGCACCGGTTGGTGATCCTGCCGGCGTTCTACCGCCGCCTCGCTCACGCCGGACACCACGCTGTCTGGCGAACCCGGCCCAAGTCCCCACACTGCTGAAGGCGGTGAACTGCATCGACGGCGGGGACGACGCCATGAATGACAAGATCGGCGAGGCGCCGGGTTGACGAAGGCGAGCAGCAAGATCGATTGTTGCCCTACCTCACCTGCGAGGAGAGGCTTGACCAACTGCGCGACACTCGTAATCATGTGGCGACTGGCTGTAGCTGGCTCGATGCCAGAGGGTGTGGGTCACGCGGACGGTGGACATTGATCGAAGGTCTCGCCACCAGGCGGGTGCTGCCAACACCTCGTCCGTCAGGCATGCGCGATGTCCGGGCACGTCCAACCCGCGATCGTGTTGTCTGGGCGATGCTCGTTCTCCTGGTTCTGACGCTTACCGGCTGCGACCCAGAGACGGAGGGCAAGGTCCGCTACAAGCCTGTGCTGTTGCCCGTGTCGCTGACGGTCGGGCCCGATGGTGTCGCTGTCGAGGGTGAGACGAGCTTCGTCACGCCGATCGGAGAGTTCTCGATCGGCGCTCAGTACTCCCTTCCCCCGCGAGATGGCAGCACGATCTACGTCCTCCTTCGCGACCGTAAGAAGGGCAGGACCGGCTTCGACCGGGTGTTCAGGGTCCAATCTGGACGTGAGCAGCTCACGGTGGTCGTGAACGGGAGCACCACCATCCAGGTGAAGAATGGTCAGGTTCTGATCGACATCACCGGTGGCGCCGTCAAGAAGGTCCAGTTCAAGCGAGTGGACCAAGCGGCGGTGAAGGAAGGCGGCGACTCGTTCTGGGGTCAGACTGGCGCGAAGTGGAGCCAGGGTTGGGCATCTTCGCTCTACAAGCCTTTCGTGTTGACTCGCTGGGCCTATGACGATTCGACAATCGACAAGTGGTACGGACTTGGGTTCATCTGGTTTCTGCTACGTCTGGCACTGGCGTTGGTGCTGCTCCTCGCGGACCTCGTCTTGAGTTCGATATTCCTGGTAGCGCAGGTCGCCTACCTGGTTTTTGGTGCTACCGGCCGGAACATCGTCTGGGGAGTCGCCATCCTGCTGGGGATCATGATCGTCGCCGGAGCCCGCAGGCTCCTCTGATTCCGATGCGGGGCGCGTGGGCGAATGATGGGCGGTCGCGCGCGCCAGTTGGTTGTACAGGTAGAACCGCAGCGGAGGCGCTCACCACGCGCAGGTGGAGGCGATCGGGGCCGAGGTGTGGTTCGAGGAGTTGAAGCCGGCTGAGGCCCGGGCCGAGTGGGTCGCCAACGGGTATCCGGGGGAGGTCGCCGACTGGCTCTTCGCCACGTGGGCGGAGTCCGCACGGAACCCGACCCCCACCAATCAGGCGTGGGCGGACGTCGTACCGCACCTGACCGGTCGGCCCGCACGTACCTTCGCGCAGTGGGCCAACGGCCACGCGGCCGACTTCCGCTAGGCGGTCAAGTCCCAACTCGGGACGGGCCGTGGACGCGGCGATGAGTGTTGGTTGTGACGACGGATATCAACACCCCTCGCACCACATTCCAGGCCAAGGTTGACGACAGGCTAGGGCGGCGGAGCGCCGGCTGGGCGTGCGCAAGCGCTCGGGCTCCTAGGCGTACCTCCGTCGTGATCTGGTGGGGGCATGAGTCTGAGCGTGGATGTCTTCGTCCCCGACGAGCACGGCGGGAGGAGGTTGGCGGATTCTCCCGCCGACGGATCGGACCTCGCGGGTTTCGAGAGCTGGCGTACGGAGGTGTGGGGCTCGCCTGCCGTCAACTCGCTGGGGGCCCGGTATTTCCCGACGTTGGCGACGGGCGACCTGGTGGTCGCTCCCGACGAGGTGCCCGATTTTCTCGACGAGTGCGAGCTGATCCGAGCGAACCTCCATGCCATCGCCCCGGCCGATGCAATACGGAAGCCACACCAGTGGTATGTGGCGCAGATATCCGCGCGGCTGTCGAACGTCCGTGACGCGGCCCTACGGGCGCAGCGGATCGGCGGCGGAGTGATCGTCTGGTAGCGGACTGGTGCGGACGTTTCCGACGAAGCCGCGCTGGTGACGCGGATCGTCACGCGGGACGCCCGACGGGTCACGCCTTGTCGTCCTCGCGCGGTGGACCGCGCCGGCGGGGCCCGGGACCGACGCCCGACGCCTGACGGCCGCCTCCGCCGCCGGAAGCGTCCGGTTGGCTGCTGCCGCCGTCACGGTCGACGGGCGCGACCGCTGGCGCGGGATTCGTGGACGGAGTTTGTCACTCCGCCGTCAGAGCCCTGGCGCGATGGCGCAGAACGAGTATGGTGGTCGATGTCCGCTTGCGCCTCCTCCGCGGCAGGAGGTCACCCATGGTGAAGGCAGGTACGTCTGGACTCCCGGATCTTCCCCGAATTGCGCGGAAGGTCGCATTCCGCAATGTGCGAAGTGCACGGTGGCCGCTCAGCCCCGTGATCAGGGCTCGGTCGGAGCGACCCGTGGGCCGAACGGCGCAACGTCTCCGACGCTCGTCCGGTCGGTACGCGCACTGCTTTCCTGGTTACCTGCCTTGTGGCACGATCGTGGAACCTCCACCATCCCCGTGACACTTCCCCTGCAGGAGCAAACATGTCTCGTCGAAGGCTCGGCCGGCTGCTCGGCTCGCTTTTCGCGCTCGCCGCTGTCGCGAGCGGTGTCCTGGTCGGTGACCTCCAGGGTCTCGGCGACCTCCAGACCGCCGACATCATCTGGAACATGCCCGCGCCTCGCTGAGAGTCAACCAGCGCTCGATGACGTGAAGCCGGTGGGCCGGTAAAGGGGGACACGGGATGGCGGGTCGTGGCCCCACCGGCCCCCGCTCCACTGAATACGCATGGCTGATCACCGGGCCGTTGGCCCTGATCGCCATCGTCTGCGCGACGGCGGTCGGCCTGGTCGCACCGCAACCGTTCGGCGAGTGGTCGCTGGCGGTGCCACTCCTCGTGACCATGGTGGCCGCCGGGCTTCCGGTGCTGAACTTCACCGTGCGGCGGCAGTCCCTCGGCGTGGCCCTCACCGAGATCCCGCTGATCCTCGCGTTCTATCTCGTCGAACCGCTGACGGTCGTCGTGATCTACACGGTCGCGACGGTCGTGACCCACCTCAGGCACCGGTTCGGCGCGACGAAGTTCTGGTTCAACGTGGGCCGGGCGGCCGCGGGCTCGTCCCTGGCCGTCCTCGTGCTCCAGGCCCTGCCGCCCATCGAGGGCGTCGGACCGGCCACCTGGCTCAAGCTGGCCTTCGCGGCCAGCATGGTCAATCTGCTGAGCATGGCCTCGGTCGCAGGCGTGCACACGCTCCTGCAGGGCTGGGCGGCGGGGCGCGGCGCGCTCCGGCAGTCCATGCCGGCCCTCCTGGCAGCGATGATCAACATCGCCAGCGGGATCATCGTCCTCATCCTCATCGTGAGCACCTGGTGGTCGTTGCTGCTGCTGGGGGCGCTCCTCGTCGCGCTGGCCTTCGTCTACCGCGCGTACGCCCAGTTCTTCCGGCAGCACCGCACCCTGACCGACATGTACGAGCTGAGTCGCGCGGTGAGCGAGAGCGGCGAGTACGGCACCCTGCCCGACGCCCTCCTGGGCCGCGTGCGGGCGCTCATGCAGGCGGAGTACGCCACGCTCTGGCTGCCCGCCCAGGGCCGGCACCCGGAGGTGCTGCTGACCGCCCGCAACGACGCCCCCGGCCTGCTCGACTTCGCCAAGACCCCGGCCGCCCTGCGGGAACGGGCGCGCGACGAGGGTCGCACGGTGGCCGTCGGTAGAGGACTGACGACCGACGGTGACCTGCGCGCCACGCTCTCGGCGCACCGGGTCAAGGACGTGATCGTCCTGCCACTGCGGTCCGGTCAGGCGGTCATCGGCACGCTGGAGGTGGCCAACCGGCTGGGGGACAGCAACTACTTCGTCCGCACCGACGTGCCCCTCTTCGAGACGGTGGCGGCGCACGCGGCGGTGGCGCTGGAGAACTCGCGGCTGGTCGACCGGCTCCGGCACGACGCCAGCCACGACACGCTGACCAGGCTGCCCAACCGGCGGCGGATCACGGACGCGCTGGACGAGGCCGTCAAGATCCGGGCACCCGGCGAGGTGGTGGCCCTGCTGTTGTTCGACGTCGACCGGCTGCGCCAGGTCAACGAGTCACTCGGGCACGCCGCCGGCGACAAGGTCCTGGTGGAGGTCGCCAACCGGCTGCGCTCCTGCGTACCCTCGTCGGCCCTGGTCGGTCGGGCCGGCGGCGACGAGTTCCTGGTGACGCTGCGGCTGGAGAGCGCCGAGGCGGCGGTGGAGCTGGCCGCGCAGCTGCGCGAGCAGATCCGCGACGAGATGGTCTTCGACGCGCTCACCCTCGACGTGGACACGGCGGTCGGCGTCGCCGTGCACCCCGACCACGGCAGCGACGCCGCGTCCCTGCTGCAACGGGTGGACCTGGCGGCGACGGCGGCCAAGTCCGTGCCGGGGAGCGTGCAGCTGTTCAGCCCCGCGCTGGAGTCCCGGTCGCTGCGCCGGCTCGGCCTCGCCGGCGACCTGCGGCGCGCGCTCGACGACGACCAGCTGGAGGTCTACTTCCAGCCCAAGGTGACGCTGCGGGACCGCCGGCTGGTGGGCGTGGAGTGCCTGGCCCGGTGGGAGCACCCGGCGCACGGCACGGTCGCCCCGGAGGACTTCGTGGCGGTGGCGGAGCACACCGGCCAGCTCGGCCGGTTCACCGAGTTCGTGCTCCGCGAGGGGCTGCGGCGCAGCCGGGACTGGACGCACGCCGGCCAGCCGCTCGCCGTCGCGGTCAACCTCTCCGCCCGAACGCTCACCGACCAGCACTTCCCGGCCCGCGTCCAGGAGCTGCTCGACGAGTACGGCGTACGGCCGCAGCTGCTCACGTTGGAGATCAAGGAGGCCGGGGTGCTGGACGGCACCGACCGGCCCATCCCGACCCTGCGGCGGCTGCGTGACCTCGGCGTACGGCTGTCGGTGGACGACTTCGGCACCGGCGACTCGTCCCTGGCCCACCTGCGCCGGCTGCCCGTGCACGAGGTGAAGGTCGACCGCTCCTTCGTGCAGGGCATGGCGACGGATCCGGGCGACCTGGCCATCGTCAACGCGGTGGTGACGCTCTCCCAGCAGTTCGGCCTGGCCGTGGTCGCCGAGGGCGTGGAGAGCGAGCTGACCCTGGAGCTGCTCCAGGACATCGGCTGTGAGATCGGCCAGGGCTTCCTGTTCAGCCGACCGCTGCCGTACGAGCGGCTGGAGGCCTGGTTCGGCGCCCAGGTCGACCCGGAGACGGTCTCGCCGGGGGAGCTGCCCCGGTTGCGCGCCGTGCCCTGATCTGCGGAAACGCCTTGGTGGGGGATCCGATTTCATCTGCGCCGCATGGCCGTGTAATGTATCCCCTGCGCGTCGCCCCCCGGGGAGATCGCGCAGGCCCCCTTAGCTCAGTCGGCAGAGCGTCTCCATGGTAAGGAGAAGGTCTACGGTTCGATTCCGTAAGGGGGCTCAGAGGGTCCGGCTGGACCCGCCACGGCGGTGTAGCTCAGATGGCAGAGCAAGCGGCTCATAATCGCTGTGTCGCCGGTTCAAGTCCGGCCACCGCTACTCTCGTCCACCGGGCCAGTTCCGGCGGTCGGTGGGATGGGCGCCACAGGCGCCCACTTTGCATGTCCGCGCCATCAGCGCGTAGGCTGATGCGCCGTAGTTGTTACCCGTAGCGAGGAAGGCACTCCGCCGTGGCGAAGGCGACCGATGTCCGGCCGAAGATCACTTTGGCGTGTGTGGAGTGCAAGGAGCGCAACTACATCACGCGCAAGAACCGTCGTAACGACCCGGACCGCATCGAGCTGAAGAAGTTCTGCCCGCGGGACGGCAAGCACACGGTCCACCGCGAGACCCGCTGACCCGTCGCCGGCACCGCCGGCCTGGTCTCCGACGCTTTTCGATCGCCGGTCCGTAGGGACGGCGCGGCTCTGGCCGCCGCCGCCCCGTACGGACCGGCGATCGTCGTTTGCGTGTAGGTTCGCCGCATGTCCCTGGACCCGTCCTTCGTCGGCCGGACGTATCCGCCGACCGCCCCCTATCAGGTGGGCCGCGAAAAGATCCGCGAATTCGCCACGGCGATCGGCGCCGCCGATCCGGCCCACCACGACCCGGAGGCCGCCCGTGCGCTCGGCCACCCGGACGTGGTCGCCCCGCCGACCTTCCCCATCGTGGTCACCATGGCGGCCAACCAGCAGATCATCGACGACCCGGACCTCGGCGTCGACTACAGCCGCGTCGTCCACGGCGACCAGCGCTTCGCCTACACCCGGCCCGTGGTGGCGGGGGACGAGCTGGTCTGTGTCAGCGTCATCGACGACGTCAGCAGCCGTGGCGGGCACGGCTTCCTGACCACCCGCACCGAGGTCGCCACCCCGGCCGGCGAGCCGGTGGTCACCGTCTGGTCGAAGCTCGTCGTACGCGGGGAGGGCTGAGATGGAGCTGCCAGCCAGGACGTTCCGGGTGACGCGTGCGGACCTGGTCCGCTACGCCGGCGCCTCGGGGGACTTCAACCCGATCCACTGGAACGAGCGGACCGCCACGAAGGTGGGTCTGCCGGGTGTGATCGCCCACGGCATGTACACCATGGCGCTGGTCGGCCGCGCGGTGGCGGAGTGGGCCGGCGCGCCCGACGCGATCGTCGACTACAACGTCCGCTTCACCCGGCCGGTGGTCGTACCGGACGACGACGAGGGCACCGAGATCGAGGTCACGGCGGTGGTCCGCGAGGTCACCGAGGACGGCCTGACCAGGCTCGACGTGACCGCCGTCTGCCGGGGCGAGAAGGTGCTGTCGCAGGCCCGGGCGACCGTCCGGACGGCCCGCTGACCAGGCTCCCGACGCGCGAGGGGCAGACCGGTTGGGAAAGTCGTGCCGCTACCCGTACACTGGTCCGCCGTGGGGCAAGTAACCCCTGCACGGTCGTGTGTGACCGGGCAGGGTGAGCATTGCCGCACAGGGGTGTAGCTCAATTGGCAGAGCAGCGGTCTCCAAAACCGCAGGCTGCAGGTTCAAGTCCTGTCACCCCTGCGCCTCAGGCCTGACCGTTCCCGTGGGTCGCGCCGCCGTACGGCGGCGTCCGGCCCGTGGTGGTGGCATCGGCGGGGTGGGCCCGAGGCATTCGGGCCCTACTCTGGCTGATCCGCCGGCCGCGGCCCGTCGCGGGACGGTTGGTCCGGCCGGCGTGACCAAACGCCGCGCACGCCCGACAGCGTGCGACCCCGACATCCCGCGACGGAGGGCGAAGTGGCCGACAAGAAGCGGCGCGGCGAGGACGCCGGCGACGACCGTCTGCACGACGAGGTCGTCGACGACGTGGCCGACGACGACGCCACCGACGCCGAGGAGCCGGTTTCCCGCGGCGGCACCGCGACGCGCTCCCGGGCGAAGGCGGATTCGGCGGACAGCCGCCCGAAGACCAAGGCGGAAACCGATCGCGTGGGTGTGTTCGGCCGCATCGCCCGATTCATCCGCGAGGTCGTGGCGGAACTGCGTAAGGTCATCTGGCCGACCCGCAAGGAGCTGCTGACCTACACGGCCGTGGTGGTCGCCTTCGTCGCGGTGATGCTGACGATCGTGGCCGGCCTTGACTTCGCCTTCGCGAAGGGCGTGCTGTGGGTCTTCGGCAACCCCAGCTGACCGGCCGACTGAGCCGATAGTGACGGAAGTGAGCGAGCGTGCCTGAGTACGACGAGACCGCCGAGACCACGGACGAGCAGTCCACGGTGGCGACGGCGGCTGGTGACGAGTCGGTCGAGGCCGCCAGCGAGCCGGAGTTCCCCACCACCGAGCCCGCCCCGGACGAGGACTACGACCCGGTGGCCGAGCTGCGGCAGAAGCTGCGCTACGCGCCGGGCGACTGGTACGTGGTGCACTCGTACGCCGGCTACGAGAACAAGGTCAAGACCAACCTCGAGACCCGGATCACGAGCCTCGACATGGAGGACTACATCTACCAGGTCGAGGTGCCGACCCGGGAAGAGGTGGAGGTCAAGAACGGGAAGCGGTCGCAGGTCCAGGCCAAGGTCTTCCCGGGCTACATCCTGGTCCGGATGGAGCTGACCGCCGAGTCCTACTCCTGCGTACGCAACACGCCGGGCGTCACCGGCTTCGTGGGCGCGACGGACCGGGCCGACCGCCCGGCCCCGCTCTCGCTCGACGAGGTGCTGAAGTGGCTGGCGCCGGCGGTCGAGACCGAGCAGAAGAAGGCCAAGCCCGAGATCAAGGTCCTCGACTTCGAGGTCGGCGACTCGGTCACCGTCACCGACGGCGCCTTCGCCTCGCTGCCGGCGACGATCAGCGAGATCAACGCCGACCAGCAGAAGCTCAAGGTGCTGGTGTCGATCTTCGGCCGCGAGACGCCGGTCGAGCTGAACTTCAACCAGGTCGCCAAGATCTGACGTCCGGATCGCCGGCGGTGGGTAGCGGCCCGCCGCCGGCGTATCCGTTCCGCCCTCCAGCCCGACCTCGGCGCAGGCGGCGGCGGGACGCTGCGCTACCCTAGAACGTCGCCGCTGTCGCATCGCGCTGACCGTGCGCGCCCGCGGCCGGCACCTTTCCCAGTTTCAAGCCCCAGGAAGAGACATGCCTCCGAAGAAGAAGCTCGTCAAGACTTTCACGCTTCAGCTGCCGGCGGGCCAGGCCACTCCGGCGCCGCCGGTCGGCCCCGCGCTCGGCCAGCACGGCGTGAACATCATGGAGTTCTGCAAGTCCTACAACGCGCAGACCGAGTCCCAGCGGGGCGACATCGTCCCCGCCGAGATCAGCGTCTACGAGGACCGCAGCTTCACCTTCGTGCTGAAGACCCCGCCCGCCGCCCGGCTGCTGATCAAGGCCGCCGGCGTGCAGAAGGGCTCGGGCGTCCCGCACAAGGAGAAGGTCGGCTCGGTCAGCCGCGCCCAGGTGCGTGAGATCGCCGAGAAGAAGATGGCCGACCTCAACGCCAACGACATCGACCAGGCTGAGAAGATCATCGCCGGCACCGCCCGGTCGATGGGCCTCAACGTCACCGACTGACCTCGGTAACCACCGGATCCAGTTCGTGGGAGGGCGCGCGGACCCCGCGGCCCGCCATAGACCACAGGAGTACGCAGAAAATGCAGCGCAGCAAGAGCTACCGCAAGGCCGCCGAGGTCATCGACCGGTCGAAGCTCTACACCCCCGCCGAGGCCGTGAAGCTGGCCAAGGACACCACCACCGCCAAGTTCGACGCCACGGTCGAGGTCGCCATGCGCCTCGGCGTCGACCCCCGCAAGGCGGACCAGATGGTCCGTGGCGTGGTCAACCTGCCGCACGGCACCGGTAAGACCGCCCGCGTGATCGTCTTCGCCGCTGGCGCGAAGGCCGAGGAGGCCGCCGGCGCCGGTGCGGACGAGGTGGGCACCGACGAGCTGGTCGCCCGGATCCAGGGCGGTTGGCTCGACTTCGACGCGGCGATCGCCACGCCGGACCAGATGGCCAAGATCGGCCGGATCGCGCGGATCCTGGGCCCGCGCGGTCTCATGCCGAACCCGAAGACCGGCACCGTGACGATGGACGTCGCCAAGGCCGTCGCGGACATCAAGGGCGGCAAGATCACCTTCCGGGTGGACAAGCACTCCAACCTGCACCTGATCATCGGCAAGGCCTCGTTCTCCGAGTCCCAGCTGATCGACAACTACGCGGCGGTCCTCGACGAGGTCCTGCGGGCCAAGCCGTCCGCCGCGAAGGGCAAGTACCTCAAGAAGGTCACCCTGACCACCACCATGGGCCCGGGCGTCCCGGTCGACCCCAACGTGGTGAAGAACCTGCAGGAGGCCCCGGCCGAGGGCTGATCCTCCCGTACCCGTGACGGGGCGTCGCCACATCGTGGCGACGCCCCGTTCCGTGTGTCGGTGGATGGCAGGCCCGGCGTGTGCCTGGAGGACGTCTGACGGGGCCACCGGATGCCCGTCCCGGTCCTCAGTCCACGCCGCCGCGTCCGCCGGCGCCTGTCCGTCCTCCGGGCGCACGACGGCCACGGGCGGGAGCGCCGGGAGTGCGGCGTCGGCCTGGACGGGCGTGGCGGCCAGGCGGTGACTGCCCCGCTGCGGCTGTCGGCTGTCCCGTGGTGCCCTGGTGCTCCCCGGCTGCGGCTGGCAGCCTCCTGCGCTGCCCGTGCTGCCTCCGCTGCGGCCGGTGGCCTTCGTGTTGCCCGTGCTGCCTCGCTGCCGCTGGCAGCCCTCTACGCAGCCGCGCTGCTTCCGCTGCCGCTCGGTCGGCCTCCTGCCTGCCAAGCGGGCGCTGGCTGCGGCGGGGAGTGACCGAGACACGCGATCCTCGCCGGTGTGACGCGGCGCACCGGGGGCGATTTGGTGGTCGCGGGGGTGCTCGCGTAACCTGGGCCGCGAAGTTCCACCCAGAGACCGCTGGTCACCGTGCCCCGGCACGGTCGAAGGTCCCGCGACTACGGGCGACCCGCGCAGGGCGGTAAGCGAAAATCGGTGCTGAGCATGGTCCGCGACCGTGCCCGTGCGCCGGCCCTCGCCCCGTGCGCCCTGCGCCGGGGCTTTTCTCGTTGTCGTGGCGCCTGCGCTCCCGTCGAAAGCTCCGGCCGACGACGGTGACCGGCCTCGAGTAACGAGAGAGGAGGGACATGGCGGACAAGCCGATCCGGGCCGACAAGGCCACGGCCGTCGCTGAGCTGACCGAGAGCTTCCGCAACGCGGGTGCCACGGTGCTGACCGAGTACCGCGGTCTGACGGTTTCCCAGCTCACCCAGCTGCGGCGCTCGCTCGGCAAGGAGACCAGCTACACGGTCGCGAAGAACACGCTGGCGAAGCGTGCCGCGACGGACGCTGGTATCTCCGGCCTCGACGAGATGTTCACCGGTCCTACCGCGCTGACTTTCGTTTCGGGCGACGTCGTCGAGGCGGCGAAGGGGCTTCGCGACTTCGCGAAGGCCAACCCGAAGCTCGTCATCAAGGGCGGCGTCTTCGAGGGCAGGGCCATCACCGCGGCCGAGGTCACGAAGCTCGCCGACCTGGAGTCCCGCGAGGTGCTGCTGGCCAAGCTGGCCGGCGCGATGAAGGGCAACCTGAGCAAGGCCGCGGCCCTGTTCCAGGCCCCGCTGTCGAAGACCGCCCGCCTGGCGGCCGCCCTGCAGGACAAGCGCGAGAAGGAGGGCGCCGAGGCGGCCTGAGGCCCCGCGGCGCACCCAGTTCTTACCTAACAGATTCAGGAAAGGACGCCAGACATGGCGAAGCTCAGCACCGACGAGCTGCTCGACGCGTTCAAGGAGATGACGCTGATCGAGCTCTCCGAGTTCGTGAAGCAGTTCGAGGAGACCTTCGAGGTCACCGCCGCGGCTCCGGCCGCGATGATGGTCGCCGGCCCGGGTGGCGGCACCGCTGCGGCCGAGGCCGAGCCGGAGAAGGACGAGTTCGACGTCATCCTCGAGGCTGACGGCGGCAAGAAGATCCAGGTCATCAAGGTCGTGCGCGAGCTGACTGGCCTGGGCCTCAAGGAGGCCAAGGACCTGGTCGAGGCCGCTCCGAAGGCCGTCCTGGAGAAGGCCAACAAGGAGACCGCCGACAAGGCCAAGGCCAAGCTCGAGGGCGAGGGCGCCAAGGTCACCCTCAAGTGACCTGACGCACCACCACGGCGCGTCCGGCTCGGGTGAGCCCGGGCACATCGCGTCACGGCGGGCGGTGATCCGACACCGGATCACCGCCCGCCGTCTTGGTGGATTCGGCGGCAGGCGCGGTGAGCAGGGCTTTGACGCTCCGGAACGGTCGGCGGCGGTAGCCCGTCGGTGGGAAAGACGCGGCGACCCGGATGCCGGGCCTTGACGCGGCCCCGGCCTGACAGGCACGCTGACACAGCAAGACCTTCCGCGCTTGCAACGGCCACCACTTGGGTAATGGCAGCGGCGACATCGTCGGCTGCGAGCACCTGAGCGGCCCGGCAGGAACGTCGCGTTCCGAGCGGCCCGGTGAGACCCCGTTCGAGGGGGTCCCGAGGCACGTTCCGCGACGACCTGCGGGGTGGGCTGGACAGCGGTTAGCCTCTCGGCTACACTGCTAGTTTGCGCTGCCTTCCGACTTGACCCCTGCTCGGAAATGTCCGGTTACGGATATTTCTGGTGGGGTCATTGGAGTGCACGCGTACCAGCCGTTCTGCAGCACCGGTCCTCGGAAGGACGCATCTTGGCAGCTTCCCGCCCTGCGAAGACCAGTCGTACGTCGAGCGCATTCGCTCCCCGCCGAGTTTCATTCGGCAGGATCACCGAACACCTCGAGGTCCCCAACCTCCTCGCCATCCAGAACGAGTCCTTCGACTGGCTCGTCGGCAACGAGGCTTGGCAGGGCCGGTCGGCGGACGACCCGCACGCACGCTCGGGTCTCGCGGAGATCCTCGACGAGATCAGTCCCATTGAGGACTTCTCCGGCACCATGTCGCTCTCCTTCTCGGCTCCGCGCTTCGACGAGGTCAAGGCCTCGATCGAGGAGTGCAAGGAGAAGGACCTGACCTACTGCGCCCCGCTGTTCGTGACCGCGGAGTTCACCAACAACACCACCGGCGAGATCAAGAGCCAGACGGTGTTCATGGGTGACTTCCCGATGATGACGCCGAAGGGCACCTTCATCATCAACGGCACCGAGCGCGTCGTCGTCAGCCAGCTCGTCCGGTCCCCGGGCGTCTACTTCGACAAGCAGCCGGACAAGACCTCCGACCGCGACCTCACCAGCGTCAAGGTCATTCCCAGCCGGGGCGCCTGGCTGGAGTTCGACATCGACAAGCGCGACACGGTCGGCGTCCGCATCGACCGCAAGCGCCGGCAGGCCGTCACCGTCCTGCTCAAGGCCGTCGGTTGGTCCGCCGAGCGCATCCGCGAGCGGTTCGGCTGGTCCGAGCTGATGATGACCACGCTCGAGAAGGACCACATCGCCGGCGCCGACGAGGCGTTGCTCGACATCTACCGGAAGCTCCGCCCTGGCGAGCCGCCGACCCGCGAGAACGCCCAGACCCTGCTCGACAACCTCTTCTTCAACCCGAAGCGGTACGACGTCGCCAAGGTCGGTCGTTACAAGTTCAACAAGAAGCTCGAGCTGGAGGTGCCGATCACGACCGGCACCCTGACCGAGGACGACATCGTCGCCACCGTGGAGTACCTCTGCCGGCTGCACGCCGGTGAGGACGGCTACGAGGCCGACGACATCGACCACTTCGGCAACCGGCGCCTGCGTACCGTGGGTGAGCTGATCCAGAACCAGGTCCGGGTCGGTCTGTCCCGGATGGAGCGCGTCGTCCGTGAGCGGATGACCACCCAGGACGTCGAGGCGATCACGCCGCAGACCCTGATCAACATCCGCCCGGTGGTGGCGGCGATCAAGGAGTTCTTCGGCACCTCGCAGCTGTCCCAGTTCATGGACCAGACCAACCCGCTGGCGGGCCTGACCCACCGGCGCCGGCTGAGCGCGCTCGGCCCGGGTGGTCTGTCCCGGGAGCGGGCCGGCTTCGAGGTCCGCGACGTGCACCCGTCCCACTACGGCCGGATGTGCCCGATCGAGACGCCGGAAGGCCCGAACATCGGTCTGATCGGCGCGCTGTCCACCTTCGCCCGGGTCAACCCGTTCGGCTTCATCGAGACGCCGTACCGGAAGGTCGTCGACGGTCGGGTCACCGACCAGATCGACTACCTGACCGCGGACGAGGAGGACCGGTTCGTCAAGGCGCAGGCCAACGCGCCGCTGAAGGCCGACGGCACGTTCGCCGAGGACCGGGTCCTGTGTCGTCGTAAGGGCGGCGAGACCGAGGACGTGGTGCCGAGCGCCGTCGACTACATGGACGTGTCGCCGCGGCAGATGACCTCGGTCGCGACCGCGATGATCCCGTTCCTCGAGCACGACGACGCCAACCGGGCACTGATGGGCGCGAACATGCAGCGCCAGGCGGTGCCGCTGGTCAAGGCCGAGTCCCCGCTCGTCGGCACCGGCATGGAGTACCGCGCCGCCGTCGACGCCGGTGACGTGGTCGTCGCCGAGGTCGGCGGCGTCATCGAGGACCTCTGCGCCGACTACATCACCATCCACCAGGACGACGGCCACCGCCGCACGTACCTGCTGCACAAGTTCCGCCGCTCCAACGCCGGCTCCTGCGTCAACCAGAAGCCGGTCGTCTTCGAGGGCGACCGCGTCGAGGCCGGTCAGGTCATCGCCGACGGTCCGTGCACCGACGAGGGCGAGATGGCGCTCGGGCGCAACCTGCTCGTGGCGTTCATGTGCTGGGAGGGCCACAACTACGAGGACGCGATCATCCTGTCGCAGCGCCTCGTGCAGCAGGACGTGCTCACCTCGATCCACATCGAGGAGCACGAGGTCGACGCCCGGGACACCAAGCTCGGCCCGGAGGAGATCACCCGCGACATCCCGAACGTCAGCGAGGAGATGCTCGCCGACCTCGACGAGCGCGGCATCATCCGGATCGGCGCCGAGGTCGTCCCCGGTGACATCCTGGTCGGCAAGGTCACGCCCAAGGGCGAGACCGAGCTGACCCCGGAGGAGCGGCTGCTCCGCGCGATCTTCGGTGAGAAGGCGCGCGAGGTCCGCGACACCTCGCTGAAGGTGCCGCACGGCGAGACCGGCACGGTCATCGGTGTGCGTACCTTCTCCCGCGAGGACGGCGACGAGCTGCCGCCGGGCGTCAACGAGCTGGTCCGGGTCTACGTCGCCCAGAAGCGGAAGATCCAGGACGGCGACAAGCTCGCCGGCCGGCACGGCAACAAGGGCGTCATCTCCAAGATCCTGCCGATCGAGGACATGCCGTTCCTGGAGGACGGCACGCCCGTCGACATCGTGCTCAACCCGCTGGGTGTGCCGTCCCGGATGAACATCGGCCAGGTGCTGGAGACGCACCTCGGCTGGGTGGCGAAGACGGGGTGGAGCGTCGACGGCGACGACGCCGAGTGGAAGCGCCAGCTGCGCTCCATCGAGGCGCACGAGTCGGAGCCGGACACCAACGTGGCCACGCCGGTCTTCGACGGTGCCCGCGAGGAGGAGATCTCCGGCCTGCTGGCGTCGACCCTGCCCAACCGGGACGGCAAGCAGCTCATCGGCTCCTCCGGCAAGGCGCAGCTGTTCGACGGCCGTTCCGGCGAGCCGCTGCCGGACCCGATCGCGGTCGGCTACATCTACATCCTCAAGCTCAACCACCTGGTCGACGACAAGATCCACGCCCGGTCGACTGGTCCGTACTCGATGATCACGCAGCAGCCGCTGGGTGGTAAGGCGCAGTTCGGTGGCCAGCGCTTCGGTGAGATGGAGTGCTGGGCGATGCAGGCGTACGGCGCCGCCTACGCCCTGCAGGAGCTGCTGACGATCAAGTCCGACGACGTCCTCGGCCGGGTCAAGGTCTACGAGGCCATCGTCAAGGGCGAGAACATCCCGGAGCCCGGCATCCCGGAGTCGTTCAAGGTGCTGCTCAAGGAGCTGCAGTCGCTGTGCCTCAACGTCGAGGTGCTCTCCAGCGACGGCGTGGCCCTGGAGATGCGCGAGACCGACGACGAGGTGTTCCGCGCCGCGGAGGAGCTGGGCATCGACCTGTCCCGGCGCGAGCCGAGCTCGGTCGAAGAGGTCTGAGGTGGTGGTTCGGGGCAGGGTCACCCTGCCCCGGACCCCGCTGGTTAGCTAGCAGTACAGACGACGACATAGGGGACATAGTGCTCGACGTCAACTTCTTCGACGAGCTGCGCATTGGCCTCGCCACCGCCGACGACATCCGTCAGTGGTCCCACGGTGAGGTCAAGAAGCCTGAAACGATCAACTACCGCACCCTGAAGCCGGAAAAGGACGGGCTCTTCTGCGAGAAGATCTTCGGTCCGCAGCGCGACTGGGAGTGCTACTGCGGTAAGTACAAGCGGGTCCGGTTCAAGGGCATCATCTGCGAGCGCTGCGGCGTCGAGGTGACCCGGTCGAAGGTCCGCCGCGAGCGGATGGGCCACATCGAGCTCGCCGCACCGGTGACCCACATCTGGTACTTCAAGGGCGTGCCGAGCCGGCTGGGCTACCTGCTGGACCTCGCCCCCAAGGACCTCGAAAAGATCATCTACTTCGCCTCGTACGTCGTGACCAGCGTGGACGCGGAGTCGCGTCACCGTGACCTCTCGACGATCGAGAACGAGATCCTGGCCGAGAAGCGGCAGGCGGAGAACAGCCGCGACTCGGAGATCGAGAAGCGGGCCACCAAGCTCGAGGCCGACCTGGCCGAGCTGGAGGCCGAGGGTGCCAAGGCGGACGTCCGGCGCAAGGTCAAGGAGGGCGGAGAGCGCGAGATGCGCCAGATCCGCGACCGGGCCCAGCGCGAGATCGACCGCTTGGACGAGGTGCTGGACACCTTCCGCAAGCTGGAGCCGAAGCAGCTCGTCACCGACGAGTTGCTCTACCGCGAGCTGCGGGACCGCTTCGGCGAGTACTTCACCGGCGGCATGGGCGCGGAGGCCATCAAGGCGCTGGTCCAGAACATGGACCTCGACGCCGAGGCCGAGAACCTGCGCGAGACCATCCGCTCCGGCAAGGGTCAGCGGAAGATCCGGGCGCTCAAGCGGCTCAAGGTCGTCGCGGCGTTCCTGAACACCCGCAACTCGCCGCTCGGCATGGTGCTCGACTGCGTGCCGGTCATCCCGCCGGACCTGCGCCCGATGGTGCAGCTGGACGGTGGCCGCTTCGCGACCTCCGACCTGAACGACCTGTACCGCCGCGTGATCAACCGGAACAACCGCCTCAAGCGGCTGATCGACCTCGGCGCGCCCGAGATCATCGTCAACAACGAGAAGCGGATGCTCCAGGAGGCCGTCGACGCGCTGTTCGACAACGGCCGCCGCGGTCGTCCGGTCACCGGGCCGGGTAACCGCCCGCTGAAGTCGCTGTCCGACATGCTCAAGGGCAAGCAGGGCCGGTTCCGGCAGAACCTGCTGGGCAAGCGCGTCGACTACTCCGGCCGTTCGGTCATCGTCGTCGGCCCGAAGCTCAAGCTGCACCAGTGCGGCCTGCCCAAGCAGATGGCGCTGGAGCTGTTCAAGCCCTTCGTGATGAAGCGGCTGGTCGACCTCAACCACGCGCAGAACATCAAGTCCGCCAAGCGGATGGTCGAGCGGCAGCGCCCGGTCGTGTGGGACGTGCTGGAAGAGGTCATCGGCGAGCACCCGGTCCTGCTGAACCGGGCGCCGACCCTGCACCGCCTGGGCATCCAGGCCTTCGAGCCGCAGCTCGTCGAGGGCAAGGCCATCCAGATCCACCCGCTGGTCTGCACCGCGTTCAACGCCGACTTCGACGGTGACCAGATGGCGGTGCACGTGCCGCTATCCGCCGAGGCCCAGGCCGAGGCGCGGATCCTGATGCTGTCGTCGAACAACATCCTCAAGCCGGCCGACGGCAAGCCGGTCACCATGCCCACCCAGGACATGGTCATCGGTCTCTACCACCTCACCCACCTCACCGCGGGTGAGAAGGGCGAGGGCCGGGTGTTCAGCTCGGACGCCGAGGCGCGGATGGCGTACGACAACGGCGAGCTGCACCTGCAGGCCCCGGTGAAGATCCGTCTGCGGGGCGTGGTCGGGGTCGACAACGGCGCCGGCGCCGAGGCCTGGAGCGCCCCGGAGGGCTGGGTCGAGGGCGAGCCGCTGACCGTGGAGACGACCCTCGGTCGGGTGCTGTTCAACGAGACGCTGCCGCAGGGCTACCGCTTCGTGAACTACGAGATCCGCAAGGGTCAGCTCTCCGCGATCGTCAACGACCTCGCCGAGCGCTTCCCCAAGGTGGCGCTGGCCGCCACCCTGGACGGGCTCAAGGAGGCCGGCTTCCACTGGGCCACCTGGTCCGGCGTGACGATCGGCATGGAGGACGTCATCGCCCCGCCGCGCAAGCGGGAGATCCTGGAGCGGTACGAGAAGGAAGCCGACCAGATCGACAAGCAGTACCAGCGCGGTCTGATGACGCCGGAGGAGCGCCGCGGCGAGCTCATCCAGATCTGGACCAAGGCGACCAACGAGGTCGCCAAGGAGATGGACACCGCTCTGCCGCAGGAGAACCCGCTGTGGAAGATGATCAACTCGGGCGCCCGCGGTAACCTCCTCCAGCTCCGGCAGATCGCGGCGATCCGTGGTCTGGTGGCCAACCCGAAGGGCGAGATCATCCCGCGGCCGATCAAGGCCAGCTACCGGGAGGGTCTGTCCGTGCTGGAGTACTTCATCTCCACGCACGGTGCCCGTAAGGGCCTCGCGGACACCGCCCTGCGTACCGCCGACTCGGGTTACCTGACCCGTCGTCTGGTGGACGTCTCGCAGGACGTCATCATCCGCGAGGAGGACTGCGGCACCGACCGCGCCATCCCGATGCAGATCGGGGAGCGGCTCGACGGCAAGCTCGTCGTGCACGAGCACGCCGAGACCAGCGTGCACGCCCGGACGCTGGCCGACGACATCAAGGGGCCGGACGGCGTCGTCGTCGCCGAGCGGGGCCAGGACATCAACTCCGTCCTGGTCGACAAGATCGTCGCCGCCGGTACGGAGACGGTGCGGGTGCGCAGCGTGCTCACCTGCGAGTCGAAGCTGGGCGTCTGCGGGGCGTGCTACGGCCGTTCGTTGCCGACCGGCAAGACCGTGGACGTCGGCGAGGCGGTCGGCATCATCGCCGCCCAGTCGATCGGTGAGCCGGGCACCCAGCTCACGATGCGTACCTTCCACACCGGTGGTGTCGCGGGTGAGGACATCACCCAGGGTCTGCCGCGTGTCACGGAGATCTTCGAGGCCCGGGTCCCGAAGGGCAAGGCGCCCATCGCCGACACCCCTGGCCGGGTCCGGATCGAGGACGGCGAGCGCTCGCGGAAGATCATCGTGGTGCCGGACGACGGCAGCGACGAGATCGTCTACGACAAGATCTCCAAGCGGGTCCGGCTGCGGACCCACGACGGCGGTCACGTCGAGGTCGGCGAGAAGCTCACCGAGGGCACCATCGACCCGCACGAGCTGCTGCGCATCCTCGGCCCGCGCGCGGTCCAGGTCCACCTGACCCAGGAGGTCCAGGAGGTCTACCGCTCGCAGGGTGTGCTCATCCACGACAAGCACATCGAGATCATCATCCGCCAGATGCTCAAGCGGGTGACGGTCATCGACTCCGGCTCGACCGAGTTCCTGCCGGGCGTGCTGGTCGACCGGGCGCTGTTCGAGTCGGAGAACCGCCGACTCGTCTCCGAGGGCGGCGAGCCCGCCGCCGGCCGGCCGGTGCTGATGGGTATCACCAAGGCCTCGCTGGCCACCGACTCCTGGCTCTCGGCGGCCTCCTTCCAGGAGACCACCCGGGTGCTGACCGACGCGGCGATCAACTCGCGCAGCGACTCGCTCGTCGGCCTCAAGGAGAACGTGATCATCGGTAAGCTCATCCCGGCCGGTACGGGCATCAGCAAGTACCGCAACGTCCGGGTCGAGCCGACCGAGGAGGCGAAGGCCAAGGTCTACTCCATGACCGGCTACCCCGAGACCGACTACGGCTTCGGGCCGGCCAGCGGCCAGGCGGTTCCGCTGGACGACTTCGACTTCGGGTCGTACCGCTAACAGCACGATCGACGAGGCCCCCGGCACGTGCCGGGGGCCTCGCCGTGTCCCGGGACCGGGTGGCCCGTGCGGGCGCCGTGGCGCAGCGGGCCGGGGCATGATGGGGGCATGACGACCGCACCCGGGCAGGCGCCCGTCGCCCAGCCGGGGCCGCCCCGCCATCCGCTCGACCCTGATCCGACGCGGGCCACCAAGGCGCGGGCGGTCTTCGCGCTGGGGTTGATGGGCGCGCTGACCGGCCTGTTCATCGGCGGCGTGGTGCCGGCCACGGTGGCGCTCCAGCTCGCCCGCCAGGCGCGTCGGGAGGCGTACGCCTCGGGGGGTTTCCTGACCGGTGCGGCCTGGCTGCGCCGGGGGGAGCGGCTGGCCTGGACGGGCCTGGTGCTGGTGGCCGTCAGCCTGGTCGCCGCGGTGGTCCTCGGCGTGGTCCGGCTCGCCGACACGCCCTACGGGCAGGACTTCGCACCCAACGTGGACTGACCGACCGCCGGGGGAACGGTTCGCGCCGGGCGCCGCCCGCCGGACCGTCGGCGGTAGCCTGGCCCGGTGTCCGTCGCGCGGCGGTGGACGCCGCGACGTCGACAGGAGGACCCGTGACGGAACCGGCGCGCCACCCCGGCGGTGATCCCGTGGCGCCCCCCTGGGGTGGCCCGCCGGTGGGCGCGGGCCCGGCGCCGGGTTGGGGCCCGGGGCCGGCTGCCCCGCCTCCGCCTCCGCGCGAGGCCGCCCGGCCGCCGAAGCGGGTCGACCCGGTCGCTGGTACGCCGTTCGGCGTGGTGCATCTCGACGTGCCGCCGGTCACCTCCGGCCTCGCAGTGGGTTCGCTGGTGGCCGGGATCGTCTCGACCCTGGTCTCGATGCTGGTGATCTGCATCGGCGCGGTCGGCGGGGCGGGCGGCGCGTGGGCGGCGGGAGCGTTCACGGTGCTGGGCGTGCTGGCCGGCGCGGGCGCCGTCGTCGCCGGCCTGCTGGGGCTGCGACAGATCCGGCGCCCGGCGGCCCCGCCGGCGGTCCGGTTCTCCGGCCGGGGCCTGGCGCTGGCCGGCGTCTGCTGCGGCGCGGCGGGGCTGCTGCTCAGCCTGTTCGGCCTGGGGCTGGCGTTGCTGCTGGGCCTGGGGTGACCGCTGCGGCGCACCGGGGGAGGTGGCCGCGGTCGTGACGGGGTCGACGGGCTGGTCCGCGGGGAAGCCGGTACACTCGGGTCCGTAGGTGCCCACCACGGGCGGGTAGGCGCGACGGGTTCGATCGGCGGGCGGTGGACGTCCCGCCAGCCGCTCCGTTTTGACCTGTGCGGTTGTGGTAGGTACTCTTTCCCCTTGTGCCCGGGCAAGCCCGGGCGACTCGTGCGTGCGCTGGATCCGGCAATCCGGAGATCCCGTGGGAGCACGACAAAGCCAAAGATCCGGCGCGCGGCCTGCCGTGTGCCGGTGCAAGACCCCGGTCGACACGCGCGAGCGTCGGCGCCGGGACCGTGAGCTGGGCGACACGCCCGACCGCGGGTGCCGGGACCGCCGCGAGGTGGCCCTGGCGGGAATGTAGGAGAGTCGGCCATCAGGTCGGCTACGGCAGACGGTGCGGCCGCCACCAGGCGGTCGAAGGGAGCGGAGAAACCCGGTGCCCACGATCCAGCAGCTGGTCCGAAAGGGCCGCCAGGCGAAGACGAGTAAGACCAAGACCCCGGCGCTGAAGGGTTCCCCTCAGCGGCGCGGCGTGTGCACCCGCGTGTACACCACCACCCCGAAGAAGCCGAACTCGGCGCTGCGCAAGGTCGCTCGTGTCAAGCTCAGCAGCCAGATCGAGGTGACCGCCTACATCCCGGGCGTCGGCCACAACCTGCAGGAGCACTCGATCGTGCTCGTCCGCGGCGGCCGTGTGAAGGACCTCCCCGGCGTGCGTTACAAGATCGTCCGCGGCTCGCTGGACACCCAGGGTGTCCGCAACCGCAAGCAGGCGCGCAGCCGTTACGGCGCGAAGAAGGAGAAGAGCTGACATGCCGCGTAAGGGACCCGCTCCGCGGAAGCCGCTGGTCGCTGACCCGGTGTACAACTCGCCGCTGGTCACCCAGCTGGTGAACAAGATCCTCCTGCGCGGTAAGCGTCAGCTCGCCGAGCGCATCGTCTACGCCGCCCTCGAGGGCTGCCGCGAGAAGTCCGGCACCGACCCGGTCGTCACCCTCAAGCGGGCGATGGACAACGTCAAGCCGACCCTCGAGGTGCGCAGCCGCCGCGTCGGTGGCGCCACCTACCAGGTCCCGGTCGAGGTCCGCCCCGCCCGGGCGACCACCCTGGGCCTGCGCTGGCTGGTCACCTACTCCCGCGCCCGTCGCGAGAAGACCATGGTCGAGCGGCTGATGAACGAGCTGCTGGACGCGAGCAACGGCCTCGGTGCCGCCGTCAAGCGGCGCGAGGACACGCACAAGATGGCCGAGTCCAACAAGGCCTTCGCGCACTACCGCTGGTAACACCCTGGTTCCGGCGCCCTCGTGGCGCCGGAACCGCCACCAGTTGTGTCGAGACGACGATAAGTAGGGATTGAAGTGGCCGCCGCAGACGCGCTCGCCAACGTACGCAACATCGGCATCATGGCCCACATCGATGCCGGTAAGACCACCACCACCGAGCGGATCCTCTTCTACACCGGTATCACGTACAAGATCGGTGAGGTCCATGAGGGCGGTGCCGTTATGGACTGGATGGAGCAGGAGCAGGAGCGTGGTATCACCATCACCTCCGCTGCTACCAAGTGTGAGTGGAAGGGCCACACGATCCAGATCATCGACACGCCCGGCCACGTCGACTTCACGGTCGAGGTCGAGCGGTCGCTGCGGGTGCTGGACGGCGCGGTCGCGGTCTACGACGGCGTCGCCGGCGTGGAGCCGCAGACGGAGAACGTCTGGCGGCAGGCGGACAAGTACAACGTCCCCCGGATGTGCTTCGTCAACAAGCTCGACCGGACCGGTGCCGACTTCTTCCGCTGCGTGCAGATGATGATCGACCGGCTCAACGCCACCCCGCTGGTGCTCCAGATCCCGATCGGCGCCGAGTCCGACTTCATCGGCGTGGTCGACCTGGTCGAGATGCGGGCGCTCACCTGGCGCGGCGAGACCCAGAAGGGTGAGGACTACGCGGTCGAGGAGATCCCGGCCGACCTCGCCGACTCCGCCGCCGAGTGGCGCGAGAAGCTGATGGAGACCCTGGCCGACGTCGACGACGCGGTGATGGAGAAGTACCTGGAGGGCGAGGAGATCTCCGTCGAGGAGATCCGGGCCGCCATCCGTCGGGCCACCATCGCCGGCAAGGCCAACCCGGTCCTCACCGGCACCGCCTTCAAGAACAAGGGCATCCAGCCGATGCTGGACGCGGTCATCGCGTACCTGCCGTCGCCGCTGGACATCCCGGCGATCGAGGGTACGGCCACCGACGGCGAGACCCCGATGCAGCGCAAGCCGTCCAAGTCGGAGCCCTTCTCGGGCCTCGCCTTCAAGATCCAGACGGACAAGCACCTCGGCAAGCTCACCTACGTCCGGATCTACTCCGGCACGCTCGAGTCCGGCTCCCAGGTGGTCAACTCCACCAAGGACCGCAAGGAGCGGATCGGCAAGATCTACCAGATGCACGCCAACAAGCGGGAAGAGCGCAGCTCGGCCCAGGCTGGCGACATCATCGCGGTGCAGGGTCTGAAGCAGACCACCACCGGTGACACGCTGTGCGACCCGGCGAACCCAGTCATCCTGGAGTCGATGACCTTCCCGGAGCCGGTCATCGAGGTCGCCATCGAGCCGAAGACCAAGGCCGACCAGGAGAAGCTCAGCACCGCCATCCAGCGGCTGGCCGAGGAGGACCCGACCTTCCGCGTCAAGCTGGACGACCAGACCGGCCAGACGGTCATCTCCGGCATGGGCGAGCTGCACCTGGACATCCTGGTCGACCGGATGCGCCGCGAGTTCAACGTCGAGGCCAACATCGGTAAGCCGCAGGTGGCGTACCGCGAGACCATCCGCCGCAAGGTGGAGAAGGTCGAGTACACCCACAAGAAGCAGACCGGTGGTTCCGGCCAGTACGCGCGGGTCATCATCAGCGTGGAGCCGCTGCCGCTGGGCAACGACGCGCCGACCTACGAGTTCGCCAACGCGGTGACCGGTGGCCGCATCCCCCGGGAGTTCATCCCGTCGGTGGACGCGGGCGCCCAGGACGCCATGCAGTACGGCATCCTCGCCGGCTTCCCCCTGGTGGGCGTCAAGCTCACCCTGGTGGACGGCCAGTACCACGAGGTCGACTCGTCGGAAATGGCATTCAAGATCGCCGGCTCGATGGCGATGAAGGAGGCGGCCCGCAAGGCCGACCCCGCTCTCCTCGAGCCGATGATGGCCGTTGAGGTCACCACTCCTGAGGAGAACATGGGTGACGTCATCGGCGACCTCAACTCCCGCCGCGGCATCATCCAGGCGATGGAGGAGCGCAGCGGCGCCCGCGTCGTCCGGGCTCTGGTGCCGTTGTCGGAGATGTTCGGCTACGTCGGCGACCTGCGGTCGAAGACCCAGGGCCGGGCTAGCTACAGCATGCAGTTCGACTCCTACGCCGAGGTTCCGTCCTCGGTCGCGAAGGAGATCATCGCCAAGGCGACGGGTGAGTGACCCTCACCTGACGTGACTGATGATCCGGGGCGGTCGCGGGAGGGTGCTCCCGCCCGCGACCACCTCGGTCGGAACGCGTGAGACCGGGCCTGTAGGCTTCATCGCCGCAGAACCCACCAAAGCTCTCCGGCCGTCAGGCCGGAAAGGCTGTCGACAGAGTCCTAAGCGCCGACCGGCGCGCCGGGGCGAACGAACCAAGAAGTCCACAGGAGGACCCAGTGGCGAAGGCGAAGTTCGAGCGGACTAAGCCGCACGTCAACATCGGCACCATTGGTCACATCGACCACGGTAAGACGACGCTGACGGCGGCCATCACCAAGGTCCTGCACGACCAGTACCCGGACCTGAACCCGTACACGCCGTTCGACGAGATCGACAAGGCGCCGGAGGAGAAGGCCCGCGGCATCACGATCTCCATCGCGCACGTCGAGTACCAGACCGAGGCGCGGCACTACGCGCACGTCGACTGCCCCGGTCACGCCGACTACATCAAGAACATGATCACCGGTGCCGCCCAGATGGACGGCGCGATCCTGGTGGTCGCGGCGACCGACGGCCCGATGCCGCAGACCCGCGAGCACGTGCTGCTGGCCCGCCAGGTCGGCGTGCCGTACATCGTCGTGGCGCTCAACAAGAGCGACATGGTCGACGACGAGGAGCTCCTGGAGCTCGTCGAGCTCGAGGTTCGTGAGCTGCTGTCGAACCAGGACTACCCGGGTGACGACCTGCCGGTCGTCCGGGTCTCGGCGCTGAAGGCCCTCGAGGGTGACCCCGAGTGGACCGGCAAGCTGCTGGACCTGATGACCGCGGTCGACACCGCGATCCCGCAGCCGGAGCGCGAGACCGAGAAGCCGTTCCTCATGCCGATCGAGGACGTCTTCACGATCACCGGTCGTGGCACGGTCGTCACCGGTCGCGCGGAGCGCGGCGTGCTCAAGCCGAACGAGGAGGTGGAGATCGTCGGCATCCGCGAGAAGTCGATGAAGACCACCTGCACCGGCATCGAGATGTTCCGCAAGCTGCTCGACGAGGCCCGCGCGGGCGAGAACGTCGGTCTGCTGCTGCGTGGCATCAAGCGCGAGGACGTCGAGCGCGGCATGGTCGTCATCAAGCCGGGCACCACGACCCCGCACACGGAGTTCGAGGCGACGGTCTACATCCTCTCCAAGGAGGAGGGCGGCCGGCACACCCCGTTCTTCCAGAACTACCGTCCGCAGTTCTACTTCCGGACCACGGACGTCACCGGTGTCGTCACCCTCCCCGAGGGCACCGAGATGGTCATGCCGGGTGACAACACCACCATGACGGTGAAGCTGATCCAGCCCATCGCCATGGAGGAGAACCTCAAGTTCGCGATCCGCGAGGGTGGCCGCACCGTCGGCGCCGGGTTCGTCACCAAGATCATCAAGTGAACTAGGTAACCCCGATTAGACCCGCCGCCGGTCGTGCGGCATACTAGTCAGGTTGCGTAACGACAGTTCGCTGCCTGTGTTCGGCTTCCGCTGAACCTCCGGGTGGTAGGACAGTCGAGCGTGGGGTGGTTGGCGGCCCGTCCGCCAACCACCCTCGCGCGGCGTTCAGGTCGCGGTAGTGCGATCGACGCCTTGACCCACCGCGCGGTCAGAGTCGCTCCGGAGTCCCGGGGCGGAGCCTGGCCCGAGGGCGCGACACGCCCGACCGCGGGGGTCGGCGAAGTGGGCCTGTGCCAGCCGGTACAGGCGCCCGCAACACAGCGGCATCGAGAGAAGGAACAGAAGCCACCATGGCGGGACAGAAGATCCGCATCCGGCTCAAGGCCTATGACCACGAGGTCGTCGACTCCTCGGCGCGGAAGATCGTCGAGACGGTGACGCGTACCGGGGCGCAGGTCGCGGGCCCGGTGCCGCTGCCCACGGAGATCAACCGTTTCTGCGTTATCCGCTCGCCGCACAAGTACAAGGACTCGCGCGAGCACTTCGAGATGCGCACGCACAAGCGGCTGATCGACATCATCGACCCGACCCCGAAGACGGTCGACTCGCTCATGCGCCTCGACCTGCCGGCTGGCGTCGACATCGAGATCAAGCTGTAGGGACCGGACAAATGGACAGGCAAGTCAAGGGGATCCTGGGCGCCAAGCTCGGCATGACCCAGGTCTGGGACAACAACCGCGTTGTCCCGGTGACCGTGGTCGAGGCCGGCCCGTGCGTCATCAGCCAGGTTCGTAGCGCCGAGAAGGACGGTTACTCCGCGGTCCAGCTGGCGTACGGCAAGATCGACCCGCGCAAGGTCAAGAAGCCGATCAGCGGGCACTACGCGAAGGCCGACGTCGCGCCGCGTCGTCACATCGTCGAGCTGCGCACCAGCGACGCCGCCGACTACTCGCCGGGCCAGGAGGTCACGGTCGAGGAGTTCCCGGCGGGCATGTCGATCGACGTGACCGGCAAGACCAAGGGCAAGGGCTACGCCGGCCCGATGAAGCGGCACGGCTTCCACGGTCTGCGCGCCAGCCACGGTGTCGAGCGCAAGCACCGCTCGCCCGGCTCCATCGGCGCCTGCGCCACCCCGGGTCGTGTCTTCAAGGGCACCCGGATGGCCGGCCGGATGGGTGGCGTGCGCTACACCGTCCAGAACCTGACCGTCCAGGCGGTCGACACCGAGAACAACCTCCTGCTCGTCCGTGGTGCCATTCCCGGCCCCAAGGGCGCGCTGGTCCTGGTCCGTACCGCGGCCAAGACCAAGGCGAAGAAGGGCGGTGCGGCCAAGTGACCACCGTTGACGTCCTCACCGTCGAAGGCTCCAAGAGCGGCTCCGTCGAGCTGCCCGCCGACATCTTCGACGTCCAGGCCAACGTCGCGCTGATGCACCAGGTCGTGGTGGCCCAGCTCGCGGCGGCCCGGCAGGGCACGCACAAGGTCAAGACCCGCGGCGAGGTCGCCGGTGGCGGCAAGAAGCCGTACAAGCAGAAGGGCACCGGTCGCGCCCGGCAGGGCTCGATCCGCGCGCCGCAGTTCGCCGGCGGTGGCGTCGTGCACGGCCCCGTGCCGCGCGACTACAGCCAGCGCACCCCGAAGAAGATGAAGGCCGCCGCCCTGCGTGGCGCCCTCTCCGACCGGGCCCGCGCCGGGCAGGTGCACGTCGTCGAGGCGTTCGTCTCGGGCGAGAAGCCGTCGACGAAGGCCGCTCTGGCCACGCTGGCGAAGCTGACCGAGGCCCGCCGGGTCCTGGTTGTGCTGAGCAGCACCGACGAGCTGAACTGGGTGTCGCTGCGCAACGAGCCGCGGGTGCACCTGATCGAGGCCGGCCAGCTCAACACGTACGACGTGCTGGTGGCCGACGACGTGGTCTTCACCAAGGACGCCCTCGACGAGTTCCTGGGTGTTCCCGCCGAGACCACCGAGGAGGGTGGCAAGTGAGCACGATCGCCGACCCGCGCGACATCATCGTGGCGCCGGTCGTCTCGGAGAAGAGCTACAGCGAGCTGAACCGCAACTGGTACACCTTCCTGGTGCACCCGGACGCGAACAAGACCGAGATCAAGATCGCGATCCAGCAGATCTTCGACGTCCGCGTCCTGACGGTCAACACGCTCAACCGCCAGGGCAAGCGCAAGCGGACCAAGACCGGTTTCGGGCAGCGCAAGGCCACCAAGCGGGCGATCGTGAAGCTGGCTGACGGTGACCGTATCGAGGCCTTCGGCGGCCCGGTCAGCTGAGGGGTGTAGACAATGGCTATCCGTAAGTACAAGCCGACGACGCCGGGCCGGCGTGGCTCCAGCGTCGCCGACTTCGCTGAGATCACCCGGTCGACGCCCGAGAAGTCGCTGCTGGCTCCGCTGCCGAAGAAGGGCGGGCGTAACGCCCACGGCCGGATCACCACGCGGCACCACGGTGGCGGTCACAAGCGCCAGTACCGTCTGATCGACTTCAAGCGGGTCGACAAGGACGGCGTGCCGGCGAAGGTCGCCCACATCGAGTACGACCCGAACCGCACCGCGCGCATCGCGCTGCTGCACTACGCCGACGGCGAGAAGCGCTACATCATCGCGCCGAAGGACCTGAAGCAGGGCGACCGCGTCGAGTCCGGTCCGGGCGCCGACATCAAGCCGGGCAACAACCTGCCGCTGCGCAACATCCCGGTCGGTACCACGATCCACAACGTGGAGCTGCGTCCGGGCGGCGGCGCCAAGCTGGCCCGTTCGGCCGGCGTCGGCATCCAGCTGCTCGGCCGCGAGGGCGCGTACGCGACCCTGCGTATGCCGTCCGGCGAGATCCGGCGCGTCGACGTCCGCTGCCGCGCGAGCATCGGCGAGATCGGCAACGCCGACCAGTCGAACATCAACTGGGGCAAGGCCGGCCGCATGCGGTGGAAGGGCAAGCGCCCGACCGTCCGTGGTGTCGCGATGAACCCGGTCGACCACCCGCACGGTGGTGGTGAGGGTAAGACCTCCGGTGGTCGCCACCCGGTCAACCCGCAGGGTAAGCCCGAGGGCCGCACCCGTCGTAAGGGCCAGCCGAGTGACCGGCTGATCGTCCGCCGCCGCTACGCCACGCGTAAGCGCGGCTGAGGGAGATAAGACATGCCTCGCAGCCTGAAGAAGGGCCCGTTCGTCGACGACCACCTGCTCAAGAAGGTGGAGACGCAGAACGACAAGGGCTCGAAGAACGTCATCAAGACCTGGTCGCGGCGTTCGACGATCATCCCGGAGATGCTGGGTCACACGATCGCCGTGCACGACGGACGCAAGCACGTCCCGGTGTTCGTGACCGAGGCGATGGTCGGGCACAAGCTCGGCGAGTTCGCGCTGACCCGCACGTTCAAGGGTCACGAGAAGGACGACCGGAAGAGCCGTCGGCGCTGACGCCGCGGGCATACGGATAGAGGAACAAGGGGTTACAGCGATGCCAGGAAAGGGCGACGCTCCGGTGCTTCCGGGCGCGCGGGCGGTTGCGCGACACGTGCGCATCTCGCCGATGAAGGCGCGCCGGGTGGTCAACCTCGTCCGCGGCCTGCCCGCGAAGGAGGCGCTCACGGTGCTGCAGTTCGCGCCGCAGGCTGCGAGCGAGCAGGTGTACAAGGTGCTCGCGAGCGCCATCGCCAACGCGGAGAACAACGAGCGGCTGGACCCCGACGCGCTGCTCGTCAGCGAGGCGTACGTCGACGAGGGCCCGACCATGAAGCGGTTCCAGCCGCGGGCGCAGGGCCGGGCGTACCGGATCCGCAAGCGCACCTGCCACATCACGGTCGCGGTCGAGGCGGTTGCGCCGGCCGCGCCGAAGAAGGCGGCCGCGAAGAAGGCGGCCCCGGCGAAGCAGGCGGAGCCGGCGGAGACGGCCGAGACGCAGAGCAAGACGGAGGGCGCCGAGTAATGGGTCAGAAGGTTCACCCGCACGGGTTCCGGCTCGGCATCTCGACCGACTGGAAGTCCCGCTGGTTCGCGGACAAGCTCTACAAGGACTACATCGGCGAGGACGTCAAGATCCGCCGCATGATGTCCAAGGGCCTCGAGCGCGCCGGCATCTCCAAGGTCGACATCGAGCGCACCCGCGACCGGGTCCGCGTCGACATCCACACCGCCCGGCCGGGCATCGTCATCGGCCGTAAGGGTGCGGAGGCCGACCGGATCCGCGGCGAGCTCGAGAAGCTGACCGGCAAGCAGGTCCAGCTGAACATCATCGAGGTGAAGAACCCCGAGTCGGACGCGCAGCTCGTCGCACAGGGTGTGGCCGAGCAGCTCTCCAGCCGGGTCAGCTTCCGTCGGGCGATGCGCAAGGCCATGCAGTCCGCGATGAAGAACCCGGTCTGCAAGGGCATCCGGGTCCAGGTCTCGGGTCGCCTCGGCGGCGCCGAGATGAGCCGGACCGAGTTCTACCGCGAGGGCCGGGTTCCGCTGCACACGCTGCGGGCCAACATCGAGTACGGCTTCTTCGAGGCCCGTACGAGCTTCGGCCGGATCGGCGTGAAGGTCTGGATCTACAAGGGCGACGCGGTGCCGGGTCGGGAGACCCCGACCGAGGCTCCGTCGCGTCCGCGCCGTGACCGTGGCGACCGTCCGGAGCGGCCGCGCCGTGGCCGGTCCGGTTCGTCCGGGACGACCGCCGGCGGGACCGAGGCCGGTAGGGCCGCCGCCGCGACGACCATCGCGCAGCAGGCCGAGACGCCGAGTGGTGACGCGGTGGATCCCGCCGCCGTCGCCGCCGCGGCAGAAACGCAGCAGGAGGGCTGACAGATGCTGATGCCGCGCAAGCCCCCGAAGGGCTTCCGCAAGCCGCACCACCCGGACCGCAGTGGCGCGTCCAAGGGTGGTAACCGGGTGGTGTTCGGCGAGTTCGGAATCCAGGCTCTCGAGCCGGCGTACGTGACCAACCGCCAGATCGAGTCGGCGCGTATCGCGATGACCCGCCACATCAAGCGTGGTGGCAAGGTCTGGATCACGATCTTCCCGGACCAGGCTCTCACCAAGAAGCCGGCGGAGACCCGGATGGGTTCCGGTAAGGGTTCGCCCGAGTGGTGGGTCGCCAACGTCAAGCCGGGGCGGGTTCTCTTCGAGATGTCCTTCCCCAACGAGCAGATCGCGCGAGAGGCGATGCGTCGCGCGATCCACAAGCTCCCGATGAAGTGCCGCATTGTTACGCGCGAAGTGGGTGAATCCTGATGGCAGCGGGCGTTAAGGCCTCCGAGCTGCGTGAGCTCTCCGAGGAGGAGCTGGTCACGAAGCTGCGCGAGGCCAAGGCGGAGCTGTTCAACCTCCGCGTGCAGGCCGCGACCGGCCAGCTGGACAACAACCGGCGGCTGCAGGTCATCCGTCGGGAGATCGCCCGGATCTACACGATCATGCGTGAGCGCGAGCTGGGTCTCTCGGCCGCGCCGACTGAGGTGACTGCATCATGAGCGAGAACACCACCGCCACCGCGCGGGCCCGCCGCAAGGTGCGTGAGGGCCTCGTGGTCAGCGACAAGATGGAAAAGACCGTCGTCGTCGAGGTCGAGGACCGGGTCAAGCACGCGCTGTACGGCAAGATCATGCGCCGTACCAGCAAGTTGAAGGTGCACGACGAGCAGAACACCGCCGGCATCGGCGACCGGGTCCTGATCATGGAGACCCGGCCGCTGTCCGCCACCAAGCGGTGGCGCCTCGTGGAGATCCTGGAAAAGGCCAAGTAGCGAAGGCTCGAGCTCGCCCGACGTCAGTCGGGCGCGGGTTCCGCCAGGCTCCGGCCGCCGTGCGCGGCCGGAGAACCGGCAGACATAGGAGATAGACGTGATTCAGCAGGAGTCGCGACTGCGCGTCGCCGACAACACGGGTGCTCGGGAGATCCTGTGCATCCGGGTTCTCGGTGGCTCCGGTCGGCGCTACGCGAGCATCGGCGACGTCATCGTGGCCACCGTCAAGGACGCGATCCCCGGTGCCGGTGTGAAGAAGGGCGACGTCGTCAAGGCCGTCGTCGTTCGTACCGCCAAGGAGAGGCGGCGGCCGGACGGTTCGTACATCCGCTTCGACGAGAACGCCGCCGTCATCATCAAGGACGGCGGGGACCCGCGCGGCACCCGTATCTTCGGCCCGGTGGGCCGGGAGCTGCGGGACAAGCGGTTCATGAAGATCATCTCTCTCGCGCCGGAGGTGTTGTGACCGTGAAGGTCAAGAAGGGCGACACGGTCGTCGTCATCGCCGGCAAGGACAAGGGTGCCAAGGGCAAGGTCATCGCGGCCTACCCGCGGCAGGACAAGGTCCTGGTCGAGGGCGTGAACCGGGTCAAGAAGCACACCCGCATCAGCACCACCCAGCGTGGCGCCAAGACCGGTGGCATCGTCACCCAGGAGGCCCCGATCCACGTCTCGAACGTGATGGTCCTGGACTCCGACGGCAAGCCGACCCGCGTCGGTTACCGGATCGACGACAACGGCCAGAAGGTCCGCATCGCGCGTAGCACCGGTAAGGACCTGTGATGACCACGGCTACCGAAACCAAGACCATGCCGCGCCTCAAGGAGCGGTACCGCAACGAGATCGTGGCGCAGCTGCAGGAGCAGCACCAGTACGGCAACCCCATGCAGGTGCCGCGGCTCGTCAAGATCGTCGTCAACATGGGTGTCGGCGAGGCCGCCCGGGACGCCAAGCTGATCGACGGCGCCGTCCGGGACCTGGCGACCATCACCGGCCAGAAGCCGCAGGTGCGGCGGGCGACCAAGTCCATCGCGCAGTTCAAGCTCCGCGAGGGCATGCCGATCGGTGCGAAGGTGACCCTTCGCGGCGACCGGATGTGGGAGTTCCTGGACCGGCTGCTGTCGATCGCGCTGCCGCGTATCCGTGACTTCCGTGGTCTGGACGGGCGCAAGCTCGACGGGCACGGCAACTACACGTTCGGTCTGACCGAGCAGTCGGTGTTCCACGAGATCGACCAGGACAAGATCGATCGGCAGCGGGGCATGGACATCACGGTGGTCACGACCGCCACGACCGACGACGAGGGCCGGGCGCTGCTCAAGCTCCTGGGCTTCCCGTTCAAGGAGAACTGAGATGGCCAAGAAGGCGCTGATCCACAAGGCGGCCGCGAAGCCGAAGTTCTCGGTTCGCGCGTACACCCGCTGCCAGCGGTGCGGGCGTCCCAAGGCGGTCTACCGCAAGTTCGGTCTCTGCCGGGTCTGCATCCGGGAGATGGCCCACCGCGGTGAGCTGCCGGGCGTGTCCAAGGCTTCCTGGTAAGGGCGACCGCGTCCCGGCCCCAGGGCCGGGACCCCTTGCACCGATCACGTATTGCTCTTCGCCGTAGGCCCGGGGCGGAAGGCCCCGGGAACCCCGGCGAGAAAGGCTGACGAAATCCATGACGATGACCGACCCGATCGCAGACATGCTCACGCGTCTGCGTAACGCCAACCAGGCGTACCACGACCGGGTGACGATGCCCTACTCGAAGATCAAGGCGAACATCGCCGAGGTCCTCAAGGCCGAGGGCTACATCGCCACCTGGTCGGTCGAGGAGCCCGAGGAGGGCGCCGTCGGCAAGCGACTGGTCGTCGAGCTGAAGTACGGCCAGAACCGGGAGCGGAGCCTGGCCGGCATCAAGCGAGTGTCCAAGCCCGGTCTGCGGGTTTACGCCAAGTCGGACGGGCTCCCGCGGGTGCTCGGCGGGCTGGGCGTGGCGATCATTTCGACGTCCCAGGGGCTGCTCACCGACCGGCAGGCCCGCAAGCGGAGCGTTGGCGGGGAAGTCCTCGCCTTCGTCTGGTAACGGGAGACAGGTAGAAATGTCGCGTATTGGACGTAAGTCGATCCCGGTGCCAGCCGGCGTCGACATCACGATCGACGGGCAGACCGTCAAGGTCAAGGGCCCGAAGGGCGAGCTCTCGCACACCCTGGCCGAGCCGATCACGATCGACCGGGCCGAGGACGGGCAGCTGAACGTCAACCGCCCGAACGACGAGCGCAAGGCCAAGGAACTGCACGGCCTCAGCCGTACCCTGGTCGCCAACATGATCGTCGGCGTCACCGAGGGCTACCGCAAGAGCCTGGAGATCGCCGGCACCGGTTACCGCGTGACCGCCAAGGGCCAGGACCTGGAGTTCGCGCTCGGGTTCTCGCACCCGGTGCACGTGGCGGCCCCGGCCGGCATCACCTTCACGGTGGAGAAGCCGACGCTGTTCCACGTGGCCGGCATCGACAAGCAGCTCGTCGGTGAGGTCGCCGCCAACATCCGGAAGATCCGCCCGCCGGAGCCCTACAAGGGCAAGGGCGTGAAGTACCAGGGCGAGGTCATCCGCCGTAAGGCTGGAAAGGCAGGTAAGAAGTGAGCGCCACGCTGCTCAAGCGCCGCCGCGGCGTCGCCGCCAAGCGTGCTGTCGGGCGTGCGCGCCGGCACTTCCGGGTCCGCAAGAACGTCAGCGGCACCGCCGAGCGTCCCCGCCTCGTGGTCACCCGCTCCCTGCGGCACATCGTCGCCCAGATCGTGGACGACACCAAGGGTCACACCCTGGCGTCGGCCTCGACCCTGGACGCCTCGCTGCGCGGCGCGGAGGGCGACAAGAGCGCCCTGGCCGGCAAGGTCGGCGCCCTGCTCGCCGAGCGGGCCAAGGCTGCCGGCGTCTCCAAGGTCGTCTTCGACCGCGGTGGCAACCGGTACGCGGGGCGGGTCGCCGCGCTTGCCGACGCCGCCCGCGAAGCCGGGCTCGAGTTCTAGAAACCCCGTCACGAGAGAGAAGGAAGGCTGCTGATGCCAGGTCAACAGCGCCGTGGCGGCGGGTCCGGTGGCAACGAGGGTGGTCGCCGCGACAACCGCCGTGAGGGCGGCCGCGGAAACGCGCCCGTCGAGAAGACCCCGCACCTCGAGCGGGTCGTCGCGATCAACCGCGTCGCCAAGGTCGTGAAGGGTGGTCGTCGCTTCAGCTTCACCGCCCTGGTGATCGTGGGCGACGGCGACGGCACCGTCGGTGTGGGCTACGGAAAGGCCAAGGAGGTGCCCGCGGCGATCGCCAAGGGCGTCGAGGAGGCCAAGAAGCACTTCTTCAAGGTGCCGCGGATCGCCTCCTCGATCCCGCACCCGGTGACGGGTGAGGCCGCGGCCGGTGTGGTGCTGCTCAAGCCGGCTTCCGCCGGTACGGGTGTCATCGCCGGTGGTCCGGTGCGTGCCGTGCTGGAGTGCGCGGGTATCCACGACGTGCTCTCCAAGAGCCTCGGTTCGTCGAACCCGATCAACATCGTGCACGCCACCGTGGCGGCGCTGAAGGGACTCGAGTCCCCGGAGGCCGTCGCCGCCCGTCGTGGCCTGCCGGTCGAGGACGTCGCGCCGGCCGCCATGCTGGCGTCGCGGGCGGGGGTGGCGTCCTGATGGCTCGCCTGAAGGTCACCCAGGTCCGGTCCGAGATCGGGACCAAGCAGAACCAGCGTGACTCGCTGCGTTCGCTCGGTCTCAAGCGGATCAACGACGTGGTGGTCAAGGAGGACCGTCCGGAGATCCGCGGCATGATCTTCACGGTCAACCACCTCGTGAAGGTCGAGGAGGTCGAGTAATGACGATCAAGGTCCACCACCTGCGCCCGGCGCCCGGTGCCAAGACCGCGAAGACCCGGGTGGGTCGCGGTGAGGGCTCCAAGGGCAAGACCGCCGGTCGCGGTACCAAGGGTTCCAAGGCCCGCAAGAACATCTCGGCGGCGTTCGAGGGTGGGCAGATGCCCATCCACATGCGCCTGCCGAAGATGAAGGGCTTCAAGAACAAGTTCAAGGTGGTCTTCCAGGTGGTCAACCTGGACCGGCTCGCCGAGCTGTTCCCGAACGGCGGCCAGGTCGGCCCGCTCGAGCTGGTCGAGGCCGGCGCGGTCCGCAAGGGCCACCCGGTGAAGGTCCTCGGCACCGGGGACCTGGGCGGGGTCGCCCTCCAGGTGTCGGCGCACGCGTTCAGCGCGTCGGCCAAGGAGAAGATCACCGCCGCCGGTGGCTCGGTCACCGAGCTGTAGGGGCTGTACGACCCGTGGCGCCCGCTCAGTTGTCGCAACTGGGCGGGCGCCATGGTCTGCCTGGCATGTGTGCGCCGGGTAACATCGGATTCGGTTTATGTAGCCGGGCACATCTGCCCGGACCGGGATCGGGCTGTTAGAGTCCCTTCCCAGCCATGGATATCGGGCACTCGCCCGGCAACCACCCGACCGCCAGGGATGACCGGCGGCCCGCCTCGCGCAGGAGGAAGAAGTTGCTGTCCGCCTTTCTCAGTGCGTTCCGAACGCCTGACCTGCGCAAGAAGCTGCTGTTCACAGTAGGCATCATCGCGGTCTACCGGCTCGGGGCGACACTGCCCAGCCCGGGCGTCTCGTACGGCAACGTCCAGAAGTGCCTCGACGCCATGGAGAGTGGCTCCACCGGCGTCATGAACCTGCTCAACCTCTTCTCCGGCGGAGCGCTGCTGCAGCTCTCGGTCTTCGCGCTGGGCATCATGCCCTACATCACAGCGTCGATCATCCTGCAGCTGCTGACCGTGGTGATCCCCCGGCTGGAGCAGCTCCGCAAGGAGGGCCAGGCCGGCCAGGCGAAGATCACCCAGTACACCCGCTACCTGACCCTGGGCCTCGGTGTCCTCCAGGCGTCGGCGTTCGTGGCGCTGGCCCGCTCCGGGCAGCTCTTCAACAACCAGTGCGACCAGTTCCCGATCATCCCCGAGGGGACCGGGATCCCGGACTGGCTGACGCTCAGCCTCCTGGTCATGACGATGACCGCCGGCACCGGCGTGGTGATGTGGCTCGGCGAGCTGATCACCGACCGGGGCGTCGGCAACGGCATGTCCGTCCTGATCTTCACCTCGATCGCCGCCCGGCTCCCCAGCGAGGGCTGGCAGATCAAGCAGACCGGCGGCTGGGGCAAGTTCCTGCTCGTCATCGCGCTGGTCCTGGTGGTCATCACCGCGGTCACCTTCATCGAGCAGGCGCAGCGCCGCATCCCGGTGCAGTACGCCAAGCGCATGATCGGCCGGCGGTCGTACGGCGGCACCTCGACCTACATCCCGCTGAAGGTCAACCAGGCGGGTGTCATCCCGGTCATCTTCGGTTCGTCGCTGCTCTACCTGCCCCAGTTGGCGCTGCAGTTCTTCGACCAGAACAACCCGGGCAAGACCCAGGCGTGGATCCAGAACAACCTGGTCGACCCGACCAGCCCGATCTACATCTCGGTCTACTTCCTGCTGATCATCTTCTTCACCTACTTCTACGTCTCGATCACGTTCAACCCGACCGAGGTCGCGGACAACATGAAGAAGTACGGCGGCTTCGTGCCGGGCATCCGCCCCGGCAAGCCGACCGCCGACTACCTCGACTTCATCCTCAGCCGGATCACGCTGCCCGGCG
Source organism: Micromonospora sp. NPDC049051 (assembly GCF_043197575.1). Lineage (NCBI taxonomy): Bacteria > Bacillati > Actinomycetota > Actinomycetes > Micromonosporales > Micromonosporaceae > Micromonospora > Micromonospora sp. NPDC049051. The sequence goes on from NZ_JBICTL010000004.1 coordinate 361,382, forward strand.
CCCTCTACCTGGGCATCATCTCGATCCTGCCGAACTTCTTCTTCATCTGGCTGGACAAGCAGCAGTACCTGAACTTCCCGTTCGGCGGCACCGCTGTGCTGATCATGGTCGGCGTCGGTCTGGAGACCACGAAGCAGATCGAGAGCCAACTCATGCAGCGGAACTACGAAGGGTTCCTGCGGTAGATGAGACTCGTTCTGGTTGGCCCGCCGGGGGCGGGCAAGGGCACACAAGCCGAGTTCATCGCCGCGCACCTGTCGGTACCGAAGATCTCGACCGGCGACATCTTCCGGTCGAACGTCTCGCAGGGCACGCCGCTCGGCGTCGAGGCGAAGCGCTACATGGACGCCGGTGAGCTGGTGCCCGACGAGGTCACCATCAACATGGTGCGCAGCCGGCTCGCAGAGCCGGACGCCGCCGAGGGCTTCCTGCTCGACGGCTTCCCGCGTACCACGCCGCAGGCCGCCGCGCTGGACAAGCTCCTCGCGGACCTGGGCACCGCGCTGGACCTGGTGCTGGAGCTGGTCGTCGACGACGACGAGGTGATCCGGCGGCTCTCCGGCCGGCGTACGTGCCGGGGCTGCGGCAAGATCTGGCACGTCGAGTTCGACGCCACCTCGCGCGAGGGCATCTGTGACCGGTGCGGCGCCGAGCTGTTCCAGCGCGACGACGACAAGCCGGAGACGATCGCCACCCGCCTGCGGGAGTACGCGGACAAGACCGCGCCGTTGGTCGACTACTACGGCGCCCAGGGCAAGCTGGTGGGCATCGACGCCACCGGCCCGGTGGAGGACGTCACGGTCCGCGCCATCGACGCCCTGCGGTCGTACGGCGGCTGAGGTCCCGCCGGACCACGGCGGATAGAGTGCGAAGAGCGGGGTACGTCCGACGTGCCCCGCTCTTCGGCATCAGCAACGAAAGGTATCGGCTCCATGCGTCGTCCCCAGCTGGACATCCAGCTGAAGACCCCTGACCAGATCGAGAAGATGCGGGCTGCCGGGCTGGTGGTCGCCGAGGCGCTGCGTCGGATGCGGGAGGCGGTCGCCCCCGGGGTCAGCACCGCCGACCTGGACGCCATCGCCGAGTCGACCATCCGCGAGGCCGGTGCCGTCCCCTCGTTCAAGGGCTACCACGGCTTCCCCGCGTCGATCTGCTCGTCCGTGAACGAGCAGGTGGTGCACGCCATCCCATCGGCACAGCAGGTGCTCCGCGACGGCGATCTGATCTCCATCGACTGCGGTGCGGTGCTCGACGGCTGGCACGGCGACGCCGCCATCACCGTGGGCGTGGGCGAGGTCGACCCGGCGCTGCTGAAGATGACCGCGGTGGCCGAGGACGCCATGTGGGCGGGCATCGCCGCAGCCGCCCGGGGCGCCGCCAGCGGCAAGGGCCGCCTCACCGACATCTCGCACGCCGTGGAGGACGCCGTCCGCAAGGGCGGCCGGTACGGCATCGTCGACGGCTACGGCGGGCACGGCATCGGCACCGAGATGCACCAGGACCCGCACGTGCTCAACCACGGGCGGCCGGGCAAGGGCCCCCGCCTGGTGCCGGGCATGGCGCTGGCGATCGAGCCGATGATCACGATGGGGTCGCCCCGGACGGTCGAGCTCTCCGACGGCTGGACGGTCATCACCCGGGACCGGTCGATGGCGGTGCACGTCGAGCACACGATGGCGCTGCTCCCGGACGGGGTCTGGGTGCTGACCGCGCCGGACGGCGGCCGCGCCCGCCTGGGCGAGCTGGTCACCTCCCGCCAGCCCGCGGACTCGCCGACCCGCTGATCCGCCGGGCGCGCGCCGCAACGGGTGCAACGCCACCGCCTGGCCCGGTGCCCGCTCGCCCGTCGGTCGACCGCGTCGACCGTGCAGGGGTGGGCCGGTGGGAGCGGCGTGGCTGGTGGGGTGGTGGCATGCTTGCGGGCATGGATGGACGCGACCGGATGCGGGCCGCCGACGCCGACCGTCAGGCGGTCGCGGAGCGGCTGAGGGCGGCCGTGGACGAGGGCCGGCTGGATCTGCACGAGTACGACGAGCGCCTCCAGCGGGCGTACGCCTCGCGGACGTACGGCGAACTGGACGCGCTGGTGACCGACCTGCCGGCGAACGGACACCTGCCGGTGCCGGCCGCCCCCGCGGCGTCGCAGCTCGCCACACCCTCGCCCGACGTCGCGTCGCCAGCGGAGGGGGACGGGGCGCCGGCGACCTCGTCGGTGGTCGTCCGGTGGCTGGCCGAGGTCTGGCTGCCGTACCTGCGGGTGGTCGCGATCGTGGTGAGCGTCTGGGCGGTGACCTCCGTGCTCTCCGCCGACCTGCTCTACTTCTGGCCCGCCTGGGTGGCGGGACCGTGGGGAGCGGTGCTCGTGGTGCGCACGGTCGCCGGCCTCACCGGGGGAGAGCCGCGGCGACAGGCGGTGAAGCGGGAACGGCGACGCGAGCGCCGGCTGGCGAAGCGGGCGCGGAAGCGCGAGCTGGCCGCCGCCGACGGAGAGCGCCGGCCACGGGAGCTGGCGGCCACGGAGGCGGACCAGCCCCGACCGGAGGAGCTGGCGCCCGCCCAGGAGGACCCGCCCCGACAGCGGGGGCTGGCGGCGGTCGACGAGGACCGTCAGGAGCGGGAGCCGCGGGTGGGGGAGGCGCGACGGGGGCCGGAGGCGGAGTTTCCGGCGGCCCGGCGAGACCGCCTGCCCGACGCCGACGCCGAACTCTGAACGCCCCTTTCCGTCCGATTCGACGCACCGATTCCCGGCCGGTTTGGCGACGGCCCGCAGGCGGGCGTACACTTTCTGATCGGCGCACAGCGTCCACTCCGGCATGCCCACCCTGCGCTTCGGTGGGAGTCGGAGCCGCGGCTGGCGCGGGCAATCTGATCTTGATCGGTGGCCCGTGTAAGACGTTGTGGGCCGTCCGGAGCAACCGACGTCAGGACAGCGGAGGACATGCCGAAAAAAGACGGAGCCATCGAGATCGAGGGTCGGGTCATCGAGCCCCTGCCGAACGCCATGTTCCGGGTGGAGCTCGCGAACGGCCACAAGGTGCTGGCTCACATCAGCGGCAAGATGCGGCAGCACTACATCCGCATCCTGCCGGAGGACCGGGTCGTCGTCGAACTTTCGCCGTACGACCTGACCCGCGGGCGCATCGTCTACCGCTACAAGTAAGCCTGACGACGGCCGGGACGTCCCCGTGTCCGTCTTCGACGTCCGGTGTCGCGCCTCGGCGCGTCGTCGGGCCAGATGGGAAGTAAGGCAACCGTGAAGGTCAAGCCGAGCGTCAAGAGGATCTGCAACAAGTGCCGGGTCATCCGTCGGCACGGCCGGGTCATGGTCATCTGCACCGACCCGCGCCACAAGCAGCGCCAGGGCTGAACCAGTTCCGGCCGACCGTGTGACAACGGTCGGTCGAAATCGGTCCGGGCCGCGGATCCAGGCAACGAATCACATGCTCGTCCCAGCCGCGGACGGTGCGCGTCGCGTACCTCATCGTGGTTGACCCCCGGTCGGAGGCCGGGGCCCGCTCGGGCAACGACCGACCCCGGTCGCCGGCGCACGACGCCGGAAGGACAGGGGCGGCCGGTAGCGGGGTGGGACGGGTCCACACCTCCGCACAACACCACGAGGAGCACGCCCGCACATGGCACGTCTAGTCGGCGTCGACCTCCCCCGCGAAAAGCGGATGGAGATCGCGCTCACCTACATCTTCGGCGTGGGCCGCACCCGCGCCCTGGAGACGCTCGCCGCGACCGGCATCTCGCCGGACAAGCGCGTTCGGGACCTCACTGACGAGGAGCTCGTGCAGCTCCGGAATCACATCGAGGGCAACTACAAGGTTGAAGGCGACCTGCGCCGCGAGGTCGCCGCTGACATCCGCCGCAAGGTCGAGATCGGCTGCTACGCGGGTATCCGGCACCGCCGGGGCCTGCCCGTGCGTGGCCAGCGGACCAAGACCAACGCGCGGACCCGTAAGGGCCCGAAGCGGACCGTCGCCGGCAAGAAGAAGCCCGGCAAGAAGTAACTAGGAGCGCACAGACTTATGCCACCGAAGGCTCGTGCCGGAGCCGCCGTCAAGAAGGTCCGGCGCAAGGAACGCAAGAACGTCGCCCACGGGCAGGCGCACATCAAGAGCACCTTCAACAACACCATCGTGTCGATCACCGACCCGACCGGTGCGGTCATCTCCTGGGCCTCCTCGGGCCAGGTGGGCTTCAAGGGCTCCCGCAAGTCGACCCCGTTCGCCGCGCAGCTGGCCGCCGAGGCCGCCGCGCGTCGGGCGATGGAGCACGGCATGCGCAAGGTCGACGTGTTCGTCAAGGGACCCGGCTCCGGCCGGGAGACCGCCATCCGTTCGCTGCAGGCGGCCGGGCTCGAGGTCGGGCAGATCTCCGACGTCACGCCGCAGCCGCACAACGGATGCCGTCCGCCGAAGCGTCGCCGGGTCTGAGAGGTTAGAGAGAGATGGCTCGTTACACCGGTGCTGACTGCCGCCGTTGCCGGCGGGAGAAGATGAAGCTGTTCCTCAAGGGCAGCAAGTGCGATGGTCCGAAGTGCCCGTTCGAGTCCCGGCCGTTCCCGCCCGGGCAGCACGGCCGCGGCCGCACCAAGGAGACGGAGTACCTGCTCCAGCTTCGTGAGAAGCAGAAGGCCCGCCGCGTGTACGGCGTGCTGGAGAAGCAGTTCCGTGGCTACTACGAAGAGGCCGTCGGCAAGAAGGCCAAGACCGGCGAGGTTCTCCTGCAGATCCTCGAGTCGCGGCTGGACAACGTGGTCTACCGGGCCGGCTACGCCGGTTCCCGTGACATGGCCCGTCAGCTGGTCAAGCACGGTCACTTCACCGTGAACGGCAAGAAGGTCGACATCCCGTCGTACCGCGTCAAGGAGCACGACATCATCGAGGTCCGGGGCAAGAGCAAGCAGCTCACCCCGTTCCTGGTGGCGCAGGCTCAGGCCGGTTCGCGGTCGGTGCCGGCGTGGCTGGAGGCGATCCCCAGCCAGATGAAGATCCTCGTGCACTCGCTCCCGGCCCGCCAGGTCATCGACACGCAGGTCCAGGAGCAGCTGATCGTCGAGCTCTACTCCAAGTAGTCGGAGCTCGTTGCGGTGGCCCGCCCTTCCGGGGCGGGCCACCGGAACAGTTTGTCGTGGGCGTCATATGGCGGGCGCCCCGGAAGAGAAGAGAAGACATGCTCATCAGCCAGCGACCGACTCTCTCCGAGGAGTCGATCAACGAGACCCGGTCCCGGTTCACGATCGAGCCGCTGGAGCCGGGCTTCGGCTACACCCTGGGCAACTCGCTGCGGCGCACGCTGCTGTCGTCGATCCCGGGTGCGGCGGTCACCTCGATCAAGATCGACGGCGTGCTGCACGAGTTCACCACGATCCCCGGTGTCAAGGAGGACGTGGTCGAGCTCGTCATGAACATCAAGGAGCTGTGCGTCAGCTCCGAGCACGACGAGCCGGTCAGCATGTACCTGCGCAAGCAGGGCCCGGGCGACGTCACGGCGGGCGACATCCAGCCGCCGGCCGGCGTCTCGGTGCACAACCCGGACCTGAAGCTCGCCACCCTCAACGGCAAGGGCCGGCTCGACATGGAGCTGACCGTCGAGCGGGGTCGTGGCTACGTCACGGCGGCGCAGAACAAGCAGGCCGGCGCCGAGATCGGCCGGATCCCCGTCGACTCGATCTACTCGCCGGTGCTGAAGGTCACGTACCGCGTCGAGGCGACCCGTGTCGAGCAGCGGACCGACTTCGACCGGCTGATCATCGACGTCGAGACCAAGCCGTCGATGGGCCCGCGTACCGCGCTGGCCTCCGCCGGCTCGACGCTGGTGGAGCTGTTCGGGCTGGCCCGGGAGCTGGACGAGACCGCCGAGGGCATCGACATCGGGCCGTCCCCGCAGGACGCCCAGCTCGCGGCGGACCTGGCGCTGCCGATCGAGGAGCTGGACCTGACCGTCCGCTCCTACAACTGCCTCAAGCGCGAGGGCATCAACTCCGTTGGTGAGCTCATCGGGCGTACCGAGGCCGACCTCCTCGACATCCGCAACTTCGGTCAGAAGTCGATCGACGAGGTCAAGATGAAGCTCGCCGGGATGGGGCTGGGGCTGAAGGACTCGGCCCCGAACTTCGACCCGGCGCACGTCGTGGACGCCTTCGGTGAGGCCGACTACGACACCGACGACTATCGCGAGACCGAGCAGCTCTAGTCCGCGCTGCCGCCACACCTGAGGAGCACCAAGCATGCCCACGCCCACCAAGGGCCCCCGCCTCGGCGGCAGCCCCGCGCACGAGCGGCTGATGCTGGCCAACCTGGCCACCGCGCTGTTCCAGCACGGCAAGATCCAGACCACCGAGACGAAGGCCCGGCGGCTGCGTCCGCTGGCCGAGCAGCTCATCACCAAGGCCAAGCGCGGCGACCTGGCGTCCCGCCGGCGGGTGCTGGGCGTCGTCAAGGACAAGGACGTGGTCTACGCCCTGTTCGACCAGATCGCGCCCCGGTTCGCCAACCGCAACGGTGGCTACACCCGGATCGTGAAGACCGGTCCGCGCAAGGGTGACGCCGCCCCGATGGCGATCATCGAGCTGGTCGAGGAGCTCCAGGTCGCCGAGCCGAAGGCGAACAAGAAGACCGCCGCCCGCAAGGCCGCGCAGCAGGACAAGGTCGAGGCGCTCGCCCCGGCCGAGGAGGCCCCGAAGGCGACCTCGGGCGACCAGGACGCCGAGGCGCCCGTGTCGGCGTCCGGCGACACCGCCGCCGCCCGCGAGGACAGCGACGAGGCCGGCGAGAACGACAAGGCCTGATCCAGGCCACCGTCGGGCCCGGCACCCCTTCGTGGGGTGCCGGGCCCGACCCCGTGAGGCGGAGGTACGAGTGGACGAGCGCACCCGGCTGCGGCTGGACGTCGCGTACGACGGGTCGGGCTTCTCCGGCTGGGCCGCCCAGCCGACGCGGCGTACGGTCGCCGGGGTGCTCGTGGAGACCCTCGACCTGGTCCTCGGCGCGGGTACGGCGACCGGGCTGACCGTGGCGGGCCGCACCGACGCCGGCGTGCACGCCACCGGGCAGGTCTGCCACGTCGACCTGCCGAGCGCCGTCTGGCGGGAGCACGAGGGGCGGCTGCTGCGCCGACTGGCCCGACTGCTCCCCACCGACGTCCGGGTACGCGCCATGGCCGAGGTGCCCGCCGACTTCGACGCCCGGTTCTCGGCGACCTTCCGTCGCTACGAGTACCGGGTCACCGACGCCACCTGGGGTGCCGAGCCGCTGCGCCGGCACGAGATCCTGGCCTGGCCGAAGCCGCTCGACCTGGCGGCGTTGAACGCCGCCGCCGCCGGGCTGGTGGGGGAGCACGATTTCGCCGCGTACTGCCGGCGCAAGGAGCACGCCACCACGCTGCGCGAGGTGACCCGGCTGGACTGGCGGCGGGACCCGGACGGGATCCTCGTGGCCACCGTGCAGGCCGACGCGTTCTGCCAGGCGATGGTGCGCAGCCTCGTCGGCGCCATGCTGGTCGCCGGGGACGGGCGCCGGCCGGTCGAGTGGCCGGGCAGCCTGCTGGCCCGCCGGGAACGCTCCAGCGAGGTGACCGTGGCGCCGGCGCACGGGCTGGCCCTGGTCGCCGTCGGCTACCCCGAGGACCCGGCCGAGTACGCCCGCCGCGCCGAGGCGACCCGGCAGCTGCGCGTACCCGTGGAGGGCTGACCGCCCGCCTCCCCGGCCGTGCCGCCGGAGCGGCCAGGGCGGGGCCGCCCGTTTCCGGTAGAGCGTCGTCGAGCGTCAAGGAGTGGAAGCCGTGCAGGAACCTCGTCGTGGGCGGGATCTCGGCATCGTCGTGGGGACGCTGCCGACGGGCCCCCTGAACGCCGTCACCGACGTGCCCGGCGTACGGGTGGGCCACACCACGCTGGTCGTCGGGGAGAGCATCCGCAGCGGGGTGACGGCGATCGTCCCGGACCAGCTCACCGACCGTCGGTCGTTGCCGGCGGGGCTGTTCGTGGGCAACGGGCACGGCAAGATGGTCGGGTCGACCCAGGTGGCGGAGCTGGGCGAGATCGAGACGCCGGTGGTGCTGACCGCGACGCTGTCGACGTTCCGGGCGGCGGACGCGCTGCTCACCTACATGCTCCGGCAGCCGGGCCGGGAGACGGTCGAGTCGCTGAACCCGGTGGTGGCGGAGACCAACGACGGTCTCCTGTCGGACATCCGGGCGCGGCCGGTGCGGGAGGAACACGTCCTCGGGGCGCTGGAGGAGGCCCGCGGCGGACTGCCCGCGGAAGGTGCCGTCGGCGCCGGTACGGGCACGTCGGCGCTCGGTTTCAAGGCCGGCATCGGGACGTCCTCGCGGCTCGCCACCACATCCCGCGGCACCGTCACCGTCGGTGTGCTGGTGCAGGCCAACTTCTCCGGCGTGCTCCAGGTGGCCGGGGTGCCGATCCGGCCCGAGCAGGTGGGCGTGCCTGCCCCCGCGTTCCCGGAGCGGCCCGCGCAGCCGGGCAACTCCTGCGTCATCGTGGTCGCCACGGACGGCCGCCTCGACGCGCGGCAGTTGGGCCGCGTCGCCCGCCGGGCCATCTTCGCCATGGCGCGGGTCGGCTCGGACTTCGCCGGGGGCAGTGGCGACTACGCCCTGGCGTTCTCCACCGCCGACACGCAGACGCCGACCGCGCCGGAAGCCGATCTGGAACCCGTCTTCGCGGCGGTGCTGGAGGCCGTGGAGGAGGCGCTGCTGAACTCGCTGTTCATGGCGCGTACCACCGTCGGCGTCAAGGGACGGGTCAGGTACGCGGTCCCGCACGACCGGATGCGCGACCTGCTACGGGCGCACCGGGTGCAACTCGGGGCGTGACCGGGCCGACCCGGCAGCCCGCGCATGGGGCTGCGCCGGCAGCGGCAGCGGTTGCCGCTCCGGGCCCGCCACCGCCCGCTACGCGGAACGGGTGCGTGGCCCGTGGCCCACGCACCCGTCGCGGCGCGATCCGGTCAGTCGTTCCCGTCCTGCGTACGGGTGTCGTCCACGCCCTCGTCGGTCGGCTGGCCGGCCGTACCGCCGTCGGCCCGCCGCTCCAGCACGCCCCGGTTGAGGTGCAGCTCGATCATGTCGAAGAGGATCTCCCGGGCCTTCGTGTCGCCGGACCGGATCGCCTCGCCGTCGCTGCGGGCCACCACCGCGTACGCGAGGTAGTGCCCCCGCACCTGCCAGCCGACGCGGGCCGGAGCGGTGGCGATCGCCGCGCTGTCGTCGCTGGCCGCCATGCCCCGCAACCGGCCCTCCCGCTCGTCGAGCAGCACCCGGATCCGGTCCCGGGCGCGTTCGGCGTTCGCCCGGTCGATGAGGTTGAACAGCCCGGTGGTGACGAGGTGGTCGCCGTCGGGCGTCCGCAGCGTGGCCCGGACCACCTGGGTGCAGCCGAGGCGACCCAGCAGGTCCGCGATCTCACCGGTGGCCGCCACCGCGCAGCTGGCGCTCGACTGGGTCTTCAACACGCGGTACGCGGGCTCGCCGTCGGCGACGACGAGCTGCTTGCCGGGGAAGAGCTCCTTGGCGGTCAGTGGCGCCGCGTCGGTGTCCCGGGAGTCCAGGGCCTGCGTCTCCGTGTCGCCGGGCGCGGCCGCCTCCGGCTGGGTCGTCTCCGTGGGCAGCGGGTTCTTGTCGCGTTCGGCCAGCAGGGCGGCGGCGCCGAGGCCGCAGAGCGCGAGCAGCGCGAGGACGGCCGCGCCGCCGACCACGACCTGCCACAGCCGACCACCGCCGCGCCGCTGCTGCGGCAGCCCGGCCGACCGGGACGGCTCGGCCGACGTCGGTGGCTCGACGGGGGGCGGTTCGGCCGGCGACGGATGCGGGACCATGGGCGGTTCGGCCGGTCGGATCGGCGACTGCGCCTCGCTCGGCGGGGCCGGCGACTGCGCCTCGGCGGCTGTCCGCGCGTGGTCCGGCAGCGGCGGTGGCTCCTGCGGCGCGGCGCGGAGCGGCTCGCGCGCGGCGACGGGCGGCGCGACCCGGGTGGCGCGGGGCAGCGACGGCGTCGGGAAACGGGACGGGGAAGGACCGGCCGGGGGAGGCGGACCGGCACCGAGCACCGACCGGTCGGACCCAGGCTCCGGGTACTCCATGAATGCGTCCTCATCGGACTCGTACCGATACACCATGCCGCCCAGACTAGGAGGCATTGTCCCTTTAGGGGTGAATAATGGAAAATTGTGCGCGGGTCGTGCCGCCCCGTGGTGGGCTCGCGCCGCAGACATCCGCAGTATCGCCCTGCGGCCCCGCGCCGCCGCGGACCCGTGGTGGGCGCGCGCCGCCGTGCCGGGCGGCGGTGCGAGAATTGCCCGCGTGACCGGCGAACACTACTTCACCGCTGAGCCCTCGGCCGCCGCCAACCCGCGCGAGGTCGAGTTCTCCGTCGCCGGCCGCGACTACACGCTGGCCTCCGCCGCCGGCGTGTTCTCCGCCGCCCGCCTCGATCCTGGCACGGCGGTGCTGCTGCGCAAGGCCGACCTGCCAGCCGCCGGGACCGCCGGTGCCCTGCTCGACCTCGGCTGCGGCTTCGGGCCGATCACCTGCGTACTCGCCAGCACGGCACCCGCGGCGACCGTGTGGGCCGTCGACGTCAACGAACGGGCCCGGGAACTCACCGCGGCCAACGCGGCGCGGATCGGCGCGGCCGACCGGGTGCACGTCGCCGCGCCGGACGACGTACCGGCCGAGCTGACCTTCGCCGAGATCTGGTCCAACCCCCCGATCCACGTCGGCAAGGACGAGTTGCACGCGATCCTGCTGCGCTGGCTGCCCCGGCTCGCCCCGGACGGCGTCGCCTGGCTGGTGGTGGCCCGCTACCTGGGCGGGGACTCGTTGCAGCGCTGGCTCGTCGAGCAGGGCTGGCAGGTGGGGCGGCACGCCAGCCAGAAGGGCTTCCGGGTGCTGCGGGTCACCCGGTAATTGGTTGGGCCGCCCGGCCCGCGCTCAGGCAGGATGCCGACGTGGGATACGTGGACGTGGCAGCGGTCGGGCACATCCTGCCCGACGGTCGGGAACTCTTCTCCGACGTGTCGTTCCGGGTCGGGGAGGGCGCCAAGGTCGCCCTGATCGGGCCCAACGGCGCCGGCAAGACGACGCTGCTGCGGATGGTCGCCGGCGACCTGCCGGTGCAGACCGGCGCGATCGCGCGTACCGGCGGGCTGGGCGTGATGCGCCAGTTCATCGGCATGATCGGCGACGAGTCCACGCTGGCCGACCTCGCGCTGTCGCTCGCCCCGCCGGCGCTGCGCGACGCCGGCCGCCGCCTGGCCGAGACCGAGCAGGCCATGCGCGCCGCCGAGATCCGCGGCAAGTACAGCACCGCCGCCGGCAAGGCCCAGCTGGCGTACGCGGACGCGCTCGCGGCCTGGGGCGAGGTCGGCGGGTACGACGCCGAGGTGCTCTTCGACACGGTCGCCACCACCGTGCTCGGGCTGCCCTGGGACGGTGCCCGGGACCGGGCAGTCCGCACCCTCTCCGGCGGGCAGCAGAAGCGCTTCGCCCTCGAACTGCTGCTGCGCGGCCCCGACGAGGTGCTGCTCCTCGACGAGCCGGACAACTTCCTCGACGTGCCCGGCAAACGTTGGCTGGAGGGGCGGCTGCGCGAGTCCGGCAAGTCGGTGCTCTACGTCTCGCACGACCGGGAACTGCTCGCCCACACCGCCGACCGGGTGGTGGCCGTGGAGGGCGGCAGCGCCTGGGTACACCCGGGCGGCTTCGCGAGCTGGCACTCCGCCCGGGTGGCCCGGCACGCCCGCCTCGACGAGCTGCGCCGGCGCTGGGACGAGGAACACCAGAAACTGCGCGAGCTGATGCTGATGTACAAGCAGAAGGCCGCGTACAACGACGGGTTGGCGTCGCGCTACCAGGCCGCGCAGACCCGGCTGCGCAAGTTCGAGGAGGCCGGGCCGCCGCCCGTACCGCCGAAGGACCAGGACATCCGGATGCGGCTGACCGGCGGGCGGACCGGCAAGCGCGCGGTCATCTGCGAGCAGCTGGAGCTCGACGGCCTGACCTACCCGTTCGACCTGGAGATCTGGTACGGCGACCGCGTCGCGGTGCTCGGCGCAAACGGCACCGGCAAGTCGCACTTCCTGCGGCTGCTGGCCCGGGGCGGCACCGATCCCGACCCCGCCAACGGCCCGGTCGACGGCGCCGCCGCGCTCGCGCCGGTGGCCCACGACGGGGTGGCCCGGCTCGGCGCGCGGGTACGCCCCGGGCACTTCTCGCAGACCCACGACCGGCCGGAGCTGATGGCGAAGACCCTCGTCGAGATCCTCTGGCGGGGCGACGAGCACCGGGCCGGCATGGACCGGCACGCGGCGATGGCGGCACTGAGCCGGTACGAGCTGGCGGCGCAGGGCGACCAGCGCTTCGGCACCCTCTCCGGCGGTCAGCAGGCACGCTTCCTGGTGCTGCTGCTGGAGCTGTCCGGCGCGACGCTGCTGCTGCTCGACGAGCCCACCGACAACCTCGACCTGGCGTCGGCGGAGGCGCTGGAGGCCGGGCTGACCGCGTTCGAAGGAACCGTCGTGGCGGTGACCCACGATCGCTGGTTCACCCGGACCTTCGACCGGTTCGTGCTGTTCCGGGGCGACAACGAGGTGGTGGAGACCCCGGAACCGGTCTGGGACGTGGCGTGAGCCCCGCCGACCTGGCGACCGCCTTCGCACTGTCGGCGGCGTGTCCCGGGCGGCGGGCATAGGGTGGATCACGTGACTGAGATGACCTACCGCCGGTTGGGCGACTCCGGGCTCGTGGTGTCCGTGGTCGGCATCGGCTGCAACAACTTCGGCCGCAAGCTCGACCTCGACGGCACCCGGGCGGTGGTCGACGCCGCGCTCGACGCGGGGATCACCTTCTTCGACACCGCCGACATCTACGGCGAGCCCCAGGGCGGCTCCGAGGAACTGCTGGGCCAGGCGCTCAAGGGCCGGCGCGACGACGTGGTGGTGGCCACCAAGTTCGGGATGGACATGCACGGCATGAACGGTCCCGACTTCGGCGCCCGGGGCGCGCGCCGTTACATCGCCCGGGCGGTCGAGGCGTCGCTGCGTCGGCTCGGCACCGACCACATCGACCTGTACCAGATGCACGAGCCCGACCCGGGCACCCCGATCGACGAGACCCTGGCCGCGCTCGACGACCTCGTCCGCGCCGGCAAGGTTCGCTACCTGGGCAACTCCAACTTCGCCGGCTGGCAGATCGCCGACGCCGACTGGGTGGCGTCGTCGAACGGCCGGTCCCGGTTCATCAGCGCCCAGAACCACTACAGCCTGCTGGAGCGCTCCGTCGAGACCGAGGTGGTGCCGGCGTGCGAGCGGTTCGGCCTCGGGCTGCTGCCGTTCTTCCCGCTGGCCAACGGGCTGCTCACCGGCAAGTACAAGCGCGACCAGGCCCCGCCCGCCGGCAGCCGCCTCGCCGGTGGCGGCCGGTACGCCGAACGCCTCGCCGCCGCCGACTGGGACACGATCGAGGCCATCGAGGCGTACGCCGCCGAGCGGGGGCTGTCGATGCTCCAGGTGGCGATCGGCGGGCTGGCCGGGCAGCCGGCGGTGACCTCGGTGATCGCCGGCGCCACCACGCCCGAGCAGGTACGCGCCAACGCGGAGGCCGGCACCTGGCAGCCCACCGACGAGGACCTCGCCGCCCTGCGCGCCATCCTCTGACCCACCCGCGCTGGCTGCCGCGCCCGCCGCCCGCGCCCACCCCGCCCGTGCCCGGGCGGGAGGCGGTGCTTCCACGGGTGGAACATCAGGGACCTTTCCCGCCCCGGGAGACAGCCCTGGTGTTCCACCCGTTCCCGTCGGCTCCGTCATGACTGCCGTTCGAGTTGGTCGATGTTGAGGGTGTGCGGCGGCGGTGGGCGTAACGGCACTCTGCCGGTGTGGACATCTGCCGGCGGTGGAACGCCACGGCTGTCACCGGGGCGGTTGACCGACCTGGCGTTCCACTCGTCGGCGCGTTCGCGGAGGGCGGCCGTGACGAGGCGTACCGTCCGGTTTCGGTTCCGGAGCACGTCGTCGGCGGTGAAGCGCAGGACGATCCAGCCGGCCGCGCGTAGCGCGTTCAGCCGGGCGACGTCCTGCCGGAAGTGGACGCGTTCCCGGTGGTGGTCGCCGTCGTACTCGACCGCGACGCGCAGGGCCGGCCAGGCCAGGTCGACCCGGCCGACGAACCGTCCCCGGGCGTCGAGCACGTCGTGCTGCGGTGTGGGCGGGGGCAGCCCGGCGTCGAGCAGGAGCAGCCGGAGACGGGTCTCCATCGGGGACTCGGCCAGCGGCTCCGCCAGCGCCAGGATCTCCCGCAGCAGAGGCAGGCCGGGCCATCCGTGCCGCGCGTCGGCGTACGCGCGCAGTGCGGCGAGCTTCACCACCCGGCGGTGCAGCAACGCGTCCACGGCGACCAGAGCCTCGTCCCGAGGGGCCTGGCGGCCCAGGTCGAAGGCGGTGCGTAGGGCAGTGGTGACGGGCAGGCCGCCGAAGCGCGTGCGGTCGGAACCCGGCACCACGGATCGGGTCACCCGAAGACGAGGATGGGGTCGCATTCGCGCGGCGCGTGGTACCAGTACGGTGACCGGCGCGTCCCGGGCCAGCAGGTCGACGCCCCAGAGGTACGCGGCACTCCTTCCGGCGATCGCGGCGCCGGAGGGCAGGAGCAGGGCCACCGCATCGCACCAGAGCCGATGATCTGGCGCGAGCAGCGCGTCCCGATGCACGTACACATCGGGTAGCAGGCGTTGCCAGGACGGCCCGCGCAGCATGGCGCGGGTCAGGAGTCCGTCGGCGACGGCGGCGCTGGCGCGGAACGGCAGGAAGGCTAGGCCGGGCGGTACGCGGGCGGCTGAGGGCATCGGGACAGCGTGGCGTGACGAGGTGCTCGCCCGCCGCCCCACTCGCCGGGATCGGGTTGTCGGTGTGAGATCCGCGCTCCGACCTTGGCGGATCCGGCGATCCGTCGTACGGTGACAGCCGCAAGTGACCCACGGGAGCCCGGTGGACCGGGCTGAGAGGGGGGCTGCCAGCCCCCGACCGTCGAACCTGATCCGGGTAATGCCGGCGCAGGGAGGAGTGTTGCCGTGCCGTCCCTCGGGCGACTGCATCTCATCACCGACACCCGACCCGGGCGGGATCCGCTGGCCGTGCTGCGGGCCGCCCTACCGGTGGCCCGCGCGGAACTCGTCGTGCAGGTCCGGATGACCGACGACGCCACCGACCGGGAGGCGTACGACCTGGCCTGCCGGGTCGTGGCGCTCTGCGCACGATACGGCGCCACCTGTCTCGTGAACGACCGGCTGCACGTGGCGCTGGCGGTGGGTGCCGCCGGTGGGCACGTCGGCGCGGAGGACCTGCCGGTCGCGGCGGCCCGCCGGGTGCTCGGCCCGATGGCCGTGCTCGGCGCCACCGCCCGCGAGCCGGCGACGGCCGCCGAGGCGGTCGCCGCCGGGGCCAGCTACCTGGGCGTGGGCCCCTGCCACGCCACCAGCACCAAGTCGGGGCTGCCGGCACCGATCGGCCCGGCGGGGGTTAGCGCCGTCGCCACCGCCGTGGACGTGCCGGTCGTCGCGATCGGCGGGGTGACCGCCGCCGACGTGCCCGCGCTGCTGGCCGCCGGGGCGTACGGGGTGGCGGTGGTCGGGGCGCTCTCCGGGGCGGCGGATCCGGGGCGGGCGACGGCGGAACTGCTGGGAGCGCTGGGGTGCTGAGCCGGCCGGACGTCGCCGTGGTGGGGGCGGGACCGGTCGGGCTGGCGATCGCCTGGCGCTGCGCGCAGCGCGGACTGCGGGTCGTCGTGCACGACCCCGCCCCGGGCACCGGCGCGTCCCACGTCGCCGCCGGGATGCTCGCCCCGGTCGCCGAGGCGTACTTCGGCGAGCGCGAGCTGACCGGGCTGCTGACCGCCTCCGCCGCCCGCTGGCCCGCCTTCGCCGCCGAGCTGACCGCCGCCACCGGCGTCGACGTCGGCTACCGCACCGAGGGCACGCTGATGGTCGGGCTGACCGCCGACGACCTGGCCGAGGCGCGCCGGCTGTGGGCGTACCAGCAGGGGATCGGACTGCCGGTGACGCCGCTGCGCCCGTCGGCGCTGCGGGACCGCGAGCCGGCGCTGGCACCCCGGGTGCGCGGCGGCGCGCTCGCCGCCACCGACCACCAGGTCGACCCGCGGCGGCTGGTGCCGGCGCTGCGCGCGGCCGCCGAGCGGGCCGGCGCCACGCTGGTCCCCGCCGTCGTGCGCGCCCTGTCCGACGTGGACGCGCGGGTCACGGTGGTCGCGGCCGGTTGCGGGGCGGCGGCCCTGACGGGGCTGCCCGTGCGACCGGTGAAGGGGCAGGTGGTCCGGCTCCGCGCGCCCGGCGGCGGTGCGCCGGGCTTCCGGCACGTCATCCGGGGGTACGCCGACGGCGAGCCCGTCTATCTCGTGCCCCGCGCGGACGGGGAGGTGGTGGTGGGCGCGACCGTCGAGGAGCGCGCCGACACCGACGTCTCCGCCGGGGCGGTGCTGCGGCTGCTCCGCGCGGCCGTCGACCTGCTGCCCGAGTTGGCCGAGTACGACCTGGTGGAGACGGCCGCCGGCCTGCGCCCCGGCACCCCCGACAACGCCCCGATCCTCGGTCCGCTGCCGGGCCGGCCCGGCGTGCTCGCCGCGACCGGACACCACCGGCACGGCATCGTGCTCACGCCGGTCACCGCCGACCTGATCGCCGACCTGGTCGTCACGGGGACGGCGGACCCGCTGCTCGCCCCCTTCACCCCGGCCCGGTTCGCGCCGCCCGAGCCCGCCGAACCCGCCCCCGACGCGGCCGCCTTGCCCGGTCCGGCCGCTGTCTCTGGTCCGGCCGCCGCTCCCGGTCCGGCCGCCTTGCCTGGCCCGGCCGTCAGCGTCGGTCGGGCGCCTTCCGGCGGGCCGGGGGTCGTCGCCGGGCCTGTCGTCCCGGCCGTCGAGAGCCGGTCCGGTGCCGGACCGGCCGTACCCGAGGAGGAGCACACGTGGAACTGACGGTGAACGGCACGGGGCGCAGCCTGCCCGGCGGGTCGACCGTGGCGGACCTGGTCCGGGTGGTCACCGACCAGCAGCGTGGGCTCGCCGTCGCGGTCAACGGGGAGGTCGTGCCGCGTGCCGGCTGGCCGGCGACCGTGCTGCGTGACGGCGACCGCGTCGAGGTGCTCAGCGCCGCGCAGGGCGGGTGACGCGGTGAGCTTCGACCTGGGCGGCGTGAGCTTCACGTCCCGGCTGATCCTCGGTACCGGCGGCGCGGCCAACCTGCGTGTGCTGGAGGACGCGATCCGGGCCTCCGGCACCGAACTGGTCACCCTGGCCCTGCGCCGGGTCGACACCGCCCCGGGCACCGCCGGCGGGCTGCTGGACCTGCTGGACCGCTGCGGCGTACGGCTGCTGCCGAACACCGCCGGCTGCTACACGGCGGGCGAGGCGGTCAAGGTGGCGCACCTGGCGCGGGAGGCGTTCGGCACGGACTGGGTGAAGCTGGAGGTGATCGGCGACGAGCGCACGCTGCTGCCCGACGGGGTGGAACTGCTGCGCGCCGCCGAGGAACTCGTCGCCGACGGGTTCGTGGTGTTGCCGTACACGTCGGACGACCCGATCCTGGCACGCCGGCTGGCCGACGTCGGCTGTGCCGCGGTGATGCCGGCGGGCGCGCCGATCGGCTCCGGCCTGGGCGTGTCGAATCCCCACCACATCCGGCTGATCCGGCAGGGCGTCGACGTGCCGGTGATCCTGGACGCCGGCATCGGCACCGCGTCCGACGCCGCGCTGGCCATGGAGTTGGGCTGCGACGCGGTGCTGCTCGCCAGCGCGGTCACCCGGGCCGCCGACCCGGTGGCGATGGCCACCGCGATGCGGTACGCGGTCGAGGCCGGCCGGCTCGCGTACGGGGCGGGGCGGATCGCTCGCCGCTTCCACGCGCTCGCCTCCACTCCGGACGAGGGACGGCCGGACCTGTGACCCGCCCCATCCCCACCAGCCCACCCCCGTCCCCGGCCCTGTTCCCAGCCCCGCCGCTGGCTCCGGCTTCGACCCCGGCAGATCTTGGTAGGAAACGGCCCTTCGAGGGGCCATGTCCTACCAAGATCTCGGACGGTCCGGCGATTTCGGATCGTCCGGGGATCTCGGGCGGTCCGGTCGGCGTCGTGTTGCTTACCGACCGGAGGCAGGCTCGGCGGCCATTGGCGGAGGTCGTGGCGGGGGCGGTGGCCGGGGGAGTGCGATGGGTGGTGCTGCGGGAGAAGGACCTGCCCCGTGCCGAGCGCGCCGCGCTCGCCGTCGACCTGCGCGCGGTCCTCGCCGACGCGGGCGGCACGCTGGTCGTCGCCGGCCCCGACCCGCTCGGCGGGGACGCGGTGCACCTGCCGTCTGCGGGGCCGTACCCGCCGCCGTCCCTGGGCCTCGTCGGCCGCTCCTGCCACAGCCGCGCCGAACTGGCCCGACTGACCACCGAGGATTACGCCACCCTGTCACCGGTCTTTCCCAGCCGGACCAAACCAGGCTACGGCCCGCCACTGCGCGCCGACGGGCTGAGCGAGCTGATCGGGGCCAGCCCTGTTCCGGTCCTCGCGTTGGGCGGAGTGCAGAGCCCGGAGCAGGTGGTCGCCTGCGTCGAGGCGGGAGCCGTCGGCGTGGCGGTGCTCGGCGCGATCATGCGCGCCGACGACCCGACCGGGGACGCCGCCACGCTCACCGCCGCCTTCCGGTCGGCGGTCCCACCGCAGCCTCGCGGCCAGTGGGCACGCGCGGAGGTCTCCACGACGGGGCTGCGGCCGACCGTGCCCACGGAGGGATCAAGCCTGACCGCCCGGAGTGGGCACGGTCGGCCGCAGCCCTCAAGCGCCACGACCGTCCACGCCCGGCCCGAGATTCGGAGTGAAGACGGTTGGCCGGAGCCCTCAAGCGCCACGGTCGTGCAGGCCCGGCCCGAGCGTCCGTCCGCCATCACGGAAGAGGAACGATGACCCCGACGACCGTGCTCACCATCGCCGGCTCCGACTCGGGCGCCGGTGCCGGGATCCAGGCCGACCTGAAGGTCTTCGCGGCCCTCGGCGCGTACGGCACCAGTGTGCTCACTGCGGTCACCGCCCAGAACACGCGGGGCGTCGACGCCGTGCTGCCCTTGCCGCCGCGAACGGTCACCGAGCAGCTCGACAGCGTACTCGCCGACTTCACCGTCCGTGCCGCCAAGACGGGCATGCTCGGCACCCCGGCGGTCGCCGAGGCGGTGGCCGACGCCGCGAAGGACGGCCGGCTGCCGCACCTCGTCGTCGACCCGGTGCTCGTCGCCACCAGCGGGCACCGGCTGGGCGTGGTCGCCGCCGTCGAGCGGCTGTTGCCGTACGCGCAGGTGGCGACGCCGAACTGCGCGGAGGCTGCAGCCATCACCGGACGCCCGGTGACCACGGTCGAGGAGATGGTCGCCGCCGCCGAGGCCCTCGCGGCCGGCGGCCCGCCGCACGTGGTGGTGACGGGCGGCGACGTGGACGCCGACGGCGAGGCGATCGACGTGCTGCACGGCGGCGGCGTCACCACCCTGCTCCGCGCGCCCCGGGTCGACACCCGGCACAACCACGGCACCGGGTGCTCGTTCTCGGCGGCGATCGCCGTCCGGCTGGCCCTCGGCGACCCGGTGCCGACGGCCGTCGCCGCCGCCAAGGAGTACGTCCTGCGCGCGCTGACCGGCGCGCGGGACTGGGAGCTGGGCGCCGGACGCGGACCCCTCGACCACTTCGGCTGGTCCGCCTGACCAGCGGGGACGGCGCGTCCCAAGGGCACGTGGAGGGCGCCCCTTCAGTCGCGGTGGTGGCGGCCGGTGGAGCGCAACGACCGTCGGCCGGTCTCCTGCTCCGGCTCGTTGTCCGGAACCGGCTTGCTCAGGCCGGTGACCCAGTCCACGTACTCCTCGTCCTGCGCCGGCAGCGGTTCGGATTCGCGGTCGGCCGGAGCGTCCTCGATGCGGGCCCGGTTGCGGCGGAACAGGCCCAGCCGCCCCCGGCCTCGGCCGGTGGGCTGTTCGGGCGCGGCGGACGAGGTGGACCCGGCCGGTGTCTTCGCCTCGGCGGCGTTCTCCGGTACGGCGTCGGCGGACGTTGAAGCGGGGCCGCCCCGGCGTGCGGTGGCGAGCGCCTCCCAGCTCGCGGCGCGGGCCAGGTCGGGAATCGGCGCCCGATGACGGGGCCGGGGCGTCGACTCGGGCGAATGCGCCGTGGTCGGTTCGGTCCTCCCGGTGGTGGCTTCGGTCTCGGGCCGGGGCGTCGGCTCGGACGCGTGCTCCGTGGTCGGTTGCGCCGCCGTAGTGGTGGTTCCGGGCCGGGGCCGGGACGGGGACGGCTGCGCCGGTGCGGCTGGGGGCACGGTGACGGGCCCGGGAGCCGCCGTGCTGTTCGCGGCGGTCGTTCCGGCTGCGGCGGCGGTCGTTGCGGGGGAATCGACCGACGTCGACTCGGGCGCGGAGGCGGCACCTGCCGGCGACGTGTGCGGCGAAGTCGTGGACGACGAGGCGTCGACCGGCGCGGGCTGTGGTGCGGTGGCGGCGGAGGGCGCGGCGGCGTCCGGGGACGTCGGCGGGGCCGCAGCTACCGGCGGAGGCGCAGCTACCGGCGGTGTCACAGCGTCCGGCGGGGGCGTAGCGACCGGCGGGGGCGCCGCGGTCACGGGGCCCTCCGCGGCTACGGGCGTCGGGTCCGTACCTCCCGGTGTCGCGGCGGCGGGCTGGCGCGGCGACCGGGGCTTGCGGGTACGGCGGGGCTTGGGTGCGCTCGGGGCGGCCTGCTGTTCGGCACCAGCCTGCACCGGCCGACCTGCGGACGTCGGTCCCTCGGCCGGCTGCGCAACGAACGCCGGTCCCTTGGCCGGCTGCGCGGCGGGTGTGGGTCCCTCGGCGGGCATCGGTCCTTCGGCAGGCTGCGCGGCGGACGTCGGTCCCTCGGCGGGCGGCGCTGCGGACGTCGGTCCCTCGGCCGGTCGGTCCTCGGCTCCCGGTGCTTCGGTCGCCGGCGGCGCCGCTGCGGCGGTGGGGGTCGGCAGTGACGATGACCGACTTGCCGGGGCCGGCGAGGCGGTCGAGCCGGGCGCACTCGGGGCGGACGGGGCGCGCTCGGCGTCGTCCCGCGCGCGGGCGGGCTGCGGCGTGAGCGGGCGGTCGGCTGCGGTTGCGTTGTCGGTCGCGGGTGGGTTGTCGACCGGTGTGGCGGACGTCCGCCGCGCATCCGCGCCCGTCCGGGCTCCGGCGGGAGCGGGGGCGGTTCCTCCGTCGGCGGGCCAGTCCCAGTGCGGCGGGACGGCCCGGGGCGCGGGGACGTCGCCGCCGGTGGCGGTGCCCGACCCGGAGCCCGTACCGCCGGCCCGGCCGGCGACCACGTCAGCACGAGGCCCGTCGGCGGCGATCAGGTCAGCACGAGGCCCGTTGGCGGCGACCAGGCCGCCGCCAGCCTGGTCGCCGGCCAGATCGGCGCCGGCCAGGTCGACCGTCTCCGGCTCGTCCCCACGGGCGGACGCGGACGCCTGCGGCAGGTCCGGACCGGCGGGCAGTGGACGCAGGATGTCGGTGGGCTCGATGGCCCCGGTGGGGGCGGTGTGCGTGCCGAGCGGCCAGCGCAGCAGCGCGGCGGCGGCCGCTCCGAGCGCACCGGTGGCCACGGCGAGCAGCGCCGCGTAGTACGGCATGAGCTGGTAGCGGTCGACGTTGTCGCCCGGTCCCGCGGTCAGGTAGGCGAACGCGACCAGCACCGGTCCCGCCACGCCCGTCGCGCCGCTGACCAGCGGCGGGTGGCCGTGCCACCGGGACACCGCGCCGGTGGCCGCGCCGGCCAGCAGCGCCACCAGCGGCAGGACCACCAGGGCCAGCCGCTGCGCCGCGTCGGCGTCGAGCGACGCCGGCTCCAGCACCCCCAGCCGTACGGTGTCCAGCGGCCCGGTCGAGAACAGCGACGGCGCCACCGAGACCAGGGCCAGCAGCCAGACCACGCACGCGACCGCCGCCATGTTCCATCCCACCGGCGGTCGGAGCAGTACGGCGATGGCGGCGCCGGCACCAGCCAGCGCACCGAGTACCGCGCAGATGCCGACGGCCCAGACGGGGTCCACGGAGACGAGTTCGGCGGCCCGTGCGGGCTGCATGCAGAGCGGCGCGACGACGGTGGCCCCGAGCGCGGCGCCTCCGGCGACGGCGAGCAGCTGCCCGGTGCCGGCCAGCCCTCCGTCCCGGCGGGCCAGGCGTTCGGTCAGCACCGCGCCCACCACGGCGGCGTTCGCGGCGAACCAGCCCGCCCAGACGAGCTGGGCCGGCCACTGGTTGATGGTGGCGCCGGTGAAGGTGCCGGTGAGCCGGACGATGCCGAAGCCGAAGGCGATGCCGAGCTGACCGGCCCCGGCCAGCAGGCTCACCCCGAGCGCGGTGAGCAGCAGTCTGCCCCAGGTCCGAAAGGCCATGTCCGGCACGTTACGCACCTGTTGACCAGCCCGCCACCGGCGCGCCGCGAGCCGGGGGCGACCCGCCGGCCAGCGGGTTACTTCAATTCGACCAGCCGGGCCAGGTACGTCGTGTCGCCCACGTTGGTCAGCATGTGCACGGCGCCCGGATCCCGGTAGACCACCCCGCCCGTCGGCTCGTCGGCGTCGATGAGGGTGCCGTCGATCGTCTGCACGACGTTCTTCGCCCCCTGGATCGCCACCACGAGGTACGGGTGGTCGTGCCGGTGCAGCGGCTGGCGCTCGCCCGGCTCCAGCCGGATGTGCCAGACCCGGACCCGGTCGTTCTCGTACACGATCTCCTGGCCCACCGGGCCGAGTTCGAGGTGTGTGTCGGTCATCGGATTCCGTCCAGTCGGGGGAGCACCTCGGCGGCGATGAGCTCCAGGTGGTCGAGGTCGGCGAGGTCGGTCAGCCGCAGGTGTACGCGGGTGGCGCCGATGGCGGCGAACTCGCCGATGCGGTCCACGAGCTGCGCGGGCGAGCCGACCACCGTGTCCTCCGGCGGCAGCGCGCTCTTGGTGTGCAGCGGTGCGGCACGGCGGTGCGCCTCGGCGTCGGTGCGGCCGATCGCCACGACGATCCCGGCGGAGAGGGTGAGCGGGGCGCGTCCCGACTCGGCCCGGCCGGCCCGGTCGCAGGCCTCCCGCACCCGCTCGTACGCGGCGGCGGTCTCCGCGACGGTCTTGAACGGCAGGTTGAACTCGTCGGCGTAGCGGGCGGCGAGGTCGGGGGTGCGCTTCGGGCCGCGCCCGCCCACGATGACCGGCGGGCCGGGCACCTGCACCGGCTTCGGCAGGGCGGGGGCGTCCACCAGCCGGTAGTGGTCGCCGGTGAAGCTGTACGTCTCGCCCGGGGGCGTGCGCCACAGTCCGGTGAGGATCTCCAGTTGCTCGGCGAGCCGGTCGAATCGCTCGCCGACGCCGGGGAACGGGATGCCGTAGGAGGTGTGCTCGCGCTCGTACCAGCCGGCGCCGATGCCGAGGTCGACCCGGCCGCCGCTCATCTGGTCCACCTGGGCGACCATCACGGCCAGCGGGCCGGGCAGCCGGAAGGTGGCGGAGGTGACCAGGGTGCCGAGCCGGATCCTGCTGGTCTCGCGGGCCAGCGCGGCCAGCGTCAGCCAGGCGTCGGTGGGGCCGGGCAGGGCGGGCTCGTCCCCCATCGCCTGGTAGTGGTCGGCGCGCAGGAACCCCTCGAAGCCGCCGTCCTCGGCCAGCCGGGCGAAGCGGAGCTGGTCGTCGTAGCTGGCGCCCCGGTGCGGCTCGGTGAAGACGGTGACCCGCATGCTCATGGCCGTTCCGCGCCGGCTGTCGCCGGCAGGTCCCGTTCCATGAGGAGTTCGTGCAGGTCGGCGCTGACCCGGGCGACGTCTGCCAGGTGCGCGTTGCGGCCGAGGGTGCGCGGTCGCGGGATGTTCACGTCGACGACCTTGCGGATCCGGCCGGGCCGGGGGCTGAGTACGACCACCCGGTCGGCCAGCAGCACCGCCTCGTCGATCGAGTGGGTGACGAAGACGACGGTGGCCCCGGAGGTCATGTGCACGCGTTGCAGCTCGCCGGAAAGTTCCTCGCGGGTGAGCGCGTCGAGCGCGGAGAACGGCTCGTCCATCAGCATCACCCGGGGCTCGCCGATCAGTGACCGGCACAGCGACACCCGCTGCTGCATGCCGCCGGAGAGCTCGTGCGGCAGCCGCTTCTCGAAGCCGCCCAGTCCGGCGAGTTCCAGCAGCTCCCGGGCCCGGTCGCGGTGCTTGGCCCGCTTCCAGCCGAAGATCTCCACCGGCAGCAGGACATTGTCCAGGACGGTGCGCCAGGGGAGCAGGGCCGGTCGCTGGAAGAGCATCGCAATGTCCGGGCGCGGCTTGGTGATCGGCGTACCGGCCACGGTGATGCTGCCCTCGGTCACCGGGAGCAGACCGGCGATCAGGCGCAGCAGCGTGGACTTGCCGCATCCGGAGCGGCCGAGCACGGCGACGAACTCGCCCGGCGCCACGTCGAGGTCGATGCCGCGCAGCGCCTCGACGCGGCCGCTGCGGCCGTCGAAGGTACGGGACACCCCGGAAAGCTTGATCATCCCGGCGGCCTCCTGAGTCGACGATCAGCAATCGCGGCCCAGGGTAACCGGCCCGTGTGGATGGTATGGCGTCCGGGGTGGACGCGAGGATTTTTGCGTAACGAAACCCATACGCCTGGCATTGTGAAGGATGGTTTCTCGTACGCTGTGCCAGCTAGTCCCCTCCAGACGGTTGGTGTCGGCTCAACCCCTCGGCCGGCCCCGCCAGACAACCCCCCTCCGGCGGCGGCGTGCCGCTCCGGTCGGAAAGGACATGGTGCACAGATGAGAAGGCTGACCCGTACGGTCGCTGCCGTTGCGCTGGCCACCGCCCTCGCCCTGGTCTCCGGGTGCAGCGGCGACTCGGACTCCGGCGCAGACAAGGGCGGCAACGGCGCGGCGTTGGAGAAGGTGACATACCTCACCTCGTTTGGCAACTTCGGCCGGGACTCCTACGCCTGGGTCGCGAAGGAGAAGGGCTTCTTCAAGGAGGCCGGGTTCGACGTCGACATCAAGCCCGGTCAGGGCACCGGCGCGGTGATCCAGCAGATCGTCGGCGGCCAGGCCCAGTTCGGCCCGATCGACCTCACCGGCGGTCTGCTCCAGGTCGGCAACGGCCAGGCCAAGGACTTCGTCGCGGTCGCGGCGATCCAGCAGCGCACGATGGCCGCCATCGCCACCGTCGAGGGCAAGGGCATCGCGTCGCCGAAGGACCTCGAGGGCAAGAAGCTCGCCGACACCGAGGGCTCCGTCGTCCGCAACCTCTTCCCGACGTACGCGCGGATGGCCGGCGTGGACGCGAGCAAGGTGACCTGGGTCAACGGCCAGGCGCAGGCCCTGATGGGCATGCTCGGCTCCGGCACGGTGGACGGCATCGGCCAGTTCGTCGTCGGCCAGCCCACCATCGAGACGGTGACCAAGCAGAAGGCCGTCATGCTGCCCTACAGCAACGTGATGCAGGACCTCTACGGCAACGTGCTGATCACCTCCTCCAAGCTCGCCAAGGAGAAGCCGGAGATGGTCAAGCGGTTCACCGGTGCCCTGTTGAAGGGCCTGGACTACGCGCTGACCAACCCGCAGGAGGCGGGTGAGCTGCTGAAGAAGAACGTCGACGCCGCGAACCCCGCCGCGGCCGCCGCCGAGCTCCAGCTCATGGCCGGCTACGTACGCTCCAGCAACTCCGGCACCCAGCTCGGCACCCTGGACAGCGGCCGGGTCGCCAAGAGCATCGCGATCCTGCAGGGCGCCGGCTCGCTCAAGCAGAACATCACCCCCGACCAGATCATCGACTTCAGCCTCGCGCCGAAGGCCTGACGGACGCCGACCACGGCACGGGGGTGCGGTCCACCCGGGGCGACCCGGGGGCCGCACCCCCGTCGCGTGCCGGCCCGGCCGGCAGGAGAGGAGAACCCGTGACGGAGAAGACCGCTACCCGGTCCGGCCACACCGGGAAGCAACCCGCGGGTGCCGGTGCGCCCCGACCGGCACCCGCGCGCCGGTCCGGTCTACGCCCGGCGGCCGTCGGGCTGCCGCTGCTCGGCGCCGTGATCACGCTGGCCGCCTGGTGGCTGGTCACGTCGGGCCTGGAGCTGGTGCACCCCGTGTCGCTGCCCCCGCCGCAGGCGGTGTGGCAGGCACTGGTCGCGGGCGGGGACGTGCTGATGCCGTCGCTCGGCGTGACCACCATGATGACGGTGCTCGGATTCCTGCTGTCGACGCTCGCCGGCGTGCTGATCGGGATGGCCCTGGCCGCGTCCCGGCGCGTCGAGCGGATGTTCGCGCCGCTGCTGGTGGCGGTCAACGCGGTGCCGAAGATCGCCCTCGGTCCGCTGCTGGTGGTCTCGGTCGGCTGGGGTACGAAGCCGATCCTGACCATGGTGTTCCTGCTCTGCTTCTTCCCGATCGTGCTCTCCACGGCGACCGGCCTCACCACCACCCCGGCCGACCTGGCCGAGCTGGCCCGGTCCCTGAACGCCTCGTGGTGGCAGGCGTTCCGCAAGGTGCGTCTCCCCGCCGCGCTGCCGCAGATCTTCGTCGGGCTCAAGGTGGCCATGCCGCTGGCCGCGATCGGCGCGGTGATCGGCGAGTTCTATTCGGACAAGCCGGGGCTGGGCTACCAGATCCTCCAGTACAACGGTGTCGGCGACACCGCGACCGCCTGGGCGGCGATCATGCTGATCGCGCTGATGAGCATCGCGCTCTACAGCGCACTGTCCCTGGTCGAGCGTCTCGCCCTGCCCTGGGTCCGGGCCACCACGTCGGCCCGCTGACCCGCCGCGACGGGGCGACGGTGTGGCCCGCCGGACAACGGCGGGCCACACCGCCCGGTCAGCTCGCGAGGCGCCAGCGCCCGTTACGCGCCACCAGGGTGGTGAGGGCCTGCGGCATCAGGCCGGAGTGGTTGTCCGGCGTCATCCGGATCGGCCCGGAGAGACCGTCCAACTGGGTCGTCTCGAGCACGTCCCGGATGCCGTCACGGTCGACCTCGCCGGGCTCGCTGCCCGCACGCAGCTCGGCGTCGGCGATGAGCTGCAAGGCGTCGGCGGCGAACGAGGAGGACCCGTTGTAGCCGCCGAAGCGGGCGGTGTAGTCCTGGAACCACTGCCGCCGGGCCGCCTTGGCCGGCGTGGTGGCGATCACGTCGTCGATCACCATCGTCTGGGTGAAGACCAGCGTGGCGCGTTCGGTCGCCCCGGACGCGGCACCGAGGAAGAGGTCGCCGGCAGCCGCCGCGTCGAAGAAGAGGTCACCCTCGAACTTGGCCTGCTTCGCGGCGGTGGCGGCCAGCGTCGCCTGCTCCGCCGAGGTCCAGATGACGATCGCGTCCGGCTTCTTCCCGACCAGTGCCTTGACCTGCGGGCCGACCTCCGTGTCGGTGGTGCGGACGGCCTCCTCGCGCAGCAGCTTGACGCCGCTCTTGGCGAACTCGGCGCGCAGCGCGGTCAGCCCCTCGCGGCCGTAGGCGTCGTCGCTGTGCAGCACGGCCGCCTTGCGTACGCCCTTGCGGCGCATCTCCCCGGCGAGGGCGGCGGCGCTGTCGGCCGCGTTCGGGGAGAGCTTGAACACGTACCGCCGTTCGGCGACCGGGGTGGTCACGGCGCTGGACGCGGCGAGCGCAATGGTGGGAATTCGCTTCTCGTTGATGGTGCGTACGGCACCGACGGCGCATTCGTTGCAGCCGCCCATGATGATGGCGCTGACTTGGGAATCAGCGCTGAAGTCACCGATGTTGCGCAGCGACTCGCTCGCGTCCGACCGGTTGTCCTTCACCCGCAGCTCGACCTTGCGGCCGTTCAGCGCACCGGAGGAGTTCAGCTGGTCGACCTTCAGTTCCAGCGCCCGCTGGTACGCCTTGCCGATGGGTGCCGCCGCGCCGGAGAGTTCGAGGTCCGCGGCGATGACGATGGGACTGGTGTCCTGCTCGTCCGCCCCAGACTGGCAGCCGGTGAGCGTGGTGGCCAGCACGGCCGATGCGATCGCCGCGGCGGTCGCGGAGCGGATGGGGCTCAACTCAGTCCTCCAGATGCGGCCCGGGACGATGCCCGGTCACCGCCGGGTTGTCCGTCCTCAGTGGAGGAACGGGATCGGTCTGCCGTACGGTGTGCGCGAAGCCTGCAAAACCTTGCCAACGCCGGGCCCTGTGGTCAAGCGGAGCGTCGGAAGCGTTTCGGGACGCGTATCCCACATGGTGGGGCAACGGGAAGTTTGCAAACGCTTACTAATACGACACGGATGACCACTCTGGAGTTACATGCCCTGTTCACGGGCATGGAGAAATGAAGGTATTAGTTGACCGGATCGCGGGATGCGTGCCCTCCAACCGTTTCCTACCCCACTGTGGCTTCCCAAACAGGATCACTTCTGATGAAATCGCGGCCGTGCCGCGTGTGGCGCAGTCCGCTGCACCGGGCGCGAGTCGGCGGGGCAGGCGTGGAAGAAACGACGGAGGCGATGTCGTGAGCACCGGACCGACGACCCTGCCCGCGGGTGGCGACACCGAGCAGCCGAAGCGGCGCTGGTTGCCCCGGCTCCGTGACGTGCGGATCCGCTCCAAGCTCGCGCTGATCCTGGTCGTGCCGGTCGCCGCGGTGCTCGCGTTGGCCACGGTGCGACTCGTCGCCGTCGGCGAGAACACCTTCGACGCCAACCAGGCGCGCGCGCTGACCGCGCTCTCCATCAACGTCTCCGCGCTGACGCAGGACCTGCACCAGGAGCGGATGGCCGCCGCGGCCTTCCTCTCGACGCCGCAGCAGAAGGCCGACGCCTACAACCTGCGGGTGCGCAGCACCGACCAGCGGGTCGAGGCGTACCGGGCCGAGCGCGGACGCGTCGGCGAGGTGCCGGCCGCCGTGGGGGAGCGGCTGGCGAGGATCGACGATCACCTGGAGACGCTCGCCAGCACCCGGCAGGAGGTGCTGGACCGCCAGCAGATGGCGGTCGCCGAGGCCGCGCTCCGTTACGGCGTCATCATCACCGACCTGGTCGCGTACGGCGACGGCCTGGCCCAGCTGCCCGGTGACGAGCGGCTCTCGGACGCCCGGCGCGCGGTCGCCGCGTTCGCCCGCGCCAAGGCGGCCGTCGCCGAGGAACAGTCGGTCGTCTACACCGCCCTCGTCGCCGGCCGGCTCGACGAGGAGCAGTTCTCCTCCTTCGTGGCCACGCTGACCAGCCAGCAGGAGGCCCTGGTCTCCTTCTCCCTGGCCGCCGAGCCGGCCCAGCGCGCCCTGGTCGACAGCACGGTCTCCGGTGACGCGGTCACCCTCGCCGACCGGGTGGCCGCCGACATCACCCGCTCGGTCGGGCAGCCCTCGCTGGTGAGCGCCCAGGACGCCACGGCCGCCATCGGCGCCGTCAACGACCTGATGCGGTGGGCCGAGATCCGGCTCCAGGACCGGCTGCTCAGCCAGGCCGACCAGGCCCGGTCGGACGTCATCCGGCAGGCCATCATCGAGTCGGCGCTGGTCCTGCTGACCCTCATCGTCGCGGTGACCCTCGCCGTGGTGCTGGCCCGCTCGCTCAACCACTCGCTGCGCCGGCTGCGGGAGGGCGCCCTCTCGGTGGCGAACCACGACCTGCCGGACGCGGTGCAGCGGCTGCAGAACGTCGGCAACGTCGGCGACGGCGGCGTCGAGGAGATCGTCCGGCAGGTACGCGATCCGATCAAGCTCACCAACCGCGACGAGGTGGGCCAGGTGGCGCTCGCCTTCAACGTCGTGCACCGCGAGGCGGTCCGCGTGGCGGCCGAGCAGGCCGCGCTGCGTACCAGCGTCTCGGCGATGTTCCTCAACCTGGCCCGCCGTAGTCAGACCCTGGTCGACCGCATGATCGGCGAACTCGACGCGATCGAGCGCGGCGAGGAGGACCCGAAGCGGCTCGCGCAGCTGTTCGAGCTGGACCACCTCGCCACGCGAATGCGCCGCAACGACGAGAACCTGCTCGTGCTGGCCGGTGCCGACTCGGCCGTGCCGCGCCGCGACGACGCCCTCCTGGTGGACGTGCTGCGGGCCTCCCAGTCCGAGGTGGAGCTCTACAACCGGATCGAGTTCGGCACCGTCGACACCGACATCTCGGTCGCCGCGCACGCGGTCAACGACGTGGTCCGGCTCGTCGCCGAACTGCTCGACAACGCCACCCGCTTCTCGCCGCCCACCACCACCGTGGTGGCCGACGGCCGGCGGATCCGGGACTACGTCCTGATCCAGGTCGAGGACCGGGGCCTCGGCCTCACCGACGACCAGCTCGACTCGCTCAACCGGCGGCTGGCCGCCCCGCCGAGCGTCGACGTCGCGGCGTTCCGGCTGATGGGTCTGGCCGTGGTCAGCCGGTTGGCGTCCCGCTACGGCATCCGGGTGGAGCTGCGCCGCAACGTGGAGGGCGGCACGGTCGCCCAGGTGACGCTGCCCGCCGCGACGGTCGTACTGCCGCCCGTGCACAGCCGGGACCAGCAGATCACCCGCCCCCGGCAGCCGCTCGCGGTCGAGCAGAGCCCCCTCACCCCGGCCGGCCTCGCCGAGCCGGCCAGCGCGGGGCGTACCGCCTCGGCCACCCTCACCGACCAGTGGCGCTCCGCCGCCCCGGCGCCCTGGCAGGCCCCGGAGCAGGCGCGGGACACCGCGGCTCCCGTGCAGGCCGGCGGCCTGACCGCGCCGCAGCCGACCGTTCCGCAGGCGCCCCCGGCACGGCCGGCCTTCCCCGGCGGCGCCTCGGTCGGCACGCCGACTGTCGCGTACCCCACGGTCGAGTCGCTGCCCAGGCGCGTCCCCGGCGGGGAGTCCGCGGCGCCGGGCACGCCGGGCCTGCCCGCCGGCCCGATCGCCGGGTCGCCGGGTGCCACCGGGCTGAGCGCGGATCCGGGTGCCGGCCGTGGCCTCGGGGCCGGCCTGGCCGCCACGGCCCCGCTCGCCCCGCGCCCCGCCGCGCCGATCACCCCGCGCCCCGAACTGCCGGCCGAGGCACCGATCTTCCGGGAGATGGAGGCGGTGTGGTTCCGGTCGCACGGTAACGACGCCACGGCCATCTTCACCCGCCCGGACTTCAGCCAGTCGCCCGCGGCGCAGCAGGCCGCCGCGGCACAGGGCGCCGGAGCGCCCGCAGCCGGGATGCCGGCCGCCGCCCAGCCGGCACCGGCACAGCCCCGCACGCCCCGGCTGCCCACCCGCACGCCGGGCAGCACCGACACCGCCCCGCCCCCCGCGCAGCCGGCACCGCCGTCGTACGCCCCGCCGGCCGCGACGCGGCCCAGCATGCCGGACACACCTCCCGCGGCGGCGCCTCCCGCGGACCCGCCCCCGGCGGCATCCGCCGACGCCTGGCGGACAGCGGCAGACGAAGGCTGGTCCCGGGCCAGCCGGGCGGCGGCCCCCGCCACCGCCGGCACCACCCGCTCCGGGCTGCCCAAGCGGCAGCCGCAGGCACAGCTCGTGCCCGGCGGGATCGAGCCCCGGGCCGGCCGCGACCGCAGCCGGCGTACCCCGGACGAAGTTCGGGGCCTGTTGTCGGCCTACCACCGCGGCGTGCAGCGCGGCCGGGCGGCCGGAACGGACCAGGACAGCACCTCGACCAAGGAGACGAGTCGATGAACAGGCCAGCGGCCATGCAGGACATGAGTTGGTTGCTCACCAACTTCGCCGACAGCGTGGCGGGAATCGCCCACGTGGTGGCGGTGTCCGCCGACGGGCTGCTGCTCGCCTCCTCGCGGGACCTGCCCCCGGACCGGGCGGACCAGCTCGCGGCGATCACCTCGGGCGTGGTCAGCCTGACCGAGGGCGCCGCCCGGATGTTCAGCGCCGGCGGCGTGCTCCAGACGGTCATCGAGATGGACAGCGGCTATCTCTTCCTGATGTCGATCAGCGACGGCTCCTCCATGGCAGTGCTGGCGGCCCGCAGCTGCGACGTCGGTCAGGTGGGTTACGAGATGGCGTTGCTGGTCGAGCGGGTCGGTGCGGCGCTGGTGCCGCTGCCCCGGGACGCGGTGCGGTCCTAGCGGAGGACGCGACGTGCGGGCCGTACGTCGCCAGGACGAGAAGATCCGGTGCCCGACCAGGGGCCCCGGCCGGGAAAGGAGGTGATCGTCGATGGACCAACGGCGCGTGGACCCACGTGGTGCGCTGGTACGGCCGTACGCGGTCACCCGCGGCCGGACAGAGGCCCGGATGGACATCGCCCTGGAGGCGGTCCTGACGGCCAGCGCGACCCAGGCCGCGGAGGCCCGCTTCGCGGGGCACGACAAGCACCGCATCGCCACTGTCTGCGAGGGCCGGGCACAGTCGCTGGCCGAGATCTCCGCGTACACCCGGATGCCGCTGGGCGTCACCCGGGTGCTGGTCGCCGACATGGTGGCCGAGAGCCTGCTGACGCTACACACTGCCGCTCCCGCCGAGGGGTTCGAGGAGCGGATGGAAATCCTTGGAAGGGTGCTAAGTGGACTTCGCAGGCTATGACCCCGCCGGGGCCCGCCGAAACCGGGGAATCATCTCCGCGAAGATCGTGGTCGCGGGTGGCTTCGGCGTGGGCAAGACGACGCTGGTCGGCGCGATCTCGGAGATCACCCCGCTGAGAACCGAGGCGGTGATGACCGCGGCCGGTGTCGGCATCGACGACCCGTCCAAGGTGCCGGGGAAGCAGACCACCACGGTCGCCATGGACTTCGGCCGGATCACCATGGCCGAGGACCTGATCCTGTACCTCTTCGGCACGCCGGGCCAGACCCGCTTCTGGTTCATGTGGGACGAGATCATCAAGGGCGCGGTGGGGGCCGCCGTGCTGGTGGACACCCGCCGGATCACCGACGCCTTCGCGCCGCTGGACTACTTCGAGAACCGCAGGCTGCCGTACGTGGTGGCGTTGAACCGGTTCGACGGCGCGCCGCAGTACGAGCTGGAAGAGGTCCGCGAGGCGCTGGCCATCTCGCCGGACGTGCCGCTGGTGCTGACCGACGCCCGGCACCGGGACGCGGTCAAGCAGGTGCTGGTGACCGTTGTGGAGCACGCCATGCTCCGCCTCGAGGCCGAGCACGGCCGGGGCTACCCGACGCCGGTCGGCTGACCGGGCCGGCTACCGCCTCCGGGTCCCCGCTCAGTCGACCCGGAGGCGGTAGCCGCGCTTGACGACCGTCTGCACCACCCGGGGCGCGCGCAACCCGGCGCGCAGCCGGGCCACCGCCATCTCCACGGCGTGCTCGTCGGCGCCGCGGGGCAGCGTACGCAGCAGGGCGGTCCGGGACAGCACCCGACCGGGCGAGGCGCACAGTGCCCGCAGCACCGCCATCGGCGCCGGCGCGAGCGGGCGCAGCTCGCCGTCGACCACGGCGGCGTGCCCCCGCAGCGTGAGCAGGTGACCGGCCACCTTCAGGGTGACCGTGCGGCGCGGCAGCTCGTCGACGATCATCCGCACCAGGGCACCCAGGCGGGCCCGCGCCGGCGCGCTGACCGGCACCCCGCGCCGCAGCAGCGGCCCGGCGGTGACCGCGCCCACGCAACTGGCGAGCACGTCTCCCCGGAACGCGTCGAGCACCGCCTCGCAGCGGTCCCCGGCGGCGTGCAGCAGCGCCTCCGTCGCCGGGGCCGAGGTGAAGGTGACCGCGTCGACCAGCCGGCCGGCGACCAGGTCGATCAGCCGGTGCAGCGGGGCCGGGTCGGTCGGCGGCGCCCAGCGGTAGACGGGCACCTCGATCACGGTCGCCCCGGCCGCCTCCAGCGCCAGCGTGCACTCCGGCTGCCGGTCGCCGTGCAGCTGCATGGCGACCACCTGCCCGGCCACGCCGCGCCGGCACAGGTGCTCGACCACCTCCTCGCAGCTCTCCGAGTCCGGTGACCACTGGTCGTGCAGGCCCGCGGCCCGGATGGCTCCGCGCGCCTTGGGACCCCGGGCGACCACGTACGCGTCGGCGAGCACGCCGCGCAGCGGCTCGGCCAGCCCCCAGCCCTCGGCCGCCTCCAGCCAACCGCGCATCCCGATGCCGGTGTTGGCCATGAGGACGTCGGGCGGCCGTTCCAGGCAGGCCCGGGTGGCCGCGCGCAGGTCGGTGTCGTCGGCCAGCGGCACGATCCGCAGCGCCGGGGCGATCACCACCCGGGCGCCGCGCCGCTGCAGCAGCGCGGCGAGTTCGTCCCGCCGGCGGTCGGCGGTCACCCCGATGGTGAAGCCGGCCAGTTCGTCGCGCATTCACCCCTCCCGTCGCAGCCGCACCTCGACCAGGCCGTCCCGGCAGCGCACGTCGTGCCGGGGCACGGCGACGCCGGGCAGGTCCAGGCAGACTCCGGTGCGCAGGTCGTACACCTGCTTGTGCAGCGGCGAGGCGACCGTCGGCACCTCGCCCCGGCTACCGACGAGCCCGCGCGACAGGACGTACGCCCCGGCGACCGGGTCGCGGTTGTCGAGGGCGAACAGCCCGTCGACGGTGCGGAAGAGGGCCACCTGCACGCCGTCGACGAGCGCGGCGACGCCCCGCTCGGGCTCCAGCCGGTCAAGGGGGCAGACCGGCGTCCAGGCGCGCGTGGCGGTGGGCAGTGTCGTGGTGGTCACGGCCGTACCTCCGGCATGCCCAGCGCGACCGGCTGCCGGCCCGCACGTGGGCGTTCTGGTCGGGGATCCCCGGTGCCCGCCGGCCGGCGGGCCGGGACGGGTTGGCCCCGTTCGAGGGCGAACGTGATGGACGGGTCGGGAACCTCCGGGGCGTTGACGAAGGAGGCGAACCGGCGCAGCCGTACCGGGTCCTCCAGCACGTCGCGCCACTCGTCGGAGTACGACTCGACGTGCCGGGCCATCGCGGCGTCGAGTTCGGCGCAGAGGCCGAGCGAGTCGTCCACGATGACCGCGCGGAGGTGGTCGAGCCCGCCCTCCATCGCCTCGATCCAGGCGGCGGTACGTTGCAGCCGGTCGGCGGTGCGGACGTAGTACATCAGGAACCTGTCGACCAGCCGGACGAGCGCCTCGGTGGACAGGTCGGTGGCGAAGAGGTCGGCGTGCCGGGGCCGGAAGCCGCCGTTGCCGCCGACGTAGAGGTTCCAGCCGGTGTCGGTGGCGATGACGCCGAAGTCCTTGCTGCGCGCCTCGGCGCACTCGCGGGCGCACCCCGACACCGCCGACTTGATCTTGTGTGGGGCGCGCAGTCCCCGGTAGCGCAGCTCCAGGGCGATGGCCAGCCCGACCGAGTCCTGCACCCCGTACCGGCACCAGGTCTCGCCGACGCAGGACTTCACCGTGCGCAGCGCCTTGCCGTACGCGTGGCCGGACTCGAAGCCGGCGTCGACCAGCCGGCGCCAGATCTGCGGCAACTGCTCGACCCGGGCCCCGAACAGGTCGATCCGCTGCCCGCCCGTGATCTTCGTGTAGAGCCGGAAGTCCCGGGCCACCTCGCCGATCACGATGAGCTTCTCCGGGGTGATCTCCCCACCGGGGATCCGGGGCACCACCGAGTAGCTGCCGTCGCGTTGCAGGTTGGCCAGGAAGTGGTCGTTGGTGTCCTGCAACGACGCCTGCTCCCCGTCCAGCACGTGGCCGGCGCCGAGGGAGGCGAGGATCGAGGCGACCACCGGCTTGCAGATGTCGCAGCCGCGACCCCGGCCGTGCTCGGCGACGAGCCGCGAGAAGGTGCGGATGCCGCGTACCCGCACGATGTCGAACAGTTCCTGCCGACTGGCGTCGAAGTGCTCGCAGAGCGCCGTGGACTGCCGCACCCCGGCCGCGTCGAGCAGCTGCTTCAGCATCGGCACGCAGGAGCCGCAGCTCGTCCCCGCCCGGGTGCACGCCTTCAGCGCCGGCACGTCCGTGCAGCCGCCGGCGATCGCCGTGTCGATGTCGGCGCGGGTCACCGCGTTGCAGGAACAGACCTGCGCGGCAGCGGGCAGGGCGCCGGCCCCCGCGCCCGCCGCGCCGGCCGGGGCGAGCAGCGCCAGCGGGGGAGCGGGCAGGGGACCGCCGACACTGGCCCGCAGCGCCGGGTACGCGCTCGCGTCGCCGACCAGCACCCCGCCCAGCAGGGTCTGCGCGTCGTCGGAGAGAACCAGTTTGGCGTAGACGCGGGTGGCCGGGTCGGTGAACGTGACGTCGAGGCAGCCCGGCGTGGTGCCGTGCGCGTCGCCGAACGAGGCCACGTCCACGCCGAGCAGCTTCAGCTTCGTGGCGGTGTCCGCGCCGGGGAAGGTGGCCGCCCCGCCCACCAACCGGTCGGCGACCACCTCGGCCATCGCGTACCCGGGGGCGACCAGGCCGTGACAGGTGCCGTCGACCGCCGCGCACTCGCCGACCGCCCAGATCCGCTCGTCGGCCGTCCGGCAGGTGCCGTCGACCAGCACCCCGCCGTGCGGGCCCAGGGCGAGACCGGCCGCCCGGGCCAGCTCGTCGCGGGGCCGGACGCCGGCCGCGACCACCACCAGGTCGGCGTCGACCACGGTCCCGTCGGCCAGTTCCAGCCCGGCGACCGCGCCGTCGGGGCCGGGCCGGACGGCGGTGGTGGCCACGCCCAGGTGGGTGCGTACGCCCAGCTCGTCGACGTACCGGCGGAGCATCGCGCCGCCGGCCGGATCCACCTGCACCGGCATCAGCCGGGGCGCGAACTCCACCACGCTGGTCGCCAGCCCGAGCAGCCGCAGCGCGTTCGCCGCCTCCAGCCCGAGCAGCCCACCGCCGATCACCGCCCCGGTA
Source organism: Micromonospora sp. NPDC049051 (assembly GCF_043197575.1). Lineage (NCBI taxonomy): Bacteria > Bacillati > Actinomycetota > Actinomycetes > Micromonosporales > Micromonosporaceae > Micromonospora > Micromonospora sp. NPDC049051. The sequence goes on from NZ_JBICTL010000004.1 coordinate 398,066, forward strand.
CGCCGGCCGCGCGCGTGCTCCCGGATCGCCGCCAGGTCGTCCAGGGTCCGGTAGACGAACACCCCCGGCAGGGTCGCGCCCTCCACCGGCGGCACGAACGCGGACGAGCCGGTGGCCAGCACCAGGGCGTCGTACGGGTGCTCGCCGGCCGCCGTGCGCACCAGCCGCCGCTCCCGGTCGATCTCCGTGGCCGGCTCGCCCAGGCGCAGGTCCACCCCGTCGTCGGGGGTGTGCAGGTTCAGCTCCTCGGCGCCGACCCCGTCGAAGAAGGCCGAGAGCCGCACCCGGTCGTACGCGGGGCGGGTCTCCTCGGCGAGGACGGTGACCCGCCACCGTCCGTCGGGGTCGCGGGCGCGCAGCGCGTCCACGAGGCGTTGCCCGACCATCCCGTTGCCGACGACGACCAACCGACCACCGCTCATGACGGCACTCCGCTGCGCTGCGTGCCGTCATGAGGCTCCGTCGCACCGAGCCTGCTGATTCGCTCGCTCATTGCGTCACCTCCACCGATTCCACTTCCGACAACCAGCCGACGATGCCGGCGACCGCGTCCCGGCAGCTCCCGCATCCCGTGCCGGCCCGGGTCGCGGCGACCACGGCGTCGACCGTCCGGGCCCCGGAACGCCAGCAGCTCACCAGCGCTCCCTTGCTGACGTCGTTGCACCGGCAGACGGTCGCCGCGTCCGGCATCAGCGCCGGGGTCGCGGCGGGCGTGGCCGCCGCGCCGAACGACCGGCCGAGCAGCAGGCCGCGCCGGTCGGCCGGCACCGGCTGGCCCCGGTCGAAGAGCTGGATGACGGTGCCGACCGCCGGGTTGTCGCCGAGCAGGATCGCGCCGGTCAGCCGCTCGTCGCGGATGCGCAGCCGGGCGTACGTGCCCCGGGCCGGGTCGGCGAAGGTCAGCTCCTCGCCGGTCCCGCCGTCGCCCGGGTCACCCATGGCGGCGAGGTCGATGCCGGTCGCCTTGAGCCGGGTCACCGCCGGGCGGGGCCGGTAGCGGGCCCCGGCGTCCTCCCCGGTGAGCACCTGCGCCACCACCCGGGCCTGCGCCCACGCCGGGGCGACCAGCCCGGTGAGGGCGCCGTCGTGCTGGGCGCAGTCGCCGATCGCCGAGATCCGCGGGTCGCTGGTGCGCAGCCGGTCGTCGACCAGCACGCCCCGATCCACGGCCAGCCCCGCGGCGGCGGCGAGGGCGGTGTCGGGGCGTACCCCGCAGGAGAGGACCAGCAGGTCGGCGGCGAGCGAGCGGCCGTCGGCCAGGTCGAGGTGGACCCCGTCGGCGTCCGCGACCACCCCGGCCGCCGCCACGGCCAGGTGGGTGCGCACCCCGAGGCCGGCGAGCGTGTCGGCCAGCACGGCCGCGCCGGCCGGGTCGAGCTGCCGTTCCATCAGGTACGGCACCGGGTGCACCACCGCGACGTCGAGGCCCCGGGCGGCGAGCGCGCGGGCCGCCTCCAGCCCGAGCAGCCCGCCGCCGAGCACCAGGGCGCGGCGCGCGCCGGCGGCCACGGCGAGGATCCGTCGGCAGTCGTCCAGGGTGCGGAACGGCACCACCCGCTCCGGCAGCCGGGGCCCGTCCAGCCCGGGCAGCGGGGGCACCACGGCCCGGCTGCCGGTGGCGAGCACCAGATGGTCGTACGCGACGCGGTCGCCGTCGTCGGTGCGGACCGTGCCGCTGGCGCGGTCGACGGCGGTGACGCTCACCCCGGTACGCAGGTCGACGCCCTGCCCGGCGGCCTCGGCCAGCTCCACGTCCGGCTCGCCGACCTTGCCCGCCAGCAGGGTGGAGAGCATGATCCGGTTGTACGCCCGGTGCGGCTCCGCGCCGAGCACGGTGACCTTCCGGTCCCCGCCCCGGGCGTGCAGCTCGCCGGCCAGCCGGGAGCCCGCCATCCCGTTGCCGATGATCACGATGCGCTCGGTCATGGCACCCTCTCCAGCCGGACGGCGCAGATCTTGAACTCCGGCATTCCGGAGACCGGGTCGACGGCGTCGTTGGTGACCGAGTTGGCGCGCGCGGCGCCGCCCCAGTGGAACGGCGCGAAGACGGTGTCCGGCCGGATGGCGGTGCTGAGCCGGGCCGGCGCGCGCAGTTCGCCCCGGCGGGAGACCACCCGCACCGGTTCGCCGTCGCCGATGCCGAGCCGCCCGGCCAGGTCGGGGTGCAGCTCGACGAACGCGTCCGGGGCGGCCCGGCGCAGCGCGGCGACCCGGCGGGTCTGGGTGCCGGACTGGTACTGCGCGAGGACCCGGCCGGTGGTGAAGTGCAGCGGGTACTCGGCGCAGACCTCCTCGGCCGCCGGCCGGTGCTCCACCGCGTGGAACCGGGCCCGCCCGTCCGGGGTGGGGAAGCGGTCGGCGAAGAGCCGGGGGGTGTCCGGGCCGTCCTCGGCGGGGCAGGGCCAGAAGACGCCGTCGTGCTCGTCGATCCGTTCCCAGCTCACCCCGGCGTAGTCGGCGATCCCGCCGGCCGAGGCCCGCCGTAGCTCCGCGAACACGACCCGCGGATCGGCGGCGTCCTCCCCGCCGGCGCCACCCCGGAGCCGGGCGGTGAGGTCGGCGAGGATCCCCAGGTCGGTACGGACACCCGGCGGCGGCGTACGCAGGGCGCGGCGGCGCAGCACCCGGCCCTCCAGGTTGGTCATCGTGCCGTCCTCCTCGGCCCACTGGGCGGTGGGCAGCACCACGTCGGCCAGCGCGGCCGTCTCGGAGAGCAGGAAGTCGGCGACCACCAGCAGATCGAGATCGCGCAGCCGGCCCTCGATCCGGGCGGCCCGGGGCGCGGAGACCACCGGATTCGAGCCGAAGACCAGCAGCGCCTTCGGCCCGGCGGGCGTGCCCAGCGAGTCCAGCAGCTCGTACGCCGGCACGCCCGGCCCGGGCAGATCCTCGGCCGGCACGCCCCAGACCCCGGCGACGTGTTCCCGGGCGGCCGGGTCGTCGATCCTGCGGTAGCCGGGGAGCTGGTCGGCCTTCTGCCCGTGCTCCCGTCCGCCCTGCCCGTTGCCCTGCCCGGTGAGGCAGCCGTACCCGGAGCCGGGGCGGCCGGGCAGGCCGAGGGCGAGCGCCAGGTTGACGAAGCCGGTGACCGTGTCGACGCCCTTGGCGTGCTGCTCGGCGCCGCGCGCGGTCAGGATGATCACGCGCTCGGCGGTGCCGAGGGCCCGGGCGGTCGCCTCCAGGTCGGCCACCGGCACCCCGGAGAGCGCCTCGGCGCGGGCCGGCCACCAGCCGGCCGCCACGCGGCGGACCGCTTCGAAGCCGATGGTGCGCCCGGCCACGTACTCCCGGTCGATCCAGCCCTCGGTGAGCGCGATGTGCAGCAGTGCGTTCGCCACCGCCAGGTCGGTGCCCGGCAGGGGTTGCAGGTGCAGGTCGGCCTGGCGGGCGGTGGCGGTGACCCGGGGGTCGACCACGATCAGCCGGCCGCCGCGTTCGCGCTGCTCGGTCAGCCAGCGCACCAGCGGGGGCATGGTCTCCGCCGGGTTCGCGCCGACCAGCAGCAGCGTGTCGGCCCGGCCCAGGTCGGCCAGCGGGAACGGCAGGCCCCGGTCGATGCCGAAGGCGCGCATGCCGGCGGCCGCCGCCGAGGACATGCAGAACCGTCCGTTGTAGTCGATGTGCCTCGTACGCAGCGCCACTCGGGCGAACCTGCCCAGCGCGTACGCCTTCTCGTTGGTGAGTCCGCCGCCGCCGAAGACGGCGACCGCGTCGGGTCCGTGGCCCTCCTGGACGGTGCGCAGGCCGGTGACGATCCGGTCGAGGGCGGCGTCCCAGGTCGCCGGGTGCAGCTCGCCGTCGGCCGGGTCCCGCAGCAGCGGGGTGGTCAGCCGCTCGGGGTGGTCGAGCAGCTCGGCGGCGGTCCAACCCTTCTGGCAGAGGCCGCCCCGGTTGGTGGGGAACTGCCGGGGCAGCACGCTCACCCGGCCGGGCTCCTCGCGCAGCGTCATCCCACACTGGAGGGCGCAGTACGGGCAGTGCGTGGCCACCTGGCGGGGCGTCCGGCCCGGTCCGGTCGCCGCGTGTGCACCGTCTGTCATGTCGGCAAAGCGTGCCGGTGAGCGGTTTCCGGTCCGGGTCCCGTTTGTTTCGGTCCTGTCAAGAGCGGCTCACACCGCACGCTGGCAGCGGGCAGGTTCGCAGCGTTTACAATGTGGGAGCTTGTTCCTATATTTTGGGAGGCGCGATGGACGTGGCCGAGGCCTTCGACGCGGTGGCCGGCAGCTACGACGAGGCCCGCCGGCGCCTCGTGCCCTGCTTCGACGCCTTCTACGGCACCGCCGTCGAGGTAGCCGCGCCGCCGCTGCGTGCCGCGCTCGCCGCAGGGCGTACGCCCGAGGTGCTGGACCTGGGCGCGGGCACCGGGCTGCTGTCGTTGCTGCTCGCCGCCGCCGTGCCGGGGATCCGGCTGACCCTGGTCGACGCCGCGCCGGCCATGCTCGCCGTCGCCGCCGACCACCTGCGCACCCGTGGGGTGGCCCATCGGACGGTGCTGGCCGACCTGGCCCACCCGCTGCCCGCCGGGCGCTACGACGCGGTGGTCAGCGCGCTGGCCGTGCACCACCTCGACGACGCCGGCAAGCGCGAGCTCTACCGGCGGGTGCCGGCGGCGCTGGCGCCCGGCGGCGTGTTCGTCAACGCCGAGCAGGTCGCCGGCCCCACCGAGGCGCTGGACCGGCGCTACCACGAGGTGTGGCTGGCGCAGGTCGCCGCACGGGGATCCGACGCCGACGAGATCGCCGCCGCCGAGGGCCGGATGGCGTACGACCGGCCCGCGCCGGTCAGCGCGCAGTGTCGCTGGCTGGCAGAGGCCGGCCTGGTCGACGTCGACTGCCACTTCAAACAGTGGCGGTTCGCCGTGTTCGGCGGTCGGCGCGGGTGAATGACGCACGGATGCCGAACTGACACCGACGTGGCCGTAGCCGGCGCACCTGCCCCGGCTACGGCCGGTCGGTGCGCCCGTCGAGGTGGCCTTCAAGGCGTTGGGCGAACCGGTGCGCCCCGGCCTTGCGCAGGTGGGCGATCAGATCCTGCTCATCGCGATCCTCGGTGACCAGGCTGCGTCGGTAGTAGGAGACCTGTTTCAGGACGACGCGCTGGACCAGTCCCATCGACGTGTCGGCGACGTAGGCGAGGCAGTCGCTCTCCAGCGAGAGCAGGCTGATCCAGTCGCGCAGGGTCCGTGAGTACAGGATGTTGGCGTCCAGGAACACCAAGGGGGCGCCGAGCGTCACAGTGGACACCGTATCCAGCGCCGGAGGGTGACCGCGCTATTCGTCGACGTTGAGCCCGAGCGCGTCGGATTCCAGCATCAAGGCCTCGTACGACTTCCGGCGCTCCCGCATCTGGCGCTGCCGGAACGCCAGGACGTCGGAGAGGAGCAGCCGCCGGTGGCTGCCCACCCGATGGCAGGGGATGGCAGCGGTCTCCAGAAGGCGGACCAGCGTCGGGCGGGACATGCCGAGGAGCTTGGCCGCCTCGGTCGTCGACAACTCCCGGGCAACGGCGCTCACGGCGACTCCGTCGCCACGGGCGAGCAGTGCCGATGCGTGCCGCAGGACGTCGAGCAGTTGGGCGGGGAGTTCGACCTCCTCGCCGTTCGGCGAGACGAGGCGAGCCTTCGCTGTAGGGGCCTCGTCCGGATGGCGCCTGAGGAGTCTGTCGACCGCGGCGACCTGGCTGCGCTCGGCTCCCGCGCTGGGCATGACGGACGTCGTCCTGGCGGTCGGGCTCACGGGCGTCCCCCCTCGTGCGGCAGGCCGTTCCAGAAGCTGTCCTGACGCTTCGGACATCGTCTCCTGCAAGCGCAACAACCGCAAGCGCAATCGAATATTTCAGTTATGTGGCAGTGGCGGTTTGCCGTGTTCGGCGGTCGGCGCGAATAGGTGGGGTCGACGGGATGACTGCCGGTCATACCGATGGGTAGTCTGCTCGGCATGACTGCCAAGGTGACCCTGTCGTTCTCAGACGAGACGATCGAGGAGGCCCGGCGGTTCGCGAAGCGCGAGGGGCTCTCCCTGTCGGCGTGGATGGACCAGGCGGCCCGCGAGAAGGCGCTGCGCGAGGTCTTCACCGCGCACGCCGCCGCCGTCGGCCGGGCCGGTCTCGACCTCGAAGCCGCCGCCCTCGCCGACGCCCGCGAGGTGGGCATGGTCGACGACGTGCTCTTCGGCGGGCGCCCGCGTGCTGCGTAGGGGCGAGGTCTGGCGCATCGACGGCGCCCGGGAACGGCTCGGACTGGTCATCAGCTCCGACGTCTACAACTCCACCGACGTGCCGATCGTGATCGTGGCCGAGGTGGTCGAGGAGGCGCTGCTGCGCGACTCGCCCCTGGCGGTGCCGATGGGCGCGTACGTGGTGATGCCCGACCGGCTCTCCTCGCCGATGAAGAAGTGGTTCACCGAGTGCGTGGACGTCGCCGACACCGAGACCATGCACCGGGTCGGCCGGGCGCTACGCATCCTGCAAGAGCTCTGACATCTCACCGGCGGCGTCCGCCCGTGGTGCGGTCTCCGTTGCCGTCCCGACCCGCGACGGGCACGGCGGGGTAATCCCGGATTCCTAGCGTTCCTCCAGGTCGCACCGACGAGGAGGAGCCGCCCGTGAGCGCACTCGCCCCCACCACACCCCTGGCCCCGGTCGCCCGGCCGGCCGCCGGCCGCCGGCGCCGCATCGACGACTGGCGCCCCGAGGATCCCGAGTTCTGGCGTACGACGGGGGCGCGGATCGCCCGCCGCAACCTCTGGGTCTCGATCTTCGCCGAGCACGTGGGCTTCTCCGTGTGGAGCCTCTGGTCGGTGACGGTGCTCTTCCTCGGCCCCGGGTACGGCATCGACCCGGCGGGGAAGTTCCTGCTCACCGCGGTGCCGGCCGCCCTCGGGGCGGCGCTGCGGCTGCCCTACACGCTGGCCGTGGCGCGCTTCGGCGGGCGTAGGTGGACGATCGTCAGCGCGCTGCTGCTGCTCGTCCCGGCCGTGCCGATGACGGTGCTGCTGGAACCCGGCGTCTCCTACTCCACCCTGATGGTGCTGGCCTGCCTGACCGGCGTGGGCGGGGGCAACTTCGCCTCCTCGATGGCGAACATCAACCTCTTCTACCCGCAGCGGCTCAAGGGCCGGGCGCTCGGGCTCAACGCCGGCGGTGGCAACCTCGGCGTGCCGGCGGTGCAACTGGTCGGCCTGGCGGTGCTGGCGACGGCGGGCGCCGCGTACCCCCGCCTGGTGCCCGCCCTCTACCTGCCGCTGATCGTGCTGGCCGCTCTCGCCGCCGCACGCTGGCTGGACGACGTCCCGGAGGCGCGCAACGAGCCCGGCGCGCTGCGCGAGGCCGCCCGCGACCCGCACACCTGGGTCGTGTCGCTGCTCTACGTCGGCACCTTCGGCTCCTTCATCGGTTTCGGCTTCGCCTTCGGCCAGGTGCTCCAGCTCCAGTTCGCCGAGCGCTTCCCGACCCCGGTCGACGCCGTCTGGCTGACGTTTCTCGGCCCGCTGATCGGGTCGCTGGTCCGGCCGGTCGGCGGCCACCTCGCGGACCGCCTCGGCGGGGCCCGGGTGACCTTCTGGAACTTCGTCGCGATGGCGGCCGGCGCCGCCGTGGTGCTCCTCGCGGCCCGGGACCGCTCGTTCTGGCTCTACCTGCTCGGCTTCCTGTCGCTCTTCGTCTTCTGCGGGATCGGCAACGGCTCGACGTACAAGATGATCCCGGCGATCTTCCGGGCCCGCGCGGCGGCCGACGTGGCCGCCGGCCGGCGGGACGAGGCCACGGCGCGGCGCTGGGCCGGGCGGATGACCGGTTCGCTGATCGGTATCGCCGGGGCGGTCGGGGCCTGCGGCGGACTGCTGGTGAACGTCGCCTTCCGGCAGTCGTTCCTGGCCCGGGGCAGCGCGGACGCGGCGTACGTCGCCTTCGTCGTCGCGTACGCGGTCTGCTTCGGGGTGACCTGGCTGGTCTACCTGCGCCCGGGCGTACGCCGGGCGGTCGGGGTGTGAGCACCGCCGGGTATCCTTCGGGGGCCAGGCGGGGGCGTACCCCCGTTTTGACCTGCCGATGGGGCGGCGGGTATCGTTGCCTGCTGTTGTACGACATCCAGAGGCGTGCCGCCTGAGGTACGCTTGGTCGTTCGTGCGCGCCCGGTAACCTCGGCGCGCGACCCCAGACCGACGACGAGACAAGGTATACCTGTGCGTACGTACAGCCCGAAGCCGGGTGAGATCGAGCGTCAGTGGCACGTCATCGACGCCTCTGATGTCGTGCTGGGCCGCCTGGCCACCCACGCCGCCACGCTGCTGCGCGGCAAGCACAAGCCGACTTTCGCGCCGCACGTCGACACGGGCGACTTCGTCGTCATCGTGAACGCGGGCAAGGTCGCGCTGACCGGCAACAAGCGCCAGACCAAGATCGCCTACCGCCACTCCGGTTACCCGGGTGGTCTCAAGCAGGTCGGCTACGACGAGCTGCTGACCAAGCGTCCCGAGCGGGCCATCGAGCTGGCCGTCAAGGGCATGCTCCCGCACAACAAGCTCGGCCGTCAGCTCATCAAGAAGCTGAAGGTCTACGCCGGTGCCGAGCACCCGCACGGCGCGCAGCAGCCGGTGCCGTTCGAGATCAAGCAGATCGCGCAGTGAGCGCGGGCGAAGGAAACAGCATGACCGACATCACCGAGACCGAGGTCGCCCCCGAGGCCACCGAGGCGCCGGCGCCCGTCGCCCGCGCGCCGCGTGGTGACCGCCCGATCCAGACCGTGGGTCGGCGCAAGGAGGCCATCGTCCGGGTGCGCATCGTCCCGGGCAGCGGCAAGATCACCTGCAACGGCCGGGACCTCGAGGCCTACTTCCCGAGCAAGGTGCACCAGCAGCTCATCAAGGACCCGCTGGTCACCGCCGAGAAGCCGGAGGCGTTCGACGTCATCGCCAACCTGCGTGGCGGCGGCACCACCGGTCAGGCCGGCGCGCTCCGGCTGGCCATCGCCCGGGCCCTGATCGTCAGCGAGCCGGACGACCGCCCGGCGCTGAAGAAGGCCGGCTTCCTCACCCGGGACGCCCGGGTCAAGGAAAGCAAGAAGTACGGCCTCAAGAAGGCCCGTAAGGCTCCCCAGTACTCGAAGCGCTGATCAACAGCTGCGCGTTGTACTTCTGACGAACGGCCGGGTCGCCTCCCCTCGATGGGAGGCGGCCCGGCCGTTCGCCTTTCCTGGACCGTTTCATCGGAGGTTGGCGGGTATGGGCCGGTTGTTCGGCACGGACGGCGTACGCGGGCGGGCGAACGCGGATCTCACGCCTGAGTTGGCGCTGGCGGTGGCGGTCGCCGCCGCGCACACGCTCGCCGAGTCGGACCGGAGCCATCCCCCGTTGGCCGTGGTCGGGCGGGACACCCGGGCCAGCGGCGAGATGCTGGAGGCCGCCGTGGTGGCCGGGCTCACGAGTGCCGGCGCCAACGTGGTCCGGGTGGGCGTGCTGCCGACCCCGGCTGTGGCGTTCCTCACCGCCGAGACCAAGGCCGACCTGGGCGTGATGCTCTCCGCCTCGCACAACCCGATGCCCGACAACGGGATCAAGCTCTTCGCCGCCGGCGGGCACAAGCTGCCGGACGAGATCGAGCTGCGGATCGAGTCGGCGGTGGAAGCCAACGCCACCACCGCCTGGAAGCGGCCGGTCGGCGCTGGCGTCGGCCGGGTGCACGACCTGCTCGACGGCGCCGACCACTACGTGCAGCACCTGATCGGCACGGTGCCGCACCGCCTCGACGGGCTCAAGGTCGTGGTCGACTGCGCCAACGGCGCGGCGGCCGAGGTGGCGCCCGTGGTGTACCGGGAGGCGGGGGCCGAGGTCGTCGCCATCTACGCGGAGCCGGACGGCCTCAACATCAACGACGAGTGCGGCTCCAACCACATCGAGGCCCTGCGGGCCGCCGTGGTCGAGCACGGCGCGCACCTGGGTATCGCCCACGACGGCGACGCCGACCGCTGCGTGGCGGTCACCGCCGACGGCGACGAGGTCGACGGCGACCAGGTGATGGCGATCCTCGCGCTCGCCATGCGGGAGGCCGGCACCCTCACCGACGACACCCTGGTCGCCACCGTGATGAGCAACCTCGGCCTGCGGCTGGCCATGTCCGCGCAGGGCATCCGACTGCTCGAGACCAAGGTCGGCGACCGGTACGTGCTGGAGGAACTGCGCGCGTCCGGCCTGGCGCTGGGCGGCGAGCAGAGCGGGCACATCGTGATGCCCGCGTACGCCACCACGGGCGACGGCGTGCTGACGGGGCTGCACCTGATGTCCCGGATCGCCGCCACCGGGAAGTCCCTCGCGGAGTTGGCCGCCGTGGTCACCAAGCTGCCGCAGGTGCTGATCAACGTGCCGGTCGGGGACCGTACGGTCGGCGCCGCCGCGCCCGCCGTCCGGGCCGAGGTCGAGCGGGCCGAGGCGGAGCTGGGCGAGACCGGCCGGGTGCTGCTGCGCCCCTCCGGCACCGAGCCGCTGGTCCGGGTCATGGTCGAGGCGGCCACCGAGCACACCGCCCGCGAGACGGCCGAGCGCATCGCCGACGCGGTTCGCGTCGCCAGCCCCGCCTGAGCACCCTCCCGCTCCGGCGGCCGTCCGGTCGTCGGGGCGGGTGTGACGGGTCGGCGTGAGTAACGTCGGACCCGTACCTGGCGAACGGTCCCTCGGCGCAGCCGCAACGGTTCGTGACGGGACTCGTTCGGTCATCCGCCGTCTCCCAGGCGTCAGCGCTCCGCACCGAACGACCGCTCGACCGACGACATTGGAAGGTTGTCCGCCGCGGGCGCCATCCATACTGTCAGCGACGTGATCGCTACCGGAAGGGATGCGGGCGGGGAGCGACGGGACCTGTTCCCCGTGCTCGTCGAACGCAACCTGCGTCGCGCCGGGCGGTCGTGGCACGGGCTGCGCCGCCGTGCCGAGGCCGAGCTGCCGGCCCGTCGCCCGGGCACCGTCCGGGTGTTCGAGGTGGCTGGGCGGCACGTCGTGGAGCCGATCGGTGTCACGTCGGATCCTGTCGCCCCGGTGGACGCCGGCAGCGTCGCCCTGGTCGACCTGCGGCCCCGGACCCTCTTCGTGGAGGTGCTGCTCCGGCCGCCGACAGGTGCGGACAGGTGTGTCCTCAAGGTCGGCTTCCGAGCGCGGGTCGTCGACGCCGCGACCGTCGCCCGGCTCCGGATCACGAACCTCTTTCCCGAGTTGGACGCATTCATCAACCAGAGCCAGCGGTTGCGCTGGTTGGTGACGGGCACGAGCCTGGACCGCCTGGACGAGGCGTACTTCCGCATCCACCAGCGGCTGATAGCGCAGTGCCACGCCAACCCTCCGGACGTCCCCGGGATGCAGATCCGACTCGTGTCCGTGCACGTCACGATCGTGTAGCCGTCAGGCCAGGCCTCGCCCCGAAGGACGGACGATGACCGCAGACGACCAGCCGGGCAGTTCCTCCGACGGCCCGGCAGCACCAGGCCCGGGGGCACCTCGCGACGATCCGGCCGCAGCCGGCGGCGTCAGTGCCCCGGAGGTGGACGACCGGGCCACCCTGGCCGGCATCGCCGGCCGGCCGGCACCCGCTGCGCTACCGGGCCGGTGGGACGCCGGACGTCTCCTTCGTGGCTTCTGTGGGGTCGATGAGACGCTGCTCGCCTGGGTGCCGCAGGAACGCGCCCGGTACACCGGCATGGGTGGTGCCGTGCTCTTCACCGCGCTCATGGCGTTCGGTTCCATGTCGGTGGCCCTCTTCATCGCCTTCCCCGAGGCCGGCGCGGGAGCCGTACTGCCTGCGGCGGGGCTGTGGTTCCTGCTGATCCTGAACTTCGACCGCTGGCTGGTCGCCACCCCCCTGTCGAGCAGCGGGCTGCGGAAGCTGTGGACGGTCCTGATCCGGATGGGCATGGCTCTGATCTTCGGCGTCGTCGTCGCCGAGCCGTTGGTGTTGGTGGTGTTCCACAGTGCCGTGACCGAGAAGGTGCACGATCTGCGCCGTATGGAGGTCAACGAGTTGCGGGCGCAATGGGAGCACTGCAACCCGTTGGCCGTCGCGACTCCGCAAGGCGGAAACCAGACGGGGGCGGCCACGGTTCCCGCCGGCGGTGCCGTCCCGGCTCCAGCGGCGACGCCCGGCACTGCCGGGACCCGACCCGGAACGTCCTCGCGCCGGGACGGCGAGGAATGCGCCGAGCGTGTCGTGCCGACGCCCGAGGTCATCACGGCGTTGCAGAACGAGTACAGCTCGAAGCAGCAGCAGCTCGTCGACCTGCGGACCACGCTCGCCCCGCTGCGCCAACACCACGATGCCCTCGTCAGGAAGTCCCAGGACGAGTGCCTGGGCAAGCCCGGCGTCGGGCAGACCGGGCGATACGGTGACGGGCCCGTCTGCAAGCGCCTGACCGGGGACGCGGAGCGCTATGCCGAGCTCAACCGGCTCGACGAACTGACGAAGAGCGCCGCGACGCTGACGGGCCAGCTCCAGGAGCTGACCGGGAAGATCCACGACGAGAGCGTCAAATGGATCGAGACGCGACGGACGCACATCGACGCCGAGGTGCAGGAGAAGAAGGACAATTTCGGGCCTGTCGGCCTGTTGGAGCGCATCGAGGCGCTGCACCGGCTGGCGGCTGAGCACGCCGCCCTGGCGTTGGGGATCTGGGCGGTACGGGCGCTGTTCATCCTGGTGGACCTGGCTCCGGCTCTGGTCAAGTTCAACTCCGGCACGACCACGTACGAACGGTTGACGCAACGTAGCCTCAACCTCGGCGAGATGCGGTACTCGGCGTTGGCGCTGGAGGAGACCGCACGGGCGCACCGGTGGGCGGAGGACCAGAAGGAAAACCTCGACGTCGAGCGAGCCAGGTCGGCCGCCGGACGGGCGGCCGAGTACGACACCATCGTTGACGAGCTGGAACGGCACTGGGCCCGGGCCGCCTCCGACCTGCCCCATCCGCCGGGCGGACTCGGCCAGTCGGACCGCGGTTTCCCGATGTCGGAGTCGGCGTACTCGTACGCAGCCGAGGAGACCCTCCCCCACGAGGATCCGCCCGACCGGATGGAGGGGGAGGAGGAGTTCGGCGCGGCCTCCGGTGGGCCGGTCGATGACGAGGAGCTGACACCGCGCGAAACCCACGTCCGCCGGGCGATCCGTTCGCTGCCACGGATGAACGTGGTCACCCTCGGGGGTGTGGGGGTCGGCAAGACGACGTTGATGGCGGTCATGTTCGCTGAGCTGGAGGACGACGAGCATCGGCCCGGCCGGGGCTACCGGATCATCTGCCCGGACGTCGAGCAACGGGACGCGCTGTCGCGACATGCGATGGCGGTGCGGGCACCGGGCATCGACTGGCCCGAACACACCAGCACGGACACGGTCCAGGAGTACGAGTTCGACTGCCTGGTGCGGGTGGACCACGAGGAGTTTCCTGTCCTGCGGCTGCGCTATTTCGACTACGCCGGCGAGTTCATCGAACGCGGTACGGGAATCGGTCCGGCCGACCGGGCGGAGTTGGCGCGACGGGTCGGAGCCGCGGATGCCGTCCTGTTGATCGTGGACGGCGTCCGACTGCGCGACTGCGAGGACGATCCGCGGCAGCGCAACGACTTCGACCACCTGCTCAAGACCTGCGTGCAGTGGACCGAGGGGGCGGACTGCCCGGTCCAGGTGGTGGTGACCAAGTGGGATTGCCTGGAGGACGCCCCGGACTCGGCCGGCCGGCCGTGGGACCGGGAACGGCTGGTGCTCGCGCTGGAGCGCTACCCCGCGATGCGTCGGCTGGCAGGCCGCCGCCAGAGGCTGGCTGGCGGTGGCGGCGGCAGTCCCGGCCTGCGGGTGATCCCGGTTTCGGTCGTGGGCAGCGGCGCGGTGCGGGAGCGGTCGGGTCCCGGCTATCCGCTGATGGAGAAGGTCGGTCCGGGTACCCCGATCAACGTGGATGTGCCGTTCGCCGGACTGCTGCCCGACCGACTGCTCCAGGTGCTCGACGGCATGGGGCACGGCGCACTCAAACGTCGACTCCGCATCGCCCGCCGCCGCCGGATCCGTTACCGCGTGACGACCGCGTTGACCGGTGCGAAGCAGCTGTTGCGCGGACTCACGCTGCAACTCGACGTGGGCTTCGCCTCGCTGGGCTGGCAGCACCAGGCCGCCACGGATCCCAGTGCGGGTTGGCTGGCCTCGGGCGTGCTGGAGGAGCGCCTGGTCACCCTGCGCCGTGACATCGCCCGCGACGCCGAGCTCGTGGGCAACGCCCAGGAGCTGCGCAGGCGGGCCGACTGGTCGCTGCGGGCCAAGTTGCGCGTACTGGAGTGCTTCACCCGTCGCTTGGCCCGCTTCGACCGGGAGTTTCCCGGCCGGGGTCTGCGCGACACGACCGTGGGGGAGTGAGCGGTGAGTGCGAACGCGGTTGCCCGTCGTCCGGACGGACCGATGTGGCCGTTCCTCATCAGCCCGGCGGGCCGGGGCGGCAACCGGCCCATCATCCTCCCCGACCTGGACCTCGGCCACGACCCCGGCCAGCGGTTACAGGCCCTCGTCCACGGCGCCGCCGACGGTGTGGTCCAGGTGCGGGAGCTCAACACCCACCGGCACGGACACCTCACCGCGGTGTTCCGACGCGCCCGGGCGGCCAGCGACGGCACCGCGCACCTGTGGGACCTGTCCCGTCAGCGGCGGATCGCCAGCCTGGTCGGACACGTCGCCCGGGTCACCGACGTGACGTTCTCCCGTGACGGAGCCCTGGTTGCCACAGCCAGCTGGGACCACACGGTGCGTGTCTGGGACGTCCGCTCGGCCCAGTCGGTCGCTCTCCTGGACCACGACTCCTGGGTGGTGGGATGCCGGTTCTCGCCGGAGGGGCGTTCGGTGGTCACGGCCACCATCGACGGCACGATCACGACGTTCGACGTGGCGTCCGGCGACCGGATCTCCGTCAGCCGGGTGGCAGCCGTGCTCACGGGGGCGGTGGAGATCAACCATGTCGGGCGGGTGCTCTTCGTGGCAGCCGCTGACCACACCATCCGGGCGGTCAGGCTGCGTACCGGCGAACAGCTTGCGGCGCTGCGCGGTCACGGGGACAGGGTCACCGCCTGCGCGCTGGCCCCGGAGGGAAGGCGGTTGGCCAGCGCCAGCCGCGACGGGACCGTCCGGGTGTGGGACCTCGACACCGGACGGGAGCAGGCCACCCTGACCGGCCACCGGGACTGGGTGACCGGCTGCGCGTGGCCCGAGCGGCACCTGCTCGTCTCGGCCGGGTGGGACGGCGCGCTGCGGCGCTGGTACCCGCGGTCCGAGGTGCTGCTACAGGAGGTGGGGCCGCTGCGGGCGTGCGCGGCGGTGCCCGGCACCGGCCGGCTGCTGGTTACCGGCGAGCACGGTCGCATCGTCGAGCGGCACGCCGACCGGCCGGACAGGACCAGGGTGCTCGCCGGAGACGCCGGCTGGATCGACGTGGCCGGCTGCTCGGCCGACGGCCGCCTGATGGTGACCGGCAGCCACAACGACGGGCCGGTCGGACGCCATCCGTTCCGGGACGGGTTCGGCCGCCCGGTGACGATGGTCGAGGGCGTCCTGCTGCCGGGGCGTCGCGGCGAGAGCGTGCTGACCGATCTGGACTGGCAGCGGGTGCATGCGGTATGCCTGGACGGTCTGGGCATCGCCCTCACGGATGAGCGGGGACAACTGGTGGTCCGCGGCGAGCCCCAGGCCCGACGTGGCGAAGCCGACGCGCGGCCCCGCACGGACATCGCGCCGGGTCCGAGCGGCCGGCCGAGAAGGAGTCTCGCCTCCGCTGTCGAACCAGCGGAGCCACCGCCCCGCCGCAGCCTCGGGTGTGCGCTGCCCGCGATCGTCGCCGCCGTGGGGGCGGGCGCCCTGTGGGAGTTTCTCACCCGTCTGCTCAGCTGAACCGGCCGACGCCGGGGTGCCGACCCCGGGAGGCGCCGCGACGCCCGTGCTCCGGGTCAGCCGGTTGCCAGGCGGCGCAGCCGGTCGACCGCCTCGGTCAGCACCTCCGGGCGCTTGCAGAAGGCGAAGCGGATCAGGTGCCGGCCGGCCTCCACGTCGTCGTAGAAGACCTGCGTCGGGACGGCCACCACGCCGCACCGCTCGGGCAGCGACCGGCAGAACTCCACCCCGTCCCGGCCGCCGAGCCCGGTGACGTCGGCGGTGACGAAGTAGGTGCCCTCCGGCGCGAGCACCCCGAACCCGGCGTCGGTCAGCCCGCCGACGAGCTGGTCGCGGCGGGCCTGCATGCCGTCGCGGAAACCCGTGAAGTAGTCGTCCGGCAGGGCCAGGGCCACCGCGACCGCCGGCTGGAGCGGCGCGGCGTTGACGAAGGTGAGGAACTGCTTCACCCGCAGCACCGCCGACACCAGTGCCGCCGGGCCGCTCACCCAGCCGACCTTCCAGCCGGTGCAGGAGAACGTCTTGCCGGCCGAGGAGATGCGCAGGGTGCGCTCGCGCATGCCGGGCAGCGTGGCCAGCGGGACGTGCGGGCTGGACGCGTCGGTGAAGACCAGGTGTTCGTACACCTCGTCGGTGACGGCGTACGCGCCGTGCTCCTGGCACAGCTCGGCGATCAGCGTCAGCTCGTCGGGGGTGAACACCTTGCCGGTCGGGTTGTGCGGCGAGTTCAGGAGCACCAGCCGGGTACGCGGGCCGAACGCGGCGCGCAGGGCGGCCGGGTCGAAGGCGTACCGGCCGTCGGCGGCGGGGCGCAGCGTGACCGGGCGCCGGACCGCGCCGGCCAGCGCGATCGAGGCGGCGTACGAGTCGTAGTAGGGCTCGAAGCAGACGACCTCGTCGCCCGGCTCGCAGAGCCCGAGGATGGCGGCGGCGATCGCCTCGGTGGCGCCCGCCGTCACCACGATCTCGCCGTCCGGGTCGTACTCCAGGCCCCAGAATCGGCGCTGGTGCGCGGCCACCGCCGCGCGCAGCGCCGGGACGCCCGGACCAGGCGGGTACTGGTTCTGCCCCGAGCGCAGCGCCTCCGCCGCGGCGGCGAGCATCTCCGGCGGCCCGTCGGTGTCGGGGAAGCCCTGCCCGAGGTTGACCGCGCCGGTGCGCACGGCGAGGGCGGACATCTCGGCGAAGATGGTCGTCCCGAACGGGCGCATCCGGGCCACCAGCGGGTCGACATCGTCGGTCGTCGTCATTCGGTCAGCCTAGGGGCCGCCGTCGCCGGGACGCACCGCGCGGATGGCGCGGCCCGGAGGAGAGGGTGGCCGTCAACCGGTGCAGGTGGCCCGCCATCCGCCGTTCGAGATGTTCGGCGGGCCGGTCTCCACGCCGCCGATGGTGACCCGGCAGCCCATCGTGGGCGCGTCGTCGGTGCGCTGGGTGACGACCACCGTCCGCTGCGTCGAGCCGTCGCTGACGAAGCTCAGCCGCCACGGCAGCTTCCTCCCGCTGAGCTGGCGGAACTGCCCGGCGGCGTCGAAGTACTCGATGTCGGCCAGCCCGGTGCCGGTGGCCTCGTAGACGACGGTCGCCGGCCAGGTCGGGCCGGGGGTGGCGCTCGCGGTGGCGGGTGGCGCGGAGGCCGGGGGCGCGGCCTGCGGCACCTCGGCCGTGCAGGAGGCCGACGTCGCCAGGGCGGCGAGCAGGGCGAGCGAACGGGCGGTCCGCAGCAGCCGGCGGGCGTGCGGATGCGGTGTCGTGGACGGCGTCGACATCGGTTCCCTGGCGGTGGGGGGCGGTCAGGCGGTCAGAGTCTGGCGGGTGTGTCCCCTCTACGCAACCGCGTTCCGATCCGGCGGTTCAGCCCGCCGAAGCCGCCGTCGCGACCGGCGTCCGAGGCCGTGGACGATGCCCGGGTACGCCCTGTTCGCTCAAATTCAGTGATCGTATGCCCGGCTTTCGCGCAGGCGTGATGAGTGAAACTGGGTTAGGCTGCGGGACATGTGTGGAATCGTGGGTTACGCCGGCACGCGCCCGGCGCTCGGCATCGTGCTCGACGGACTGCGGCGGCTGGAATACCGCGGCTACGACTCGGCCGGCGTCGCCATCGTCTGCGACGGCGCACTGCTGACCGAGAAGAAGGCCGGCAAGCTGGCCAACCTGGAGAAGGTGCTCTCCGAACGGGCCGCCGAGGATCCCACGTCCTGCGCGGCCAGCCCGATCGGCATCGGGGACGGCACCACCGGCATCGGGCACACCCGCTGGGCCACCCACGGCGGCCCGACCGACCGCAACGCCCACCCGCACCTGGCCCCCGACGGCCGCGTCGCCGTGATCCACAACGGCATCATCGAGAACTTCGCGAAGCTGCGCGCCGAGCTGGAGGCCGACGGCGTGCAGTTCACCAGCGACACCGACACCGAGTGCGCGGCGCACCTGCTCTCCGCCGCGCTCGCCGACCTGCGCGCCGCCGGCCACCCCGACGGGCCGCAGCTGCTCGCCGCCGGCATGCGCGTGGTCTGCCAGCGGCTGGAGGGCGCGTTCACGCTGCTCGCCGTCGATGCCGCGGTGCCCGGCGCGGTGGTCGGCGCCCGGCGCAACTCGCCGCTGGTGGTCGGGCGCGGCGACGGGGAGAACTACCTCGCCAGCGACGTGGCCGCGTTCATCGAGCACACCCGGGAGGCGGTGGAACTCGGCCAGGACCAGATCGTCCTCATCACCGGCGACACCATCGAGATCACCGACTTCGCCGGCCAGCCCGCCAGCGGCAAGGACTTCCACATCGACTGGGACTCCTCGGCCGCCGAGAAGGGCGGCTACGACTGGTTCATGCTCAAGGAGATCGAGGAGCAGCCGCAGGCCATCGCCGACACGCTGCTCGGCCGGCTCACCGAGACCGGCGAGATCATGCTCGACGAGGTCCGCCTCAGCGACCAGGACCTGCGCGACGTCGACAAGATCTTCATCGTCGCCTGCGGCACCGCGTACCACTCCGGTCTCGTCGCCAAGTACGCCATCGAGCACTGGACCCGGATCCCGTGCGAGGTGGAGCTGGCCAGCGAGTTCCGCTACCGTGACCCGGTGCTCGACCGGTCCACGCTGATCGTGGTGATCTCGCAGTCCGGCGAGACGATGGACACCCTGATGGCGCTGCGGCACGCGAAGGAGCAGAAGGCCCGCGTACTGGCCATCTGCAACACGAACGGCTCCACCATCCCCCGCGAGTCCGACGCGGTCCTCTACACCCACGGCGGGCCCGAGATCGCCGTCGCGTCCACCAAGGCGTTCCTCACCCAGCTCGTCGCCTGCTACCTGATCGGCCTGCACCTGGCCCAGGTGCGCGGCATCAAGTTCGCCGACGAGGTGGCCGCCGTGGTGGAACAGCTCCACCAGATGCCGGGCAAGCTGCGTGAGCTGCTGGACCGGATCGAGCCCGTCCGCGAGCTCGCCCGCGACCTGAAGTCCGAGCCGACGGTGCTCTTCATCGGCCGGCACGTGGGCTACCCGGTGGCCCTGGAGGGCGCGCTCAAGCTCAAGGAGCTGGCGTACATGCACGCCGAGGGCTTCGCCGCCGGTGAGCTGAAGCACGGCCCGATCGCGCTGATCGACAAGGGCACCCCGGTGATCTGCATCGTGCCGTCCCCGGTCGGCCGGGGGATGCTGCACGACAAGGTCGTCTCCAACATCCAGGAGGTGCGGGCGCGCGGCGCCCGGACGATCGTGATCGCGGAGGAGGGCGACGAGGCGGTCGTCCGCTACGCCGACCACCTGATCTACGTGCCGCGTACGCCGACGCTGCTCGCGCCGCTGGTCACCACCGTGCCGTTGCAGGTCATGGCGGCCGAGATCGCCGCCGCCCGGGGGCACGACGTGGACCAGCCCCGCAACCTGGCGAAGTCGGTCACGGTCGAGTAGGTCCGGCCGCCCCGCCACCGGACCCCCGTCCACCGCACCCGTGGGCGGGGGCCCGCCGCGTACGCGGGTCACCGGCCGAGCACCACCCGGGCCATCCCGTCGAGGGCCGGGTTGTCGGCCGCCCAGTAGCCGGTGTGCCCGTGCCGGCCGCTGGGGAACGTACGCCCGCCGAAGCCCGGGTGCGACGGGTCCTGCCCGAACCACAGCTCGCGCTCCGGCGCGCCGAGCAGCGCCCCGATCGCCGGACCGACCGGCGACGCGCCCAGCAGGGCACGGCGGGCCAACTCGTCCGGTGACCGGGCCCATCGGATCACGTCGTCCGGCGCGGTGCTCGCCCAGACCTGCCCGGGCGGCAGGCCCAGCTCGCCCGCGTGCGTGACGCCCACCCCCGGCGAGCCGACGAAGACCAGGGCGTCGGCAGCCAGCCCGTGGTCGCGGGCGGCCGTGCCGACCACCAGCGAGCCGTAGCTGTGCCCGAGTACGGTCTGCCGGCCCGGTGGGTCGTCGTGGGTCGTCCGCAGCCCCTCCTGGAACCGGTGCAGCGCGGGGCCGGCGTCCCGGGCCTGGCCGGGCCAGGCCGCCTCGTGCAGGAAGTCGGGGGCGTCGTAGTCCAGCCAGAGCACCGCGGCGGCCTCCTGCTCGGGGGCGAGCGTGGCGCAACGGGACAGCACCCGGGCCGCCCGCCCCAGCTCGTCGGGCACGTCGTGCAGGCCGGAGGTCATCCCGGGCACGTAGGTCAGCACCCGGGCCGAGCGGTCCGGGTTGCCCAGTGCCACCACCGCCCGCCCCTCGCCCGCCGTGCCCAGCCCCAGCAGGTAGGCCCGGGGCTGCTCGTCGCCGGTCAGGCGGGCGGTCAGCGCGTCCAGCCCCGCCAGGGACTTCCCGACCCGCGCCAGCCCGGCCAGCTCGACCGGCCCGCGCGGCACCCGCTCCAGCAGGCGTCGCCGCGCGGCCAGCAGTTCCTCCCGCCGCGCTTCGAGCAGCAGCCGGTTGGCCTGGTCGCGGGCGGCCACCGGCACCCCGTCGAGGCGGCCGACCAGTTCCGGCTCGTGCGCGACCAGCCACCGGCGCTGCGCGGAGGTGAGCCGGGCCCACCACGCCCGCACCGCGCCCGGGTCGGCGCCGGGCCCCGGGCGGCCGGGCGGTGGCGCGTCGGCCCAGCCCACGCGGGCGGCGTCGGCCAGCGCGTCCAGCCGCGCCGCAGCTTCCCGGTCGGCCGCCGTGGCCAGCACCAGGGCCGCCCGGATCGCCGCGCCCGCCTCGCCCACGCCCGCCCCGGCCACGCCCGCCCCGGCCGCGCCTGCGCCGCCCGCCCCGGACCCGTGCGCGCCCGATCCGGACCCGCCAGCTCCGCCCGCCCCCGATCCGCCCGCGCCGGTGCCACCCGTGCCGGGCGCGTTCGTCCCGGTGCTGCCCGTCCCGGCCAGGGCGGTCGCCGGGGCGCGGGCGGGGCCGGCGGTGACCCGGCCCTGCCGGTCGACCCCCAGCCCGGCCGCCTCGGCGCGGGCCACGGCGGCGGCGAGCCGGGCCTTGGCGGCACCCAGCCGGCCGGCGAACTCGGCCAGCACCTGGTCGGCCTCGATCAGGGCGGGGGAGAGGGCGGCCAGTTCGGCACGCAGCGCCGCGAGCCGGGTGCCGGCGGCGTCGGCCGCCCCGCCCGACCAGCCGCCCCGCAGCAGCGCGGCGCCGGCGGCCAACTCGTCGGCCCGGCGCGCCGCCGGGCCGGTGAGCCCCCGCCAGGCGACCCCGGCGGCCCGCCACGCGCCGGGGTCGGCCGCCCACAGTTGCCGGTAGCCGACGTCCGTCGCACGCTCGGCGGGGTGCGCCGGACGTCCGGCCGGCCGCGTCGGAGCTGTCCGGCCCGCCGGCCGCGCCGGGCGGCCCGTCGCCGGGGGCGTGGTCACCGGGGCAGTACGGTGAGCCGTCCGGCCGCCCGGTCGTCCACCGCCTCGTACGCCTCGGCGGCGGCCCGGACCGCCCCGGCCGTACCGGCCACCCGGGCACCGAGCCCGCCGAACCAGGCGTGCACGGCCGACTCCAACCCCGTCAGCGCCGCCCCGGTCGACCACTGCGCAGCGGACACCACCAGCCCCGACACCCCGGCCAGCCCGTGCGCCAGCCGGTACGCGTCGTCGTCGAGCCCACGCGCGGCCCGGCGCAGCGCGTCGGGTCGTACGGTCAACGGCTCCTCGGTCATCCTCGGCCCCCCGCCTCGCGGAAACATCGACGGGCGCGACGTTAGGCGTCGTCCACATCCCCGCGCGCGGCCTGTGGACGACGGCCCTTCCGGCGTACGTCCGGTCGTCCACAGGCGTTGCCCGGCGCCGAACCGACGGCTAATCTGCGGCCGCCCGCGCCGGTAGGGTGAGCGGGTGATCGTCGCTGTCGGCATCGACGTCGTCCTCGTCGAGCGGTTCGCCAAGGCCCTGGCACGGACACCGCTGCTCGCCGACCGGCTCTTCACGGAGGCCGAGCGCCGCACCCGCTCCGGCAACCCGCGCTCGCCCGAGTCGCTGGCCGCCCGCTTCGCGGCCAAGGAGGCGGTCGCCAAGGCGCTCGGCGCCCCGGCCGGCCTGAGCTGGCACGACTGCGAGATCGTGCCGGACCCGGACGGTCGCCCCTGGCTGACCGTCTCCGGCACGGTCGCGGCGGCGGCCACCGAGCGCGGGGTCAACCGCTGGCATCTCTCGTTGTCCCACGACGGCGGGATCGCCTCGGCGATGGTGGTCGCGGAACGGTGACCGGGGCGTGCCGGCTCGCGGCACGCCGGGGATCGGACGAAACGGGGTGGCATGAGATCGGTGTGGCGGGTCGCGGACGTACGCGCGGCGGAGGCGGGCCTGATGGCCACGCTGCCCGCCGGGACCCTCATGAAGCGCGCGGCGGCCGGGCTGGCCCGCCGCTGCGCGCTGCTGCTCGCCGACCGGGGCGGCGTCTACGCGGCGCCGGTGCTGTTGCTGGTCGGCTCCGGCGACAACGGCGGCGACACGCTCTACGCCGGCGCGCACCTGGCCCGGCGGGGCGCGACCGTGTCGGCGCTGCTGCTGACCCCCGGCCGGGCGCACGCGGAGGGGCTGGCCGCGCTGCGGGCCGCGGGCGGGCGGATCGTCGACCGGCCGCCGGGGACCGTCGACCTGGTGCTGGACGGCATCGTCGGTATCGGCGGGCGCGGCGGGCTGCGGGACACCGCCGACCAGCTCGCCGCCAGCCTCGTGCGGCACCACGGGCGCGACGGCGAACCGGCCGCCGTGGTCGCCGTGGACGTGCCCAGCGGGGTAGCGGTCGACACCGGGCACGTGCCGCTGACCGCCTCCGGTCGCCCGAGCGCGGTACGGGCCGACGTGACGGTGACCTTCGGTGGGCTGAAGCCCGCCCTGGTGGTGGGTCCGGCCGCCGCGCTGGCCGGCGAGGTGGAGCTGGTCGACATCGGGCTGGAGCCGTGGCTGCGGGGCAGTCCGGCGCTGGGCGTGACCGAGTGGTCGGACGTCGCCGACTGGTGGCCCCGGCTCGGCCCGGCCTCCGAGAAGTACACCCGGGGCGTGGTGGGCGTCGCGACCGGCTCGGCGACCTACCCCGGCGCGGCCGTGCTCTCCGTGGCCGGGGCGCTGGCCGGCCCGACCGGCCTGGTCCGCTACGCCGGCTCGGCCCGGGCCGACGTGCTGCGTCGGCACCCGTCGGTGATCGCGACCGGTCGGGTCGCCGACGCCGGGCGGGTGCAGGCGTGGGTCTGCGGCTCCGGTCTGGGCACCGGCGAGGAGGCGGCCGGGGAGCTGCGGGCGGTGCTCGCCGCCCCGGTGCCCGTGGTGCTCGACGCCGACGCGCTGACCCTGCTGGTCGACGGCTCGCTCGCCGACCGGCTGCGCAAGCGGGACGCCCCGATCGTGGTCACCCCGCACGACCGGGAGTTCGCCCGGCTCTGCGGGGAGGAGCCGGGCGCCGACCGGGTCGCCGCCACGCTGCGGCTGGCCGCCTGGATGAACGCGGTGGTGCTGCTCAAGGGCGACCGTACGGTGATCGGCACGCCGGACGGCCGGGCGTACGTGAACCCGACCGGCACCCCCGTGCTGGCCACCGGGGGCACCGGCGACGTGCTGGCCGGGTTGCTCGGCTCGTTGCTCGCGGCCGGTCTGCCTGCGGAGTGGGCGGCGACCGCCGCCGCGTACCTGCACGGGCTGGCCGGCCGGGAGGCGGCCCGGAGCGGGCCGGTGACGGCCCCGGACGTGGCCGACGCGCTCCGCCCGGTCATCGCCCGTCTCGGCTGACCCGCTGGCCCCGGCAGAACCGGCGGCACCTCCTGCCACTGTCGGCACCGCTCAGCGGATCCGCCTCCTGCCTCGGCCGCGTCGACTGCGCTGGCCTCGGCCGGGGCGATCGGCGGTGAAAGTAGGCTGGGGGCATGTGGCAGGCCGAGGTGCGCGTGGACCTGGACGCGATCCGCGAGAACGTGAGCCGGCTGAGGGCCGGCACCAGCGCCGAGCTGATGGCGGTGGTGAAGGCCGACGGCTACGGCCACGGCATGATCCCGGCCGCCCGCGCCGCCCTCGACGGCGGGGCCGACTGGCTGGGGGTCTGCACCCTGGACGAGGCGCTCACGCTGCGCCGGGCCGGGATCGGCGTGCCGGTGCTGGCCTGGCTCCTCGCGCCGGGGCTGCCGCTGCACGAGGGCGTCGCCGCCGGGATCGACCTCGGCGTCGCCAGCCTGCCCCAGCTCGACGAGATGGTCCAGGCGGGCCGCGCCGCCGGCCGGCCGGCCCGGCTGCACCTCAAGATCGACACCGGGTTGGCCCGGGGCGGCGCGACCGTCGCCGACTGGCCGGCCCTGCTCGACGCCGCCGCCAAGGCGCAGGCCGACGGCCTGGTCGAGGTGGTCGGGGTGTGGAGCCACTTCGTCTACGCGGACTCGCCCGGCCACCCGACCATCGACCGCCAGATCGCCGTCTTCCACGAGGGGATCGGCATGGCCGAGCAGGCCGGCCTGCGGCCGCGCTACCGGCACCTGGCCAACTCGGCCGCCACGCTGACCCGGCCCGACACCCACTTCGACCTGGTCCGCCCCGGGCTGGCCGTCTACGGCCTCTCCCCGGTGGCCGGCGAGCGCTACGACCTGCGCCCGGCGATGACCGCCCGCGCCCGGGTGATGCTCGCCAAGCGCGTCCCGGCCGGCTCCGGCGTGTCGTACGCGCACACCTACACCACCGAGCGGGAGGCCAACCTCGCGGTGGTGCCGCTCGGCTACGCCGACGGGGTGCCCCGGCACGCCTCGAACAGCGGCCCCGTGCAGCTCGGCGGCAAGCGCCGCACGATCTCGGGCCGGGTCTGCATGGACCAGTTCGTGCTCGACTGCGGCGACGACCCGGTGGCCGCCGGTGACGTGGTCACCCTCTTCGGCACCGGCGCCGACGGCGGGCCCACCGCCGACGACTGGGCCGAGGCGGCCGGCACCATCAACTACGAGATCGTCACCCGGTTCGGCGGCAGCCGGGTGCCACGCGTCTACGACGGCGAGCGCCCGTGACAGCCCGCTCCCGCATCCCGCTGCCGCGTACCGGGCACGCCAGGGCGGCCGTCGGCGCGCTGGCCGCCGTCGGGGTCGCCGCCGCCGGGCTCGCGGCCGGCGTCGCCACCGAACGCGCCCTGATCCGCAAGCTCAAGGCGGACCCCACCGACCCGTACGCGGGCGAGGTCTTCGACGAACAGCGGTACGACGAGTCCTTCCGGCTGGAGATGCCCGACGGCACCGACATCCACGTCGAGGTGGTGGAGCCGACCCGCCCCCGCCCCGGCAACCCGACCGTGGTGCTGGTGCACGGCTTCTGCCTGGACATGGGCACCTTCCACTTCCAGCGCAAGCTGCTCGCCGAGCGGGGCGAGCACCGGATCGTCGCGTACGACCAGCCGGGGCACGGCCGGTCGGGGCGGCTGGAGACCGGTGAGTACGACCTCACCGCGCTCGGCCGGACGCTGCGCGAGGTGATCGACCGCGCCGCCCCGGAGGGGCCGCTGGTGCTGGTCGGCCACTCGATGGGCGGGATGACCATCATGGCCTTCGCCGAGCTCTTTCCGGAGCTGTTCGGCGACCGGGTCGTGGGCACCGTGCTGATGGCCACCTCGGGCGGTCTGCTCGCCGAGACCAAGCTGGTGGCGCCCGCCCTGCTCGGCCGCGTCGGCACGCCGGTGCTCTACATGGTCGGCAACGTCACCCGCTACGGCGGCCCGGTGATCGACCGGGCCCGCAGGTCCACCACCAACGTGGCCTGGCTGCTCACCCGCAGGTACGGCTTCGGCACCCGCCACCCCAGCTCGGCCCTGGTGTCGTACGTCGAGACGATGAACTCCCGCACGTCGGCCGACACGGTGACCCGCTACCTGCGCACGCTGGCCACGCACTCGCGGTTCCCGGCCCTCGCCGCGCTGGCGGACACCCCCGTGCTGGTGGTCGTCGGCGACAAGGACATGATCACCCCCGTGACGCACTCCGAGGAGATCGTCCGGCGGCTGCCGCACGCCGAGTTCGTCAAGATCTCCGACAGCGGGCACGTGGTGATGCTGGAGCACGCCGACGAGGTCAACGCGGCACTGCTGCGGTTCCTGGAGGCGCTGTGAGCCGGGGGGGGACGAGGCGCTGTGAGTCACGTCGTGAAGCTGCCGACGGTCGACGACACCCACGAGTTCGGGCGGCGGTTGGCCGGGCTGCTGCGTGCCGGCGACCTGCTGCTGCTGACCGGGCCGCTCGGCGCCGGCAAGACCGCGCTGACCCGGGGCATCGGGGCCGGGCTCGGGGTGCTCGGGGACGTCACCTCGCCCACCTTCGTGATCGCCCGGGTGCACCGGCCCGACCCGGCCCGGGGCGGCACGGTGGCGCTGGTGCACGCCGACGCGTACCGGCTGGGGGACGCCGCCGACCCGCGTGCCGAGATCGACGACCTCGACCTGGACGCCTCGGTGGACGACTCGGTGACCGTCGTGGAGTGGGGCGAGGGCCTGGTCGAGCAGTTGGTCGACGCCCACCTGCGGGTACGCCTCGACCGGCGCGACGACGACACCCGGGTAATCGAGCTGGAGCCGGTCGGCGGCGACTGGGCGCGGCGGCTGGCGACGCTGCGCTGACCGAGGCGGGGCTCCGGTCGACGAGCGCCGCCGAGCCGGCCGGCGGGAACACCTAGGGCTGGAGGGGCATCGTCCAGCAGTTGGAGTGGGCCGTCCTGCCCCCGAGGCGGTCGGCCATCCAGGACACGGCATTGCCCTGGTCGGTGATGAGCGGCACCAGGTGGTTGGTGAGGATCTTGTCCCCGAGGTTCGGCAGGCTGATGGCCTCGTAGGTGACGTTGGCGCCCTTGCGGCACCAGTCGACGGCCAGCTGGCGGGACTGCCGGTAGGGAACGATGTCGTCCTGGACGCCGGCCGCCAGGCGTACCGGGCCGGCGGGCTTCAGCGTGCCGATGCGCTGCCTGTCGAGGGCCGCCTGCGCCTGGGGGGAGGCCGCGATGACCTCGCCGAGGGACCTGCCGCTGATGGTCCACTTGTTGCTCTTCGTGAAGCCGTAGCCGAAGAGCGCGTCGCCGACGCACATGGTCGACATGTCCTTCAGCGCCGCCCTGCCGGTGGTGTTGATGTTCGCCTCGACGACGTCGCGCAGGGCCGGGTCGGACTGGGCGAAGCCGTTCATCGACCAGCCCAGCGCACCGGCGAGGGCGCTGCCGTCGATGCCCTTGAGGACCGCGGTCAGGTCGGCGGGCGGGGCGCCGACGTAGGTGCCGGCCAGCGGCACGTCCGGTGCGTACGTGGGCTGCAGTTCCGCGGCCGCCGCGCTGGCGCCGCCCCCCTGGCTGTAGCCGTACAGGCCGACGCGTGAGTCACGGGTGACCGATGCCCCCGGCACGGCACGTGCGGCGCGGGCCGCATCCAGCAGGGCGTGCCCCTGGTCGAGGCGGTTGACGTAGGTGTGCAGCCGGTCGGTGGCGCCCAGACCGACGTAGTCGGTGACGACGACCGCCGCGCCGGTCGAGAGGAGGCGGTAGATGGCCAGGGCCTCGTAGCCGACCGACACGGTGTCGCCGCGCAGGGTCAGCGGGTACTGCAACGCCATCGAGGGCGCGCACTGGTCGCCCTGCCCCACGGTGCCGGAGGCGACGGCCACGAGCGGGCGCGGGCCGGTGCCCCGCCACGACGCCCACGGTTCGATGTAGGCACCGGTCACGCCGACAGCCTGGCCGTTGGAGTCGGTGGACCGGTACATCAGTCGGGTCGCCGTGCCCGGCATCGGGCGACCGTCCAGGCCGGGGATGCTCAGGCCGAGCGGCAGCGGCTCGCTGCGGATCAGTGCGCCGTTGGTGGCGGGCAGTTCGGCGGGCGGGTTGTAGAAGACGGGGATCGTCACGCCGCGGGAGACCACGGGTGCCGACGCGTCGGCGGCGGCCGGTACGCCGGAGACGCCCAGGCAGACTGCCGTTGCCGCCGCGACGGCCAGGGTGCGCATGCTGGTCGCCCGCAGTCGGGTGCCGGGGGCCGTGGGGTGCGTGGGGTCGGGGGTGGAACAGGGACGGGGGATCCTGCGGCTCACAGATCGCTCCTCATGAGCATGGATGGAGGTGGATGCAAGCTAGCAGCGCCCCGAGCCGCAGGTGACCCGCCAGTAAGTTACGCTACGGTAACTATTGCGGGTCGATCCCGCGTCGACGCCCGCCAAGCGACGCGCCGCCCCCGCCCGCCGACCGCGTCGCCA
This sequence comes from Micromonospora sp. NPDC049051, assembly GCF_043197575.1. Lineage (NCBI taxonomy): Bacteria > Bacillati > Actinomycetota > Actinomycetes > Micromonosporales > Micromonosporaceae > Micromonospora > Micromonospora sp. NPDC049051. The sequence goes on from NZ_JBICTL010000004.1 coordinate 426,591, forward strand.
TCGCCTGCCGACCGTGCCGCCCCCGCCCGCCGACCGCGTTGCGGCCCGGGTGGCCCACGCGTGCGGACGATCCGGCCCAGCGCCTGACCGCGCGGTGTCAAGGGATGTCGGTTGCCACTGGTATGAAGGTGGCGATCGACTACGAAAGGTTGCCGATGCCCGACGCCGCCCCCACCCTGGACCTGCTGGCGCTGCTGCCGGAGGACTGGCGTGCCGTGCTCACCCCGCACCTCGGCTCGGCCCGCACCGCCGAGTTGGCCGCGTTCGTCGCGGGGGAGTACGCGACCCGCACCGTCTTTCCGCCGGTCGAGGACCTCTTCTCGGCCTACCGGCTCTGCGCGCCGGCCGACTGCCGGGTGCTGATCCTCGGGCAGGATCCCTACCACAAGGCGGGGCAGGCGCACGGGCTCAGCTTCAGCGTGCGCGAGGGCGTGAGCGTGCCGCCCTCGCTGCGCAACGTCTTCAAGGAACTGGGCGAGGACCTCGGCGTGCCGAAGCCGCGCGGCGGCAACCTCAGTGGCTGGGCGGCGCAGGGCGTGCTGCTGCTCAACTCCGTGCTCACCGTCCGCGAGGCGACGCCCGGCTCGCACGCCAACCGTGGCTGGGAGGAGTTCACCGACGCCACCATCCGGGCGCTCGACGCCATGGACTCCCGCGTGGTCTTCCTGCTCTGGGGCGGCTACGCGCGCAAGAAGGCCGCCCTGGTCACCAACCCGCAGCACGTGGTGCTGGAGGCCGGGCACCCCAGCCCGATGAACCCGCGCGGCTTCCTGGGCAGCCGCCCGTTCAGCGCGGCCAACAAGGCGCTCGCCGACGCCGGCCTGCCCACGGTCGACTGGGAGCGTTCCGCCGGCTGACAACAGGGCACTTTCGCGGTGACGGCGCGCTGACCGTCCGTTGTAGCCTGTGCTGCGAGCGGTCGGTCGGCGCGTACGCCGTGGCGGTGCCGACCTCGCCGAGCAGCGACGCGAGCCGGGAGGCGGCGATGGCGGCGACGGTCAGCGAACAGCGGTGGCGGGTGGCGCGGACGGCGTTGGCGGAGCAGACGGACCGCTTCCTCGACCTGGTCCGCGCCACCCCGCCGCAGGCGATGGCCACCGCCCACTGGTCGGTGACCGACACGCTGGCCCACGTGGGCTCCCTCGCCTGGTACTACGTCTGCCTGGTGGACCCCGGGCATCCGCCCCTGCCGGTGCCGGGCCTGCACCGGCAGTTGCCCGACATCACCGTCGACACGGTGGCGGACTTCAACGACGTGCTGCTGCGGCACCTCACCGAGCGCGAGCCGCAGGCTCTGGCCGACCGGCTGCGGGCCGACGTCGGGCAGCTCCTCGCCGCCTGCGACCACCGGCGCCCCGACGAGACGGTGCCCTGGCTCGGTGGCGCCCGGGTACCCCTGGCCGGCCTCTGCGCGCACCTGGTCAACGAGCTGCTCATCCACGGTCACGACGTGGCTCGCGTCGCCCGGCGGCCGTGGTCGCTGCCCGGCCGGGACGCCGCGCTGTTCATGGAGCTGTTCCTGGCCGGGGTGGTCCGGCACGGCTACGGGCGGCTCATCGACGGCGGTGCGCCGCCGAGCGAGCGCCCGGTCGTGGTCGAGTTCCGTTCGGCGTACGCGGACCCGGTCCGGCTCATGCTGCACCGGGGGCGGATGACGTTCGCCGACCCCGACGCCCCGGCGGACGCCCGGATCGACCACGACCCCGGCACGCTCAACCTGATGATGTTCGGCCGGGTCAGCCGAGCCCGGGCGGTGCTCACCGGCAAGGTACGCGTCAGCGGCCGGCGTCCCTGGCTGCTGCCAGGTTTCCTGCGCAAGTTCCGCACCCCGAGCTGACTCCGCCGGCCCGCCCCGCCGGCCGGGGCGTGACCGGGGGGGACGACGGGGGCGACTAGGCTGGCTCACCGTGCTCGTACTGGTGGTGGACAGCTCGACCCCCGCGGTGACCGCGGCGCTGGCGGAGGTCACGGCGGAGGGCGTGGCGACCCGTGCGCACCGTCGCACGGTCGACGCCCGCGCCCACGGTGAACTGCTCGCGCCGCAGGTCGACGCCGTGCTCGCCGAGGCCGGCGCCCGCCCCGCCGACCTGGGCGCGATCGTCGCCGGGCTCGGCCCCGGCCCGTTCACCGGGCTGCGGGTGGGACTGGTCACCGCCGCCACCATCGGCCAGGTGCTGGGCGTCCCGACGTACGGCGTCTGCTCGCTGGACGCCATCGGCCACCCGGCAGCCGCCGGCGAGCCGGTGCTGGCGGCGAGCGACGCGCGCCGCCGGGAGATCTACTGGGCGGTCTACGACGGCGCCGGCCAGCGGATCGTCGGGCCGGAGGTCTCCACGCCGACGGTCGCCGCCGAGCGCGCCCGCGACCTGGCCGTGACGGTCGCGGTGGGTGACGGCGCGCACCGGTACGCGGACACGCTCGGCCTGCCCGTGCGGGACGAGCCCCGCTACCCGGACGCCGACGTGCTGGCGACCCTGGCCGCCGAGCGCATCCGGGCCGGCGCCCCCTCCGAAGCGCTCACCCCGCTCTACCTGCGCCGTCCGGACGCGGTGGCGGCGACGGCCCGAAAGCCCGTCCTACCGTGAGCGCGAGGAGTGAGCGGGTTTTGCGAGCCCCGCAGTCGCGGGCCGAGGTGGCGCCGTGAGCGCGAGGAGTGAGCGGGTTTTGCGAGCCCCGCAGTCGCGGGCCGAGGGCCTGCCGTGACGGTCCGGTTGGAGCGGTTCCGGTGGTGGCACGTCAACGACGTGCTGCCGATGGAGGCGGACCTGTTCGGCGCCGAGCAGTGGTCGGCGGCGATGTTCTGGAACGAGCTGGCCAACGGGCACTTCTACCTGGTCGCCACGGGCGACGACGGCACCGTGCTCGGCTACGCCGGGCTGACCGCGACCCCGCCCGAGGAGGCGTGGGTGCAGAACATCGCGGTGCGCCGGGACGCCCAGCGGCGCGGTGTCGGCCGGCTCCTGCTGGAGGCGCTGCTCGCCGAGGCCGCCCGGCTCGGCGTCCGCAGCGTCCTGCTGGAGGTCGCGGCGGACAACGCCCCCGCCCAGAAGCTCTACGCGACGTACGGCTTCGAGCCCATCGGCGTACGGCGCGGCTACTACCAACCGAGCAACACCGACGCGCTGGTCATGCAGCGCCGGCAGGATGTGAGCGATGACTGACGAACCCCTGATCCTCGGCATCGAGACCTCCTGCGACGAGACCGGGGTCGGCATCGTACGCGGGCACACCCTGCTGGCCGACGCGCTCGCCTCCAGCGTCGAGCAGCACGCCCGCTTCGGCGGCGTCGTGCCGGAGGTGGCCAGCCGGGCCCACCTGGAGGCCATCGTGCCGACCATGGACCGGGCGTTGAAGGAGGCGGGGGTGACCCTCGCCGACATCGACGCGATCGCGGTCACCTCCGGGCCGGGGCTGGCCGGCGCGCTGCTGGTCGGGGTGGCCGCCGCGAAGGGCTACGCGATCGCCGCCGAGAAGCCGGTCTACGGCGTCAACCATCTCGCCGCGCACGTCGCCGTGGACACCCTGGAACACGGCCCGCTGCCCGAGCCGGCGATCGCCCTGCTGGTCTCCGGTGGGCACTCCTCCCTGCTGCTCGTCGACGACCTGGCCCGGGGCGTCACCCCGCTCGGCGCCACCATCGACGACGCGGCCGGCGAGGCGTTCGACAAGGTGGCCCGGCTGCTCGGGCTGCCGTTCCCCGGCGGCCCGTACATCGACCGGGAGGCCCGGGCCGGCGACCCGGCCGCCATCGGCTTCCCGCGCGGCCTGACGGCCGCCAAGGATCTGGCCGCCCACCGCTACGACTTCTCCTTCTCGGGCTTGAAGACGGCGGTGGCCCGCTGGGTCGAGGCGCGGCAGCGGGCCGGCGAGCCGGTGCCGGTCGCCGACGTGGCCGCGTCGTTCCAGGAGGCGGTCTGCGACGTGCTGGTGCGCAAGGCGTTGGATGCCTGCCGGGCCAACGGCGTCGAGACGCTGGTGATCGGCGGGGGCGTGGCGGCCAACTCCCGGCTGCGGGCGATGGCCGAGCACCGCGCCGCCAGGGACGGCATCCGGGTCCGGGTGCCCCGACCCGGGCTCTGCACCGACAACGGCGCGATGGTCGCCGCCCTCGGCTCGCACCTGGTCGCCGCGGGTGTCGCGCCGAGCCGACTGGACCTGCCCGCCGATTCCGCCATGCCGCTGACCACGGTCAGCGTGTGAACCCCGAGGACGGCTGACGTGATCGTGCGGATGTGGGAGGCGCGGGCGGAGCCGTACGGCGTCGCGGACCTGATCACCTGGGTCTGCGACACCGCGCTGCCGGAGTTCGAGCACGACCCGATGCACCTGTCCAGCGAGGTGTTCTCCTCCACCGACCACCGCGTGGTGGTGATCTCCAAGTGGCGCAGCAACCCGCGCCCGCTGCCGGAGCCGCCGCCGACGTTGCTGGCCCGCCCGGCGCACTCGTGGGACTTCACCCAGGTCGACCGCTGAATCGGTCCGGCCGGGCGGGACGAGACCGGAACGTGAGCCACGGCACGGCGTACGCGGTAAATGGTTGGCGGGACGGTCGGCCCGGCACCTAGCGTCGGTGGCCCATGCGCTCCTCACCGGCCGGGGACCCCGGCGTACCCGACATCCGCTCGGCGACCCGCTACCTCTGGTGGCTGGCCGGGCGGCACAAGGTGCTGCTCACCGTCGGGATCCTGCTGGGCGTCGTCTGGATGGTCGCCCAGGCGCTGGTGCCGGCGGCCATCGGCCGGGCCGTCGACGGGCTCACCCGCCGGGACGAGGGCGTGCTGCTCACCTGGGGACTGGTGCTGCTCGGGCTGGGCGCGCTCCAGACGGTCGCGGGGATCCTGCGACACCGCTGCGCGGTGTACAACTTCCTCGCCGGGGCGTACCGGACGGTGCAGTTGACCGTGGACGCGGCGAACCGGCTCGGTGCCGCGCTGCCCCGCCGGGTCTCCGCCGGCGAGGTGGTGAGCATCGGTACGGCCGACATCAGCCAGATCGGTTCGGCCATCGACATCACCGCCCGGGGCACCGGCGCGATCGTGGCCATCGTCACCGTGGGGGTGATCCTGCTCAGCGCCTCCGTGCCGCTCGGGCTGGTCGTGGTGCTCGGGGTGCCGCTGCTGATGGCGGTCGTCGGACTGCTCATCCGCCCGCTGCACCGGCAGCAGCAGGCGTACCGGGACTCGGAGGGGGCGCTGACCGCCCGGGCCGGCGACATCGTCTCCGGGCTGCGCGTGCTGCGCGGCGTCGGCGGCGAGCCGGTGCTCTCCGGCCGCTACCGGGCACGGTCGCAGGCGCTGCGCGCCGACGGCCTGCGGGTGGCCCGCATCGAGTCGCTGCTGGAGGCCGCCCAGGTGCTGCTCCCGGGGGCGTTCCTGGTGCTGGTGACCTGGCTCGGCGCCCGGTTCGCGCTGCGCGGCGACATCAGCGCCGGTCAGCTCGTGGCGTTCTACGGCTACACCGCGTTCCTGGTCAGCCCGCTGCGGCAGCTCACCGAGGCGGTGGACAAGCTGACCCGGGGGCACGTCGCCGCCCGGCGGGTGGTGCGGCTGCTGCGACTCACCCCGGAGCTGACCGACCCGACCGACCCGGCCACCCTGCCGGACGGCCCAGGCGAGCTGGTCGACGTGGCCTCCGGCGTGACCGTACGACCGGGCCGGTTCACCGCGCTCGCCGCGAGTGCACCCGAGGACGCGGTGGCGATCGTGGACCGCCTCGGCCGGTACGCCGACTCGGACGCGACGCTGCACGGCGTACCGCTGCGGGAGGTGGCGCTGGCGACGGTGCGGGAGCGGATCCTGGTGGCCGACAACGACGCGCACCTGTTCACCGGCCCGCTCCGCGCGGAGCTGGACCCGCGGGACCGGGCCGACGACGCGGCGATCGCGGCGGCGCTGGCGGCGGCGAGCGCGACCGACATCGTCGAGGCGCTGCCCGACGGGCTGGACAGCGCGGTCGCCGAGCGCGGCCGGGAGTTCTCCGGCGGCCAGCAGCAGCGGCTGCGGCTGGCCCGGGCGCTGGTCGCCGACCCGGAGACCCTGCTGCTGGTGGAGCCCACGAGCGCCGTGGACGCGCACACCGAGGCCCGCATCGCCGACCGGCTCGGCGCGGCCCGGGCGGGCCGGACCACCCTGGTCTGCACCACCAGCCCGCTCGTGCTGCACCGCGCCGACCACGTGATCTTCGTGGAGGACGGCAAGGTGGTGGCCGAGGGCCCGCACTCCGCACTGCTCGACGGCGAGCCGCGCTACCGGGCGACGGTCAGCCGGGGGGAGGACTGATGGCCGCCGAGCTGCCCGTCGCCGACGCGCGCCAGGTGCGCCGCTACGCCCACACGCTCGTCCGCCGGCACCCGAGGGCGCTCGGGGTCGCGCTCGGCCTGCACGCACTGGCCGCCGCGGCCGGCCTGGTCGCGCCGTGGCTGCTCGGCGACCTGGTCGAGGGGATCTCCCGGGGCACGTCGGGCGTCACCGTCGACCGGGTCGCCCTGCTGATCGCCGGCTTCGTGCTGGTGCAGTCGGTGCTGGTCCGCTTCGCCCACCTGGCGTCGGCCCGGCTCGGCGAGCGGGTGCTGGCCGAGCTGCGCGAGGAGTTCGTCGACCGGATCCTGACGCTGCCGCTGGCCACCGTGGAACGGGCCGGCACGGGCGACCTGCTCACCCGGACGTCCCGGGACGTCTCCGCCCTGTCGAGGACGGTCCGGCTGGCGGTGCCGGAGACGCTGATCGCGGTCGTCACCGGCTGCTTCATCGTCGGCGCGCTGCTCCTGGTCGATCCGCTGTTCGCGCTGCCCTGCCTGCTCGCGGTGCCGCTGCTGTGGGCCGGCACCCGCTGGTACCTGCGCCGCGCCCCGGACGGCTACCTGCGGGAGAACGCCGCCTACTCCGACATCACCGACGGCATCAGCGAGACGTTCGAGGGTTCGCGGACCACGGAGGCGCTGCGGCAGCAGGCGCGCCGCCGGGCCCGCACCGACGCCGACATCCGTCGGTCGTACGCGGCCGAGCGCTACACCCTGCGGCTGCGTACGGTGTTCTTCCCGATCGCCGAGATCGGCTATGTGCTGCCGGTGGTGGCCACGCTGATCATCGGCGGCTGGTTCTACCTGAAGGGCTGGGTGAGCCTCGGCGAGGTCACCGCCGCCACGCTCTACGTGCAGCAACTGATCGACCCGGTCGACCGGCTGCTCTCCTGGCTGGACGAGTTGCAGGTCGGCGGCGCCTCGATGGCCCGCCTGCTCGGGGTGGCCGACGCCGACCCGCCGCCCGGGGCACCGGCCCCGCCTGTCGGCGCACCGGCCCCGCCCGCTGGTGGTTCCCCGGGCCCGGCCGGTCCTCCGCCAGCGGGGGACCGGCGCCTCGCCGCCCGGGACGTCCGGTACGCGTACCGGGAGGGCCGGGACGTGCTGCACGGCGTGACCCTGGTGCCGGAGCCGGGGGAGAAGCTGGCCATGGTGGGTCCCTCGGGCGCCGGCAAGTCCACCCTCGGGCGGCTGCTCGCCGGGGTGCACGCGCCCCGTACCGGCTCGGTCACCGTGGCCGGTCGGCGGCTCGACGAGTTGCCCCTGGCCGAACTGCGTACGCACGTCGCCCTGGTCACCCAGGAACACCACGTCTTCATCGGCACGCTCAGGGAGAACGTGGCGATGGTGCGACCGGGTGCCGACGAGGCGGCCGTGAGGTCGGCACTGGCCGCCGTCGACGCGCTCGACTGGGCCGACGGGCTGCCCGACGGGCTGGACACGACGGTGGGCGCCGGCGGTCATCCGCTGTCGCCCGCGCAGGCGCAGCAGTTGGCGCTGGCCCGGCTGGTGCTGGCCGACCCGCACACCCTGGTGCTGGACGAGGCCACCTCGTTGATCGACCCCCGTGCCGCCCGTCACCTGGAGCGTTCCCTCGCGGCCGTCCTCGCGGGCCGTACGGTCGTGGCCATCGCGCACCGCCTCTTCTCGGCGCACGACGCCGACCGGGTCGCGGTGGTGGAGGACGGCCGGATCGCCGAGATCGGCTCGCACGACGAGCTGGTCGCGGCCGACGGCTCCTACGCGGCCCTCTGGCGTTCCTGGCACGGCACCGCCTCCTGACGCGCGGCGCGGCGCGGCGCGTCGTGTCCGGGCCGTCGCGGTTGCTGCCGGCGGACGGGGTGCCTGTTTCCGGGTTCGAGGGTGCCGCGCCGGACCGCCGTACCACGATGGTGAAGCGGCAGGCGACCGGCGCGCTCCCGTCACCACGGCGTCGGCCGGTGACGGGGGTGCGACGTGGGTGGTCTCGAACTGATCGTGGTGCTGGGCGTCACGGTGCTGGTCGGCACGACCCTCGGCGGGCGGTACAGCGTCGCGCCTCCGGTCCTGCTCATCACGATGGGCGCGTTGCTCGCGCTCCTGCCGCCGCTGTCGCACGTGGTGCTGGAGCCCGACGTGGTGCTGCTGCTGTTCCTGCCGGCGATCCTCTACAAGGAGAGCATCACCACCAGCCTCCGCGAGATCCGCACGAACCTCCTCGCGATCACGTTGCTCGCCGTGGGGCTGGTCGTGGCGACGATGGTCGCGGTGTCGCTCGTGTCGCAGCGGTTCGGCGTCGACCCGGCCGCCGCCTGGGTGCTGGGCGCGGTGCTCGCGCCGACCGACGCGGCGGCGGTCGCCGGCCTGGCCAAGCGGATGCCGCGCCGGATCCTGACCACCCTGCACGCCGAGAGCCTGATCAACGACGGTACGGCCCTGGTGCTCTTCTCCGTCGGGCTGGGCCTGATCGTGGGCGGCACCGAGCCGGGGCTGCTCGGGCTGACCGAGCGGTTCGTCCTCGCGTCGGTCGGTGGCGTCGCCGCGGGCCTGCTGGTCGGTGGGCTGGTGATCCTGCTCCGGCGGCGCCTCGACGACCCGCTGCGTGAGGGCGCGCTGAGCGTGCTCACGCCGTTCGTCGCGTTCCTCCTCGCCGAGTTCGTGCAGGCCAGCGGCGTCCTGGCGGTGGTGGTCGCGGGCCTCATGCTGTCGTACGCCGCTCCCCGGGTCATCCGGGCCCGATCCCGGGTGCTGGCGCTCGGCTTCTGGGACCTCACCACGTTCCTGATCAACGGTGGGCTCTTCGTACTCCTCGGGATGCAGATCCCGCGCGCCCTGCGCAGTGTGACCGGCCTGTCGGTGACGCGGGCCCTGACCATCGCGGTGGTGGTGACCGGCGTGGTCGTGCTGACCCGGATGCTGTGGATCCACCTGGCGGCCTTCGCCTTCCTCGTCGTCGACCGCCGGGCGGCGCAGCAGGACGAGCGGGTCAACTGGCGGGTGCGTACGGCGGCCGGGTGGGCCGGGTTCCGGGGCGCGGTCTCCCTCGCGGCCGCCCTCGCGGTGCCGGTGACCACGCCCACCGGCACGCCCGTGCACGGGCGTGACCTGATCATCTTCACCACCGCGGTGGTCATCCTGCTGACGATGCTGGTCCAGGGCACCACGCTGCCCGCAGTCGTCGGGTGGGCGGGGCTGGTCGGCGACACCCGCCGGCTCGGTGAGCTGCGGCTGGCCCGGAGGCGGGCCGCCGAGGCCGCGCTGGCGGTGCTGCCCGAGGTCGCCGACCGGATCGGCGCGGGACCGGAGGCGGTGGACCGGCTCCGGGCGGACTACGAGCAGCACCTCGACGACGCCCGCTCCACCGACGACGACCATTCGGCCGAGCGGGCCCGGGAACTCGACCGGCGGCTGCGGCTCGCCGTGCTCGAACACAAGCGGCGCGAGATCACCAGGCTGCGGGACACCAACGAGATCGACGACATCGTCCTGCGCGAGTTGCAGGCGGTCCTCGACGTCGAGGAGATCCGCCTGCTGGGCCCGGAGGCCAACGACTAGCGGTGCGACCGCCGAGCGGGGCCGGAACGGTGGTGGTGGTCGCCGCCCCGGACGGGCGGCCCGGGTGATTACTCACCGCAACGAGGCCGAGGAGAGGGCCTTGTTCTCACGCACGGTAGTCACTTTCGCCGGACCCTGGAGCGCGAGCGACGCCGTTTTCGGCACCGTGCCTCCTGACCAGCGGTTTCTTCGCGGAGCCGTCGGGCGGGTCGACTCACCCCGCGCCCCCTTTGCTCTGCAGCCGCCGACGCACCAGCCACCGGCTGTAGCCGGTGCGTGGATGGCTGCAGAGCAAAGGGGGCGAGGCAGGTGGCCGGCGGCGACGCGGAAACGCCCGCGATGACTACTTGAAGTCATGTCAGTGGTCAGGTTGCCCGCCGTGAGTCGCCAGGGCAGCGAGCAGCGCCGGCACCAGCAGGGCCGCCGAGACAGCAGCGGGACCGGCCCGCCGAAGGACGGCGGCGGTCAGGTGCGGCGCAGGATGCGGTACGTGGCGATGCCGCCCGTGCCGAGGGCGGCGAGGAAGACCAACCACACCACCGTGCTGCTGACCCCGATCGGCGGGCCGGAGTTGGCGGAGGCGGCGGCGAGCAGGCTGTCGTCGCCGGGCGCGGGCAGGGCGGCCGGCGGCAGCTCCGGCCAGCGTACGAGGCCTGTGCTCTCCAGCATCTGCATGTGGTGCAGGACGAACCGGTTGGCGTCGTCGGCGAGCTTGCGGATCACCGGGTCGCGGGTGCTGGCGCGGACCGCCCCGATGACCGGGAAGATCTTGCCGTGGGCGACCCGGAGCCGGGTGACGAAGACCTGGTCGAAGCGGGCGCCGGAGGCGTTCTGCATCTCCGTCAGCCAGCCCTTCTGCTCGGCCGTCGGCTCGCTGGGGATGCTCGCCCCGAGCTTGTTGGCCGCCGCGACCGTGAGCCGGTCCAACTCCTCGTGTTCGGTGGCGATGCCGGCGCCGATCTCGCGCACCTTCGCGCTCTGGCCCTTCTCGGCGGCCATCTGCCCGGCCGGCATCTCCCAGAGTCCGGCCAGGCGCACCCCGTTGAGCAGTGCGGCGTCGGCCGCGTTGAGCTGCTGGCCGCCCGGCGCGGCGGCGGCCACGCCGGGCAGTGTTCCGAGCCCGGCGGCGACGGCGACGAGCAGCACCGCCAGGCGGGGACCGCGGTGTCCCCGTGGGCGACGGGCGGATCTGAGCGGTGCCATGTCCGTGGTGCCTCCTCGGTCCGGTGGCGAACGGGTCCGGGGCGGGCAGCGCCTGCGCCCTCGCCCGCCCGCGCTCTGGTACGGACAGGCCGAGCGTTCGGTTCACCGGCCCGCTGCCGCCGCCGCCCGCGCCGCGCCCGGCCCGGCCGCTCTCGCCGGTGGCACTCCGCTGTTCCGGTGCGCCGGGCCGAGGCGGGCCGGGTGGGCCGGGGCGGGCCGGGGCGGTCGCCGGCTCGCCGCCGAGTCGCGTCGAGGGCTCGCCGGTCGCGGGCATCGCAGGGGGGCGGTCAGCCGGCGTCGAGGGGGTCGGCGAGCAGGCGTTCGAAGGCCAGCTCGGCGGCGCCGATCAGCGCCGCGTCGTCGCCGAGTTTCGGGGTGCGTAGCCGGACGTGCTCCAGGCAGGCCGGCAGGGCGACCGAGTTGAGCCGGCTGCGTACCTGGGCGGCCGACGCGAGGTAGAGGTCGCGCATGCTGCCGCCGAAGATGACCATCTCCGGGTTGAAGATGTTGACCAGGTTGGCCACCCCGAAGCCGAGCCAGTCGCCAGCCTGGCGTACCGCCGTCTGTGCCCGCAGGTCGCCCCGGTCGGCGGCGTCGAAGACGGCCAGCAGCGCGTCGCGGCCCCGGGCATCGGAGCGGCCGGCGGCGCGCAGCAGCGCGTACTCGCCGATCTCGGTCTCCCAGCAGCCCCGGGAGCCGCACTCGCAGGGCGCGCCGTCGCGGACGACCACCATGTGGCCGACCTCGCCGCCGTAACCGCCGTGCCCGGTCAGCCGCCGCCCGCCGGCGATGATGCCGGCGCCGACGCCGACGTCCCCGTACAGGTAGATGACGTTGTCGCAGCCGGCCGCCGCGCCCCGGGCGTGCTCGGCGAAGGCCGCCACGTCGGCCACGTTGCCGACCGTGACCGGCACGTCGCAGCCCAGCTCGGCGCCGAGCGCCGCACCGATCGGCTCGTCCACCCAGCCGGTGGTCGGGCCCAACCGGACCAGCCCGTCGTCGCGGCGGACCATCCCGCAGACCGCGACGCCGGCGCCGACGCAGACGGCGTCGGCCGGCGCGCTCTGCCGCATCTCCTTGACGGCCCCCGCCAGCAGCGGGGCGGCCTCCGCGGCGGTCAGGCCCCGGGGGCGGTCCAGCTCCCGGCGGTCGAGCACCGCGCCGCCGAGACCGACCCGCGCGGCCCGCAGCCGGTCGACCTCGATGCTGTACGCGTACGCGTGCACCCGGTCCGACTCGGGCCGGACGACCAGCGACGGTCGCCCGGCCCGGCCGGTCTCCTTCGGCGTCGCCTCGCTGACCAGCCCGGCGCCGGCCAGGTCGGCGGTCAGCGCGCCGATGGTGCTGCGGTTGAGCCCCAGGGTGGTGGTGAGCTCGGCACGGGTGGTGGCTCCGTGCACGTGCACGTACCGCAGCAACGCGCCCAGGTTCTGCCGGCGGATCTCGTCCTGGCTGGGTCCCGCGCGCATCGCCGTCGTCACTTCCGGTGTCGGCTGTTCAGCGGTTGCCGGTGGCGGCGGAGCGCCGGCGGGAGAACGCGTCCACGCTCGCGGCGAGCAGCAGCACCACGCCGGTGACCACGTACTTCACCCCCGAGCTGTATCCCATCAGGCCCATCCCGTTGTCGATGACTGCGACGACCGCGCCGCCGAGTACGGCGTCGAGCACCCGGCCCTTGCCGCCGAAGAGGCTGGTGCCTCCGATGACCGCCGCGCCGACCGCGTAGAGCAGTACGTTACTGCCACCCGTGTTGGGGTCCACCGAGTTGGCCCGGCTGGCGGCCACGATGCCGCCGACGGCCGCCATCGAGGAGCAGATCACGAAGACCGAGATCCGGATCCGGTCCACGTTGATGCCCGCCCGGCGCGCCGCCTCCTTGTTGCCGCCCACCGCGTAGACGTGCCGGCCGTAGCTGGTGCGCTGGAGCACGAAGGTCCAGAAGACCAGCAGCAGCGCGATGATCGGCACCACGATCGGCACGCCCTTGAGCGAGCTGATCACGACGTTGCGGCTGCGCTCCAGGTTGAGGATGAAGACCGCCGCGCCGAGGATGAGCGCCAGCCCGCCGATCCGGGCGAACACGACCGCTACCGGGTCGGTCGTCAGCCCGCGGGCGGCCCGCGTACGGTGCCGGAGCAGTTGCACGGCCGCGTAGCCGGCGACCGCCACGGCGGCCAGGATCCACCCGAGTACGGGCGGGAGGTTGCGGTTGGCGATGGCTACCAGCACCTCGTCGCGGACCGAGATGTTGGTGCCCTCCTCCATGAGCATCAGCACGATGCCCTGGAAGGCGAGGAACCCGGCGAGGGTCACCACGAAGGACGGGATGCCGATCTTCGCCACCAGGAAGCCGAGGGCGGTGCCGATGGCCACGCCGGTGACGATCGCGGCGAGCACGGCCACGTACCACGGGTAGCCGAGCACGGTGACGACGTTGGCGAGGATGGCGGCGCAGACCCCGCTGGCGAAGCCGGCGGAGAGGTCGATCTCGCCGAGCAGCAGGACGAAGACCAGCCCCATCGCGATCAGCGTGACCGCGGCGCCCTGGGTGAAGAGGTTGGCGAAGTTGCCGGCGGTGAGGAACGACGGCCGCATGATCGAGAACATCGTGCAGAGCGCGACCAGGCCGAGGACGGCGGGCAGCGCGCCGATGTCGCCGCCCCGGACCCGGCTGACGTAGTTGCGGACGTGGCCGCCGAGGGTGGGCGGCGGTGTGACGGCCGCCGGGCCCTCCTTCCGTACGACGCTGGTGCTCATCGGACGCCTCCTGGGTTGCTGCCGGCCGGCTCCGCGCCGTGCCCGTTGCCGCCGTTGCCCGGCTCGGCGGCGAGCCCGAGCCCGCCGGAACGGCCGGCGGTGATCAGCTCGACCACCTGCGAGTGGGTGATGTCGGTGGTCTTCACCTGGGCGACCATCTGGCCGAGGTAGAGCGCGGCGATCCGGTCGGAGACGGCGAAGACGTCGTTCATGTTGTGCGAGATGAGCACCACGGCCAGCCCGTTGTCGGCGAGCCGGCGGACCAGTTCCAGCACCTGGGCGGTCTGCGCGACGCCGAGCGCGGCGGTCGGCTCGTCGAGGATGACGAGCCTGCTGTTCCAGAGCACGGCCTTGGCGATCGCCACGGTCTGCCGCTGGCCCCCGGAGAGGCTGGAGACGTGCTGCCGCAGCGACTTCACGGTCCGTACGCTCAGCCCGGCGAGGGTGTCGGCGGCCATCTGCTCCATGGTCGGCTCGTCGAGCACGATGCCGCTGCGCTTCTCCCGGCCGAGGAACATGTTCTGCACGATGTCGAGGTTGTCGCAGAGCGCGAGGTCCTGGTAGACGACCTCGATGCCGAGCGCGGCGGCGTCGCGGGGGCTGTTGATGGTCACCGGCCGGCCGTCGAAGTGGAACTCACCGGCGTCGGTGGGGTGGATGCCGCTGATGCACTTGACGAGGGTCGACTTGCCGGCGCCGTTGTCGCCGACCAGCGCGGTCACCTCACCCGGGTGGGCGGTGAAGGCGACGTCGCGCAGGACCTGGACGGGACCGAAGCTCTTGTCGATCCCGCGTAGTTCCAGCAGGGGGGTTGCGGACACGGGGGTCTCCTTCAGGTGGCGGGAGGTCTCGGATCCCGTCCGGCGCGAACCGCCGCCCGGCACAGGGTCCGTGCCGGGCGGCGTGCGCGTGGATCGGGTACGGGTCAGCTGATGCCGGCGTCGGCGCAGAGCTTGGCGTACGCCCCGGCGCAGACCTCGTCCTTGGTGACGAAGCCGTCGGCGATGACGTCCTTGACGTTCTCCTTGAAGATCAGCTTCGGGGTCAGCAGGACCGCCGGGACGTCCCGGCCACCCTCCGGGTCCTTGACGACCTGGCCGGTCTCCTTCTTGTCACCCTTGGCCACCGCGATGGCCAGGTCCGAGGCGGCCTTCGCCTCGTCCCGGATCGCCTTGTAGACGGTCATGCACTGGTCGCCTGCGAGGATGTTCTGCAGGCCCTGCGGGGTGGCGTCCTGGCCGGTGACCGGGACCTTGCCGTTGAGCTTGTTCTTCTTCAGCACCGAGATGGCCGCGTTGCCGAGGCCGTCGTTGGCGGCGAGCACACCGTCGATCTTGCCGCCGGTCTGGGTGAGCATCTGCTCGAAGATGGTGGCGGCCTGGGCGTTGTCCCACTCCGGGACGTTCTGGTCCGGGCCCTTGGTGTACTCCTTCGAGTCGAACTTCGGCTTGAGCACCGAGTCGTACCCGTTCTTGAACAGGGTGGCGTTGTTGTCGGTCGGCGAGCCGTTGAGGTAGGCCACGACGGGGTTCTTGGCGCCCTTGTCGGTCAGGCACTTGCTCAGGCCCTCGCCCTGGAGCTTGCCGACGACCTCGTTGTCGAAGCTGACGTAGTAGGTGGCCGAGCCGCCCAGCGTGAGCCGGTCGTAGTCGATCGTCGCGACGCCCTGCGACTTGGCCTTGTCGAGTACCGCCTTGCCGGTGCCGGAGTCCAGGTTGACGATCATCAGGGCGGTGACGCCGCTGGTGATCATCTGGTCGGCGATGGTCTGGAACGCGGTCTTGTCGCCCTGCGCGTTCTGGATGGTGTAGTCGACGCCGGCGGCCTTGAACGCCTCCTCCAGGAACTTGCGGTCCGCGCCCTCCCAGCGGGCGGAGGACTTGCTGTCCGGCAGGATCACGCCGATCTTCGGCTTCTTCTCGGTGGAGCCGCCAGCGTCGGAACCGGAGTCGTCGCCGCACGCGGCCAGGCTGCCGGCGGCCAGCAGGCCCACGGCGGCGAAGGTGAGGAAGCCCTTGCGCATCTGCAGGGTCCTTTCGGGGGGTGGGGGATGATGTTGGTTTGTTGTGTCCGGCAACGTATTCCGCGTCACGCTGTGGGCACAAGAGTGCCGAGGTGACGAGTTTGTTGTCGGCAGTAACAATTCAGCAACGTCCCTGACACCCGGCCGTCGCCGGACCCGGGAGCGCTCCCGGGGAACGGCGGCGGTGGCGCAGCTCAGCGGGTGGACAGCGGCGCCGTGGCCGCGCCGGTGAGCGCCACCAGATCCTGCGGGGCGAGCTGGAGTTGGAGGCCGCGCCGGCCCGCCGAGACGTACACGGTGGGATGGTCGAGCGCCGACGAGTCGAGCACCGTGGGCAGGCGTCGGCGCTGGCCGAGCGGGCTGATGCCGCCGCGCACGTAGCCGGTGGCCCGCTCGGCGGTCGCGCGGTCGGCCATGGCGGCCCGCTTGCCGCCGACCGCCGCGGCGAGCGCCTTGAGGTCCAGCTCCCCGGTCACCGGCACGACCGCCACGGTCAGCGCGCCGTCGACCTCGGCGACCAGCGACTTGAACACCCGCTCCGGGGCCACCCCCAACGCCGCCGCGACCAGCGCGCCGTAGTTCGGCGCGGCGGGGGAGACGTCGTACGGATGGGTGGTGTGGGCGATCTTCCGCTTCGTCAGCAGCGCGGTCGCCGGAGTGCCCTGTCCCGCCATGACCGACAAGCTAACCCCGGGCGGCGCGACCCGCGAGCCGAAATGCGCGTCACCCGACCGGCCGGCAGACCAGCACCGTCGGCGCGCCGGCCACCCGGGTCAGCACCAGGCTGGCCGCCTCGCCCCCGGCCAGCCGCAGGTCCCGCCGCAGCTTCTCCGGCTCAAGTGCGGACCCGCGCTTGAGGATCTCCACCCGCCCGACCCGGCGCTCCCGCAGCAGCGCCCGCAGCCGCTTGAGCGAGAACGGCAGCACGTCGGTGACCTCCAGGCAGCGGGCGAACGGCGTCGGCGTCGGCGCGTCCGCGTAGAGGTAGGCGATGCTCGGGTCGGCCAGCGTCGCGCTCAGCGTGTCCGCCAGCTCCGCGACCAGGTGCGCGCGGACCACCGCCGGATCCGGGTCGTACAGGAAGCGGCGCGCCGGGCCGACGGTGGCCTCGACGTCGCCGGTGCCGGTCAACTGACGGTTGCCGGCAGCGTCGACAGAGGATCCTTCCCTGCCCCGCAGCAGGGTGGCTCGGCGAGGGGTCTCGGCGAGCCGGCCGCACCACAGCGCCGCCTCGACCAGGTCTCCGTCGACGCTGACCCACTCCGCCTCCGCGCCCGGCGGGATCAGCGCGTGGTCGATGCCGGGCGCCACCTTCACGACGGTGTACGGCACCCGCTCGGCCAGCCCGACCACGAAGTCCCAGGCCGGGGAGTACGCGTTCGGGTCGAAGATCCGCCGCCCGGTGCCCGCCTTCCGGCGCGCCGGGTCGCAGAACACCCCGTCGACGCGGCCCACGTCGAACGCCGTGGCGTCGCCGCACTCCACCGTGAACAACCCGGCCAGCCCGGCCGCCTCGGCGTTCGCGGCGGCCATCGCGGCGGTCACCGGGTCGGCCTCCACGCCGTACACCCGGATGCCGGCGCGGGCGGCGGCGAGCGCGTCCGCGCCGAGGCCGCAGCCGAGGTCGGCCAGGGTGCGCACCCCGGCGGCCCGCAGCCGGGCGGCCCGCCGCGCCGCGACGACACCGCGGGTGGCCTGCTCCAGACCGGCGCGGGTGAGGAACATCCCGGCCGCCGTCGGCCCGAACTTGCCGACCGCCCGGCGGCGCAGCTCGGCCTGGGTGAGCGCGGCCGCCGCCAGCCCGGCCGGCAGTCCGGCCGAGCGGAGCGCGGCCGCCGCGGTCAGCGGATCGCCGCCGGCCACCCGCGCGGCGGCGTCGAGCGCGGCCGACCCCACGGGCGTACGCAGAGCGGCGAACTGGTCGAGGTCCACCCGCTCATTGTGGTCGGCGGACGCGACGCGCCGGCCGGCGGGTTGGCACTCTCCTTGACGGAGTGCTAGCCGAGGAATAACCTGCGATTAGCACTCTCACCCCGAGGGTGCCAGCTTCCGGGTCCCGTGACCCGGGCGCTGAACGCCAGGCGGACCGGCACCCGCGACGACGGCCCCGCCCGGTGGCATGTGGCAGATTGACGCTGGTCGGCATGCCGGCCGGTAACGAAACCAAGTACCCGGGAGGGTATGCCCGTGACTACCGCGACCAAGGTTGCGATCAAGCCGCTCGAGGACCGCATCGTGGTCCAGGCGAACGAGGCCGAGACCACCACCGCCTCCGGCATCGTGATCCCCGACACCGCCAAGGAGAAGCCGCAGGAGGGCACCGTCCTCGCTGTCGGCCCGGGCCGGATCGACGACAAGGGCAACCGCGTGCCGGTCGACGTGAAGGTCGGCGACACCGTCCTCTACTCGAAGTACGGCGGCACCGAGGTCAAGTACGCCGGCGAGGAGTACCTGGTGCTCTCCGCCCGCGACGTCCTCGCGGTCATCGAGAAGTAAGCAACCGATCAGTGTCGTCGCCCCGGTCCGGCTCGCCGGGCCGGGGCGACGACGCTTCGAAGGGACATTCATGGCGAAGATCCTGAGCTTCTCGGACGACGCCCGGCACCTGCTCGAGCACGGTGTCAACGCCCTCGCGGACGCGGTCAAGGTCACCCTCGGCCCGCGCGGGCGCAACGTCGTCCTGGACAAGAAATTCGGTGTGCCCACGATCACCAACGACGGCGTGACCATCGCCAAGGAGATCGAGCTCACCAACCCCTACGAGAACCTCGGTGCGCAGCTGGTCAAGGAGGTGGCGACCAAGACCAACGACGTCGCCGGCGACGGGACCACGACCGCCACCGTGCTGGCCCAGGCGATGGTCCGCGAGGGCCTGCGCAACGTCACGGCCGGCGCCAACCCGGCCGGCCTCAAGCGGGGCATCGACGCGGCGGCCGCCAAGGTCTCCGAGGCGCTGCTCGGCCGCGCGGTCGACGTCGCCGACAAGGAGTCGATCGCGCACGTCGCGACGATCTCCGCGCAGGACGCGACGATCGGCGAGCTGATCGCCGAGGCGATGGAGCGGGTCGGCCGCGACGGCGTCATCACCGTCGAGGAGGGCTCCGCCCTGCACACCGAGCTGGACGTGACCGAGGGTCTCCAGTTCGACAAGGGCTTCATCTCGCCGAACTTCGTCACCGACATGGAGTCGCAGGAGTCGGTCCTGGAGGACCCGTACATCCTGATCACGACCCAGAAGATCTCGGCGATCGAGGAGCTGCTGCCGCTGCTGGAGAAGGTCCTCCAGAACAGCAAGCCGCTGCTGATCATCGCCGAGGACGTCGACGGCCAGGCGCTGTCGACGCTGGTGGTCAACTCGATCCGCAAGACCCTCAAGGTCTGCGCGGTGAAGGCCCCCGGCTTCGGCGACCGGCGCAAGGCGATGCTCCAGGACATGGCGATCCTCACCGGCGCCGAGCTGGTCGCCCCCGAGCTGGGCTACAAGCTCGACCAGGTGGGCCTGGAGGTGCTCGGCACCGCCCGGCGCGTGGTGGTCGACAAGGAGAACACCACGGTCGTCGACGGCGGCGGCAAGGCGAGCGAGGTCGCCGACCGGGTCGCGCAGATCCGCAAGGAGATCGAGGCCTCGGACTCCGACTGGGACCGGGAGAAGCTCGCCGAGCGGCTGGCCAAGCTGTCCGGCGGCATCGCGGTCATCAAGGTCGGCGCCGCGACCGAGGTCGAGATGAAGGAGCGCAAGCACCGCATCGAGGACGCGATCGCCGCCACCAAGGCCGCGGTCGAGGAGGGCACCGTCCCCGGCGGTGGCGCCGCCCTGGTGCAGATCCTGCCGGCGCTCGACGACGACCTCGGCTTCACCGGTGACGAGAAGGTCGGTGTCTCGATCGTGCGCAAGGCGCTGGTCGAGCCGCTGCGCTGGATCGCCCAGAACGCCGGCCACGACGGCTACGTCGTGGTGCAGAAGGTCGCCGGCAAGGACTGGGGCCACGGCCTCGACGCCGCCACCGGCGAGTACGTCGACCTGGCGAAGTCCGGCATCGTCGACCCGGTGAAGGTGACCCGCAACGCGGTCACCAACGCCGCGTCGATCGCCGGTCTGCTGCTCACCACGGAGAGCCTCGTGGTGGAGAAGCCGGAGAAGGCCGAGCCGGCCGCCGCCGGCGGTCACGGCCACAGCCACGGCCACGGCCACCAGCACGGCCCGGGCTTCTGACCCAGCCGTACGCCTAGTCGGGGCGCACCGTCCGTGTGACGGTGCGCCCCGACGCCTTTCCACCCGCGCGACGTGACCACCGCCGGCCGATGCGACTGCCCGCTGGTGTGACCACCGCCCACCGGTGCGACCAGCCCGTTGGCGTGACCGCCGCCCGTCTGCGCGACCATCCGCCCGCGACGTGACGGCCGGGCACGCGCGCGTCGGGAACGGTGGTCCGTTGACAGCCGGGAACGCCGTGACGCCGCGTCCCCGGGTGGGACGCGGCGTCGGGTGGTCTTCGCGGGCGGCCGGTTCAGGCGATCTTGCGCTGGGCGGGGACGGTCGACCGGTGCGGCTGGCCCAGGCGGGCCTCCAGCCGGGCGACGTCGACGCGGCTCTGGCGGCGGTCGGCCAGGTCCTCCCAGCCGACGGCGAGCAGCCGCAGCCGCTCCGACTCGCTGAAGCCGCCCCACACGCCGTACGGCTCGCGGACGGCGAGGGCGTGGGCGGCGCACTCGGCCCGGACGGGGCAGGCGCGGCAGACGGCCTTGGCGCCGGACTCCCGACGCAGGCGGGACGAGCCGCGCTCGCCGTCCGGGTGGAAGAACTGTGCGCTGTCCCGGCCCCGGCAGGCACCGAGCCGCTGCCAGTCCCAGAGGTCGACGATGGGTCCGGGCAGTCTGCGTACGTTCGACATCAGCACCCCTCCTCCCGCGCGGCACCGCGCAGATCCTGGTGAATCGGCGTCCGGGCGACGGTCCGCGCAGGCGCGCCGTTTCCGGCCTGGGGGCTTGGTACCCGGGCGGCCGCCGGCTCACACGCCTGTGATCGAAAACTTCCGGCAAGCGGTGGCATATGCCCCACTTGTCGGAAAAGTTCGGAGGATTGCCGGAACCCCCTCGCGACCCGACCCCGTCATGGTCTGCTCTTGGGCGGAGAGGAGACCACTGTGCGTACGGTTCTCGTGTGCGTTCGGACACCGCTCGCGGCGCAGCATCTCGCGTCGGCGGCGGCACGACTCGGCTTGTCCGCCGCGGTGCGGACGGCCGTCTCCGATCCCGAGGTGATGCTGCGGCTGGCCGAGCGCCCGGCCGACGTGGTGCTGGCCGACACGGCCCTCACCCGGCCGGACAGCGCGGGCTTCGTGCGGCGGGTGCTCGCCCGCGCGCCGCAGGCCTCCGTGCTGCTGCTCGGCACCGAGGAGTCGGAGGCGGCGGCGGCCACCATCAGCGCGGGTGCCCGAGGGCTCATCCAGGGCGTCGACCACGACCTGACCAGCGCGGTGGCGAAGGCCCTGCTGCTGCTCTCCGCGCCCGGCCGGGCCGCCCGCCGCCCGGCCACCGATCCGGCCCGGGACACCGCCGCCGTCGGCGGTCCCGCCCGTACCGGTCCGGCCGGCCGGGTGCCCGCCGAGCCCGGCCCCACCTGGTCGGGAACGTCCCCGGACGGCGCGGCCCCGACGGTCGTACCGTCGCAGCGCGGCGACGACCCGGCCGAGCCGACCGACGAGCCGGCCGACGCCGTGCCCGCCGGGCGGCGGAACGGGTCCGGCCCGCGCGGCGGCCGGTCCCAGGTCGGCCTGACCGAACGCGAGCTCCAGGTGCTGCTGGGCATGGCGGAGGGCAAGAGCAACGCCGAGATCGGCCGGGAGCTGTTCGTCTCGGAGGACACCGTGAAGACCCACGCCCGCCGGCTGTTCCGCAAGTTGGGCGCCCGGGACCGCGCGCACGCGGTGGCGGCCGGTTTCCGCGCCGGCCTGGTGGCCTAGTCGCGCCCTTGACGGTGCGGCGAGCCGCCCGCGGACAGGATCCTCGGGTCTCAGCGGTGACGGCGCGTACCTGCCTAGGCGACGAGCAATTCAAGGCCATCATTTACACGCCGAGCCGAGGCGCCTCTTCGCAAACGGCGCCCGGGGTATGGTGGGCCGTCGAGAAATGCCGCGGAGGCGCCCCACCTCTTGCAGAAGCAGAGTGCGAATGGCTGGCCGCAGCTTTTTGGATGATAGCGGACGTGGAAAGGTCTCGCGCACGAAGAAACTCGTGGGAGCATCGATCGCTGTCGCGGGGCTGCTGACTGCCGGAATCGCTGTCGCCGGAGCCTATCCGGGCGCCGGGGGAGGGGTCAGCGTGCACAAGGTGGATGATTCTCCGCATGACATCCGCGAGGTCTGGACGCCGGAACGCATCGAGGACGCCGAGCTGTCTGCCCCAGTGCCGGTGATCACGAAGGACTAGCTCGACGATGTTCCCCTCGCAGAACATCTGTATTCGCCCTCCGTGTAGTCGGAGTCGGGCCTGTTGTAGCCGATCACCGGGTAGTCGTACGAGCGGGCATTGGTGAACGCGGTTCCTTCGCCGAACGTGTAACCCCAGCCTCCTACCCGGCCCTGAAGATCCAGCCCGTCCTCCGGAACGACGAGATCGAGGACGAGGCGTTCGGTGATGTTGACGGGTGCTGGCCCGCCGCCCGCTCAGCGTCCGGGCTCGGGCTCCTCGTCGGTGCCCTCGGTCAGCGTGTCGTGCACCCCGTCGGCGTAGCCACGGGCGTAGTCCCACGTGACGTAGTGGTCCGGGTCGGGGTCGTAGGCCGGCTCGTGCACCCGGGGGCGCCCCGAGCTGAGCAGGTGCCGCAGGTTGCCCCGCAGCAGGTCCCAGTCGAAGTAGTGCGGCTCCCGGCAGTCCTCGCACTCTATGACGAGCCCGCGTACCCCGATCGGCGCCAGCAGCGCCTGGTAGATCTCCAGGTCGGCCAGGTCCTCCAGCACGTCCTGCCGCTCGACGTCGGTCAGCGGGTCGAGCGGGGCGTCGTCGCCCGGGTCATGCAGGCCGGCGGCCGGATCGGCCGGGTCGCCGTTGAAGGGGTCGATGGGCTCGTCGTGCACCCCCTCACCGTAGACCCAACGCCACGGCCGCGTCCGCCCCCGGCCACCGGTGACCTGCGCCGCCACCGGCCGGGGACGGCCCGGGTCGGTGGGTACGATGAGACGACGCGCCCGTCACCCGGCGTGTGCCGGTGCCCGCCCGCGCCACCTCGCTGAAGCCCATCCGAGCAGCTCAGGGGAGCAATCGTGGAATTTTCGCCCAACACCGATCTTCCGGCCGGCGCCGACAGCGGGGAGTTGGGCGGCCATCTGCCGGAGCTGCCCGCGGGCTCCGCCCGGGTGGTCCCGCTCGGGTTGACCTTCGACGACGTGCTGCTCCAGCCGGGCGAGTCGGACGTGGTGCCCAGCCGGGTCAACACCGTGACGAAGCTGACCCGCAACATCAGCCTCTCGATCCCGCTGCTGTCCAGCGCGATGGACACGGTGACCGAGGCCCGGATGGCGATCGCCATGGCCCGTCAGGGCGGCATCGGCGTGCTGCACCGCAACCTCTCCCTGGAGGACCAGGCGCTCCAGGTCGACCTGGTCAAGCGCTCCGAGTCCGGCATGATCACCAACCCGGTGACCGCCAGCCCCGACGACACCCTGCGCGACGTCGACGCCCTCTGCGGGCGCTACCGCATCTCCGGCGTGCCCGTGGTCGACGGCGAGGGCCAGCTGGTCGGCATCGTCACCAACCGCGACATGCGGTTCGTCTCCGACCCGGCAACGCCGGTCCACCAGATCATGACCCGCATCCCGCTGATCACCGCCCCGGTCGGGGTGAGCAAGGACGACGCCCTCGACCTGCTGCGCCGGCACAAGGTCGAGAAGCTGCCGATCGTCGACGACTCGGGCCGGCTGCGCGGACTGATCACGGTCAAGGACTTCACCAAGAGCGAGCAGTACCCGAACGCCACCAAGGACGACGCCGGCCGGCTGCGGGTCGCCGCCGCGGTGGGGGTCGGCGACGACGCGTACAAGCGGGCTCGCGCGCTGGTCGACGCGGGCGTCGACGTGCTGATCGTGGACACGGCGCACGGGCACCAGCGGGCGGTGCTGGACATGGTCCGCCAGCTCAAGAAGGACGTGACGATCGACATCGTCGGCGGCAACGTCGCCACCTACGCGGGCGCGAAGGCGCTGGTCGACGCGGGGGCCGACGGCGTGAAGGTCGGCGTCGGGCCGGGCGCGATCTGCACCACGCGCATCGTCGCGGGGGTGGGCGTACCGCAGATCACCGCGATCATGGAGGCCGCCCGCGCCGCGCGGCCCGCAGGCGTTCCGGTGATCGGCGACGGCGGCATCCAGTACTCGGGCGACATCGCCAAGGCGCTCGTGGCGGGCGCGGACACGGTGATGCTGGGCAGCCTGCTGGCCGGTTGCGAGGAGAGCCCCGGCGAGCTGATCTTCATCAACGGCAAGCAGTACAAGGCCTACCGGGGCATGGGCTCCCTCGGCGCGATGCAGTCCCGTGGCCAGGGCAAGTCGTACTCCAAGGACCGCTACTTCCAGCAGGACGTGCTGGCCGAGGACAAGCTGGTCCCCGAGGGCGTGGAGGGCCAGGTGCCCTACCGGGGCCCGCTTTCCGCGGTCGCCCACCAGCTGACCGGTGGGTTGCGCGCGGCGATGGGGTACGTCGGCGCGGAGAGCATCCCCGAGCTGCACCGCCGGGGCCAGCTCATCCGGATCACGGCGGCGGGGCTCAAGGAGAGCCACCCGCACGACATCCAGATGACGGTCGAGGCGCCCAACTACCACTCCCGCTGACCATCCCCCCTGCGACAACTGGAGTCCCCCATGCGTGACGTGGTCGAGATCGGGCTGGGCAAGACCGCGCAGCGCGGCTACCACCTGGACGACATCGCCATCGTGCCGAGCCGCCGGACGCGGGACGTCGACGACGTCTCCACCGCCTGGCAGCTCGACGCCTACCAGTTCGGCATCCCCTGCGTCGGGCACCCCTCGGACGCGACGATGAGCCCGGCGTCGGCCGTCCGGCTCGGCGAGCTGGGCGGTCTCGGCGTACTCAACGTCGAGGGTCTGTGGACCCGCTACGAGAACCCGACCAAGGTCCTGGAGGAACTGTCCGGGCTCGACGAGGACGCCCGTACCACCAAGCGGCTCCAGGAGGTCTACGCGGAGCCGATCCGCCCCGACCTGATCGCCGAGCGGGTGCGCGAGCTGCGCGCCGGCGGCGGCACGGTGGCGGTGCGGGTCTCCCCGCAGCACACCCTGGCGCTGGCCCCGGTGATCCTCGACGCCGGCGTGGACATCCTGGTCATCCAGGGCACCATCGTCTCGGCCGAGCACGTCTCGACCACCGACGAGCCGCTCAACCTCAAGGAGTTCATCGCCGACCTCGACCTCCCGGTCGTCGTCGGTGGCTGCACGGACTACAAGACCGCGCTGCACCTGATGCGTACGGGCGCCGCCGGCGTGATCGTCGGCATCGGCGGCGACGAGTGGTCCACCACCGAGTCGGTGCTGGGCATCCGGGTGCCGATGGCGACCGCGATCGCCGACGCGGCGGCGGCCCGCCGGGACTACCTCGACGAGACCGGTGGCCGGTACGTGCACCTGATCGCCGACGGCGACATCGAGACCTCGGGCGACATCGCCAAGGCCCTCGGTTGCGGTGCGGACGCGGTGATGCTCGGCGAGCCCCTGTCGCTCTGTGCCGAGGCGCCGGCCGGTGGCGCCTGGTGGCACTCCGCCGCCAGCCACCCGTCGCTGCCCCGGGGCGCGTTCGAGACGGCCGGCGATCCGCTCGGCTCGATGGAGCAGCTGCTCTTCGGCCCGGCCGACGAGCCGGACGGCCAGCTCAACCTCTTCGGCGGGCTGCGCCGCGCGATGGCCAAGTGCGGCTACCGCGACCTCAAGGAGTTCCAGAAGGTCGGCCTGGTCCTCGACCGCTGACCTGCGCAAGCAGCACCATCCGCACCGGCCGCGCCGATAGGCTCGGCCGGTGCGTCGTACCCGCCGTCGGTTCCGCCCCGCGCTCGCCGTCGCCGTCGTCGCGGCCCTGGCGTTCGCGGCCTGCACCGACGGCGACGAGCGGGACGGCTTCCGCCCGGGGGCGGCCGACCTCGGCGACCCGTACGTCCCGGGGGCCGGCAACGGCGGCTACGACGTCGCGGGCTACCGCCTCGCCGTGCGCTACGACCCGGCGTCCGACCGGCTCTCCGGGCGGGCCACGGTCACGGCCACCGCGACCGCCGCGCTGTCCCGGTTCAACCTGGACCTCGCCGGCCTGGACGTGTCGCGGGTGACCGTCGACGACCGGCCGGCCGGGGCGGCGCGCGACGGCGACGAGCTGGTGGTCACCCCGCGCGACGGGCTCTCCCGGGGCGCCCGGTTCGTCGTCGAGGTGGACTACTCCGGCGTGCCGGCGGCGAAGGCCGACGGGCAGCTCGGCAGCGGCGGCTTCCTGCACACCGACGACGGCGCGATCGTCGTCGGCCAGCCCTGGTCGGCGGCCACCTGGTTCCCGGTCAACGACCACCCGTCCGACAAGGCCACGTACGACATCGAGGTGACCGTGCCCGACGGGCTGGCCGCGCTGAGCAACGGGGTGCCGGGGGAGCGGACGAGCGCCGCCGGCTGGACCACCTGGCGCTGGGCCGAGCGGACCCCGATGGCGAGCTACCTGAGCACCCTGGTGATCGGCGACTACCGGGTACGCAGCGGCACGCACGCCGGCAGGCCGATGGTCACGGCGGTGCCGGCGAGCCTGCCGGCGGACGGGCCGGAGGCCGCCTCGCTGGCCCGTACCGGCGAGATCGCCGACTTCCTGGCCAGCCGCTTCGGGCCGTACCCGGTCGACTCCTACGGCGGGATCGTGGTCACCGACGCCCGGATCGGCTACGCGCTGGAGACTCAGTCGCGACCGGTCTACGGGCCGGGCTTCTTTCGTGGCGGCCGGCCCAACCCGGGCGTGGTCGCGCACGAGCTGGCCCACCAGTGGTTCGGCAACAGCGTGACGCTGAGCCGGTGGAGCGACATCTGGCTCAACGAGGGCTTCGCCAGCTACGCGGAGTGGCTGTGGGAGGAGCACGACGGCGGTCGCAGCGCGCAGCGCAACTTCGAGCTGGAGTACGCCGCGACCGACTGGTCCCGGCCGTCCGTCGACCCCGGACGGTCCCGGTTGTTCGGTGCGGCCGTCTACAAGCGCGGGGCGCTCGCCGTGCACGCGCTGCGCCGTACGGTCGGCGACGACACGTTCTTCCGCATCCTGCGGACCTGGACGGCCGAGCGGCGCGACGGCAACGCCACCACCGACGACCTGGTCGCGCTGGCCGAGCGGGTGGCCGGGAAACCGCTGCGCCCGCTCTTCGACGCCTGGCTCGTCGGCGGCAGCGCCCCCGCACTGCCCTGACAGGGCTCCCGCCGGCGCTCGGTAGGCTGCGGCCGGACCCGGCGCGGCACCGCCGGCCCGACCGGCCGTCGCCGGGTGCCGAGCGAGCGGCACCGGCCGGCGCGGGTCCACCACGGTCGCCGGTGGGGCGGCGACGCAGGGAGGGGACGAGGCGATGACGCTGTCACGGCGGACGCTGTGCGCGGGCACCGGCCTGCTGCTGGCCGGGACGCTCGGGCTGGCCGGCTGCGGGTCGTCAGACGAGCCGGAACCAGCCCCGACGCCGGCCGCCGCCCCACCCGCCGCGACGCGCCAGTTCAAACCCGGTGCGGCCGGCGTCGGCGACGAGTACTTCCCGACCTACGGCAACGGCGGGTACGACGTCAGCCGCTACACGGTCAAGGTGCGGTACGACCCGGCCGAGGACCAGCTCAGCGGGACCACCACCGTGCAGGCGGCGGCGACCGGCGACCTGTCCGCGTTCAACCTGGACCTGGCGGGGCTGACCGTGCGGTCGGTGACGGTGGACGGGGCCCCGGCGAAGCACGGCCGCAAGGGCGACGAACTGGTGGTGACGCCGGCCCGTGGTCTGATCGCGGGCAACGGCTTCGTCGTCGAGGTCGCGTACGAGGGCAAGCCGGAGCCGCTGCGCAACGAGGTCATCGGCAGCGGCGGCTTCCTGCACACCGACGAGGGGGCGATCGCGCTCGGCCAACCCGAGTCGGCGAGCACGTGGTTCCCCGTCAACGACCACCCCTCGGACAAGGCCACCTACGACTTCGAGATCACCGTGCCGAAGGGGCTGACGGCGGTCAGCAACGGTGTGCCGGCGGGAAAGAGCACGACCGGCGACTGGACCACCTGGAAGTGGGCCGAGCGCAGCCCGATGGCGAGCTACCTGAGCACCCTGGTCATCGGCAGGTTCCGGATCACGGAGGGCGAGCACAAGGGCCGCCCGGTGTTCCACGCGGTCACCACCGACCTGCCGGAGGGCGCGGCGGACCGGTCGATCGCCGGCACCGTGCGGGTGGCCGACTACCTGGAGAGCGTCTTCGGGCCGTACCCGTTCGGGGCGTACGGCGGCGTGGTGATCTCCGACGCCCGGATCCGGTACGCCCTGGAGACGCAGAGCCGCCCGGTCTACTCCGCGGGCTTCTTCTCCGGCGGCGAGAACACGGGCGTGGTCGCGCACGAGCTGGCGCACCAGTGGTTCGGCAACAGTGTGTCGCTGGCGAAGTGGCAGGACATCTGGCTCAACGAGGGCCTGGCCACGTACGCCGAGTGGCTGTGGGCCGAACACGACGGCGGGCGCAGCGCCCAGCAGGAGTTCGACGCCCGGTACGCGGGCTCCCCGGGCCAGGTGTGGCGGACGCCGCCGGGCGAGCCGGGGGTGGCGAACCTGTTCAGCGAGTCGGTCTACCAGCGCGGCGGGATGACGGTGCACGCGCTGCGGGTGAGCGTCGGCGACAAGGCGTTCTTCGAGATCCTCAGGACGTGGGCGGCGCAGAAGCGCGACGCGAACGCGACCACGGCCGAGTTCGTCGCGCTGGCCGAGCGGGTCTCGGGTCAGCAGCTCGACGACCTCTTCGAGGCGTGGCTGTACGGCACGCAGCGACCGGACCGTCCCGAGCGGCGGCGGTGACGGCGTCCGACCCGCGCGAGCGGCGGGGGCGGCCCCGTCAGCCCGAGCGCCGGTGACGGCGGTCAGCGCGTGACGCGCAGCTTCGGGTTGGCGGCGAGGTAGGCGTCCGCCCGCCCGGCGCGCAGCTCGGTGATGAACTTCCGCCCGGTCTGCGTGAGTTCCTCGCCCCGGTAGGCGCCGCCCCGGCCGACGGCCGCGCCGGGCAGGTCGACCAGCACCAACCGGTCCGGGGTGAGCCCGCCGAGGGCGTACGCGACGTCCACGACGCGCGGCCCGCCCGCGTAGACCAGGCTGTCGCCGAGCGCGTCGACCACCTGCTGGACGCGCTCCGGCTGCCGGGCCAGGTCCTGGTCGACGATCTTCGTCGCCAGCGCCTTGAGCAGTTGCTGCTGGTGGCGCTGCCGGGCGTAGCCACCGCCGGTGGTGTAGCGCTGCCGCGCGTAGTCCAGCGCCTGCCAGCCGGTGAGGTGCCGCTCGCCCTTCTCGTAGACCATCTGCGGCCCCACGTAGCCGCCGCCGCCCGGTGCGGCCTCGCGGTGCCGCCCGTCGGGGCGGCGGTGCAGCGAGACCACCCGCTGGTCGATGTAGAGGTCCACCCCGCCGAGGCTGTCCACGAGCCGGTCGAAGCCGTTGAAGGTGATCACCGCGCCGGCGTCGAAGCGCAGCCCGGTGTAGCCGCTGACCGTGCTGCGCAGCAGTTCGTACCCCTGGGCGGTGCTCGGCTGTCTGGGCTTGCCGGGCACCCGGCTGCCGTAGCTCATCGCGTGGGTGAGCTTGGTCCTCCCACCCCGGTAGCCGGCCTTCGGGAAGGCCGGGATGTCGACCAGCAGGTCGCGGGGGAGGGAGAAGAGGTACGCCCGGTCGAGGCCCTTCGGCACGTGCAGCACCAGTACGGCGTCGCCGTGCGGCTCCCAGCCCGGCACGCTGACCCGGGTGTCCACCCCGACGAGCAGGAGGTTGAGCGGGCCGGTGATGTCGGCGCCCGGCGGTGCGGTCGGGCTCGGGCTCGGGGTGGGGCTCGCCTGCGGCGTCCCGGTGGCGCCCGCCGGCCCGATGCCGCGCTGCGGGGCGTCGTCGCGGACGAGCCGGGTGACCACCAGGGCACCCGCGGCCACCAGGACCACCGCCGCCAGGGCGGCCAGCCCCAGCAGCCATCGGGGGCGTGCTGCCCCTGCCCGCTCCGTCATGCGACACCCCCGTTGATGACAACGCCCCGCCGGGTGCCCCGAGTTGTGGCGTGAGTCTCCGGATCATGGACCGGGTGCATGATCCCGCGAAATCGGGCGCTGGCGCGATGGCTACTCAGCGGTAATGATGCGGTAATGCGGTATGACGTGCTCGTCATCGGGTCCGGCTTCGGGGGCAGCGTCACCGCGCTGCGGCTGGCCGAGAAGGGCTATTCGGTCGGGGTGCTGGAGGCCGGGCGGCGGTTCGCCGACGACGAGTTCCCGCAGACCTCCTGGCGGCTGCGGCGTTTCCTGTGGGCACCGCGCCTCGGCTGCTACGGCCTCCAGCGGATCACCCTGCTGCGCCCGGCCGACCGGAAGGCCGGCGGCGGCGTGCTGGTGCTCGCCGGCGCCGGGGTCGGCGGCGGCTCGCTGGTCTACGCCAACACCCTTTACGAGCCGCTGGACGCCTTCTACGCCGACCCGCAGTGGCGCGACGTCACCGACTGGCGCGACGAGTTGGCCCGCCACTACGACCAGGCGAAGCGGATGCTCGGCGCCACCACGTACCCGCACGTCACGCGCGCGGACCGGGCGATGCGGGCGGTGGCCGACCGGATGGGGGTGGGGCACACCTACCACGCCACCCCGGTCGGCGTGTTCATCGGCCGCCCCGGCGAGCGGGTCAGCGACCCCTACTTCGGCGGCGTCGGGCCGGAGCGTACCGGCTGCACGCACTGCGGGGGGTGCATGACCGGCTGCCGGCTGGGCGCGAAGAACACGCTGGTCAAGAACTACCTGTGGCTGGCCGAGCGGCTCGGCGCGCGGGTGCACCCGCTGACCACGGTCACCGCCGTCCGCCCGGTCGACGGGGGCGGGTACGCGGTGCACACCGTGCGTACCGGGGCGTGGCTGCGTACGCGGCGGCAGGTGTTCCACGCCGACCAGGTGGTCTTCGCCGCCGGCGCGCTCGGCACCCAGCGGCTGCTGCACACCATGAAGGCGCAGGGGGCGCTGCCCGCGCTCTCGCCCCGCCTCGGCGAGCTGACACGGACCAACTCGGAGGCGATCCTCGGCGCCTCGGTGCCCCGTCGGCGGGCCCGTGAGCAGGGGCTCGACTTCACCGAGGGCGTGGCGATCACGAGTTCGTTCCACCCCGACCCGCAGACCCACATCGAGCCGGTCCGCTACGGCCGGGGCTCGAACGCGATGGGGCTGCTCCAGTCGCTGCTGGTCGACGGCGGGCCGCGCCGGGTCCGCCGCTGGGTGGGGGTCCTGCTGCGTCAGCCCGGCACGGCGGCCCGGCTGGCCTCGGTGCGGGGCTGGTCGGAGCGTACGGTGATCGCCCTGGTCATGCAGTCGGCGGACAACTCGCTGACCACGCGGCTGCGGCGCGGCCTGCTCGGCCGGCGCCTGGTCTCCGGGCCGGGGCACGGCACGCCCAACCCGACCTGGATCCCGGCCGGCAACCAGGCCGCCCGCCTGCTGGCCGAGGAGATCGGCGGTACGCCCGGCGGGGCGCTGACCGAGCCGTTCGACATCCCGCTGACCGCGCACATCCTCGGCGGGGCGGTGATCGGCGCCACCCCGGCCGACGGCGTCATCGACCCGTGGCACCGGGTGTTCGGCCATCCGGGGCTGCACGTGGTCGACGGGGCGGCGATCTCGGCGAACCTCGGGGTGAACCCGTCGCTCACCATCACGGCGCAGGCCGAGCGGGCGATGTCCTTCTGGCCGAACAAGGGCGAGGAGGACCCGAGGCCGCCCGTGGGCTCGCCGTACCGCCGCCTCTCCCCGGTCCCGCCGCGCCATCCCGCCGTCCCACCGGACGCCCCGGGCGCCCTGCGTCCCTGATCTCGGTGTCGCCTGTTTCGCGCCGGTCGTCGGGGCGGCCGGCCCGAGATCACCAGCGGTGGTGTGACGTGCGGCGGGGCGCGGTGGAGCGGGCGGGCCGGGTCGGTAGGCTTTCTGCACATGAGCACGCCTCGCCCCGTCCTCGTGGTGGACTTCGGAGCCCAGTACGCCCAGCTCATCGCGCGTCGGGTGCGTGAGGCCAACGTCTATTCCGAGATCGTGCCGCACTCGATGCCGGTCGCCGAGATGCTGGCGAAGGATCCGGCGGCGATCATCCTCTCCGGGGGCCCGTCGAGCGTCTACGCGCCGGACGCCCCGCAGATCGACGCCGGCATGTTCTCCGCCGGGGTGCCCGTCTTCGGCATCTGCTACGGCTTCCAGGCGATGGCCCAGGCCCTCGGCGGCACGGTGGCCCGCACCGGCAACCGCGAGTACGGCGGCACCCCGCTGCGCCCCCGCCTCCTCGACCCCGGCGTGCTGCTGCGCGACCTGCCGGCCGACCTGCCGGTGTGGATGAGCCACGGCGACTGCGTGACCGAGGCCCCGGAGGGCTTCACGGTGACCGCCGAGTCGGCGGGCGCGCCGGTCGCCGCGTTCGAGGACCTGGCCGGCCGCCGGGCCGGCGTGCAGTTCCACCCGGAGGTCGGGCACACCGCGCACGGCCAGGAGATGCTGCGCCGCTTCCTCTACGACATCGCCGGCATCGCGCCGACCTGGACGCCCGCGAACATCATCGACGAGCAGGTCGCCCGGATCCGCGAGCAGGTCGGCGACAAGGAGGTCATCTGCGGCCTGAGCGGCGGGGTCGACTCGGCCGTCGCCGCCGCGCTGGTGCACAAGGCGGTCGGTGACCAGCTCACCTGCGTCTTCGTCGACCACGGCCTGCTGCGCGCCGGCGAGGCCGAGCAGGTGGAGAAGGACTACGTCGCCGCCACCGGCATCAAGCTCAAGGTGGTCGACGCGCAGGAGCGGTTCCTGGGCGCGCTGGCCGGGGTGACCGACCCGGAGCAGAAGCGGAAGATCATCGGCCGGGAGTTCATCCGGGTCTTCGAGGCGGCGGCCCGGGAGGTCGCCGCCCACGGCGACGTCGAGTTCCTCGTCCAGGGCACCCTCTACCCGGACGTGGTCGAGTCCGGCGGTGGCACCGGCACCGCCAACATCAAGAGCCACCACAACGTCGGCGGCCTGCCGGAGGACCTGAAGTTCGCGCTGGTCGAGCCGCTGCGCACGCTGTTCAAGGACGAGGTCCGCACGCTCGGCCTCCAGCTGGGCCTGCCCGAGGCGATGGTCTGGCGGCACCCGTTCCCGGGCCCCGGCCTGGCCATCCGGATCATCGGCGCGGTCGACCGGGAGCGGCTCGACCTGCTCCGCCAGGCCGACCTGATCGCCCGGGAGGAGCTCACGGCCGCCGGCCTGGACCGGGGTGTCTGGCAGTTCCCGGTGGTGCTCCTGGCCGATGTGCGCAGCGTCGGGGTGCAGGGCGACGGCCGCAGCTACGGGCACCCCGTGGTGCTGCGGCCGGTCTCCAGCGAGGACGCGATGACCGCCGACTGGTCCCGCCTGCCCTACGAGGTCGTCGCCCGGATCTCCACCCGCATCACCAACGAGGTCGCCGAGGTCAACCGCGTCGTGCTGGACGTGACGAGCAAGCCGCCGGGCACCATCGAGTGGGAGTGACCGCGCCTCACGCCGCCGGCGGGTAGGCCGGCGGTGCCGGCTGCGCGTCGGCGGCCGGTGGCACGGTGGGCGCGGGATGCGGCCAGGCGGGCGCGCCGGCCGGCTCCTCGGGCATCAGGAACCACATGATCGGGTACGCGAGCAGCGCGAGCCCGCCGGTGAGCAGGCCGGCGACCGCGAAGGCCACCCGGACCAGGGTGGGGTCGACGGCGAAGTACCGGCCGAGGCCGCTGGCCACTCCGGCGATCATCCGGTCCGTTATGGGGCGACGGAGCTGCTTGTACGGGGGCTGGGAAGGGGCGGTGTAGGTCATGCCTCCACGGTCCGCGCCCGCCGTCGGACCAGCCTCGGTGACCGCCCGGATCCATACCCTGACTCGCCCCTGAGACGCGAGCTTTCAGTCAGGAATCTGACTCTTTTCGATGCAGGTGATCCGGGCCGGGGAGAATTTGGCCCCGTGACCACCATGCTGGAGCCGCTCCGCAGGATCGCGGCATACGCAGTTTGTGCTGATTCAGTCGGCCGGGTGTTGCTGGTCCGCGCATCGGAGCGCTCCGGCACCCCTGGCACGTGGTCCCTGCCCGGCGGGGCGGTCGACCACGGTGAGGACCCGCACCACACCGTCGTCCGGGAGACCGCCGCCGAGACCGGCCTCTCCGTCACCGTCGCCGGGCTGCACGACGTGCTCGCCGACATGCGGGCGCTGCCGGAGCGGGGCATCACCATCCACACCGACCGCCTGATCTTCCAGGTCTCGGTGCGGGGCGGGACGCTCGCCGACCGGGTCGACCGGCCCACCGACCTGGCCCGCTGGGTCACCCCGGAGGAGGCGCGCGAGCTGCCGCTGCGCTCGTTCACCGCACGCGCCCTGGGCCTGCCCACGTCGTCGGCCGACATCGTGCCGGACGAGGCACCGGAGTTCCCCTCGTTCTACGCCGTTCCCGGTCCCGACGGGCTGCACCGCGCCCAGCGCTTCGCCGCGTACGCGGTGGTGACCGATCCGGACGACCGGGTGCTGCTCACCCGCGTCTCCGACGGCTACCCGGGCGCGGGCTGCTGGCACCTGCCCGGCGGTGGCACCGACTACGGCGAGCAGCCCGGCGCCGCCCTGATCCGGGAACTGGTCGAGGAGACCGGGCAGAACGGCCGCCTCGTCGAGCTGCTCGGCGTGGCCAGCCACCGCGACGCCGCCTCCCTCGGCCCGGAGGGCTACCCGATCGACTGGCACGGCGTACGCGCCTTCTACCGGGTCGTGGTCGACAAGCCGGCCCCGCCCACCGTGGCCGACGTCGGCGGTTCGACCTGCGAGGCCCGCTGGTTCGCCCGCGACGAACTGGGCGCCCTCCCCACCGACCGCCTGACCGAGGTGACGGCGGAAGCCGTCCAGGCGGCCCGCCTGGCCTGACTCACCCTCCCGCCCTCGCCCCGGTCCCGTGCGTCGACCGGGCGGCGCGTCGGCCGCCCGGCGACTAACGTCATGATCGACGGAGCGGGTCGGGGCGGGCGGGGGAGCACGGGCGGGTGGAGCAACAGCGACGGGTCGGCGCGTACGGGGTGTGCCGTGGCTCGGACGGGCGGGTGTTGTTGGTGCGGGGTTCCGCCCTGTGCCCGTGCCCGGGCGTCTGGCAGCTGCCCGGCGGCGGGATCGAGCACGCCGAGCACCCGGCGCACGCGGTGGTCCGCGAGTTCGCCGAGGAGACCGGCCTCACAGTCGAGGTGACCGCGCTGCGGGCGGTGCTCGCCGACGTGACGACCTTCCGCGACGTCGGCGTCGCCGTGCACACCGACCGCCTGGTCTTCGACGTCGTCGCGCGGGGCGGGCGACCGCGACCCGAGCCGGCCGGCGGCACCGACGAACTGGGCTGGTTCACGACCGCCGAGG
The DNA here is from genome assembly GCF_043197575.1 of Micromonospora sp. NPDC049051. Classification (NCBI taxonomy): domain Bacteria; kingdom Bacillati; phylum Actinomycetota; class Actinomycetes; order Micromonosporales; family Micromonosporaceae; genus Micromonospora; species Micromonospora sp. NPDC049051. The sequence goes on from NZ_JBICTL010000004.1 coordinate 462,039, forward strand.
CGGGGCAGATGCCGCTGATGCCGTTCACGGCCGAGCTGCTCGGTCTGCCCGCGTCGCCCCTGCCGTCCGATCTGCCCCGTGCGGTGGCGACGGAGCCCGAGCCCTCGGCCGACCGGCGGCAGCGCTTCGGCGCGTACGGCCTGGTCACCGACCCCGCGGGTCGGGTGCTGCTCACCATGATCGCCGACGGCTACCCGGGCGCGGGCCGGTGGCACCTGCCCGGCGGCGGGACCGACCACGGGGAGCAGCCGGTCTCCGCCCTGCTGCGCGAACTGGTCGAGGAATCCGGCCAACTCGGTCGGGTGGTCGAGCTGATCGGCGTCGACAACCTGCACAACCCGGCCGCGCTGGGCCCGGAGGGGCGCCCGCTCGACTGGCACGGCGTCCGGGTGGTCTACCGGGTGGCGGTCGACGTGCCCACCGAGGCGCGGGTGACCGAGCTCGCCGGCGGCTCCACGGCCCGCGCGGCCTGGTTCACGCCCGAGCAGCTCGCCGGGTTGCCGCTCACCGAGCTGACCGCCCTGACGCTCACCCCGACGGAGGATCGTCCGTAACCGGACATCGACGCCGCCGGCACCCGCTCACCGAGCCGAGGGAGACGGGGTCCGGTACATTCGAGGTGGGGTTGGTGGAGGAAACGGGCGATGAAGCCCGGGATGGGAATAAGAGAGCGGTTTGCACGGTTAGACCAGTTGCAAGTACCGCCGGCAGCTATCGCCAACCCACGCTCCCCTATGCGATGGTGTACTCCGCAAAACGGCTGCCGGGCCAGAAAGGTCCGGCACGAGACAGCCGGACACCCGCCCTCGCGGCGGCAGACCGATCCGGTGATGGAGGAAACGTGCCGAGAGCCCCTTGGCGCCGGCGTCGTACCACTGACAGTCCGCGTCCCGCAGGGCGTCGCTGGGCGGGCCCATTGCGCCGCAGCGGCACACTCGCCCGACAGGTGCTGCTGGTCCGCGTCGGGCGCCGCGACGGTGACCTGCACGGCGGCGACCACTCGATGCCCGAGCACCGCTACGTCGACCGGCCGCGTCGCCCCTACGGGCTGACCCGGGTCGAGCGCGCCGAGGTCGCCCCGGTCGTCCCGGTCAGCCCCGCCCTCGGCCCCACGACACCGGTCGACGAGCCGGCGATGTCGATCCCGCTGCTCCCCGGCGAGCGGACCCTCGCCCGCCGGATGAAGTTCGCGGTGGTCAACGCCTGCACGCTCAGCAGCCTGATGCTCGGCATGGCGGCCATCTTCCTGGCCATGCAGGGCGACGTACGCGTCGCCGCGTTCTGCCTGATCGCCTGCGTCATCTTCGACGGCCTCGACGGCGCGCTCGCCCGCAGGTTCGGCGTGGCCAGCCCGTTCGGCGCGCAGATGGACTCGCTCGCCGACATGTGCTCGTTCGGCCTCGCCGCCCCGGTGGTGGTCTACGCCTCGCTGGCCGGCTCGGTCTCCACGCCGGCCGCCGCGGTGGCCTGCGCCCTCGTCGCGGCGTGCGCGGCGATCCGGCTCGCCCGGTTCAACGTCTCGCCGAAGGACGGCAGGTTCTTCTGCGGCGTACCCACCACCATGGCGGCCGCCGTGCTCGCCCTGACCGTCGCCATCGGGCTGCCCGTACCGGGCATCGTGCAGGTGGCAGGAGTGGCGATGCTCGCCTTCGCCATGGTCTCCAGCTTCCCGTACGCCAAGCTCGCCCGGCTGGTGAAGCTGCCGCCGTGGCTGTGGCTGGCCCCGGTGATCGGCGCGCTGATCGACATCCGGCTCACCTTCGCCCTGATCGTGGTCGGTTACCTGGTCAGCGGCCCGGTCCTCTGGCTGCGTCAGCGCCGCACCGCCTGACCCACGTACGCGAGAAGGGGCGCCGCGATCCGCGGCGCCCCTTCTCCGTGTCGTCCGTCAGTGCCAGCGGGCGATGACCGTCGAGCCCCCGACGACCTTGTCCCCGGGGCCGACCAGCGGCTCCGCCGCGTCGACCGGCAGGTAGACGTCGGTGCGCGAGCCGAACCGGATCAGGCCGAAGCGCTCACCCCGGGCCAGCAGGGCGCCGATCGGCGCCCGCTGCACGATCCGCCGCGCGATCAGGCCGGTGCGCTGCGCCACCACCACCGTGCCGTGCGCGGTCTCCAGCACCGTGTACGCGGCCACGTTATGCTCGGCCGCCGGCTTCATCGCGTTGGCGAAGCCACCGTCGGCGACGAAGTAGTCGACCACCTTGCCGGCCACCGGCGCGCGGTTGACGTGCACGTCCAGCACTGACAGGAAGACCGCGATGCGCAGCCACTCGCCCTCGCCGAAGCGCTCGTCGTGCAGCCGCTGCACGGACAGCACCCGGCCGTCGGCCGAGGCGACCACCGCCGACGGGTCCTCCGGCACGTCGCGCTCCGGGTCCCGGAAGAAGGCGGCCACGGGGGCGGCGGCCAGGGCCGGCAGCAGCCAGAGCTTCGACTTCGGCCGGGTCGCCCGGGCCACCGCCGCCAGGCCCAGCGCGATGCCGGCCGCGGCCACCCCGTTGGAGTCGATGTGCATGCCGCGGGTCAGCGGGACGCTGGACGGGCGGTACGCCGGGGCCAGCCGGGCCGCCGACGCGGCGTCGGCCGGGGTGTAGCGGAGCCGGTACACCCGCAGCGGCGGCGTGTTGCGCAGCACCAGGTCGACGCCGACGCCGTACAGCGCGCCCTGCCGGTCCAGTTCGGCGGCCGCGCCCGCGGTGCGCCCCGGCGTGGCGGTCGTGGCCACGCTCAGCACGGCGCCGTCGGTCAGGTACTTCGTCAGGCCCTCGACGGCGGCGCGGGTCTCCTCGGCCGTGCCGGTGAGCGGCTCCCCGGCGACGACCACGGCGGCGGGCTCGGCCTCGGCAAGGGTGTCGACCACGCGGACCCGGTCGGCCACCCAGCGGCCCTGCGCGGTGACGTGCTCCCGCAGGGCCGCCGGGGTGGTCGAGCCGGCGGGCACCAGGGTGAGGGTGTCGCCGGGTAGCAGCGCGTCGACCGCCGCGGCCAGCACCGCGGACTCCGGCGTCGCGCCGACCAGCAGCGCGCCCTTCGGGTCGTTGATCCGGGCCAGTTCGGAGACGAGGGTACGGGCGGCTCGCTCGCCGATGCGGACCGGAGCGGACCGGCCGAAGGTGCGCACGGCGGGGGACTGCGTCATGTCGGACGGACTCCTGACGGGGTAGAGACGGGAATCGCGGCGGGACCGCCACGGCGGCGCGGGTCCGGCCGGCGCGGCGGCCAGGTCGGCGCGGGTCGGCCGGCGGAGGCGAGTTCTCCACGGCCAGCATAGGCCGCCGCCGACACCGGCCGCACCGCTGTGGTCAGCCGCGCGTGCGCTCGTCGCCGGCCGTCGGTCCGTCGGTCCGCCCGGGCGGGACGTCGTCCACGTCGGCCGTGCGGTCCTCGACGGCCTCGGGCCGGGTGTCCGTGACGGCCTCCGTCGGCCACTCGTCGGCCTCGTCCCCTGCGCGCGGCCCGGTAACCGGCCCGCCCGGCATCGGCCCGCCGGGCGCGGACCCGCCACTCGTCGGTCCGCCGCTCGCCGGCCCGCCGCTCGTCGGGCCTCCCGAGGTCGGTCCGCTCGGCGTGGGGCCTCCCGAGGTCGGTCCGCCCGAGGTGGGTCCGCCCGGCGTCGGGGTGCCGGTCGGCGGCGCGGACACGTCCCAGTCGGAGCGACCACCCCAGTCGGAGCGCTCGCCCCAGCCGGACAACGGGCCGCCCCACGCCGCCGGCTCGTCGGCCGCCGTCGGCCGGTCGAGATCCCAGCGCGTCGGGTCGACCTCGGTGGCCTGTCGGTCCGGCCCCGCCCAACCGGCCGGCTCCGGCGACGGCGGGGCCGAGGCGGGCCCGGTCGGGGCCGGGGGCGCGTCGGGGCCGGCGTCGGTCCCGGCGGGCGGGGTCGCGTCGGCGGACCGCCCGGAGCGCAACGCGCCCACCAGGCCCAGCAGTCCGATCAGGAACAGCGCGCCGGCCAGGAACCAGCCGACGGGCGGGAGGGCGAGCCCGAGCAACTGCGCGAGCAGCCACCAGGCGGCGAGTCCGAGGAAGATCAGCCCGAAGGCGAACGACACGAGGTCGGTGCGGTGGGCCTTCACCGGGTCACCTCCAGGTTGCCCGCGTTCACGTGGATGTAGAGCCGCAGCGTGCCGCCGCCGGGGCCGTCCGGGCCCAGGTCTGTCGCCTCCCGCAACTTGCCGGCGAGCCCGCCGGAGCGCTTGCCGAAGACGACCGCGTCGCCGGCGTTGACGTCGGCCACCGTGGTGACGTCGACGTTCGGCGGCACCACCACCGTGCACTCGCCGAAGTTGACGGCGACGGTGATCTCGGTGTTCTTCTTGTCGAAGTCGACCGCGCGCAGGTCCAGCACCGTGTCCCCGAAGCTGTTCTCGTACCGCAGGGCGAGGTCGCGGTGGTCGGCGGGCGCCCAGGTGACGTTGCCGTCGACGCCCCGGATCCGGTCGTACGACTCGGCGACCGTGGCCGTCGCGAGCGCGGCGGCGGCCACCAAGCCGAGCGCGATCAGCCAGCGGGCCCGTCCGAACCAGGTGCCGACCAGCAGGCCGAGCCCGATGGTGACCAGCGTGGCCGCGAAGTACGCCGACGCACCGACGTCGTAGAAGTCCAGCAGGTCGACGACGGCGACCACGCCCAGGGCGAGGAAGATCAGCGAGAACGTCACCGCGCCGAGGGGGGAGCGCTCGCGCGGTCGCTTCGGCGGCTTCACCCGCGGCTTCGGCAGCACGGGCGGCACCACGGTCGGCCCGGCGTACGGGCCGTGCGGGGCGAACGGGGGCCGGTAGCTCGGGGGCCGGGGCGGGAGCACCGGGTGGGTCGGCTCCGAAGCCGCCGAGGTCGCGGCGGGCCAGCCGGAGGTGGGCGGGGCCGGCGGCCAGCCGGCGGTCGGCGTACCCGTCGAGGGGCGGGCGGGGGCCGGAGCGGCCGGTGGCCACGCGGGCAGCTCGGCGGTGGGCTCGGTCGGCCGGCCGGGGACCGGGGCGCTCCAGGCGGCCTGGGCGGCGGGACCCGGCGGGGGCGGGACGGGGCCCGCCCCGGGCGGCACGGCCACGGCCGGCTGGGCAGCGTCCGAGACCGGGGCGGGGTAGCCGACCGGTGGCACCGGCCCGGGCGGTGCGGTGGGCGGAGCGGGCGGTACGCCCACGGCTCCGCCCTGGATGTCGCGGTGGTCGCGGTTCAGCAGCAGCGCGCCGCCGATCAGGATGGTGACACCGAGCAGCACCGCCCGGAACGCGTCCGTGACGATGTAGCCGAAACTGATCGCGACCAGGATGCTCAGCACGATCACGGTGACCGGGGACATGCTGGAGCGCCCCCGGCCCAGCATGGACTCGACGGGAGAGGCGCCGTCCCCCTCGCCGGGGATGATCAGCCAGGCGGTGACGTAGACCAGGATGCCGATGCCGCCGAAGAATCCGAGCACCGCCAGCAGCACCCGCCAGAGGACGGGGTCGGTGTTGGTGGCCCGGCCGATGGCCGCGCAGACGCCGGCCAGGTAGCGGCCGTCGCGGGGGCGCACCAGCCCGTACCGCGAGGTGAAGCCGGCGCCGCCGAACGACGGCTGCGGTCCGGGCCCGGCCCCGGGCGGTGGTGTTCCCCCCGCGTGCCCGGCGGCGGTCGGCGGGGCCCCGGGGGGCGGCGCCGCGGAGCCGGCGGGCGGTGTCGCGGCGGGGGGTGGCCCGCCCGGCTGTGCCGCCCCGGGGCTGGCGGACTGGGCAGCTTCCTCGGTCATGCCTCGATCCTGCTGCCCCGACCCGCCGGGTGGCCTCAGGACCCGACCCTGACCCCACCCTGAGAATCCGGCGGCCCGAATGTCGGGGGCGTCCCCGTGGTCGGGTGGTGGCGCGCCGTGTGACGATCGATCCGGCGCCGACAGCGCGCCGGCTCCGGCCCCATGCCCGCCGTGACCAGGGAGTACCCGATCAGCGCCGTGACCCAGCCACCCCGCCTCTACCGCGCCCCCGAGCACCGGATGGCCGCGGGGGTGGCCGCCGGCATCGCCGACCACCTCGGCATCTCGGTGCTGCGGGTACGCGTCGCCTTCATGGTGCTGCTGGGGCTGAGCGGGCTCGGTCTGCTGCTCTACGCGGCCTTCTGGGCGGTCGTGCCGCTGCGCCCGGGCGACACCGCCGTACCGCCCCGCAGGGACGTCGCCCAGCTCCTGCCGTTCGTGGCGATAGGCCTCGGCGTACTGCTGGTGCAGGTGATGGTCTTCGACTCGATCGGTGCGACGGGCACCGCCGGCTGGCTGGTGGCGATCATCGCGGTCGGCGCCGGGGTGATCTGGCACCAGTCCGCCCCCGAGCGGCGCCGGCAGTGGGGCGACTCCATGCCGGTGCCGTGGCTGGGCGCGGTGGTGGAGGAGAGCGACCGCCGGGCCTTCGTGCTCCGGTTCATCGGCGGCGGGGTGCTGGTCGCGGTGGGCATCATCGGTGTCGCCGCGGTCTACTCCCCGGCGCAGAACTTCGACGCCGTGCTCAACGGCGTGATCTTCGCCCTGGTCGGGCTCGCCGGGGTCGGCGTGGTGGCCGCGCCGGTGCTGTGGCGGACGTACAACCAGCTCCGGTCGGAGCGCGAGGGGCGCATCCGGGAGCAGGAACGGGCCGAGCTGGCCGCCATGGTCCACGACCAGGTGCTGCACACCCTGGCCCTGATCCAGCGCAACGCGAGCGACGTGAAGACCGTCCAGCGGCTCGCCCGCGGGCAGGAGCGCTCGCTGCGCAACTGGCTCTACAAGCCCACCGGCTCGCCCACCGAGCGGTTCGCCGCCGCCCTGGAGCAGGCTGCCGCCGAGGTCGAGGACACGTTCGCGATCACGGTGGAGGCGGTGGTGGTCGGCGACCGGGAGACCGACGAGCGGGTCGGCGCGCTGGTGGCCGCGGCGCGCGAGGCGCTGGTGAACGCCGCCCGGCACGCCGGCGTGCAGACCGTCTCGCTCTACGCGGAGGTCGAGCCCGATCAGGTCAGCGTCTTCGTCCGGGACCGGGGGAAGGGCTTCGACCCGGATACGGTGGAGGACCACCGGCACGGGGTCCGGGGTTCGATCATCGGGCGGATGAAGCGGCACGGCGGCCGGGCGGAGATCCGCTCCGGGCCGGGGGAAGGCACCGAGGTCCGGTTGATCCTGCCGATCACCCGGGACCCGGCAACGGCGGAGAGGGACAAGTGATGACCGAGCAGTCGATGGAACCGGTCGAGGGGGCGGCTGCCCGTACCGAGCGGCTGCGGGTCTTCCTCGTCGACGACCACGCCATGTTCCGCGCGGGGGTCCGCGCCGAGCTGGGCGCGCACGTCGAGGTGGTGGGTGAGGCGAGCACCGTCGGCGAGGCGGTCACCCGCATCGCCGCCACGTCGCCCGACGTGGTGCTGCTCGACGTGCACATGCCCGACGGCGGGGGCCGGGCGGTGCTGGAGGCGATGCGGCGTACGCACCCGCAGGTCAGGTTCCTGGCGCTGAGCGTCTCGGACGCGGCGGAGGACGTGATCGGGCTGATCCGCGCCGGTGCGCGGGGCTACGTCACGAAGACGATCTCCCCGGACGAGCTGGCCGCCGCGGTCCGCCGGGTGGCCGACGGCGACGCGGTGTTCAGCCCCCGGTTGGCGGGGTTCGTGCTGGACGCGTTCGCGGCCCGCCCCGACGCGCCGGTGTCCGACCCCGAGCTGGACCAGCTCACCAACCGCGAGCGCGAGGTGCTGCGGCTGCTGGCCCGGGGGTACGCCTACAAGGAGATCGCCAAGGAGCTCTACATCTCCATCAAGACGGTGGAGACCCACGTGTCGAACGTGCTGCGCAAGCTCCAGATGTCCAACAGGTACGAGTTGTCCCGCTGGGCGGCGGACCGCCGGCTCGTGTGATCCATTTCTTTTCCCCGTCATTTGGGACACAAGCGGTGAATGCGGCGCACCGGGGCTGACAAGCGATCAATTTCCGTCCCATAATGCCCCGTCGCGTTCTCGCGTGCGGGTGGTGCGCATCCCGCGGGAACGGCGGCTTCACGCAACCCGCCGTGCGCGGGTCACCCCTGGGGAGAGGTGCACGAATCTGATGTTCGGACAACGAGGACGGCGCTGGGCGCAAATCGCCCTGGCGACCGTCGCTGGTGGCGCGCTGGCACTTGGCTCCGCAGTGCCGGCCGCCGCCGCTCCGGCCGACGGCGTGGCCAAGGCGACGGGCTTCAGCGCCAAGCTGATGCTCAACGGCAAGGTGGGCACGCAGCGGTCGCTGGCGCTCAAGATCGACGGCAAGCTCGTCCCCGCCTTCTGCATCGACTACCACACCAAGGTGGCGATCGACGGCAAGTACGAGGAGGGCACCTGGAGCGAGTCCCAGGTGAAGAACCTCGGCAAGGTGCAGTGGGTGCTCACCCACGGCTACCCGAACGCCGACTCCGCCAAGCTGCTGACCGCCGCCGGCGCCGCCGCCCCGGCGGAGGCGGAGGTCGACCAGCTGCTCTACTTCGGCACCCAGACCGCCATCTGGAAGTTCAGCGACGGCATCACGCTCGGTGACTGGGTCGACGGCAAGGGTCTGCTCGTCAAGGAGCAGTACGACGTGGTCAAGAAGGTCCACGACTACCTGGTCGCCAACGCCACCGACCAGCCCGAGCCGAAGGCCGAGCTGAGCGTCGACCCGGCGAGCGCCAAGGCCACGGTCGGCGAGAAGGCCGGCCCCTTCACCATGAAGGGCCCGGCGGGCGAGATCACCGTCGCGGTCAGCGGCGGCTCGGCGGTCGACGCCGAGGGCAAGCCGGTCACCACGACCACCAACGGTGGGCAGTTCTGGCTGACCGCGGACGGCGCCGGTGCGGTGAAGGTGACCGTTTCCGCCCAGGGCTCGGTCTCCTTCGGCCGGGTGTTCCTCTTCACCGGCAACTACGCCGCGCAAAAGCTGATCCTCGGTGGCAGCACCGGTGAGACCGTGACCGCCAAGGCCGAGGCCGCGTTCGCCGCCGCCCCGGCTGAGTCGCCGTCGCCGAGCGCCCCGGCTGAGTCGCCGTCGCCGAGCACCCCCGCGGAGTCGCCGTCGCCGAGCGCCCCGACCGACAGCCCGGCCCCGTCCACCTCGCCCGCGGGCAACGGTGGCGACCTGCCGCTGACCGGCTCCCCGATCGCCGCCTCGATCGCCGCCGGCGTGGCGCTGCTGGCCGCCGGTGCCGTCGCCGTGCTGCTGTTCCGCCGCCGCAAGCTGCGCTTCACGGCCTGATCGACGCGTCAGTTCCCCGGCCCCGGTACCGCCCCGCGCGGTGCCGGGGCCGTTCGCTGCTCCGCCCCTCCCGGCGGGATCGCGCCGCGTGGGCTCGTCCGGCCGCCGAAGGCCCGTCGGGCGGGAACAGGCGCACGGCACCGCGCGCCCTCGTCCACCCGGTCGGCCATGGCATCCGCACAGCCGACGTCGGCATCGTCCGGATGGTCAGAAACGGCCAACGCCCGGACGACCCCGGATCGTGCCGGACCAGGCGCGGGGAAGGTCACAGCCGCCGGGTCAGCGCCCAGGTCGGCACCCCCGCCGAACCATGTCGTTACTGCTCAGAGCGGTATTACCGGCGTACATCATGATCTTTTTTCAAGTATCGGCAACACGGCGACCAACTAACGGCTTGATAACGGCACCTTCACGGAACGGGCCGGTTGGTGTCACAGTGGCAGCACCTCACCCCTCGTGTGAGGCACTCCGTACGGCCTGACACCACGGGCCCGCCTGACGATGGCGCTCCGTGGTGTCTGGTGTGCGCGGTGCCGAGCGCGGCGGGCGGGGTGGCCCGGCGGATCGGTACATCATTCTTGTCCCGAATTCACTGCGGTGAAACCGGTTCCCGCACTGCGGGCAGCCGGGTGTGTCACCCCCCATACGTGCGTGAAACCCACGACGGATCCAGGTTCAGAAAGAGGAGGCCCCTCGGAATGAGAGTCTCGAAGCGGGCGAGTAGCGCCGTCGCGCTGGGCGCGGCGTTCGCGCTCGTCGCGTCCGGCTGCTCGAGCAGCGACAGCGACGGCGGGGACGCCGGCGCGAGCAGCGACGGCGCGATCATCATCGACGGCACGCAGCCGGAGGTCGGCCTGGTCCCGGCGAACACCACCGAGACCGGTGGTGGGGCGATCATCGACTGGATCTGGACCGGTCTGGTCGAGTACCCGAACGACGGCAGCGCCCCGCGCAACGCCGTCGCCGAGTCGATCGAGACGACCGACTCCAAGGTCTACACGATCAAGATCAAGAAGGACACGAAGTTCCACGACGGCACCGTCGTCAAGGCCAAGAACTTCGTCGACGCCTGGAACTGGGGCGCCTACTCGCCGAACGGCGCGCAGAACGGCAGCTTCTTCGCCGACATCCAGGGCTTCGAGGACGTCCACACCGAGGACCCGGACGGCGCCGAGGGCCCGCAGAAGGCCCCGGAGCCGAAGGCCAAGGAGATGTCCGGCCTGAAGGTCGTCGACGACTTCACCTTCGAGGTCACCCTCGCCGCGCCGACCGCGGTCTTCCCGACCAAGCTCGGCTACAGCACCTTCATGCCGCTGCCGGACGCGTTCTTCACCCAGGGCGCCGAGGCGTTCGGCAAGAAGCCGATCGGCAACGGCCCGATCAAGTTCGTGTCGTGGGAAGACGACGTCGAGATCAAGCTGACCCGCTTCGACGAGTACTCGTTGAACGACAAGCTGAAGATCAAGGACGTCACCGTCAAGATGTACCAGGACGACACGGCGGCCTACAACGACCTGCTCGCCGGTAACCTGGACTTCCAGCAGCAGGTTCCGGTGTCCGCGCTCGCGGGCGACAAGTGGAAGACGGACCTGGGTGCCCGGGGCATCGCCTCCACCACGCCGTCGACCGGCATCATCGCCTTCCCGATCTACGACAAGCGCTTCAAGAACCCGAAGCTGCGCAAGGCGATCTCGATGTCGATCAACCGCCAGGAGATCAGCGACAAGATCTTCTTCGGTAACCGCAAGCCGGCCGACAGCTGGGCCAACCCGCTGACCCCGGGCGCCAAGGCGGGCAACTGCACCTCCTGCCAGTTCAACGTCGAGGAGGCCAAGAAGCTCCTCGCGGAGGCCGGCGGCTTCACCGGCGAGCTGGTCATGTTCTACAACGCCGACGCCAGCCACAAGGAGTGGATGGAGGCCGTCGCGCAGCAGGTCAAGACCAACCTCGGCATCAACGCCCGCGCCGAGGGCGTCCCGACCTTCGCGGTGTTCCGCCAGAACATCAACGCCCACAAGATGACCGGCATGTACCGCGCCGGCTGGCAGCAGGACTACCCGGACGTCGAGAACTGGGTCGGCCCGCTCTACGTGACCGGCGGTTCCTCGAACGACGGTCTGTACAGCAACCCGCAGGTCGACGCGCTGGCCAAGGAAGCCGCCTCCGCGCCGAGCCTGGAGGCCGCGCACGCCAAGTACGCCGAGGCGGTCGCCCTGATCGACCAGGACGTCCCCTCGATCCCGGTCTACTTCGGTGGTCAGCAGTCCGGCCACTCGGAGAAGGTCAAGAAGCTGGAGCTCTCCAACGTCGGTGAGCTTGACCTCACCTCGGTCGAGCTCTGATCCGAACGGTCTGACCCCGGGTCGGGCTCACCTACCGGTGAGCCCGACCCGGGCCGTTCCGCGAGGGGTGTCACCACGCTCCTCGCCACGTCTGTCATCCCCGTGTCGGCCGTCCGACGCGCGCCCCCTGTCTGGAGGACCACCCCATGGGCCGTTATCTGTTGAGACGGCTACTCCAACTCGTCCCGGTCTTCATCGGGACGACGTTCCTGATCTACTGGCTCGTGTGGTCGGTGCCCGGCGATCCGTTCGCGGGCAAGTGCGGCGAGCGTCCCTGCCCCGACAGCTTCGTCAACAAGATGACGGAGAAGTTCAAGCTCGACGAGCCGCTGCTCGTGCAGTACGGCAACTACATGAAGAACCTCTTCCAGGGTGACTTCGGGGAGACGTTCGGCGGTCGGCAGATCGGCGACATCATCGCCACCGCGTACCCGAACACCCTGAAGCTGGCCCTGGTGGCGCTCGCCATCGAGGCGGTCATCGGCCTCACCGCGGGCGTGCTCACCGGCCTGCGCCGCAACGGCTTCCTGGACAACCTGGTCCTCGTCTCCACCCTCTTCCTGATCGCGCTGCCGATCTTCGTCATCGGCTTCGTGGCCCAGTGGCTGCTCGGCGTGCAGTGGGGCATCGTCAAGCCGACCGTCTCCAACGAGATGCGGCTCTCCGAACTGATCGTCCCCGGCTTCGTGCTGGGCAGCGCCTCGATGGCGTACGTCGCGCGGTTGGCCCGCACGAGCATCGCGGAGAACCGCCGCGCCGACTACGTCCGCACGGCGATCGCCAAGGGCCTGCCGATGCGCCGGGTGGTCGGGGTGCACCTGCTGCGCAACTCGCTCATCCCGGTGGTGACCCTGCTCGGCACCGACCTCGGCGCCCTGATGGGCGGGGCCATCGTCACCGAGGGCATCTTCCAGATCAACGGGATCGGCCGACAGGTCTACCGCGCGATCATTACCAAGGAGAGCGCTACCGTTGTCTCCATCGTGGTGGTCCTGGTGCTCGTCTACCTGCTGATGAACCTGCTGGTCGACCTGCTCTACGCCGCCCTGGACCCGAGGATCCGCTATGAGTGAGCGCAGTGAACGAATCATCATTGCCGCGTGCGAGGTCACTCGTGTCCGCGCCGAGCGGAGCGAGGTGCTGGCATGAGTGACCCGAGTGCCGCCTCGATCGTCAGCACGCCGCCCGCGCAGGCACCCGACGAGATCGGGGCGCCGACCAACGCGGGTCTGCCGGAGAACGCCCGCAAGGACAAGCCGCGCGGCCTGCTCGGCGACGCCTGGCGCGACCTGCGCCGCAAGCCGCTGTTCTGGATCTCCGCGGCGTTCATCTTCCTCTTCCTGCTGATGACCATCTTCCCGTCGCTGTTCACCTCCGGCGACCCGGAGAACGGCGATCTGCAGAACAGCCTCGTCGGCCCCTCTTCCGAGGCCTGGTTCGGCTACGACTTCCAGGGCCGCGACGTCTTCGCCCGGGTGATCTACGGCGCCCGCGCCTCCATCGTGGTGTCCCTGCTCTCCGTGCTCGGCGTGCTGCTTCTCGGCGGCGCGATGGGGATCGTCGCGGGCTACCGGGGCGGCTGGGTGGACGCGCTGCTCTCCCGTATCGCCGACGTCTTCTTCGGGCTGCCGTTCGTGCTGGGTGCCATCGTGATCCTGACGACCTTCAACGGGTCGGGCACGAGCAACACCAAGGCGGAGATCATGGCCCTGGTGAGCATCTCCCTGGTCGTGCTGGGCTGGCCGGTCGTGATGCGGCTGATGCGCTCCTCGGTGCTGGCCACCAAGGAAGCGGACTACATCGTCGCCGCCCGCGCGCTGGGTGCCGGCACCGGCCGGATCATCATGAAGCACCTGCTGCCGAACTGTCTCGCCCCGCTGCTGGTCTACGGCACGATCCTGGTCGGCTCCTACATCGGTGCCGAGGCGACGCTGTCCTTCCTGGGTGTCGGCCTGAAGAGCCCGGTGGTCTCCTGGGGCATCATGATCAACGAGGCGCAGAACCTCCTCCGCGTCGCGCCGTACCTGCTCTTCTTCCCCGCCGCGTTCCTCGTCACCGCCGTCCTGAGCTTCGTGATGCTCGGTGAGGCGGTCCGCGAGGCCCTCGATCCGAAACTCCGCTAGGGGAGATTCAGTTGTCCGACATTCTGGTGTCCGAGCAGTCCGCGGCCGGTGCGTCCGGCCGCCCCTCGGGCAGGTTGCTCGAGGTCGACGACCTCCGGGTGGAGTTCCGTACCCGGGACGGCGTCGCCAAGGTCATCAACGGGGTCACGTACCACGTCGACGCGGGGGAGACCCTCGCCGTGCTCGGCGAGTCCGGCTCCGGTAAGAGCGTCACCGCGCAGACCGTCATGGGCATCCTCGACACGCCGCCGGGCTTCGTCACCGGCGGGCAGGTCCGCTTCCACGGCAAGGACATGCTCGGCATGTCCTTCGAGGAGCGGCGCCGCATCCGCGGCGAGGGCATCGCGATGATCTTCCAGGACGCGCTCTCGGCGCTGAACCCGGTCTTCACCGTCGGTTTTCAGATCGCCGAGCAGTTCCGGGTGCGGCGCGGCATGAGCCGCGCCGACGCGAAGAAGCGCGCGATCGAAATGCTCGACCAGGTCAAGATCCCGAACGCCAAGGGCCGGTTCAGCAGCTACCCGCACCAGTTCTCGGGCGGTATGCGGCAGCGCGCGATGATCGCGATGTCGCTCGCCCTGGACCCGGAGGTGCTGATCGCGGACGAGCCGACCACCGCGCTCGACGTGACGGTGCAGGCGCAGATCATGGACCTGCTCGCCGAACTCCAGCGCGAGCGGCAGATGGGCATGATCCTGATCACCCACGACCTCGGCGTCGTCGCCGACGTCGCGGACCGGATCGCGGTCATGTACGCGGGCCGGATCGTCGAGGAAGCCAACGTCTACGACCTGTACGCCAAGCCGGCGCACCCGTACACGATCGGCCTGATCAACTCGATCCCGCGACTCGACGAGAAGGGGCAGCAGCTCCGGACGATCAAGGGCCTCCCGCCGAACCTGATGAACATCCCGTCGGGCTGCCCGTTCAACCCGCGCTGCCCCATGGCACAGCCGGTCTGCCGGGAGAAGGTCCCGCCGCTGCTGCAGGTCGGTTCCGGCCGGGCCAGCGCCTGCCACTTCGCCGAGGAGCTGGTGAACCGTGACTGAGAACATCCTCGAGGTCCGTGACCTGGTCAAGCACTATCCCGTGACCCGGGGCGTGGTGTTCAAGAAGACCATCGGTCACGTCAAGGCGGTCGACGGCGTCTCCTTCGAGCTGAAGGCCGGGGAGACCCTCGGCGTCGTCGGCGAGTCGGGCTGCGGCAAGTCCACGCTCGCCCGGGTCCTGATGAACCTGGAGAAGCCGACCGCCGGCAGCGTCCACTACAAGGGCCAGGACATCTCCAAGTTCTCCGGCGGGGCGCTGCGGCGGCTGCGCCGGCAGATCCAGCTGGTGATGCAGGACCCGTACACCTCGCTGAACCCCCGGATGACGGTCGGCGACCTGATCGGCGAGCCGTTCGAGATCCACCCGGAGGTGGCGCCGAAGGGCACCCGCCAGGGCAAGGTCAAGGAACTGCTCGACCTGGTGGGTCTGAACCCGGAGCACATCAACCGGTACCCGCACCAGTTCTCGGGTGGTCAGCGGCAGCGCATCGGCATCGCCCGCGCGCTCGCCCTGCGGCCCGAGATCATCGTCTGCGACGAGCCGGTCAGCGCCCTGGACGTGTCGATCCAGGCCCAGGTGATGAACCTGTTGGAGAAGCTCCAGGGCGAGTTCGGCCTGTCGTACATCTTCATCGCGCACGACCTGTCGGTGGTCCGGCACCTGTCGGACCGGGTCGCGGTCATGTACCTCGGCAAGATCGCGGAGATCGGCACCGAGGACGAGATCTACGAGCGGCCGACCCACCCGTACACCCAGGCGCTGCTCTCGGCCGTGCCGGTGCCGGACCCGACCGTCCGGGAGAACAAGGCGATCATCCGCCTCACCGGTGACGTGCCGTCGCCGGTGAGCCCGCCCTCGGGCTGCCGGTTCCGCACCCGGTGCTGGAAGGCGCAGGACATCTGCGCCGAGCAGGTCCCGCTGCTGGAGGTCCGGCCGGGCTCGGACCACCCGAGCGCCTGCCACTTCGCCGAGAAGCGCGAGATCGTGCAGACGCACGAGGCGTGAGCCCCGCGGAGCCGCCTGCCGACGTCATCGCGACGGCGGCAGGCGGTTCCGTCTTTTCCGGCGACCGCGCCGGCGTACGCCGGCGAGGGGGCCACGGTCGGCGTACGCCTCACAGGGGGCCGCGGCCGGCGCGGAGCAGCAGCAGTGCGAGCTGCGTACCGTCGGCGCCCAGGGCGACCCGGAAGCGCTCCAGGATCTCCCGTTCCCGGGACAGCACCAGCCGGGTGCCGCCGGAGGCCATCCGCGTCACCCCCACCTCCTGCGAGAGCTGGGCCCGCTCCTGCCACAGCTCGATCAACGCCCGGTCGATCTCGTCGATCCGCTCGCGGATCTCGACGATCCGGGCCGCCGCGGTCGGCTCCGGAGTGCCGGTACGCGCCTCCGGCCCGGCGCCGGCGTTTTCCGGCGCGTCGGCCGGGGAACCGGAGGCACCCGGGCCGGGTCGGCCCGTCTCGGGGCGCCGCAGGCTGCCGTTGGACTCCACCACGTCTGTCATCATCGGGTACCCCTCGCCGTCAGGTGCCCGGTGCCCGGATCCCGGGACGAAGAAAGCCCCGGGCTCCAGGAGCCCGGGGCTTTCTCGTAGGTCTGGTTGATCAGGCGCGACCTACGGCTGCCGGACTCCCGGTGCCGTAGTAAAAGTAGAAGCGCTGACCGAACATGTCGTCGAGTATGCCGACCCTGGCCCGGCCTGCGCAAGGATTCGGCGCAACCCGTGACCGGACGGGCGGTCCCGGTGCCGTCGCGACGCCGGGACCGCCCGCGCCTCAGCCGAGGCGGGTGATGCGGTCGGCCGGGCCGGGAGCGACCGGGGCGCCGGCGCCCAGGTAGGCGATCAGCGCGTCGACGTCGAAGCCGGGGGCGGTGGTCCGGTTGGTGCCGGCCTGGAGCTCGGTGAAGCCGTCCCCGCCGTTGGCCAGGAAGTCGTTCGTGGTGACCCGGTAGCTGGCGGCCGGGTCGACCGGCGCGCCGTCGAACGCCAGGGCGCTGACCCGGGAGCCCACCGGGGCCGTGCTGTCGTAGGAGTAGGTCAGCCCGGCGGACACCTGGAGGATGCGCTGGGTGGTCTGCCCGTTGAAGCCCACGAACTGCTGCTCCAGCACGTTGCGCAGCTGCGCGCCGGTGAGGGTCTGGGTGACCACCAGGTTGTTGAACGGCTGGACGGTGAACGCCTCGCCGTAGGTGATCTCGCCAGGGTCCTCGTCGCCGGCCGAGGCCGCGTACGGCAGGGACGCCCGGATGCCGCCCGGGTTCATCAGTGCGATCTGCGCCCCGTTCGAGCGGGTGTACGCGAGCTGCGCGTCGGCGATCACGTCACCGAGCGGGCTTTCCCCGTTCGGCCGGACGTCGCGGACGATGTCGGCCGAGATCCGGCCCACCACCCGGTTGGCGATGGGCGCGACGGCCCTCCGGTACTTGTCGGCCAGCGCCTTCGCGCCCGGGTCCACCAGGTCGGGGTTGCGCACGTACGTGCCCGGCGCGCTCTCCTGCCAGCCGCCGTCCGGTTTGCGTACGCCGTTCTCGACCACGACGTTGCGGGCGGAGATCCCGGTGAACCGGCCCGTGCGCCGGTCCAGCGAGTAGTCCACGTCCGTGATCAGCTGGCCGTTGTTGCCGGCGCTGGTGACCACGCTGCGGGCGCCGGAGGAGTTCGGCAGCGAGCAGGAGTAGAAGCGGTGGGTGTGGCCGGAGACGACCAGCCCGAACTCCGGCCGCAGGCCGCGGACGATGTCGACGATCGGGCCGGAGAAGTTGGCGCAGTCCGAGACGCCGGGGGTGGCCGGCGGCGGCGACTGGGCCCCGCCCTCGTGCACCAGCAGCACCATCGCCTTGACGCCGAAGAGCTTGAGCACGCCGGCCCACTTGTTGGCGGTCTGCACCTCGTCGGTGAACTTCACGGAGGTGATGCCGGCCGGGTTGACGATGCCCGGGGTGCCCTCCAGGGTCACGCCGACGAAGCCGACGGGCACCCCGCCGACGAACTTCACGTCGACCGGGGGCAGGATCGGCAGGCCGGTCTTCCTGCTGACCGTGTTGGCGGCCAGGTAGGTGAACTTGGCGCCGGCGAAGCCGTCCCCGTCCTGGCAGCCGTCGACCGGGTGGCAGCCGCCCTTGTTGATCCGGATCAGCTCGTCGACGCCCTCGTCGAACTCGTGGTTGCCGACGGAGCTGACGTCGAGCCCGATCTCGTCCATCAGCTCGATGGTCGGCTCGTCGTGGAAGGCGGCGCTGACGAGCGGGGTGGCGCCGATCAGGTCGCCGGCCCCGACGGTGGTCGTGACGCGCCCCTCGGCCTTGGCCTCGGCGCGCAGCTTCTTCAGCCAGGTGGCGAGGTACTCCACGCCGCCGGCGGGGGTGCCGTTGACCGTCGCGCCGCTGCCGCCGGGCGGGTCGATGGCGCCGTGGAAGTCGTTGTAGCTCAGGAAGTTGCCCTTGACCTCGCCGCCGGTCGGGACGGCGTAGGAGACCGAGACGGGCGTGAGGCCGGCCGCCTGGTCGGTGGCGGGGTCCGGCGCGGGCCGGGAAGCGGTGGACAGCGTGGCGACGACGGCCAACGCGAGGGTGGGCGCGGCGAGGTGGCGCAGCGCCGCCCGACCGCGCGAACGCGGCTGAGTCATGGTCGTTCTCCCAGTCGTGTACGGGGGAGGAGCCGGATTTTCACCGTCATCGTTGTGCATGGGGGACGGCGGCACCAGACACGACAAGGTGACAGCTTCGTCTCGACCGGTGGTAAGAAAGGACCCTTCCTGCGACCCGACGGTACGTGGCGGGGAAGTGTCCGCCGGGCGGCATAGACTCGCCGTGCGATGCATCCTCTCTTCGACATCCCCGCGTCCCCGCCCGCCCCGACGGCGCCGCACCGGCCCCGGCCGGCGGCCGTCCACCTCGATCCACAGGCCCTGGTGGAGGGCCTCAACGGGCCGCAGCGCGACGCCGTCACCCACGCCGGCTCGCCGCTGCTGATCGTGGCCGGTGCGGGTTCGGGCAAGACCCGGGTGCTCACCCACCGGATCGCCTACCTGCTGGCCGCCCGGGACGTGCACCCCGGCGAGATCATCGCGATCACCTTCACCAACAAGGCCGCCGGCGAGATGAAGGAGCGCGTCGCCAACCTGGTGGGTCCCCGCGCCCGCCTGATGTGGGTGTCGACGTTCCACTCCGCGTGCGTACGCATCCTGCGTGCCGAGCACGAGCACGCCGGGCTGAAGTCGACCTTCTCGATCTACGACGCCGACGACTCCCGCCGGCTGATGCAGATGGTCGCCAGGGAGCTGGACCTCGACCCGAAGCGCTACCCGGCGCGCGGGCTGGCCGCCCAGGTCTCCAACCTGAAGAACGAGCTGGTCGATCCCGAGGAGTTCGCGGGGCGGGCCAAGGGCCCCAACGAGCGGGCGCTGGCGGAGGCCTACACGCTCTACCAGCGGCGGCTGCGCGAGGCGCACGCGCTGGACTTCGACGATCTGATCATGACGACCGTGCACCTGCTCCAGTCCCACCCGCACGTCGCGGAGAGCTACCGCCGGCGGTTCCGGCACGTCCTGGTCGACGAGTACCAGGACACCAACCACGCCCAGTACGTGCTGATCAAGGAGCTGGTCGCCGGCACGGAGGGGATCGAGCCGGCGGAGCTCTGCGTGGTCGGTGACGCCGACCAGTCGATCTACGCGTTCCGGGGCGCCACGATCCGCAACATCCTGGAGTTCGAGCGCGACTTCGGCGACGCCCGCACGATCCTGCTGGAGCAGAACTACCGCTCCACCCAGACCATCCTCAACGCGGCCAACGCGGTGATCGACCGGAACACGTCGCGCAAGCCGAAGCGACTGTGGAGCGAGGCGGGGGCCGGCGAGCCGATCGTCGGCTACGTGGCCGACACCGAGCACGCCGAGGCCGACTGGGTGGCCCGCGAGATCGACCGGTTGGTCGACGCCGACGAGACCCGCCCCGGCGACGTTGCCGTCTTCTACCGCACCAACGCCCAGTCCCGGGTCTTCGAGGAGGTGTTCATCCGGGTCGGCCTGCCCTACAAGGTGGTCGGCGGGGTGCGCTTCTACGAGCGCAAGGAGGTCCGCGACGCGCTGGCCTACCTGCGCGCGGTGGTCAACGACGACGACACCGTCAGCCTGCGCCGGATCCTCAACACCCCCCGGCGGGGCATCGGCGACCGGGCCGAGGCGTGCGTGGAGGCGCTGTCCGGCCGGGACCGGATCTCCTTCGGCGCGGCGCTGCGGCGGGCGAAGGACGCTCCGGGCATCTCCACCCGGGCGGCCAACGGCATCGCCGACTTCGTCGCCCTGCTCGACGGCGCCCGCGAGCTGGCCGAGACCGGCACCCCGGAGGAGGTGCTGGAGGCGCTGCTGACCCGCTCGGGCTACCTGACCGAGCTGGAGGAGAGCCTCGACCCGCAGGACGCGGGCCGGGTCGACAACCTCCAGGAGCTGGTCAGCGTCGCCCGGGAGTACACCGAGCGGATCGAGGCGACCGGCGAGGAGGGGGAGCGGGCGACCCTGGCGGGGTTCCTGGAGCAGGTCGCGCTGGTCGCCGACGCCGACCAGGTGCCGACGGACGACCCGGACCACCAGGGCGTGGTCACCCTGATGACGCTGCACACGGCGAAGGGCCTGGAGTTCCCGGTGGTCTTCCTGACCGGTCTGGAGGACGGCGTCTTCCCCCACCTTCGCTCGCTGGGCGACAGCCGGGAGCTGGAGGAGGAGCGCCGGCTGGCGTACGTGGGCATCACCCGGGCCCGTCAGCGCCTCTACCTCTCCCGGGCGGTCACCCGCTCGGCGTGGGGGCAGCCGGCCTACAACCCGCCGTCGCGGTTCCTGGAGGAGCTGCCGCCGGAGCTGGTGCGCTGGGAGCGCACCGAGGGGTCGTACACCTCGTGGGCCGGCGGTGGCGGCGGCGTGGGTGGCCGCGCGGACCGGGTGCCCGGCGGGCGTGGGGGCTTCAACGGCGGCACGCCGAAGGCGGCGCAGCTGGCGAAGCGGCTGGGGGTCGACGCCAGCCGCCTGACCACGGCGAGCGAGTTGCCGCAGGGGCCGAAGGTCGCCGTCGGCGACCGGGTCAACCACCAGCGCTACGGCCTGGGCCGGGTGCTCGCCGTGGAGGGGCACGGCCCGGGGGCGCGGGCGCAGATCGACTTCGGCGACCAGACGATGTGGCTGGTGCTCCGGCACGCCCCGATCGACAAGCTCTGAGCCTCCGGCACCGGGCACCAGCCGCGGGGCGGTCCGGGGGCGGCGGGCGCGCCAGCGGCCCGGCCGGTGGGAGCTTCCGGCTGGCCGGTCGCCATCGTGTGTTGCCGCCACGGCCCGATCCGGTGACGCGTCGGAGCGTGGCGCCGCCGGTCTTCATCGCGTGTGCCGCCACGGCCCGATCCGGCGGCGCGCCGGACCGGACCGTGGCGGCACACGCGGGTCAGCAGGCCACGTCGATGCCCCGGGCGCGCAGGAACGGCGCGGGGTCGATCTGGTTCCACATCTGGCCCTGGTGCACCTCGAAGTGCAGGTGCGGGCCGGTGGAGTCACCGGTGGAGCCCTCCAGGCCGATGGTCTGCCCGGTGCTGACCTTGTCGCCCACGCCCACCTTCGTGGTGCTCAGGTGCGCGTAGTGGGTCAGGTAGCCGTTGCCGTGGTCGATGAAGACGGAGATGCCGTACCCGTCGCCGACGTCGCCGGCCTTGGTGACGGTGCCGCCGAAGGCCGCGCGGACCGGGGTGCCGGCGGGCAGCGCGAAGTCGATGCCGGCGTGCTGGGTGCCCCAGCGCGGGCCGTAGCAGGAGGTGATGGCCGCGCCCTGCATCGGGATGACCCAACCGGGCGTCGGCTTGCTGGTCGCCTTCGGCTTCGGCTTGGCCGTGGTGGCCTTCGGCTTGGGCTTCGCCGCCGGGCTGGCCTTCGTCGGGCTGGGCGTCGGGCTCGCCGAGGGGGTGGCGGAGGGGGCGGCCGGGGCGGTCGTCTCGCGGGCGGAACGGTCGGCGCGGTCGGCGGCCTCCGCGCGGGCGGCGGTGTCCACGGCGGCGGCCGGGACGGAGGGGCCGTCGTTCCCGGTGGCCGCGAAGGCGGCGCCGCCGAGGCCGAGGCCCGTCAGGGCCACCGCGGCGATGATCACGCGGGTGCGGCCGCCGACCCGCTTCCGGTGCCGGGCGGGGGCGTCGGGGGTGTTCTCGTTCCGAATGTCTTCCTGCACGGCGGACCTTCACTGATCGAGGGGGCACTTGACCTCGAAATACTGGTGTCGCGACGGTGCGTGACGGGTAGTGGACAGGAGCGCGGCGGGTCGGCGGCGACTCTCGTCGTCCGATGCGTCCCCGTTCAGGGTTTTCGAGCGCAAAAGTGATCATGCCGGTGCGTGTCGCCGGTCACAGTCGCGTGGGTGACTCGGCTCACTTTGCGCGAACCGGGGCAACGAAAAACCGCCCGGATCGACAGATCCGGGCGGTTGACGGGCGGTGCGCAGCGTCAGGACGCGGCTACCTCGCTGTAGTACGCCTCTACTTGTAGCTGGATGTCCACTCCGCGCTCCTTGAGCCACGGCACCGGGTCGAGCGGCTCGCCCTTGACATGCACCTCGAGGTGCAGGTGGGAGCCGTAGGAGTGGCCGGTGTTGCCGACGAGGCCGAGCTGGTCGCCCGCCTTCACCTGCTGCCCCTCCTGCACGCTCAGAGCGGAGGAGTGGCCGTAGATCGCCTCGCTGCCGTCGGCGTGCTGGACGATCACCGTGTAGCCGTAGCCGCCGAACCAACCGGCCTTCGTGACGGTGCCGGCGTGGATGGCGACGTAGGGCGTGCCCTCGGCGGCGACCAGGTCGACGCCGGTGTGCAGCTTGCCCCACCGCATGCCGTAGGGCGAGTTGAACTCGTAGCCCTGGAGGGGGAGGAGCCAGACCTCGGGCTCGGCGGACTTCTCGGCTCCGGCCCGGTCGCTGTCGCGGCTGGAACGGTCGGCGGCTTCCGCGCGGGCGGCGGCGTCCTGGTTGATGGTCGAGGCGGCCTTGAGCTCGTCGAGGACCGACGGGCTGACGCTCTTGGCGTCCGGCAGGGCACCCGCGCCGATGGCGACGATGCCGGCGCCGACGAACGCGGTGGTGACGACGGCCGCGTAGCGGCTCCGCGGGGGGGTGGGTACGCGGCGGCGACCGCGATATCGATCGGGCTCAGACGACAGGCGCTGGCGCACGCACACCCTCCGTTGTCGGGGATCCGAAGCGGCTTCCTCGACGCCCGTGAAGTTCCGGTGAACGTCGCCTGGCCGCGTCGTCACCCGTCCGTGGACCTGATGACAACCGTGGACACGTTAGCCAACCACCAGTCCCGTCACAAGCCGAAGCGCCGAATTGCCGACGTGATCTGTCCCTTTCCGTCCGTGATTGTCACGGCTCATACCCGTCGAACGGTGCCTCCGTAACTGCCCGTTCGTCGCGCACGGTGACCGAACGGCGGAGTCGTCCGGCTTGACGCCGGGCGGCGTCATGATCCGCAGTACCGG
Organism: Micromonospora sp. NPDC049051; assembly: GCF_043197575.1. Classification (NCBI taxonomy): domain Bacteria; kingdom Bacillati; phylum Actinomycetota; class Actinomycetes; order Micromonosporales; family Micromonosporaceae; genus Micromonospora; species Micromonospora sp. NPDC049051. Next base: position 485,251 of record NZ_JBICTL010000004.1, read on the forward strand.
CGCCGGTGGCCATCGTCACCCGCCGCGCGCGCCGCGAGTTCGCCGCCCGGATTTCCCGGGCAGGGGTGAGCGGGTTACCGTTCGTTCAGTGAAGCCGCGGAGCCGGTGAAAGGGATGCGCTGATGAGCTCTCGTGTACGGGTCGTCGTCGCCAAGCCGGGCCTGGACGGCCACGACCGTGGTGCAAAGGTCGTCGCGCGTGCCCTGCGGGACGCCGGCATGGAGGTCATCTACACCGGCCTGCACCAGACGCCGGAGCAGATCGTGGAGACCGCCATCCAGGAGGACGCCGACGCGGTCGGGCTCTCCGTGCTGTCGGGGGCGCACATGACGCTGTTCCGGCGGGTGGTGGAACTGCTCGGTGAGCGTGACGCCCGCGACATCGTCGTTTTCGGTGGCGGCATCATTCCCGACGCCGACATTCCCGAGTTGCAGCGGCTCGGCGTCGCCAAGATCTTCACGCCGGGCGCGACCACCCAGTCGATCGTGGAGTGGGTCCGGCAGAACGTCGCGCAGCCGGTCGCCTGACGAGGGCCCGGCAGCCCGTTCGGCGCCGGGCGCCAGCAACCGCGCGCGTGGCTGGTCGACGGCCGACCCCGGACAGGGGGAGGGGCCGGACGCACCCCTCACACGTCCGGCCCCTCTATGCACGATGCCCCGCCGCCACCCCTCGACCGACAGGGCATCGGCCGCTCCCGTCGCCGCGCTGCGTGCAGCGCTCCGACACCTGACTCAACGACGCCTCCACAAAGGGGTTACGCAGCCCCGGGAACATCCCCCGGACGGCTGACATCACGCGGAACTCGCGGAAAGGCCGCGCGACACGGCCGATTGTGCATTACCGCACAACGCGCACCCGCTCGGTTGCCGGCGGTGTCCACCTCGCTAGGCTGCGCCCAATGGCCTGTTTCAAGCGATGACAGGCGTCAAACTGTTTTCCATACGCTGGTGGCGGCGCGACGGCGCGCCGCGGAGACGGGACGGGACGCGCAAACGTGGACCTGTACGAGTACCAGGGGCGGGACCTGTTCGAGCGGCACGGCTTGCCCGTGCTCGCTGGCGGCGTCGCCACGACCCCGGAGGAGGCCCGCGCGATCGCCGAACGCCTCGGCGGTCGGGTGGTCGTCAAGGCGCAGGTGAAGGTCGGTGGCCGCGGTAAGGCCGGCGGCGTGAAGCTGGCCGAGGGCGCGGAGGAGACGGTGGCCCGCGCCACCGACATCCTCGGCATGGACATCAAGGGCCACACCGTCCACAAGGTCATGATCACCGTGACCGCGGACGTGGCCGAGGAGTACTACTTCTCGTACCTGCTCGACCGGGCGAACCGCACCTTCCTCTGCATCGCCAGCGTCGCGGGCGGCATGGACATCGAGCAGGTCGCCGCCGAGACCCCGGAGAAGGTCGTCAAGGCCCCGATCGACGCCAACACCGGCGTCGACGAGGCGAAGGCGCGCGAGATCGTCTCCGCCGCCGGCTTCCCGGCGGAGGTCGCCGACCAGGTCGTCGAGGTCGCCGTGGGCCTGTGGAAGGCCTTCGTGGCCGAGGACGCCACGCTGGTCGAGGTGAACCCGCTGGCCAAGACCGGTGAGGGCAAGCTGCTGCTGCTCGACGCCAAGATCACCCTCGACGAGAACGCCGCGTTCCGGCACCCGGACCACGAGGCGCTGGTCGACCAGGCCGCGGTGGACCCGCTGGAGCAGGCCGCCAAGGAGAAGGACCTCAACTACGTCAAGCTCGACGGCGAGGTCGGCATCATCGGCAACGGCGCCGGCCTGGTCATGTCGACCCTCGACGTGGTCGCGTACGCCGGTGAGCGGCACGGCGGCGTCAAGCCGGCCAACTTCCTCGACATCGGCGGTGGCGCGAGCGCCGCCGTGATGGCGAACGGCCTGGAGATCGTCCTCTCCGACCCGTCGGTGAAGAGCGTCTTCGTCAACGTCTTCGGCGGCATCACCGCCTGTGACGAGGTCGCCAACGGCATCGTGCAGGCGCTGGCCCTGCTCGAGCAGCGCGGCGAGCAGGTCACGAAGCCGCTGGTCGTCCGCCTCGACGGCAACAACGCCGAGGCCGGCCGGGCGATCCTCGACGGCGCGAACAACCCGCTGGTCCAGCGGGTCGACACGATGGATGGCGCGGCCGAGCGGGCCGCCGAGCTGGCGGCTGCGGGGGTCTGACAATGGCTATCTGGCTGACCAAGGACTCGAAGGTCATCGTCCAGGGGATGACCGGTTCCGAGGGTTCCAAGCACACCCGGCGGATGCTCGCCGCGGGCACCAACGTCGTCGGCGGCGTCAACCCGCGCAAGGCGGGCCAGACGGTCGACTTCGACGGCACCCAGCTGCCGGTCTTCGCCAGCGTCGCGGACGCGATGGCGCAGACCGGTGCGGACGTCACGGTGATCTTCGTACCGCCGCAGTTCACCAAGGGCGCGGTCGTCGAGGCGATCGACGCGGGGATCGACCTGGCCGTGGTGATCACCGAGGGCGTGCCGGTGCACGACACCGCCGCGTTCTGGGCGTACAACGTCGCCAAGGGGGAGCGGACCCGGATCATCGGCCCGAACTGCCCGGGCATCGCCTCGCCGGGCGCCTCCAACGCCGGCATCATCCCGGCCGACATCACCGGCACCGGCCGCATCGGCCTGGTCAGCAAGAGCGGCACGCTGACCTACCAGATGATGTACGAGCTGCGCGACATCGGCTTCTCGACCTGCGTCGGCATCGGCGGTGACCCGATCATCGGCACCACGCACATCGACGCGCTCGCCGCGTTCGAGGCCGACCCGGACACCGACGCGATCGTCATGATCGGTGAGATCGGTGGCGACGCCGAGGAGCGGGCCGCCGAGTTCATCAAGGCGAACGTGACCAAGCCGGTGGTCGGCTACATCGCCGGCTTCACCGCGCCGCCCGGCAAGACCATGGGGCACGCCGGTGCGATCATCTCCGGCTCGGCGGGCACCGCCGACGCCAAGAAGAGCGCGCTGGAGGCCGTCGGCGTCAAGGTCGGCAAGACCCCGACCGAGACCGCCAAGCTCATGCGGGAGATCATGTCCGCGGGCTGAGCCCGGCTGACGTACGACCGGAGGGCCGACCGTTCGCGGGCGGCCCTCCGTCGTTGCCGGCGCGACGTGACCGGCAGCGGCGCCGGGATGGCCTCAGTCGTTGTAGAGCGGGTAGTTGCCGCCGGCCCAGAGGATGCCGCTACCGATGATGTTGAGCACGCCGAACGCGATCGCCAGGTAGCCGAGCACGGGGGACTGGCCGAAGCGCTTGGCGTCCCGGATCGACAGGTAACCGAAGACGATCCCCAGGATGCCGCAGCAGAGCAGGCCGAGGATGATGCCGAGCACGCCCCAGAGCACCGTGCGGTCGCTCCCGGCCGCGGCCGGCGGCGGCGGGGGCGGTGGATACGGAGTGTTCACGGCTCTCCTCCGGGCGTCGGTGTCACGACCCTCGGTCGCGTCCCTGCGCCCGAGGCTAGACCGGATCGGGGGCCGGAGATGGTGGATCACGGAACTCGTCGCCGCTGCGGGGCGGTATCGGACTGCCGCTGCCGGCCCGGCATGCCAGAGTAGACGCGATGTCCTCCGTCACCCCTGATCAGCCCAGCCGTCCCGGCACCGGCGTCGGCCCCGGCGCCCGGCCCGCCGCGCCCGTCGGACGCGGCCGGCGGGTGCCCGCGCCGCGCGCCGGCGAGCCGCGCCGCAGCCGCGCCCCGCTCGCCGTCGCCGCCGGGGTGGCCGCCGGCTGGGCGGCGCTCACCTCGTGGCTGCCGGTCGTGGTCGTGCTCTGGCTGTTCCAGCTCAGTGAGGGTGCGGCGTCCGTGTCGGACGCGCTCCGCGCCGGCCTGGCCGGTTGGCTGCTCGGGCACGGCGTCCCACTGGAGACCGTCGCCGGTCCGTTCGGGCTGGCCCCGCTGGCGCTGACCGCACTGGTGTTCTGGCGGTTGACCCGGGCGGGCGTGCACACCAGCCGGGCCATCGGCGCGCGCGGCGGGCGGTCACCCCGGCAGGCGCTCCTCGCCGCCGGCGCGGTCGGCGTCGCGTACGCGCTGCTCGGGGTGCTCGGCGCGGCCCTGGCCGGCGTCCCCCTGGTCCGCGCCGGGCTGACCCTCCTGCTGTTCGGCACCCTCGCGGCCCTGGTCGGCGCGGCCCGGACCACCCACGTGGCCGGTCTGCTCGCCGCGCGCTCCCCGGAGCCGCTGCGCGACGGCATCCGCACCGGGCTCGTCGCCGGGCTGCTGCTGTTGGGCGCGGGAGCCGGTGCGGCGGGGCTCGCCGTGGCCACCGGAGGCGGGGACGCCGCCGACCTGATCGGGGCCTACAACACCGGGGTCGCCGGCCAGGCCGGGATCACGCTGGTCAGCCTCGCCTACGCGCCGAACGCCACGATCTGGGCGGTCAGCTACCTGCTCGGCCCCGGCTTCGCTGTCGGCACCGACACCGCCGTACGCACCAGTGAGGTCTCCGTGGGGGCGCTGCCGGCCGTACCGCTGCTGGCCGGGCTGCCGCGCGGGCCGGTCGACGGCCTCGGGGCCGCGCTGCTCGCGGTGCCGGTCCTCGCCGGCATGGCCGCGGGTTGGCTGCTCGCCCGCCGGCTGCTCCGGATCGCCGCCGACGACCGGGCGCCGCTGCGCTGGGGACCGCTGCTCGGGCCGGCGGCGCTCGCCGGTCCGGTGGCCGGCCTGCTGCTGGGCGTCGCCGCGGCGGCCTCCGCCGGGTCGCTCGGCGGCGGCCGGCTGGCCGAGGTGGGGCCCGTCGCCTGGCAGGTGGCGGCGGTGGGGGCGGCGGTCATCACGGTCGGGGCGGTGATCGGCGCCGCCGCGACCCGTGCGCTGTCCCGCACGCCCCGCTGAGGGCCGACAAAACCGGAGGGGCGCCCCGGCCGAGCCGGGACGCCCCTTGTCGCATGCCGGTCAGGGGATGAAGAAGCCCAGGCCGAGGAAGCCGAACTGGAGCAGGCTGAGCACGATGCCGACGGCGCCGCAGATCAGGCCGGCGAGGGCCTGACCGCCGTTGTCGGCGAGTCCCTGGTCGGCCTTCTGCTTGCCCATCCACCCGGTCACCAGCGCGCCGATGCCCAGCGGGATGCCGAGGTAGCAGCAGACCAGCGGGATCGACGCGATGCCGATGATCATGGACACCAGGCCGAGGGTGTTCTCCTGCTGTCCCGGCCCCTTACCCGCGAACCCCGCGTTCGGGTACATGGGCGGCGGCGCGTACGCCTGCTGTCCGTACGGGTCCTGGTACGGCGGCTGGCCGTACGGCTGGCCCGAGCTGGGCTGCTGCCCGTACGGGTCCGGCTGGCCGTACGGCTGGCCGGAGGTGGGCTGCTGCTGACCGTACGGGTTCGGCGGAGCGGCGTACGGGTCCTGCGGGGCGTACGGATCCTGCGGCTGCCCGGAGACGGGCTGCTGACCGTACGGCGCCGTCGGCGGCAGGGCGTACGGGTCGTGGTGCGGCGCGGTCGGATCCTGGTGCGGCTGCTGACCGTACGGATCCTGTCCGGGGTAGCCGGGCTGCATGCGACTCCTCGTCCGATCTGTCAGTAGCTGCTGGTGGAGGTGCTGCCGCCCACCACGCCGGCGAGCCCACCGAGCAGGCAGCACAGCAGCACGATCACGTACCAGCTGATGCCGACGATGAGGGCCCACTTGGACCACTTCTTCGACTCGGCGGCGGCGGCCTGGGCCCCGGCGTAGTCGCCCTGCTGGAGCAGCGGGTTCACCTTGGAGGCGTTGATGATCGCCGGGATGGCCAGCGGCCAGAAGAGGAAGATGGCGACGATCGACATCGTCATGTTGTTGTTGATCTGCGGCTGCTGCGGCTGGTATCCGGGCTGCATCTCGGCGTACTCCTCATTCCACTCGACACCCCGTTGGGGCGTCGGATCACTGACGGGTGCGGGCCTGACGCGCGCCGGCCCGAGCGACCGGCAGCGTACCTGGTCCCGGCCATTCACGTCGTCGGTGAATGTCGCAATGCCCAGCGGATGGAGCAGACGGCACGCCCGATAGGCTGGCCCGGTGACCGAGCCCGCGCCCGTCGCCCGCATCGTCGTCCTGGTCTCCGGCTCCGGGAGCAACCTTCAGTCCCTGCTAGAGGCGGGTGCCGATCCGGCGTACGGGGCCAGGGTGGTGGCCGTCGGCGCGGACCGGTACGGCATCGCGGGTCTGGACCGGGCCGTCGCGGCGGGAGTGCCGACCTTCGTGGAGCGGATCGCCGACCACCCCAGCCGCGAGGACTGGGACGCGGCGCTGACCGCCCGGGTCGCCGAGCACCGGCCGGACCTGGTCGTCTCCGCCGGCTTCCTCAAGCTGGTCGGCCCGCGCTTCCTGGCCGCCTTCGGCGACCGCTACCTGAACACCCACAACACGCTGCTGCCGGCGTTTCCCGGCATCCACGGTCCGCGCGACGCCCTCGCCTACGGGGTGAAGGTCACCGGGGCCACGCTCTTCTTCGTCGACGCGGGCATGGACACCGGCCCGATCGTCGCGCAGGTCGCCGTGCCCGTGCACGACGACGACGACGTCGAGACGCTCACCGAGCGCATCAAGGAAGCCGAGCGGCGCCAGCTCGTCGAGCAGGTGGGCCGCCTGGTCCGCGAAGGTTGGACGATCACCGGAAGAAAGGTCACTGTTCCGTGAGTTCCACTCAGGACGAGCGCCGCCCGATCAGGCGGGCGCTGGTCAGCGCGTACGACAAGACCGGCCTGGTCGAGCTGGCGCGGGCGCTGCACGCGGCCGGGGTGGAGATCGTCTCGACCGGCAGCACGGCCTCGACCATCGCCGGCGCGGGCGTGCCGGTGACCCCGGTGGAGACGGTGACCGGCTTCCCGGAGATCCTCGACGGCCGCGTCAAGACGCTGCACCCGAAGGTGCACGGTGGGCTCCTCGCCGACCTGCGCAAGGACTCCCACGTCGCCCAGCTCGACGAGCACGGCATCGCGGGCATCGACCTGCTGGTGTCGAACCTCTACCCGTTCCAGGCCACGGTCGCCTCCGGGGCCGGCGTCGAGGAGTGCGTCGAGCAGATCGACATCGGCGGTCCGGCCATGGTGCGGGCCGCCGCCAAGAACCACGCCTCGGTCGCCGTGGTGACCGATCCGGCCGCGTACCCGGCGCTGCTCGCCGCGCTCGACGGGGGCGGCTTCACGCTGGCCCAGCGGCGGGTGCTGGCCGCCCGTGCCTTCGCCGTCATCGCCGAGTACGACGTGGCGGTGGCCGAGTGGTGCGCCACCACGCTGGCGCCCGAGGAGAACGGCTGGCCGGACTTCGCCGGGCTGGCGCTGCGCCGCTCGGCGGTGCTGCGCTACGGCGAGAACCCGCACCAGCCGGCCGCGCTCTACGTCGACCCGGCCAGCCCGGCCGGGCTGGCCCAGGCCGAGCAGCTGCACGGCAAGGAGATGTCCTACAACAACTACGTCGACGCCGACGCGGCGTGGCGGGCGGCCAACGACTTCGCCGACCAGCCGGCGGTGGCGATCATCAAGCACGCCAACCCGTGCGGCATCGCGGTCGGGGCCGACGTGGCCGAGGCGCACCGCAAGGCGCACGCCTGCGACCCGGTGTCCGCGTACGGCGGGGTGATCGCGGTCAACCGGCCGGTGAGCGTGGAGTTGGCCCGGCAGGTCTCGGAGATCTTCACCGAGGTGCTGGTGGCGCCCGGGTTCGACGAGGGCGCGGTGGAGGTCCTCCAGGCCAAGAAGAACATCCGGCTGCTGCGTGCGGCGGCGTACGACCCGCTGCCGGCGGAGTGGCGGCAGGTCACCGGCGGCGTACTGGTGCAGGTGGCCGACCGGATCGACGCCGAGGGCGACGACCCGGCCAACTGGCGGCTGGCCACCGGGGAACCGGCCGACGAGGCGACCCTGCGCGACCTGGCCTTCGCCTGGCGGGCGGTGCGCGCGGTGAAGAGCAACGCGATCCTGCTCGCCAGGGACGGCGCGACCGTCGGTGTCGGGATGGGCCAGGTCAACCGGGTCGACTCGGCGCAGCTCGCGGTCAGCCGGGCCGGAGCGGACCGCGCCGGCGGCTCGGTCTGCGCCTCGGACGCGTTCTTCCCGTTCGCCGACGGCCCGAAGATCCTCATCGACGCCGGCGTCCGCGCGATCGTGCAGCCGGGCGGCTCGATCCGCGACGACGAGGTGATCGCCGCCGCCAAGGAGGCCGGCGTCACCATGTACCTGACCTCCACCCGCCACTTCTTCCACTGACCCACCCCCACCCCCCCACCCCCCCCTTCCTTCTTGAGGGGTCGATCATGCAGTTGTGGTGCCCCGCGGAAGGGGCGAAAAGGTGCTGTCCGCCCACCGCAACTGCATGATCGACCCGGACGGGGGGCGGGGGAGCGGGCGGGTCAGGGGGTGGGGCGGAGGGCGGCGAAGTGGCAGGCCGAGGGGTGCGGGTCGGCCGCGCGGGGGACCGTGTGGGGCTCCTCGATGGCGCAGACCTCCTGCGCCTTCCAGCACCGGGTGCGGAAGTTGCAGCCGCTCGGCGGGTCGGCCGGGCTCGGCACGTCGCCGGTGAGCCGGATCATGCTGCGCTGGTCGCGGGCCTCCGGGTCCGGCACCGGCACGGCCGAGAGCAGCGCCTGGGTGTACGGGTGCGTGGCCCGCTCGTAGATCTCGTCCTCGGTGCCGATCTCCACGATCTTGCCGAGATACATGACCGCGACCCGGTCGGAGATGTGCCGGACCACCGACAGGTCGTGCGCGATGAAGATGTACGACAGGCCGAACTCGTCCTGGAGCTTCTCCAGCAGGTTGATCACCTGGGCCTGGATCGACACGTCGAGGGCGCTGACCGGCTCGTCGCAGACGATGATCTCGGGTCGCAGGGCGAGCGCGCGGGCGATGCCGATGCGCTGCCGCTGGCCGCCGGAGAACTGGTGCGGGTAGCGGTTGATGTGCTCCGGGTTGAGGCCGACCACGTCGAGCAGCTCCCGTACCCGGCCCTGCCGGCTGGCCTTCGGCGCGGCGTCCGGGTGGATCTCGAACGGCTCGCCGATGATGTCGCCGACCGTCATCCGGGGGTTCAGCGAGGTGTACGGGTCCTGCATGACCATCTGCATGTTGCGCCGCAGCCGGCGCAGCTCGGCACCGGAGGCGGAGAACAGGTCCCGTCCCTCCAGGGTGGCCCGGCCCGCGGTCGGCGTCTCCAGCCGCATGAGCAGCCGGGCCAGCGTCGACTTGCCGCAGCCGGACTCGCCGACCACCCCGAGGGTCTCGCCCCGGCGCAGCTCGAAGCTGACCCCGTCGACGGCCTTGACCGCGCCGACCTGCCGCTGGAACAGCACGCCCCGGCGGATCGGGAAGTGCTTGACGAGATCGTCGACGGCGAGGATCGTCTCGCCGCGCACCTTGGTCGGGCTAGCGGGCGCTGTCATCACGCACCTCCTGGGCGAAGTGGCACGCGCTGGTCCGGCCGTCGCCGAGGACCAGGTCGTCCGGCACCACGTCGCCGCAGACCTGCTGCACGTACGGGCACCGGGGGTGGAAGGGGCAGCCGGACGGGATCCGCATCAGGTTGGGCGGCAGTCCCTTGATCGTGGCCAGCTCCTGACCCCGTACGTCCAGCCGCGGGATCGACTCCAGCAGCCCCTTCGTGTACGGGTGGGCCGGCGCCCGGTAGAGCGAGCGGACGTCGGCGTGCTCGACGATGCGGCCGGCGTACATGACGGCGATCCGGTCCGCGACGCCGGCCACCACGCCGAGGTCGTGCGTGATCAGGATCATCGCCATGTCGAGGTCGCGGCGCAGGTCCGCCAGCAGGTCCATGATCTGGGCCTGCACGGTGACGTCGAGGGCGGTGGTGGGCTCGTCGGCGATCAGCACCCTCGGGTTCATGGCCAGCGCCATCGCGATCATGACGCGTTGCCGCATTCCGCCGGAGAACTGGTGCGGGTAGTCGCCGAGCCGGCTGGCGGCTGCCGGGATCCGTACCAGGTCCATCAGCTCGACGACCCGCCCGCGGGCGTCCGCCTTGGACATGCCCTCGCGCCGGCGCAGCGTCTCGCCGATCTGCCAGCCGACCGGGAAGACCGGGTTCAGCGCGGAGAGGGCGTCCTGGAAGATCATGGCGATCTCCTTGCCGCGTACCTGCCGGCGCTGCTCCTCCGGCAGCTTCAGCAGGTCCCGCCCCTGGTAGAGGACCTTCCCGGAGCGGATCACGGCGGGCGGCGTGTCGAGGATGCCCATGATCGCCTGCGCGGTGACCGACTTGCCGGAGCCCGACTCGCCGAGCACCGCGAGCGTCTCACCGGGATCCAGGTGGTACGACACCCCGTTGATCACCTTGGCCACGCCCTCGCCGGTGCGGAACTCGACGTGCAGGTCCCGTACGTCCAACAGGTGCCCACCCTCGGGCGTCGGTGAGGCCGGCGTGGGCCGGACGGCGGACTGACTCACGGTTCACGCCTTTCGCTCGCGACTGCGGGGCTCGCTGCGCTCACTCCTCGCGCTCGCATGGTTCACGCCTTTCGTTCGCGACGGGTGGGCGCGTCATCGCAGCTTCGGGTCGAAGGCGTCGCGGATCGCGTCGCCGAGCATGATGAACGCCAGGACGGTCAGCGCCAGGAACGTCGAGGGGACCAGCAGCGGGGTGGCGGCCTCCCGCATGTGCACCCGGCCGGAGTCGATGTCGATGCCCCAGGAGATGGTCGGGGCCCTGAGCCCGATGCCGAGGAAGCTCAGCGTGGCCTCGGCGGCGATGAACGAGCCGAGGGCGATGGTCAGCACCACGATCGCCGGGGCGAGCGCGTTCGGCAGGATGTGCCGCAGCATGATCCGGCCGTCGCCGGCCCCGAGCATCCGGGCCGCCGCGACGTAGTCCTGCTCCTTGGCGGTGATCACCGAGGAGCGGACGACGCGGGCGGCGGTGGTCCAGCCGAGGATCGCCAGCACGAAGACGACCGCGCCGATCCGGACCGCCGAGCTGTCGCTGTTGACCCGCTTGAGCAGCACGATCGCGGCGAGCAGGAGCGGGATGCCGAGGACGATGTCGATCACCCGGGAGAGCACCGCGTCGACCCAGCGGCCGAAGTAGCCGGCCAGCATTCCGACGGTGAGCGCGATCAGGCCGGTGAGCAGCGCGGAGAGCGCGCCGACCAGCAGCGACGCGCGGGCCCCGTAGACCGCCCGGGAGTACGTGTCGCAGCCCTGGAAGTCGTACCCGAAGATGGCCCCGCCGGACGGCCCGGCGTGCTGGCGGGCCAGCACGCAGTCGCGCGGGTCGTTGGCCGTGAACAACCCGGGAACGGCCGCCATGGCGGCGACCAGCACCACCAGGGCGAGGCTGATCCAGAAGATCGGCTTGCGGCGCAGGTCGCGCCAGGCGTCGCCGGCCAGGCTGCGGGGCTTCTGCGGTACGCCCACCTGGCTCGGCGCGCCCGGCTCACCCGACGGTCCCCGCCGCGCGGTCTGGTTCTCGGTCGCGGCGACGGTCTCGAAGTCACTCATGGCCGACACCTCGCTGCGTGCTCCCGCACCTGCTCACTCATAGCGGATCCTCGGGTCGAGTACGGCGTACAGGACGTCCACCACCAGGTTGGAGACGAGGTAGACCACGACGAGCACGCTGACGATGCCCACCACCAGCGGGCCGTCCTCCGTGCGGATGCCGCGGAAGAGGTTGAAGCCGACCCCGGGGATGTTGAACACGCCCTCGGTGATGATCGCGCCGCTCATCAGGTTGCCCAGCTCGACGCCGAGGAAGGTGACCACCGGGATGAGCGAGTTGCGCAGCACGTGGACGGTGACGATCCGCCGCCTCACCAGTCCCTTGGACCGGGCGGTGCGGACGTAGTCGGCGCGCAGGTTCTCGGCCACCGACGTCCTGGTCAGCCGCAGGGCGGTGGCCAGCGAGAGAGAGCCGAGCACGATGCCGGGCAGCAGGAGCGCGTACAGGTCCGGGTTGGCGCCGGCGGTGGGCGGGAAGAGTTGCCACTTGACGCCGAGGAGGTACTGCGCCAGCGGGGCGAGCACGATCGTCGGGATGCCGAGCACCAGCAGGGTCAGCAGCAGCGTCGAGTTGTCGAAGATGCTGGCCCGCCGGATGCCGGCGAGTACACCCGCGGTGACGCCGAAGAGGATGGTGACCGCCATGGCGATCAGCGCCAGCTTGACCGTGACCGGCCAGGCGGCGGCCAGGATGTCCCCGATCGAGCGTCCGGTGAGGGACTGCCCGAGGTCACCCTGGAGCAGGTTCTTGAGGTAGTCGAAGTAGCGGTAGAAGAAGCCACCGACCCCGGTCCGGTCGAGGTGGAACTTCTCCGTCAGGTACGCCCGCTGCGCCGCCGTGACCGGGCGCTCGCCGGCGAGCGCCTGGATCGGGTCGCCCTGGCCGGCGAACATCAGCGCGTAGACGATCAGCGTCGTCCCGAAGAACGCGAGGACCATCTGGAGCAGACGCCGCAGGATGAAGCGGAACATACTTGGCAGTCTGGCGGAAAAAGTGCGAAGAGGATGGCGGGTCGGGCCACCGTACGCCGATGGCCCGACCCGTCATGCCGTGGTGTTACTTGACGGCCTCGATCTTCAGCAGGTCGATCCGGTCGAAGAGATCCATCTCCACGTTCGTGACCTTGGTCGAGTGGCCGAAGTTGTTCTGGCCGTACCGCAGCGGGATCACCGGCAGGTCCTGCGCCAACAGGTCCTCCGCCGCCTGGTACTTCTTGATCGCCTCTTCCTCGTTCGCGGCGCTGGCGCCCTCGGCGAGGAGCTTGTCGAAGTCCGGGTTGGCGTAGCCGTAGTAGTTCGACGAGCCGTTGCCGCTGTACAGCGGGCCGAGGTAGTTCTCCATGGACGGGTAGTCCATGACCCAGCCCATCCGGAACAGGCCGACGGGCTGCTTGTCCTTCACCTTGGTCAGCAGGTCCGCGAACTTCGGCTCGGCGGTGCCCACGCAGTCCACGCCCAGGTTGGCCTTGAGCTGGTTGCAGGTCGCGTCGATCCAGTCCTTGTGGCCGCCGTCGCCGTTGTAGGACAGCTCGATCTTCGCGGGGCCGCCCGCGGCCTGGTAGAGGGCCTTGGCCTTGGCCGGGTCGAACTCGCCGGCCTCGCCGATGGTGTTGTCGCGGTAGCCCGCGACGACCGGCGAGACGAACGAGCGGGCCGGCTGCTGCGAGTCCTTGAAGATCGACTTGGTGATCTCGTCCCGGTCGATCGCCATCGAGATGGCCTTGCGCACGTCCGGGTTGCTGAACTCCTCCTCGAAGGTCGGGAAGGCCAGGAACTGGAACGACGAGGCGGGGCTCTGCTTGAACCGGTCGCCGAGGTCGGTGTCGGCCGTCGAGAGGTTCTCGGTCGGGATGGTCTTGATGACGTCCAGGTTGTCCGAGAGCACGTCCGCGTACGCGGCGGTCGGCTGCTGGTAGATCCGGAACTCGACGCCGGCCACCTTCGGCTTCTCGCCGGGGAAGGCGTCGTACTTCTCGACCTCGACCTTGGCGTCGTGCTGCCAGGTGCCCTTCATCTTGAACGGGCCCTGGCCGACCGGCGCCTGCTCGTACCCCTCGGCCAGCACGCCCGGGGCGGAGAACGCCGCCTTGGGCATCGGGTAGAAGGCGGTGTAACCGAGCATGGTCCGGAACTCGCTGTACGGCTGGGACAGCGTGACGGTGAAGGTCAGGTCGTCGACCTTCTTCAGCCCGCTGAGCGTCTTCGCCTTCGGGGTCTCGCCCTGCATGTCCTCGTAGCCGGCGATCTTCTCGAAGAAGTAGCTGGAGTTCTGGCCGTTCGGGGCGTAGGCGCCGTAGTTCCAGGCGTCGACGTAGTTGTCGGCGGTGACCTTCTCGCCGTTGTGGAAGGTGTAGCCGTCCTTCAGCTTGACCGTCCAGGTCGTGTTGTCCTCGGACGTCACCGACTCGGCCGCCACCTCGTAGGGCTTGTTGGCCTCGTCGTAGTCGACGAGCGGGCTGAACAGGGCGGCGAGCACCTGTGAACCGCTCGTCTCGTTGGTGTTGGTCGGCACCAGGTGCTGCGGCTCGGCGATCTCGATCCGCACGGCCGCGTCGGGGTTGCTCTCGCCTGATCCACCGTCGCCGCCCGAGCCGCAGGCCACCAGGCCCAGGGTCACCGCGAGCGGGAGGGCGGTCCAGGCAGCGAACCTACGAACACGCATGTAGCCTCCTCATCTCCTCACGCTGCGCAGTCAGGCCCGGCGTTGGGTGTACGCTGCGCAACGTTGGGCAACGGTAGGCCGCCGGTCGGCGATCGACAACGACCGGGTTGCGAACGGGTAACGGAGTCCCGGTGGAGGGCTTGCCGGGACGGGCTGCGTCTGCTAATGCCGCTGGCGCGGAAACCGAGCGCTGAGCTGTGAAAACTCTCGACGCTTCCGGTTCCCGTCGCGAACGGGCTGCCACCCTGCGTCCGCTCGCGCGAGGCGTGTCCGACCATCCCGCGAAGTGCCGGGAGTCCGGATCTGGGAGCGACCCCCATCACTCGATGGTGACTCACGGTGATTAAACCCACGTCACCCATCGTGATCGGCGAGTCGGCTTGGCTCAGGTCGTCGGATGGCCGGCCGTGGGCCGTGAGACGATCTGGACGTGACGGCGACGCTTCTGGACGGCAAGGCGACCGCGGCCGAGATCAAGGACGAGCTGCGGACACGGGTCAAGGCACTGGCGGAACGCGGTATCACCCCCGGGCTCGGCACCGTCCTGGTCGGTGCGGACCCCGGCTCCCAGGCGTACGTCAACGGCAAGCACCGGGACTGCGCCGAGGTGGGCATCGCCTCGATCCGCCGCGAGCTGCCGGCCGACGCGACCCAGGCGCAGGTCGACGCCGTGCTCGCCGAGCTGAACGCCGACCCGGCGTGCCACGGCTACATCGTCCAGCTGCCGCTGCCGGGCCACCTCGACACCCAGCGGGTGCTGGAGCTGATCGACCCCGACAAGGACGCCGACGGGCTGCACCCGGTCAACCTCGGCCGGCTCGTGCTCGGCTACGACGGTCCGCTGCCCTGCACCCCGCGCGGCATCGTCGAGCTGCTCCGCAGGCACGACGTGGCGCTGCGCGGCGCCAAGGTCGCCGTGGTCGGTCGCGGCAACACCGTCGGCCGCCCGCTCGGCCTGCTGCTCACCCGGCGCAGCGAGAACGCCACCGTGACCCTCTGCCACACCGGCACCCTCGACCTGGCCTCGCACACCCGGGCCGCCGACATCGTCATCGTGGCCGCCGGCGTGCCGGGCCTGCTCACCGCCGACATGGTCACGCCGGGCGCGGTGGTGGTCGACGTCGGCATCACCCGGGTGATCGGCCCGGACGGCAAGGGTCGCTACACCGGCGACGTCGCCCCCGAGGCGGCGGAGGTGGCCGGCAAGCTGGTGCCCATGCCGGGCGGTGTCGGCCCGATGACCCGCGCGATGCTGCTGACCAACGTGGTGGAGCGGGCCGAGCGCGGCTGAGCCCCGTCCGGCTCCCAGCCAATGGGACGTCCGGCCGCCCCGCCCCGGAGCCGGGACGACGGTGACGTTCGCCCCATCCTGGCGATGGCCGCCGCCCCTGCCCTGAGGGGTGCCAGGATGACTGATACGGTCCGGAAAACCGACTGGTAGCAGGGAGTGGGACGACCATGGGTAAGAAGGTCACTGTCGTCGGGGCTGGCTTCTACGGCTCCACCACCGCGCAGCGCCTGGCCGAGTACGACGTCTTCGACACCGTCGTGATCACCGACATCGTGGAGGGCAAGCCCGCGGGTCTCGCCCTGGACCTCAACCAGTCGCGCGCCATCGAGGGCTTCGAGACCAAGGTGGTCGGCGTGACCACGGGCCCGAACGGCGAGGGCTACGAGGCGATCGAGGGCTCGGACGTCGTGGTGATCACCGCCGGCCTGCCGCGTAAGCCGGGCATGAGCCGGATGGACCTGCTCGAGACGAACGCCAAGATCGTCCGTCAGGTCTCCGAGAACGTCGCCAAGTACGCCCCGAGCGCCGTCGTCATCGTGGTGTCCAACCCGCTGGACGAGATGACCGCGCTGGCCCAGCTCGCCACCCAGTTCCCGAAGAACCGGGTCCTCGGCCAGGCCGGCATGCTGGACACCGCCCGGTTCAGCAACTTCGTGGCCGAGGCGCTGAACGTACCGGTGAAGTCGGTCAAGACGCTGACCCTCGGCTCGCACGGCGACACGATGGTGCCGGTGCCCTCCAAGAGCACGGTCGACGGCAAGCCGCTGCGCGAGGCCATGCCGGCCGAGCAGATCGAGGAGCTGGTCGTCAAGACCCGCAACGGCGGCGCCGAGGTGGTCGCGCTGCTCAAGACCGGTTCGGCGTACTACGCGCCGTCCGCCGCCGCCGCCCGGATGGCCAAGGCCGTCGCGGAGGACTCCGGCGAGGTCATGCCGGTCTGCGCCTGGGTCGACGGCGAGTACGGCATCTCCGGTGTCTACCTGGGCGTCGAGGCCGAGATCGGCGCCGAGGGCGTCAAGCGGGTCGTCGAGACCGACCTGGACGCCGACGAGCTGGCCAGCCTGAAGGAGGCCGCCGAGGCCGTCCGCGCCAAGCAGGGCGACGTCGCCAACATGTGATCCACCCGTCGAAGGGGCACGCCGGTCCGCCGGCGTGCCCCTTCGACGTCTGCGTCCTACAGCGCGACGAACGCCTCGCCCAGGTGCGGGGTGGCGAGCACCGCGGGGCCCCGCGCGGCCAGGTCGCGCAGCAGGCCCACCCGCGAGGCACGCGCCGCGTCGGCGTCCTCCTCGTGGGCGTACGCCAGCCCGGGGTCGACCAGTTGCACGGCGTGCACCAGCAGGTCGCCGGTGAGCAGCAGCCGCTCGTCGCCGACCTCCAGCAGCACCGACTGGTGCCCGGGCGTGTGCCCCGGTGTCGGCAGCAGCCGTACGGTCGGGTCGAGCCTCTCCTCGCCGTCGACCACCCGGAGCTGGCCGGCGGCGCGCAACGGCGCGACGAGGCCGGCCGACAGCCCCGGGTTGAGCTGCCCCACGGCGGCCAGCTCGGCCCGTTGGAGCAGGTAGTCGGCGTTCGGGAAGTGCGGCGTGCCCGGCGAGCCGGTGACCGCCCAGCCGACATGGTCGGTGTGCAGGTGGGTGAGCACCACCGTGCGTACGTCGGCCGGGTCGATGCCGGCGGCGGCGAGCTCGGCCGGCAGCCGGCCGGGCACCGGCGCCCAGCCCGAGGCGGGGGAGCCGGCCGGGCCGATCCCGGCGTCGACCAGGGTCACCGGCCCGTCCCCGGCGCGGATCGCGAAACTGCGGAACGGCAGCCACCACCGCCCGTCGGCGGTCACCGTGGCCGGGTCCCTCCGGTCGGCCGCGCGCCAGTGCTCCGCCGTGGCGTCCGGGAACGCCTCCGCGCGGGGCTGGAAGAACGGCCCCTCGCCGTCGGTGAGCGCGGTGACCGTGATAGACCCGAGGTTGCGGCTCAGTGGCATCCGGCGATGGTGCCAGCGGTCTCCCGTGCCGTGCACGTCGTTATTCCGGCCCGACCGAGGCCGGCTGAGGGTTGCCGACCAGTTTCCAGTACGCTCGTACTGCTTGAGCACGTGTCCCCCGAGAGGAGCGCCGGCCGATGGCGAAGATCAAGGTAAACAACCCGGTCGTTGAGCTCGACGGCGACGAGATGACCCGGATCATCTGGAAGCAGATCCGGGAGCAGCTGATCCTGCCCTACCTCGACGTCGACCTGCACTACTACGACCTGTCGATCCAGCACCGCGACGAGACCGACGACCAGGTCACCGTCGATGCCGCCAACGCCATCAAGGAGCACGGCGTCGGCGTCAAGTGCGCGACCATCACCCCGGACGAGGCCCGGGTGGAGGAGTTCGGTCTGAAGAAGATGTGGCGGTCGCCGAACGGCACGATCCGCAACATCCTCGGCGGTGTCGTCTTCCGTGAGCCGATCATCATGTCCAACGTGCCGCGGCTGGTCCCCGGCTGGACCAAGCCGATCATCATCGGCCGGCACGCCCACGGTGACCAGTACAAGGCCACCGACTTCGTCGTCCCGGGCCCGGGCACGGTGACCATCACCTACACCCCGGCCGACGGCGGCGAACCGATGGAGATGGAGGTCGCCAACTTCCCCGGCGGCGGCATCGCCATGGGCATGTACAACTACGACGAGTCGATCCGGGACTTCGCCCGCGCCTCGTTCCGCTACGGCCTGGACCGCAACTACCCGGTCTACATGTCGACCAAGAACACCATCCTCAAGGCGTACGACGGTCGGTTCAAGGACATCTTCGCCGAGGTGTTCGAGGCCGAGTTCAAGGCCGAGTTCGACGCCGCCGGTCTCACCTACGAGCACCGGCTCATCGACGACATGGTCGCCGCCGCGCTCAAGTGGGAGGGCGGCTACGTCTGGGCCTGCAAGAACTACGACGGTGACGTGCAGTCCGACACCGTCGCGCAGGGCTTCGGCTCGCTGGGCCTGATGACCTCGGTGCTGCTCTCCCCGGACGGCCGTACGGTCGAGGCCGAGGCCGCGCACGGCACGGTCACCCGGCACTACCGGCAGTGGCAGAAGGGCGAGAAGACCTCCACCAACCCGATCGCGTCGATCTACGCCTGGACCCGGGGCCTGGCCCACCGGGGCAAGCTGGACGGCACGCCGGCGGTCACCGAGTTCGCCAACACCCTGGAGCAGGTCATCGTCGACACCGTCGAGGGCGGCCAGATGACCAAGGACCTCTCGCTGCTCATCTCGCGGGACGCCCCGTGGTTGACCACCGACGAGTTCATGAACGCGCTCGACGAGAACCTGGCCCGCAAGCTCTCCGCCTGAGTCTCCACCCGCCCCGTCGAGGGGCAACCGGTCCGCCGGCGTGACCCCTCGACGGGCCTCCCGGTGGCGTCACCGCTGTGGCGCTGCCGCTGCGGCACCCAGGAGCCCGCCGGCATCCCCGGCGGGCTCCCACCGTTCCCACGGTGCCTGCTCTCCCCGCCGGCCGTCCCGCCCGCCGCCCGCCGGCTCCTCGGCTCACCCGTTTTCGCGGCGTGTCGGCGGGGCGACACGCGGGTCGCGTCACCTGCTTCGGCGCGCCTCGTTGACCTGGGTGGACGAGATGCCAGTCGCGTCCAGGAAGGTTGACCGCGGTCGCCTCGCGGCAAGCGTGCCGATCAGCCAGCCTTCCCGGCTGTCGCGCACAGCCAGCCGTCCCTTCCCTGCGGGGGGCCCTGTCCCGGGCCCCCCGCGCCCTGTCTTCCCACCAATCTGCGACGGCGGTCGGCTGTCGGCTCGCCGGGCCCGGACGTGCGGAAGGACCCTCCTCCACGACAGGCGTCAGGAAGGTGCCCTTCCTGCCACCCGGTGCGCGGAAGTTCGGGCGGTCACACCCTGGGCAGGAGTTCGGCGGTCACGCCGCGCGCAGGAGTTCGGCGGCGCGCTCGGGAGCGACGTCGCTGATGAAGACGCCCATCGCGGACTCCGATCCGGCCAGGTACTTCAGCTTGTCCTTCGCGCGCCGGATGCTGAACAACTGCAGGTGCAGGTGGCTCAGCTCGCGGTCGACGCGTACCGGGGCCTGGTGCCAGGCGGCGATGTAGGGCATGGGCGCGTCGAACAGCCCGTCGAAGCGGCGCAGCAGGTCCAGGTAGAGCGGCCCGAAGGCGTCCCGCTCGGCGTCGTCGAGCGCGGGGACGTCCGGCACCGGCCGGTGCGGGGCCACGTGCACCTCGAACGGCCAGCGGGACGCCGCCGGGACGTACGCCGTCCAGTGCTCGTTGCTGGCGACCACCCGGTCGCCGGCGGCCCGCTCGGCGGCGAGCACGTCGGCGTAGAGGTTGCGCCCGCCGGTGCGGTCCGCGTGCCGGCGGGCGGCGGCCAGCAGCGCCCGGGTCCGTGGCGTCACGAAGGGGTACGCGTAGATCTGACCGTGCGGATGGTGCAGGGTCACGCCGATCTCCACGCCCCGGTTCTCGAAGCAGAACACCTGCTCCACCCCGGGCAGTCGCGCGAGCGCCGACGTGCGGTCGGCGAGCGCGTCGAGGACGGTACGCACCCGGCGCGGCGGGAGGGTGGCGAAGGAGGCGTGGTGGTCGTCGGTGAAGCAGACCACCTCGCAGCGGCCCCGACCGGGCCGGACCGGGGTGAACCCGGTGATCTCGGCGGGCTCGTCGGCCACCCGGCCGCTGAACGCCGGAAACCGGTTCTCGAAGACGGCGACGTCGTAGTCGGGCGCCGGGATCTCGCTCTGCCGACCGTCGGTGCTGGGGCAGAGCGGGCACTGGTCGGCCGGCGGGAGGAAGATGCGGCTCTGCCGGTGCACGGCGACGGCGACCCACTCGTCGGTCAACGGGTCCAGGCGCAGCTGCGAGGCGGGCGGCGGCGGGGGCAGTTCGCGCCGGTCGGGCTGGTTGCGGACGGCGTCGTCGCGTTCGTCGAAGTAGATCAGTTCCCGGCCGTCGGCCAGCGTGATCGCGGTGCGCTTCACCTCGACGTCCCCGCGGCGCTCGTCGTGGCCGCCCGTTCCGTGCCCGTCGCGGGCACCACCACCAGCTCGCCCACCCGGTCGGCGAGCACCCGCCGCGCGTCGGGGGGCAGCCGGTCGTCGGTGACCAGCACGTGGGCGGCGGAGAGCTCGACGATCGAGGAGATGCCGACGGTGCCCCACTTGGTGTGGTCGGCGAGCACCACCAGCCGGTCGGCGGCGGCCACCAGGGCGCGGTCGGTCTCCGCCTCCATCAGGTTCGGGGTGGTGAATCCCGCCCGTTCGGTGATCCCGTGCACGCCGAGGAAGAGCAGGTCCAGGTGCAGCGACCGGATGGCGGCGACGGCCAGCGGTCCGACCAGCGCGTCCGACGGCGTACGCACCCCGCCGGTGAGCACCACCGTCTGGTCCGACCGGCCGCCGGCGTGCAGTATCTCGGCCACCGGCAGCGAGTTGGTGACCACGGTCAGGCCCGGGACGTCGGTCAGTCGGCGGGCCAGCTCGGCGGTGGTGGTGCCGGCGGAGAGGGCGACCGCCGCCCCGGGCCGGACCAGCTCGGCGGCGCGGCCGGCGATGGCCGCCTTCTCCGCGAGCTGCCGCACCGACTTGGCCCGGAAGCCCGGCTCGTCGGTCGAGCCGGGGCCCGCCACCGTGGCACCGCCGTGCACCTTGGCCAGCAGGCCGCGCTCGTGCAGCGCCTCCAGGTCGCGGCGGATGGTCATGTCCGAGACGCCGAACTCGGCGGCCAGCTCGGAGACCCGTACGCCGCCGGTGGCGCGGACGCGGTCCAGGATGGCCGCCTGCCGTTGCTGAGCGAGCATTCCCGGTACCTCCGCGCCTGCCGCGTACCCTCACGCGGTTGAACGTGTTCGAACAAGTTTGAACACTAGCGCGGGGCAGGGAACCACGGACAGGCGGAGGGCCGATCAGAGGGACGGGTGTCGGGGCTCGACCCAGCCCGTCTCGTTCAGGTGGTGCAGGACGGCCTCCACCGCCTCGTCGATCGTCAGGTCGCTGGTGTCGACCACCAGGTCCGCGTCGGTCGGCTCCTCGTAGGGGTCGTCGATGCCGGTCATCCCGGTGAGCAGGCCGGCTCGGGCCCTGGCGTAGAGGCCCTTGCGGTCGCGCTGCTCGCAGACCTCCAGCGGCGTGGCCACGTGCACCAGCAGGAAACCCGCGCCGGCGGCCAGCGCCATCTCCCGGGCGGTCGCGCGGGCCTGCGCGTAGGGGGCGATCGGGCAGCAGATGCCGACGCCGTGGTGCCGGGCGATCTCCGCCGCCACCCAGCCGATCCGCCGGACGTTGAGATCCCGGTCGGCCTTGCTGAAGCCCAGCCCGGCGGAGAGTTCGCGGCGGACCACGTCCCCGTCGAGCAGCGTGACGCTCCGGTCGCCCTGCTCGCGCAGCACGTCGGCCAGGCCCCGGGCGATCGTGGACTTGCCCGAACCGGAGAGCCCGGTCAGGAAGATCACCAGGCCCCGGTGCCGCCGGGGTGGCCGGGCCCGCGCCAGCTCCTTCGCCACCGCCGGCGGGGTGTGCCACTCGGGCAACGGGAAACCCCGGTCCAGCAGGTCGTCGATCTCCGGCTGGGTCAGCGCCAGGCGCCGGTTGCGCGGCGGGATGTCCTCCCGCCAGCGCCACTGCCCGTCGCGGTTGTCGTAGGCCAGCTCGCGCGGCACCAGCACCCGCAGGCCGGCGCCGGAGAGCATCTCGCCGGTGGAGAGCAGGTGCGTGACGCCGTACGCCGCCGACACCCGGGCCCGCAGCAGAGCGTCGCTGATCTCGTCGCGCCGGCGCGACAGCGGTACGGCGACCAGCGTGGCCGGCGGCATCCGGTCGCGGGCCGCGAAGATGCTGCGGACGAGCGACTCCGGGGGCAACCCGCCGAGGGCGTCCTCCCCGACCGGGATCATCACCAGCAGGTGGGCGCCGAGCGTGCGGACGGCGTGCGCGATCTGGGCGAGCTGCGGCCGGTGCAGCGGGCGGTCGGCGATCACCCCGAGCACCCGCCCCGACGGCAGCAGCGGGCGTACCTCCTCCGGGGTGCGGCGCAGCCGCTGGAACGGGCCGTGGCCACCGTCGCCGAGCCGGCGGACGGTGCCCCCGACGCCGGCCACCCCGTCGCGGACCGGCCACGCGTCGGCGACCTCCAACGCCGCGACCGGCGCGCCCTCGCCGTCGGTGAGCACCAGGGTGCGGCGTGCCTCGTCGCGCGGGTCGAGGCCCTGGGCCAGCGCCGTCGGCACCTGGAGGGTCACCGGCACCGGCCACGGCGAGCCGTCGGCGAGCCGGCCCCGGCGGCTCACCGAGACCAGGTCGGCGCGGGTCATGAAGCCGACCAGCGGGGCGTACGCCCCGATCAGCAGCAGCTCCAGGTCGGCCAGCTCGCCGGGGCGCGGCGTGTACGCCGGCGCATCCCGGAGCACCTCGTCGGGCAGCACCCAGCTGTTGCTCATCCATCCCCCAAACGACGCTGGTCGGCACACAGTTTCTCAGCCGGCCTGCGATCGGTCGAGAGCGCCACTCCACCCGGGCGCCACGGTAGGGGGTGGCGGCCGGTGGGTCAGCGGGGCGGGGTCAGGGGCGCGGCCCCGAAGGAGACGGCGAACCGCTTGCACCAGATGGAGACGCTGGTCAGGCCCGTCAGGTCGACGTCGGCCGGGATGTCGTAACCCTGGTCGCCCCGGTTGCCCTTGAGCCGGCCCAGCTCGACCCACCGGCCGTCGTCGAAGACCCGCCACCCGGCGGTGCCGCTGCGCACCGGCTGGTCGGTGAGCCAGACCCGCAGGTCAGGGCCGTTGGAGGTGGCCAGGCCGACGAGTTCCAGCCGATGCCGCCCGTCGGGGGTGCGGACGATCCGCGCGCTGCCCGACGTGTCGTGCTCGTGGGTCACGAAGTCGCCCTGCCCGACGAGGACCGGTCCGGCGGGGGCGGGCGCGGCACCCGTGGCGGAACCCGTCGGCGCCGGCGTGGCCGCCACGCTGGAGAGCGCCTCGTCGACCTCGGCGTCGGTGACCAGCCTCCAGGGCTGGAACCAGTAGAGGCCGAACGCCGACCCCGCGGCGAGGACGGCGACCACCACCCACGTCAGCGGCGCGCGCAACAGTCGGGTCACGCGTCCAGTGTGTCGGCCCGGCCGCGTCCTGTCTGCCCCGTCCGGCCTGGCTGAGGTCGCTGCGTGCCGACAGTGCCGGCGGCCCGCCACCTGCAGGGACCCTAGGGGACGCGGGCCGCCAGGATCAGGGGAGTGCCCGGGGGCGAGCCGCTGCCCACAGCGGGCGTCGCCTCCTACGCTGTACGACGTGACACTCATCGCGACCGAGTCGCTGACCAAGACGTACGGGGGTGGGGTCACCGCGCTGGCCGACCTGACCGTCGCGGTCGAGCCGGGGATCGTGGGGTTGGTGGGCGCGAACGGCGCCGGCAAGTCCACCCTGATCAAGATCCTGCTCGGCCTCCTCGCCCCGACCAGTGGCCGGGTCCGGGTGCTCGGCCTCGACCCGACCACCGACTCCGCCCAGGTCCGCGCCCGGGTGGGCTACATGCCCGAGCACGACGCCCTGCCGCCGGACCTCTCCGCCGCCGAGCTGGTCACCCACCTCGGCCGGATCAGCGGGCTGCCGCGTACGGTCGCCCGGGAGCGGGCCTCCGAGGCGCTGCGGCACGTCGGGCTCTACGAGGAGCGCTACCGCCCGGTCGGTGGCTACTCCACCGGCATGAAGCAGCGGGTCAAGCTCGCCCAGGCCCTCGTGCACGACCCCGACCTGCTGCTCCTCGACGAGCCGACCAACGGCCTCGACCCGGCCGGCCGCGACGCCATGCTGGCGCTGGTGCACCGCATCGGCACCGAGTTCGGCATCTCCGTGCTGGTCTGCTCGCACCTGCTCGGCGAGGTCGAGCGGATCTGCGACACCCTGGTCGCCATCGACGGCGGGCGGCTGCTGCGCGCCGACCACATCTCCGCCATGACCTCGGCCACCGACGTGCTCGCCGTGGAGGTCAGCGAGGGCACGGAGGAACTGGCCGCCCGGCTGGCGGCGCTCGACCTGCCGGTCCGCCGGGACGGCCGCCTGCTGCTGGTCGAGCTCGCCGACGACGCCACCTACGACCTGATCCTCGGCGCGGTCGCCGAGCTGGACCTGCCGCTGCACCGGCTGGACCAGCGCCGGCACCGGGTGGCCGAACTCTTCGCCACGAGGGAGCCCAGCCATGCCTGAGCCGACCGGCGTCATCCACGACATCGGCTACCAGCGCTACACCGGCCCCCGGCTGGGCCGCCGGGCCGTCTTCGGCGCCCTCTACCTGCACGGCGTGCGGACGGCGTTCGGGCTGGGCCGCAGCGCCAAGGCCAAGATCTTCCCCTGGCTGGTGGTCGCCATCGTCACCGTGGTGGCCGCCGGGCTCACGGCGGTGCGTAGCCAGATCGGCGAGGCGGTGATGACGTACGCCCAGTTCGCCGACAACATGAGCTGGCTGGTCATCTTCTTCGTCGCGGTGGTGGCTCCCGAGCTGGTCTCGCGGGACCTGCGCAGCGGCGTGCTGCCGCTCTACTTCTCCCGGCCGCTGCCGCGTTCGGACTACCCGCTGGCCAAGCTGCTGGCGCTGGCGACCGCGCTCTGGTTGCTGCTCGGCGGGCCGCAGCTGGTGATGTTCCTGGGTGCCGCCTTCACCACCGGCGACGGCATGCGCGGCGTCTGGAACGAGCTGCTCGACCTGTTGCCCAGCCTGCTCTACGCCGGGCTCTGGGCGGCGGTCTTCGCCTCGGTCGGGCTGCTGGTCGCCTCCCTGACCGGCAAGCGGGCGTTCGCGGCCGGCGGGATCGTGGCCGTGTTCCTGATGACCACCCCGATCGTCGGCACCCTGTCGATCATGCCCTCCCAGACGGTCAACGAACTGGCCTTCCTGGCCTCGCCCTCGACGATCGTGGGCGGGGTGGGCACCTGGGCGCTCGGCGACCTGCTGCTGTTCGAGGGGGAGGGCGGAGTGCCGATCGGCGACTTCGGCCCGGTCTACGCGGTCGCCGCCGTGCTGCTCGTGGCCGGCTGCGTCGCCCTGCTGATGCTGCGATACCGGAAGGTGGCCGCCCGATGACCACGATCAGCGTCGACCAGGCGGCGGGGACGCCGACCGCCGCCGCCAGCACCCTCGCCCTCGCCGGCGTCTCCCGCTGGTACGGCAACGTGGTGGCCGTCAACGACGTCAGCATGAGCCTCGGCCCCGGCGTCACCGGCCTGCTCGGCCCGAACGGCGCCGGCAAGACCACGCTGCTGCACATGATGGCGGGCTTCCTCGCCCCGTCGCGCGGGGCGGTCAGCCTGGACGGCCGGCCCACCTGGCGCAATCCCGAGGTCTACCGTCGGCTCGGCCTGGTCAGCGAGCGGGAGGCGGTGCACACGTTCCTCACCGCGTACGAGTTCGTGCTGGCCAGCGCGAAGCTGCACCGGCTGCCGGACCCGGCGGAGGCGGCCCGCCGGGCGATCGCCCTGGTGGAGATGGAGGGCGCGCAGGACCGCCGGATCGGCACGTACTCCAAGGGCATGCGGCAGCGCGCCCGGGTGGCCGCGGCGCTGGTGCACGAGCCGCAGGTGCTGCTGCTCGACGAGCCGTTCAACGGGATGGACCCGCGCCAGCGGCTGCACATGATGGAGCTGCTGCACCGCCTCGGCGACGCCGGCCGCACCATCCTGTTCAGCTCGCACATCCTGGAGGAGGTCGAGCAGGTCTCCGGCACCGTCCAGGTGATGGTCGCCGGCCGGCTGGCCGCCTCCGGCGACTTCCGTACCATCCGCCGGCTGATGACCAACCGGCCGCACGTCTTCGCCGTGCACTCCACCGACGACCGGGCGCTCGCCGTGGCGCTGATGGCCGAGGCGTCGGTGACGGGGGTCGAGCTGGGCCGCGCCGGGTTGACCGTGCGGGCCGGCGACTACGGCGCGTTCACCCGCGTCCTGCCGAAGATCGCCCTGGCCAAGGGCATCCGGGTGCGGCAGTTGGTGCCCGAGGACGAATCCCTGGAGAGCGTCTTCTCCTACCTCGTGGAGGCCTGAACCCATGTCTACCGTTTCCTGGATCACCGTGCGGGGGCTGTTCGGGCGTCGCCGGTTCCTCCTGCTGCTGCCCCTCCCGGTGGTGCTGGTGCTGCTCGCCGTGCTCTCCCGCTCGCTCGGGGTGGACCCGGGCCAGTGGGGCCCGCCGGTGCTGGTCGGCCTCGGCCTGGCCGTGGTGCTCCCGGTGGTCGCCCTGATCGTCGGCACCGGCGTGCTCGGGGCCGAGATCGACGACGGCACGGTCGTGCACATCCTGACCAAGCCGCTGCCGCGCTGGCAGATCGTGCTGCCCAAGCTGGCGGTGGCCACCGGCGTCACCGCGGTCACCGTGGCCCTGCCGCTCTACGTGGCGGGCGTGCTGGCCGACTCCGTACGGCTCGGGTTGGCGCTCGCCGCCGCGTCGGCGGTCGGTGCGCTGGCGTACTCGGCGCTGTTCGTGGCGCTCAGCATGATCACCCGGCGGCCGGTGCTGCTCGGCCTGGTCTACGTGCTGATCTGGGAGGGCCTGCTCGGCAACGTCGTCAGCGGCACGAAGGTGCTCTCCATCCAGCAGTACGTGATCAGCCTCGCCGACAAGATGGCCCCCACCAGGTTGCTGGAGGCCGGCGTCTCGGTGCCGGTGGCGGCGGTGATGGCCGCGTTGATCAGCGTGGGCTTCACCGTGCTGGCGATCGACCGGCTGCGCTCGTTCAGCGTGGCCGGCGAGACGAGCTGATCTCCGCCGGTCCGGGCGCCCCGCCGCCCGCCGAGATCCGCGGCGCGACGTGACGGTCGTCCGGGCGGCCCGACCCGCGATGGTAGGGCTGTCCGGATGGACCGGGTCGGGCGGCTGGGCGAGGCTGACGGGGTGAGCGCGGAGACGGGGCTGGTCATGACTCGGGAGTCGTACCCGGATGCCGGCCGGCACTGGATGGTCAGCCTGGCGGTGGCCGGACTGGCGGCGGCGGCGACCACCACGGCCGCGCAGGCCACCGGGCACTTCCACTGGTGGGCAGGGTTCGTGCTGATCCCCGGCGCGCTGATCGCCGCCACCGGCGGGCCGCTGCTGGCCCGGGGCGGCGGGCGGGCCTTCGCCGGCTACGTGGTCGCCTGCCTCGGCGCGCTGGTCTTCGCGGTCGGGGCGCTGCTGATGTTCGGCGTGTTCGGGCGGGGCTGGCCCCTGATGGTGATCCTGCCCTGCCTGGCGGTCGCCGGCACCTACCACTGGCGGCTGTTCCACCCGCTGGCCCGGGGGCTGCACCGGACGGTCTCCCTGCTGGCGCTGGCCGGCGCCCTGCTGCTCGGCGGGACGCTGCAACTGATCCGCGTCGGCCTGGTCGGGGTGGGGGCCGCCGGGATGTGGGGGGCGTTCCTGATGCTGGCCGGGGTGATCGTGCTGGGCAACGCGGTGGAGCTGACCCGGCACCGGATGCCGTACCGCCTCCAGGCGATCACCCTGCTGGTCGGCCCGGCCGTCGTCGCCTTCCTGCTCGGGCTGCGCCTTTTGCGCGGCTGGTAGACCTCACCGCGCCGGATGGGCTCGCCAGCCCGGTGCCGCGCCAGCCCCGCCCCGCCGCGCCAGCCCCGTCCCGCCGCGCCGGGTGGGGCGCGACGGGGCGGGCGGGGGTCAGAACGCGCAGGCGATCACGAGTTCCGGGGTGCGGTCGGGGAGCAGGTCCAGCTTGGCGATGCGGCCGGCGGCCCGGAGGTCGTCGGCGATCACGGTCAGCTGGTCGAGCAGCGCCGCCGGGCCGAGCGCCTCGGCCAGCGGCACCTCCGCCTTCATCGACAGTTTCCGCTCCGACTTGGCGCGACGCACCTGGCTGAGCGCGTCGGCGGCCAGCCGCAGCAGCTCCGGTTCGCCGGCACCCTGGATCGCCCGGTCCACCTCGTACGTGGTGGGCCAGGTCGAGCGGTGCACCGACCCGTAGCGCCACCACGACCACACCTCCTCGGTCGCGTACGGCAGCACCGGGGCGAAGAGCCGCAGCTGCACCGAGAGCGCGGTGGCCAGCGCCGCCCGGGCGGAGTCCGCCCCCGGCCCGGAGCCGTAGGCGCGCTCCTTCACCAACTCGATGTAGTCGTCGCAGAACCGCCAGAAGAAGCTCTCGGCGACCTGCAACGCGGCCGTGTGGTCGTACGCCTCCAGCGCCGACGTCGCGGCGGCGACCACGCCGGAGAGTTCGGCGAGCATGGCGCGGTCCAGCGGCTCGGCCGCCGGGGAGCGCAACGCGTCGGCGGCGCCCAGCCCGAGGGCGAACTTCGAGGCGTTCAGCAGCTTGGTGGCCAACCGCCGGCCGACCTTGATCTGGGCCGGGTCGAAGGCGAGGTCCATGCCCGGCCTGCCGTTGGCCGCCCAGTAGCGGACCGCGTCGGAGCCGTGCTGCTCCAGCAGCGCCATCGGGGTGACCACGTTCCCCTTGGACTTGGACATCTTCTTCCGGTCCGGGTCGAGGATCCAGCCGGAGAGCACCGTGTCCCGCCAGGGCAGCACCCCGTGCTCCAGGTGGGCGCGGACCACGGTGGAGAACAGCCAGGTGCGGATGATCTCCTGCCCCTGCGGGCGCAGGTCCATCGGGAAGACGCGGGCGAACAGGTCCGGATCGGTCTCCCACCCGCCGGCGATCTGCGGGGTCAGCGACGAGGTGGCCCAGGTGTCGAGCACGTCCGGGTCGCCGACGAAGCCGCCCGGCAGCCCGCGTAGGGACTCCTCGAACCCGGGCGGGGCGTCGCTGGACGGGTCGACCGGCAGCGCGGACTCCTCCGGCGTGAGAGGCTGGGACCAGTCCGGCTCGCCAGCGTCGTCGAGCCGGTACCACACCGGCACCGGCACGCCGAAGAAGCGTTGCCGGCTGACCAGCCAGTCACCGGTCAGGCCGCCCACCCAGTGCTCGTAGCGGTGCCGCATGTGTTCCGGCACCCAGCGCAGTTCCCCGCCCCGGGCCAGCAGTTCGGCGCGCAGCCCCTCGTCGCGCCCGCCGTTGCGCAGGTACCACTGCCGGGTCGAGACGATCTCCAACGGCCGGTCGCCGCGCTCGTAGAACTTCACGGGGTGGGTGATCGGTCGCGGCTCGCCGACCAGGTCGCCGGCGTCGGCCAGCAGCTCGACGATGGTCCGCCGGGCGCCGTTGACGGTCTGCCCGGCCAGCGCCGCGTAGGGACCCGAAGGCACCCCGGCCGGCGCCTCCGGCAGCAGCCGGCCCTCCCGGCCGATCACCACCCGGGTGTCCAGGCGCAGCTCCCGCCACCAGGTCACGTCGGTCAGGTCGCCGAAGGTGCAGACCATCGCCGCGCCCGTGCCCTTGGCCGGGTCCGCCAGCGGGTGCGCCCGCACCGGCACCTCGACCCCGAAGACCGGCGTACGCACGGTGCCGCCGACCAGGTCGGCGTACCGCTCGTCGTCGGGGTGGCAGACCAGCGCCACGCAGGCCGGCAGCAGCTCCGGACGGGTGGTGTCGATGAGCACCTCGCGCCCGTCCGGCCCGGCGAAGCGCAGCCGGTGGTACGCCCCGGGCCGCTCCCGGTCCTCCAGTTCCGCCTGCGCGACGGCGGTGGCGAAGCCGACGTCCCAGAGCGTCGGCGCCTCCGCCTGGTACGCCTCGCCCCGGGCCAGGTTCCGCAGGAACGCCCGCTGTGACGTGGCCCGGGCCAGGCGGCCGATCGTGGTGTACGTCAACGACCAGTCCACGGAGAGCCCCAGCCGCCGCCAGAGCGCCTCGAAGACCTGCTCGTCGGCGACGGTCAGCCGCTCGCACAGCTCGATGAAGTTCCGCCGGGAGATCGGGGTCGGGTCCCGGCGGGCCGCCTCGTCCACCGGTGCCTCGGGGGCCCGCCAGTCCGGGTCGTACGGCAGCGCCGGATCGCAGCGCACGCCGTGGACGTTCTGCACCCGGCGCTCGGTGGGCAGGCCGTTGTCGTCCCAGCCCATCGGGTAGAAGACCGTGCGTCCGCGCATCCGCTGGAACCGGGCCACCACGTCGGTGTGCGTGTACGAGAAGACGTGTCCCATGTGCAGCTCGCCGGATACGGTCGGCGGCGGGGTGTCGATCGCGTACACGTCCGGGCGCTCCTTCGAGCGGTCGAACGCGTACGTGCCCTCCTCCTGCCAGCGGCGCGCCCACGTCTCCTCGATGCCGTCCAGGCTCGGACGGTCGGGGACGCCGGCGCGGGCCGTCCTCTCCGTGTCTGTCATCGGTCGATCGTAGGCAGCGGCCGGCGGCCGGACCACGGCTTAACGTGTCCGGCGACGCCGCCCGGCGCGCGCCAGCCGTAGTTCCCTGCTGCCTCGTCGGGCCCACGCCGCTGGCGAGCACACGGCCGTCGGCTTCCCGTCAGCGTCGCTCGTGCCCGAGCAGCCACCTCTTCACGTCCAGCCCCCAGCGGTAGCCGCCGAGCGTCCCGTCGGTACGCAGCACGCGGTGGCAGGGCACGAACAGGGCGGCGGCGTTGCGGGCGCAGGCCGCGGCGGCGGCGCGTACGGCGGCGGGGCGGCCGGCCAGCCCGGCGAAACCGGTGTAGGTCACGGGCTCGCCCGGTTTCACCTCGCGCAGCACCTGCCAGGCGTGCGCCATGAACGCGCCCCCCGTGTGCTGCTCGACCGGCACGGCGTCGATCGCCGCCAGGTCACCGTCGAGGTAGGACGCCACGGCGGCGCTGACGGGGCCGAGGTCGGCCCGGTGCCGCAGCGGTGCCCGCATGGTCGGGTGCACCAGGGGGAGCAGGCTTTCGGGATCGCCGGTGAAGCCCGCCGCCCGGACCGCGCCGGCCGGGCCGGCGACGATGCTGAGCGGGCCGGCGGGGGTGTCGATGACGGTGCTGTCGTTCATGCTCATGCTGCTCTCCAGAGTCGGATCACCGCGTACGAGCGCCAGGGGCGCCAGCGGTCGGCGTACGTGTCGAGGGTCCGGTGGTCGTCGGGCAGGCCGAGGGCGGCTGCGCCCCGGCGTACGGCGAGATCGGTGGGGAGCAGGACGTCCGGGTCGCCGAGGGCGCGCATCGCGACGTAGCCCGCCGTCCAGGGTCCGATGCCGGGCAGCGCCAGCAGCCGCCGTACGGTCTCCTCGCGGTCCCCGCCCGGCGCCAGGTCCAGGGACCCGTCGGCGACGGCGCGGGCCAGCCCCCGGATCGTCTCCCGCCGCCCGGCCGGCATCCCGAACACCTCGTCCGGCACCCCGAGCACCTCCTCGGCGGCGGGGAAGCCGGCGAGCCACGGCTCCGGCCCGTCGGGGCCCTCGGGCGCGGGTGGGCGCAGGTGGGTCAGCAGGCGGGTGAGGGTGGTGCGGGCCGACCGGACGGAGACCTGCTGGCCGACGACCGCGCGTACGGCCATCTCGAAGCCGTCGACCGAGCGGGGGAGGCGGATGCCCGGCTCGGCGGCGACCGCCCCGGCCAGCCCCGGGTCGGCGGCGAGGGTGCCGTCGACGGCGGTCGGGTCGGCGTCGAGGTCGAGCAGGCGGCGGCAGCGGGCCACGGCCGGGGCGAGGTCGCGCATGTCGGTCAGCCGCAGCGTCGCCGTCACGTGCCCGTCCGCCGGCGTCAGGGCCGCCTCGCCCGGGCCGTGCGGCAGCCGCAGGCCCCGCCGGTACGTCCCGTCGCGCACCTCCTCGACGCCGGGCAGCGCGCGCAACGCCAGGAAGTCCAGCAGCGCCTGCGCGTGCAACGGCGGGCGGTACGCGAGCCGCAGCGTGATCGTGCCCGCCCCGCCGGGCGTACGCGGCCGGCCGGCGGTGCGCAGCTCGGACGGGGCCGCCCCGAACACCTCCCGGACCGTGTCGTTGAACTGCCGTACGCTGCCGAACCCGGCGGCGAACGCCACCTCGGCCATGCCCAGCCCCGTGGTCTCGATGAGGGTGCGGGCGGTCTGCGCGCGTTGCGCCCGGGCCAGGGCCAGGGGGCCGGCGCCCATCTCGGCCCGCAGCATCCGGTGCAGGTGCCGCTCGGTGTAGCCGAGTCGGGCGGCCAGCCCCGGGATGCCGTCGCGGTCGACCACCCCGTCGGCGATCAGCCGCATGGCCCGGCCCACCACGTCGGCCCGTACGTCCCACTGGGGGGAGCCCGGGGCGGCGTCCGGGCGGCAGCGCCGGCAGGCGCGCAGGCCCGCCGTCTGGGCGGCGGCGGCCGAGGGGAAGAACCGGACGTTCTGCCGCTTCGGCGTCGTCGCCGGGCAGGACGGCCGGCAGTAGATCCCGGTCGACGTCACGCCGGTGTAGAACCAGCCGTCGAACCGCTGGTCGCGGCTGTCGACCGCCCGGTAGCACCGCTCGAAGTCCAACTCCACGCCACCGATGATGCTCCTGCCCGGTGCCCCTGGCTCGCGGGAATCGGACGTGGCCGTGCGCGAGCGAACGGGACGCCGGCCCCGAAAGTGTCGGTTGTGGTCGGTACCGTCCGGCCACCAACTCAAGAAGGGGTGCGGCGATGGCGAGCGTGGCGGGTCGGGAGGCGGCGTCGGCACGGGACGGGCACCCGCCGCTGGACGACGTGGTGGTGCAGCGCTTCTACGAGCGGATGCGCGCGGTCGCTCCGGCCGCCGTCGGCGCGATCGAGCGGGACCGGGCCGGCGATCCGGGGCGGGCGTTCGGCGACACCGCCTGCGGTCGCCTCGTGCGTTCGCTCGACGCCGACGGCCTGCGCGCGCTGGGCATGTGGGTGCACCACTGGTGCATGCGGTTCTACGACGACGACACGAGGGTGGCGCTGCGCCTGGTCCGGGAGGTCGCCGGTCGCGCCGGGCTGGGCTGGACGGCCGACGAGGTGCGCTGGATGCTCCGCGAGTCCTACGCGGCGGGCCCCGCCGCCGAGGCCCGTTTCGCCCTGCCGCTGGCCGCCGCCGGGGAGTTGGCCCCCGGCACCCTGCGGATCGAGGCGGTGGTGCCCCGTCAGGCCGGCCCCCGCGACTGACCATCCGGCAGATGCCCGCCGCGCCCTGGTCGACGCCGGCTGACCGCGCCCGGCCCGTCCGGCGGCGGGGGGAAGGGGCCTCGGGCAGGATGGGCAGCGCAGACCCTGACGGAAAGGACGACCGTGCCCGCCAGCGAACCGACCATCCTCGCCACCAGCATGGGCATCTACGCGCCGCGCCACGAGGGCGGCACCCGGCGGGTCAACCCCGTCTTCGACCTCGCCGCCGAGCTGGCCGGGGCCGGGCCGGAGCCGAGGATCTGCTTCCTCAACCAGGCCGAGGGGGACCAGCCGACCACGCTCGCGCGGGTCTACGAGGCGTTCGCCGGCAGCCGGTTCCGCATGACGCACCTGGCGCTGTTCCCGATGCCCAACGTCGACGACCTCCGCGCCCACCTGCTCGCCCAGGACGTGGTCTGGGTGGGGGGCGGGAGCGTCGCCAACCTCTGCGCGGTCTGGCGGGTGCACGGCCTCGGCGAGATCCTGCGCGAGTGCTGGGAGGCCGGCGTGGTGCTCGGCGGCGTCTCCGCCGGCTCGATCTGCTGGCACGCCGGCGGGGCCACCGACAGCTTCGGCACCACCCTGCGCGGCTTCACCGACGGCTTGGGCTGGCTGCCCTACGGCAACGGCGTGCACTACGACAGCGAGGAGCAGCGCCGGCCGCTGATGCACCGGCTGGTCGCCGACGGCACGCTGCCGACCGCCCACTGCACCGACGACGGCACCGGCCTGCTCTACCGGGGCACCCGGCTGGTCGAGGCGGTCGCGGACCGCGAGGGGGTCTCGGCGTACGAGGTCAGTCGCGCCGAGGACGGCACCGCCCGGGAGACCCCGATCCCACCACGCCTGCTCCCCTGCTGACCCGCCGCACCGGCCCCGCTCCCCGCGCCCTTCGGGCCGATCCTGGTACGAGACTGCCCTTCGAGGGGCGCTCCCGTACCAGGATCGGTCGGGCGTGGTCCGGCACCGGCCTGGCTCGTCGGGGCTGTGGGGCAAGGGCGTAAGCTGGCTCGTCGTGAGTCTCACCATCGGCATCGTCGGCCTGCCCAACGTCGGCAAGAGCACCCTGTTCAACGCGCTGACCAAGAACGACGTGCTCGCGGCGAACTATCCGTTCGCCACCATCGAGCCCAACGTCGGCGTGGTCGGGCTGCCGGACGAGCGGCTGCACAAGCTCGCCGAGATCTTCAGCTCGCAGAAGGTGCTGCCGGCCCCCGTGTCGTTCGTCGACATCGCCGGCCTGGTGCGCGGCGCGTCCAAGGGGCAGGGCCGGGGCAACGCCTTCCTGGCGAACATCCGCGACGCCTCGGCGATCTGCCAGGTCGTCCGGGCCTTCTCGGACCCGAACGTGGTGCACGTCGACGGCAAGGTCTCGCCGGCCGACGACATCGAGACGATCAACACCGAGCTGATCCTCGCCGACCTGCAGACCCTGGAGAAGGCGCTGCCCCGGCTGGAGAAGGAGGCCAAGCTCCGCAAGGATCGGGCCGCCGCCGTCACCGCCGCCAAGCAGGCCGTCGAACTGCTGGACACCGGCGTCACCCTCTACGCGGGCGCCAAGGACGCGGGCATCGAGCTGGAGCACCTGCGCGAGCTGCACCTGCTCACCACCAAGCCCTTCCTGTACGTCTTCAACGTCGACGAGGCCGAGCTGGGCAACGCCGAGTTCCTCGACGAGCTGCGCGCCCTGGTCGCCCCGGCCGACGCGGTCTTCATGGACGCCAAGATCGAGTCCGAGCTGGTGGACCTGCCCGAGGAGGAGGCCCGCGAGCTGCTGGAGTCGATCGGCCAGCCCGAGCCGGGCCTGGACCAGCTCGTCCGGGTCGGCTTCCGCACGCTCGGGCTCCAGACGTACCTCACCGCCGGCCCCAAGGAGGCGCGGGCCTGGACCATCCCGGTCGGCGCGACCGCGCCGGAGGCCGCGGGGGTCATCCACTCCGACTTCCAGCGCGGCTTCATCAAGGCCGAGGTGGTCTCCTTCGACGACCTGGTCGCGGCCGGATCGATGGCGGCGGCAAAGGCCG
The DNA here is from genome assembly GCF_043197575.1 of Micromonospora sp. NPDC049051. Taxonomy (NCBI): domain Bacteria; kingdom Bacillati; phylum Actinomycetota; class Actinomycetes; order Micromonosporales; family Micromonosporaceae; genus Micromonospora; species Micromonospora sp. NPDC049051. The sequence goes on from NZ_JBICTL010000004.1 coordinate 520,593, forward strand.
CCGGCAAGGTCCGGATCGAGGGCAAGGAGTACGTCATGCAGGACGGCGACGTCGTGGAGTTCCGCTTCAACGTCTGAGCGCGGACGCTTCCGCAGATCAGGAGTTCGCGCCCGGGGCACATCCCGGACACAGCCCCGGTTCCGCTCCGGCTCGGGAGGCGTCGGAGTGATCCAAGGGCGGACCTGACGGCAGGCTGATCCCGTGGCCGACGGCGGGGACCCTCCCTGGCGAGGCCGGACGGATGTACGGTCCCTCGCCATGAGCTATGACCTGATCTTCGTGCCCCGAGGCGACGACCAGTCCTGGGATGACGCGTTGGACGCGGCAGAGGAGGCCGGCAGCGACGAGCGCCCCAGCGACGAGGCTTGGGCGCGACTGGTGGCGGCGGCGCGGCAGGTGCTCGGTGAGGTTTTCGTCTTCGAGGGGGCTCACAACTACGAACTGACGCATGAGACGACTGGCATCCAGGTCAGCTACCACGCAGCAGAGGCTGGGATCACGGTTCCCTTCTGGTGCCGAGGCGGAGATGCTCGGGCGGTCGTCACGGCGATGTATCAACTCGGCGAAGCCGTCCAGGCGGTCACGGGCCTACCCGGGTACGACCCCCAGCTGGAGCTGCCGTTGCCCGATGCCCTCGCGCAGCCGGAGCTTGCCGTCAGGGTCTTCAATGACGTCGCGGCGTCCTTCGCGGAACGAGGGATTTCCAGCCCCAGCAATGGCTGAGTGACTATCGGTTAGGAAACAGACGCGAGGGCTGCCTTGCCATGCTTGCTTTACTGATCCAATGCAGAGCCGACGGTTCGTGTATCTGCTCTTGATGGTGGGCGGTGCAGTGATGGCCGTCACCGGAATCGCCATGACCATGGCGTACGTGCCCGAAGCGCGTTGGCCTTTCTCCGCCCCGAGCCTGTGCGCGATCGGTGGTGTGGTTACGGGGATCGGCGTCCGGGGCGCCCGGAGGCAGCGACGTTCCGAGAAGCAGGTGGCGTCTTCTGGGGTGAGGATGTCCTGTTCGGCACAATCGGAGCGCCGTAAGGGTGTACCCGAGGACTTTTCGTAGCCCCTACTGTCACTACCTATGACCCACCCGTACCAGCTGCCCCAGCCGCCCCAGCCGCCCCAGCCGCCGAAGCGGCGCACGCTGCGCACCGTGTTGATCGTCGTCGGCGTGGTCCTCGTGCTGTGCTGCGGTGGCGCCGGCATCGGCGGCTTCTTCCTGTACAAGGGGGTCAAGGGTGCGACGGATCCGGCGCGGCAGGCCGCCGAGTCGTTCGTGAGCCACCTGGAGGCGGGCGACCCGGACGCGGCGTACGAGCTGTTGTGCGGCGACACGCGCGCCGGGTACACGAGGGAGGCGTTCGCCCAGGGTGTCGCCAAGGAGCCGAAGATCCGCGGTCACAAGGTGAACGGCGTGAACGTGCAGAGCGTCAACGGCCGCACGTCGGCGACGGTGCGCATGGCGCTGACGCTGGACAGCGGCTTCACCGACCAGCACATGTTCATGCTGGTGAAGGAGGACGGCGCCTGGAAGGTGTGCGGCCAGCCGTACTGACGCGGATTCCGTCAGCTGCCAGCAGCCCCGGATGCTGGCCGGCCCCTGTGGTGTCAGCCGAGTCCCGCCCAGGGATCCTCCCGGCGCCACACGGTCGGCAGGTGCAGCGCGATCCGGTCGTGCTCGGCCAGCCGGACGAGGACCCGCATGGTGCGGTCGAGGTCGTCGCCCGCGTACGGCAGGGCGCGCAGCGGCTGGTCGAGCGGGCGGAAGAAGTCGTCCCAGTGGACGAGGACCACTCGCCGCGCCCCGACAGCCCGTACGGTCTGGGCCCAGTAGGCACGGACGTACTCCTCGTCCTGCGCGCCGAGCTGGCCGACGCCCAGGTAGACCACGTCGGCCCGGTACCCGTCCAGCGCCGAGGGTCGGTAGCCGGCGCTGCCCTGGACCAGAGCCGTCCGGCCGCTCGTGTGCGCGACGAACACGGACCATGCCTCACCGCACCGGTAGGCGGCGGCCCTGGCAGGGGACACCACGGGCGCGGTGATGGCGCCGGGGTAGCGATCCGGTGGGCAGTGCGCGGACTCGACGAACGTGAGGGTGAAGGGGCCCCGGGTCACCGGCTCGCGCGGCGTGACGACCTGGATGCGGTCGTCGCTGAGACCGGCGCCTCGACCGACCCAGGCTGCGGAGAGGCCACCGGTGAGCACCGCACCGGTGCGCAGGGCGACGGTCGCGGAGTCCAGGACGTGGTCGAAGTGGGTGTGCACCGGGACCACGGCGGCCAGCCTGCGTCCGCCATGGTCGTGGTCCAGTCCCAGCCGGGTGAGCGCGGCGGCGATGCGGGCGTCGTCGGGCGCGAGCCTGCGCAGGGCGACCCGGAGCAGGGACGGCCGGGAGAAGAACCCGTCGGTCAGCACTGCCGTGTCGCCGGCGTCGAACAGCAGGCTGGCGGTGCCGAGGAACGTGACGCTGAAGCCCTCGGCCGCCAGCGGGACGTCGAACCGGTCGGCGTAGGCGTCGATGTCGGGGCGGCCGAACCTCAGGCGCATGGTCGGACGCTACCTGTTCGAGCGGGAGACCAGTGGGCCGCGTGAGACCGCACGTGAGGCGGGCGGGACGACGGCGTACGTACCGTCAGCGGCGGACGGCGGCCAGGGCTCCGGCGACGACGGTTCCGAAGCCGATGGCCATCAGGGGCAGCCCCCACCCGAAGGGCAGTTCACCGACCCAGTTGATGTTGCTGCGTTCCGGCAGGGAACCCAGGCTCACCGCGACCACGGCGCTGGCGAGGAACATCCCGGCCACCGCCGCGCCAACGGTGAGCAGAGCGAACCCCGCCGCCCGGCGGGCCCAGAAGCTGGCACCGAGGGCGGTCAGGAGAAGAACCACCACCCACCAGGTCCAGCCGCCTCCGACTTCCAGGTAGGCCCAGCCCGAATACGACCACAGGTACCTCTCGCTGATCCGGAACCACGGGGTCAGGTACCCGAGCAGGGTGATGCTGGTGCCGAACATGAGCAACACGTCGGGCGCAGGCCGGTACCACGGGGGCGAGTCGTCCATGGGTGCCGAAGGTAGCAGCCAGCGTCATCCGTACCCCGGTCGCGGGAGCGCGGCTCAGCCGCTGCGTGGGGCGTACATGATGATGGCGACCCCGACCAGGCAGATGGCCGCGCCGACCAGGTCGTAGCGGTCGGGGCGGAACTTGTCGACGAGCATGCCCCAGGCGAGGGAGCCGGCGACGAAGACGCCGCCGTACGCGGCCAGGATGCGGCCGAAGTTCGGGTCGGGCTGGAAGGTGGCGACGAAGCCGTAGAAGCCGAGGGCGATGACGCCCGCCGCCACCCACAGCAGCCCCCGGTTCTCCCGCCAGCCCTGCCACACGAGCCAGGCCCCGCCGATCTCGGCGAGCGCGGCGAGCAGGAACAGCAGGATGGAACGGGCGACCGTCATGCGGTCGAAGGTAGCGGGAGCACCACCTGCCCCACGGGCGGGAGCCGCGTGCTCACCGCCCGGTGGTCGCTGCCCTCGCCTGGTCGGCGAGGCCGTCGAGCACGTCGGCGTGTGCCGCGGGCACCCGGACGTCCAGCGTCAGCGCGTCCGGGCCGGACCGGGAGAGGTCGAACGTGAAGAACGAGCAGCAGGCGGATTCGCGCTCAATCAGGTCGCCGGGTCGGACCTACGATCGGGCGGTGCAGAAGGTACGCCTCCGCAGGCTTCCGCTGACGTCACCGCCGATCCCGGCGGGTGGCGGTCGGATCGAGTCGCCGGCCGGCGAGCTGGCCCAGATCGTCAACGGCGGCACCTACCGCTTCCTGGCGTACCTGGAGTTCCGGCCGGACGCCCGGCCGCGCGGCAACCACTACCACGTCCACAAGACCGAGACGCTGTACGTGATCAGCGGGCGGCTCCGGGCGGTGTTCCGTGACCTGGACTCCGACGAGCGGACCGAGCTGACGATCGGGGCGGGGGACCTGGTGACCGTGCAGCCGCGCTGCGCCCACGCCTACCACGCGCAGGAGCACGCGCAGGCCGTCGAGCTGGCGGACACGCCGTACGACCCGACGGACACCCACCCCTGGGACGTCGCGGACATCGGCTGACGATCTTGGTACGAAACGGCCCTCGGAGGGGCCGGGATCTACCAAGATCTCCACGCCGCCCGGGTGGCGGAGGCACCGCTGCGGCGGGGACGGGAAGGTGGACGGGTGAAACTCGACTGGTCGGGCTGTCGGAACGCCCGTGACCTCGGCGGCCTGCCCACGGTGGACGGTGGCCGGATCCGTGCCGGCGCACTGCTGCGGTCGGACGGCCACCACCTCCTGACCCCTGCGGCCGTCGAGTCCCTTCGACGCGGGCCGGTCAGCCGCATCGTCGACCTGCGCTGGTCGTGGGAGTGCGCGCGGGATCCCAGCCCGTTCGCGGGCGAGCCGGTCCACCGCCACGTGCCGATGCTCAACGACGTGCTGGGCTATGAGCCGCCGCCGGACACCTACGTCCCCATGCTCGACCACAACCGGTCGCGCATCGGCGCGGCCTTCCGGGCCGTGGCCGAGGCGCCGCCGGGCGGTGTCGTCGTGCACTGCCACGAAGGCCGGGACCGAACGGGGGTGCTGGTGGCGCTCCTGCTGACGGTGGCGGGCGTCGCCGCCGATGTCGTCGCCAGGGACTACGCGTGCACCGACGGCTGCTCGCCCGGGGCGATGCTGCACACACTGGCGCATCTGGCGGACCGCTACGGCGGAGCGACGTCGTACCTCACCGGGGCCGGCGTCGAGGCCGGGACGGTGGCGGCGGCACGTGCCCGGTTGCGGGAGTAGTCGGGACGGTCGCTGCCCGGCGCGTGAGTCAGCCGGCGGCGGGGCGCGTCAGCTCGACCTGGTCGCCGGCCAGCACCTCCGTGGTGCCCTTGGGGTGGCGGACCTCCAGCACCGGCACACCCTCGTCGAGCTGCAAACTCCGCCGCTCCTCACCCGTGGGCATCCGCGCGATCACCGTCCCACCGGAGGGCACCTCGACCGGCCGGCGTGCGGGTGTCTCGCGCACGTGGCTGCCGTGGCCCCTTACCGTGCTGATCAGCCCCTCGGATCGCAGCAGTGAGATCGCCATGCGCACGGCTTCACGGCCGATCCCGTACTCCTGTGTCAGCCGTGTCTCACTCGGCAAGGTTGCCCCAGGGCTGAACTCGCCCGATTCGATGCGCTGCCGAAGCTGCTCGGCGAGTTGCACATAGACCGGGGTGTGCGAGCGCGGATCGATGGTCATGGCACATAAGCCTTGTTCCCCCGTCGGCAGGTCTGGTTGTGCCCCTGAGCCCCTGGGCCTATAGTCCCAGTAACGCTTGGTGCTCGGGTGGAAATGCTCCGTCACTAGGTGACTGGCCCGCCGTCATGCTCGCCTTACCGCCGGAGGTCACTGCTCATGAGAGTCGCCCGGGAGCGTTTCGTCATTCACCTGCCGGTGGTCACGAGGGACCTGCTCTCCGCCGTACGCCTGGCTCGGGTGGTGGCGCGGTGGGCGAGCGTGCTCGCGCAGACCGACCCCGGCGAGACCACGGTCTCCGCCGAGGACGCGCAGCACCTGCGGCACCGGGTCTTCTGTGACACGCTGCTGCCCGAGGGCCGGCGCTGCCTGCTGCGGGCCGACCACGACGGCCCCTGCACCCGCCGCCCGGCGAAATTCTGAGATCGCCGGCCGCAGGGTGTCCGGAACCGGGCCGCCCGTTCGTCACCCTGGTGACCATCCGACACGGAGGAGCGGCATGAAGTACCTGATGTTCGTCTGCACCGACAGCGAGCCGGACACCGACCGGGCCGACTGGCCGGACATCGAGGCGTGGGTCGAGGAGAACGACGCCCGGGGCCGGCGGCTGACGGGCGACGCGCTCGCGGAGACGACGGCGGCCACGACGGTACGCGTCCGCAACGGGGAGCTGCTGGTCACCGACGGCCCGTTCGCCGAGACCAAGGAGGTGATCGTGGGCTTCGACCTGCTGGAGTGCGCCGACCTGGACGAGGCGATCGAGGTGGCGCGCGCCCACCCGATGGCCCGCCAGGGGCGGCTCGAACTGCGCCCGGTCGTCGGCCTGGATGGCTGACGGCCCCGCCGACCCGCTCGCGGTGGCGGCTGCCGTCGCCGCCGCGAGCACCGGATCGTACGCCCGGATCGTCGCCACCCTGATCCGGGTGACCGGCGACTGGACCCTGGCCGAGGACTGCGCCCAGGAGGCGTGGGCGCTCGCGCTGACCCGGTGGCCGGCGGAGGGCGTGCCCGCCAACCCGGGCGGCTGGCTGATGACGGTGGCCCGCAACCGCGCGATCGACGTGCTCCGGCGGGCCTCGGTCGAGCGGCGCAAGCTGCGTGAGCTGGCAGTGCTGACGCTGACCGGACCGGAGCCCGGCCCGGGGACGACGGGGGAGGGGGAGATCGTGGACGACCGGCTGCGGCTCGTCTTCACCTGCTGCCACCCGGCCCTGTCGCCGGAGGCGCGGGTCGCCCTGACGCTGCGTACGGTCTGCGGGGTGCCGGCGGCCGACATCGCGCGGGCCTTCCTGGTCACCGAGTCGACCATGACCCGGCGGCTCACCCGGGCCAAGGCGAGGATCGCCGCCGCCGGCATCCCGTACCGGGTGCCGACCGGCCCGGCGCTCGCCGAGCGGCTCCCGGGCGTCCTCGCCGTGCTCTACCTGCTCTTCACCCAGGGCTACGACGCCGACGGCGAGCCCGCCTTCGCCGACGAGGCGATCCGGCTGGCCCGGCTGCTCGACCGGCTGATGCCGGCCCAGCCCGAGGTGGCGGCGCTGCTGGCGCTCTTCCTCCTCCAGCACTCGCGGCGCGACGCCCGGCGCGACCGCGACGGCAACCTGCTCACCCTCGACCGGCAGGACCGCTCCCGCTGGGACCACGACGCGATCGCCGAGGGGGTCGCCATCCTCGCCCGGGTCACGGCGGACGGCCCGTACGCCCTCCAGGCCCGGATCGCCGCGTGCCACGCCACCGCCGCCTCCGCCGAGGCCACCGACTGGATCGCGATCGCCGAGGCGTACGACCGGCTAGCCCGGCGGCAGCCGTCGCCGGTGGTGGAGTTGAACCGGGCCGTCGCGCACGGCTACGCGCACGGGCCGGCGACGGGGCTGGCGCTGCTGGCCGCCGCCCGGGCCGGCGGGGCGCTGGACGGCTATCCGCTCGCCGTCGCCGCCGAGGCCGAGCTGACCGCCCGGCAGGGCGACCGGCACCGGGCCGCCGAGCTGTTCCGACGGGCCGCCGAGGCACACTCCGGCGCCACCCGGCGAGCCCTCCTGGATCGCGCGGCGACCCTGCTGCCCGGACACTGACCCGGTGCGCCGACCAGCGAAGGGAGCGGCCGTTCCGTCGGATCGGCCGCTTCCTCCGCGCTGCGTCCCGGTGTGCCTACCCCTTGCGGTACACGGAGACGTGCGAGGCGCTGTCCGGCCCGAAGGGCGACCGGTGCCAGTCGGCGTAGCGCTCGGCGAGCCGGAGTCCGGCCCGCTCCGCCAACTCGTCGACCTGCTCCGGCCAGAGATAGCGCATCGCGAAGGGCCGCAGGTGGACGCCGTTCCGGTCGAACGTGATGGTCTGCCGGACGAACGTCTGTGCCGCCCGGTCGTACTGGTGTACACGGATGGTGGCAGAGTCCTCGGTCACCGCCCGCATCTGGACCTGCTCGTCCCGGTCGAAGTCGGCCGGGTCCGGCACGAACGCCTCGATGACGAACGCGCCGCCCGGCGCGAGCACCCGGGCGACGTTGCGGAAGCAGTCCGCCTGCCGCTCGGCGTTGACCAGGTTGAACAGGGTGTTGAACACCAGGTACGCCAGCCGGTACGGGCCGGTGACCGGCACGTCGGCCATGTCGCCGATGGCGACCGGGATGTCGGCGCCGCCGGGCTTGGGGCGCATCTTCGCCACCATCTCCGGTGACGCCTCGACGCCCTCGACGGTGACACCTCGCTCGGCGAGCGGCAGCGCGACCCGGCCGGTACCGATGGCGAGCTCAAGGACCGGGCCGCCGTCGGCCAGGGCGGCGAGGAAGTCGACCGCCGGAGCCGGGTCCGGGCTGCCGGGACCGTCGTAGGTGTCGGCCCACTGCCGGCCGAAGAGACCGGGATCGTCGAAGACCGACATCATCGGCCTCCCCGGGGCACGCGGTCAGCGCCCTCCGGCGCGGGTGGTGCGGAAGTGCGGGTGTACACGAAGCCTCGATTCCGGTTGGTCGGGGGTTCCTGCCTGGACGGACCTCGACGCGTCGGACATCGTCGTCTCCCTTCACTCGGCCTGACCCCACCCAACCGGCCCCGGACGGCGCCGGCAACCGATTTACCCGCCGCCCGTGGGCTTCGCCGCCCCGCTCAGCTGATGTGGTGCAGGATCACGTTGTGTACGTGGTGGCTCTTGTCGGCGCCCCGGAACTCCACCTCGTAGGTGTGCGTGCCGACGTGGATCGCGATGGCGCCGGTCGAGAAGAACGAGCCGCCCCACGACTTGTTGCTGACCACGCTGACGCTGGTGATCTTCGAGTACGGGATGCTGGTGATGGCGTACCGCTTGCCGACGAAGGAGCGGTCCTGGATGATGACGCGCCGGTCGGTCAGGCCGATGAAGCCGGTGCCGGTGCCGACTGCGTCGTAGACGGCGATGATCTGCTCCCCGTGGAGCAGGCCGCTCTGGATCTGCTGGAACTGTTCTTTGCGGTCGTACGTCGCGTTCGCCATGCCCTCAACGGTAGGCCGGGCATGCCAACCGAAGATCACTCCCGACGGGCCAGGACGAGGAACTCGCCATCGCCCCGGCCCACGGGCTCCCCGCCCCAGCCGCCGAGGACCCGTTCGACGGCGAACCCGGCCGACCGCAGCGAGCCGCGCAGCTCCTTCTCGGTTCGGAAGCGCAGGGTGGCCGAGCTGAGCAGTTCCTCGCCGTCGCCGAAGAGGTAGTGGTGGGTGAAGTCGACGCGGCCACCGGCCACCGCGTGCACGCGTGTCCACGCCTGGACCACCCCACCGTCGGGCAGGGTGATCCGCCGCCGCGAATCGACCGGGTTCCAGCGTTCCCACCGCCGGTCTTCCGGGTCGCGCGAGTCGAACACCAGCCGGCCGCCGGGCACCAGCGCCCGGGCCAGGTCGGCGAGCGTACGCGCCCACTCGTCGTCGGCCACGAGGAACTGCGCGACGTGGCTGGTCAGCACTGCCACGTCGAAGGACCCGTCCGCCAGTACGGCCGAGGTGCCCTCGATCCACGTCACCCGCTCGGCACCCGGCTTGGCGCGGGCGGCGTCGAGGGAGGCGTGGGCCGGGTCGACGCCGGTGACGGTGTGGCCGGCGTCGGCCAGCGCGAGGGCGAGCCGCCCGGTGCCGCAGCCCAGGTCGAGGACCCGTACGCCGGGTGTCTCGCTGACGACGGCGAGGAACCACTCGTCGTCACGTGACCAGGGGCACTCGGCGTCGTAGACCGGGACCAGCCGTGGATGACGGAACTCGCCGTGCCTCATCGGCGTCGATCATGCCATTCCGGCCGGCGTCCGTCAGGCCGCGTTGGCGTCGGTCGCGGCGCGGACGAACTCGTGGACCCGGGCCGTGCCGTTGCTCTCCCGCCAGATGAGGCCCCGCCGGATCGGTGGCGCGTCGCGGATCGGCACGTACGTCACGTCGGGGCGCGGGTAGTAGCGGCGGGTGTGTTCGCCGACGGGCAGCACCCCCCGACCCATGGCGACCAGCGTCAGCATCTCCGAGAACGTGTTGCCGGCCGGTCCCTTCGGCACGGGCCGGCCCGACGGGGTGTGCTCGGGGGTGCGGTCGCGCTTGAACCCCGCCGAGGTCACGGCCGGGTACTGCACCACCGGGTGGTCGCCGAGCGTCTCCAGGCTGACGGACTCCTCCTGGGCGAGCGGGTGCCCGGCGGCCACCGCGAGCAACCGCCGTTCCTCCAGCAGCGCCGGGCCGCAGGCCATCCCGTCGAAGGGGTACGCGGCCATCAGGATGTCGACGGAGCCGTCGAGCAGGCTCTGCCGGGAGTCGAAGAGCTGCACCTCCCGTACCTCGACCTGGCACTCGGGGTGGCGCTGCGAGAAGAGGGCGACGGCCTTGAGCAGCGTCGGCGCGGTCCACTCGCCGAGGAAGGCGACCCGTAGGCGTCCGGTCACGCCGCGCCCCGCCTCGACGGCCCGGCGTACGGCGTCGTCGATGCCGGCGACCAGCGGCGCGAGGTCGGCGGCGAGCTGACGGCCGATCGGGGTGAGCTGCACGACGCGGCTGGTACGGGCGAACAGTGGGGCGCCGACGCGGCGTTCGAGCTTCTTCACCACGTGGCTGATCCGCCCGGTGGTCACCCGCAGGCGCGCCGCCGTCCGGCCGAAGTGCAGCTCCTCGGCGAGGGTCAGGAAGGTCTCCAGCTCGTGTCGTTCCAGCACGTCCCGCCCCATCGTTGAATCCGGCTCAACGATGGTAGTGCGATCGCGTCTTGGTCGGCCGCGCCCGCCGGCGGATCGTGAGTGGCATGGAAACGACGACAGTCACCGACTACCTGGCCGCCCTCGACGCCCCGCTGCGGGAGGTCGGCGAGAAGCTCTGCCCGATCATCGAGGCGGCCCTGCCGGACGTGACGGGCGCGATGTGGCACGGGCACCCCGTCTGGGGTCTCGGCGACCGCCCGGGCCGGCGCCCCGTCTGCCTGGTGAAGGCGTACGCCGCGTACGTCACCTTCGGGCTGTGGCGCGGCGCCGAGGTCACCGACCCCTCGGGGCGGCTCGTCCCCGGTGCCCGGCAGATGGCCACCGTGAAGCTGCGGACCCTCGCCGACGTCGACCCCGCCCTGTTCACCGACTGGCTGCGCCAGGCGCACGCGCTGGAGACGAGATGAGCGCGGTGCGGGTCACGGGCTTCGACCACCTGGTGCTCAACGTGACCGACGTCGAGCGCGCGTTGGACTTCTACTGCGGGCAGCTCGGCCTGGCGCCGGTACGGGTCGACCGGTGGCGGGCCGGCGAGGTCCCGTTCCCCTCGGTACGGGTCGACGCGGGCACCATCATCGACCTCGTGCGCCGCGACCGGGGCGGGACCAACGTCGACCACTTCTGCCTGGTGGTGGAGCCGCTGGACTGGGCGCAGGTGATCGCCTCAGGCGCCTTCGCGGTGATCGAGGGCCCGGTGGGCCGGTTCGGCGCGCGCGGCGACGCCACCTCGATCTACGTGCGGGACCCGGACGGCAACGTCGTCGAGCTGCGCTGTTACCCCGGGGACGACGCCTGACCGGCCGGTGACCCGGGCCCGGCGGGGTGCCCCGGGCGGTGCCGGCCGGGGAGGGATCAGGGTTCGGTGACCGCCCGGTACGCGTCCTCGATGCGCGCGGCCAGCAGGACCTCGCCCTCGGTCAGCGGCACGCTGCCGTGCCCGACCCGGATCTGGGTCTGGTCGGCCCGGCGGCTGATCTCGGGGCGCAGGTGCAGTGCGTCGGCGACAACCTTCACCCGTTCGGTGAGGGCGGCGTGCTGCGAATCGTCGATGGTGAGGGTGCGTCGGATCTGCTCACCCTCCCGGATCCAGCCGGTGAGGAGGGTGAGGGCGTCGCTGAGATAGTCGTGCTTGGATCGACTGCTGAACAGCGCGCGCATCACCGCACCTCCCAGGCGCCGTTGCCGGCTTGTGGCCAAATCGTCGCCGTCCCGTGTCTTGTCGGTGCCTTCTAGTCTGTCCTCGCATGCTGGGTGTGTCCACGCCCACACTTCCGGGTTCTCCTGCCCTGACGGTCAGCCACGGTACCCAAACCGCCGATTGATCTGGCACGCTGGATGCCCGTGCGGACCGAACGGGCTAATGGCGGTGGGCAGGCCGAGCGACGGGACCTCAAGGTGATCGTCGGGGCGGCGATCATCAGGGACGGCCGGGTGCTCGCCTGCGCCCGTTCCGCCCCGCCCGAGGTGGCGGGCATGTGGGAGTTCCCCGGCGGCAAGGTGGAGCCGGGCGAGAGCGAGACCGCCGCGCTCGCCCGCGAGTGCGCCGAGGAACTGGCCGTCCGTGTGGAGATCGGCGACCGGGTGGGCCGCAACGTCCGGATGGCCCACGGTCGTTCGGTGCTCAAGGTCTACGCGGCCCGCCTGCTGCACGACGACCAGCCACAGGCCCTGGAGCACTCGGCGCTGCGCTGGCTAGCGGCGGACGAGTTGGACAGCGTCACCTGGCTCCCCGCCGACGCGCCGATCGTCGCCGCCCTCCGGCCCATCCTGTCCGCCTGACGGAAGCGGACACCCGGGCCGAAAGAGGACGGGGGCCGGCAGCATCAAGCCGCGGCCCCCGTCATCGTCAGCGCACTCAGTGCTTGTCCTGCTCCGGGTGGGCGAAGTTCAGGTGCTCAGGCGGCAGCGGGAAGGTCACGTCGTCGCCGAACGGCGACGGCGCGGCGGCCCGGTCGAACGTGAGCTCCGTCAGCGGCAGCCTGCCGTGCGCGTCGACGGCGGGCGCGGTCGGCTTCGGCACCTCGCGGTGCCAGTTGACGCCCTGCTGCGCCTGCACCTCGGCGTGCGGGTCGTGCGAGCCGCCCGCGTGCGAGTGCACGCCCCCGTGGGCGGCGCTCTGGCGCACCGCGCCACCGACGTGTTCGCTGGTCACGATGGTCTGCGGCACCTGACCCCTCCGGAAGATCTTGCTACCAAGCCACACAAGGGGATCGTACCTGCGGTCGACGACCCGCTCCTTCATGGGGATGATCCCGTTGTCCGTGATCTTGATGTGCTCGGGGCAGACCTCGGTGCAGCACTTGGTGATGTTGCAGAATCCGAGACCCTGCTCGGCCTGCGCGTACTCCTTGCGGTCGCTCTTCGCGTCCAGCGGGTGCATGTCCAGCTCGGCCGCCCGGATGAAGTACCGGGGCCCGGAGAACGCCTGCTTGTTCTCCTCGTGGTCCCGGATGACGTGGCAGACGTTCTGGCACAGGAAGCACTCGATGCACTTGCGGAACTCCTGCGAGCGTTCCACGTCGACCTGCTGCATCCGGTACTCGCCGGGCGCCAGGTCGGCCGGCGGCGCGAACGCCGGCGTCTCCCGGGCCTTCTCGTAGTTGAACGAGACGTCGGTGACCAGGTCCCGGATCACCGGGAAGGTACGCAGCGGGGTGACCGTGACCGTCTCGTCCTCCGTGAAGGTGGACATCCGGGTCATGCAGCTCAGCCGCGGCTTGCCGTTGATCTCCATCGAGCAGGAGCCGCACTTGCCGGCCTTGCAGTTCCAGCGGCAGGCCAGGTCGGGGGCGTCGGTCGCCTGGAGCCGGTGGATGACGTCGAGGACGACCTCGCCCTCGTTCACCTCGACCATGTAGTCCTGGAGCTCGCCGCCGTTCTCGTCGCCCCGCCAGATGCGGAACTGGCGCTTGGCGCCCGACTTGCCCGGCCCCGGGGAGTTCTGGTTACCCATTGCGTCAGCGCTCCTTCTCGGTCTCGACGTGGGCGACTTGGGCGTCGAACTCGGCGAGTTCCTCGTCCGTGAGGTACTTGGCCAGCTCCGCGCGGTCGAAGAGGCCGATCAGCTCCGGGCGCATCTTCGGCAGCGGCTTGCGCTCCAGGCGCACCGTGTCGCCCTCCAGGGAGCAGACGAGGTTGACCCGGCGCCAGGACGGGTCCATCGCCGGGTGGTCCTCGCGGGTGTGCCCGCCGCGCGACTCGCGCCGCTCCAGCGCCGCCTTCGCGGTGCACTCCGAGACGACCAGCATGTTGCGCAGGTCGAGCGCCAGGTGCCAGCCCGGGTTGTAGCGCCGGCCGCCGCTCGCGCTGACCTTCGCCACCCGCTCCCGCAGCTCCGCCAGCCTGATCAGCGCGTCTTCGAGCTCGCCCTCGCGGCGGATGATGCCGACCAGGTCGCCCATGACCGCCTGGAGGTCCTGCTGGAGGGTGTACGGGCTCTCGCCGGTGTCCCGCTGCAACGGCGCGAGGGCCGTCTCCACCGCGGCCTCGACGGCGGCGATGCCGACCTTCGGGCGCGCGGGGAGGCTGTCGGCGTACGTGGCGGCGTGGCCGCCCGCGCGCTTGCCGAACACCAGCAGGTCGGACAGGGAGTTGCCGCCGAGCCGGTTGGAGCCGTGCATGCCGCCGGACACCTCGCCCGCGGCGAAGAGCCCCCGCACGTGGCCGAACGCGGCCCCGCTGTCCGGGTCGACCTCGACGCCACCCATCACGTAGTGACAGGTGGGCCCGACCTCCATCGGCTCCTTCGTGATGTCGACGTCGGCCAGCTCCTTGAACTGGTGGTACATCGACGGCAGACGGCGGCGGATCTCCTCCGCCGGCTTGCGGGAGGCGATGTCCAGGTAGACCCCGCCGGCCGGCGTGCCCCGCCCGGCCTTGACCTCGCTGTTGATCGCCCGGGCCACCTCGTCACGCGGCAGCAGCTCCGGCGGGCGCCGGTTGTTGTCCGGGTCGGTGTACCAGCGGTCCGCCTCCTCCTCGGTCTCCGCGTACTGCTTGCGGAAGACGTCGGGGACGTAGTCGAACATGAACCGCTTGCCGTCGGAGTTCTTCAGCACGCCGCCGTCGCCGCGTACCGACTCGGTGACCAGGATGCCCTTCACCGAGGGCGGCCAGACCATGCCGGTCGGGTGGAACTGGAGGAACTCCATGTTGATCAGCGTCGCGCCGGCCCGCAGGGCCAGCGCGTGCCCGTCGCCCGTGTACTCCCAGGAGTTCGAGGTGACCTTGTAGGAGCGGCCGACGCCGCCGGTCGCCAGCACCACCGCCGGCGCCTCGAACAGGACGAACTCGCCGGACTCCCGGTAGTAGCCGAACGCGCCGGCGACCCGGTCGCCGTCGAGCAGCAGCTCGGTGATCGTCGTCTCGGAGAAGACCTTGATCCGGGCGTCGTACGAGCCGTGGTCGCGCTTGTCCTCCTGCTGGAGCGACACGATCTTCTGCTGGAGGGTGCGGATCAGCTCCAGGCCGGTCCGGTCGCCGACGTGCGCCAGGCGGGGGTACTCGTGGCCGCCGAAGTTGCGCTGCGAGATCTTCCCGTCCTTGGTGCGGTCGAAGAGCGCACCGTACGTCTCCAGCTCCCAGATGCGCTGCGGCGACTCCTTGGCGTGCAGCTCGGCCATCCGGAAGTTGTTGAGGAACTTGCCGCCGCGCATCGTGTCGCGGAAGTGCACCTGCCAGTTGTCCCGGCTGTTCACGTTCCCCATCGCGGCGGCGGCGCCGCCCTCGGCCATCACCGTGTGCGCCTTGCCGAAGAGCGACTTGGAGATGATCGCGGTCTTCTTGCCGGCGAGGCGGGCCTCGATCGCCGCGCGCAGGCCGGCGCCGCCGGCCCCGATCACGACGACGTCGTAGTGGTGTCGTTCGATGCGCGTGGTGGAACCCGCGTGGTCGTGAGGATTCGTCATGTCAGAGGCCCTCTAGTTGATGAACCGCAGGTCGTTGAACCAGCCGGCAGCCAGCGCCATGACGTAGAAGTCCGTCAGGGCCAGCGTGCCGAGGGTGATCCAGGCGAGCTGCATGTGCCGGACGTTCAGGGCCGAGACGAAGGTCCAGGCCCGGTAGCGCACCGGGTGCTTGGAGAAGTGCTTGAGCCGCCCGCCGATGATGTGCCGGCACGAGTGGCAGGAGATCGTGTACGCCCACAGCATGACCACGTTGCCGAGCAGGATGAGGTTGCCCAGCCCGAACCCGAAGCCCTTGGGGGAGTGGAAGGCCAGGATCGCGTCCCAGGTGTTGATCAGCGAGATGATCGCGGCGGCGTAGAAGAAGTAGCGGTGCAGGTTCTGCCCGAGCAGCGGGAACCGGGTCTCGCCGCTGTAGGACTTGTGCCCGTCCGGGACCGCGCAGGCGGGCGGCGACAGCCAGAACGACCGGTAGTACGCCTTGCGGTAGTAGTAGCAGGTGAGCCGGAACAGCAGCAGGAACGGCAGCGTCAGCGCCGCGTCCGGGATGATCCACCAGCCGGGCAGGAACCGTCCGAAGTGCGCGGCCTCCGGCAGACACCGGTCGGTCACGCAGGGGGAGTAGAACGGGGTCAGGTAGTGGAAGTCCTCGACCCAGTACCACTTGTGCATGAAGACCCGGACCGTCGCGTACGCCACCCATGCGCCGAGCCCGATCACCGTGATCAGCGGGGCGAGCCACCAGCGGTCGGTACGCAACGTCTTCGCCGCGATGGCGGCGCGCGCCCGCGCCCCCAGCGGCCTCGTTGCCGTTGATGTCATTCAGTCGTCTCCCTGACAGGACCCTCACGGGGCGGATCAAGTTCCGGTCGGCATGCGGACCGCGAACCCGCGCCGCCTGCCGCGTCATGCGCACACCAACGACCACGCCGACGATTCGGCGCAGCTAAGTGACACACGTTACGCCGATCTCTGCGAGCCGTCCGCGCAAGGCAGTGTCCCGTGTGTCCGGGCTGGTGGGAAGCCCTGGACGGTGATCGATGGCCGGATGTTAAGAACTTCACCGGAGCGGGGCGTGCGGTGTCAGGCGAGCAGATCCGCCGGCCGGATGGCGGCCCGGACGGGCTCGGTCGGCACCAGCGTCCCGCCGAGGGCGAGGTACTCCTCTTCGCGCCACGGGCCGTCGTGGCCGAACACCGCCGCGGTCATGGTCACCCCCGCCTCGTGCCGGCGGGAATCCTTCCAGGGCTGCCGCGCCCATCGTCGCACCCGCTGTGCGTGCGGGACGTCAACGCCCGTGAATGGCGAGGTGAGGGTGTTCACGCCCGTTGCGGACTCGTTACGCTGTGGCCCGCTGACAGCACCCGGCTTTGTAGCTTATTTTCACCCTCAGTGGTTTCCTGTAAGTTCTCTTCGTCACTGAGGGAGGCGGTCGTGGACAGTCCCGGGTCGGCGCCGTCCGGAAAACCGGACCGCCCCAGCGCGCCGGAGCAGCGCTCCGGCCAGGATCCCTACCTGCGGGTGAGCGACCTGCGGGTCCGGTTCGACACCGAGGACGGCGTGGTGCGCGCCGTCGACGGGGTGTCGTTCGAGGTGGCCCGGGGGCGCACCCTCGGCATCGTCGGGGAGTCCGGCTCGGGTAAGAGCGTCACCTCGCTGGCCATCCTCGGGCTGCACAGCGCCAAGCGGACCAGCATCACCGGGGAGATCTCCGTCGGCGGCCGACAGCTGGTCGGCCTGCCCGACGAGGAGGTACGCCGGCTGCGCGGCCGGGACATGGCGATGATCTTCCAGGATCCGCTGTCGGCGCTGCACCCGTACTACACGGTGGGCAGGCAGATCGCCGAGGCGTACTGGGTGCACCACCCGAAGGCCGGCAAGCGCGAGGCCCGCCAGCGCGCCGTCGACATGCTGGGCCGGGTCGGTATCCCGCAGCCGGCCCGCCGCTTCGACCAGTACCCGCACGAGTTCTCCGGCGGCATGCGGCAGCGGGCGATGATCGCCATGGCGCTGGTCAACGACCCGGACCTGCTGATCGCCGACGAGCCGACCACCGCCCTGGACGTGACGGTGCAGGCGCAGATCCTCGACCTGCTGGCCGACCTCCAGGCCGAGTTCCACTCCGCGATCATCCTGATCACCCACGACCTGGGCGTGGTCAGCCAGGTCGCCGACGAGGTGCTGGTCATGTACGGCGGGCGGGCCGTCGAGCACGGCAGCGTCGAGCAGGTGCTCCGCCGGCCGCAGCACCCGTACACCTGGGGTCTGCTCTCCAGCGTGCCCTCGCTGCACGGCGACGCGGACGCGGACCTGGTGCCGATCCGGGGCAACCCGCCGAGCCTGATCAACCTGCCGTCCGGCTGCGCCTTCCACCCGCGCTGCCGGTACGCCGACCGCAACGGCGACCGGTCCCGCACGGAGGTCCCCGAGCTGCGTCCCGCCGGCGCGCCCGGCCACCTGGTCGCCTGCCACCTCTCCGCCGACGACCGGACGCGCCTGTACGCGGAGGACATCGCCCAGGTGGGAGTCGCCCGGTGAGCGCGAGGAACGCAGCGCAGCGGAGTCCCGCAGTCGCGAACGAAGGTGGCGCCCGGGTGAGCGCGAGGAACGTAGCGCAGCGGAGTCCCGCAGTCGCGAACGGAGGTGGGCTCCGATGAGCACCCAGGTGGACACCGGGCCGGTGCGCCCGGCCGAGACCGCTGAGCCGCTGCTGCGGGTGCGGGGGCTGACCAAGCACTTCCCGGTGCGCGAGGGCCTGCGGCGCGGCGGGCTGGTCCGGGCCGTCGACGGGCTGGACTTCGACGTGCGGCCGGGCGAGACGCTCGGCCTGGTGGGCGAGTCGGGCTGCGGCAAGACGACCACGGGGCGGATGCTGGTCCGCCTGCTGGAGCCGACGGCGGGCAGCATCGAGTTCGCCGGGCGGGACATCACCCACGCCGGCCGCCGCGAGCTGCGGGCGCTGCGGCAGGACCTCCAGATCATCTTCCAGGACCCGTACGCGTCGCTGAACCCGCGGCACACGGTGGGCCGGATCGTGGCGATGCCGTTGCAGGTCAACGGGATCGAGCCGCCGGGCGGGGTGAAGAAGCGGGTCCAGGAACTGCTGGAGCTGGTCGGGCTGAACCCGGAGCACTACAACCGCTACCCGCACGAGTTCTCCGGCGGCCAGCGGCAGCGCATCGGCATCGCCCGGGCGCTGGCGCTGCGACCGAAGCTGATCGTCGCCGACGAGCCGGTCTCCGCCCTGGACGTGTCGATCCAGGCACAGGTGGTCAACCTCCTGCGCGACCTGCAACGCGATCTCGGCCTGGCGTTCGTCTTCATCGCCCACGACCTGGCCGTGGTGCGGCACTTCTGCCAGCGGGTCGCCGTCATGTACCTCGGCAAGATCGTGGAGATCGGCGACCGGGACGACATCTACGAACGCCCGCAGCACCCGTACACCCGGGCTCTGCTCTCGGCGATCCCCGACGTCACCCAGCTCGGCGCGGCGGGCCGGATCCGGCTCTCCGGGGACGTCCCGACGCCGCTGGACCCGCCGTCGGGTTGCCGTTTCCGCACCCGGTGCTGGAAGGCGCAGGAGCGGTGCGCCACCGAGGAGCCGGCGCTGGTGCCGCGCGGCGGCGACCAGGCCACCGCCTGCCACTTCCCGGAGACGGGGCCGGCCGGTGACGACGCGCCGTCGGTGGACCCCGGGACCGCCGGGGCCGGTACGACCGCCGAGGAGGTGGCGAAGTGAGCCTGTCCCCGGTCGAGGGCACGGCGCTGGCCGAGATCGAGTCCGGCGCGGACACCGGCGAGCAGAAGACGCTGATCGGCCGCTCGCCCGGCCAACTCGTCCTCAGCCGGCTGCGGAAGGACCGCACGGCCCTGGTCAGCGGGATCGTGCTGGTCGTCTTCGTGCTGCTGGCGTTGGGTGCGCCCCTGGTCCAGCGGCTCTACGGGGTGACGCCGAACGAGCAGTTCGGCGACCTGCTGGACAGCACCGGGATGCCGCTGGGGTACGTCGGCGGAATCAGCGGCGACCACTGGTTCGGGCTGGAACCCGGCCTGGGCCGGGACATCTTCATCCGGATGATCTACGGCATCCGCACCTCGCTGCTGATCGCGCTCGGCGCCGCCCTGATCACCACGGCGATCGGCGTGGTCCTCGGGATCCTCGCCGGCTACCTCGGCGGCGTGGCGGACGCGGTGATCAGCTGGGTGACCGACGTGGCCCTGGCGATGCCGTTCCTGATCTTCGCGCTGGCCGTGGTGCCGACGTTCTCGCTGCGCTTCTACGGGCCGCGTGACGAGGTGCCGACCTGGTTCGCGGTCACCACGCTGATCGTGGTCTTCACCGCGTTCGGCTGGACCAGCACCGCGCGGCTGGTCCGGGGGCAGGTGGTGTCACTGCGCGAACGCGAGTTCGTGGAGGCGGCGAAGGCCAGCGGCGCGGGGCTCGGGCACATGCTCTTCCGGCAGCTGCTGCCGAACATCTGGGCCCCGATCCTGGTGTCGTTCTCGCTGCTGGTGCCGTCGTACGTGACCAGCGAGGCGGCGCTGTCCTTCCTCGGCGTCGGGCTGCCCGAGTCGGTGCCCAGCTTCGGCCGGATGATCTTCCGGAGCATCGACTACCTGCAGACCGACCCGGCATACGTCTTCTTCCCCGGCATCACGATCTTCGCGCTCGTGCTGGCGTTCAACCTCTTCGGCGACGCGTTGCGTGACGCGCTCGACCCGAAGTCGTCACGGTAAGGGGTACTGCGCATGGTGCGCTTCCTGCTGAAGCGGGTGACGCTCGCGATCTCGGTGCTGTTCGCGGTGAGTGTGGTCAGCTTCCTGCTGTTCTTCGCGCTGCCCGCCGACCCGGTGACCGGCATGTGCCCGAAGAACTGCAACGCCGAGCGCCTCGAACGGGTGCGGACGGAACTGGGTCTCAACGAGCCGAAGGTGCAGCAGTACGCCGACTACATGAAGGGCATCTTCGTCGGCCGCGACCTGGGCAGCGCGCAGGGCGGCGAGTGCGCGGCGCCCTGCCTCGGCTACTCGTACGTCAACAGCGAGGCGGTCACCGACACCTTCGCCCGGGTGCTGCCGGTGACGTTGAGCATCGTCCTGCCCGCGGCGGTGCTGTGGCTCGCCGTCGGGGTCGGGCTCGGCATGGTCTCGGCGCTGCGGCGCGGCTCGCTGCTCGACCGGATCTCGATAGGTCTCACCCTGACCTTCGCCTCGCTCCAGCTCTACTTCGTCGGCGCGGTCCTGTTGCTGGTCTTCGTGTACACGCTGAAGATCCTGCCCACGCCGCGCTACACGTCCCTGTTCGAGAGTCCCCTGGAATGGGCGCGGGGGCTGGTGCTGGCCTGGGTCACCCTGGCGCTGCTCTTCTCCGCGATCTACGCCCGGCTGTCCCGGGCGCAGATGCTGGAGACGCTCTCGGAGGACTTCGTGCGTACCGCCCGGGCCAAGGGCATGCCGAAACGCAAGGTGTACGGCAAGCACGCGCTGCGCGCGGCGATCACGCCGATCGTCACCATCGCCGGCCTCGACGTGGGCGCGGCGCTCGGCGGCACGGTGATCACCGAGACCACCTTCGGCATCCAGGGACTGGGTCGTACGGCGGTGGAGGCGGTCCGTCAGGGTGACCTGCCGACGATCATGGGGACCGTGCTCATCGCCGCGCTGTTCGTGGTCATCGCCAACATGGTCGTCGACCTGCTCTACGCGTTCGTCGACCCTCGGGTGCGCCTCGGCTGACCCCGGTCCGCCGGGTGCCGATCGTTGTAGCCCCGTTATCCGCTCGAAATTTACCGTCATTGAAGGCTAGGCGAAGCTTTCCTTCATCGGCGATCCGGAGGAGTGAGAATGCGAGCAAGACGCGTCACCGCCCTGGGCGGTGCGATCGCACTGATGGTTTCCCTCGGTGCGTGCAGCGAGAACACCGGTGACGACACCGGCGGGGTGGACACCACCAAGCCGCGCACCGGCGCCATCGCGACCGACCCCAAGGACTCTCTCGGCCCGGCGCCGGAGGTGCCCGGCGCGGCCAAGGGCGGCACGTTCTACATCCTGCGGCAGAACAAGATCTCCCACATGGACCCGCAGCGGATCTACTCGTTCGCGGGCCTGATGGGCAGCCAGCTCTACGCCCGCTTCCTCACCACGTTCAAGGACGACGGCAAGGGCAACGTCACGCTGGTCGGCGACCTGGCCGAGACCCCCGGCACCAACGTCAACAACGACTGCAAGGTCTGGGAGTTCAAGATCAAGCAGGGGGTGAAGTTCGAGGACGGCCGGCCGATCACCAGCAAGGAGATCGCGTACGGCATCGCCCGGTCCTTCGACCCGGACCTCACCGGCGGCCCGACCTACATCCAGGAGTGGCTGGTCGACAGCCCGCAGTACGACACCAAGTGGGACTTCAAGGCCAACAAGACCTCGCTGCCGCCGGGGCTCACCACGCCGGACGAGAAGACGCTGCGCTTCGAGTTCAACAAGCCCCGCTGTGACCTGCCGTTCGCCGTCTCGCTGCCGGCCACCGCGCCGCTGCCGGCGGACAAGGACACCGGCGTCAACCTGGACAACCAGCCGTTCTCGTCGGGCCCGTACAAGATGACCAAGCACACGCCGGGTGTCGAGATCGTGCTCGAGCGCAACGAGCACTGGGACCCGGCCACCGACGCCGTGCGCCACCAGTACCCGGACAAGTTCATCTGGTCCCTGGGCGCCGACCAGGCCGCCCAGACCAACCGGGTGCTCGCCGGCACCGGCAACGACGCCGCGGCGGTCGCCACCGGCGGCGTCCCGTCCGAGCTGATCGCCAAGGTCACCGGCGACCCCAAGCTCAAGGAGCGGATGATCGTCGCCGCCACGCCGAACGCGTACCGGCTGAGCATCAACACCACGCGCGTCACCGACCTGGCGGTGCGCCAGGCCATCAACTACGCGATCGACCGCACCAGCATCACCAAGAACCTCGGCGGCCCCTACGGCGCCGTGCCGCTGACCACGCTGCTGCCGCCCACCACGCTCGGCTACAAGCAGTTCGACGCGTACCCGGCCGGTGACAGCGGCAACCCGGAGAAGGCCAAGGAGGTGCTCGCCGGCAAGACGCAGAACCTGGTGCTGCTCACCTCCGACGTGAGCAGCTCCCAGGAGCGGGCCACCCAGATCAAGAACGCCCTGGAGAAGGTCGGCCTCACCGTGACGATCAAGACGATCCCCGAGGACGGCTACCTCGACACGGTGAAGAAGAAGGACAACCCGTACGACCTCTGGGTCGACTCGTGGGCGGCCGACTGGCCCAGCGGCGCGGCGATCCTGCCGGTGCTCTTCGACGGCCGTGGCATCAAGGCCGAGGGCAACAGCAACACCTCGCAGCTCAACAACGAGGCGATCAACGCGGAGTTCGACCGGGTCCTCGCGCTCGACCCGGCCAAGCAGGCCGAGGAGTGGAGCAAGCTCGACGAGCGGCTCATGAAGGAGACGGCGCCGGCGGTGCCGCTGTACACCGAGGTGGTCTCCGTCGCGCACGGCGAGAAGGCCGGTGGCATCTTCGTGGGCAGCATCTTCGGCTGGCCGAGCTTCGTGGACGCGTACGTCAAGCAGTGACACCGGGCAGCGCCGGTGCTCCCACCGGCGCGCTCTGAAGTGCAAGGAAGGGCACCTTCCCGACGCTGAGCGTCAGGGGAGGTGCCCTTCCTGCACCGCCTTACGCCAGGTGGCGGCGGACGAAGTCGAGTTCCAGCTTGAGCAGGCGTTCGGCGGTGCCGCCGGCGGCCATGTGGGTGGCCCCCGTCAGCGGGAGCACGGAGTGCGGGCGGCCCGTCGCCAGCAGCGCCGCCGACAGCCGCAGCGTGTGCGCGGCCACCACGTTGTCGTCGGCCAGGCCGTGCACCAGCAGCAACGGCCGGGCCTCCGCCGGGTCCGACACCGGCTCGCCGGCCAGTTCCACAAGCGAATGGTGCGCGTAGATGTCCGTGCCGTCCTCCGGCAGACCCAGGTAGCGCTCGGTGTAGGCGGTGTCGTACAACGCCCAGTCGGTGACGGGCGCCCCGACGATGCCGCAGCGGAACAGCTCCGGGTGCCGCAGCACCGCCAGCCCGGCCAGCCAGCCGCCGAACGACCAGCCGCGCACCGCCACCCGCTCCAGGTCGAGGTCGGGGTGCTTGCCGGCCAACGCGGTGAGCGCGTCCACCTGGTCGAGCAGGACGACGTCGGCCACCCGCCGGTGGATCGCCTTCTCGAAGGAGGGGGCCACGCCCGGCGTACCGCGGTTGTCGATGGTGACCACCGCGAAGCCGGCGTCGGCCCACCACTGCCGCTCCAGCCACGCCCCACGGGCGGCCAGCACCTCCTGGTGCCCCGGCCCGCCGTAGACGTCCAGCAGCACCGGCAGCCGCCGGCCGGTGACGTAGTTGTCCGGGTAGAGCACGGCCGTCGGCAGGCGCCGGTCGGTGACCCGCTCCAGCAGCGGCAGCGGCGCGTACGGCGGGGTGGCGGCGAGCGAGCGCAGCACGCCCACCTCGCGCTCGCCCTGCCACACCGTCCACCGGGTGCCCGGGTGGTCGAGCGAGGCGCTCCCCACCACCAGCACGTCCCCGCCCACGGCGGCCGTGTGCCAGCCCGGGTCGGTGGTGATCCGGCGGGCGTCCACCCCGCCCCCGATGGTGGTACGCACCCGGAACAGGTGCCGCTCGCTCGGCTCCCCGTCGCTCGCCTCCACCAGCAGGTCGGCCGGGCCGCTGCCACCCGGCAGCCGCCCCACCACCCGCCGCACGTAGAGCGACGGCGGCGTGAGCAGGGTCCCGTCGGCGAAGAGGCAGCGCGCGTCATACCCGTCGTGGGCGAGTTCGCCGCCGACCAGCACCCGGCCGTCCGGCAGGTGCGCCGGCGTCCCGGGGATCGGCTCCACCCAACGCGGGTCGGCCAGCTCGGCGTGCACCTGGGTCTCGCCGGTGCGCGGGTCGACGGCGAGCACCAGGCCGTGCTGCTGGGAACGGCGCAGCACGGTGATCAGCGGGCCGCCCTCGGCCCAGTGCACGGCAGTCAGGTACGGGTAGGTCTCCCGGTCCCAGTGCACGTCGACCCAGCCGTCGTCGAGATCCAGCAGGTGCAGGCTGACCTCGGCGTTCGCGCCGCCCGCCGCGGGATAGGCGACCGTGGTCGGCGGGCTCGCCGGGTCGGCCGGGTCGTGCAGGTGCCAGCGTTGCACCCGGGACTCGTCCACCCGGGCGGCCAGCACCGAGCGGCCGTCCGGCGCCCACCAGTAGCCGCGGAAGCGGTGGAACTCCTCGGCCGCGATGTGCTCGGCCAGCCCCCAGGTCACCCCGGAGTCCTCGCCGGCCAGCAGGGTGTCCGTGCCGTCGTGCTCGACCACCCGCAGCTGACCCCGGCGGACCCCCTCGGCGGCGTCGGTGACGTACGCCAGGCGCTGCCCGGTGGGGTCGGGACGGGGATCCAGCACCGGGCCGACGGTGGCCACCTCGACCACGTCGCCGTGCACCAGGTCGGCCCGGAACAGCCGCCCGGCCAGCGCGAAGACCGCCACCCGCCCGGCGCCGTCCAGCGCGTACGAGCCGATGCCGGAGGCGCTCAGCCGCAGCCGCTCGCGCAGCGCGCGCTCGCCCGGGCTCAGCGCGTCGGGGTCGGCGTCGGCCCCGAGCAGCGCCGCCGGATCGGCGACCAGCCGCTCCTCGCCGGTCGCCACGTCGAGCAGCCAGAGCGCGTCGGCCGGGTCCTCCGGGCCGGCCGAACGCAGGAACAGAACCCGGGAGCCGTCGTCGGCCACGGTGACCGCCCGAGGCGCTCCGCGGCTGAACCGACGGGTGCGGGCGGCCAGCTCCGGAAAGTCCACAGCCCAGATCGTAG
Source organism: Micromonospora sp. NPDC049051 (assembly GCF_043197575.1). Taxonomy (NCBI): domain Bacteria; kingdom Bacillati; phylum Actinomycetota; class Actinomycetes; order Micromonosporales; family Micromonosporaceae; genus Micromonospora; species Micromonospora sp. NPDC049051. Next base: position 545,803 of record NZ_JBICTL010000004.1, read on the forward strand.
AGCGGTGACGGGGGGTGATGTGGCGGACCTGCGCGGACGCGTCAGGGCCGGCCGGGCAGAACCGCCGGTTAGAGTGACCGGCGTGACGACGCTGCCTGACCGCCGGCTCCTGCTGGTCCACGCGCACCCCGACGACGAGTCCATCGGCACCGGCTCGACGATGGCGCACTACGCCGCCGCCGGCGCCCACGTCACCCTGGTGACCTGCACCCTCGGCGAGGAGGGTGAGATCCACGTGCCGGCGCTGGCACAGCTCGCCGCCGCCGAGGCCGACCAGCTCGGCGGTTGGCGGATCGCCGAGCTGAACGCCGCCTGCGCCGCGCTCGGCGTCACCGACCACCGCTTCCTCGGCGGCGCCGGGCGCTACCGCGACTCCGGCATGATGGGTCTCGCCACCAACGAGCATCCCCGGGCCTTCTGGCAGGCCGACCTCGACGAGGCCGCCGGGCACCTGGTGGAGATCATGCGGGAGGTACGCCCGCAGGTCATGGTCACGTACGACGACAACGGCTTCTACGGGCACCCGGACCACATCCAGGCGCACCGGGTGGCGATGCGCGCCCACGAGCTGGCCGGCGCGGAGGGCTTCGCCCCAGCGAAGGTCTACTGGACCGCGATGCCGCTCAGCGTGCTGGAGGCGGGGATGGGCCACTTCGTCGAGTCCTCCGACAACCCCTTCGCCGGCATCCAGGACATCTCCGAGCTGCCCTTCGGCACGCCCGACGAGCAGATCGCCGCGCGGATCGACGCCACCGACCAGCACGCCGCCAAGGAGGCGGCGATGCGGGCGCACGCCACGCAGATCCCCGACACCTCCTGGCTCTACTCGATCGCCGGGAGCTTCGGCGGCGAGTTCATGGGCATGGAGTACTACACCCTCGCCGTCGGGCAGAAGGGACCGGGCAGCGGCCCGTACGGCTGGGAGGACGACCTCTTCGCCGGGCTCGACGTCGCCGACGGCCCGGACCGGTCCCCGGTCGCGGCGGCCGGTCTCCGGTGACCCTGCCCGTCGCGTCGATGTCGGCCGCCCCGGAGGAGACAGCGCCGCCACCGTCCGGGCAGTCCCGGCGGCTGCTCGACCTCGCCCTGCGCGTCGCCGGCGGGCTGGTCGCCGTCCTCGCCGGGACGCTCACCGCGGTGCTGGAGCTGCTGCTGGCCACGCTCCGGGTAGGCGGGCACCTGATCGGCGTCTCGGTGCTCGTGGCGATCGGCGCGAACATCGCGCTGAGCTGGTTCGCGCACGAGACCGTCGGCCGTCGCTGGGCGGTGGCGCTGCCGGCGACGCCGTGGTTCGTCCTGATGGCGGTCGCGGCGGTCCGCACCGCCGAGGGGGACCTGCTCGTCACCGGCGACAACTGGGTCGGCCTGGCGATGATCGTGGCCGGCGCGATGACCTTCGCGGTGATGGGTTTCCGGCAGGTACTGGCACCGCCACCGGTCCGGTCGGGGGACTGACGCCGCACAGGTTGCGGTGGTAGACATTCGTGCCAAGGATGCCCGCCGCCGGGGCGGGCGGTACGGCTGGAGGCGTGCGATGAGGGAGCGGTGGCGCGCGATCGGGATTCTCGCGGTCGCACTGTTCGCGGTCAACGTGGTCGCCCGGCTGGTCACCCGGTTCGGCTTCGACGGCGATGACACGGCCGCCGCCGACCGGGTGTCGCTGGGGATGTTCGTGGTGATCGGGCTGGTCCTGGCCGCGGTCGCCTTCTTCTGGGGGAAGCGTCGGCCGGTCGCCGCCTGGGGCGCGGACGTGGCCGCCGCGGCCGGGATCGCGCTGCTGCTGACGGTGCTGGTCGGGCCGCTGCTGGTCGGGGACAACCCGTTCGGCGGGGGCGCGGGCATGTTCTTCGCCCAGATCTGGCTCTACCTCGCGGCGGCCGGCGTCGGCGTGCTGCTCGGCTTCCTGCTGGTCACGGCGCTCGGCCTGGACTACCGCTCGCAGTCGCTCAAGCGGTACGCCGAACTCAGGGCCACCAAGCCCCGCCGCGTGGTCCGCCGCTGACCCACCCACCGGGCCAGCCCGCCCTCCCCTTCCCCACCCCACCCCTTCTCCCGCCCACCACCCCCGCCTCACCGCGTCGATCATGAAGTTGTTGCCACTGAAAGCGCTTTCCGCTGGCAATAACTTCATGATCGACGAGGCGGGCAGAAGGGCGCGGCGGGTGGAGGGCAGGGGACGGCGGAGGGGAGCGGGAGCGGGGCCGGGTGGGGTCAGGGTGGGGGTGTGCGGGTCAGGTAGGTGTGGTGGGTGGTGAAGCCCAGGGTGCGGTAGAGGGCCACCGCCGGGGTGTTGCGTTGCTCGACCTGGAGGAATGCGCGCGAGGCGCCGGTCGCGGCGCCCCAGTCGGCGAGCGCGCGGATGATCCGGCCCGCCAGGCCCTGCCGCCGCGCCTCGGGCAGCACCTCGATCAGGCTGAGCCCGAGCCAGCGTCCCTGCCCGGTGACCGTGCCCCGGCCGATGGCGAGCAGCGCGCCGTCGGCGTACACGTGGGCGAAGCGGACCTGGTCCACGGCGGTGAGCACGTGCCGGGCGGCGTCCGGCAGGCCGCCCTTGCGGCCGGCGGCGACGGTGAGCCAGTCGTCCGACGGGCCGGTGGCCAGCACGACCGGCGGTGCCCCGGCGCGCTCCGGCGCGGCCGGCGGCAGCCCCGCCAGCGGCACGGTCTGCACCAGTACGGGCGGTCGGCCGACCCAGCCGCGGGCGTCCAGCTCCGCGCCGACCGGGGCGGCGAGGGGCAGCGGGGTGTTGACCATCGGCGGCAGGCCGAGGTCGGCGTACCAGCGCTGCACCGCGTCGAGGGCGGCGGGCAGCGGCCGGTCGGGGTCGCCCACGGGCAGCGCCGAATTGGCCCGGCCGGTCCAGCCGCCGGCGGCGCGCAGCCGCCAGTCGCCGAGCCGTCCCCGTACGGCGGCGGGCCAGGCCTCGTCGGCGGCCAGTTCCAGCTCGACCACGGCGGCGGCGGTGGGCCGGCGGGCCGGCGGCACCCGCTTGGCCCGGTGCACCTCGACCACCGGGACCTGGAGCCGGCCCTGCGCGGTGGCGAGTGTGAGGTGGGTGTCACTCAGCTCGACCAGCTCGCCGAGGGCGTCCGAGTAGAGCGGCCGACCTTCGCGAACCCCCACGATCCGGCGCACCACGATCCGGTGTCCCACATCCTGCTGTCGGAGCACGATCGACCCCCTCCCCGGCGAGATACTAGGCTCTTACCGTCGCGGGTGATCGCGGCGTGTCTTGCGGAGGAGAAGACCGGTGACCTACATCATCGCCGAACCGTGCGTGGATGTGCTCGACAAGGCTTGCATCGAGGAATGCCCGGTCGACTGCATTTACGAGGGCAACCGGATGCTCTACATCCACCCCGACGAGTGCGTCGACTGTGGTGCCTGTGAGCCGGTCTGCCCGGTCGAGGCGATCTTCTACGAGGACGACGTCCCGGAGCAGTGGAAGGACTACACCGGCGCCAACTACGAGTTCTTCGAGGAGCTGGGCTCGCCCGGCGGTGCCTCGAAGATCGGCAAGGTGGAGAAGGACGCCACCTTCGTCGCCGCGCAGCCGCCGCGCGGCGAGGGCCACTGAGCCGGCCCGCGCCGGTCTCGTCGCGGCTGCCCGAGTTCACCTGGGACGCTCTGGACGCCGCGGCGACGCTGGCCGCGGCGCACCCTGAGGGTCTGATCAACCTCTCCATGGGTACGCCGGTCGACCCGGTGCCCGGGGTGATCCGGCAGGCGCTGGCCGACGCGTCCGACGCCCCCGGCTATCCGCTGACGGCCGGCACCCCGGTGCTGCGCGACACGATCGCGGCCTGGACCGCGCGGGCCTGCGGCGCCGGGGTCGACGGTCTCGGCGTGCTTCCGACGATCGGCTCGAAGGAACTCGTCGCCTGGCTGCCCACCCTGCTCGGGATCGGCCCCGGCGACGTCGTCGTGGTGCCCTCGATCGCCTACCCGACGTACGAGGACGGGGTACGGCTCGCCGGCGCCACCGTCGTACGCGCCGACTCGCTGACCGCCGTCGGCCCCACCTCCCGGGTGCGCCTGGTCTGGGTCAACTCGCCGGGCAATCCCACCGGCCGGGTGCTGCCCGCCGCCCACCTGCGCAAGGTGGTCGACTGGGCCCGGGAGCGCGGCGCGGTGGTCGCCAGCGACGAGTGCTACCTGCCGCTGGGCTGGTCCGCCGCACCCGTCTCGGTGCTCTCGCCCGAGGTCTGCGGCGGGTCGTACGACGGGGTGCTGGCCGTGCACTCGCTCTCGAAGCGCTCCAACCTGGCCGGCTACCGGGCGGGGTTCGTGGCGGGCGACCCGGCGCTGGTGGCGGAGCTGCTCAAGATCCGCAAGCACGCCGGGATGATCGTGCCGGCGCCGGTGCAGGCGGCGATGGTGGCCGCGCTGCGCGACGAGCGGCACGCCGACGAGCAGCGGGAGCGCTACCGGGCCCGGCGGGACGTCCTGCACGCCGCGTTCACCGGCGCGGGCTTCACCGTCGAGCACTCCGAGGCCGGGCTCTACCTCTGGCTGACCCGGGGGGAGGACTGCTGGGAGACGGTCGACTGGCTGGCCCGGCGGGGCATCCTGGTCGCCGCCGGAGCCTTCTACGGTCCGGGCGGCCGGCAGCACGTGCGGGTGGCCCTGACCGAGTCCGACGAGCACGTGGCGGCGGTCGCCGGCCGGCTCGCCTGAGCGGGACCGGCGGCGCGTGATGGCGGACAGTCCCCGAGGACGGCTTCGGGTCGCCGTGGTGGGCACCGGCCTGATCGGCGGCTCGATCCTGCTCCGGCTGCACGAGGCGGGGCTGGACGTCGTCGGCTGGGACCCGGACCGGGCCACCCGGGCGGCGGGCCGCGAACGCGGGGTGGCCTTCCCCGACGAGTTGGGCGAGGCGGTCCGTGACCGCGACGTCGTGTTCCTCTGCGGTCCGCTGCCGAGCCTGCCGGAGACCCTGCTCAGCGCCGTGCGGCACACCCGGGACGGGTGCGTCCTCACCGATGTGGGCAGCACGAAGGGCGCGGTGGCCGCCTTCGCCGCCGCCCACGGGTTGACCGACCGGTTCGTCCCCGGCCACCCGATGGCGGGTACCGAGCGGTCCGGGATCACCGCCGCCGTGCCGGCCCTCTTCGCGGGCGCCGCGTGGGTGCTCTGCCCGGCGGCCGAGGGCATCGGGCCGTTCCGGATGCTGTCGAGCCTCATCGTGGACGTCTTCGACGCCCGGGTGGTGCCGATGTCGCCGACGGTGCACGACTCGGTGGTGGCGCTCGCGTCCCACATCCCGCACCTGCTCGCCGGCAGCCTCGCCGGCGCGGTCGCGGGGTCGGACGTCACGGATGCCGTGCTGGGCCTCGCGGCGGGCAGCTTCCGTGACGGCACCCGGGTGGCCGGCACCCCGGCCCGGCGTACGGCCAACATGCTGCTCGACAACCGCGAGCAGGTGGTACGCCAACTCGGCCAGGTCAGCGCGTTCCTCGACGGGCTGGCCGCCGCGTTACGCGCCCGGGACGACGACGCCCTGGTCGCTCTCCTCCAGCGGGCGCAGGGCCTGCGTACCGCCTTTCTCGACCGTGACCTGCTCGCCCACCGGCGGGAGTTCCCCGCCGACGGTGACCACCGCGCCGAGGTCGCGTACCTGATGGGCCTGGGGGCCGCCGGCGGCTACCTCACCGGGTGCCGGATCGACGGCGGCCGGGTGGGTTACACGGGCCACCTCCCGCCGGCAGCGCCGGCCGGCGTGCGCTGAGACGGCGGGCGGGCCGGTGGACGCGCGGTTAGGGTGAGGGCATGGTGGACGGGCCGGTGGTTACGGTGCGCGGTGAGGCGTACCGGGAGGTGGCTCCGGAGGTCGCCCGGTTCTCGGTGACCGCCAGGGCACGCGACCGGGACCGGGAGGCCACGCTGACCCGGCTCGCGGAGCGGGCCGCCGCCGTGCGGGTGCTGCTCGACGGCGAGGGCGCCGGCATCGACCGGCGGGAGACCGGCGAGCTGCGGGTGCGGCCGGAGACGCGGCGATCCGGCGAGCGGGTGGTGGCGTACAGCGGCAGTGTGACCACGACCGTGACGGTCAGCGACTTCACCGCGCTCGGCGAGTTGATGCTGCGCCTGGCGGACCAGGACCAGGTCGAGGTCGCCGGGCCGTGGTGGTCGCTGCGGCCGGACAGCCCGGCCCACCGGGAGGCCCGGCACGCCGCCCTCGCCGACGCCCTGCTGCGTGCCCGCGAATACGCCGAGGCGCTCGGCGCCCAGGTGACCGCCCTGATCGAGCTGTCCGACGCGGGTGCCATGGAGCAGCCGATGATGAGCCGGATGGCGTACGCGGCCGGCGGTGCCGGCGGCGGCACGCCGGAGCTGGAACTCGACCCGCAACCGCAGACCGTGCACGCCGCGGTGCAGGCGCGGTTCGCGATCAGCGAGCCGGTCCTCGGCTGATGGCCGCGCCCCGGGTCGTCGGGATCGACGAACTGGTGAAGCGGGCGCAGGCCCTCGCCGAGGCCGGCCCGCGGCAACTGCTCGGCATCGCCGGGCCGCCCGGCGCGGGCAAGTCGACGCTGGCGGAGCGGATCGTCGAGGCGGTCGGCGCGACGGCCCGGCTGGTGCCCATGGACGGGTTCCACCTCGCCCAGGCCGAGCTGCGCCGCCTGGGCCGGGCGGAGCGCAAGGGGGCGCTGGACACCTTCGACGCCAACGGCTACGTCTCGCTGCTGCGCCGCCTGCGGCGGCTGGAGCCGACGGCGGTCTACGCGCCGGCGTTCCGCCGGGACCTGGAGGAGCCGGTGGCCGGCTCGATCGAGGTGCCGCCGTCGGTGCGGCTGGTAATCACCGAGGGCAACTACCTGCTGATGGCCGGGACGCCCTGGGACGAGGTGCGGCAGCTGCTGCACGAGGCGTGGTTCCTGGACCTGGACGCCGAGCTGCGGCTGCGCCGGCTGACCGCCCGGCACGAGGCGTACGGGCGGTCGCCGGAGCAGGCGCGGGAGTGGGCGACGGGCAGCGACGAGGCCAACGCCGCCCTGGTGGCCGACACCGCGCGCCGCGCCGACCTGGTGGTCCGGCTCGCCGAGCCACCGCCGCCCTGACGAAGGAGCCGCGCTCAGCCCTGACGAGGAGCCGCGCTCAGCCCTGACGAGGAGCCGCGCTCAGTCCTGACGGGGTCAGGCGGGGTCAGCCGGAGCCGCGCCTCGGTGCCGGGACGCCCCGGCGCAGCAGCCACGCCACCCGCGAGCGTTCCCGGTGGAACTCGGGCGCCTCGGGATAGCCGCTGTGGTTGCGGATCGGTGGGTCGGCCACCTCCCCGTCGCTGGGGTGCAGCGCCTCCGGGTCGCGTACGGGCAGGTCCCGTTCCCCGGCCGTGACCGGCCAGCCGAGCGGGTCGGTGTCCCGCCAGAAGTTGGTCCAGCGGATCCGGCCGTCGGGCGAGGTCAACGCCTCGGCCAGCACCGGCAGCCGGTCCGGGCCGAAGTATCCGGGAAAGACCCGCCCGTAGAGCCGGGTCAGCTGGCAGCCGTACGAGAAGAACCAGATCCTCCGCCGCGACCGGGCGGGCAGTTGGAGGAGCACCGCCGCGCAGATCACCGTGCCCTGACTGTGCCCGGAGAGGATGATCCCGTCCACGCTGCGGGGATCGTGCTCGGCGAGCGCCAGCAGCCCGGCGGCGCGGGTCTGCAACTCGGGTACCGCCCGCTCGGCGTAGCTGGGCGGGGCCAGCGGGTGCGCGGTCCGGGGCCAGAAGGTGCCCACGTCCCAGACCACGCCGACCGAGCGGCGGACGACGTCGTTGCGGTAGACCAGCAGGCCCACCGTGGCGATCAGCACCGGCAGCCAGCCGAGCAGCCGGTCGCCCATCTCGGAGATCCAGGCGATCACCGCCGCGCCGCCGGTCGCGTCCGTGGGGTGCGGCGGTTTGCGGGCGAGCAGGGCGGCACAGGCGAGGGCCGTCAGCACGAGGGACACGACGGCGTACCACCCGACCAGCCGTACGGCATGGTCGCCGACCAGCCGGTGCAGCGCCCGCCACGCGCTGACGTCGCGGCAGCGCCGCAGCTCGTGCGCCGAGAGGGGAGTGGCGGTGCGTGCCGTCGCCTCCGCGTACTCGTGCCGGCGCAGGCGGAGGTAGAGCAGACCGGCCCGGGCGGCCGTGGCGGCGAGCGCGAGCAGGGCGCCGGCGAACGCGAGCCCGGCCCACATCACGGGGACCGGGGGCGTCACCACGGGCCCGTCGGGGTGCGGGTCGCCGTTCAGTCGGCCGGTGATCCAGTAGAGCAGCCCGGCGCTGTAGGAGACGCAGAGGACCCAGCCGAAGCCGGCGATGACGGCCGGGGCGCGACCGCCCCAGGCCAGGTCGGTGTGGGGTGACAGGGGCTGTCGCCCGGCCGGCGCAGGGATGCGCGGCAGCAGCAGTCCGGTGGCGGCCAGGGCGACGACCGGGACGACGACCGCCCAGAAATCCAGCGTCGCGGGCGGGGGCGGCAGCGCGGGCAGCCAGCCGGTGAACCAGGCGAACCCGAGAACGAGCAGCAGGCCGCCCGCCGCCGGCGCGGCCAGCGCCCGCCGCCCGGAGCGGGCCACCGCGCCGATCGCGATCAGCAGCAGCAACTGTCCCGTGCCGAGCCAGGCGACGATCCAGTCGAGGCCCGGCAACGACCGGTCGGTCGGGCAGGTGCCCGGACCGCCGGACGATCCGGGCGCGGCCGACGCGACGGCGTCCGGGAGGCAGTCGGGCGCCGGGCGCAGGTTGGGCAGGGGCGTGCCCGCCGCACCCTCGGGCAGCAGCAGGATCAGCACCGTCCCGACCAGCCCCGCGGCGGTGAGCACGGCGACCGTGACGCTCCACCCGCCGAGCGGGGTGGCTCCCGCGCGCCGGGTCAGGCCGGGTCTCGCGAGCGCCACGACCGCGACCAGCACGACGGCGACGAGCGCCGCCACGGTGGTCCAGGCGACGGCCGCCCGTACGCCCCGGGGCGGGTCCATCGCGAGGACCGCGCCCAGCGGTACGGCGGCGGAGACGACCACGCCGGTGCACAGGTGCAGCACCGCACCCCTGCGTAACTGGCCCTCGCCGATCCAGAAGGTGCGGTCCTGCAACGGATTGTCGGGCGGGCCGGGGGGCGGCTCGGGCGTGGCCGGGCCCGACGCGGGCTGCGCCGACCCGTCCGCGGGTACGCCGGTCGGCTGCGGGGCCCCCGACGGGAGCACCGGTTCGGCGGGCATCTGCGCCTCGTACTGGTAGGTCCGCCAGGTCACCAGCCCGATCAGGGCCAGCACGCCGAGCGGTAGGAGCAGGCCGACGGCCAACGATCGCGCGCCCTCGCTCCACCAGCCCTGCCCCAGGAACTCCCACGGGCCGGGGACGCGGCGCAGGCAGTCCGTGTCGACGCACTGCCAGCCCACGAGGTCGACCCCGACGGCGGTGAGGGTGAGGGCGAGGGTGCCGGTGAGGCTCAGGCAGAACAGCCGGATGAGCCAGGCCGTGGTCCCCGAGGTGCTGTTCCAGCGTTCGGCGGCGGCGTCGGCCGGGACGGACGGCCGGGCGTGCAGCGCGACGTTGGCCAACGTGAACGGGAGCAGCAGCGTCCACAGTGCGCGCTCCACGTCCCGCGCAGTCCGCGCGCCGGAGGTCAACTGCCCCCAGCTGTACGCCTCGACGACGACCGGGTCAGCCGGCTCGGCGGCAGGGGAGCGGTAGAAACCGGTGACCGGTCCACCCGCGACGAGCCACGGCGGGGGCGGCGCGTCGGCCCCCGGCGCCGGACGCAGGCCGAGGATCTGACCCGGGGGAGTGTTCGAGACCCCGTGTACGCGCAGTTCGAGAACCCGATCGTCCATGCCCGCCCCCTGGTGACGACGTCACCACCCACAGTGCCGGGTGGCATGCGTGTCGCGCCAGTGGTCGGAGGGTGTTTGTGCAGGTGGTGGGCTTGATCGTGGTCAGTCGAGCTGGCGTACGACCCGGGCCGGGTTACCGACGGCGACGACGTTCGCCGGCAGGTCCCTCGTCACCACGGCGCCCGCGCCGACGACGGTGTTCTCCCCGATGGTGACGCCGGCGAGCACGATGGCCCCGCCGCCGAGCCAGACGTTGTCGCCGATGGTGATCGGCTTGGCCGCCTCCCACTTGTCGCGGCGGGGGCCGGGCTCGACGGGGTGGGTGGGGGTGAGCAGTTGCACGTTGGGTCCGATCTGGACGTCGGCGCCGATGGTGATCGGGGCGACGTCGAGGAGGACGGCGTTGAAGTTGACGAAGCTGCGCGGCCCGATCCGGACGTGCCGGCCATAGTCGACGTAGAGCGGTGGCCGGACGTTGGTGCCCTCGCCGACCTCGCCGAGCAGGTCGCGCAGGGCGGCGAGCCGGGCCTCGGGGTCGGCGGCGGGGCTGGTGTTGAAGCGTTCCATCAGCCGCGTGGCCCGGTCCAGGTCGGCGGCGATCTCCGGGCCCTCGGCGATGTAGGGCTCGCCGGCCAGCATGCGTTCCTTCATGGAGGTCACCGGCCGATCATCCCCGAAGCGGGGGGCCGGTTGTTGGCTGGTCCGTCATCTTCGTGTCTTCATTTTGCATACTCGGTATGCAACCCTGATGACTGTCAATGCGTCTCTCTCTACAGGTAGTAACGCCCGACGAGGAGGATCCGTTGCAGCGAAGAAGAAAACTGGTCGGTCTCGGTCTGGTGCTCGGCATGGTGCTCGGCACCCCCGGCATGGCCGTGGCCCAGGCACCCGCCGATCCGGCCGCCCGTCCCGAGCCGACCGCCGGCCCCGCCGCGTCGTCTCCGGCGGCGGGCGCGGCCAGCCGCCCGGTCACCGTCACACTGCTCACCGGCGACCGCGTCACCCTCACCGGCACCCGGGCCAGCGTGCGTCCCGCACCCGGGCGCGAGGACGTCCGCTTCCTGACCCGACGCGACCGGGGCCACCTCTCGGTGGTGCCCGAGGACGCCGTGGCGCCGATCCGCGAGGGGCGGGTCGACCCGCGGCTGTTCGACGTCACCGAGTTGGTCGCCGCCGGCTACGACGACGCCCGGCGCGACGACCTGCCCCTGCTGATCACCGGCGGCAAGGGCGCGGCCCGGCGCTCGGCCGTGCCCGGCGGGGTGACGGTCACCCGCGAGCTGCCCGCCGTCGGCGGGCTCGCCGCCACCGCCAGCAAGCGGCGGGCGGCGGAGGTCTGGGCGGCGGTCGCCGCCCCCGGCGCGAGGGTCGGCGCGGCAGGGGGCGCCGACCGGATCTGGCTCGACGGCCGGCGGCAGCTCACGCTCGAGCGCAGCGTGCCGCAGATCGGCGCGCCGGAGGCGCACCGCGCCGGATTCACCGGCCGGGGGATCCGCGTCGCCGTGCTGGACACGGGGATCGACGCCACGCACCCGGACCTGACCGGTCGGGTGGCGCAGCGGCAGAACTTCACCGAGGAGTCCGCGCCGGGTGACGTGGTCGGGCACGGCACGCACGTCGCCGCGACCATCGCCGGCACGGGCGCCGCGTCCAACGGGCGGCACCGGGGCGTCGCCCCGGACGCGACGCTGCTCGACGGCAAGGTCTGCGAGACGTACGGCTGCCCGGAGTCGGCGATCCTCGCCGGCATGCAGTGGGCGGCGGTCGACCAGCGGGCCAACGTGATCAACCTGAGCCTCGGCGGCTTCGACACCCCGCAGCTCGACCCGCTGGAGGAGGCCGTCAACACGCTCACCGCGCAGACCGGCGCCCTCTTCGTCATCAGCGCCGGCAACTCCGGCCGGTTCGCCCCGGTCAGTTCCCCCAGCACCGCCGACGCCGCCCTCTCGGTGGGCGCCGTCGACCGGGACGACAGCCTCGCCGACTTCTCCAGCCGTGGTCCCCGTACGGGCGACGACGCGATCAAGCCCGACATCACCGCCCCCGGGGTGGGGATCGTGGCGGCGCGCAGCCGGGACGGGGTGATCGGCGAGCCGGCCGGCGACGGGTACGTGGCGCTGTCGGGCACCTCGATGGCCGCCCCGCACGTCAGCGGCGCGGCGGCGCTGATGGCCCAGAAGCACCCCGACCACAAGGGCGGCCGGCTCAAGGCGCTCCTGATGTCCTCGGCGAAGCCCAACCCGGAGCTGACCGCGTACGAGCAGGGGGCCGGGCGGGTCGACCTGTCGAAGGCGGTCTGGCAGAACCTGACCACTGACCCGCCGAGCGTGTCGCTGGGTCGGGCACTCTGGCCGCACGACGACGACACCCCGATCACCCGCACCGTGACCTGGCGCAGCGACGGCGCGACGATCGACCTGGAGCTGGCGGTCGAGGCGACCGGTCCGGACGGCAGACCCGCGCCGGCCGGCATGTTCACCCTCGGCGCGAGCCGGATCAGCGTGCCGGGCGGTGGCACGGCGAGCGCCACCGTCACCGCCGACACCCGGGTCGACGGCCCGGACGGCCACTACACCGGCCGGATCGTCGCCCGCTCCGCCGGCTCGGTGGTGGCCAGCACGCCGCTGGCCGTGTACCGGGAGGTGGAGAGCTACACGGTCACCGTCCGGCACCTGAACCGCGCCGGCGCGGTCACCGGTGCGCACGGCACCACGCTGGTCTCGCTGGACAGTTTCGACGCGTACGAGCTGTACGACGCGGACGGCACCGCCGAACTGCGCGTCCCCAAGGGCCGCTACGGGCTGGCGAGCTGGGTGTACGACGTCGAGGGCGAGGAGTACGTCGCGGCCACCCAGCTCGTCCAGCCGGAGCTGGCGGTCGCCGGGGACACCCGGCTCACCCTCGACGCCCGGCGGGGCAAGCCGGTCCGGATGAGCGTCCCGCAGCGCTCGGCCACCCCGGCGCTCGTGGTCGTCGAGGCGAACTTCCTCGTCGACGGGGGCGGCTACTCCTTCGGCCTGCTCGACTCCGACTTCGACGGTCTCTTCACCGCCGGGCTCGGGCAGCCGGCGCCGGGGGACCGCTTCTTCTCCACGGTCAGCAGCCAGTGGGCCGACCTGGAGGCGGCGAGCAGCCCCTACCTCTACGCCCTCAGCGAGGCCGTGCCCGGCCGGCTGCCGACCGGCTTCGTACGGCACTACCGGGCGAAGGACCTGGCCACCGTCACCCACCGGTTCAACGGCGGCAGCCCGGGCCTGGTCACCGACCGGTTGGTCTTCGCGCACCGGGATCCCGACCTCGGCGGCTGGGCGGTCGGCGTGCCCACCGCCACGCCGGGGCAGCGGGTCGAGCACTACAGCACCCGGGACGTGCGCTGGTCGACCGAGCTGCTCTTCGGGGTGCCGAACCCGGACGGCTGGCCCGACACCAAGGCCGTCCTGTACTCCGAGGAGCGGAGCCTGCGGGCCGGGCGGCACTACCGGGAGAGCTGGAACAGCGCGCCGTACGGGCCGTCGTTCCCGGCGGCCGGGATCGTCCGGCAGGGCGACCACATCGAGGTGAGCCTGCCGCTGCACAGTGACGCCGAGGGGCACCCGGGCGGCTCGCTCGCCGACACCGCCCGCACCGCCCTCTACCGCAACGGGGCGCTGGTCGGCCAGACGCCCGAGCCGGCGTACGGCAGGTTCGAGGTGCCGCCGGGCGCGGCCGACTACCGGCTGGAGACGTCGTCGAAGCGGAGCTTCACCGACCTCGCCACCGAGGTGTCGGCCACCTGGACGTTCCGGTCCCGGCACGTCACCGGGGACGACCCGGCCGTGCTGCCGGCGTCGGCGATCCGGTTCGCGCCCCGGCTGGACCGGGACAACACCGCCCCGGCGGGCCGGAGCTTCGTGATCCCGGTGACGGTGCAGCGGCAGCCGGGCGCGCCCCCGGCCCGGGTGGCCGCGTTGACCGTCGACGTCTCCTACGACGGCGGGAAGACCTGGCAGCAGGCCCGGGTCCGGCCCGACGGCCAGGGCTGGGCGGCCACCGTGCGGCACCCGTCCGGCGCCGGACACGTCTCGCTGCGGGCCACCGCCCGGGACACCGCCGGCAACACGGTCACCCAGCGCGTCATCCAGGCGTACCGCCTGCGCTGAGGCGTACCCCCGCCGGGTCCGCGGCCGACCGCGGGCCCGGCGGGGTCGACCCGTCAGTCGTTGGCGTGCAGCGCGGCGTTGAGTTCGATGCCCCGGCCGGCGCGCTGCTTCGCCTCCAGCGCACCGGTGACCGAGTTGCGCCAGAACAGCAGGTTGTCCACGCCGGAGAGTTCGCGGGCCTTGACCACCCGGCCGTCCGGCAACGTGATCTTGGAGGCGGCGGTGATGTAGCAGCCGGCCTCCACCACGCAGTCGTCGCCGAGCGAGATGCCCACGCCCGCGTTCGCGCCGACCAGGCTGCGCTCGCCGATGCGGACCCGGTCGGTGCCGCCGCCGGAGAGGGTGCCCATGATCGAGGCGCCACCGCCGATGTCGGAGCCGTCACCGACCACGACGCCCTGCACGATCCGGCCCTCGACCATGGAGGTGCCGAGCGTGCCGGCGTTGAAGTTGACGAAGCCCTCGTGCATGACGGTGGTGCCGGCCGCCAGGTGCGCGCCGAGCCGCACCCGGTCCGCGTCGGCGATCCGTACGCCCGACGGCACCACGTAGTCGGTCATCCGGGGGAACTTGTCCACCCCGTAGACGGCCAGGTGGCGGCCGGCGGCCCGCTCGATGACCCGCAGCTCGTCCACCCGCTCCGGCGGGCACGGCCCGGCGGAGGTCCAGGCCACGTTCGCCAGCTTGCCGAAGATGCCGTCGAGGTTGAGCTCGTTGGGTCGCACCAGGCGGTGAGAGAGCAGGTGCAGCCGCAGGTACGCGTCGGCGGCATCCTTGATCGGGTCGTCCAGCGAGCCGATCACGGTGACCACCTGGACGGTACGCAGGCCCGGCAGCGCCCGGTCGCCGACCGCTCCCGGCGGCAGGTCCAGCACGTCCGCCTCGTCCTCGCCGGCCACCAGCGGCAGTTCGCCGAGGCCCAGTTTGCCGGTCGGGTACCAGGTGTCGAGCGTCTGGCCGTCAGCGGTCACGGTGGCCAGGCCGATGCCCCAGGCGGATTCGGACGTCACTGATTCACCTCTCGTTCGTGCTGCGGGCCGGCGAATCCCGCGCGTCCCGCGTCGCACCCGGGCCTCCCCGGAACGCTCGCTTCCCGCGCTCGCCGGATCTGACGGTACCGTGCGAACCATGGAGAACCCGCTGACCCCCGAGGTCCTGGCCGATCCGGTGGCGCTGACCCGTGCGTTGGTCGACATGGAGTCCGTTTCCCTCAACGAGAAGGCCATCGCCGACTGCGTGGAGCAGGTGCTGCGGGGCGTGCCGCACCTGAGGACGTACCGGCACGGCAACACGGTGATGGCCCGGACCGAACTGGGCCGCGACCAGCGGGTGGTGCTCGCCGGTCACCTGGACACGGTGCCGTTGAACAACAACTTCCCGTCGACCACGCGCGGCGACCTGATGTACGGCTGCGGCACCTCCGACATGAAGTCCGGGGTGGCGTACGCGCTGAACCTCGCGGTGCACCTGCCGGACCCGCGCTACGACGTGACGTACTTCTTCTACGAGGCGGAGGAGATCGAGCAGAAGTACAACGGCCTCTTCCTGGTCGCCGAGGCGTACCCGGAGTGGCTGGAGGCGGACTTCGCGGTGCTGCTGGAGCCGACGCACGGCATCGTCGAGGCCGGGTGCCAGGGCACCATGCGCTCGGTCGTCACCACCACCGGCGTACGCGCCCACTCGGCCCGCTCCTGGCACGGCGTGAACGCGATCCACGCGGCCGGCGAGGTGCTCGACCGGCTGACCGCGTACGAGGCGCGCCGGGTCACCATCGACGGCTGCGACTACCGGGAGGGCATGAACGCGGTCCGCATCCACGGCGGCGTGGCCGGCAACGTGGTGCCCGACCGGTGCGAGGTCGAGGTCAACTACCGGTTCGCGCCGGACCGCACCCCGGAGGAGGCCGAGGCGCACCTGCGGGAGGTCTTCGCCGGCTTCGAGGTGCGGATCACGGACTCGGCCGCCGGCGCCCCGCCCGGGCTGGAGGCGGCACCCGCCCAGGAGTTCCTCGCGGCGGTGGGCGCCGCGCCGATCGGCAAGCTGGGCTGGACGGACGTGGCCCGGTTCGCGGCCATGGGCATCCCGGCCCTGAACTTCGGCCCCGGGGACCCGAACCTCGCCCACCACCCCGACGAGCACGTCGAGATCAGCAAGATCCGGGAGGGCGCCGCCACGCTGTACCGCTGGCTCGCCTCCGCCTGACGTACGGCCGGCGGGTGCCCGGGGCGCTGGCCCTGGACACCCGACATCGCCTCGCGCCGGGTCATGCACGGAGGGTCCGCGTCGGACGACGCGGACCCTCCGTCACGGTGCTGCCGGTGCGGGTCAGACGCTGGTGGACGCCTCGCTGGGCCGGGCGTCGGTCTGGCCGTTCTGGTCGGTGGACGGTTCCATCAGGCGGGCGCGGCGGCGCTCGGCCACCACGTCGCGGATGCGGCGCTGCATCTGCCGCCGGATCCGGATCATCTCGCTGTTGCTGATCACGCTGACTCCTCCCCCGCGCGCGCCGGGGCATACCCGGTATGTGAATAGTAAGACGTCCGTGCGACCGAATTAGTTGCCCAAGATCGGAGATTATTTTCAGCCGCCGCGTGGCAGGCCGCCACCCGCACGGCGAGGGACCCGCCCCGCCCGCCCTCGTCCGTCGTCCGGGAGCCTCCTGGCCGGTTGGCGCAGGTCCGGCCCATGGTGCCCGTACCTGGTGGGTGTCGCTCCACTACGGTGGCTGCATGGGTCAGAGCAACGGGCGGGAGGCCGGCCGCGAGCCGGGACGGGAACGGCACCGGGGAGCCGTGACGCTGCGGCGGCAGGCGATCACGAGCAGCACCGCCGACCAACGCCTGCTCGATTCGCGGGGGCGCAGCGACTGGAAGACCAAGGACGCCTGGCGGGCGCTGCGCATCCTCTCCGAGTTCGTCGAGGGTTTCGACACCCTCGCCGACCTGCCCCCGGCGGTCAGCGTGTTCGGCTCCGCCCGCAGCCGGCCGGAGAGCCCGGAGTGCCAGTTGGCCGAGGCGCTGGGCGCCGCCCTCGCCCGGGCCGGCTACGCGGTGATCACCGGCGGCGGGCCGGGCGTGATGGAGGCGGCCAACCGGGGCGCCAGCGAGGCCGGCGGGCTGTCGGTCGGTCTCGGCATCGAACTCCCCTTCGAGCAGGGCCTCAACGACTGGGTCGACCTGGCCATCGACTTCCGCTACTTCTTCGCCCGCAAGACGATGTTCGTCAAGTACGCCCAGGCGTTCGTCGTGCTGCCCGGCGGGTTCGGCACCATGGACGAGCTCTTCGAGGCGCTGACCCTGGTGCAGACCGGCAAGGTCACCCGGTTCCCCGTGGTGCTGATGGGCGCCGACTACTGGAGCGGCCTGCTCGACTGGCTACGCGACACGATGGCCGCCGACGGCAAGATCGGGCCGGTCGACCTGGAACTGATGTGTGTCACCGACGACGTCGACGCGGCGGTCCGGCACATCGTGGAGGCCGAAGCCGTCCTCAACGTCGAGCAGGAGGCGGTCCGCGAGGAGGCCGTCGCCCGCGTCGCCGCCGACCAGCAGGCCGCCGCCGAGGCGGGCGACGAGAACCGGGAGCGCTGACGTGGCGGCGATCTGCGTGTTCTGCGCCTCCTCCCGTACGCTCGACCAACGCTGGCTGGATCTCGCGGCCGAGACGGGCGCGGAGATCGCCCGGCGTGGGCACACCCTCGTCAGCGGCGGCGGGTGCGTCGGCATGATGGGCGCGCTGGTGGACGGGGCGCGGTCCGCCGGCGGCCGGACGATCGGGGTGATCCCGCAGTCGCTGGTCGACCTGGAGGTCGCCGACCTGGCGTCGGACGAGTTGCTCGTCACCGACTCGATGGCCAGCCGCAAGACCATCATGATCGACAAGTCGGACGCGTTCCTCACCCTGCCAGGCGGGCTCGGCACCCTCGACGAGCTGTTCGAGGTCTGGACGACCGCCACGCTGGCCCTGCACGCCAAGCCGATGGTCCTGGTCGACACCGACGGCTTCTACCGCCCGGTGCTCGACTGGTTGGGCGCGCTGGCCGACCAGGCCTTCCTCAAGCCCGCCGGCCTGGGCCTGCTCACCGTGACCGACACGGTCCCCGCCGCCCTGGACGCCCTGGAACTCCGCATGACGTGACCTCGGTCGGGGTGGCGGGGCGGGGGTGTCGTACCGGCGTGGTGGGATGAGCGGATGCAGGCGTACCGGCTGGTGCGCCGGCCTGCCGAGGCGGTCCGGGGGGACCTGCGGCCCGGCGGGCCGGCCCGGGGGGACGGTCGGTCCGGCGGGCCGACCGGGGGTGAGCGGCGGCCCGGCGGGCTGGCCGAGAGTGAACGGCGGGCCGGGGGACCGGCCGAGGGCGAGGGGCGTGCGGGGGAGGCCACCGAGGGGCCGCGGCGGTCCGGGGGGCCGGCCGGCGGGGGCGCGCGACGCGGGGCGGCACGCCTGGTCGACCCGCGCCAGGCCGAGATCGTGGCACACACCGACGGGCCGATGCTGGTGCTCGGCGGTCCCGGCACGGGCAAGACCGCCACGCTGGTCGAGGCCGTCGCCGCGCGGGTGGGCGAGGGCGTCGACCCCGAGCGGATCCTGGTGCTCACCTTCGGCCGCCGGGGCGCCACCGCGCTGCGCCAGCGGATCGAGGCCCGGATCGCCGAGGGCGGGCACCGCGTGCTGCGTGAGCCGCTGGTGCGCACCCTCCCGGCGTACGCCTTCGGGCTGTTGCGCCGGGCCGCCGCCGAGCGCGGCGAGCCGTCCCCCCGGCTGCTCACCGGTCCGGAGCAGGATCTGATCATCCGTGAGCTGCTCGACGTGGTCGGCGAGGAACCCGACGACGACCCGGTCGGCTGGCCGGAGGACCTGCGCCCCGCCCTGCGTACCCGGGCCTTCGCGGCGCAGCTGCGCGACCTGCTGATGCGTGCCGCGGAGCGGGGCGTCGGCCCCGTCGAGCTGGCCCGGCTGGGCGAGAAGCTCGGCCGCGCCGACTGGCCCGCCGCCGCGCGCTTCCTGCGGGAGTACGTGGCAGTGCTCGCCCTGCGCGACGTCAGCAACCGCGGTTCCGTGGCGTACGACCCGGCCGAGCTGGTCCGGGCCGCGACCGGGATGCTGCTCGACGATCCCGAACTGCTCGCGGCCGAGCGACGGCGGCTGGCGTACGTCTACGTCGACGAACTGGCCGACACCGACCCGGCCCAGCAGGATCTGCTCGCGACGGTGGCCGGGGGCGGCAAGCCCCTGGTCGCGTTCGCCGACCCGGATTCGTCCACGTACGCGTTCCGTGGCGCGGATCCGGCGGCGGTCGCCACGTTCCCGCACCGCTTCCGCACCGCCTCGGGAGCGCCCGCCGCGCAGGTGGTGCTCACCACCTCCTACCGCAGCGGCGCCCGGCTGCTCGCCGCCTCCGGCCGGCTGGCGCGGCGGCTGCGCGGCCCGGCGGCGCACCGACGGCTGCACCCGCTGCCCGACGCGCCACCCGGTTCGGTCGAGGTACGCACCTTCCGCTCGGCCACCAGCGAGGCGGCCTGGCTGGCGCACGCGCTGCGCGAGGCGCACCTGCTCGGCGGCGTGCCCTGGTCGGAGATGGCCGTGCTGGTGCGCTCCACCGGTCGGCAACTGCCCTCGCTGCAACGCGCCCTGCACGCCGCCGGCGTGCCCACCGTCGTGCACGGCGAGGACCTGCCGCTGCACCTGCAACCGGCGGTCGCGCCGCTGCTGCTCCTGCTGCGCTGCGCGCTGGAGCCGGAGCGGCTCGACGAGGAGGCCGCCGTCGCCCTGTTGCACTCACCGCTCGGCGGCGCCGATCCGCTGGCCGAACGGCGGCTGCGGCAGGGGCTGCGCGCACTGGCGCTGGCCGGCGGCGACCGCCGGCCCTCGGGCGAGCTGATCGTGGAGGCACTGCGCGACCCGGCCGAACTGGCCGGGATCGAGCGGCACTGGGCGGAGCCCGCGCAGACGGTGGCGGGTCTGCTGGCCGTCGCCCGGGAGACCGCCGCGCGGCCCGGCGCGACGGCGGAGGACGTCCTCTGGGCGGTGTGGCGGGCCAGCGGGCTCGCCGAGCTGTGGTCGGCGGCCACCGGCCGTGGCCAGGTCGTGGCCGGTGAGGGCGACGTCGCGCGGCGCCGCCGCGCCGAGGCGGCAGACCGCGACCTCGACGCCGTGATGGTGCTCTTCGACGCGGCGGCCCGGTTCACCGACCGGCTGCCCGGCGCGCGTACGGAGGTCTTCCTCGACCACGTCCTCGGCCAGGACCTGCCGGCCGACACCCTCGCCGCGACCGCCGACCGGGGGGAGGCCGTGCGGCTGCTCACCGCCCACGCCGCGAAGGGGCTGGAGTGGGATCTCGTGGCGGTCGCCGGGGTGCAGGAGGGCGTCTGGCCCGACCTGCGGCTGCGCGGCAGCCTGCTCGGCTCGGAGCGCCTGGTCGACGTGCTGGCCGGGCGGACCGCCGGCGCCGGCGCGGTGGCCGTCCTCGTCGGGCAGTCCTCGGCGCTGCTCGACGAGGAGCGCCGACTGTTTCACGTGGCGGTCACCCGGGCCCGGCGGCGATTGCTGGTCAGCGCGGTCGCCTCCGCCGCGGTGGGCGGCGACGACCACGAGGAGCAGCCGAGCCGCTTCCTCTACGAGCTGGGCCCGTCCGACCCGACCGAGCCGACTGGCCCGTCCGATCCCACCGGCCCGTCCGATCCGGCCGGCCCGTCCGATCCGGCCGGCCCGTCCGATCCCGCCGGGCCGTCCGGCCCGTCCGATCCGGATCGGGACGCGGCGCAGCGCCCGGAGGGAAGCGGTCCCGCTGACGCCGGGGAGGAGCCGGACCGGCCGGGCGCCTTGCCGGTGAGCCGGCCGCCCCGGGCACTGACCCTGCCGGCGCTGGTGGCGGAGCTGCGTACCGCCGTGAGCGACCCGGCCGCGCCCTACGCCCGGCGGCAGGCGGCCGCCGCCGAGCTGGCCCGGCTCGCCGCCGCCGGGGTGGCCGGCGCGCACCCCGACGACTGGTGGGGGCTGCGGCAGCTCTCCGACGACCGCCCGCTCGTCGACGAGGGTGACGCGGTCCGGGTCACCCCGTCGGCCATGGAGAGCGCGCTGCGGTGCAGCCTGCGCTGGCTGCTGGAGCGGCACGGCGGCAGCCCGCCGGCCAGCGCCGCCCAGGGGGTCGGCAACCTGGTGCACGCCGCCGCGATGCTCGCCGAGGACGCCAGCGCCGACCGGGGCGCGCTGCTGGACTACGTGGCCGCCCGGTTCGACGCGATCGAGCTGGCCGCCCGCTGGATGGTCGGGCCGGAGCGCAGCCGGGCCGAGGCGATGGTGGACAAGCTGCTGCGCTGGCTGGCCGCGAACCCGCGCCGCCTGCTCGCCATCGAGCACGAGTTCGCGGTACGCCTCGACGACCCGCAGCGGCCGGTCGAGCTGGTTGGCCGGGTGGACCGGCTGGAGGTCGACGAGGACGGCCGGCTGGTCGTCATCGACCTCAAGACCGGCAAGTCCACCGCCGTCACGGCCCACGATCTCGCCGAGCACCCGCAGCTCGGCGCCTACCAGGCGGCGGTGGAGGCGGGCGCCTTCGCCGACTTCGGCGAGGAGTCCGGCGGGGCGGCCCTGGTGCAGCTCGGCACCGGCGCGAAGGACGCGAAGGAGCAGAGCCAGGCGCCGGCCGGGGAGGGGCCGGAGGCCGGCTGGGCGACCGCGCTGGTGCGGCGCACCGCCGATACGATGGCTGCCGCCACCTTCGCCGCCGTCGCCAACTCCAAGTGCCGGGTCTGCCCGGTGCGTACGAGCTGCCCGGTGTCCGGGCAGGGGCGTCAGGTGGTCGAGCCGCCGACCGCCCACCGTCCGGAGAAGACTTGACGCAGCCCGCCCTGTTCAGCAGCGCGGCCCCGGCGCCCCGGGTCGCCGACGCCGGCCCCCGGTACACGCCGGTGGAGCTGGCGAAGCTGCTGCGGCTGCCCGCGCCGACCCGGGAACAGGCGGCCATCATCGCCGCGCCCGTCGAGCCGCTGCTGGTGGTCGCGGGCGCCGGCTCGGGCAAGACCGAGACGATGGCCGCCCGGGTGGTCTGGCTGGTCGCCAACTCGTACGTGCGGCCGGAGCAGGTGCTCGGGCTCACCTTCACCCGCAAGGCGGCCGGGGAGCTGGCGCACCGGGTGCGTACCCGGCTGGACCAGTTGGTGCGGCGGCTCGGGCGGCGGGGGCGCGACCCGCTGGACGATCCGCTGGCCGGGGAGCCGACCGTCTCCACCTACCACTCGTACGCCGGCCGGATCGTCACCGAGCACGGGCTGCGGGCCGGCTACGAGCCGTCCACCCGGCTGCTCACCGAGGCGTCCCGCTGGCAGTTGGTCGACCTGCTGGTGCGCAACTACGACGGCGACATGTCCGGGGTGGACCGGATGCCGAGCACCATCACCGACGCGGTGCTGGCGCTCGCCGGGGAACTGGACGAGCACCTGGTCGACCCGGACGCGCTGGCCGCGTGGACGGGCCGCTTCTTCGCCGACGTGCAGGCACGCCCCGGCCGGGTCTACGCCGACGTACGCAAGGCGCTGCAACTCCAGCAGACCCGGCTGAAGCTGCTCCCGCTGGTGCGCGCGTACGCCCGGCGCAAGGAGGACTTCGAGGCGATGGACTTCGCCGACCAGCTCGCCCGGGCGGCCCGGGTGGCCCGGGACCACCCGGGGGTCGGCGAGATCGAGCGGGACCGTTTCCGGGTGGTGCTGCTCGACGAGTACCAGGACACCAGCCACGCCCAGGTGGTGCTTCTCAACGCGCTCTTCGGCGGCGGGCACCCGGTGACGGCGGTCGGCGACCCGTGCCAGTCGATCTACGGCTGGCGCGGGGCGAGCGCCGGCACCCTGGACCGCTTCCCCACGGAGTTCGCCCGCGCCGGCGGCGCGCCGGCCGAGGTGCTCGGCCTCACCACGAGCTGGCGCAACCGGCCCGAGATCCTCGGTGTCGCCAACGCCCTGGCCACCCCGCTGCGGGCCGCCGGCGCCCGGGTGCCGGAGCTGCACGCGGCGATGAGCGTCAAGGAGCCGGTACCGCACCGCAGCGCCCGGGGCGCCGCCGGCGGCACCGTCCACTGCGCCCTGCTGCGCACGTACGCCGACGAGGCCGACTGGATCGCCGACAGCGTCCTGAACGCGTGGCGAGGTGCGGCGGGGACGCCCGGGGTGCTGCCCGAGCACATCCCGGTGCCGCTGCGGCCGACGACCGCCGTGCTCGTACGGCTGCGCAGTCAGATCCCGGCGATCGAGTCGGCGCTGCGCGAGCGCGGCCTGCCGGTCGAGGTGGTCGGGCTCGGCGGCCTGCTCGACACCCCCGAGGTGCGGGACGTGGTGTGCACCCTGCGGGTGCTGGCCGATCCCACGGACGGGGCGGCGCTGCTGCGGCTGCTGACCGGCGCGCGCTGGCGGATCGGGCCACGTGACCTGGTGGCCCTGCACCGCCGGGCGAAGGCCATCGCGGCGGCCCGGCGCAAACTCGCCGACGACGGCACCCCGGAGATCAGCCCGGACCTGCTCGACGAGGCGACCCTGGTGGAGGCACTGGCCGACCTGGGCCCGGCGCAGGCGTACTCGGCGGAGGGCTACGCGCGGCTGCGGGCGTACGCCCGGGAGCTGGGCCTGCTGCGCTACCGGCTGGACCAGTCGCTGCCGGAGCTGATCGCGGACATCGAGCGGACGATCGGCCTGGACGTGGAGGTGGCGGTGCGGGCCGGCCGGGACGGGGCCGGGGACGCCGGCCTGGCCCGGGGCCACCTGGACGCGCTCGGCGACGTGGCCGCCCGGTTCAGCGGGGAGACGCCGGGCGCCACCCTGTCGGGGTTCCTGGCCTACCTGGCCGCCGCCGAGGACGAGGAGCGCGGCCTCACCCCGGGCGAGGTGGAGGTGGTCGAGGGCGCGGTGCAGATCCTCACCGCCCACGCCGCGAAGGGCCTGGAGTGGGACGTGGTCGCGGTGGCCGGGCTGAGCCGGGGTGTCTGGCCGGGACCGGTGCGCAACTCCGACCACTGGCTCGGCGGCCTGGGCGTGCTGCCGTTCCCGCTGCGTGGCGACGCCGACGGGCTGCCGGAGCTGGGCCTGGACGAGGCGGCGGACCAGCGGGGGGTGGCCCGGGCGGTGGAGGACTTCACCGACGCCTGGCGGGCGCACGACGAGCGGGAGGAGCGCCGGCTGGCGTACGTGGCGGTGACCCGGCCCCGCCGGCTGCTGCTCTGCTCCGGCTACTGGTGGGGGGAGGGCACCAAACGGCCGCGCGGCCCGTCGGTGCTGCTGCGGGAGGTGCACGACGCCTGCCTGGACGCCGGCGCGGGGCACCTGGTCGACGAGTGGACGCCGGAGCCGCCGGGCGACGCGGTCAACCCGACGACCGAGGTGGTGTTGCGCGCCGAGTGGCCGGCCGACCCGCTGGGCGTACGCCGGCCGGCGCTGGCCGAGGCCGCCGCCCTGGTCCGCCGCTTCCTCACCGATGGCGACCCGGCCGCCCGTCCAGTGCCCGACGGGGGTACGCCCGCCCGTCCGCTGCCCGGCGGCGAGCCGGGCGAACGGACGCTGCCCGGCGGCGAGCCGGCCGTCCGCCCGCTGGCCGGCGGCGACGACACCGCCGGGGCGGGCACGGACCCGGCGGCCGACGACGCGGACGTGTCCCGGTGGCGGCGGGAGGCCGACCTGCTGCTCGCCGAGCGGGCCGAGCTGACCCGGCAGTCCGGCGCGATCGAGGTGGCGCTGCCCGACCAGCTGTCGGTGACCCAGCTGGTGGCGCTGCGCCGCGATCCGGCGGCGCTGGCCCGCGCGTTGCGCCGCCCGGTGCCCACCGAGCCCAATCCGTACGCCCGCCGGGGCACCGCCTTCCACAGCTGGCTGGAGCAGCGGTTCGGCGCCGACCGGCTGCTCGACCTGGACGAGTTGCCGGGTGCGGCCGACGCGGACGCGGCGCCGGACGAGGCGCTGGCCGAGCTCCAGGAGCGCTTCCTGGCCAGCGAGTGGGCCGACCGGGTGCCGGTCGAGGTGGAGGTGCCCTTCGCCACGGTGATCGCCGGCGTGGTGGTCCGGGGGCGGGTGGACGCCGTCTTCGCCCGACCGGGCGGGCGCTTCGACGTGGTCGACTGGAAGACCGGTCGGCAGCCCGCCGGCCCCGCCGCCGACGTGGCCGCCGTACAGCTCGCGGTCTACCGACTGGCCTGGGCGGAGCTGGCCGGCGTGCCCGTGCGGCGGGTGGGCGCCGCGTTCCACTACGTACGGGACGGGGTGACGGTCCGGCCGGCGGACCTGCTCGACGCGGAGGGCCTGACGGCGCTGATCGCCTCCGTGCCGGAAATTCCGGCAGACGGTGGTGCCGGGCCGAATCCGTGATAGGTTGATCGCGTTGCAGTTATGGTTCCCAGAGACTCTGTGTGCGCCTGGAGGATTGTGGCCCAGGCGCTCTTTGTTGTGTCCGGAGTTCTCCGGGCGGGGCGACCAGAAGCGACAAGCGAGCCAGGCAGTTCCGCGTGGCGCGCTCCTCTTCGAGCCCGTAACAAGTGCGGGTTCGACGTTCCGTCAAGGAGACGAAACAAAAATGGCTATTGGCACCGTCAAGTGGTTCAACGCTGACAAGGGCTTCGGCTTCATCACCCCGGACGGCGGCGGCGCCGACGTCTTCGCCCACTTCTCGGCGATCCAGACCTCCGGCTACCGGAGCCTGGACGAGAACCAGCGGGTCGAGTTCGAGGTGACCCAGGGCCAGAAGGGCCCGCAGGCGGAGAACATCCGCCCGCTCTGATCTCCGGATCTCCAGAAACACCCACCGCGCCCTCCGGGTGCGGTGACGGGACCGGTCCGCCGCGCCGTCGACCTGCGTGAGCAGGCGGCGAAACGGCGGCGGGCCGGGCCCCGTACCCCTTTCGGTTCGTGCTTGTGAGTCACCCGTGGCCTGGTCCGCCGGTGACAGCGCCGCCTCCGGCGCCCTCCCTCGACACGTGCCGCGTCGAGGAAGGCTTCCGCATGACCACCGTCGTACCCTCGTTCGCCCTCACCGGGCTGGCCCCGGCACTGCTCGCCGAGCTGACCGCCCAGGGCATCACCGAGCCGTTCCCGATCCAGTCGGCGACCCTGCCGGACTCGCTCGCCGGCCGGGACGTGCTCGGCCGTGGCCGTACCGGCTCCGGCAAGACGCTCGCCTTCGGGCTTCCCCTGCTGTCGCGCACCGCCGGCCGCCGGGCCCGCCCGGGCCGCCCGCTGGCCCTGGTGCTGGTGCCGACCCGCGAGCTGGCCCAGCAGGTCACCGCGGCGCTCGCCCCGTACGCCCGGGCCGTCGGGCTGCGCTGCGCCACCGTCGTCGGCGGCCTGTCGTTGCAACGCCAGGCCGACGCCCTGCGCGCGGGTGCCGAGCTGGTCGTGGCGACCCCCGGCCGGCTGCACGACCTGATCAACCGTGGCGACGCCCGGCTGGACCAGGTGGGCATCACCGTCCTCGACGAGGCCGACCAGATGGCCGACATGGGCTTCCTGCCGCAGGTCACCAAGTTGCTGGAGCAGGTCGCCCCGAACGGGCAGCGGATGCTCTTCTCGGCCACCCTCGACGGTGGCGTGGACCGGCTGGTGCGCCGCTTCCTCAGCGACCCGGTCTCGCACTCGGTCGACCCGGGTACCGCCACGGTGACCGCGATGACCCACCACGTGCTGCACGTCGACGCGGCGGACAAGCCGACCGCGCTGACCTGGATCGCCGCCCGGGAGGGTCGCACCATCCTGTTCATGGGCACCAAGCACCGCGCCGACCGGCTCGCCCGCCAGTTGCTGGCCAAGGGGGTACGCGCGGCGGCACTGCACGGCGGGAAATCGCAGCCGCAGCGCACCCGGATCCTGGAGCAGTTCCGCACCGGGCAGGTGACGGCGCTGGTCGCCACGGATGTGGCGGCCCGGGGAATCCACGTCGACGGGCTGGACATGGTGGTCAACGTGGACCCGCCCACCGAGGCGAAGGACTACCTGCACCGTGGTGGGCGTACCGCCCGGGCGGGGGAGTCGGGCACGGTGGTCACCCTGGTCCTGCCGGAGCAGCGTCGGGACGTGTCCCGGCTGATGTCGACCGCCGGCATCCGTCCCGAGTCCGTCCAGGTGCGTCCCGGCGACGAGGCCCTGACCCGGGTGACCGGCGCCCGGGAGCCGTCCGGCGTGCCGGTGACGATCGCGCCTCCGCCGCAGGCCACCACCGCCAAGTCCGCGGGCGGCCGGTCGGCCGGTCGCGCCGGTGAGGGCGGCCGTACCGCTGAGGGCGGCCGGGCGGGTGAGGGCGGTCGGGCTCCGCACCGCGCCTCGGGGCGGCCCCGTCGCTCCCGCCGTCCCCGGGCCCCGCACGCCTCCTGACCGACGTCCTTCCGCTCCTCCCACCGGCTCCGGGCACTTCGTGCCCGGAGCCGGCTGAGTCTTGAATCAGCACATGTTGCGTCCGATCGGCGGCTGTTTCCGACGCCCCGGGTGGTAAAGGCTGAGTGCGGGGGAAGATCCGGGCGGAAGCGTCCGGCGGGGAGGGGTGACGATGGTGGGGGACGCCGGCTCGGGTGCCGTGCGGGAGTTGTTGCTGGTGCTCGCGGTGGCGCTGGCTGGGCTGTTGCTCGCGGTGGTCGCGGTGTTCACGCCGTGGCACGCCGCCCCGGACGGGGCCGCGCCCGCCGCTCCCGTCGAGCTGCGCAGCCCGACGGAGCAGCCGGCCGCCACCGCAGGCTGACCAGCCGAACACTCCTGCGGCGCCCGGCCGAGGATGACGGCGTCGCGACCGGCAAGGGGGATGGCCGGCCGCGACGCCGTCGCTCGGGGCGGTGCTCGAGGAGGACCGAAGGTCAGCGGGCGCGCGTCTCCCCGGCGCCGGCCGGCCGGGGCTGCGCCCCCAGCAGGTCGGCGAGGCTGGTCCGGTCGACCACCAGCGCGATCGCGCCGTGCACGGCCAGCCAGACGTCCCGCAGGCCGGTCGCCACGCCCGCGTAGCCGGCGCTCTCGGCCGGCAGGCCGCGGACGGTCGTCAGGGAACCGCCGACCGCGCGCAGCACGTCCCCGACGCTGATCTCCGCGGCGGGGCGGGCCAGGGCGTAGCCGCCCTCCGTGCCCCGGTGGCTCACCAGCAGCCCGGCCCGTCGCAGGTCGACCAGGATGCCCTGGAGGAAGCTCAGCGGGATGTCCTGGGCGTCGGCCAGCGCTCCCGCCTTGACCAGCCCGCCGCCGCCGGGAGCCGAGGCGGCGACGGCGAGCATGGCCCGGAGCGCGTAGTCGCTGCGCGCGGAGACGTACACGTCACTGACCCGCCTGGTCCAGCACGCCCCAGCGACGCCGGATCGCCTTGTCCGCCGCTCCGAACGCGGCGTCGACCACCAGGCCGAGCACCAGGATCACGATCATCGTGGAGATGAGCCAGGGCGAGTCGGACAGTTCCCGCGAGTAGGTCAGTTGCGCGCCCAGCGACGTCTGCGAGATGCCGACCACGATCAGCTCGCCGGCCATCAGGCTGCGCCAGGAGAACGCCCAACCCTGCTTGAGGCCGGCCACGATGGCCGGCAGCGCGGCGGGCGCGATGACGTACCGGTACAGGTTCAGTCCCCGGGCGCCGAGGTTGCGGCCCGCCCGCAGCAGCAGCGGCGGCACGTAGTCCACGCCGGCGATGACGCCGTTGGCGATGGACGGTGCGGCGCCGAGCACCACCACGAAGAAGATCGCCTTCTCGCTCAGCTCGAACAGCAGGATCGCCAGCGGGAACCAGGCGATCGACGGCATGGTCTGCAACGCGGTGATCATCGAGCCGATCGCGGCCCGCAGGATCCGCGACCGGGCCACCGCGAGGCCGAGCAGCAGGCCGACGGCGACCGAGAAGAGGTAGCCGACGGCCGCCCGGCGCAGGGTGGTGACCAGCCCGTCCCAGAGCTGTACGCCGCTGATCTGCCGGAGCAGTTCCTTGCCCACGGCCGCCGGGCCGGGCAGCGAGTACTCGGGCTTCCAACCGGTCCAGACCACGATCTGCCAGGCGGCGAGGGCGAGGGCGAGGGCGGCCAGCTTCGGCCAGGTCGCCGCCCAGAGCCGGCTGGTCCGGGTGCCGCTCTCCTCCCGGCCGGCCAGCTCCAGGGCGTCCAGCCCGGAGATCTCCGCGTCGGTACGCGGGGCGGTGGCGAGGGTGTCACCGGCCATGGCGGCCCACCTCCGTACGCAGGCGGTCGGTGACCTCGGCGGCGATCGCGGCGACCTCGGGGGAGTCGATGCGGCGCGGCCGGGGCACGTCGACCGGGGTGGACCAGATGATCCGGCCGGGCCGGCTGGAGAGCAGGATGATCCGGTCGGCGAGCCGGGCCGCCTCGCGGACGTTGTGCGTCACGAAGAGCACGGTGAGCCGCCGCTCGGTCCAGATCCGTTCCAGCTCGTCGTGCAGGATGTCGCGGGTCATCGCGTCGAGCGCGCCGAACGGCTCGTCCATCAGCAGCACCGGCGTGTCCAGGGCGAGGGTGCGGGCCAGCGCCACCCGCTGGCGCATGCCGCCGGACAGCTCGTGCGGGCGCTTGCGGCCGAAGTCGGCCAGGTGCACCGCGCCGAGCAGTTCGGCCACCCGGTCCCGCCGCGCCGCGCGGGGCAGCCCGCGCAGCTTCAGCGGCACCTCGACGTTGCCCTCGACGGTCAGCCAGGGGAAGAGGGCGGGCTCCTGGAACATCAGCCCCGGGTCGACGCCCTCGTCGAGGGCGATCCGCCCGCCGCTGGGCCGGTCGAGGCCGGCGACCAGGTTGAGCAGGGTGCTCTTGCCGCAGCCGGACGCGCCGACCAGGCAGACGAACTCGCCCGGCGCGACGTCGAGGGAGACCCCGTCGAGGGCGACGACGGCGTTCGCTCCGCGCCCGTACACCTTGGTGACGCCGTGCAGCGCGACCGAGCCGGTCGCGCTGCGTGGCGTCGTCGTGGTCGACGTCATGGTTGGGCGACCTCTGTCTTGCCCTGGGCCTTGAGCACCTCGTTGAGGTGGGTCAGGTCGTAGAGGCCGTCGAGGCTGACCGGCTGGGTCAGCTCGACCGCGACGGCGTGGTCGAGCCCGGTCTTCAGCGACGAGGCGATCGGGTCGTTGGTGAACTCCAGCGTCGGCCACGCCTGCTTGATGAGCTTCAGGTCGAGCGGCTTGCCGCTGATCTTTCCGATGTGGTCGGAGATGGCCTGGTGCGTCTCGTCGGGCCTGGTGTTGACGAACTCGTTGGCCGCCACCTGGCCCTCGACGAGCTTCTTGACCACGTCCGGGTGTTCCTTGAGGAACTTGGTGCTGACGATCAGGTTGGTGATCACGAACTTCCGGTCCGGCCAGAGGTCGCGCTCGTCGACGAGCACCTTGCCGCCCGCGTTGACCAGCCGGGACACGAACGGCTCGGGCACCCAGGCGCCGTCGATGGCCCCGCTGTTGAACGTCTCCACGGTCTGGGCGTTCTCCTGCGGGACGATCTTGACGTCGCCGCCGCCCTCCTTGGTCGTCGTGAGGCCCTTCTCCTTGAGCCAGTAGCGGATGGCCACGTCCTGGGTGTTGCCCAGCTGCGGGGTCGCGATCTTCTTGCCCCGGAGCTGTTCCACCGAGGTGATCTCCGGCTTGACCACGAGCGCGACGCCGCCGGAGGCCGCACCGGAGATGACCCGGACGGCCTCGCCCTTGGACTTGGAGAAGGCGTTCACGGTGGGGTTCGGGCCGATGTACGTGGCGTCGAGCGCGCCGGAGAAGATCGCCTCGATGGCGGCGGGGCCGGCGTTGAAGGTCTTCGTCTCCAGCTTGACGTCGCTGCCGAGCTTCTCGGCGAAGATGCCCTTCTCCACGCCGACCACCGCCGGCGCGTGGGTGATGTTGGGGAAGTAGCCCAGCCGTAGCGTGGTCGGGCCGGAGCCGCCGCCCGCGCTCTCGCTGTCGTCGCCGCAGGCGGCGGCCGTGCCCAGGGTCGCCGCGCCGACGACGGCGAGGGTGGCCAGGGAGACCAACCGACGCAAGGGGAGCCGTCTCATCGTCCATCCAATCCGCAGTATTCCTACTTAGTTGGTAGGAAGACTGGGGCAGGCGGTGAACTCGCGTCAAGGGGCATCCGCATGGCGGGATTCGTGTCCCAAAAAAGTCGGCAATCTCTACTGGTTGGGTGGGTTTCGCGGCACCTGTTCCCGGGACGGCACCGGAGCGCCGGGGAGGGCGGCCGAGCCGCCCCGGGCACCGCTCGGGACACCTGGCGAAAGGTCACCTGTGGCGGGGGTGCCGACGCGCTAGGGTCGATCCCGTGGCGGCCCGGAGATCGAGAATTCCAACGACGAGATACCCGGTCGAGCGGTTCACCCTCGACAACGGCCTGCGGGTGGTCCTGACCCCGGACCGCAGCGCCCCGGTGATCGGGGTGGCGGTCGTCTACGACGTCGGCATCCGCTCCGAACCCGAGGGGCGCACCGGCTTCGCCCACCTCTTCGAGCACCTCATGTTCCAGGGCTCGGAGAACCTGGAGAAGCTGGCGCACTTCCGGCACGTGCAGGGGGCGGGCGGCACCTTCAACGGCTCCACCCACCTGGACTACACCGACTACTTCGAGGTCCTGCCGAGCAATGCCCTGGAGCGGGCGCTGTTCCTGGAGGCCGACCGGATGCGCGCGCCGAGCCTGACCGAGGAGAACCTGCGCAACCAGGTCGACGTGGTCAAGGAGGAGATCCGGGTCAACGTGCTCAACCGCCCGTACGGCGGCTTTCCCTGGCTGACCCTGCCGCCCGTGCTGTTCGACACCTTCCCGAACGCGCACGACGGCTACGGCTCCTTCGTCGACCTGGAGTCGGCCACCGTCACGGACGCCGCGGACTTCTTCCGCCGCTACTACGCGAGCGGCAACGCGGTGCTGGCGATCGGCGGCGACATCGACGTCGCCGAGGCGACCACGCTGATCGAGCGGCACTTCGGCGACGTGCCGGCCCGCCCCGCCCCGCAACGGCCCGACTTCGCCGAGCCCGACCTGACCGAGGAACGGCGCGCCTCGTACACGGACAAGCTGGCCCCGTTGCCGGCGGTGGCCGGCGCCTGGCGGGTCCCCGACCCGATCACCGACTTCGCCGCCTACCTGCCGTACGTCGTGCTGGCGGAGGTGCTCACCGACGGCGACGCGTCCCGGCTGGTCGAGCGGCTCGTCCAGCGGGACCGGGCGGTCACCGGCCTCGGCGGCTACGTCGGCTTCATGGGCGACCCGTTCGACGTGCGGGACCCGACGGCGCTGCTGCTCGAGGCGCACCTGCCGCCCGGCGGGAACGTGGACAAGGTGCTGCGCACCATCGACGAGGAGTTGGACCGGCTGGCCGCCGACGGCCTGGCCGAGGGGGAACTGGCCCGCACCCAGGCCCGGATGGCGACCCACCTGCTGCGCGGCACCGACGCGGTGCTCGGCCGGGCGTTGCAGATGGCCGTGCTGGAGCAGCAGCGGGGCGAACCGGGGCTGCTCAACGACCTGCCCCGGCTCGTCGGCGAGGTCACCGACGAGCAGGTCCGCGCCGCCGCGGCCACCCTGCGACCCGAGCGCCGGGCGTCCATCGAGGTCGTTCCGGGAGGTGCCGGGTGAGCGCGAGGAGTGAGCCGGTTTTGCGAGCCCCGCAGTCGCGAACGGTGGGTGGTTCGGTGAGCGCGAGGAGTGAGCCGGTTTTGCGAGCCCCGCAGTCGCGAACGAAGGAGGGCCGGTGACGACGGCAACCGCACAGGCCGCGCCGCGGGAGCTGCCGCCGCTCGGCCCGAACCGCAGGCTCAAGCTGCCGAAGCAGGCCGAGCGCACGCTGGGCAACGGGCTCACCGTGATCGTCGTACGCCGGCCGGCGGTGCCGCTGGTGGAGGTGCGGCTGTGGATGCCGTTCGGCCGCGCCCACCTCGCCCGGGGCGCGATGCTCGCGCAGACCCTGCTCTCCGGCACGCGGACCATGTCCGGCGTGCGGATCGCGGCCGAGTTGCAGCGGGTCGGCGGCGGGCTCTCCGCAGGGATCGACCCGGACCGGCTGATGCTCTCCGGCGCCGCGCTGGTCACCGGGCTGGACCGGATGCTGGAGATCCTCGCCGAGGTGCTGACCGACGCCAGCTACCCCAACGACGACGTCGCCACGGAGCGCGACCGGCTGGTCGACCGGATCCAGGTGGCGCGGAGCCAACCGGCGCACCTGGCCCGCACCGCGCTGCTGCGGCGGATCTACGGCACGCACCCGTACGCGGTGCAGACCCCCGAACCGGAGGCGGTCCGGGCGGTCCGGCCGGGAGTGCTGCGGACCCTGCACGCCCAGCGCGTCCACCCCGCCGACGCGGTGCTGGTGCTGGTCGGCGACGTGCAGCCGGATCGGGCGCTGGACGCGGCCGAGAAGGCTCTGTCGGGATGGAACGGCGCGGGGCACACCGCCGACCTGCCGCCCGCCCCGCCGCTGGAGCCCGGGCCGCTGCTGCTGGTCGACCGCCCGGGATCGGTGCAGTCCTCGCTGCGGATGGCGCTGCCGGCGGTGCCGCGTACCCACCCCGACCACGCCGCGCTGCAACTGGCCAACCTGATCTTCGGCGGCTACTTCTCCTCCCGCTGGGTGGAGAACATCCGCGAGGACAAGGGCTACACGTACGGCGGGCACTCCGTCGTCGAGCACTCGGTGGCCGGGTCGGTGCTGGTCGCCGCCGTCGACGTGGCCACCGAGGTCACCGGGCCGGCGCTGCTGGAGACGACGTACGAACTCGGTCGGCTGGCCACTCTCGCGCCCCGCGAGGACGAGCTGGAGCAGGCCCGTCAGTACGCCCTCGGCACCCTCCAGCTGGGGATCTCCACCCAGGCCGGGCTCGCCTCGCTGACCAGTGCGTACGCCGGCAGCGGGCTGCGGCTGGACTTCCTCGCCGAGCACGCCGCACGACTGGCCGGGGCGACCGTGGCGGAGGTGGCGGAGGCGGCGGCCCGCTACCTCGCCCCGGCCCGCGCCGCCACCGTGGTGCTGGGCGACGCCGAACGGATCGCCCCGCAGTTGGCGGCGCTGTCCCCGGTCACCACCGAGCCGGCACGACCGTGAACGGGGAGGTCGCGCCGCCGCTGGCCCGTTCCACCCTGGACCGGGCGGCGCACCGGCGTACCGACCCGGCGTGGTTGGCGCAGGCGTGGAGCCAGGCCCGGGTGCTGGTGCTCGACTCCGGCGACGGCGGCCGGACGTTGGTGCGTACCGAGGCGTCGCCGCCGACGCTGGTGCTGCTCGACCCGGCCGGGCTGCCGGAGCCGGCGGCACCGATGTTCCTCGGCGTCGAGCCGGACGGGGTGCCGGTCTTCGCCCTGGACGCCCCGCTGCCGGCGGTGCCGGGGGCCCGGGCGGCACACCTGCGCGAGGTCGGGCACCTGCTGGGCGACCGCGACGCCGGGCTGTTCACCACCGCGCTGGCGCTGCTCAACTGGCACCTGCGGCACCGCTACTCGTCGGCCACCGGGCACCCAACGGAGGTGGACGAGGCCGGCTGGTCCCGGGTGGATCCGGCCGGGGATCGCCTCTGGCCGCGTACCGATCCGGCGATGATCGTGCTGGTGCACGACGGCGTCCCCGGTCTGGACGGGCGCTGCCTGCTCGGCAACAACGCCACGTGGCCACACACCGACGGCGAGCGGCGGTTCTCCTGCCTGGCCGGCTTCGTCGAACCGGGGGAGTCGGCCGAGGCGGCGGTGCTGCGCGAGGTCCGCGAGGAGGTCGGCGTCCCGATCGAGGGCATCTCGTACGCGGGCAGCCAGGCCTGGCCGTTCCCCGGCTCGCTGATGCTCGGGTTCCTCGCCACCGCGGATCCGGAGCACCCGGTGCAGGTGGACCCGACGGAGATCGCGTACGCCCGGTGGTTCTCCCGCAGGGAGATCGGTGCGGCCCTGGCGGGACGGCCGGTGCAGGTCGGCGGCGCCCGGCTGGTGCTGCCGCCGCCGTCGTCGATCGCGCTCTTCCTCATCCACCGCTGGCTCGACGGGCACTGCTGAGCCGGTCCCGCCGGCGAGCCCGGTGGACCGTGGCGGGTCCGGCGTGGAGCGCCGGATGATCGGCGGCGGGGTCCGGTGGCCGTGCACGCGGGTGTCCCGCCGGGCCGGGAGGTCGTGCGGTCCCGGCCCGTGGCCGCCGTTGCCGCGACGGTCACGGACCGGGAACACGGGCCGTCGTGGCCGGCTGGGGCAAGGAGCACGGCGGGGGAGCCGGTCCGACCACGACGGACGTCTTGGGGTGCGGGTCAGCTGCCGCGGTCGTCGGGTGCGGCAACCGAGCCGCAGCCCGGCTCGTCGAGCGGGAGGACCTTGACCCGTTGCTTCCCGGAGCGGACGGCGCCGACGGTGGCGAGGGCCCGGGCCAGTAGCAGCGCGGCGTCGCGCTCCTCGGCGTGCACGATCTGTCGGCGCGGCTCGGGCGCGGTGGTCTCGTCCCGCAGACGGCCGCCGCACGCCCAGGCGGCGGCGATGTCGACGTCGGCGGCGGCGCGGATGTCGGTGCGAACGATCAGGAACCGCATGCGGGTCTCCGGATGAGTCGCGACGGTGGGGAACGGGTGGAAGTTCCACGTCACTCTGCCGTCATGTTACGCCGCACGGCAGTCTCATCAAGTGAAACGCGACGATTGGTTCGGAGCCTCATCCGATCATCGGATGCCTGGTCGGCGGGGTGGAACGGCGCAGACGCGACGGGGCCGCCGGCACACTGCCGGCGGCCCCGCGACGCGCGACGGATCAGTTCAGATCGAACTGTCCGGTCTTCGCGCCGGCGATGAAGCCCAGCCAGCCCGCCCGGTTGAACAGCAGCACCGGACCGCTCTGGTCCTTGCTGTCCCGCAGGGCCACCGCGGCCGGCCCGGTCCTCAGTGGTGCGACCTCCACGCAGTTCGAGGTCTGGCTGCGCGTGCTCTTACGCCACGGGGCGTCCGCGAGCTGGTCGATCACGGACGGCATGTTGCGGATCTCGTTCATCGTGCCACTCCTGAGGTGAACTGCTCCGATGGAACGAGTGGCGCCGCACGACCCGACGGTGGTCCCCCCGTGCTCACCGATCCGTCAGGCGCCCGGAGTGCCGGCGGCGTTGGGTCGGCGCCGTTGCCGACCCGTACGCCACCGTGGGCGCGGTCGCCGTGCCGGGCAGCCGTCCCGTCGCTTCGATCAGCCAGGAGAGGGTTTCCGACTCGGAGAGTGCCGCCATGCATAGCCACTCAAACACCACTTTATAGCGGTTTAGGGTGTTTGTATCGGTTGACATGACGTCGGTGAACCCACCTTCGATCGCCAGCGTCTCCGGATCGAGCGGATCCGCGAACCGGTAGACCGAGAACGCGGTCGGCGGCAGGTACCAGTTGCCGATCTGCGTGTCGCGCGGCAGCACGTGCAGCGTGACGTTCGGCAGCATCGCCAGCTCGCAGAGCTGGACGAGCTGCTCCCGCAACACCTCCGGGGGCCCGGCCCGGCAGCCGAGCGCCGCCTCCTCCAGCACCGCCGTGTAGCGGGGCGGGTCGCCCGCGCGGGTGAGCAGCGACTGGCGGGCCAGCCGGGCCTGCACCTCGGTGCCGATGTCCTCCCCGGCCTCCGGCTCGCCGGCCTCGTCGCCGACCTGCCGGGCCGAGGCGATCCGCACCGACGCGTAGCCCGGCGTCTGGAGCAGGCCCGGCACCAGGACGGGGTTGTACTCCGAGATCTCCGCACAGCCCGCCTCCAGCTCGGCGAAGCTGCGCTGCTGCTGGGTCATCACCGGGTAGTTCCGCAGCCAGCCGCGGATGTCACCGGCCTCCCGCGTGATGCCCAGGAGTTCCTGGCGCACCGCCTCGTCGGCGCCGTAGAGATCCAGCAGCACACGGACGTCGTCCGGGTCCGGGCGGCTGCGGCCGTTCTCCAGACGGGACAACTTGGACGCGGACGCCCAGCCGATCCGCTCGATGACCTGATCTCCCGTGAGACCCGCGGCCTCGCGCAACCGGCGCAGTTCGGTGCCCAGCCTGCGACGGCGCAGGATCGGGCTCGGTGAGGCAGGAGGCACGACGTCCTCTTTCCCGTGGACCGCCGCAGACGCGACGGTAACTGTATGAAATTCGCCCCCCACGGTCAGTATGGACGGCGCGCCTCCCGCCGGAGGTCCCGGTGGGGGGCGTGTCTCGCAGAAAAGAGGACCGTGGAGGGACGCGGCGTCCGGTACGGCGCCGTCGGCCCACCCACGCCAGACCCCGCCCGCGCCACACCCCGATCGCGCCACGCCGCGCACCACCCCCGTCGGAGGGACCCCATGCGCACCGTCCTGCGCCGCCCGGATTTCCGCCTGCTCTTCGGCGGCCTGCTCGCCAGCATGGCCGCCGAATCGATCCTGCTGCTGGCCCTCGCCATCTGGGTGAAGGACCTGACCGGGTCGGACGGGCTGGCCGGCGCCACCATCTTCGCGGTCATCGCCCCGATGACCCTGGCCCCGCTGGTGGGGTGGATCGTCGACCGCTATCCCCGCCGCCCCTTCTTCGTGGCGGCGAACCTGGTGACGGCCGTACTGCTCACCCCGCTCCTCGCGGTGCGCGACCGGACCGACGTGTGGGTCATCTACGTGGTGGCGGCCCTGTACGGCCTGTCGTACATCACCCTCAGCGCGGTGCTCAGCGGCCTGATCCGCCAGATCGTGCCGGTGGACCTGCTGGCCGAGGCGAACGGCGTGCTCCAGACCGTGCGCCAGGGGCTGCGCCTGATCGGCCCGCTGGCCGGCGCCGGGCTCTACGCCGCCGTCGGCGGCTGGGTGCTGGCGGTCATCGGGATGGTCGGCTTCCTGTCGGCGGCCGTCGTCGTGGGCCTGCTCCGCACGACCGAGACACCGCCGACCGGACCCGCCCTGCGCTGGCCGGCCGAGGTGGGCGCGGGGCTGCGGCACCTGGCCGGGGAACCGGCGCTGCGCCGAGCGCTGCTCGGCTACGGGCTGGGGTCGCTGGCCATGGGCTTCAGCGAGTCGTTGATCTTCGCGTACGTCGATCAGGGGCTCCGCCGCGACGCCGCGTTCGTCGGCGTGCTGGTCACCGTGCAGGGCATCGGCGGGCTGGTCGGCGGGTTGCTCTCGCCGGCCGTCGTGCGCCGCGCCGGGGAGGTGGGCACGCTCGCCGCCGGGGTGGCGTTCTTCGGGCCGGCCTCGCTGGCCCTGGTCCACCCGAACCTCTGGCTCGGCTTCGTCGCGGTGCTGCTGGCCGGGGTGTCGCTACCGCTGACGATGGTCGGGCTGCACACGCTGATCCAGCGGCGTACCCCGTCGGCCCTGCTCGGCCGGGTCGCCGCCGCGTCGGAGGCCGTGGTCAGCGGCCCGCAGGCACTCTCCATCGGGGCGGGGGCGCTGCTCGTCGGGGTGCTGGACTACCGCGTCCTGTTCGCCCTGATCGGGGTGGCCACCCTGCTCGCCGGCGGCTACCTCTGGCACGGCCGCACGCTCAGCCCGCCGCCGCCCGTGCGGATCCCCGCCCCCCGCCGGCCCACCGCCGGGCCCGCCCCTGCCGACCGGCCCGCCGCCGGGGGCCAGGAGGTGGTCCGCACCACACCGCCGCGGCGGTGAGCCGCCGGCCTCCGTCGTCGCCGGGACCACCCGGCGGTACGCGACGAGCGGCCGGCCCGGGTGGGCGGCCGCTCGTCGTCCGTGGTGTGTCCGGTCAGGCGTCGATCGTGGCCAGGTGCTGCTTGACCTGGACGATCGAGGGATTGGTCAGGGCGCTGCCGTCGGCGAAACGCAGCGTCGGGACCGTCTGGTTGCCGCCGTTGACGCTCATCACGAACTCCGCGGCCTTCGGGTCCTGCTCGATGTCGACCACCTCGTAGCCGATGCCCTCCCGGTCGAGCTGCGACTTCAGCCGGTGGCAGTAGCCGCACCAGGGGGTGGAATACATCGTCAGCATGGTTCTGGTCCTCCAACGGTCCGCCCGGCGGCTTGCCGGTCAAGCCCAGGCTAATCGCTGCAACGTCCGGCGGAGCTGAGACAATTCCTCGCTGTGGCGGTTCACTCGGCATCCGAACGTGTGCTCGTCGGGCTCGACCCGGAGCAGCGGTCGGCGGTGACCGCCCCCGCCGGCCCGGTCTGCGTCCTGGCCGGCGCCGGCACCGGCAAGACCCGCGCGGTCACCTCCCGGATCGCCCACCGGGCGCTCTCCGGGGAGATCTCCGCCCGGCACGTGCTCGCGGTGACCTTCACGGCCCGCGCCGCCGCCGAGATGCGGGCCCGGCTCACCGCGCTCGGGGTGGGCGGCGTGCAGGCGCGGACGTTCCACGCCGCCGCGTTGCGCCAGGTGCGCTACTTCGCGCCCCGCCTGCTGGAGGGGCGGGCCATGCCCGAGCTGCTGGACAGCAAGGTCCGGCTGGTCACCCTCGCCGCGGCCAAGGCCGGTCTGCGTACCGACCGGGCGGCCGCCCGGGACCTGGCCGGCGAGATCGAGTGGGCCAAGTCGTCGCTCGTGGAGCCGGGGGAGTACGTCGTCGCGGCGGCCAAGGCGATGCGCGACACCCCGCACGAGCCGGCCCGCGTCGCCGAGGTCTTCGCGGCGTACGAGCGGCTCAAGCGGTCGAACGGGGTGATCGACTTCGAGGACATGCTGCGCGCGGCGGTCTGGGGGATCGAGGAGCACCGGGACGTCGCCGAGCAGGTCCGCGCCCAGTACCGGCACTTCGTCGTCGACGAGTACCAGGACGTCAACCCCCTCCAGCAGCGGCTGCTGGACGCCTGGCTGGGCGGGCGGGACGACCTGACCGTGGTCGGCGACGCCAGCCAGACGATCTACTCGTTCACGGGGGCCACCTCGTCCTACCTGGTCGACTTCCCGCGCCGCTACCGGGGCGCGACGGTGGTCCGCCTGGTCCGCGACTACCGCTCCACCCCGCAGGTCGTCGGGCTGGCCAACGCGGTGATCTCCCAGGCGCGGGGCGCCGAGGCGCGGCTGCGCCTGGAGCTGGTCGGCCAGCGCCCGCCCGGCCCCGAACCGGAGCTGCGGATCTTCACCGACGAGCCGGCCGAGGCCAACGCCGTGGCCGCCCGCTGCCGGGCGCTGGTCGACGCCGGCACCCCGGCGCGGGAGATCGCCGTGTTGTTCCGGACCAACGCGCAGTCCGAGGCGTACGAGAAGGCGCTGACCGAGGCGCAGGTGCCGTACGTGGTGCAGGGGGCGGAGCGGTTCTTCGAACGCGCCGAGGTCCGGCAGGCGATGGTCGCCCTGCGCGCCGCCACCCGCTCGATCCCCGGGGAGACCCCGCTGCCCCTCGCCGTGGTGGAGGCACTCGCCGCGGTCGGCTGGGCCCCCGACGCGGCCCCCGCCGGTGGCGCCGCCCGCGAGCGGTGGGAGGCGCTCGCCGCGCTGGTGCAACTCGCCGAGGAGTACGCGGCCACCCCGCAGGTCGTGCCGATCGGGCCGGCCGCCTCGGTCGAGCGCCCGGTCACCCTGGCCGACTTCAACGACGAGCTGGCCCGCCGGGCCGCCGCGCAGCACGTGCCGACCGTCGACGGGGTGACCCTGGCCTCGCTGCACTCCGCCAAGGGCCTGGAGTGGGACGCCGTCTTCCTGGTCGGCCTCTCCGAGGGCACCCTGCCCACCACGTACGCCAAGACCGCGGAACAGGTTGAGGAGGAGCGCCGGCTGCTCTACGTCGGCGTCACCCGGGCGCGGGAGTGGCTCTGGCTGTCGTACGCCTCGGCCCGGTCCCCGGGCGGGCGGGCCCGGCGGCCCTCGCGCTTCCTGCCGCAGCTCGACCGCTCCGGCGGGACCGAGCGGGCCGGGGCCTCGTCGGCGGCGCGGCGGCCGGAGCGTCGCCGGACCCAGATCGTTTCCTGCCGGATCTGCGGCGCCACCCTGCTCGCCGGGCCGGACCGCAAGCTCGGTCGCTGCCCCACCTGCCCCTCCGACATCGACGAGGAGCTGCACGAACGGCTGCGCGAGTGGCGCCAGCGGGTGGCCGGTGGGCAGCGGGTACCGGCCTATGTGGTCTTCACCGACGCCACCCTGGTCGCGCTCGCGGAGCGGCGCCCCGGCCGGGCGGAGGAGCTGATCGCGATCGCCGGCATCGGGCCCCGGAAACTCGGCCTGTACGGGGAGGCGGTGCTGGCGCTGGTGGCGGGCGCGGCGGTCGACGAGATCTGCCCGGAGAAAACTTTCGAAATCTCGCCGTAAATTCGTTTGCCCTCGCCCCGTGACGAGGAATAGCCTCATGGCACACCTCGCGAGCGGCGCCATTCTGGCTGCTCACGAGGGGTAGAGACCGTATCGGCACGAGTGAACGTCAGAGGAGGTGGCACCGATGGAGATCGTCTACAACTGCGAGCGTCCGGCGGCGCTGCCCGCTGCCGTCGCTCCACTGTCGGCTGTCCCGGTGGCCCTCGCCGCTGCGCGACCGTCGGTTTCCCAGGTGCAGCGGGTCGAGGCTCAGGCCGAGCTGATCCTTGCCACCGCACCGAACGGGACCCGGGGGACCAGTGGCTTCACGGGCAAGGACGTCGATGCTGTCAAGCGTCACATGGACGTCCGCGGAGTTCCACCTCGAGGTAGACGCGTCTGATCTTCAGACACCGGCTCACCTCGAGGCCGCGGAACCCGCTACCGGGATCCGCGGCCTCAGTTTTTTGCCCGCCAAGTATGTCGGAAACGCGATCCACGAGATCGAAGTGAGAGAGAGGTGACCGGGCGATGAGTCTGGCGTTGGCCCCGCTCGACGTGAGCGTCGAGGTGGAGGCGAACCTGCCCTGCCGGAAGTTCGACCCCGACCTGTGGTTCTCCGACTCGCCCGCCGAGCTCGAGCTGGCCAAGTCGCTCTGCGGGGACTGCCCGCTGCGCGTCGAGTGCCTGGCCGGGGCGGTGGAGCGGGCCGAGCCCTGGGGCGTCTGGGGCGGCGAGATCTTCGAGCGTGGCGCGGTCGTCCCGCGCAAGCGGCCCCGTGGCCGTCCGCGCAAGGAGGACCTCGCACGCGACGCGGCGCTCCGGGTCGAGGCCGAGGCGCGACTGGCGGCCAGTGGGCTGTCCGAGTCGCGTACCACGGTCCGGCTGGCGGCCTGACATGCACCCGATCCAACCCACCCACGCCGGTGTCACGCCGGCGACGAGAGAGCTGACCACGATGCTGAACGTTCTTGACGGAGTCGCCGAGATGCAACTACTTCACGAAGCGTTGTCCCGGGCTCGAATGCGCCGGCCTCAGGCCGGTCGTACCACCACGAGCACTGAGGCAACCCTTTCCGCCCGTACCGTCGCGATGAACAGCCGTACCCAGGCTGCGCGCGAGCTGGGCGTTCTCTAGTACCCACCGAGAGCCGAGGGGCGGTGACCGAGACCCGGTCACCGCCCCTCGGCGCGTTCGCGCCCTTTCCCGCGCCCGATTCGCGCCCGCTCCGCAGCCGGCCGGCCGTTCCGCCAGGCGGCTCGGCGGTCGCGCCCGGCTCCGCCGGCCCGGTTGTCGGTCTGCCGTCTCGCCGGCCTGTCGCGCTGCCGTGCGGCCTACGGTCAGCCGCCGGCCGAGGGCTGGCCGGCCGACGGGGCGAAGCCGGGCAGCCAGCGCTCCAGGACGCCCCGGTAGGGCGCCTTCGCCTCCAGCTGGCAGAGCACACCGATCGAGCCGAGCGTCACCCGGTGGATGAGCAGGTACGACGGCGGCAGGTTGAGCTGCCGGCTCAACTGGTACGCGGGGGAGCGGGGACTGGCCAGCCGGGTCGCCTCCGTGCGCAGCCAGGCCCGGGTGAACCGGAACTCGTCGGCGGCGATCGGCTCCAGCATCGGACGCAGGAAGTCGAGCACCGCCTCGGCGTCGATCTCCTCGGTGGAACCGATGAAGCCCTCCGCGCGCAGGCCCGCGACCACCTCGGCGGCGTCGCCCCGCAGCGCCAGCGCGGCGATGCGACCGATGGGCTCGGGCGTACCCTCCGGCATCCGGGCCACCGCGCCGAAGTCGATCACGCCCAGCCGGCCGTCCGCCAGCAGCCGGAAGTTGCCCGGATGCGGGTCGGCGTGC
This sequence comes from Micromonospora sp. NPDC049051, assembly GCF_043197575.1. Classification (NCBI taxonomy): domain Bacteria; kingdom Bacillati; phylum Actinomycetota; class Actinomycetes; order Micromonosporales; family Micromonosporaceae; genus Micromonospora; species Micromonospora sp. NPDC049051. Next base: position 588,673 of record NZ_JBICTL010000004.1, read on the forward strand.
AGCAGCCCGGCCCGCTGCGGTGCGGACAGGTGCAGGATGGCCATCAGCCGGCCGGCCTCGTCGCGCTGCTCCTCCGTGCCCTCCCGGATGATCTCCGCGAGCGGGGTGCCCTCGACCCACTCGGTGACCAGGACCCGGGGCGAGGCCGAGACCACCGCCGGGATGAAGATCTCCGGATCGTCCGCGTACGCGGCGGCGAAGGCCCGCTGCGACTCGGCCTCCAGCTCGTAATCCAGCTCCTCGGTGATGCGTTCCCGCAGCTCGACCAGGAGCGGCTTGACGTCCAGCCCGGGTTGGATCGCCCGGAACATCCCACCGAGCCGGGAGAGCTGCTTGAGATCGGCGAGGAGGGCGTCACCGGCGCCCGGGTACTGGATCTTGACGGCGACGTCGCGGGTGTTCGGCGCGCCGGAGGGACCGTAGCCCGGCTCCCGCCACACCGCCCGGTGCACCTGGCCGATGCTGGCCGCGGCGGCGGGGGTGTCGTCGAACTCCACGAACCGGTCCCGCCAGTCCGGCCCGAGCTGCTCGGCGAGCACCTTGTGCACGCTGGCCACCGGCAGCGGCGGCGCGGCCTCCTGGAGCTTGGTCAGGGCCTGCCGGTAGGGGGCGGCGATCTCCTCGGGCAGGGCGGCCTCGAAGACCGACAGCGCCTGGCCGAACTTCATCGCACCGCCCTTGAGCTGCCCCAACACGCTGAAGAGCTGCTCGGCGGTGCGTTGCTGGATCTCGGCGGAGATCACGTCGGAGGCGAGCCCGGTGACGCGCTTACCCATGCCGAGGACGGTCCGACCGGCGAAGCCGAGCGGCAGAGCGGCGAGCTTGGCGGTCCGGGACACGGCCCGGCGCGGGATGTCGGTCACCCGGCCATTGTTACCGACTCCGGGGGCCCGCGGCTGCTCTGCCGCCGGGCTGGCTGCCCATCCCCGCACCAGGGGGCCCTCATCGCCGCCGCAGGGAGCATCCGCAGGAGGGGTGCGGCGGCCACGTCCTGCGGCGGAACCGCCCCGCCCCGGCGATCTCCACGGCGCAACCCAGGGTCTCCGGGACGCCCCCGTCGAGCTGGGCCAGCGCCTCGGCCGTCGCGTACGCCACGGCCGCCAGGAGGGTCGCCGTGGCGCACGCCTGCTCGCCGGCGCCCGTGGCGAGCTGGGCGGCGAGCGCCGGCCAGTCCGGGTCGCGGTCGGCCCGGTGCAGGTCGAGGCAGTGCAGGCAGGGGCCGGTCGGCGGGCGGACGAGCGGGCCGACCACGGGCACGCCCTCCCGCAGGCCGAGCAGCAGGTGGGGCTGACGGCGCTGGGCGTGACCGGCGGCGAGCAGGGCGGCGGGTCGCTCCGTACCGAGCTGGACGACCAGGTCGACCCGGCCCGCCGTGGGACACCCGTGCCCGTGCCGGGGGCGGCCCGCTCGACGGCGTCGCGTACCGCCCGGGCGAGCGGACGGCCGAGCGCGGCGGCCGGGATGCCGGTGCCGACCAGATCCGCCGGTCGCACCGGGCCGGTGAGGTCCGGGTGCACGTGCCCGACCCCGGCCTGGGCCAGCGCGAGGGCGACGGGGGCGCCGAGGCGGCCGGTGCCGCTGACCACCACCCGGGCGGCCAGCCGCCGGCGCAGCACCTGGGCGGGCGTGCCGGGCAGTCGCGCGGCGGCCAGGGCGAGCGCCTCGGCCTCGGCCGTGAGCCGGGCCCGGGGCGCGCCGGCCAGGTCCCTCGGCAGCAGGGTGTGCGCGGGTACGACCAGACCCGCGGCCCGCAGTGCGTCGAGCAGGGTACGGGCCTCGTCAGGCGCCACCTCGGCGGCCACGGCCTGCGCCAGGACCAGCCGTTCGCTCCGGGTGCCGTCGAGCAGGTCGAGCAGGCGGGCGGCCCGGGGATCGGCGATCTCCAGCAGTACGGCGCGGCCGGGCTCGACGCCGAGCTGCAAAGTGTGGCGGTTCCGCCAGAGCCGGGTGAGGCCCGGCAGCAGGGTGGGGCGGGGCGACGTGGCAGGACGCATGACACGAATCGTGACCGTGTCCGTGCTCACCGTCGTTCGTTGTCCACAGGTGGGCGGTGCCCTGTCCAGGGTTGTCCACAGAAAATCGCGGGATATCCACAACCAGCCGGTAACCATGTCGGCGAGCCGACAGTGGGTGGCCGGACGCGCCGGGGTGAGCGGTCGGGCACGCCGGTCGGCGGATGGGCCGGGGTGCCGGTCGGCGAGAGTGCCGGGGTGGGCCGGGTGGCCGAGGCGACGCCGGACCGGGCGCGTACATGCCGGAGGGGGCGGCCGACGGCCGCCCCCTCCGACGCATCCGTACGGGTCAGACCTTCGCCTTGCCCAGGATGCGGTTCACTGTTGTCCCGCAAACCGGACACTTGCCCTTGGCCATGTTCATCCCGGTCTTCGAGACCTCGACGCGACCCTCGAAGTCCCGCTTCTCCTTGCACTTGACGCAGTAACCGTTGTAGCTCTGGGCCTGGTCGGCCACGGTGCCCTCCTCGTCTCGTCCGCCGGCCGATGCCGTCCCGGCGGGGTTCCCGGCGGCGGGCCACTCGGGCACCGGCGCTGGGTCGTTCTCCCGCGGCCACGCTCGTGACCGCTGGTGCGCGGACCCTACCCAGGTCTGGGCGGTTCCATGTCAGCTGTGCTTCGTCACTGTGAGCAAGTCGACGTCGAGAGTGTGCATGGCGAATTACGTCGGATAAGTCAGTTTCGCGGGGACACGCCGACCGAATCCGGTCAGATGCCCCGTGCGGGGACCCCGAGCTGCGGACGCTTCGGAGATCATCTACGGTGTGGGTGCGTCCAGCGGACGCGACGCCCCGCCCCTCGGTGCGGCCCCGTCGCCCCCGCCGGCGGTCGCCACGAAGGGTGACGGCGGCGAATCGCAGGGCCCCGGCAAAGAATTTTTCGGGACTCCTGCCGACCAATCACCATTTTCCGGGCGGGTGTCGGGGTGTTGACCCTTGCGGACCCCTGGTCAGTACGCATTAGCTTTCCATCGTGACAGGAATCCGAGGCTGCGCGGCCCGCTGATGGCAGGGGCGCGGAAGCCGGTCGTCGAAGTACGGCGCAGCCAGCGTCGGCGACGCACGGTGTCCGCCTACCGCGACGGTGAGCGGGTCGTCGTCCTCATTCCCGACCAGTTCTCCCGGGCCGAGGAGAGCGAGTGGGTCGACCGGATGCTCGCCCGGCTCGCCGCCCGGGAGGGGCGTCTCGCCCGCTCCGACGCCGAGTTGCTCGCCCGGGCCACCCGCCTGATCAGGCTCCACCTCGCCGAGTACGGCGCAGAGGCCGTGCCGGCGAGCGTCCGCTGGGTCACCAACCAGAACGGCCGCTGGGGCTCCTGCACCCCGGCCGACGGCACGATCCGCATCTCGCACCGCGTCCAGGACATGCCCGACTGGGTGATCGACTACGTGCTCATGCACGAACTCGCGCACCTCATCGTGCCCAGCCACAACGCCCGGTTCTGGGCGCTCGTCGCGCGCTACCCGAAGTCCGAGCGGGCGCGCGGCTACCTGGAGGGCGTCGCGGCGGCCTCCGGCACTCCGCTGGCTGACTGACTGCCTCGTAGTGGTCACCTCCGCCCGGAGCGCGTTCGTCAAGAGACGGCTGCGGCCTGACAGCCGCGATCCCATGCGTCGGTCACCTGCGCCAGCGAGATCCTGGTAGGAAACGGCCCCTCAAAGGGCCTGTTCTTACCAAGATCTCGACGCTGCCTTCCGCCGCCGCTTACTGCGTCTCCCGTCGGCCGCTCATCGGGTCTCCCGTCGGATAGGCCGCCAGGTCTCCTGTCGGCTGCCCGCCAGGTTTTCCGTTCGCTGCCCGCCAGGTCTCCTGTCGGCTGCCCGCTACCTGTCCCGTCGGCCTCCGGGTCTAGGGTCGTGGGGTGGCCCGACGTGTGGTGGTGGCGTTGCTCGGACCGGTGGACTGGGCGCCGCCCGGCATCGACCCGGCGCACTGGCGGGCGGCGCTCGCCGAGGACGTGGTCGACCTGCTCGCCACGCTCAACGAGGTGGAGACGGCCGTCGCGGTCACCCCGGCGGACCGGCAGTTGGCCGACGCGGTCGTCTGGCCGGACACCACCGTGTACGAGGTACCGGAGGCGACGCCGAACGCCGTCTTCGCCGCTCTCGCCGACGCCGGCTACGACCAGGCGGCCGTGATCGCCGGCGACGCGCCGGACGTGCCGGGCCTGACCATCGGCAAGCTGCTGCGACCGCTCACCACCCGGCCGGTCGCAGTCGCCCCGGTCGAGGGCGGTGGGCCGGGGCTGCTCGGGGTGGCCACGCGGCTGCCCGTACCGGCGTGGCTGCCGGCGCTGGACCTGGACACCGCGCGTCCCGCGGCCGTGCGCGCGGTGGCGCCGCGACCCGGCGACCTGGCGGTCACCCCTGCCTGGCGGCGCATGCGCGGGCCGGACGACCTGGCCTTCCTCGACCCGGCGGTGGAGGGCTGGGAGACCACCCGCGCACTGCTCTCCGGCACGGCACAGCCCCGCTGACCGGCACCGCCCTCGCCGACGTGGGCCGCCGACCTGGGACGTCGGTCAGGGCCGCCGACGTGGGCCGCCGGTCAGGGCCGCCCGGCTCCGGGGAGTCGGGCGGCGTCCGTCGTCGGGGCGGGTCAGGGGCGGGAGTCGCCGTCCTCGGTGCCGTCGTCCGGGCGCTTCTGCTCCGGCTCGCCCGGGGCCTTCTCCTCCGGGCCGCCCGGCGCGCTGAAGTCGAAGTTCTCCAGATCGCCGAGGTCCCACTCGGACATCGCGAAGGCCACCGGGTCGGCGAAGTCGTCGTCGGAGGGGAGCAGGTCGGGGTGACCCCACAGGGCGTCCCGGCCGGAGATGCCCCGGTGTTCGGTGAGCGCCGCCCAGAGCGCCGCCGCCTCGCGTAGCCGGCGCGGGCGCAGCTCCAGGCCGACCAGCGCCGCGAAGGTCTGCTCGGCGGGACCGCCGGCTGCCCGGCGGCGGCGGAACGCCTCGCCGAGGCTCACCACGTTGGGCAGCCGGCCGCTCGCGGCGCTGTCCACCACGTGGCACACCCAGCCCTCGACCAGCGCGAGGGCGGTCTCCAGCCGGGCCAGGGAGGCCTTCTGCGCCGGGCTGTCCTCCGGCGTGAAGATGCCCTCCAGGGCGATCGCCTGCATCGACTCCGGGTCGGTCGGGTCGACCCGGCCCATCGCCTCCTCGATCGCCTCCCGGTTGACCCGGATGCCGGCGGCGTACATCTCCACGGCGTTGAGCACGTGCCCGCGCAGCCACGGCACGTGCTGGAAGAGCCGCTGGTGGGCCGCCTCGCGCAGGGCCACGTAGAGGCGTACCTCGTCCTCGGGCAGCTCCAGGCCCTCGCCGTACGCCCGGATGTTGGCCGGGATCAGCGCGGCCGTGCCGGCCGGGCCGAGCGGCAGCCCGATGTCGCCGGCGGAGAGCACCTCCGCGGCGAGCGAGCCGAGCGCCTGACCGAGCTGGCCGCCGAAGAGCGCGCCACCGAGGGTGGCGACCATCGACTGCATCGGGCCGAGCTGGGCGCGCGCCTCCGGCGGCACCAGGTCACCCATGGCGCCGACCATCCGGCTGGCCACCGGGTCGCAGAGCTTGCGCCAGACGTCGAGCGTCTTGTAGATCCACTCGTTGCGGTTCCAGGCCAGCGAGGTCTGGATGCCCGACGGCAGGGCGGAGGCCGGCTCCAGCCACAGGTCGGCGAGCCGCAGCGCCTCCTCGACCGCGTTGCGCTCGAAGGGCGACACCGCCGGGTCGCCCGAGGCGGCGAGCTGGCTGGCGGCCACCTGGCGGGCCAGGTCCCAGTTGACCGGACCGCTGCCCGACGCGGAGAGCAGGTGCTGCAACTGCGACATGAACTGCTGCATCTGCGCGGGATCGTTGGGGTCTGGTGGTTGCCCACCCGGGAGCGCGAAACCGAACGGAATATCAGGCACGACGTCTACGGTACGCGCGCCGCGCCCCAGGTAGCCGCCGCTGGCGTTGCGCTGAGGGCGAAGTCGCGATTCACCCGCCGGCGGCCCGGATCCCGGTCGGTACGCTCTGCCGCATGAGACGTCGCGGCGTGACCGTCCTGCTCGGTGCTCTGCTCACCGCTCTGCTCAGCATCGGCGTGCTCGGCGCGCCCATCCCGTACGTGGTGCTCGGCCCGGGGCCGACCGTCAACACGCTGGGCAAGGAGAACGGCAAGGAGGTCATCCAGGTCACCGGCCGGGAGACGTCCACCTCCGCCGGCCAGCTTCGGCTGACCACGGTCGGGGTGCAGCCCTCGGTCAAGCTGCGCTCGGCGATCCAGGGCTGGTTCTCCGACGACGAGGCGGTGGTGCCCCGCGAACTGGTGTACCCGCCCGGGGAGAGCCGCAAGCAGGTCGAGGAGCGCAACGCGGAGGACTTCCGCGTCTCGCAGACCAGCGCGGAGACCGCGGCGCTGCGGGAACTGGGCTTCCCGGTGCAGGTGGTCGTCAAGACCGTGGCCGCCGACGGACCGGCGGCCGGCGTACTCAAGCCCGGCGACGTGCTGACCTCCGTCGACGGGGAGCCCGTGCCGCTGGCCGCCCGCCTCACGGAGCTGATCCGGGCGAAGCCGGCCGGTACCGCGCTGGAGATCGGCTACACCCGTGGCGGGGCCGCCGCGACGGCGAAGGTCACCAGCCGGGAGCAGGACGGTCGACCCCGCATCGGCGTGGAGATCGAGCAGCAGCAGCCCCACCCGTTCACCCTCAACATCGATCTTGAGGACATCGGCGGGCCGAGCGCCGGCCTGATGTTCGCCCTCGGCATCATCGACAAGCTCACGCCGGAGGACCTGACCGGCGGGAAGATCATCGCGGGCACCGGCACGATCGACGACTCCGGGCGGGTCGGCCCCATCGGCGGCATCGCCCAGAAGCTGGTGGGCGCGAAGGACGCCGGAGCGGTGGCGTTCCTGGTGCCGGCGGACAACTGCGCCGAGGCCGTACGCAACCCGCAGCCGGGCCTGCCGTTGCTGAAGGTCGGCTCGCTGGACGAGGCGTTGACCGCGCTGGAGACCCTGCGCGCCGGGGGCCAGCCCGCCCGCTGCTGACCACCGACGCCCGCAGAGCCGACACCGCCGCGGCGGGCCCGGGCGCGCTGCCGCCGGGCACCCCGGCGGGCTCGCACCTGGCCCGGGTGCGCCGCGGTTTCCGGCGCGCGGGGCGACAGCCGGGCGGGTCCGTACGGGCTGCGCCTTCCATCGACGCTCCTGCCGCCCGGGCGGCACCGCGTGACCTTGGACCGACACGTTCAGGAACACCCCGTACTCTGGGTGCCTGGTCGGAGCCGATCACATCGAGCGTGCGGAGCCAACAGTGGTCATGCGTAGCAGCAGCCCCCTGCCGAGGATGAGCCGACGCGGACGCGTCACGATCGGTGTCCTGGTCGGGGTGTTCGTGCTCTTCACCCTGCTCGGCTGGGGTGTCCAGGCCTGGACGGACTGGCTGTGGTTCGAGGAGGTCCGCTACACCGGTGTCTTCACCGGGGTGCTGACGACCCGGCTGCTGCTCTTCCTCGCCGTCGGCCTGGGCATGGCGCTGATCGTCGGCGGCAACCTCTGGCTGGCCCAGCGGTTGCGCCCCCGTACGCGCCCCCACTCGCCGGAGCAGGCCACCCTGGAGCGCTACCGGATGCTGCTGAGCCCCCGGCTCGGCCTGTGGATCGCGCTGGTCGCCACCGTGGTCGGCCTCTTCGCCGGGCTGTCGGCACAGAGCCGGTGGAACCAGTGGCTGCTCTTCCGCAACGGCGGGGACTTCGGCGTGAAGGACCCGGAGTTCAACATCGACGTCGGCTTCTACGTCTTCCAGCTGCCGTTCCTGCGCTACCTGCTCGGGGTGGGCTTCACCGCGGTGGTGCTCTCCGTGATCGGCGCGCTCGCCGTGCACTACATCTTCGGCGGCGTCCGGCTCCAGGGCGTCGGCGACCGGATGACCAACGCCGCCCGGGCCCACCTGAGCACGCTCGTCGCGGTCTTCGTCCTGCTGAAGGCGCTCGCGTACGTGCTTGACCGGCGCGCGATGCTGCTGGAGTACGGCAACGGCCCCGTCTACGGCGCCGGCTACGCCGACGTCAACGCGCTGCTGCCGGCCAAGGAGATCCTCGCGTACATCTCCATCGTGGTGGCGATCGCGATCATCATCTTCTCCAACGCCTGGATGCGGAACCTGGTCTGGCCGGGCATCTCGCTGGCCCTGCTGGGCGTCTCCGCCGTGGCCATCGGCGGCATCTACCCCTGGGCGGTGCAGACCTTCGAGGTCAAGCCCAGCGCGAAGGAGAAGGAAGCGCCGTACATCGAGCGCAGCATCAAGGCCACCCGCGCGGCGTTCGGCCTGGAGTCGGCCACCACCACGCCGTACGCGGCGAGCAACCTGACCCCGCCGGCGAGCCTCGCCACGGACACCTCCGTGGTGCCGAACATCCGGCTGCTCGACCCGCAACTGGTCTCCGAGACGTACACCCAGCGCCAGCAGGTCCGGCAGTTCTACGACTTCGGCGAGAAGCTGGACGTCGACCGGTACGGCGTCAACGGCAAGGTGCAGGACTACGTGGTCGGCCTCCGCGAGGTCAACTACCGGCAGCTGACCCCTCAGCAGAACACCTGGATCAACCGGCACACCGTCTACACCCACGGCTACGGGCTCGTGGCGGCGCCCGGCAACCGGGTGGTCTGCGGCGGCCAGCCCTTCTTCGTCTCCGGCTTCCTCGGCGACCCGCAGGAGCAGCAGAAGGAGCAGCAGGGCCAGCAGACGAGCGAGCAGTGCGCCTCGCAGACCGAGCAGATCGCGGCGAAGCAGCCCCGCGTCTACTACGGCGAGCGGATGGACGCCAGCGACTACGCGATCGTCGGCCAGAGCGACCCGGAGCGGAAGGCGGAGTTCGACCGCCCGGTCGGCGAGGGCGGCGAGTCCTACACGTACACCGGTGAGGGTGGCGTCGAGATCGGCTCGTTCACCCGGCGGCTGCTCTACGCGATCAAGGAGCAGGAGTCGAACTTCCTGCTCTCCGACGCGGTCAACGACAACTCCAAGCTGCTCTACGTGCGTAACCCGCGCGACCGGGTGGAGAAGGTCGCCCCGTTCCTCACCCTCGACGGCGACCCGTACCCGGCGGTGGTGGACGGCCGCATCCAGTGGATCATCGACGGCTACACCACGGCGGCGACCTACCCGTACGCGGAGCGCGTCAACCTCCAGGAGCAGACGGCCGACGAGCTGACCGGGCGGGGCACCTTCCAGCTTGCCCGGGAGAACGTCAACTACATCCGCAACTCGGTCAAGGCGACCGTCGACGCGTACGACGGCACGGTCCGGCTCTACGAGTTCGACGAGACCGACCCGGTGCTCAAGGCGTGGAACAAGGCGTTCGGCGGTGACCTGGTGGTGCCGAAGGCGGAGATCCCGGCGGAACTGGCCGAGCACTTCCGCTACCCGGCCGACCTGTTCAAGGTGCAGCGCAACCTGCTGACCCGGTTCCACGTGACCGACCCGGGCGCCTTCTACTCGGAGACGGACTTCTGGCAGGTGCCGAACGTGCCGGACGCCCCCGACACCGGCCAGAAGCAGCCCCCCTACTACCTCTTCACGCAGTTCCCCGGCCAGGAGGCGCCACGCTTCCAGCTCACCTCGGCGGTCACCCCGAACGGCCGGGAGAACCTCGCCGCGCTGATCTCCGGGTCGTACGTCGACGGGCAGCCGAAGCTGGAGGTGCTCGACCTGCCCGACCAGACCCGGATCTCCGGCCCGGTGCAGGTGCACCAGTCCATGACCAACAACGCCAACATCCGGCAGCAGCTCAACCTGCTCCAGTCCCAGCAGGCCCAGGTGCAGTACGGCAACCTGCTCTCCCTGCCGTTCGGCGACGGCATGCTCTACGTCGAGCCGGTCTACGTGAAGACCGCCGCGCAGAACGCGCCGCCGCTGTTGCAGCGGGTGCTGATGTCCTACGGCGACGGCGGCTCCTACGTCGTGCTGGCCAACAACGTCACCGACGGCATCAAACAGCTCATCGAGCAGGGCAAGCAGGCCGCCGCCCCGGGCACCCCACCGCCCGCCGGTGACACCCCGCCGCCGACCGGGGGCACCCCGCCGGGCGGGACCGCGCCTCCGATGACGGGCGAGTTGGCCGAGGCGGCGAACCGGGTCCAGGCCGCCATCGCGGAGGTCCGGGCCGCGCAGACCTCGGGCGACTTCGAGCGGTACGGGCGCGCGTTGAAGGCACTGGACGAGGCGCTCACCGCCTTCCAGCAGGCCCAGCGGGCAGCCAGCACCCCGACCCCCGGGGCGAGCGCCCCGGCCTCCCCGTCGCCCGGAGCCAGCACGCCGGCGTCGCCGGCAGCGAGCGGTAGCGCCGCACCGACCCCGGGCGGCTGACCGGCACCACCCCGCACAGCGCCCCCGGCCCACGGACCGATCCGGTCCCACGCCGGGGGCGCTGTCGTGTTCGCGACGACCGGCCCGGCACCCGCAACCCGCCGCCCCGAGATGCCGTCTTCCCTGCAAGAGGCGGGAATGCGCCGCCGTTCGCGGCGGCGGGGCGCCCGGATCGGCGCGACGACCGGGAAGCGTGGGTCGGAGACATGAGAGACGCGACGAGCTTCGACGAGTTCTACCGGAGCACCTCCCGACGGATGCTCCGCTTCGGCTACGCCGTCTCCGGCGACCACACCGAGGCGCAGGACCTGGTGCAGGAGGCGTACGCCCGGGCCTGGCGGCAGTGGGCCATGCTGGCCGCCCACCCGGCACCGGAGGCGTGGCTGCGGCTGGTGGTCGCGCGGCTGGCCACCGACCGGTGGCGTCGGCTACAGGGTTGGCGCGCGGCGCTGAGCCGTACCGGCCCGCCCGAGCCGGTGCCGCCGCCGAACGAGGACGCCGTGCTGCTCGCGGGCGCGCTGCGCCGGCTGCCGGCAGCCCAGCGGCAGGCGCTCGCCCTGCACTACCTCTTCGACATGTCGGTGCAGGACATCGCCCGGGAGACGCAGGTGCCCGCCGGCACCGTGAAGTCCTGGTTGTCGCGGGGGCGGGCGCGGCTGGCCACGCTGCTGCCCGGTCTGCCCGCCGAGGAGTTGGAGGCGAACGATGTCGCGTGAACTGTCCGAGCTCTACCGGTCGCTCGCCGCGCACGCCGACGGCCGTACCCTGACCGTTCCCGCCGACCTGCGCAGGCGCGCCGACCGGCGGGCCCGGTTCCGGATCACCGGCGCCGCGCTCGGGACGGCGCTGCTGGTCGGTGGGCTGGCGACCGGCACCGGGCTGGTGCTCGCCGGGGACCACGGGACCGTTGCGCCGCCCGCCGCCGTCCCGCCGCCGACCGTCCCGGCGTCGCCGGCCGGCTCCGCACCGCCGGCCGCCCCGACCCCGACGAGCGCGCCGCGCACCGGCTCGCCCTCGCCGACGGGTACGCCGGGGAAAAGCGGCACCACGCCGCCCCGGGCGGCCAGGAGCATCCCGGACCGGGCGTTCTTCGTCCAGGCGGCCGGGAACCGTACGGGCATGGAGCCGGTCTTCCGGGACACCGACGCGCTGCCGGCGCTCTGCGACGCGCGCTACGGCAGCGACGCCGGGATCGTGCAGCGCCGCACCCGCAACCTGGCCTACAAGCTGCCGCAGACCCCTCGGGGGTACGTCCCGGACGGCAGCTACGCGCACACCATCACCCTCTACCGACCGGGGCGGGCCGCCGAGTTCCTCCGCGAACTGCGGACGGCGGTGCGGGGCTGCCCCGTGCAGCCCGGAGTGGGCGGCGGCAACGCTTCGACCTCCCGCCCGCGCCTGCTGGCCGACGGCGACTTCGGTGACGGGTCGGTGCTGTTCGAGATCCGGACGCCCGTCCGGGACATCGACGGCAGGCCCACGGGCGACGACGAGGTCCGCCTGGTCCGGGCGATCCGGGTCGGCGACGTGGTGACCGTGCTCTGGGAGCAGGGCTGGGAGGGCACCTCCTCGATCCGGTCGCAGGTCGACGCCGACAGCCGACGGGCGGTGGACGCGATCGAGGACTGGCTGCGCTGAGATCCGCCCACGGGGGCGGGCGGGCCCGGGGCGGGCGGGCACGGGTCGGGCGGGCACGGGTCGGGCGGCGTGCGCCGGGGTCGTTTTGCGGCAACGGGGGTGAGTGGGATACGGTGTACGAACCGACGCGGGGTGGAGCAGCTCGGTAGCTCGCTGGGCTCATAACCCAGAGGTCGCAGGTTCAAATCCTGTCCCCGCTACCACGACGGAACGGTCCCGGAGTTCACTCCGGGACCGTTCCGCATTCCCGGCTCCATCTGCGGCCCGACGATCAGGCGGCTCCGGCTTTCGACTCCGGTTCCGGCTTTTACTCAACTCCCGCTCCCGGCTCCCGACTGTGGCGCTTTCTTGGCTCCCGGCTCCGGCTCTCCTCCGGCTCTGGCTCGTACTTGACTCCCGGCTATGGCTTCCGGTCCGGCTCTTGCTTGGCTCCTGGCTGTTGCCCTGGCTCTGACATTGGCTCGGGTTCCGGTCCACGGCTCCTTGCCTGGCGCGACGCCGGCCACTCCGCCTCGTCGCTGCCGCCCATCCACGAGCGCGGGTCCTGTCAGAGATGATCAGGACGGCATGGACCCTAAAACGCCTGTATTACGTCCATGACGTCCTGATCATCGGCGCTGGCTCCAGAGGAGGCATCGCGCTCGCGCCAAGGGAGGCGTGTTGCCTTCGTGGGAGGACGCATCGGGCGGCCAGAGCGGCCTGCTCGCGCCAGAGCGGTGCGCTCGTGTCAGAACGGTGCGGCTCGTGCCAGAGCGGTGCGCTCGTGCCAGACGGCGTGCTTGCGCCCAAGGACGTGCTTGCGCCAGGGGGCGTGCTTGCGCCAAGGGGCGTGCTTGCGCGAGAGGAGGCGTCGCGCGGCAGGGAGGCGTGCTGCCCTCCGGGGAAAAGGCGTGCTTCCACGAGGCGTGCTCTCGCGAGGCGTGCTCGTGCGAGACGGGTAGCTCGGCAGCGGATCGGGACGTTCCATCACGGCGACTGCGGTCGGAGGCGGCGGGAGTCGGTTGGGGAAGGCGGGGCCGCGCCGGTCTCCGACACCGGTTCGCGCTGGTCGGGGCGGGTCTACGGCAGGATCGGGGGTCCGCTGATCATCGTGGCGTCGAGTGCGCTAGAGTTAACGAGCCGACGCGGGGTGGAGCAGCTCGGTAGCTCGCTGGGCTCATAACCCAGAGGTCGCAGGTTCAAATCCTGTCCCCGCTACCACGACAGAACGGCCCCGGAGTGAACTCCGGGGCCGTTCTGCATTTCTGCCCCCGCCCCCGCCCCCGCGCCCTTTGCTCTTGCCCGCCGGTTGTCGGCGTCCCGCCTGCCCGCTTGCCGCGTCCCGACCTCTGCTACCGGTTTCCTCGTCGACCGACGTGCCGAGTTTGCGGTCGTGGGCAAGGATGTTGGCATGTCTTCATTCGGTAAGTTCTGGGGCCGGTTGACCACCGTTTTCGGTGCGGTCGTGTTGTCGGTGTTCGTGCCCGTTGCGGCCTGGGCGTCCACCGGCACGGGTGAACTCGTGGTGGAGGCCGCGCGGCGGCGGCGCGGCGGCGGCTTCGGCTTCATCGGCCTGCTCTGCTGCCTGGTCGTGGTCGCTGGCGTCGTCTTCCTGCTGCTGCGCCTGATGCGCAACCGCCGAGGCGGCCCGCCGCGCTGAGACAGGGCGGCACGCCGGCTCCTCGGCGGAGCGCCAACTGAAGGACGGTCGGCACCCCGCCGCGACCACTGCACCCGCCGCGACCATTGGCGTCGCGCAGTGACCATTGGCGTCCCGCCGTGACCACTGCCTCCCCGCCATGAACACAGGCCGCGTACCCGGACGTGCTGGCTGGCGGGTGGCGCATGGTCCTGCCATGAAGGCAGGGGCGCCATCGTGGCCGCAGCGTCCCGTTTGCGCGGTTGTGCAGTGGCGGGCCCTAGCCGGCCAGCGTCGCGTCCGCCTGGGCCATGAAGCGGGCCGCTGCCGCGCGCGGCCCGGTCCTGCCGCCGCGAATGCTCTCGGCGGCCTCCAGCAGCAGCGCCCGCACCCGGGGGTGGCCCTGCGGCGGCGGGCTGGGGGCCGGCCCCAGCCGGTCGGCCAGTGCGCTGCCGAGGGCGGCCGCGCGCCGCTGTGCGGGGTCGGTGATGCTGCCTTCGACGAAGCTGCGTACGGCGAGGCTGGGGCTGAGGCCGCGCTCGTGGCCGAGCACCGTGCCCGCCTCGCCGTTGCCGGTGAGGAAGTTGATCACGTCGGCGACCAGGGCGGGGTGTCGGGTGCCGTGGAAGGCCGCCCAGTACATCGACGCCCGGTGCCACTGCGCCTCCGGAGGACCCGGCATGGCGGCCAGACCCAGTTCGGCGTCGGTGAGCCGCTGGAGCTCCGGTAGTTGGTGCGACCAGGCGAACGAGGCGGCCGTGGCGCCGGTGACCACGAGCTGCCGGGTCGGTTCGCCGCCCTCGGCCTGCTCCACCAGGGCGGCGCTCGGGGTCGCCCGGCCGGAGCGGGCGCGCCGCCACAGTTCGAACCACTCGACCAGTGCGTCGGTGCCGAATCCGAGCTGTCGGCCCCGGTAGAACTCGCCGCCCTGGCCGCGCAGCCAGAGCCAGAATGCCCGGTAGTCCCCGGACGGGTCCATCGTGCCGGCCACCCGGCCCTCGCCGGCCCGGGTGACCTGCCGCGCCCAGGCGATGTACTCCGCCCAGGACATCCCCGTGGTCGGCTCGGGCAGCCGCAGCCGGCGCAGCAGCGTGCGGTCGTAGACCACGGCGGCGGCGGTCTGTGCCGCCGGGACGCCGAACGTACGCCCGTCGACCTGCCCGTAGCGGACCAGGCCCGGGGGCAGCGTGCGCAGGTCGAGGCGGTGATCGGCGACGTACCTGCTGAGGTCGAGGACGATCTCGCGGCGGGCGTACTCGGTCAGGATGCCGTCGTCGAGCTGGATCAGGTCGGGCACGTTGCCGCCCGCGGCCTGGGTGGCCAGCCGTTCGTAGTAGCCGTCGGCGCCCTGCCAGGTGATCCGGAACCCGACGCGGGGGTTGCGGTCGGTGTAGAGCCGCAGCACCCGTTCGGTGAGTTCGGCACGCTGGGCGCCGCCGTACCAGAACACCGACAGCTCGACCGGCCCGGTCTCCACGGGGGCGACCCGGATCTCGCTGCACCCGGTGAGCCCGCCGGCGGCGAGCACCGGTGCGCCCATCATCGCGGCGAGCACCCGACGGCGTCCCGGGTCCGCTCCGGTGCGGGGCAGCGGGGGTCGGGCAGCGGGCACGGAGACTCCTGGCGGACCGGTGGGGGCGGGCGGCCGGATCATTCACGCAGGCGCGCGGGAGGGTGTCAACGTACGTCCGGCCACACCGCCGCCTCCCGAGGCGTACGCATCGCTGCCTGAAACCACCGGCAGCGGCCGTACCTGGCCCGCATGGTGTACTAGGGCGCGTGGAACTTCTGCACTCGGGCAAGGTCAGGGACGTCTACGCCGACGGCGACGACCTGATCCTGGTCGCCTCCGACCGCATCTCGATCTACGACGTGGTGCTGCCGACGCCGATCCCCGACAAGGGCAAGCTGCTCACCGCGCTCTCGCTGTGGTGGTTCGAGCAACTGGCCGACCTGGTGCCGAACCACGTCATCTCCGCCACCGACGTGCCGGGGGAGTTCGCCGGCCGGGCCATCCGCTGCCGGCGCCTGGAGATGGTGCCCGTGGAGTGCGTCGCCCGTGGCTACCTGACCGGCGGCGGCCTCAAGGAGTACCAGCGCACCGGTGCGGTCTCCGGCGTCGAGCTGCCGCGCGGCCTGGTCGAGGCGTCCATCCTGCCCGAGCCGATCTTCACCCCGTCGACCAAGGCGCCGATGGGCGAGCACGACGAGCCGATCACCTTCGCCGAGGTGGTGGACAAGGTCGGCGCCGAGACGGCCGAGCGGCTGCGCCGGATCACGATCGACGTCTACCGCCGGGGCGCGGAGCTGGCCGCCGACCGGGGCATCCTGGTGGCCGACACCAAGCTCGAGCTGGGCTGGGCCTCGGACGGCACGCTGATGCTCGGCGACGAGCTGCTCACCTCCGACTCGTCCCGGTTCTGGCCGGCGGAGTCGTACCAGCCGGGCCGGGCGCAGTTCTCCTACGACAAGCAGTACGTCCGGGACTGGGCGGTCCAGAGCGGCTGGGACAAGCAGGCCCCGGCGCCCGAGGTGCCGGCCGAGGTGGTCGAGGCGACCCGGGCCCGGTACGTGGACGTCTACGAGAAGCTCACCGGTAACCGCTGGGACTGATCCCCGCGCGCCACCACGGGCGCGGGTGCCGCCCACGACGGTCGGGCGGCCCGCTCACTCCACCCAGTCGAGGGTGCGCTGGACGGCCTTGCGCCAGTTGCGCAGCTCCCGCTCCCGGTGCGCCGACTCCATCGTCGACTCCCACTGCGCGTCGGAGCGCCACTGGGCGCGCAGCGTCGCCAGGTCGGGCCAGAAGCCGACCGCCAGGCCGGCCGCGTACGCCGCGCCGAGGCAGGTGGTCTCGGTGATCCGGGACCGGACCACCGGCACGTCGAGCACGTCGGCGAGGAACTGCATGAGCAGCCCGTTGGCCGTCATCCCGCCGTCGACCCGCAGCCGGCGCAGCGCCACGTCGGAGTCGGCGTTCATCGCGTCGACCACCTCGCGGGTCTGCCAGGCGGACGCCTCCAGCGCCGCCCGGGCCAGGTGCCCCTTGGTGATGTAGCCGGTCAGCCCGGCGATCACCCCGCGCGCGTCGCTGCGCCAGTGCGGGGCGAACAGCCCGGAGAAGGCCGGTACGACGTAGCAGCCGCCGTTGTCGTCGACGGTGCGCGCCAGCTCCTCCACCTCGGACGCGGTGGAGATCAGCCCGAGGTTGTCGCGCAGCCACTGCACGAGCGAGCCCGTGACCGCGATCGCCCCCTCCAGCGCGTACGCGGCCGGCTGGCCGTGGATGCGGTAGGCGACCGTGGTGAGCAGGCCGTGGGTGGAGGGGACCGGGCTGGCGCCGGTGTTGAGCAGCAGGAAGCTGCCGGTGCCGTAGGTGCACTTGGCCTCGCCCGGCTGGAAGCAGGTCTGGCCGAACAGGGCGGCCTGCTGGTCGCCGAGCGCGCTGGCCACCGGCACCCCGGCCAGGACGCCGGTGGCTTCCCCGTAGACCTCGGCGGAGCTGCGGATCTCCGGCAGCATCGCGGCCGGCACGCCCATCGCGTCGAGCAGTTCCGGGTCCCAGTCGAGGGTGCCGAGGTCCATCAGCAGGGTGCGGCTGGCGTTGGTCACGTCGGTGACGTGCCGGCCGGTCAGCTTCCAGATCAGCCAGCTGTCCATCGTGCCGAAGAGCACCTCGCCGGCCTCGGCGCGCTCCCGCAGCCCGTCGACGTGCTCCAGCAGCCACCGCAGCTTCGGTCCGGCGAAGTAGGTGGCCAGCGGCAGCCCGGTGCGGGTGCGGAACCGTTCCTCGCCGTACGCCTGGTCGAGCTCGCGCAGCAGCGGGCCGGTGCGGGTGTCCTGCCAGACGATCGCGTTGGCCACCGGCCGACCGGTCGCCCGGTCCCAGACGACGGTGGTCTCCCGCTGGTTGGTGATGCCCACGGCGGCGAGCCCGGCGGCGTCGGTGCCCGCCGCGTGCAGCGCCTCGCGGACCACCCGCTGGACGTTGTCCCAGATCTCCTCCGCGTCGTGCTCCACCCAGCCGGGCCGGGGGAAGATCTGCCGGTGCTCCCGCTGGGCCACGGAGACGATCTCTCCGGCCCGGTCGAAGACGATGCACCGCGAGGAGGTGGTGCCCTGGTCGATGGCGGCGACGTACTGGGGGGTCACGGCAGCACCGTACCCGGACCGGCGGCGCCCCGCCGACCGGCCGCGCCCCGCCTGCGGGCCCCGGCCCCGGTCGGGGGCGGACCGGAACAACCTCCGTACGATGTGTGGACGTGCGCGACATCGCCGTCTTCAGTGGAACCGCCCACCCCGAGCTCGCCGCCGAGATCTGCGCCCACCTCGGTGTGCCGCTGCACCCGGTGCGCGTCTCCCGGTTCGCCAACGACTGCCTGGAAGTGCAGTTGCAGGCCAACTGCCGGGAGCGGGACGTCTTCCTGATCCAGCCGTTGGTGCCGCCCGTGCAGGAGAACCTGGTCGAGCTGCTGCTCATGATCGACGCGGCCCGGGGCGCCTCGGCCGGCCGGATCACCGTGGTGCTGCCGCACTACGCGTACGCCCGGTCGGACAAGAAGGACGCGCCACGCATCTCGATCGGCGGGCGGCTCGTGGCGGACCTGCTCACGTCGGCGGGCGCGGACCGGGTGCTGGCGATGACCCTGCACTCGCCCCAGGTGCACGGCTTCTTCAACGTGCCGGTCGACCACCTGCACGCGCTGCGCGAGCTGGCCGACCACTTCGCGCGCCACGACCTGAGCAACGCGGTGGTGGTCTCGCCGGACCTCGGCAACGCCAAGGAGGCGGCGGCGTTCGCCCGGCGGCTCGGCACCCCGGTGGCCGCCGGGGCGAAGCAGCGGTTCAGTGACGACCGGGTCAAGATCAGTGCGGTGATCGGCGACGTGGCCGACCGGGACGTCATCGTGCTCGACGACGAGATCGCCAAGGGCAGCACGGTGATCGAGCTGATGGAGCATTTGCGGGAGCTGAAGGTCCGCTCGATCCGCCTGGCCTGCACGCACGGCCTCTTCTCCAGCGGGGCGTTGCGGCGGCTGAGCGAGCAGGAGGGCGTGCTGGAGATCGTCTGCACCAACACGGTGCCGATCCCGGCCGACAAGCGGGTGCCGAAGCTGCACGTCCTGTCCGTGGCGCCGGCCCTGGCCGAGGCGGTACGCCGGATCCACAACGGCGAGTCGGTGAGCGCGCTGTTCGCCTGACCTCCGCCCCATCCGGGTGGGGTCAGTCGCGGCGGTGGCGACCGGTGTGCTGGGGGGCCTCGACGGCGGCGCTGATGCGTACGGTGGTGCCGCGCGTGCCGGTCTCGACGTCCATGCTGTCGCTCAGTTCCCGGGCCAGCCAGAGACCCCACCCGCCGGCGGTGTCGGCGGCGGGGCGGCTCCGGTCGTCCAGCCGCTGCGTGCTGATGCCCTGCCCGTGGTCGGAGACCTCGCAGACAAGCTGCCCCGACTGCCGCCACAGCCGCAGCCAGCCCCGGCCGCCGCCGTGGCGGACCGCGTTGGTGATCAGCTCGTTGACCGCCAGCACGAAGTCGTCCAGGCGCTGCCCGCTGAGCCCCGCGGCGTGCGCGCAGGAGGTGACCGAGTGGCGAAGCTCGGTCACCTGGGCCTGTTCGAAGGCCTCGGCGATGAGGAGGGAAGGTTCGATGGGCACAACCGTACGCTGTGCGCCGGGTTCCGCATTCGTCATGGCCCCGTCCCGACAGCGGATCACGATGTTTTTCGCGGCTTTTCTACCGTACGTCAGGTTTTCTCGAGGCGCATCCGTCGGCCCGCCGGCCGTTTCACCGGCTGTGGCATCGTGACGGGCGTGTCGACCCCGCACGGTGGTTTCGAGGTTCCGCTCTGGCGGGCCATCGCCGTGTTCCGGGTGGCCTCCCTGGCGTACGTCTGCGCGCTGGCGCTCCGGGACGCCGACAGGTACGCCCACCCGCTCGCGGCCGGCGGACTGGTCCTGCTGATGGCGGTCTGGACCGGCGTGACCGCCGTCGGCTACGCCGACCCCGCCCGCCGGGGCTGGCCGCTGCTCCTGGCGGACCTGGGGCTCGTCCTCGGCATCATGCTGGCCACCCCGTGGGTGATCGGGCGGGCGGCGCTCGCCGCCGGCGTGCCCTCCCTCGCGGTGGCCTGGCTGGCCGGCCCGGTGCTGGCGTGGGCGGTCTCCGGCGGCCGGCGGCGGGGCACCGTCGCCGCCCTGGTGCTCGGCGCGGCGGACCTCGCCACCCGCGAACGCATCGGCCAGTCCTCGCTCACCGGGGTGATCCTGCTGCTGCTCGCCGGCGTGGTGGTCGGACACGTCGCCCGGCTGGCCGTGACCGCCGAGGAGCGGCTGCACCGGGCCGTGGAGCTGGAGGCCGCCGCCCGGGAGCGCGAGCGGCTGGCCCGGGACATCCACGACTCCGTGCTCCAGGTGCTCGCGCTGGTGCAGCGGCGCGGCGCCCACCTGGACGGCGAGGCCGGGGAACTGGCCCGGCTCGCCGGGGAGCAGGAGGCCGCGCTGCGCGCCCTCATCGGCGGCGTCACGCCGGCCGGGTCCACCGCTCCCGGCGGCCCGGTGGACCTGCGCGGGCTGCTCGGCCGGTACGCCTCGGCCACGGTCTCGCTCTCCGCGCCGGCCACCCCGGTGCCGCTGCCCGGTCGGGTCGCCCACGAGCTGGCCGCCGCGACCGCCGCCGCCCTCGACAACGTGGCCCGGCACACCGACGGGCGGGCCTGGGTGCTGGTGGAGGACGAGGGGACGACGGTCACGGTGTCGATCCGCGACGAGGGGCCGGGGTTTCCCGACGGCCGGCTGGAGGAGGCCGCCGCCGAGGGCCGGCTGGGCATCGCCCGGTCGATCCGGGGCCGCCTCGCCGACCTCGGCGGCACCGTGCGGATCACCTCCGCGCCGGGCGTCGGCACCGAGCTGGAACTGACCGTGGAGCGCGAGGACCGGTGAGCGCGAGGAGTGAGCCAGCCCCGGTCGCGAACGAAGGAGGGGCCGTGACAGGCGTACGCGTGATGGTGGTGGACGACCACCCGATGTGGCGGGAGGGGGTGGCCCGGGACCTCACCGAGGCCGGCCACGTCGTCGTCGCCACCACCGGCGAGGGCCGGCAGGCGGTACGGGTGGCCGCCGCCGCCCGACCCGACCTGGTGGTCCTCGACCTGCAACTGCCCGACGTCTCCGGGGTGGAGGTGATCCACGGGCTGCGCGCCGCGCTGCCGCAGGTGCGGGTGCTGATGCTCTCGGCCAGCGGCGAGCAGCAGAGCGTGCTGGACGCGGTCAAGGCGGGCGCCACCGGCTACCTGGTGAAGTCGGCCGCCCCGGCGGAGTTCCTGGAGGCGGTGCGCCGGACGGCGGCGGGGGATCCGGTCTTCACGCCCGGGCTGGCCGGGTTGGTCCTCGGCGAGTACCGCCGGCTCGCGGCCGACCCGGACGGTGCCGACGCCGCCGAACGGGGCGCCCGGGGCGCCGGCCCGGCACCCCGGCTGACCGACCGGGAGACCGAGGTGCTGCGCCTGGTCGCCAAGGGGATGTCCTACAAGCAGATCGCCGAGCGGCTCGGCCTGGCCCACCGTACGGTGCAGAACCACGTGCAGAACACGCTCGGCAAGCTCCAGCTGCACAACCGGGTCGAGCTGACGCGGTACGCGATCGAGAAGGGCCTGGACGACTGAAGGGCCGCCGGGGAACCGCCCCCCCGAAGGGTTCCCCGGCGGCCCGGCTCAGACCGAGTGCGGCGGGCGCGTCTCGTGGATGGCCAGCTCCTCGGCGCTCGCGCCCCCGCCCGCCGAACCGGCGTCGTACGCGACCGAGTCGGTCTCCTGGTCGGTGTGCGCCCCCTCGTCCGGTTCGACGAGCCGGCCGACCTGGCCGTCGGTGACGCCGCCGAGCTGGCCGTGGTCGTAGAGGGAGACCGGCGAGTCGGGGTCGGACGTCGGACCGGGGTCGATCACGTCCGCGTCGAGCTGGGCCTGCGCCGCGGCCTCCTCGCTGTCGGCCTCGGCGGCGATGTCCGGGTCGACGGGACCGGCGAGCGGGTCGTCGGCGGAGCGTTCGTACTGTTCCCGGTCGAGCTTGTAGTCCAGCGACTCGCCGTCGAGCTGCTCGTCGGCGGTGGTCCCGAACCGGTCCACCGCCACCGGCGTCCGGTCGCCCGGCAACTGGGCGGGCTCCGGTCCGTCCGCCTCGCGCCCGGTCAGGACGTCGTCGTCGGCGGTCGAGTCGTCGTCGGCGGTGTCGGGCAGGCCCTCGGCCTCGGGGTCGGACACGGGGGTCGGGTACTCGTCGTCGCGCATGGCTGAGCACTACCCACTGCCCTCCCGGCATAACCGGTACCGCCCGTGGCCATCCGGGCGCAAGGGGCGTCTCGGGGGACGGCGGGGCAGGATCGGGACGCCCGTCGGCCCTGGTCGCCGGCGGTCAGCCGTGCTGATCGGCGGCCGTCAGCCGTGGTCGCCGGCCGTCAGCCCTGGTCGCCGGCCTCGTCGGCGGCGTGCAGCACGCACCACACGACCTTGCCGTCCGGCACCCGGCTGCTGCCCCAGCGGCGGGCGACGGTGTCGATCAGCAGCAGCCCGCGCCCGCCCACGGTGTCCGGCGCGGCCGTCCCGGTGAACGCGGGCTGCCGCGACGAGTGGTCGCGTACCGCCAGGTGCAGGGTGTCGTCCCGGGGCGCCAGGCGGACCGTCATCGGGGTGCGCGCGTGGGCGACGACGTTGTTCACCATCTCGGTGACGGCGAGGCAGGCCGGCTCGCTCAGCTCGGGCAGGCCCCAGGCGGCGCACCCCTCGGTGACGAGCTGCCGGGCCTGCCGGGCGGCCTCGACGACGGGCGGCAGGTCGACCTCGACCACCGCCGCCATGGGCGCGACGGCCAGTCCGGCCATCGCCCCGTCCAGGGTCGGCCAGGCCGGCACCCCCTCGACGGCCCCGGTCGGATCGCAGAGCAGCAGGTCGGCGGCGGGCCAGTCGCGCACCTCCCGGCGTACCTCGGCGAAGACGTCCCGGGCCGCCGGGTCGGCCACCCGCAGGTCGGTGAGGTCGGCCACCACCGGGCCGGGCCGGCCGCAGAGCCGGGCGAGCAGGCCGTCGCGTACGGCGTCGACGCTGGACCGGTCGAGCACGCCGGTCACCCGGATCACCCCCGACGCCTCGTCGGTCGCCACCCGGCAGCGCGTGTCGGTCCCCATGATCGGCCCATTCTGCACCGCCCGCGCGGAGCGCGCAGCCGACCGCCCACCTTCCGACATCAGCGCTCCGTCCGCGCCCGGCGGGTCATCGCGGCCACCGTACCGACGGCCGTCCCCGCGGCGGCCAGCCCGAACGCGGCCGTCATCCGTACCAGGTGCCGCCGCCGGCCGTGCCAGCCGCCCTCCCGCCGCGCCGCCGCGTCGGGGCGGAACACGTTGCCGGTGCTCTCCGGTCGCGGGGCGGGCCCGAACTGGGTGCGGTGCGTGTACCAGCCGAGGACCCGTTCGGCGAGCGCCGGGGCGAGCCGCCACTGGAGGCCGATCAGCCGGGCGGCCCCGCCGGCGTACGCCTCGCGCCGGGGGCGGCGCAGCAGCCGGACGATCGTCTCGGCCACCACCTCCGGCGGGTACACCGGGGGCGGCGGCACCAGCTCCCTTCCGCTGTGGTTGGCGGCGTGCCGGAAGAACGGGGTGTCGATGGTGGCCGGCAGCACCGTGCAGATCGAGACGTGGCCCCGGCCGGTGACCCGCATCTCCTGACGGACGGTGTCGGCCAGGCCACGGATGCCGTGCTTCGCGGCGTTGTACGGCGACTGGTAGGGCATCGCCACCTCGGCCAGCACCGAGGCGTTGTTGATCAGCACCCCGCCGCCCGCCGCGCTCAGGTGGGGCAGGGCGGCCCGGGTGCCGTACGCGGCGCCGAGCAGGTTCACCTCCAGCACCCGACGGAACTCCGCCACCGGGATCTCGTCGAAGAGCCCGACCGCGCCGACGGCGGCGTTGTTGATCCAGCCGTCGATCCGGCCGAACTCGGCGACCGCGCGGGCGGCGAGGCGCTCCAGGGCCGCCGGGTCGGTCACGTCGGTCGGCACCACCAGCGCCCGTCCGCCCAGTTCCCGGCACCGTACGGCGACCTCTTCGAGGGCCACCTCGCTGCGGGCGGCCAGCACCACGGCGGTGCCGTGCCGGGCGAGGGCGTACGCGGTGGCCGTACCGATGCCGCTGGAGGCGCCGGTGAGCACCACGGTGGCGTCGGCGAGGCTGCGGGTCAGAGGCATCTCTCGCCCGTACCCCCGGCGGCAGGGGTCATGCGGCCGACGTGGCACGGGATCGGCATGTTGCCGTCGCGAGCATTCGCCGGGCTCTTCCCGATCTGCCAGGTTTCGGCTCGCCGGGGTTCGGTTAATGGGACCCTCTGACCGAGGACCACCGCTCGAGAAGATCGCATGGAGGTGACCCATGCGCGTCGGCCTCGTCTGCGCGCACGCCGGCCCACCCAGGGGCGCCGACGGCCTGACCGTCGGCACCCACCAGCACATCGCCCGGGTCGCCGCCGAACTCGCCGCGCGGGGTCACGACGTCCGGGTGTACGAGCGCCGCGACGACCCGGGCCTGCCGGACACGGCGACGGTCGACGGTTACCGGGTGGAGCGGGTGCCGATCGGCCCCGCCGCCCCGCTGCCCACCGCCGAGCTGGTGCCGCACGTGTCCGCGTTCGGCGCCTGGCTGGCCGACCGGTGGGTGGGCGACTGGCAACCCGAGGTGGTGCACGGGCACTACTGGGTCGGCGGGCTGGCCGCCGCGCACGCGGTCCGCGAGACCGACATCCCGGTGGTGCAGACCTTCCACTCCCTCGGCGTCGAGCAGCTGCGCCACCTCGGCCGGCAGTACGACGGGCCGGGGGAGCGGATCCCGCTGGAGCGCGCGCTGACCCGGGCGGTGGACATCGCGGTCGCCCAGTGCACCGACGAGGTCGACGAGCTGACCCGTATGGGGCTGCAACGCGCCTCCGTGGCGATGGTGCCGGCCGGCGTGGACACCACGCAGTTCCACCCCGACGGCGAGGCCGCCCCCCGCGACCGCCGGCCCCGGATCCTCTCCGTCGGCGGGCTCTCGTCCGGACACGGCCAGGAGGACCTGATCCGGGCCATGCGGCTGGTCGGCGACGCCGAGCTGGTGATCGCCGGGGGACCGCCCGCCGGGCAGCTCGCCAACCACGCCGAGGCCCGGCGGCTGCGCGAGCTGGCCGAGCGCAGCGGGACGGCCGAGCAGGTGAAGCTGGTGGGCGCGGTGCCGCACGAGCAGATGGCCACCTGGTACCGCTCGGCCGACGTGGTCGCCTGCACGCCGCACTACTCCTCGGCCGGGCGGGTGTCGCTGGAGGCGATGGCCTGCGGGGTACCCGTGGTCGGCTACGCCATGGGCGGGATCGCCGACGCGGTGGTGGACGAGGTCACCGGCCGGCTGGTGCCGCCGGGCGACGTCCGCACGCTGGGCGTGACGCTGCGTCGGCTGCTCGCCGACAACGCCGGGCGCTTCGCGTACGGGCACGCCGCCGTGGACCGGGTCCGGTGCAGCTACACCTGGGAGCGGACGGCAGGCGCGCTGGAGCGCCTCTACGAACGGGTGGTGAGCCGGCGCAAGCCGGTCGAGGCGGCCTGATCCGCCCGGCTCCCTCAGCTCGGACGACCGGTCGCCCCGGCGCCGACCATGTCCCGGTCCCGTTCCCCGGCGACCGCGTGGTGGTGCTGGGGTTCGGCGTACCGGGTGAGGCCGATGACCGCCGCGAGGGTGACTAGGAAGCCGACGGCCGCGAGCCACTCCCGGCCGGGCCAGATCTTGTCGTTGAGCAGCAGCAGGCCGACGACCGCGGCGGGCACCGCCCCGGCGGCGTCCATCGCCGCCACGGCGGCCGTGGTCGAGCCGCGCTGCATGGCCAGGCCGAGCAGCAGCTGGCCGACGATCGAGTGGGCGATCAGCAGGTAGAGCAGCGGGTCCCGGACGAACGCCTCGGGCGTCGGGGCGGAGGCCAGCGGCCGGGCGGCGACCGCCGCGGCGGAGAACGCCAGCCCGGCCAGCGCGCCGAGCGCCACCGAACCGGGCGCCCCGTGCAGGCGTACGGCGAAGAAGCCGATCACGGCGATCACGCCGAGCGCCACCGCCAGGGCGATCATGCCGGTGGTGCCGAGCGGCTTGGCCGGCGCGGGCTCGGCGGAGAGCACCAGCGCGGTGATCCCGGCGAACAGCAGCACCAGCAGGGCCACCTCGGCGGCCGGCAGCCGCCACTTCAGCACCAGCACGCCGAGCAGGGCGGTGACCCCGAGCCCGGCGGCGACGCTGGACTGGACCAGGAAGAGCGGCAGGTCCCGCCGGGCGAGCAGGGCCAGCACGAACCCGGCCACCTGGCAGCCGAGCCCGATCAGGTAGGCCCGGTGACCCGCCAGCCGCAGCAGCAGCCCCGGGTCGAAGGAGTGGTGCACGGTGGTGCGGGCGGCGGCCACCGACTGGAGCAGGTTGGCGACGCCGTACGCGACGATCATGGCCGCGAGGAAGCACCAACCGGAGGAAACCACCTGGCGAGGATAGAGGCTGCCGGGGGTCAGTGCTCGATTGGCCGACCCAGCCGGGCGAGGATGTCGGCGTGCAACGCGCCGTTGCTGGCCACGGCGCTGCAATCGGCGCCCGCGTCGCCGGCGGGGGCGGGCCGGCCGGCCAGGTCGGTGAACGTCCCGCCCGCCTCGGTGACGATCGGCACCAGCGCGGCGACGTCCCACAGCGACAGTTCCGGCTCCACCATCACGTCCAGTGCGCCCTCGGCCAGCAGCATGTAGCCGTAGAAGTCGCCGTAGGCCCGGCTGCGCCAGGTGTCGCGCATGAGCTGGAGCATCGCGTCCAGCCGGCCGGCGGACTCCCACCCCGTCAGCGACGAGTAGCAGAAGCTCGCGTCGGAGAGGTCCCGGACGGCGGAGACCCGGATCGGGCTCCCGCCGGCGGCGTCCGGACCCGCGTACGCGCCCTCGCCGAGGGCACCCCACCAGCGGCGGCCGAGCGCCGGCGCGGAGACCAGCCCGGCGACGGGGTGATCCCCCTCCAGCAGCGCGATCAGCGTGGCCCAGACCGGCACGCCACGGATGAAGTTCTTCGTGCCGTCGATCGGGTCGACCACCCAGCGCCGGCCGTCCGGGCCGCTGGCGGGCTCCTCGCCGTACTCCTCGCCGAGCAGGCCGTCGGCCGGCCGGTGGGCGGCCAGCAGGGCCCGGATCTCGCGCTCCACGGCGGTGTCCGCGTCGGAGACCGGGGTCAGGTCGGGCTTCGCCTCGACCCGCAGGTCGAGCGCGCGGAACCGGGCCGTGGAGACGGCGTCGGCGGCGTCGGCGAGCAGGTGGGCGAGGGCGATGTCGTCGGCGTACCCGGGCATGCCCCAAACGGTAACGGCGACCGGCTCAGGATCCGGCGAGCGGGTCGCCGGGATTCCGCTGGTCGGCCTCCGCCCGCGCGTCGCCCTCGCCCGACCGGGACGCCAGCAGCCGGCGGTACGAGGCCAGCCGGCGCGGATCGGCCTTGCCGGCGGCGACCCACGCGTCCAGCCCGCAGTCGGGCTCGTCCGGCGTGTGCGGGCAGTTGGCGGGGCAGTCGACCGTCCCCTCGACCAGGTCGGGGAAGCCGTGCAGCAGGCTGTCTGCGGAGACGTGCGCGAGCCCGAAGCTGCGTACGCCCGGGGTGTCGACGATCCAGCCGGCCGGGGCGTTCCCGCCGTGCGCCGGGTCCCGGGGCAGTCGCAGCGCCACCGCGCTCGTGGAGGTGTGCCGGCCCCGGCCGATCGCGCTGACCGTGCCGACGGCCCGCGCGGCGTCCGGCACGAGTCGGTTGACCAGCGTCGACTTGCCCACCCCGGAGTGCCCCACCATGACCGAGATCCGCCCGGCGAGCAGGCTGCGCAGGGCGTCGAGGTCGGAGTCCGGGCGGATCAGCACGTACGGCAGCTCCAGCTCGGCGTAGTAGCCGAGCACCGCCTCGGGGCCGGCCAGGTCGGCCTTCGTGAGGCACAACAGCGGCTCGATGTCGGCGTCGTACGCGGCCACCAGGCACCGGTCGATGAACCCGGTGCGCGGCGGCGGGTCGGCCAGCGCGCTGACGATGACCAACTGGTCGGCGTTGGCGACGACCACCCGCTCCAGCCGGCCCTCAGCGGTGGTCTCGTCGTCGTCGGCGGTGCGCCGCAGCACCGACGTGCGCTCGGCGATCCGGACGATGCGGGCCAGCGCCCCAGCCGTGCCGGAGGTGTCGCCGACCAGGCCGACGCGGTCGCCGACCACCACCGACTTGCGCCCCAGCTCCCGGGCCCGCATCGCGGTGACCAGGGGAGCGTCCGGCCCGGCGTCGGGCGGCACACACGTGTAGCGGCCCCGGTCGACGGCGATCACGAAGCCGTCCACCGCGTCCTCATGCCGTGGGCGGGTGCGGGTACGCGGGCGCGACGACCTGCCGGGACGGACCCGGACGTCGTCCTCGTCGTACTCCCGCCGTCTGGTCGCCAGGACGCGGCCCCCTTCGTCGTGTCAGCTCTTGCCGGTCACCATCGCCGACCATAGTGCCGGAAACTCGGGCATGGTCTTCGAGGTGCACGACACGTCGCTCAGCTCGACGCCCGGCACGGCCAGGCCGGCCACGGCGGCGGCGTGCGCCATCCGGTGGTCGTGGTAGGTCTCGAACACCCCGCCGTGCAGCGGCCGGGGCCGGATCTCCAGCCCGTCCGGGGACTCGGTGACGTCGGCGCCCAGGGCGGTGAACTCCCGCGCCAGCGCGGTCAGCCGGTCGGTCTCGTGGCCCCGGATGTGGCCGACGCCGGTGAACACCGACGGCGAGTCGGCGAGCATGGCCAGCGCGGTCAGCGCCGGGGTCAGCTCGCTGACGTCGGAGAGGTCGGCGTCCAGGCCGTGCACCACGCCGGTGCCCCGGACCGTCAGCCCGGCGGTGGAGAGGGTCACCTCGCCGCCCATCCGCTGGAGCAGCGAGCGGAGCTGCTCGACGGGCTGGGCGCTGCTGCGCGGCCAGCCCTGGAGGGTCACCTCCCCGCCGGTGACCAGGGCGGCGGCGAAGAACGGCACGGCGCCCGACAGGTCGGGCTCGATCTCCCAGCCGCGCCCGGTCAGCGGGCCCGGCTCGACCACCCACACGTCGGGCGTGCCGTCGTCGACGGCCGCGCCGGCCGCCCGGAGCATCTGCACCGTCATCCGCAGGTGCGGCGCCGAGGGCACCGGCGGCCCCACGTGCCGGACCACCACGCCCCGGTCGAAGCGTGGCGCGGCCAGCAGCAGCCCGGAGACCAGTTGGCTGGACGCGGAGGCGTCGATGACCACCTCACCGCCGGCCACCCGCCCGGCGCCGAGCACGGTCAGCGGCAGGCTGCCGGTGGCGGGGGCGTCCACGCGTACGCCGAGTGAGCGCAGCGCCCCGATCAGCGGGCCGAGCGGCCGGGTGCGGGCCTGCGGGTCGCCGTCGAAGGTGATCCGCCCGTCGGCCAGGCCCGCCACCGGCGGGACGAAGCGCATCACGGTGCCGGCCAGGCCGACGTCGACGTGCGCGGGGCCGGCCAGCGGGTGGGGGCGTACGAGCCAGCGCTCGTCGTCGCTGATCGACATGTGTGCGCCCATCGCGCGCAGCCCGGCCGCCATCAGTTCGGTGTCCCGGGCGCGCAGCGGCCCGGTCAGGGTCGACGGGCCGCTGGCCAGCGCGCTCAGCACCAGCGCGCGTGCGGTCATCGACTTGGACCCGGGCAGGCGCAGCGTGGCCCCCACCGGATCGGAGGCGGTCGGAGCGGTCCACGGCTGCGGCGGCCGGGTCGCGATCAGGTTCCCCACGCCTCCATTCTGCCGCCTCCGGCGCGGGCGCGGCCGGTCGGCGCGCTCACTCCCGGTCAGCGGGACAGCCGCTGGGCGCGCGGCAGGTTAGCGTGTGCGGCATGTGCGGGAGGTACGCGACGACCCGGAGCGCGGGCGACCTGAGCGCGCTGTTCGAGTCCCAGGACGAGACCGGCGGTCGCGTCGGCCCCGACCACAACGTCGCGCCCACCGACCCCGTGCCGCTGGTGCGGATCAGTCCCGAGGGGCACCGCGCGCTCTCGGTCGGCCGTTGGGGGCTGGTCCCGTCCTGGTCCCGGTCGCCCGCCGGGGCCGCCCGCATGATCAACGCCCGCGCCGAGACGGTCGCCACCAGCCGCGCGTACGCCGGGGCCTTCGCCCGTCGCCGCTGCGTCGTCCCGGCCGACGGCTGGTACGAGTGGGTCCGCACGGCGGACGGGCGCAAGCAGCCCTACTACATGACCCCGGCGGACGGCTCGGTGCTCGCGTTCGCCGGCATCTGGTCGGTCTGGGAGGGCTCCGGCGGTCCGCTGCTCACCTTCAGCGTGCTCACCACTGCCGCGCTCGGCGAGCTGGCCGAGGTGCACGACCGGATGCCGCTGCTGCTGACCCGGGAGCGCTGGGGGGCGTGGCTGGCGTCGGACGAGCCGGAGTCCCTGCTCGCGCCCCCTCCGCCCGACTGGCTGGCGGCGCTGGAGATCCGGCCGGTGGGCACGGCGGTGGGTGACGTACGCAACGACGGGCCGCAGTTGACCGAGCGGGTGCCGTTGGCGGGGACCGCCACGCCGGAGGAAATGACGCTCTTCTGACAGTCCGACACATTGTCGGGTGTGATTTGCCAGAGTTGCGGCCGAAAGGTCGCCCTGTCGTTCCCCCATATTCACCGGGAAGTCTTGTCCCGATGTCCGTAAGTGCGATAGAACACAGCGCCGGTAGTTGGGAGTCGATTCGCACGGGGCGGACGACGCGCACCGAAATCTTGCCGGTCCCACGGGGGAGGTGGGTGGATGACACGGGCACGTATGCCCCGCCCGCACGAGGTGGCCGCCGCACGACGAGATCCGCGGCTGTTGCGTGCGTTGCGGGAGCGGCGACAGGACGAGGCGTGGCGGACCAGAGGAACCTGCCGCAACATCGACCCGGAAACGTTCTTTCCGGCGCCGAACGAACCAGCCGACGCCGCCGTCGCGCTCTGCCGGAGCTGTGACGTGCAGGGCTCCTGCCTGGCCTGGGCGCTGGAGGTGGGTGACTGTCACGGCGTCTGGGGCGGCACCACCCCGCGCGAACGGCGGGCGATGCTGGTGGCCTGGCGCGACGAGGTGCAACCGGATCCCGACGCCGCCGGCGAGGCGGGCCCGCCGGTCCGGGACCGGTTGCTCACCCTGGTGCCGCTGAGCTGACCGTCGGCTGACACGGTCGCAGCCGGCCCGCCACCTCGGCGGGCCGGCTGCCCGTCGTGCCGGGGCCCCCGCAGAATGGGCCGATGCCGCAGGACGACGAGATCTCCACCCCGCGCGGGCCCGCCCGGGTCGACACCGACCCGCCGGCGGGCGCGCCGAGCGCCCTGCTGGTGCTCGGCCACGGCGCGGGCGGTGACGTCGACGTGCCCGACCTGCGTGCGCTCCGGGACGCGGCGGTCGACGCCGGTCTGGTGGTTGCCCGGGTGACCCAGCCGTACCGCGTCGCCGGCCGGCGCGCGCCGGCCCCGGCGGGGCACCTCGACGAGGCGTGGAGCGCGGTGCTCGCCGTGCTGCGGCAACGGCATCCCGGCGTACCCCTGCTGGTGGGCGGACGCTCCAGCGGCGCGCGGGTGGCCTGCCGCACCGCGCGGGCGGTGGGCGCCGCCGGCATCGTCGCGCTCGCGTTCCCGCTGCACCCGCCCGGCCGACCGGAGCGGTCGCGGGCGGCGGAGTTGACGACGGGCCTGCCGACCCTCGTGGTCAACGGCGACCGCGACCCGTTCGGGGTGCCCGGGCCGGGGCCGGGCGTGCACGTGGTGACCCGCCCGGGGGAGCGGCACGACCTGCGGGGCGACCCGGCCGGCACGGCCGCGGTCGTGCGCGACTGGCTGCGCGCGGAGGGCTGGACGCGCGGCTGAGCGTTTCCGCTCGCGGCGGCGGGTCGTTGCATCGGATGGCGCCGGCCGCCCGTTCGGGTGGCGACGCCGGTCCTCCCAGGCCCTTCCTGGTCCCAGCGGCGGCCTCCGTCGGCGCCGGGGCCGGGAACGGGAGGCCGGCGGAATGCCCTGCCCCGTCGGGGGCGTTGCACCCCCCGGACGACATTTCTGGCGAGGGGGGAGACGGGTGCCGACGGAGACGCGGGTCCGGGAACGGGACGAGCGGGAGACGCGGCAGCTGCGACGGCTGCTGGGCGGCCCGGACTGGCCCGCGGTGGTGCCGCCGGTCGGCCCGGCCGCGAAGGGCACGCCCACGGTGAGCACCAGCACACCCGCCGGAAGTGAATCTGCGGGCACGCCCGTACGCGTATCCTCGGCGGGAAAGCATCCGACGCGAGGGGATGTGCGGTTGACCACCGAGAAGACGGACGAGCGCAGGGCCCGCTTCGAGCGGGACGCGATGCCCTTCGTCGATCAGCTCTACGCTGCCGGGCTGCGGATGACCCGCAACCCGGCGGATGCCGAGGACCTGGTCCAGGAGACGTACCTGAAGGCGTACGCCGCCTTCCACCAGTTCGAGCAGGGCACGAACCTCAAGGCGTGGCTCTACCGGATCCTCACCAACACCTACATCAACTCCTACCGCAAGCGGCAGCGCCAGCCCATCCAGGCACCGACCGAGGAGATCACCGACTGGCAGCTCGCCGAGGCCGAGTCGCACACCTCCAGCGGGCTGCGGTCAGCCGAGACCGAGGCGCTGGACCGGCTGCCGGACAGCGACGTCAAGGAGGCCCTCCAGCAGTTGCCGGAGGAGTTCCGGCTGGCCGTCTATCTGACCGACGTCGAGGGCTTCTCCTACAAGGAGGTCGCCGACATCATGGGCACGCCGATCGGCACGGTCATGTCGCGCCTGCACCGGGGCCGACGTAATCTGCGCAAGCTGCTCGAGCAGTACGCCGCCGAGCGGGGCTTCAGCGCCGCGGCGTCGAAGAAGGGCTCGACCGCTTCCGCCGGCCGGGAGGTCTGACATGAGCTGTGGGGATCCGCACGAGACGGACTGCCGAGAGGTCATCGCGGAGGTCTACCTCTACCTGGATCTGGAGTGTGCCGAGGAGCGGCGCGCGCTGATCCGGCACCACCTCGACGAGTGCGGGCCGTGCCTGCGCGAGTACGGCATCGAGCAGGAGGTGCGGGCGCTGGTGGCCCGCTGCTGCGGCAACGAGACCGCACCCGACCAGTTGCGGGAGCGGCTGCGGCTGCGCCTCACCGAACTGGTCGTCTTCGAGAGCACCGAGTCGAAGGAACTGGCCGACTGAGGTCGGCCGGGGCAGACAGCAACGCCGGTGGTCCGGGTCGTGACGACCCGGACCACCGGCGTCTGCGCTGACGTGAGGCCGGGCGGTGGGCCCGGCCGCCGGTCAGGAGTTGGGGCGCTTGCCGTGGTTCGCGCCGCTCTTCTTGCGGGCCTTCTTCTTGCGGGCCTTCTTCGCCATGGTGACCTCCTCGTGATGGTCGGATCCGCCTGCGCACGAGCTCGGCGCCGGTGCACGCACCGGTCCTCCCGGCGCGGGGTCCGACCCGCTGATGCTAGTGCGGCCGGCACCCGCCGTCGTCCGCCGGGCCCATATCCGGTCATCCACCGACCCCGGTCGCTCCACGCCCGTCGGCGGTCGCCCGCATGATTGGATACGTCGGCAGGCAATCGCGAGAGGGAGGGCCCTGAAGATGGCCGAGGAGATCCGCGCCGAGATGGTGGCGAACGTCTGGAAGGTCGTCGCGTCGGCCGGGGACACCGTGTCGGAGGGGGACACGCTGGTGATCCTGGAGTCGATGAAGATGGAGATCCCCGTGGTCGCCGAGGCCGACGGTGTCGTCAAGCAGCTCGCGGTCAACGAGGGCGACGTCGTGCAGGACGGTGACCTGATCGCGGTGATCGATTGACCGGCCTCTCGGTCCGGCGGGCCGGGCCGGACGACTTCGCGGCGGTGGCCCGGCTGACGGTGGCCGCGTACGAGGCGGACGGCCAGTTGAAGGGCGAGCACGGCTACGCCGACGTGCTCGCCGACGTGGCGTCCCGGGCACAGGACGGCGAGGTGCTCGTGGCCACCGACGACGCCACGGGTGAGCTGCTCGGCTCGGTGACCTTCGTCCTGCCCGGCACCCGCTACGCCGAGCTGTCCCGGGCGGGCGAGGCGGAGTTCCGGATGCTGGCGGTGGACCCGGCCGCGCAGGGGCGGGGCGTCGGTGCGGCGCTGGTCGAGGCCTGCGTGTCGCGGGCGACCGAGCTGGGCTGCTCCGCCGTGGTCATCTGCGTACGCCGCGGCTTCGCCGCCCCCGCCCAGCGGCTCTACCTGCGCCGCGGCTTCGTCCGGGTGCCCGAGCTGGACTGGGCGCCCCTGGCCGGGGTGGAACTGCTCGCTCTCCGGTTGGCGCTCACCGGCGGGTGAGGCGGCGCCAGAGGCGGCTCAGGGGGGAACGCTGCCGGGGCGCCGGGCGGGTGGCCGTCAGCGCGGCGGCCAGGGCCGCCGTCTGCGGATCCAGGGCCGGGCTGGCCAGGGCCAGGTGCGCCAGGGAGGGCGCGATCGGCACCGGGCGGGTCCGGGCGACCGCCGCCGCGTCGGACAGCACTCCGGTCACCACCCGGGCCACCTCGGGGCGTACGTCCGGATCGACCCAGGCGGCGGTGACCAGGGCGAACAGGGCCGCCTCGGTGACCCAGTCCTCGACACCCCAGACCAGGTCCAGCAGCACCCGGCGCCGGGTCGACTCCGCCCACGGCTCGTCGGTGCGGTGGTGCAGCAGGCCGAGGCACGCCCACACCTGCACGCAGCGCACCCAGAGCGACGGGTCCTGCCCGAGTACCCGGCCCAGCGCCGTGGGCGGCGCCTCCGGCGGGTGCGCCAGCAGGCCGAGCAGGTCGGCCAGCTCCAGGGTGGCCAGGCCCACCGCCGCGTCGTACACCGCCGGCGGGTGCGGCCACGCCGGGTGGGCGAGCTGCCGCAGCCGCGCGGCCGCCTCCGGCGAGGGCGCCGGCACGGCGGGCACGATCGTCGGCCCGTCGTGGTGCCAGAGCCGCAGGGCGGTGGGCCGTCGGGGCTCGCGCGGGTCCGGATCGGGTACGCCCGCCACCTCGACGCGCAACCCGGGCGCGGCCGTCGCGGCGGTACGCAGCGCGCTGGGCGGCGCGGGTGAGCCCAGCCGTACGACGCCGAGGCCGGCTCGCTCGTCGGTGACTGCCTGACGCAGCGCGTCCACCAGCGGCCCGGTCGCCGGGGTGAGCTGGCCGAGCCAGGGGCGGCCCCGGCAGCTCTCGGCCAGGTCGCCGTGCTCGTGCGTGTCGTCGGG
The DNA here is from genome assembly GCF_043197575.1 of Micromonospora sp. NPDC049051. Classification (NCBI taxonomy): domain Bacteria; kingdom Bacillati; phylum Actinomycetota; class Actinomycetes; order Micromonosporales; family Micromonosporaceae; genus Micromonospora; species Micromonospora sp. NPDC049051. The sequence continues at coordinate 623,567 of NZ_JBICTL010000004.1, forward strand.
GTGGTCGCGGACGAAGTCGGCGAGCGCGACGAGGTGCGCCACGTCGCCGTCACGCTGGTGCCGTAGCCGGTGCGCGGTGTGCACGGCGCACTCGAAGGAGGGGTCCCGGGCCAGGGCGCGGTCTATCCAGTCGAGCGCCTCGTCGAGCCGCCCGTTGTCGGCGAGGGTGCCGGCGATGTCGGCGTAGACGGTGAGGTCGTCGGGGTCGTGCGCCACGGCCCGGCCGAGTGCCGCCAGCGCTTCGCGGGTACGCCCGGCGCTGCGGTACGCGTACCCGAGCCACACCTCGCCGATCTTCGACGGCTCCGCGCGTACGCCCCGGGCAGCCCAGCGGATCGCCAGGTCTGCCTGCCCGACCCGCCTGGCCAGCGCGGACGCCGCGCCAAGCAGCAGGGCGTGTTCGGGGTGGACGGTGACGGCGTTGCGGGCCAGCGCCAGGTAGGGGGCCAGGGCGGCCCGGCCGGCCCGGGGCACCGGGTCGGCCACGGCGGCGCAGACCTGCATCAGGATCCGGGCGGTCCGGTCGGGTTCGAGGCGTTCGGCGAGGTCCGGGGTGGTCACCCACGGGACGCCGGCCCAGTCCGTCGCGGGCGCGTGACCGGTGGCCGCGACCAGCAGGTCCAGCCCTTCCGCCGGCCGGCCGGCGGCGGCGAGCAGGTGGGCGCGGGCCACCACGGCACCGACGAAGGCGTGGCCCTGGAGCGGGAAGAGGTCGACGCCGCCCGTGCCGTCGGCGGCGGCCAGGCGGGCGAGCGTCTCGTGCACCTCGGGCAGTGTCGGGGCCTGGGCCAGCGCGGCGGCGACGTGGCTCGCCGCGTGTGCCAGGTCGCCGTCGTCCATGGCGAGGCGGGCCAGGGCGAGTTCCTCCGCCGCGGTCGGCGACCGGTCGTCCTCGGGCACGTGGTCCTCTCGCTCGTCGTGGAATCGGGCAAGCGTAGGTGGAGCGGGGTCGGGCAAGCCTAGGTGATGCCGAACCGAGATGGTGATCATCTGCGCACTACTGCTCGTTCGATTGCTCGTTCCAGATCAAAGGTGCAAGACTGAGCAGGAAACGCGCGGCAATCGCGCAGTGGGAGGAGTTTCCGTGACGCGTGCAGGGGCTGGCATGGCCGCCGACATCGACGAGCAGCCGGCGGGCTACGAGCGACTGCTCTCCGCCGAGCACGCCGGGGCGATCGCCCGGGTGGCGGCGGTCATCGCCGAGCGCCGCCCCCGACACGTGGTCTTCACCGCCCGGGGCACCTCCGACCACGCCGCCCTCTACGGGGCGTACCTGACCGAGATCCGGCTCGGCCTGCCCGCCGGCCTCGCCTCGCCCAGCGTCGTGACCCTCTACGGCGCCACGCCGGACCTCTCCGACGCGCTGGTCGTCGGCGTCAGCCAGAGCGGCGGCTCGCCCGACCTCGCCGAGGTGCTGCGCACCGCCCGCGACTCCGGCGCGCTGACCCTCGCGGTCACCAACGCGCCCGACTCCCGGCTGGCCGACGTCGCCGAGCTCAGCGTCGACATCGCCGCCGGGCACGAGCGCGCGGTGGCCGCCACCAAGACCTACACCGCCGAGCTGCTCGCCCTGCTGATGCTCGTCGAGGGCGTCCGGGCCGGTGACGGCGCGCTGCCCGCCGACGAGCGCGAGGCGCTCGCCGCCCTGCCCGAGCTGGCCGCCCGCACGCTGGAGGACCCCACCCCGGCCCAGCTCGCGCCCCGCTACCGGTTCGCCGGCCAGCTCGTCACCACCGGCCGCGGGTACGCGTACCCGACCGCCCGCGAGGCCGCGCTGAAGCTGATGGAGACCTCCTACCTGCCGGCGCTCGCGTTCTCCGGCGCCGACCTGCTGCACGGCCCCCTCGCCATGACCGACCCGGACGTGCCCGTGCTCGCCGTGGTCGGCTCCGGGCCGGGCGGCCGGTCGATGGGGGAGGTGCTGCCCCGCCTCGGCGAGCGCCGCGCCGACGTGGTGGTGGTCGGCTCCGCCGACGTCGAGGGCGCCACCCGGATGGCGGTCCCGGAGGTCGACGAGCGGTACGCGCCGCTGCTGGACATCCTGCCGTTGCAGCGCCTGGCGCTGGCGCTGGCACTCGCCCGGGGCGAGGACCCGGACGCGCCGCGCGGGCTGAAGAAGGTCACCGCGACGATGTGACGCCGGTCGTGGCACGCTGGTCAGCGTGTCCACGCTGCGCGACCTCGCCGAGGAGCACACCCGCCTCCGTCCGGCCGACATCGACCACCTGCACCGGATCGCCGGCGACTGGCAGTTGCTGTCCGATCTGTCCTTCGCCGACCTGCTGCTCTGGGTGCCCGTGGACGGTGACGGCTCCTTCCTCTGCGTCGCCCAGGTCCGGCCGACGACCGCACCCACCGCGTACCTGGACGACCAGGTGGGGCGGATCGTCGGCGGGCCCGAGGTGGCGCACCTGGAGGTCGCCCACCGGCAGGGCCGGATCTGGCGGGAGGGCGACCCGGTCTGGTACGGCGACGTGCCGGCCCGGCACGAGGCGATACCGGTCCGGCTGCGTACCACCGACGGGGAGGCCGGCGAGGTGATCGCCGTGGTGGGGCGCGACACCAACCTCTCCACCGCCCGCACCCCGAGCCAGCTGGAGCTGAACTACCTCACCACCGCCGACGACCTGGCCCAGATGATCGCCGACGGGACCTTCCCGCCGCCGCGCCATCCCGGGGAGACCACGTCGGCCCCGCGCGTCGGCGACGGGCTGGTCCGGCTCGACGCCGGCGGCAAGGTCACCTACGCCAGCCCGAACGCGCAGTCGGCGTACCGGCGGCTGGGCTACGCCTCCCACCTCGTGGGCGAGGACCTGGCGGCGCTGCACCGCAGGCTGGCCAGCGACCCGCTGGAGGGCACCGACGCGGCGAACGGGATCCTCGCCGCGCTGCGCGGCGAGGCGCCGCCCCGCCGGGAGATCGACGCGCGGGGCGCGACGATGCTCACCCGGGCCCTGCCGCTGATGCCCGCCGGGGTGCCGATCGGCGCGCTGGTGCTGGTCCGCGACATCACCGAGGTACGCCGCCGCGACCGCGCCCTGATCACCAAGGACGCCACCATCCGCGAGATCCACCACCGGGTGAAGAACAACCTCCAGACCGTCGCCGCCCTGCTGCGGCTCCAGGCCCGCCGGGTCTCCATGCCGGAGGCCCGGGTCGCCCTGGAGGAGTCGGTACGCCGGGTCGCCTCCATCGCGCTGGTGCACGAGACCCTCTCCATGTCCAGCGACGAGGCGGTCGAGTTCGACGGCATCGTCGACCGGGTGGCCAGCGCCGCGACGGAGGTGGCCGCCACCGAGGCGACGGTCGGCATGCGGCGCGAGGGCAGCTTCGGCGTACTGCCCGCCGAGGTGGCCACGTCGCTGGTGATGGTGCTCAACGAGCTGCTGCTCAACGCCGTCGAGCACGGCTTCCCGTCGGACGCCGAGACGGCCACCGCCGAGGCCGGTTCCGCGACGCCCGCCACGCCTGCCCCGGCGGCGGCCGGGCCGGTTGCCGCGGAGGTGGTGGTGTCGGCGCACCGGTTCCGCAAGATGCTGCACGTCTCGGTCACCGACAACGGGCGCGGGCTGCCACCCGACTTCGACGCCGAGCGGGGCGGCAACCTCGGCCTGCAGATCGTCCGGGCGCTGATCACCGGCGAGCTGCGCGGCACCATCGAGCTGCGCGACGGCGCGAAGGGCGGCACGGAGGCGACGCTCGTCGTTCCGCTGGCCCGCAGTGCCCCCGACGGCCGTTCCGCTGGCTGACCCCGGCGGGCCGGGCGGTGCCGGCGGGCCGGGCGGTGCCGGCGGGCCGGGCGGGAGCGGCGGTGCGGCCGGGAGCGGCCAGCGGGCCGGACGGGGGCGCCGGCGGGCCGGCCGGGAGGTGCCTGCGGGGCCGGCAGGTCAGCGGGTCAGTAGGGCGACGGTCAGCCCCGGGCGCGGCCAGATCCGTTCGACGGTGAACCCGTCGCGTAGCGCGTCGCCCTTGGCGCCGGCGACGGCGGCCAGCGGATCGTCGCGGCGGCCGGACACCACCAGCCAGACCCGGTCCACGCCGGCCAGACACTCGCCCGGGCGGGCGCACTCGGTGGCCCACAGGTCACCCCGGTGGGCCTGGTCCTCGACCACCAGCACGTCCCGGGGTCGACGCTCGCCCAGGTGGTACGCGAGACCCACGTCGAGGAAGAGCCAGCTCTCGCGGGGGGAGTAGACGACGGCGTCGCCCGGCCGCTGACCGTCGGCGACGATCCGGGCCGCGCCCCGGTAGTCCACCGTCGCGTTGCGCGGCCACTCGTGGGTGCGCCGCAGCGCCGCCTGGTCGGGCAGCCCGAGCAGCCCGGCCAAGGCGACGACGGCCAGCGCGGGCGGCAGCGGCACCGCCGTCAGCGCCGCGCCGGCCAGCAGGCACGCGAACGGCACCACGAAGACGAGGTAGCGGGGCACCCAGAGCGGTACGGCCAGCCCTGCGGCGAAGAGCAGCAGCACGGGCAGCAGCACGGCGAGCCCGGGCAGCAGGGCGCGCCGGCCCAGCCGCGCCGCCCCGAGCGCCGCGAGGCCCACCAGCACCCCGCCGACCACGCCGCTCTGCGCCACCCCGCCGGCGAGCGCGGCGAGGTCGTCGGGGCGTACGGCCTGCACCCAGTCGAGCTGCCGGGAACGCTGTGTCCGGGCGAGCAGCACCAGCGGGGCCAGCAGCAGTGCGCTCGGCAGCAGGGCGAGCACCCAGCGCAGTTGCCGGTTCGGCGGTCCCGTACGGCGGGTGGTGAGCACCGCCACCGCGTGCGCGGCGAGCAGGGTGAGCGCGACCAGATGGGTGAGCCCGAGCGCGGCGACGACGGCGGCGTACCCGGCCCAGCGCGTCCACCCCGGCCGCGCCAGCGCCTCGACCAGCAGCAGGGTCGCCAGCACCGCCAGGAGGGTGGCCAGCGCGTACGGGCGGGCCTCCTGTCCGTACCGCGACGTGCCCGGCAGCACCGCGAAGAGCAGCCCGGCGAGCAGCCCGACCCGGGTGTCGAACAACCGCTGCCCGAGGAGCGTGGTGAGCCCGGCGGTGGCGGCCATGGCCAGGGCGGCGGGCAGCCGCAGGGCGGTCACCGAGTCGCCGAAGACGGCCACCCAGGCGTGCATGAACAGGTAGTAGGGGCTGGTGGCGGCGTCGATGGTGCCGGCGAGCCGGACGAGGTCGGCGGGCGACCGGCTCGCCGCACTCCAGGTGGCCAACTCGTCGCGCCAGGGCTGCGCGTGGTCGATCCCGGCCAGCACGACGGTCAGGGTGAGCAGCGTCGGCACGATCCAGACCAGCCGACCCGTGCGATCCGGCCCGCCCACCGCCTCGCGCGCCGGCGGGACGCGGTCGCCGGGCAGGTCAGCGGAACCGGTCACATACCGCAGCGTCACACAGTCCGGCGGCCCGGTGCGCCGATCCGCCGATCGGCGGCTGACCCACCACATGGCCGCACCGGGGAGCGCGCGCCACGAGCACCGGGACGCCGACCAGGTGCCGTCGACCCGGAGCGTGGCGGCGTCAGCCCTCGACCGTGATCCCGTGCTCGCGGCACGCGGTCACGAGGAGGGGCAGCGCCTCGCGCAGTGACTGCCGGTAGAGCTCGGCGCCCGGACCGGTCTCGCCGCGCTGGCGCTGCACCCGTTCCACGGAACCGACCGCGAAGGGTCCCACCTTGGCCAGGCGGGGGTGCGAGGATGCCTCGAAGAGTTCGTTCAGCTCGACCAGCTTCTCGCGGGGCACGGTCTCCCCTTGCTCGCCGCGGATCAGCACCCCGGCGGAGCGGCACGCGCGTACGCCGCTGTCCTCGTCCTCGGGCGCCGCGAGGCTCCGGTACGCCACCACCGCGCCGGCCCCCACCAGGAGCAGCCCGAGCAGGGCGGCCACGGCCACCACGACGCGGCGTCGGCTGCGCCGAGCCGGATCGCCCGCTGGCGCGGTCCCGGTGTCCGTCATGTCGGCGGGCGGGTGGGTCATGGACACGTCCTCCGTTCGGGTGGCGGCGGAGCTTAGCACCGGCGGCGGTGGCGCCGTGGCCCGTGATGTGGGATGAGCACGTACGCGGTGGCTGACCCCCGTCGGGTTGTGGCAGCATCACCTTCATGAGCGCCGCCGTCGTCCGCCGCTTCGTGGCCCGTCGCCACGTCGACTACGGCCGCGTGCGCAGCGCCATCTGTCCGGCCTACTGACGACGCCCGACCCAATCTGTCTCGGGCGCGCCGCGCGCCGGCTGTTCCGACACCGTTGTCGCCAGCCCGTTCCGACGGGTCGGCCGCGCGCCTCGCGTATCCAGAGGCACCCCAGACAACGGAGGACGCCGCCATGGCGGTCAGCAGCATCCCGGCCCGGGCCGGGGACCCGACGTCCCCTCGACCGGCCCGTGCCCCCCGCCGGGCCCGGGGCGAAGGCCAGTGGGCGCTCGGTCACCGCGAGCCGCTCAACCCCAACGAGCGGATCAAGAAGGACGACGACCCGCTGAACGTACGGGCCCGGATCGAGAACATCTACGCCCACCAGGGGTTCGCCTCCATCGACCCGCAGGACCTGCGCGGCCGGTTCCGCTGGTGGGGCCTCTACACCCAGCGCCGGGCGGGCATCGACGGCGGTCGCACCGCCGTGCTGGAGCCGCACGAGCTGGAGGACGAGTTCTTCATGCTCCGCGTCCGGGTGGACGGGGGCGAGCTCAACCTGGCGCAGCTGCGGGTGGTCGCGGACATCTCCCGCGAGTTCGCCCGGGACACCGCCGACATCACCGACCGGCAGAACATCCAGTACCACTGGATCCGGGTCGAGGACATGCCGGAGATCTGGCGTCGGCTGGAGTCCGTCGGCCTGCAGACCACCGAGGCGTGCGGCGACTGCCCCCGCGTCGTGCTGGGCAGCCCGGTCGCCGGGGTGGCCCGCGACGAACTGCTCGACCCGACGCCGGCGGTCGACGAGATCGTCCGCCGGTACGTGGGCGACAAGGCGTACTCGAACCTGCCGCGCAAGTTCAAGACCTCCATCTCCTGGCTGGTCGACACCCCGTACGAGGCGAACGACATCGCCTTCCTGGGCGTGGACCACCCGGACCACGGGCCGGGCTTCGACGTGTGGGTCGGCGGCGGCCTGTCCACGAACCCGATGCTGGCCCAGCGGCTCGGCGTCTGGGTGCCGCTGGACGAGGTGCCGGACGTCTGGGCGGGCGTGGTCGGCATCTTCCGCGACTACGGCTACCGCCGGCTGCGCCACCGCGCCCGGCTGAAGTTCCTGGTCGCCGACTGGGGCGTGGAGAAGTTCCGCGAGGTGCTGGAGAAGGAGTACCTGGGCCGGGCCCTGCTCGACGGCCCGGCACCGCAGCTGCCCGACCGGCCGGTGGACCACATCGGGGTGCACCAGCAGCGTGACGGTCGCCACTACGTGGGCGCCGCCCCGGTGGTGGGCAGGGTCTCCGGCGGGCAGCTCGCCCGCCTGGCCGACGTGGTCGAGGCGCACGGCAGCGGGCGGGTACGGCTCACCCCGTACCAGAAGCTGCTGGTGCTGGACGTGGCGCCGGAGCGGACCGACTCGCTGGTGCGCGAGCTGCGGGGGATCGGTTTGGAGGCGCAGCCGTCGGCCTGGCGGCGCGGCACCATGGCCTGCACCGGCATCGAGTACTGCAAGCTGGCGATCGTCGAGACCAAGGCACGCGGCGAGGAGCTGGTGGCCCGGCTGGAGGAGCGGCTGCGCGACTTCGACGCCGACATCTCCATCCACCTCAACGGCTGCCCCAACGCCTGCGCCCGCACCCAGGTCGCCGACATCGGCCTCAAGGGCCAGCTGGTGGTCGGCCCGGACGGCAGCCAGGTCGAGGGCTTCCAGGTCCACCTCGGCGGCGGGCTCGGCATGGCCGAGGGGCAGACGGCCGGGTTCGGCCGCAAGCTGCGCGGTCTGAAGACCACCGCCGACGAGCTTCCGGCGTACGTGGAACGGCTGGCCCGGCGCTACCTGGCGGGCCGGGAGGCGGACGAGACGTTCGCCAACTGGGTGATCAGGGTCGACGAGGAGGAACTGCGATGAGCGAGCGTAGCGAGCGAACCAGCGGGGCCGGCGCCGTGGAGCCTCGTCGCGGCGCCGGGCGAAGCGAGGTGACGCGATGAGCGAGACCCGTTCCGCGCCGCTGTACTGCCCGTACTGCGGCGAGGAGGACCTGAGGCCGAGCGAGGCCGGTCACGGCGCCTGGGAGTGCCACGCGTGCGCCCGGGTGTTCACGGTGAAGTTCACCGGGCTGCTCGGCCGGGCGGTGACCCGGTGAGCGGCGGCTCGGGCGAGCGGCCCGGCCTGGTCTCGGCGGCGGGCCTGGGCCTGGTGGGTCCGGGCCCTGCGGCACCGGCCGATCCGGCCCGGCGCGACCCCGACGAGTTGCGCGCGCTGGCCGAGGAGGCCGGCCGGGAACTGGAGGGCGCGCCCGCGCTGGAGATCGCCCGCTGGGCGGACGAGACCTTCGGCGACCGGTTCTGCGTCACCAGCTCGATGGCCGACGCCGTGCTGGCCCACCTGGTCTCCCGGGTCGCCCCGGGGGTGGACGTGGTCTTCCTCGACACCGGGCTGCACTTCCCGGAGACGCTCCGCGTCCGCGACGAGGTGGCCCGGACGCTGCCGGTGAACGTGCGCTCGATCCGGCCGCGGCTGACCGTGGGCCAGCAGGACGGCCAGTACGGCCCGCGCCTGTTCAACAAGGCCCCGGACGACTGCTGCCAGCTGCGCAAGGTGGAGCCGCTGGAGCGGGCGCTCGCCGGCTACGACGCCTGGGCGGCCGGGCTGCGCCGGGACGAGTCGCCGACCAGGGCGAACACGCCGGTGGTGACCTTCGACGCACGCCGGGGCAAGGTCAAGGTCAACCCGATCGCGGCGTGGCGGCAGGCCGACGTGGACGCCTACGTCGCCCGCTGGAACGTGCCGGTCAACGAGCTGTTCCGGCAGGGCTACGGCTCGATCGGCTGCTGGCCCTGCACCCGCCGTACGAAGGCGGGGGAGGACCCCCGGGCCGGCCGCTGGGCCATGTTCGAGAAGACCGAGTGCGGACTGCACGTCTGACCGGGCCGCTCCCGGTCCTTCCGGCGCCGTGGGGCGCGTCCGGACCGTCCGGACCGCTCCCGGTACCTCCCGTGCCGTCGGGGGCGTCCGGGCCGCTCCCGGTACCTCCCGTGCCGTCGGGGGCGCCGGGGGAGGCGGATCCGGTGGTCCTGGTCGCCCACGGCAGCCGGGACCCGAGGGCCGCCGAGGCGACCCTTGCGCTGGCCCGGGCCGTGTCGGCCGCCCGCCCGGGCACGCCGGTGCTGGCGAGCTGGCTGGACCACACGGAGCCGGGACCGGCGACCGTGCTGCGGGACCTGGCCGCCGCCGGGCACCCCCGGGCGGTGCTGGTGCCGCTGCTGCTCACCGCGGCGTACCACCGGCGGGTGGACGTACCGGCGGCGGTCGCGGCAGCCCGGGCGGCGGGGGCAACCATCGCGGTACGGGTGACCGACGTGCTCGGCCCGTCCGGCGGAGAGGTGGACGCCGCCCTGCTGGCGGGCCTGCGCCGACGGCTGGGCGAGGCGGGTCCGGGGCGGTTCGACGGGCTGGTGCTGGCGGCGGCCGGCACGAGGGACGCGCGGGCACGCGGGTCGGTGGGCCTGGTGGCCGCCGCCCTGCGCGCCGGTCTCGGTGTGCCGACCCGTGTCTCGTACGCCTCGGCGGCCCCGCCGGCCGTCGCGGCGGCGGTGGGGCGGCTGCGGGCCCGGGGCGCCGGACGGGTGGCGGTGTCCTCGTACTTCCTGGCTCCGGGGCTCTTCCACGACGCGGTCGCGGCGGCGGCGCGGGGCGCCGGGGCGGTGGCGGTGTCCGCCCCGCTGACCGACGCGCCGGAGTTGGCCGACCTGGTCCTGCGCCGGGTGGACGCCGTCGCCCGGGTGGCCGGGCTCACACCCCGCCCCTGACCCCGGAGCGGCGCCCGGCGGCTGTCCGGCGGGATGCCCCGGCTTCCCGTCCGTGGGCAGCGGGATGCCCCGGGGGTTCCCGCCCACGGACAGCAGTACGCCCCGGCCAGGCGGACCCGGCCGGGGCGTATCGCTGGTGTGCTGGATCAGGCGGAGTGAGCGCGCAGCACTCGGAGGCCACCGCGGCGCTTGACAGCCCGCCGCTCCTCCTCGCTCATCCCGCCCCAGACGCCGGCGTCCTGACCGGACTCCAGCGCCCACTGCAGGCACTGGTCGGTCACGGAGCAGCGCCGGCAGACGGCCTTGGCCTGCTCGACCTGCAGGAGAGCCGGTCCGGACGTCCCGATCGGGAAGAACAGCTCCGGGTCCTCGTCGCGGCAGACAGCATGGTGACGCCAGTCCATGGCGGCAACACTCCTCATTCTGGGTGGGTGGCAGAGATTGCTTTGTTGCTTTTCCTATATGCATCCGCAGCGCCGAATGGTGACGGTTCGCGTTTGACTATTCGGCAGTGCGTGAGCAGGCTGTGGTGGCCCCGCGGACCTGCTGGAACAGCTCACCCTTACGAGCGCGTCCAGGCAATGTCCCGGTAACTCAAGTTCGCTTGTGAATACTTTCACGAACGCCTGGGATGTCAAGGGTGACGCTCGGAAAAACTCCGGGCGGTGAGCAAGCCCACAACCCATTTGTCCGGATTCCAGTGCCTTCCTGGTTACCCGGCGTACCACTGTCGAGAATCAATATAGTACAGTCCACGCGACATTGCTGACATTTCCGGCACCTGCCCCTCGGTGTGGCGGCCGTCGCATCGTCCGGCGTCGTGGCCGCGTCGACCTAGGGCAGTACCCGAGACCTAGCAGATTACTCTCAGTGCGGCGGGAACGGATGTGAATCTGACTTTCTCCCGTGCGCCAAGGTAGTCGCCGTCGAGCTGGAACGCCTGGGGCCGCGCCGAGAGCAGGGTGAACTCGGCGACATCGTGCAGCCGCAGCACCTGGCGGCCGTGCGGATCGGGCGTCCGCGAGAAGAACTGCGTCACTGTGCGTGTCGTACTGGCCACCCGGAGCTGACGCAGCGCCAGCACGTCCAGGCCCAGATCGAAGGACGCCTCCGGGTTCGGGTTGACCTCGCGGTCGCCCAGGTACGTCCACGGCGCGGTGTTCTGGATGATGACCGTCGCCAGTTCGCCCTCCGCCGACTCGCCCGGGCGCTCCAGCCTGATCGCGGGATGGCGCCGGTCGGAGCCGAGGAAGTACTGGGCCGCGGTGGCGCGGAAGTAGAGCGCGGGCGTCGAGACCCGACCCCGCCGGCGGGCCTGCTCCACCCGGTGGATGACGGCCGCGTCGATGCCGAAGCCCGCGCAGAAGGTGAAGTAGCGCTCGTCGGCCCGGCCCAGCCCGATCGTCCGGTACCGGCCCAGCCGCAGGCCCTCCAGGATCATGCTGGTCCCGTCCGGCCAGTCCCGGGGTAGGCCCAACGCCCGGGCGAAGACGTTGGTCGAGCCCCCCGGCACGGTCGCCAGCGCGGGCAGCCGCTCGGCCGACGTGGCGCCGTGCGGCAGGGTCGGGGGCTGCGCCGTCATCAACCCGTTGACGACCTCGTTGACCGTGCCGTCGCCACCCAGCGTGACCACGACGTCGACGCCCTCCTCGGCCGCCTCGCGCGCCAGGTCGGTCGCGTGCCCCCGTCGTCGGGTGTAGCGCACGGAGAGGTCGACTTCGCTGCGCAGCGCCCGGACCAGGACGTCCCGGCTGCGCTCGCTGGTGGTGGTGGCCTTCGGATTGACCACCAGGACGGCCCGCATGGGCGGCACTGTACCGCGCGCCACCACGGGTATCGTGGCGCGCGTGACCATGGACTCCGACCCGATCCCCGCCACCCTCCGCTGGGCGGTCCGGTTGTTACGGGCCGAGGCGGTCGCCGTGGGACTGGTCGCCGCGTGGCTGCTCTGGGCCGACCTCACCGCCACCAGCACCGACCTCACGTCGGCGTTGCTGGTGACCGCGTTCGCCGTCGGCGCGGCGGCGGCCCTCTGGGCGCTGGGCGGCGCGCTGACGCGCCGCAGGGCCGGGGCCCGGGCCCCGGCGATCGTGCTGCAGTTGATGCTGCTGCCGATCGGGTGGTTCATGCTCCAGGGTGGAATGGCGTGGCTCGGCGTACCACTGATGGCGCTCGGTCTCGGCGTGACCGCGCTGCTGGTCAGCACCCCCAGCGCCCGGGCCCTCGGCGTCGGGTGACGCCTGCCCGGCCGCGGGGGCGGGCGGTCAGTAGCCGGAGGCGCGGCGGGTGAGCAGCGAGATGGTGGCCCGCCCGTCGGCGGCCGTCGCGCCCGCCGACGTGGTCAGCGCGGTGAGCACCTTCCAGGCGAAGGACGACTCGGCGGGAAGCGTGGCACCGCGCACGGTCGGCACGGTCACCTCGACGGTCAGCGCGTCGTCGGTGACGGCGAAGCGGCAGTCGAGTTCCGCGTCGCGGGTGGCGATGGCGAGCAGCATGGCGCACGCCTCGTCGACGGCGATGCGCAGGTCCTCGATCTCGTCGAGGGCGAACTGCAGCCGCGCCGCGAGCCCGGCGGTGGCGGTACGAAGCACCCCGAGGTAGCCCCCGTCCGCGGGCACGGTGAGGTGCACGACGTCGTCGTCGGTCGTCGGCTGCCCGGTCAGTTGAGTCACCACTCATCCCCCCGGTCGGGGACTCTACCCGCTCGGTCGTCCGTACGTGTGGGGACCGCCACGTGCCCGTTCGGCCCCACGGCGACGACGGCCGGCACGCCCTCGGGACGTGCCGGCCGGATCGTCGGCGGACCGGTGACGGTCACGCCTGCTTGGTCTCCCAGAAGATCTTGGAGATCTCGTCGATCTTCTGGAGCAGCTCGTCGGCCTTGGACGGGTCCGTGCCGCCCTTCGCGCCGGCGGCGCCGGCCAGCTTGGTGGCCTCGTTGAACAGCTGGTGCAGGTTGGGGTACTTCTCGAAGTGGGCCGGCTTGAAGTAGTCGGTCCAGAGCACCCACAGGTGGTGCTTCACCAGGTCGGCGCGCTGCTCCTTGATCAGGATGGCGCGGGTGCGGAACTCGGGGTCGGTGTTGGCCTGGTACTTCTCGCAGATCGCCTTCACCGACTCGGCCTCGATCCGGGCCTGGGCCGGGTCGTAGACGCCGCAGGGCAGGTCGCAGTGGGCGCTGGCGGTCACGCGGGGCGTAAGGATGCGCGGAAGTCGCATCAGGATCCTCCATGGGAAGTTTGCGATGATCCAAGACGACATTACTCCTGGACGGGCGCCGGGGAGGGCGGGTGGAGGGGAAACCGATGGGTACCGGTCGCCCGGTGGCCGCTCCCCGGCTCCGGTGGCCGCTGACCGCCGTGCTGGTGACCGGTCCCTCCATGTCGCCCACGCTGCGCCACGGCGACGCGGTGCTGGTGCGTCCCGGCGGCGGGGCGGTGCGTCCCGGCGACGTCGTGATTGCTGTCTTCCGTAGCCGCCCCGACCTGCTCGTGGTCAAGCGCGCGGTCCGTGCCCAGGACGGCGGCTGGTGGCTGCGCGGCGACAACGACCTGGTCACCGACGATTCCCGGGCGTACGGGGTCGCCGACGTGCGGGGGCGCGTGGTGATCCGCTACTGGCCCCGCCCCGCGTGGGTGCGCCGGCGGATATGACCCCGCTCACATCGGTGTGACGGTGGCGACACTATGCTCGGGAACGTGCCCGGGTGACCCCCGCACCGCGTGCCGCCGCCGGGCGCCTCACCTCGCGTCCGCGCCGGCCGCTCCGTCTGCTCGACAGATCCTGGAGTCACCATGTCATCGTCCACTGTGGACCCCGCCGATGCCGTCTTCCGGCTGCACCGGGGCGGCAAGATGGCCGTCACCTCGACCGTTCCGCTGACCAGCCGCGAAGACCTCTCCCTCGCGTACACCCCGGGTGTGGCCCGGGTCTGCGAGGCGATCGCCGCCGACCCGTCGCTCGCCGACGACTACACCTGGGCGTCGCACACCGTCGCCGTCGTCACCGACGGCACGGCCGTACTCGGGCTGGGCAACATCGGCCCGCGCGCGGCACTGCCCGTGATGGAGGGCAAGGCGGTGCTGTTCAAGCAGTTCGCCGGCGTCGACGCGGTACCGGTCTGCCTGGACACACAGGACGTGGACGAGATCGTGGCCGTGGTGCGCGCGCTGGCCCCCTCGTTCGGCGGGATCAACCTGGAGGACATCAGCGCCCCGCGCTGCTTCGAGGTGGAGCGCCGCCTGGACGAGGCCCTGGACATCCCGGTCTTCCACGACGACCAGCACGGCACCGCGATCGTCGTGCTCGCCGCCCTGCGCAACGCCGCCACGCTGCTCGACCGCAAGCTCGGCGACCTGCGGGTGACGGTCAGCGGCGCCGGCGCGGCCGGGGTGGCGGTGACGAAGATGCTCATCGCCGGCGGCGTGAACCCCGACCAGGTGGTGGTCTGCGACTCCAAGGGGATCATCGGCCGGCACCGGTCCGAACTGACCGGCAGCAAGGCCGAGCTGGCGGCGAGCACGAACGCCGACGGTCGCGAGGGCGACGTCACCGAGGCGCTGCGCGGCGCGGACGTGCTGATCGGCGTCTCGGGCGGGCAGATCCCGGAGGCGGCGGTGGCCGGCATGGCCCCCGGCGGCATCGTCTTCGCGCTGGCCAACCCGACCCCCGAGGTGCACCCGGAGGTGGCCGCCCGGCACGTGGCGGTCGTCGCCACCGGCCGCAGCGACTACCCCAACCAGATCAACAACGTGCTGGCCTTCCCGGGCGTGTTCCGCGGCGCGCTGGACGCCCGCGCCACCCGGATCACCGAGGGGATGAAGGTCGCCGCCGCCGACGCCATCGCCGGCGTGGTGGCCGAGTCGCTCACCGCGGAGGCGATCGTCCCGTCCCCGCTCGACCCCCGGGTCGCCCCGGCGGTGGCCGAGGCGGTGGCCGAGGCCGCCCGCCGCGACGGCGTCACCCGCTGAACGTGTGACGAAGGGCTCCTTCCTGCCGCCCAGCCGGCAGGAAGGAGCCCTTCCGCACGCCGATGCCCTTCTTGTCGAGGGCTCGGCTTGTTACGGTGCCGATCATGCGTGCCGCCTTCGCCTCCCACTTCGACGACGCCAACCCGCTCGCCGCGCTCACCGTCGGCGAGCAGCCCGAGCCGACCCACCCGGCCGACGACTGGGTGACCGTGCGGGTGCGGGCCAGCTCCCTCAACCACCACGACCTGTGGTCCCTGCGGGGGGTCGGGCTGCGCGCGGAGCAGCTGCCGATGATCCTCGGCTGCGACGCCGTCGGGGTGGACCCGGACGGCAACGAGGTCGTCGTCTACCCGGTTATCCCCACCCCGGGCGACCCGCGCGGCGTCTCCATCCTCTCGGAGCACTTCCCCGGCACGCTGGCCGAGCGGGTGGCCGTACCCCGGTCGAACCTGCTGGCCCTGCCGGCGGGCCTGGCGGCGGCCGACGCGGCCTGCCTGCCGACGGCCTGGCTGACCGCGTGGCGGATGCTGACCACGGTGGGCCGGGTCGACGAGGGCGACGCCGTGCTGGTGCAGGGCGCCGGCGGGGGCGTGGCCACCGCGGCCGTCGCGCTCGCCGCCGCGATGGGCAAGCGGGTGTACGCGACCAGCCGCGACGCCGCCAAGCGGGAGCGGATCGCCGAGCTGGGCGCCACCGCCGTCGAGCCCGGTGCCCGGCTGCCGGAGCGGGTCGACGTGGTCATCGAGACGGTCGGCGCGGCCACCTTCGACCACTCGCTGAAGTCCGCCGCGCCGATGGCCCGGATCGTGGTCTCCGGCGCCACCGCCGGGCACGAGCCGAAGGTGAACCTGCGCCGGGTCTTCGCCATGCAGTTGGAGATCCTGGGCACCTCGATGGGCACCTCCGACGAGCTGGCCGCCCTGCTCGCCTTCTGCGCGGAGCGCGGCGTACGCCCGGTGGTGGACACCGTGGTCCCGTTCAGCCGGGTCGCCGACGCCTTCGCCCGCCTGCACTCCGGCGACGTCTTCGGCAAGGTCGTCGTCGACCACACCGCCTGACCCCGCCCCGGTTCTTCTCCGGGCGCGATCTTGAAGGAAGCGGGTCAGAGGCGGTTGTCGAGGGTCGCGATGTCGTCACGGGCGGCGTCCGTGGGGATGCGGCCCTTGGCGGCCTGGTCGCCGTAGAGCGACCAGCGCAGGAACTCGACCGTGGTGTCCGACACCACCCGCAGCGCCGTGCCGTCGCTGAGCAGCGCCCGGCCGTGGTCGCCCTTCGGCAGGCTCAGCATGGCCTTCGGCCACGGCACCTTGTCGTAGACCGCCTTGCCGGCGGCGTACTCGACCACCTCGTCGGCCTCGCCGTGCACGAAGAGCTGCGGGGCGGCGGCGCCCGCGAAGGCCGTACCGACGCCGAGCGCCGTGCCGGCGAAGACCACGCCGGCGTCCAGCCGCTCGTCCCGGCTGGCCGTGAAGAGGCCGATCGTGGTCACCCCGCCGGCCGAGTGCCCGGCCGCCGCCACCCGGTCGGTGGCGAGCCGGCCGCGCAGCGCGTCGCCGTCCCTGCCGTCGAGGGCGAGCACCTGGGTCAGGACGTACGACACGTCGGCCGGCTGGTTGAGCACGTCCAGCACGTTGCCGTCGCCGCCCCGGGCCGTGTGCGGGAAGGTCGGCGCGGCCACCACGAACCCGGCCGCCGTCCAGCGGGTGAGCAGCGTCTCGTAGTCGGCCGGCCGGCTGTTCAACCCGTGGCTGAACATGACGACGGGAAACTTCCCCTCGGCGGCGTCCGCCGACCGCTCCGGCTGACCGCCGGGCTTCCCCGCCGCCGGGTACCAGATGGTCACCGGCAGCGGTCGCTTCCCGTCGCGGTTCAGCTTCAACTGGCGTACGCCGACGGCGAAGGCCTTGCCGGGCGCGGTGCCGGCGGGTACCTGCGGGGTGGGGGTGACCGCCTGCGCGGGTGGCGCCGGAGCCGTCACCTGCGGAGCCGCCGCCTGCGGGGCCGGCCCGGCGTCGTCGGAGCAACCGACCAGCCCGGCGGCGAGCAGTACGGAGGCGAGCAGGGCGGGGGCGACACGACGCGGCATGGCAACGATTGTGCCTCGCGGGCGTGCCCCGGCCCGCGCAGACCGCCGCAGTACGCCCTCACACCCTGCCTGCCTCCGCCCCGCCCGCTGCCCTCCGCTGCCACTCGCTGCTTGCGCCCACGCCCGCTGCTTGCGCCCACGCCCCCCACGCCCGCTGCCTGCCCCTGCGGCTGGGCCGAGGAGGCACGCAACCGCTGGTGAGAGGGCTGGCCGCTGCGGTACCGGGGCTGCTGGCCGCGCCTGGGCCGGTGGCAGCACCTGGGCCGCTGGATGCGCCCCGGCCGGTGGATGCGCCCCGATGATCAGGACGCCATGGACGTTACCGGGCCGTTTTAGGGTCCATGGCGTCCTGATCGCTGCTGGTTGGCGCACCAGCTTGCTCTCCGTATGAGCAGTTCCCGTCGGCTTGGGCGGGAGGCGGTTCGCTGACGGCCCGCACGAGTGGCGCACCGGCGACTCCGTCGCTCGGAGGCCGGCGGAGCGTCAACCGGTCCCGAAGTGCCGCTCGGCGGCACCGGCGGCGCGGAGGCGGCTGAGGTCGGCGGCGTCCTTCGCCCGCCGGGGTCGCCCCGGCATCCAGACGGGGAACATCTCCTTGAACTCGATCTGGGCGGCCACCGAGATCATCGGGACGGTCAGCGGGCCGATCCGACCGGGCGGACCGGCCAGCATCCCGTCCGGCAGCGTCGTGCCCGCCCACGGCCCGGCACCCACCACCACCTGCCCCGTCGCGTCCCGCGCCAGGTACGCGACGCTCATCTCGACATCGGCGCGGAGAAGATCGAGCTGCACGTCGACGGGCATCCGGGGGTCGATCCGCCAGCCGCGTCCGGTCATCAGGCCGGCCAGTCGATCGGCGTCGGCGCGCCAGCAGTACCAGTCGACGTCCACGTGCGGCCGCGTCACCTCGCCGAGGTGGAAGTCCATCGCCCAGCCGCCCCGCAGCCACACCTCAATGCCCGCCGCCGACGCCGTCGCGGTCAACTCGCCGATGCCGTCCAACTGCCGCCCCGCGAGACCATCCACCACGGCAACCTAGCTCTGCCGCCCTGTGCACACCACGCCGTTACCCGCGCCAGGGACCACTTCCGGCCCCGTGTGGGGACGACTTTCGACTCCGTGCCTGGGGCGCCCCTGGCCCTGTGCCGGAACAACCTCCGGCCCCGTGCCAGGGACAATCCCCGGACTTCGTGCCAGGGACAAGCCCCGGCCCCTCCGCGCCAGCGGCACATCCTGGTCCGGGCTCGCGCCGGCCAACTCCGAGCGCCGGCCAACTCCGAGAGGCGGCCAACTCCGAGAGGCGGCCAACTACGTCGGCATCTGACTCGACGCGCCCTGCGGCACCGGACCCCGGCGTCTAGCAACGGTGCCCGGCGCGACCCAGGTTCGTGTGCAGCACCACCCCGGTGGCGTTGAGTCGGGCTCCGAGCGGTGCCCGGCCTGCCGAGCGGCGCCGGCCTGCTTCGAGCGGCGCCTGTGCCGGGTCGCGACTCCCTTTGGCTTCGGACATCCGGGCGGGCGGGTCAGCGGGCGGGGCGGGTCTCGTAGAGCGTCACGCCGGGGCGGCGGGCGACGGCGGGCAGGCGGCGGCCGGCCGCCTCGTCGCCGTACAGGGTCCAGCGGAGGAAGTCGGTGGTGGTGGCCAGGACCTGGTCGAAGCCGGGCCGCCCCGGGTTCAGGTACTCGCCGTGGCCCTGCCCGAGCAGGCTCAGGAAGGCGGTGGGGCCGGTCGTGCGCTGGTACGCGGCGCGGCCGACCGTCGCCGGCACGATCCGGTCGGCAGTACCGTGCACGAAGAGCAGCGGGGCCGCCGGCCCGGCGAAGCTGCCGGCCATCCCGCCGCCGGCGATCACGATGCCCGCGCGCAGCCGCCCCGAGCGCCCGGAGGTGAACATGCCGGCCGTGGTGAAGCCGCCCGCCGAGTGGCCGGCGGCGGCGATCCGGGCGACGTCGAGGTGCCCGGCGAACGGGTCCCCGGCCCGGGTGTCGAGCCGCACCAGGTGCCGGATCAGCCGCCAACCGTCGGCGGGCTGGTGGCGTACGTCGGCACGGCTGAACCGGGCCGTGCCGCGCCGGGTGTGCGGGTAGGCGGGGGCGGCCACCACGAACCCGGCGGCGGCCCAGCGGGAGGTCAGCCCCGCGTGCAGCTCGGGCAGGCTGTGCAGCCCGTGGCTGTAGACCACCACGGGGAAGCGTCCGACGGCCACCGTGCCGTGGTCCGCCGGGTACCAGACGGTCACGGGCAGGGGGCGCGCGGAGGCCGGGTCGACGGTGAACGTGCGTACGCCGACCGCGTAGGCCGCCACGGGCGCCGGACGGGCCGGCGGCACCGCGCCGGGCGCGGCGGTGGCGGCCGGGGCGCAACCGGCCAGCAGCGTCGTCATCAGTGCGGCGACCAGCCGCCTTGTCCCCACGGATTCACGGTAGGTGCCCAGCGGCCCGCAGTGGTCCCGCCGTCCGGACCGGACGCCCTCACCACCCGGCCGGATCGTCTCCACCGGCCGGCTCGACCTGAGGCCGGGGAGCGTGCGGGGGACGGCGGCGCGGAACCGGCGTCGCTATGGTCAGCGGCATGGTGGAGAAGCACACAGACCCGAGCGGCAACACCGAGGCGTTCCGCGCGTTCGCCGACACCGCCGATCCGGAGCCGCCGGCCGGCGCCTCCCGGACGCCGCTGATCGTCGGCGCGGTGGTCGTCGTGGTCGTGCTGGTCGCCCTGCTCGCCTGGCTCGCGCTGGGCTGAACGGCGTGGAGCCGTCTGGCGGCCCGAAGCCGGGCGCGGGGGAGCCGTCGCCGGCACGCCCGGAGCCGGCGGTGGGCGCGGGGGGCCGCGACCGGCGCGGCGATCAGACCGACGCCGGCCCGCCGGGAAGCCCGGAGCAGGCGGTGGGCCCGGGGCGTGTTCCCGGCCGGTGGCGTCGGCTGCGCTCCCGGCTGCGCGGCGTCCACCGGCGCAGCGCCGTCATCGGTCTGGTGCTGCTGCTCGCGGGCCTGACGAACGCGGTGGCCACCGGGGCGTACAAGTGGCACCTGCACGCCAAGGCGGAGCGGCTGCGCGCGGACGGCGTCCCGGTGCGGGCCACCGTGACCGACCGGCGCGACAACGTGGGGCGCGGCGGCGGCACCGACACCGTCCGGGTCTGGTACGAGTACGGCGGCGTCCAGCACGACAAGCGCATCCTCTGCGGCTCGGCCGGCGGCTGCGCCGAGGAACCCCCGGCGGAGATGACACTCTGGGTCGATCCGGAGCGGCCGGCGGAGTTCGTGGCCGCCAACGGCAACACCGACGACTCGGTCTTCTTCCTCAACTCCTGGGGCGGCATCCCGTTCGGGCTGCTGGGGGCGGCGTTGGGCGGGGGATTCCTCTTCGCGGCCCTCGTTCCGACGGGGATGTTCGACCGGCCCGCCCCCGCACCGCCCCGGCGGGGCCGGGGACACGACCGCGTCCGGCGCACCCGGGCCGCCCGGCGACGAGGAAAGGCCCGCCGCTGAGGCCGACGGTGACGGCGCGAATCCCGACCACGGCTCGCGAATTCGCCCGCCGCGAAGGCGGTCAGCACGGTCAGGCGGTGGCCTCGACCACCGCGCGGGTCTGGAGGGCGATCTCCCGCTCCTCGTCGGTGCCGATGACGCAGACGGTCACCTCGGCGCCCTCCGGCGAGATGACCCGGTCGCCGGTGCCGGCGTTGCGTTCGGGGTCCACCGCGATGCCGAGGCGTTCCAGGCCGGCCAGGGCGGCGGCGCGGACCTGGGCGGCGTGCTCGCCGACGCCGGCCGTGAAGGTGACCGCGTCCACCCGGCCGAGCAGCGCGTAGTAGGCCCCGACGTAACCGGTGATCCGCCGGCAGTAGACGTCGAAGGCGAGGGCCGCCGCCGGATCGCCGTCCGCCCGGCGCGCGAGCACCTCGCGCATGTCGTTGGCGCCGGTGAGCCCGAGCAGGCCGCTGCGGTGGTTGAGCAGGTCGTCGATCTCGTCGACCGAGAGCCCGCCCTCCCGGCGCAGGTGGAAGATCACCGTCGGGTCGAGGTCGCCGCTGCGGGTGCCCATCACCAGGCCCTCCAGCGGCGACATGCCCATCGAGGTGGCCACGCTCCGGCCGCCGGCCACCGCGCAGGCGCTCGCGCCGTTGCCGAGGTGCAGGGTGATGCTGTTGACCTCCGCGTACGGGCGGCCGAGCAGTTCGGCGGTGCGCCGCGACACGTACGCGTGCGAGGTGCCGTGGAACCCGTAGCGGCGGATGCCGTACCGCTCGGCGGTGTCCCGCTCGATCGCGTAGGTGGCGGCGGCCTCGGGCAGGGTGTGGTGGAACGCGGTGTCGAAGACGGCGACCTGCGGCACCTCCGGCAGCGCCGCCCGCGTGGCCTCGATGCCGGTCAGGTTGGCGGGGTTGTGCAGCGGCGCCAGCGGGATCAGGTCGCGGATCGCGGTCAGCACCGCGTCGTCGATCAGCACGGGCTCGCCGAACCGCTTCCCGCCGTGCACGACCCGGTGCCCGACGGCGGTCAGGCCGGTCACGTCCAGCCCGTCGAGGATGTCCCGGACGGCCGTCTCGTGGTCGGCCGGCCCGCCGCCGGCCTCGCCGACCCGCTCGACGGTGCCCTTGTCGACCACCCGGTCACCGTCGAAGAGCCGGAACTTCACCGACGACGACCCGCAGTTGAGCACGAGCACCCGGGAGGGGGACGGATCCGGCGTGGTCATGACGACTCCTCGGCGGCCGCGGCCTGGATGGCGGTGATCGCCACGGTGTTGACGATGTCCGGCACGGTGGCGCCCCGGGACAGGTCGTTGACCGGCCGGCGCAGGCCCTGCATCACCGGCCCGACGGCCACCGCCCCGGCGGAGCGCTGCACCGCCTTGTACGTGTTGTTGCCCGTGTTCAGGTCCGGGAAGATGAAGACCGTGGCCCGGCCGGCGACCTCGCTGCCGGGCAGCTTCGTCGCCGCCACCGCCGGGTCGATCGCCGCGTCGTACTGGATGGGCCCCTCGACGAGCAGGTCCGGGCGGCGCTCGCGGACCAGCTCGGTCGCCGCCGCGACCTTCTCCACGTCGGCGCCCGCCCCCGAACTGCCGGTGGAGTAGGAGAGCATCGCGAGCCGGGGCTCGATGCCGAACCGGGCGGCGGTGTCCGCCGAGGAGATGGCGATGTCGGCGAGCTGGGCGGCGTCCGGGTCGGGGTTGACCGCGCAGTCGCCGTAGACGAGCACCCGGTCGGCGAGCAGCATGAAGAAGACGCTGGAGGCCACCGAGACGCCCGGCACGTTCCGGATGATCTCGAACGCGGGGCGGATGGTGGCGGCGGTGGTGTGGGTCGCGCCGGAGACCATCCCGTCGGCGTACCCGGAGTGCACCATCAGCGTGCCGAAGTAGTTGGGCTGGGCGACGATGTCGTGGGCCAGGTCGACGGTGACGCCCCGGTGGGCGCGCAGCTCGGCGTACGTGGTGGCGAACTCGTCGCGCCACTCGCTGGTGACGGGGTCGACCACCTGCGCGCCGGTGATGTCGATGCCCAGCTCGCGGGTGCGCCGGGCGATGTCGTCGGGGCGGCCGAGCAGGGTGATGTCGGCGACGCCCCGGCGCAGCAGGATCTCCGTGGCCCGCAGGATCCGTTCCTCCGCCCCCTCGGGCAGCACGAGGTGCCGGCGCCGGGCCCGGGCGCGGTCGATCAGGTCGTACTCGAACATGAGCGGGGTGACCCGCTCGGAGCGGCTGACCCGCAGCCGGCGGGCCAGGTCGTCGGTGTCCACGCAGCGCTCGAACGCGCCGAGCGCGGCCTCCACCTTGCGCGGGTTGGTCGCGCTGGGCCGCCCCTCGATCCGGCTGGACGCGGCGACGGTGTCGTAGCTGTCGCTGGGCACGGAGAGCACCGCGAGCCCGGTGTTGAGCCCTTCGACGAGTCGCATCGCGCGCGGGTCGGGCCGCTCGCCGAGGGTCAGCACCAGCCCGGCGACCGAGACCTGCCCGGCCACGTGCGCCGCGCTCGCCGCCACCAGCAGGTCGGCCCGGTCGCCCGGGGTGATCACCAGCGCGCCCTCGGTGAGGTGGTCCAGCAGCGTCGGCACGTGCGCGGCCCCGACCACGTAGTCGAGCACGTCGCGGCTGAGCGCGTCGTCGTCCCCGGCGAGCAGGGTGGCGCCGAGCGCCGCCGCCACCTCGGCCACCGTCGGCGCCGACACGGTCGGCACCTCCGGGATGGCGTACGTGGGGACGGGCAGCTCGGGCATCGTCATCGGGCCGGGGACCCGGTTGGCGATGACGGCCAGCACCGTCGCCCCGAGGTCCTCCAGATCGTGGTACGCCCCGCGCGCCGCCGCCGCGATCGCCGCCGGATCCTGCTCGAAGCCGTCGACGACGGGCACCACGACGCTGCCGAACTCGGTGGCCAGCCGGGCGTTGAAGGCCAGCTCGCGGGGGCCGGCCCCGTCGCCGCCGTCGGCGAAGTCGCTGCCGACCACGACCACGGCGGGGCAGCGCCGCTCGACCGCCCGGTAGCGCTCGACGATGCGGCTGACCAGTTCCTCCCGCCGCCCGTCGGCGACCAGCGCGGTCGCCTCGGCGTAGCTGGTGCCGCTCAGGTCGACCAGCGGCGGCTCGATGCGGTAGCGGTCACTGAGCAGGGCGAGGATCGGGTCGGGGCCGTTCCCGCGCACCAGCGGCCGGAACGCGCCGATCCGCTCGACCTGCCGGGACAGCAACTCGGCCAGGCCGAGGGCGACGGTCGACTTTCCCCCGCCCGAACCCACGCTGGTCAGGTACACGCTCCGGGCCACGCCCTCACGCTACAAGATCGTGGAGGTGCCCGCCGCGATCCATATCGTGAGCAGGGGGGATGCTCGTCTCACTCCGCGGGCGGACTGACCGCTCCGACCGGCGACGTTCCTAGACTCGCTACCCGTGCCCGACCGTTCCGCCGCAGCTCAGGCGGCCATCGACAGCCCGACCGTCGTCCAGGAGACGAATGTAGGGCCAGCCGTCGTGCCGGCCGGTACCCACGCGCCGACGGTCGTCCACGCGCCGGTCGACGCGCCGACAGTGGTCCACCCGACGGCCGACGCCCCGACGGCGCCGCTGCCGGCGGTGGACGCCCCGACAGTGGTCCGCCCGACGGCACCGCTGCCGGCGGTGGACGCGCCCACGGTGGTCCGCCCGGCGGTCCACGCGCCGGGGGCACCGCTGTCGATGGTGGGCACTCCGACGGTCCGGGCTGCGGCGGACGCCCGACCGGGGGCGGATGCCCCGACCGCCGTCCACGCCGCCGTGCCCTCGCCCGCGCCGGTCTTCGTCGACCCGAGCGGGCGACGCCGGCAGCGCCTGCGCTGGCTCGCGTACGCCCTGGGGCTGGCCGGCGTGGCGTACACCGCCCTGGTCGGGATGAGCTTCGTCGGGGGACCGGTGAGCCCGGAGAACGTCCTGCCCTTCGTCGAGTCCACCCGAGGCCCCTGGACCCCGCCGCCGGCGCCCGCCGCCCCGGAGCCGGCCGTCGGACGGTCCGCGCCGGTCGTGCCCGGCGACAGGTCGACCTCGGGCACCCCGGCGGCGCCCCGGTCGTCCTCGCGTCCGGCGCAGACGCCCGCCGGCACGCCATCCGCCCCCGGCCGCACCACCCCGCCCCCGGTCTCACGGTCACCCGCGACCACCACCCCACCCGCCCCGCCGGCAGCCGAGCCGCCGCCGGAGGAACCGTCCCCGGTGATCGAGCCGCCGCCCGCTCCCGGGGAAGCGGACGGCGATGGCTGACCGCGCGCGTCCGCGCGGGTCCGGGACGGCCGTCCGCCGCCACCGCCGGGCCCGGCGGGTCGCGCCGCCGCCCAGCTGGACCGTGCTCGGCATGCTGCTCGTCGTCCTGGCCGGTGTGCTCCTCGTCGACGCGTACGCGAACGCCGCCTTCGTGCCCGAGCGCCGGCCGGCCGGCACCGGCCAGGACCGGGTGCCCGACGAGGTGGTGCAGGGCGGGCCGATCATCAGCGCCGGTGACGAGCGGACCCGTTCCTACCGGCTGCCGCCTCGCACCGTCTCGCTGACCTTCGACGACGGCCCGGACCCGTACTGGACCCGGGAGGTGCTCCGGGTGCTGGACGCCCACCAGGTCAGGGCCACCTTCTTCGTGCTGGGGGCGCAGGTCGCCCGGCATCCCGAGCTGGTCCGGGAGATGTCGGCGGCCGGGCACGAGATCGGGGTGCACACCTTCACCCATCCCGACCTGAGCACCATGCCGGGCTGGCGGCGCCGCATGGAGTACGCCCAGACCCAGCTCGCGGTCGCCGGCGCGGCGGGGATCCGGAGTTCGCTGGTGCGGTTCCCGTACTCCTCGCACGCCCACGCGCTCGACGACCGGGACTGGCCGCTGGTCACCGAGGCCGGCGACCTGGGCTACCTGACGGTGCTCAACGACACCGACAGTCGGGACTGGGCGCTGCCGGGCGTCGAGCGGATCGTCGAGAACGCCACGCCGTCCGGGTACGCGGGCGCGATCACGCTGTGGCACGACGCCGGCGGCGACCGCGCGCAGACCGTCGAGGCGCTGGACCGGTTCATCCCGTTGATGAAGGCGCGCGGGTACGAGTTCACCACCGTCACCGGCGGGCTGAACCAGGCGTTGGCCGGCGCGGGGGTGCAGCACGAGGTGATCGGCAACCCGGCCGCCTCCGTCGGGGACCGGTGGCGGGGGCGGATGCTGGGCTGGGCGGTGCGGGGCGCGGACCGGACGATGAGCGGCTTCGGGCTGCTCTTCGTCGTCGTCGGGGTGCTCACGGTCGGGCGTACCGCACTGCTCTTCCTGCTCGCCGGGCGGCACGCCCGGCGGCGGCGTGCCCGGGACTGGACCTGGGGGCCGCCGGTCACCGAGCCGGTGTCGGTGATCGTCCCGGCGTACAACGAGAAGGAGGGGATCGCGGCGGCGGTCCGCTCGCTGGCCACCGGCGACCATCCCGGGGGGATCGAGGTGGTCGTCGTCGACGACGGCTCCACCGACGGCACCGCCGACATCGCCGAGGGGCTCGGCCTGCCGAACGTCCGGGTGGTCCGCAGGCCCAACGGCGGCAAGCCGAGCGCCTTGAACACCGGCGTCGCGCTGGCCCGGCACGACCTGATCGTGATGGTCGACGGCGACACCATCCTCGAACGGGACTCCGTCCGGCGGCTGGTGCAGCCGTTCGCCGACCCGCAGGTCGGCGCGGTGGCCGGCAACGTCAAGGTGGGCAACCGGGACAGCCTGATCGCCAAGTGGCAGCACATCGAGTACGTGATCGGCTTCAACCTCGACCGCCGCCTCTACGAGTCGATGCGCTGCATGTCGACGGTGCCGGGGGCGATCGGCGGCTTCCGGCGGGAGGCGCTGGTGTACGCCGGCGGGATGACCGACGACACCCTGGCCGAGGACACCGACATCACCATGGCGCTGGGCCGGGCCGGCTGGAAGGTGGTGTACGAGGAGACGGCGCGCGCCTGGACCGAGGCCCCGGCGACGATGGGGCAGCTGTGGAAGCAGCGCTACCGGTGGAGCTACGGCACCATGCAGGCGATGTGGAAGCACCGGCGGTCCCTGCTCGACCGGGGCGCGTCCGGCCGGTTCACCCGCCGCTGCCTGGCCTTCCTCAGCCTGTTCGGGGTGCTGCTGCCCCTGCTGGCGCCGGTGATCGACCTGATGGCCCTGTACGGGTTGTTCTTCCTGGACAGCACCGCCACGGCGGTGGCCTGGCTGGCCATGCTCGGGTTGCAGGCACTGACCGCCGTGGTGGCGTTCCGGCTGGACCGGGAGAAGCTGGGCGTGCTGTGGGTGCTGCCGCTCCAGCAGTTCGTCTACCGGCAACTGATGTACCTGGTGATGCTTCAGTCGGTGGTCACCGCGTTGACCGGCGGCCGGCTGGGCTGGCAGAAGCTGCGGCGGACCGGCCTGGCACCGGCGGAACGCGGCGGCGCGGCTGACCAACCCGCTGCCCTGACCAACCCGCTGCCCTGACCGGCCGGCTGCCCTGACCGGCCCGGGGCCGGCTGAGCGGTTGACCTGCCCGGGTCGGCCGGGTGGGGTCAACCGGCGCGCCGGGCCAGGCCGAGGGCGTACTCGGGCCACCAGACGCCGCTGTCCGGCTCCCCGGGGCGGCAGGCGCCGTCGGACTCGCCCGGGTACTTGACCCAGAGCAGCGCGTCCACCCGTGGCAGGCCCGGGTCGGCCGTCGGCTCCTCACCGAGCGCCCGCCCCGGCGGATTGCACCAGCTGGGCGCGCCGCCCACCGTGGTGCCCGCGTGGGGGCCGTTGCCGCTGCGGCTGGTGTCGACGACGAACCGGGTGCCGCCGCCGAGGGCGTCGGAGACGCGGTGGCCGTAGCGGACGTTCTGCGCGGTGTCGACGAAGTTGGCCACGTTGAGCGCGAAGCCGTCGGCCTCGCCGATCCCCGCCCGGTCGAGCGCCGCCGCGAGCGCGGCCACATCGGAGACCCAGCCGGGGTGCCCCGCGTCGACGTAGACCCGGGCGCTGCCGGTGCTGCCGAGCACCGTGACGGCGTCCCGCAGCAGCGTGAGCCGCCCGTCGGGGTCGCGGACGCAGCCCTGCACGGCGTCCGGCACCGCCCCGGGTTCGAGGACCACGGTGACCGGCCGGCCTCCGACGCCCGCCGCGAGGTCGCGGATCCAGCGCTGGTACTCCGCCGGACCGCCGGCCCCGCCGGTGCCCTGCCGACCGCAGTCCCGGTCGGGGATGTTGTGCACGACCAGCAGCGGCGTCTGGCCGGCGAGCGCCGCCCGCCCCAGGAACGCGTCCACCTCGTCGCGGACCGCCGGCCCGCCGGTCAGCCACTTCGCGCTGGGCCGCGTGCCGATCCGGCGCAGCGCCGCCGCGTCGGCGGTCCGGCCCAGCGCCTCCCACCGGTCCGCCTCCGCCGCCGCCGGGTTGCCCGGGTCGACGTAGAAGACCGGAGGCAGGTCCACCGCCGGGGACCCCGTTGCGCTCCCCGGCGCCGGCACGGGGCGTGGGGGTTCCGCGCCGCAGCCCGCGAGCAGCAGCGCCACCGCGGCACCCGCCGCCAGGGCCGACCGGCGTACGGGTGTGCGGCGGGAGCGGTTCGGTGGGGGCACCGGGGGCGTCCGTTCCTCCGGGGTGATCCGGCTCAGTCCTCGTCCTCGTCGTCGAGGCGGGCGAGCCAGGTGGCGAAGCGCTCGATCGGGGTCTCGAACTCGGGGTTGAGGTCCACGAAGTCGCGCAGGCGCTCACCGAGCCACTCCATGCTGACCTGCTCCTCGCCCCGACGCTCGACCAGTTCCTCGATACCGCGGTCGGTGAAGTACATCCTGTCCGTTCCCTCTTCGTCGCTGTGCTGTGCGGGCCGTGGTGCCGCCGGACCTGCCGGCGGCGGGAGCCGGGACGGCGACCGGGGCAGAGCCGTCAGGGTCGACGGGCTCTGCCCCGGTGCGCTCGGCGGTGCGTCAGGTCACGGGCGGGGCAGGGCCGCCTCGATCAGCGCGGTGTGCTCGACCTCGTGCATCTTGGCGGAGCCGACGGCGGGGGCTGCCGCAGCCGGGCGGGAGATCCGGCGCAGCCGTACCTCCGACAGGTGCTCCAGCAGGTTGAGCGCGACGAACGACCAGGCACCCTGGTTGGCCGGCTCCTCCTGCACCCAGGCGAAGTCCTCGGCGTTCGGGTACGCCGCCAGGGCGGCCCGGATCTCCTCGACCGGCATCGGGTAGAGCTGCTCGATCCGGATGATCGCGGTGTCGGTGACGCCGCGCTCCTGCCGGGCCTGGAACAGGTCGTAGTAGACCTTGCCCGAGCAGAGCAGCACCCGCTTCACCTGCTCCGGCGCCGGGGAGCCCGAGTCGGGCAGGACCGGCTGGAAGGTGCCGGTGGTGAAGTCCTCCACCAGGGAGACGCAGAGCTTGTGCCGCAGCAGCGACTTCGGCGTGAACACCACCAGCGGCTTGCGCTTCGGCGACAGCGCCTGGCGGCGCAGCAGGTGGAAGTAGTTCGCCGGGGTCGTCGGGATGGACACCCGCATGTTGTCCTCGGCGCACATCTGCAGGAACCGCTCCGGGCGGCCGGAGGTGTGGTCCGGGCCCTGGCCCTCGTGGCCGTGCGGCAGCAGCAGCGTGACGGCGGAACGCTGGCCCCACTTCACCTCACCGGAGGAGATGAACTCGTCGATCACCGACTGGGCGCCGTTGACGAAGTCGCCGAACTGCGCCTCCCAGCAGACCAGCGCGTCGAGGTTCTCCACCGAGTAGCCGTACTCGAAGCCCATCGCCGCGTACTCGCTGAGCAGGGAGTCGTGCACGAAGAACCGCGACCGCTCGCCGTCGGCGGTCAGCGACTGCAACGGCAGGTAGTCGTTGCCGGTCTGCGCGTCGACCACGGAGGCGTGCCGCTGCACGAAGGTGCCCCGGCGGGAGTCCTGCCCGGCGAGCCGGACGGTGACCCCGTCGTGCAGCAGCGAGCCGAACGCGATGATCTCGCCGAAGCCCCAGTCGATGTTGCCCTCGACGGACATCTTGGCCCGCCGGTCGAGCAGCTGCTGGATCCGCTTGTGCGGGGTGAAGCCCTCCGGCAGGTTGACGTGCGCGTCGCCGATGGCCCTGACGACGGCGGCGTCCGTGGCGGTCTGCACCTGCGGCTCCGGCTCGTCCTCCCGCTTGGGGCGGCTGAGCTGCCGCGGGGTGGTGGCCGCGTCACGGGTGGCCTTGAAGACCCGTTCGAGCTGCGCCTGGTAGTCGCGCAGCAGCTCCTCCGCGTCCTCCACGGTGATGTCGCCGCGCCCGATCAGCTCCTCGGTGTAGAGCTTCCGGACGGACCGCTTCGAGTCGATGATCTTGTACATCTGCGGGTTGGACATCGACGGGTCGTCGCCCTCGTTGTGCCCGCGCCGCCGGTAGCAGACCATGTCGATGACGACGTCCTTGTTGAACTCCTGCCGGTACTCGAAGGCCAGCCGGGCGACCCGGACCACGGCCTCGGGGTCGTCACCGTTGACGTGGAAGATCGGCGCCTGGATCATCCGGGCGACGTCGGTGCTGTAGAGGCTGGAGCGGCTGTACTCCGGGGCGGTGGTGAAGCCGACCTGGTTGTTGACCACCACGTGGACGGTGCCGCCGGTGCGGTAGCCGCTGAGCTGCGAGAGGTTGAGGGTCTCGGCGACCACGCCCTGGCCCGCGAAGGCGGCGTCACCGTGCACCGCCAGCGGCAGCACGGTGTAGCCCTCCAGCTTGAGGTCTATGCGGTCCTGCTTGGCCCGGACGATGCCCTCCAGCACCGGGTCGACGGCCTCCAGGTGCGACGGGTTCGCGACCACCGAGACCTTGACCGAGTGGTCGCCGTCGGGCGTGGTGAACTTGCCGTTCTGGCCCAGGTGGTACTTCACGTCGCCGGAACCCTGGGTGGAGCGCGGGTCGAGGTGCCCCTCGAACTCCGAGAAGATCTTCTCGTACGGCTTGCCGACGATGTTGGCCAGCACGTTGAGCCGACCCCGGTGGGCCATGCCGATGACGACCTCGTCCAGGCCGCCCTCGGCGGAGGCCTCCAGCACCTCGCCGAGCAGTGGGATCAGCGACTCGCCGCCCTCCAGCGAGAAGCGCTTCTGCCCGACGTACTTGGTCTGGAGGAAGGTCTCGAACGCCTCGGCGGCGTTGAGCCGGTTGAGCACGTGCTTCTGCTCGTCGGCCGACGGCTTCTCGTACTTGCGCTCGATCCGCTCCTGGATCCAGCGCCGCTCCTCCGGGTCCTGGATGTGCATGTACTCGATGCCGACGCGCCGGCAGTACGAGTCGCGCAGCACACCGAGGACGGCGCGCAGCTTCATGCGCTGCTTGCCGGCGAAGCCGTTGACCGGGAACTCGCGGTCGAGGTCCCAGAGCGTCAGCCCGTGCTGGAGCACGTCCAGGTCGGGGTGCTTACGGATCTTGAACTCGAGCGGGTCGGTGTCGGCCATCAGGTGCCCGCGCACGCGGTACGCGTGGATCAGCTCGTGCACCCGGGCGGTCTTGTTGATCTGGCCCTCGCTGTTGACCGCGACGTCGCGCATCCAGCGCACCGGCTCGTAGGGGATGCGCAGCGAGGTGAAGATCTGGTCGTAGAAGCCGTGCTCGCCGAGCAGCAGCTCGTGCATGACCTTCAGGAACTCGCCGGACTGGGCGCCCTGGATGATCCGGTGGTCGTACGTGCTGGTGAGGGTGATGACCTTGCTGACGGCCAGGTCGGCCAGGGTGGCCTCGGACATGCCCTGGTAGGGGGCCGGGTACTCCATCGCGCCGACACCGATGATGGCGCTCTGCCCCTGCATGAGCCGCGGCATCGAGTGCACGGTGCCGATGCCGCCGGGGTTGGTCAGCGAGATCGTGGTGCCGGAGTAGTCGTCCATGGTCAGCTCGTTGCGGCGGGCGCGCCGGACCACGTCCTCGTACGCCTGCCAGAACTGCCGGAAGTCCATCTGCTCGCAGGCCTTGATGGAGGGGACCACCAGGTTGCGGCTGCCGTCCGGCTTGGAAAGGTCGATCGCGATGCCCAGGTTGACGTGCTCGGGCCGGACCATCACCGGCTTGCCGTCGGTCTCGGCGAAGGAGTTGTTCATCTCCGGGTGGGCGACCAGGGCGCGGACCATCGCGTAGCCGATGAGGTGGGTGAAGCTGACCTTGCCACCGCGCCCACGGGCGAGGTGGTTGTTGATCACGATGCGGTTGTCGACCAGCAGCTTGGCCGGGACGGCGCGCACGCTGGTGGCGGTCGGCACGGCCAGCGAGGCGTCCATGTTCTGGACGATCTTCGCCGCCACGCCACGCAGCGGGGTGGTCTGCGGGCCGGTGGCGGTCGGCTTGGTCCCCGCCGGCTTGGCGGGGGCCGCCTTCGCGGGCGCCGGCTTGGCCGGGGCGGCCTTGGCCGCGGGCTTCTCCTGCGTGGGCTCCGGCTTCTTCTCGGCCGGCTTCTTCTCCGCCGGCTGCGCGACCGTGGTGGCCGCCTCCTGCTGGCCGGCGGGCTCCGGCTTGGCGGCCGGCTTCGGGGCCTGCTCAGCTCCACGCGGCTTTCCGGCGCCGGGCGCCGGGCGGTAGTCCGCGAAGAAGTCGTGCCAGGCCGAATCGACGCTGGTGGGGTCGGCGAGGTAACGCTGGTACATCTCCTCGACGATCCATTCGTTCGGACCGAAACCCGCCAGCGGGTTCTCCTGCGAAGTCTGCTGGGTCGACACGGCCGGTAATCGCCTCTTTCACGCGGGTTTTGTGTGGCACGCGGTGTCCGTAACGCCCTACCTGCGAGCGCGCACGAGACGGCTCCCAGGCTACGCCGTACGGATGCCGCAGGCATTTCCGCCTCCGACGCGTGGTCGGTTTCACAGAAGATGCCAGAAGTTCACCATACGCTGCGTGTTTGGTCGGCTGCTGGTATGGCCCCGCATGTGGGCGACGGCCGCCGCGACGGCAGCGGGGGTGGTGCGCCGCACCACCCCCGCCGTCGTCGTCGTCCGTACCCGTCAGGAGATGTCGCGCCGCCGGGTGATCAGGACACCGGCGACCCCGCTCACCACGGCGTAGCCGATCAGCACGAGTGCGCCGACCCACCACGCGGGGGTGAAGTCCGTCTCGCCCTCGCTGACCATCACCGTCGAGGCGACGGCCGGCCAGATCACCTGCCACTTGATGACGGCCTCGCTGTTCAGCAGGTTCGACAGCAGCACGAAGAGCAGCCCCACGACCTGCGTGCCGACCAGGTACAGCACCGCGGCGGTGATCACCGCGCCGAGCTGGTTGGTGATCAGCGTGCCGATGCCGATGCCGAGGACCGTCCAGATCGCGTACGCCAGCAGGTTGAGCAGCAGCGCGCGCTGCACGGCCCACTCGCCGAGCAGGGTGCCGTGGCCGTTGGCCGAGAGGAACAGTGCCCCGGCCACCAGGTCGATCAGCGTGGTCACCAGCCAGAAGGCGAAGCCGAGCAGGCTGGCCGCGACCAGCTTGCTGATGATCACCGACGTACGCCGTGGCGTGGCCAGGAACGTCGTGGTCGCCGTCTGGTGGAAGAACTCGTTGGTGACCATCAGGATGCCGATCAGCATCACGAACATCAGGCCCAGGTACTGCCCGGAGGTGTAGAGGTTCGCGGCCTGCGCCGCCGCGGAGGCCTGGTCGCCCGTGACGCCCAGTTCCTCGGCGTTGCCGCTCAACGTCTCGTTGGCGACCCAGGCGTTGAACGCGAAGGCCAGCGCGATCGACAGGAACGCGGCGATCGCCAGCCACCACCACGCGCTGGTGGTACGGATCTTGAGAAGCTCGGACCGGACGAGGTTCATCGGATGCCCGCCTTTCCGGCCGTCAGCTCCAGGAAGACCCGTTCGAGGTCGGGTCGTTCCGTGGTCAGTTCGTGCAGTTCGACGCCCGCCGTCAGGGCGGCCCGCCCCACGGTCGGGGCGTCCACCCCGCCCACCAGCAGGACGCCGTGCTCGTCGACGTCGACGGTGGCCGGTCCGTCCTTGAGGGCGGCGGTCAGCGCGTCGGCCTGCGGGGTGCGTACCCGCACCCGGACGCCCTGCGCCATCGAGCCGATCACCTGCTCGACCGTGCCCTGCCGGACCAGCTGCCCCGCCGCGATGATCACCACGTCGTCGGCGAGCAGCTGCATCTCCGACAGCAGGTGGCTGGAGACCAGCACGGTGCGGCCCTCGTGCGCGAGGCTCTTGAGGAACCCGCGCATCCACCGGATGCCCTCCGGGTCGAGCCCGTTGGCGGGCTCGTCGAGGACCAGCACGCGCGGGTCGCCCAGCATGGCGGCGGCGATGCCGAGCCGCTGCTTCATGCCGAGCGAGTAGCCCTTGAACTTGCGCTTCGCCGCCGGGGTGAGCCCGACCTGCGCCAGCACCTCGTCGGCCCGGCTCTTCGGCAGCCCGGCCGCCGCCGCGATCACCCGCAGGTGGTTGATGCCGGTACGACCCTTGTGCGCGCTGGACGCCTCCAGCACGGCACCGACGTGCCGCAGCGGGTCGGTCAGGTCGGCGTACCGCCGCCCGCCGATGAACGCCTCGCCGCTGGTCGGGGTGACCAGGTTCAGCAGCATCCGCAGCGTGGTGGTCTTGCCGGCACCGTTGGGGCCGAGGAAGCCGGTCACCCGCCCCGGTTCGACGGTGAACGACAGGTTGTTGACGGCCCGGACGTTCTTGTACTGCTTCGTCAGGCCGGACACCACGATCTGACCGTCACCGGTGGGGCTTCTCTGCCCGTCAGTCATTGCTCTCCTTCGTGCGGTGGCGTCGGGGTACGCCGTGACACAGCGTGGCGGGCGTGCGCAAGCAGGTCAATCAGGCGCGCTTCTTTGATCCACCTCCGCCTCAGGCGGGAGGCGCTCATCCCCAGGGAGGATTATCCGATCTCTTCGGCCACCGCGATCCAGGTCGCCCGGGCCCAGGCCAGGAGGGTGCCGTCGGGGGCGTACAGGCTGGTGTGCACGAGCGCCTTGCGGCCCTCGCCGCCGACCATGACGCCGGTCACCACGCACTCGTCGCCGGGTTCGGGCAGCGCCGCGACCACCGCCGCGATCCGGCCGAGGACGTACGGCCGGCCGGGAGCGATCACCGCCCAGCCCCCGGGGCAGTCCAGCGCCGCCCAGACGGTGGGCGTCGTGACGGAAGCCGGCACCCGGAACGGCGCGGCGGTACGGCCGTCCGGCAGCCGCCCCGGAAAGATCCGCAGCCCGTCGACCCGGTCCGGGCCGCAGACGTAGCAGCCGGGGAAGGGGTGGTCGACCAGCCCGGCGTACGCCGCCGAGGCGGCTCGCGCGGCCGGCAGTTGCACCGGCGGCACCACCGCCCGGGGGTCCTCCGTGGGGCGGACCTGGGCGACCACGACGCCCTCCCGGTCGCGGACCTCCCCGTCGACGAGAGTGAGCGGGGTCTCCAGCGGAGGCGGGCGACGCAGCGTGACCTCGACCGGCCCCGGGGCGCCGGACCCGGCGGCGAAGACACCGGCGCTCCAGCCGCCGTTGCCCGAACCGGGCGGCCCGTTGAAACGCGACTCGATGATCATCAAACACCTCCGGCGACGACGTCCGGCCCCGTCGCCGGCACGCCCCCGGCAGCCTCGCACAAGCTCGGTGAGTCGCCGCAGCCGTGAGCGCCTTCGCTGCGGGGCGCGAACATCCGTGACGATCAGGACGTCATGGACCTCACGGGGCAGTTTTGAGGTCCATGGCGTCCTGATCGCGAGTGGGCGGGTGTCGCGTTGGGTGCGGGGGCCCGTGAGGGTGGTTGTCCGCTTGTTCCGTCGCGATGTATCGCGTTAATGTCCTGCCCATCCGGGCGCTGTCAGCGGCGTCGCGTCGTACAGGGGAGGCCCCGTGGGCCACGGCGAGGGCGGGCTGCCGTGACCGCCGTGTTCAGTCACGGGCGGCTCCGGCTCTACCTGCTCAAGCTCCTCGACGACGGCCCGAAGCACGGCTACGAGCTGATCCGGCTGCTGGAGGCACGCTTCCAGGGCCTCTACGCGCCCAGCGCCGGCACGATCTATCCCCGGTTGCGGCGGTTGGAGACCGAGGGGCTCGTCACCCACACCGCCGTCGGAGGCCGCAAGGTCTACGAGATCACCGAGGCGGGCCGGGCCGAGCTGCGGCAGCGATCCGGCGAGCTCAACGCCCTGGAGTCGGACATCGTCGCCTCGGTGCGGGAGTTGTCCGACCGGCTCGGAGAGATCCACCACGAGGTCTGCGGCACCGTCCGCGACCTGGAGCGGGAGCTGCGCGAGGCGGTCCCGCGGACCCGCCGTACCCGCTGGTCGCCCCCCAACCCCACCCCCGCGCCCCCCGCCGGCCCGGCGCCCGGCCCCGCGCCGACGCC
Source organism: Micromonospora sp. NPDC049051 (assembly GCF_043197575.1). NCBI lineage: Bacteria > Bacillati > Actinomycetota > Actinomycetes > Micromonosporales > Micromonosporaceae > Micromonospora > Micromonospora sp. NPDC049051. Next base: position 659,338 of record NZ_JBICTL010000004.1, read on the forward strand.
GCTCGACGAGTTCGACCAGCGGCTGGCCGCCTTCGCCGGGGAGGCGGGAGCGCTGGTACGGGCCCGGCGACCGACCGACTCGCAGCTGCGCACCGCCGTACGACTGCTCGACGGCGCGCTGGACGGGCTGCGCCGGCTGCTGCGCTGAGCGGTCGTCGTCTCACAGGTTATTTCCAGCGAGTGCCCAGCGCGGACGCAGCGAGAACACGGATGATGGCGGGCATGGCCACTACCCAGACCGAGGCGCGACTGCTCGTCGTCGAGGACGATCCCAACATCCTCGAACTGCTCTCCGCGAGCCTACGCTTCGCGGGCTTCGATGTGGCCACAGCGACGAGCGGCAGTTCCGCCCTCAACGCCGCCAAGGACCACCGGCCCGACCTGGTGGTGCTCGACGTGATGCTGCCGGACCTGGACGGCTTCGAGGTCATCCGGATGCTGCGCGAGGGCGGCACCCGTACGCCGGTGGTCTTCCTCACCGCCCGCGACGCCACCGACGACAAGATCCGCGGGCTGACCCTGGGCGGCGACGACTACGTCACCAAGCCGTTCAGCCTGGAGGAGCTGACCGCCCGCATCCGGGCGGTGCTGCGGCGGACCAGCAGCGGCGAGCAGGCGCCCTCCCGGCTCACCTTCGCCGACCTGGAGCTGGACGAGGAGACCCACGAGGTGCACCGCGCCGGCCAGCGGGTGCAGCTCTCGCCGACCGAGTTCAAGCTGCTGCGCTACCTGATGCTGAACGCCAACCGGGTGCTGTCGAAGGCGCAGATCCTCGACCACGTGTGGAACTACGACTTCCGGGGCGACGACAACATCGTCGAGTCCTACATCTCCTATCTGCGCCGCAAGGTGGACAACACCCAGCCCCGACTGATCCACACGCTGCGAGGCGTCGGCTACGTCCTCCGCAAGCCGGCGGCGTGAACGCGCTCCACCAGGGAAAGACGTGGCTGCGCGGCGTACCGCTGCGGGTGAAGTTGGTCGCCGCGGTGCTCGCCCTGGTCGCCGCCGCGCTCCTGGTGATCAGCTCGTTGACCACCGTCTTCCTGCGGGGCTACCTCATCGAGCAGGTGGACGGGGAACTGCGCGGCACCACGCGCTCCGTCGACGCGGCGCTGAATCTCTACAAGGAGGGCGGCCGGGGCGGCACCGTGCTGCCCAGCGACTTCGTCGTGGCCCTGGCCCAGCCGGGCGAGGTGATGTCGCCCGTCTACGACTACCGCAACTTCCGGTCCGAGCAGCTGCCGCGGCTCCCGGACACGGTCGAGGGCTTCGCGGAACAGACCGGCAAGCCGCGTACGGTCACCTCCGAGGACCACAGGTCCCGCTGGCGGATGCTCTACACGCAGTTGCCGGACGGCGAGATCCTCATTGTCGGGCAGCACCTGAGCGACGTCGACCGGGCCGTCAAGCGGCTGGTCTGGATAGACCTGCTGGTCGGTGGCGCGGTGCTGATCCTGCTCGCCTCCATCGGGGCGGCGATCGTCCGTACCAGCCTGAAGCCGCTGGTGGAGATCGAGCGTACGGCTGCCGCCATCGCCGGGGGTGATCTCACCCGGCGGGTGCCCGACCCGGAGCAGGGGCAACCCGTGCCGACCTCGGAGCTGGGTCGGCTCTCCCGGGCGTTGAACGCCATGCTGAACCAGATCGAGGTTGCCTTCACGGCGCGGGCGGCCTCCGAGCTGGCCGCCCGGTCCGCCGAGGCCAGCGCCCGGGACGCGGCCGGCGCGGCGTTGGCCTCGGAGGCGCGGGCCCGGCGCTCCGAGGAGCGGATGCGGCAGTTCGTGGCGGACGCCTCGCACGAGCTGCGGACCCCGCTGACCACCATCCGGGGCTTCGCCGAGCTCTACCGGCAGGGCGCGGCCCGCGCGCCGGAGCAGACCGCCGACCTGCTGCGCCGCATCGAGCAGGAGGCGGCCCGGATGGGGCTGCTGGTGGAGGACCTGCTGCTGCTGGCCCGACTGGATCGGGAACGACCGCTCACCCTCGCCCCGGTGGAGCTGCCCGTGCTGGCCAGCGAGGCGGTCGAGGCCGCCCGGGTGGTGGCACCGGAGCGCCAGATCGAGCTGGACGTCAGGCCCGGCTCCGGCCCGCTGGTGGTCTACGGCGACGACGCCCGGCTGCGCCAGGTCATCGGCAACCTGATGACCAACGCCCTCACGCACACCCCGCCGGACGCCTCGGTGACCCTGCGGCTGCGTTCCGAGCCGGGGAACCTGGCCGTGGTGGAGGTGGCGGACACCGGCCCCGGACTCACCCCTGAACAGGCGGAACGCGTCTTCGAGCGCTTCTACCGGGTGGACGCGGCGCGTACCCGGCGGGCCGGGGGCAACACCGGCACCGGGCTGGGCCTGGCCATCGTCGCGGCGCTGGTGCGCGCCCAGCACGGCACGGTCGAGGTCGCCGAGACCCCCGGTGGGGGAGCGACCTTCCGGGTCCGGCTCCCGCTCGTGCCGGAGGGTGACGCCGAGGACGATGGCGACGCCGAGGGCGAGTGACTTTCAGCCAACATTCAGGTGGGTTCCAGGCGGATCGCAGTGGTGCGCGGCAAGGTGGAGACATGACCGAGCACGAGTCCGACCCGCAGCGCCGGCCGGCCCACCCCGACGCCGAGCCGTCGCACCCCACCGCCGAGCTGCCGCGCGCCGAGCGCGCGCAGTCCGACTCCGCCCCCACCGTCGGCTTCACCACGCCGCCCGCCGGCGAGCCGACCCCCGTCTCCGGCGGCCACCCCGCGACCCCCGTCTCCGGCGGCCACCCCGCAGCCCCCGTCTCCGGCGGCCACCCCGCAGCCCCCGTCGTCGGCGGACACTCCTCGGCCCCCGTCTCCGGCGGCCACCCCTCGGCCGGTGGCGAGGCGTCGCGTACCGCCGAGGTGGGCCCGGCCGCCGACGGCCCGCGGGCCGGCGAGCCGGCCCGCGCCCCCGAGGCCGCGCCACCCACCCCGCCCGGTCCCTTCGCGCCGGCCCCGGCCGGCGCGCAGTATCCGGCCCCCGGCCAGCCCCAGCAGGGGCATCCGCAGGCCGCCGGGCAGCCCGGCCACCCGCACGCCGTGGGCCAGCCGGGCTATCCGCAGCCCGGCTACGCGCAGGCCGCCGGCCAGCCCGGCGCGCCCTGGTACGGCCAGCAGTCCGGCTGGGGTGGCGGGGGACAGCCGGGCCAGCCGTACGGCCACCAGCCGCACCACCCCGGCCAGCCGCTGCCGCCGTGGGCGCCCCCGCAGGCGGGCCCCCGCCCCGGCCGGATCGCCAAGTTCGCCGGCGCGGGCGTCGCGGTGTTCGCGCTGATGCTCGGCTCGGGCGTCGCCGGCGGGGCGCTCGCGCTCGCCGTCGACGGCGACTCCGGCATCACGCGCAACTACTCGGCCGCGCCCATCATCAACAGCGCCGACCTGCCCCGGATCGCCGCCGCCGTGCAGCCCAGCGTCGTCTCGATCGCGACGGACAACGGCGAGGGCTCCGGCGTGATCCTCACCGCCGACGGCTTCGTGCTCACCAACAACCACGTCGTCTCCTCCGGCAGCGGGGACCGGGTCGTGGTGACCTTCGCCGACGGCAAGACGGCCCAGGCCCGGATCGTCGGCACCGACCCGAAGACCGACCTGGCGGTGGTGAAGGCCAGCGGCGTCAGCGGCTTGAAGGCCGCCACCTTCGGCGACAGCGACGCGATGCAGGTCGGCGACCAGGTGCTCGCCCTCGGCAGCCCGCTGGGCCTCCAGGGCTCCGTCACCGCCGGCATCCTCAGCGCCCGGGACCGCACCATCCAGGCGGGCAGCGGCGAGCAGCGGCAGGAGTCCAACCAGGGAGCCTCCTCGATCGCCGGGCTGCTCCAGACCGACGCGCCGATCAACCCCGGCAACTCCGGCGGCGCCCTGGTCAACACCCGGGGCGAGGTGATCGGCATCAACACCGCGATCGCCACCGCCGGGCAGGGCAGCACCGGCAACATCGGCCTCGGCTTCGCGATCCCCAGCAACAAGGCCAAGGACGTGGCCGGCAAGCTCCAGCGGGGCGAGAAGGTCAGCCACCCGTCGCTGGGGGTCAGCGTGACCACCGCCGAGGGCGGGGGCGCCCTGGTCGCGGCGGTCACCCCGGGCAGCGCCGCCGAGAAGGCCGGACTGCAGCGCGGCGACGTGGTGACCCGGTTCGGCGACAAGCCGGTCAACGACTCGGACGACCTGGTCGGCGCCGTGCAGGCCGGCAAGGTCGGCGACCGGGTCCAGGTGACCTACAAGCGCAACGGCAGCGAATCCACCGCGACCGTGACGCTCGCCGAGGCGTCGTAACCGGTAACCACGACATTCCTCCTCCCTCCGGCGGCGGGTGGCGGGGCCAAGGGGGTTGGCTCCGTCACCCGCCGCTCCCTCCCCAGACGGCGGTTCACCCGGTGCGGGTGAACCGCCGTCACCCTTCGCGCCGGCATCGTCGGCGAGGACCGGTGAGGCGTACGGGGGGTGCGATGACCACGGCAGCGGCCGTCCGGACGGACGAGCGGATCCAGCGGGACGTGCTCGACGAACTGGCCTGGGACGCCCAGGTGCAGCCGAACGAGATCGGGGTGAGCGTCCACGACGGCGTGGTGACCCTGACCGGTCAGGTCGACGCGTACGCGCTCACCTGGGCGGCGCGACGCTGCGCGCAGCGCGTACGGGGGGTGCGGGCGGTCGCCGACGAGATCGAGGTGCGGCTGCCCGGCGAGCCGGGGCGTACGGACGCCGAGATCGCGATCGCGGCGAGCCGGGCACTGGAGTGGGACAGCTTCGTGCCCGCCGAGCGACTCGACGTCACCGTGTCCGACGGCTGGGTGCTGCTCCGGGGCGAGGTGGAGTTCGGCTGGCAACGGCGTACCGCCGAGTGGGAGCTGCGCCGGCTGCGGGGCGTACGCGGGGTGACCAACCTGGTCGACGTGCGGCCCGTCATCCAGCCGGACGCCGAGCGCCGACGGCGCGACCTCCAGCGGGCGCTCGGGCGCGGCCTCGGCACCGAGCGGGTGACCGTCGAGCTGGACGGGGACACGGTCGTGCTCGCCGGGGTCGTCCGATCGTGGTGGGAACGGGACGAGGCGGAGCGGACGGCCTGGTCCGCCGAGGGGGTGCGGGCGGTGCGGAACCGACTCCTCGTCGGCGGGTGACCGCCCGGATCATCCCGTTTAGTGGTGCCGCCGCCGGGAAACCGGCGGGGATCCCGCCCCTCAGGCGGGGCCCGGTCGGGGCGAGGCGGCCGGTGCTGCACAGCAGTGACCGAGGGGGAGGTTCCGTGGCCGTCGAGCATCCGTCGCCCGAGCGATCGGCACAGGGACCGTTGCGGATCGCGATGGTGGTGCCGCCCTGGCTGTCGGTGCCGCCACCCGGCTACGGCGGGCTGGAGCAGGTGGTGACCGGCCTGGTGGAGACGCTGATCGAGCGAGGTCACCAGGTCACCGTCTTCGGGGCCGGCCGCGAGCACGGCACACCGGCCGAGTTCGTCTCCACGGTGCCCGACCTGCAGTTCGAGCGGCTCGGCGAGGCGCTGCCCGAGCTGGCCCACCTGGCCCGGGTCAACCACCGGGTCCACGCGGGCGACTTCGACGTCGTCCACGACCACACCACCATCGGCCCGCTGATCGCCGGCCACCGGGTCGTGCCCACCGTGGCCACCGTGCACGGCAACCCCGTGGGCGAGTACGGCGACGTGCTCAGCGAGGCCGACACGGGCGTCGGGCTGGTGGCCATCTCGCACGCCCAACGCCGGCTGAATCCGGCGCTGCCCTGGGTCGGCACGGTGCACAACGCGATGGACCTCCGGGGCGTCCCGCACAAGACCGCGCCCTCGCAGGGGCCGGTGCTCTGGCTGGCCCGGTTCAGCCCAGACAAGGGCCCGGACGCCGCGATCCGGGCGTGCCGCGCGGCCGGTCTGCCGCTGGTGCTGGCCGGCAAGTGCAACGAGCCGGCCGAGCACCGCTACTACGACCAGGTGGTCCGGCCCCTGCTCGGCGAGGACGTCCGGGTGGTGTTCGACGCGGGCCGGGCCGAGGCGCTGCGGCTGCTGGTCGAGGCCCGGTGCCTGATCATGCCGATCCAGTGGGAGGAACCGTTCGGCATGGTGATGGTGGAGGCGATGGCGACCGGCACGCCCGTGGTGGCGCTGGACCGGGGCGCCGTACCGGAACTCGTCCGGCCCGGGACGACCGGCCTGATCTGCGAGCACGTGGACGAGCTGCCCGCCGCGTTGCGGGCGGCGACGGACCTCGACCCGGCGGCCTGCGTCGCGCACGTGGCGGAGAGCTTCTCCACCGAGAAGATGGCCCTCGGCTACGAGGACGTGTACCGGCGCTTCATCGCCGAGGTGGCGGCCGTGGAGGCGCGCAGGCCGGTCCGGGCCAGGGCCCGCTGACCGCCGGTCAGACCTGCGCGGCGGCGAGCGCGGTGATCGCGCTGTCCAGCCGGCGGGCGTACGCGTCGGTGACGGCACCCTCACCGCGTCGCACCGCGACCTTCTCGCGGAGCCGGGCGATCCGCTCGCCCAGGTCGCCGGAGCGGGCGCGGGCCGCGTCGGTCAGGTTGCGCAGCTCGTTGCGGAAGTCGAGGCCCACGTCGGGGCGGATCCCCCCGTCGTCGAGGCCCGCGCCGATCAACCCGTCGACCCGGTTGGCCGCCTCGATGAGGTCGCCGGGTTCCGGCGGTGTCCGGGCCGGCCCGGGCGCGACCGGTGCGGCGGACGTCGGCGCCGAGGTCGCCGGGGGCGGTACGACGTCGGCCGTCGGCGTGGCCGAGGCCGCCGGCTCGGACGGACCCGTGGTGGGCAGCGCCCGGGGCGGGCTCGCCTCCTCCTGACGGATCGCGGGCACGGCCAGCGCCACCCCCACGAACAGTACGACCGGCACGACCAGCACCGGCCGTGGCAGGCGACGTCGACGCCGCTGGCGGGCGAGCCGGGCGCTGCGCGTCTCGGCCCCGCTGCCCGGCCCTGCTGCCGCCTCGCCCGGCCCTGCCTTCCCGCCCGGCCCTCCTGCTGCCCCGCCCGGTCCTGCTGCCAGCGGCAGGGTGGCGGGGGTGGCAGCTGCCTGGGGGACGCCGGCTGCCGGTGCCGGGGCCGGCAGCGTCGGGAGGGTGACCGTCGGCGCGAGCATGGTGGCGGCCTGCGGGTCGGCGGGGAGCAGTTGGTCCCGCAGGAGCGTGGCGACCTGGCGCGCGGTGGGCCGGTCCAGCGGATCCCGCGCCAGGCAGCGCAGGCACGTACGGGCGACCTCCGGCGGCAGGCCCGGCAGGTCCGCCAGCGAGGGTGGCCCCGCCCCGGCGAGCGCCTCGCTGAGCTGCTCCCAGGTGTCCGCCGGGTACGGCACCCGACCGGTCAGCGCCTCGTAGAGCAGCACGCCGAGGGAGTACACGTCGGTCGCCGGCTGGGCGGGCGCCCCGTCGAGCCGCTCCGGGGCCACGTACGCGGGCGTGCCGAAGGTGCCCCCGTCCTCGTCGTCGTCCGGCGCGCCGATCCGGGTGGCGATGCCGAAGTCGAGCACCTTGGCCCCCGCCCGGGTCATCATGACGTTGGCCGGGGTGATGTCCCGGTGCACGATGCCGAGCCGGTGGGCGGCGGCGAGCGCGTCCGCCACCTGGGCCCCGACCTCGGCCGCCTCGGTCCACGGCATCGGCCCCTCGGTGAGCCGGACCTCCAGCTCCTCGCCGGTCAGCAGCTCCATCACCACGAACGACGTGATCGAACCGTCGGGCGCGACCGTCTCGCCGTAGTCGTGCACCGAGGTGACGTGGGGGTGGACGAGCTGGGCGGCGGCGCGCGCCTCCTCGCGCACCATGTCGCGGAAGCGGGCGTCGGCCGCGAGCGACGGGGCGAGCACCTTCAGCGCCACGGTCCGGTCGAGGACCTCGTCCCGCGCCCGCCAGATCACCGACATGCCACCGGCGCCGATCTGGTCGACGAGCCGGTACCGGCGGGCCAGCAACCGGCCGGGGTGCAGTGCTGGCTTCACGGATCGCACCTGCCTCGCTGTGGGAGCGCTATCAGGTTGCGTGAATGTGTCGGGCCTGTCAACGGTCGGCTACCTTCCGGAGCCGGGCCCGGTCCTGGCGGCCCCGGCAGCCGCCAGCCCTGGAACGCCGAGCGCACCTTCGACGTGGGCGACCCCGACGAGCTGCTGGCCTGCGCCGGAGAGCGTCGTCGCCGCCACCTCGCCGGGCGGCCCCGGACGGCCCCTTTCGCGCCCGTGCCAGGATGAGGCCATGTCGCGGGGACCGGTGGCGTTCGTACTGGGGGGCGGGGGAGTCCTCGGCGCTGTCGAGGTGGGCATGCTGCGGGCACTGTTCCGGGCCGGCATCACGCCCGACCTGGTGCTGGGCACCTCGATCGGGGCGGTCAACGGCGCGCTGGTCGCCGCCGAACCGTCTGAGGCGGTCACCGACCGGCTGGTCCGGCTCTGGGCCTCCCCCGAGGCGAGCGAGGTGTACGGCGACTCGGTGGCCCGCCAACTGCGCCGGTTCGCCGCCCGTACCCACCTGCACTCGCCGCGCCCGCTGCGCAAGCTGCTGGAGGCGGAGCTGGGCGCGGAGACCACCTTCGCCGACCTCCAGGTGCCCTTCCGCTGCTGCGCGGCCAACATCGAGCGGGCCGCGGAGCACTGGTTCGACCGCGGGCCGCTGGTGCCGGCCGTACTCGCCTCCGCCTCGGTGCCGGGGCTGCTGCCGCCGGCCCGGATCGACGACCAGCACTACGTCGACGGCGGGATCGTCAACTCCATCCCCATCGGGGAGGCCGTCGCCGTGGGCGCGAAGCGCATCTTCGTACTCCAGGTGGGCCGGATCGAGCGGGAACTGACGCCGCCCCGGCGGCCCTGGGAGATCGCCCAGGTCGCGTTCGAGATCGCCCGGCGGCACCGGTTCGCCCGGGAGATGGCGGCCCTGCCCGACGGGGTGGAGGTGCACGTGCTGCCCACGGGAGGGTTGGAGCCGCGCGACGACACGCCGTGGGCGTACCGCGACATGGCGGCGGTGGGGCGGCGGATCAGCCGCGCCTACACGGCCTCCCGGCGCTACCTGGCCACGCAACTGGAGCACTGATGCCGCTGCCGCCGAGGTGGGCCCGCCGGTTGTTCCTGGCCCCCGGCGTGGTGCTGCTCGCCTTCCTGGTGGTGACGACCCTGCCGGTCTGGGCGCTGCTCGCGGCGGCCGTCTCGCCGCTCGTTCCGGGCCGGCTGCGGCCGCTGCGCCTGCTCTGGCTCGGCTGCGTCTACCTGGTCTGGGACGCCTCGGCGCTGCTCGCGCTCTTCCTGCTCTGGGTCGCCTCCGGCTTCGGCTGGCGGGTCCGCTCGCCGGGCTTCCAGCGGGCCCACTACGTGCTCGCCGGCTGGTTCCTGCGGATCCTCTTCTGGCAGGCCCGCTGGGCGCTGCACCTGAGCATCGACGTGGTGGGCACCGACCCCGACACGGCCCTGCCCGGGCGGCCCGAGCTGGTGCTCTGCCGGCACGCCGGCCCCGGCGACTCGTTCATCCTCATCCACGCCCTGGTCAACTGGTTCAACCGGGAGCCGCGGATCGTGCTGAAGGACAGCCTCCAGTGGGACCCGGCGGTCGACGTGCTGCTCAACCGACTGCCGAACCGCTTCCTCGCGCCGGGCCCGGACGGTCGGGGATCGGTGACCGAGCAGATCGGGCACCTGGCGCAGGGCCTGGACGACGACGACGCCTTCGTGATCTTTCCGGAGGGCGGCAACTTCACCCCCGGTCGCCGGCTGCGGGCCATCGACCGGCTGCGCGCGCTCGGCCTCGAACTCATGGCGCGGCGCGCGGAACGGATGCGGCACGTGCTCGCCCCGCAGCCGGGCGGGCTGCTCGCGGCTCTGGACGCGGCGCCCGACGCCGGGGTGATCTTCGTGGCACACACCGGCCTGGACCGGATGCTCACCGTCGGTGACGTGTGGCGGGAACTGCCGATGGACAAGCGGATCGTCATGCGTTTCTGGTCGGTGCCGCCGGAGGAGGTGCCGGCCGGTCGGCAGGAGCGGATCGACTGGCTTTTCGACTGGTGGGCGCGGATAGACGAGTGGATCGCGGCCAATCGGGACGGTGCCGCGTAGGGTGCGCTCGTGGACCAGATCTGCGTGGTGACGACTGTGGTGGACGCCCGCTCGGTCGCTGACGTGATGGCGGCGGCGGCCGTCGCGGGACGGCTCGCGGCCTGCGCGCAGGTGGGCGGCCAGGTGGACAGCACCTACTGGTGGCGTTCCGGGGTGGAGACCAGCACCGAGTGGTCGGTGCAGTTCAAGACCGCACCGGACCGGGCCGCCGCGCTGGTGGAGCAGATCCGGGCCAGCCACCCGTACGAGGTGCCGGAGATCCTGGTGAGCCGGGTGGACAGCGGCGATCCCGGCTACGCCACCTGGGTGTACGAGCACACCCGGCCCTGAGTACGAGCACTCTGGTCAGGTGATCTCCCGGCCTTCATGATGGCCGGGTGCAGAACACCGGCTATCCCTGTCCCGCCTGCGGCGCGCCGGCCGACCTCGGTTCCGGCTGCTCCGGCTGCGGCCGGCCGCCGCACCCGGCCGCGGCCGAGGTGGTCCGGCTCGACCGGGAGATCGTCGCGCTCGGCGGCGAGGTCGAGCGGGCCCGCGCGACGTACCAGGGGCTCGTCGACCGGCTGGGCGCGGTCCGGCAGCGGCGGGCGGCGCTGGCCGCGGCGGTCCGGGCGGAGTTCCCCGTGCCGCGCCCGGTGGCTCCCGCGACTGCGACGCCGATGCGCCCCGCCGCCCCGAACCCGATGCCGGCCCACGCGATGCCGGCCCACCCGGTGCCGGCCCACGCTGCGCCGGGCGTGGTGCCGCCGCAGGCCGCGCCTCCGCCGCCCGGGTGGCCGGGCCACGCGCCGGTCGCCCCGGCGCCGGCCGGCGTCGGCGGGGCGGAGACCTCCACCCGTACGGTGCAGGGTCTGCTCTTCGTCCTCGGCGGGCTGCTGCTGGGCACCGCCGCGGTGGTCTTCACGGCGGTCGCCTGGGCGGCGGTGGGGGTCGCCGGTCGGGCCCTGATCCTGTTCGCGTTCACGGCGCTCGCCCTGGCCGCGCCGCTGGTGGCGGTGCGGCGCGGGCTGCGCGGCACGGCGGAGACCTTCGCCGCCGTCGGGCTGCTGCTGGTGCTCCTGGACGGCTACGCCGCCTGGTCGGTCGACCTGGTCGGCGTCGCGGACTGGCCCGCCACCCGGTACGCCGCGCTGGTCGGGGGGGCCAGCGCGGCGGTCGCCGCCGGGTACGCCCGGCTCAGCGGGCTGACGGTGCCGTGGTTCGCGGCCCTGGTGACCGCGCAACCGGTGCTGCCGCTGCTCGCCGCCGACGCGCGACCGGACGCCGCCGGCTGGGCGCTGGTCTTCCTGGGGGTGGCGCTGCTCGACCTGGCGGTGCTGGTCGCGTTGCGCCGCCGCAGCGGCCCGTCGACGGGTGCCGCGACCGTGGGCGCCCCGCTGGCGGACGCCGCGACCGTGGGCGCCCCGTCGGCGGAGGCCGGTCCGGTGGGCGGCGTCCCGGCCGTCGCCGGGGCGGTGCGGCCGGGCGCCGCGTCGCCCGCGCCGACCGGGGAGCGGCCGGCGGTCGTCGCCGGGCGTGTCCTCGCCTGGGTGGGGCACGCGGGCGCGCTGCTCGTGGCCGCGTGCTGCGCGGTGGTGCCGTTGGCCGTCGGCCGGGCCGCCGGCATCCCGCTGCTGGCCGGGGTGCCGCTGCTGCTCGTGGCGCTGACACTGCTGGGCACCGCGCTGCTCACCGGCGGGGCCGTGTTCCGCGCCGTGGCCGCCGCGCTGCTGGTGCCGGTGCTGGCCGGCGCGCTGGTCCGCCCGATGGCGGAACTGGGCCTGTCGCCGGTGCTCTCCGCGCTGGTCGTGGTGGCCCTGGCCGGCGCGGTTCTGCTGCTGCCCGCCGGGTGGCGGACCGGTCCCCGCGCGGGCGCGCTGCTGGTGGCCGGCGGGACGGCCCAGTTCGTCGTGCTGCTGGCCGTCGCGCTCGCCGGCGCCACCGCCGGCCGCTCGCTGCCGCCGTGGCGGGGGGCCGCTCCCGGACCCGAACTGGACCAGGGCTGGCAGCTCCCGGTGGTGATCGCGCTGACCGTGGCCGCCCTGGGGCTGCTGCTGCCGAGGGCCGCCCGGCCGGCGCTGGCCGCGATCGGGGTGGCGGCCGTCGCGCTGGCGGTGCCCGCCGGCTGGCCGTCGCCCTGGCCCGCGGTCGTGGCCCTGGACCTGGTGGCGGCGGTCGGCCTGCTGGCCCTCGCCGTGGCGCGTCCGGGCGTCCGGTCCTGGACGTCCCTGGCGGCGGGGGTCGCCGGAGCCGTCCTGCTCGGGCACGGCCTGGTGGTCGGGCTCGCCGCGCCCGCCGGGGCGGGGGCGGCGCTCGCGGTGCTGCTGGTCGTCGGGACCGCTGTGGCGGCGGCAGGCCGGCGCGGCACGCCCGTGCAGCGCGGGGTGGCGGGGGCGGCGTTGTCCGTCGTACCGCTCGCCGTCCCGGCCGTCGCGGTCGTCGCCCTCCTCGCCGCCGCCGCGCCGGCCTGGTGGCAGGCGCGGGCGGCGCTCGCCGCCCTCGCGCTGCTGCCCGTCGGGCTGCTCGCGGTCCGCCGGCACTGGCCCGACCTGCGGGCGTACGCCTCCGTCGGCGTCGCCGTGGCGGTCACGGCGGTCGGGTTGGCGCCGGTGGTCGTACCGGCCGACGAACCGGTGGCGCTCTACGCCGCCGTGGCGGTGCTGCTGGCGGCGCTGGGCGGCGCGGGGCGCTCCGACGTCGTACTCCGGGTGGCCGGCGTCGGGCTGCTCGTGGTCTCGGTCGCCACCGCGGTGCCGGTGGTGCTGAAGGCGCTCTTCGCCCCGTACGGCGCGGTGGCGCCCTGGTCCGGGGTGCCCACCGTACGGGCCGATGCGGGGGCGTTCCCGGTGGGCCTGGCGCTGGTCGCGCTCCTGGTGGCCGGGATGGTGGCCGGCCGGCGGGACCGGGGCGTCGGCCGGCCCGACCCCACCGCCGCCCCGACCAGGGGTGGCGGCTGGTGGCGGGCTGCGCTGGTCGCGGTGCCGTTCGCCGCCGCCGCGCTGCCCGTACTGCTGATGGCCGCCGGCGTGCCGTGGCCGGTGCTGCCGGTCGTCACGCTGCTCGGCGGGGTGGCCCTGGTGCTGTGCGCCGCGCTGGCCGCGCCGCGCCCCCTGCTCGCCCCGGTCGGGCTGCCGGTGGGGCTGGTGCTGGTGCTGTCCGGGCTGCTCGGGCTGCTGGCCACCCGGGCGGGCACGATCGTCGGCCTCGGCGTGCTCGTGGTCGCGGCGACTGTGGTCGGCGTCGCCGCCCGCCGGGACGACGCCCGGCTGGGCGGCGCCCTGGCCGCGGTGGCCGCCGCGACCGGCCTCGCGGTCGTCGCGCCGCTGGCCGGTGGGCTGCCGGTACGGGCGGCGGCGTTCAGCGTGCTCGCCGTCGCGACGCTCACCCTGGCCGCCGCAGCGGTGCTCAACCGCCCCGGCGCGGTGGTGGCGACTCCGGGCCGTCGGGGGCGGGTCGCGGCGGTGGCGCTGGACGCGGCGGCGCAGGCGGTGGCGTTGGTCGCGCTGCTGCTCGCGGTGGGCTCGCTCCGGCACGCGGCGGCGGTCTGTGTGCTGTGGGGCGCCGCCGTCGCGTTGCGGGTACTGCGCCGGGGCGAGTCGTCGGGCCGGCGGTGGGTCTTCGCGGGCATCGCCGGCGGCAGCGAACTGCTCGGCGGCTGGCTGCTGCTGGCCGCCGGGAGCGTGGCGGTGCTGGAGGCGTACACGGTGCCGGCGGCCGCGCTGGCTCTCGTGGCGGGCCCGGTGGCGCTGCGTACCCGGCCCGGGCTGAACAGTTGGCTGGCGCTGGGCCCGGGGCTCGCCGCCGCGCTGCTGCCGAGCCTGGTGTCGGTGCTGGTGGCCCCGGACGCGCAGCCGTGGCGGCGGCTGCTGTTGGGTGTCGCCGCGCTCGGCGTGGTGCTCGCCGGGGCGACCCGCCGGTGGCAGGCGCCGGTGCTGCTGGGCGGGGTGACCTTGGCGCTGCTCGCGCTGCACGAACTGGTCCGGGGCTGGGACCTGCTGCCCCGGTGGGTCTTCCTGGCGGTCGGCGGGTTCGCGCTGATCGGGCTCGCCACCACCTACGAGCGGCGCCGCCGCGACCTGGCCCGCCTCCGGGCCGCCGTCGGCCGGATGGGCTGACGGGCCGGTCGGGCGGACGGGCCGGACGGGGCCGGACCCGCTGACGGGGCCGATCACGGGCCCGGGAGGTAGGGCTCGCCCTACCTCACACTCGGGGGTGTGCAGGGTTACTCAGCGCAACGGTTTCACCGGAGACTCGAAGGCGGGGACGCGCCGGCCGGCGCGAACCGTGATCGACGAACGGGAACGGGGGCGTGATGGTGCTGGAAGCGGTGGCGGATCCGCCGGTACGACGGGGGAGTGACTACGCGCAGTTGTCCCGGCGGATCAGCGGGGCGGGCCTGCTGGAGCGACGTCCGGGACGGTACGTCACCCGGATCGTGCTCACGCTGGGTGTCTTCGCGGCCGGCTGGGTCGCGGTCGGCCTGGTCGGTGACTCGTGGGCGCAGTTGCTGGTGGCCGTCTTCCTGGCCGTCGCCACCACCCAGGTCGCGTTCCTCGGTCACGACGCGGGCCACCGGCAGATGTTCCGGCGGCGTGGACCGAGCGAGGCCATCGGCCTGCTCACCGGCAACCTGGCCGTCGGGCTGAGCTACGGCTGGTGGGTCGACAAGCACAACCGCCACCACGCCAACCCCAACCACACCGACGAGGACCCGGACGTCGGGGCCGGCGCGCTGGTCTGGACGTACGAGCAGGCCGCCGCGACGCGCGGACTCGGCCGCCGGCTGGCCCGTCGGCAGGCGTGGCTGTTCTTCCCGATGCTGCTGCTGGAGGGGCTCGCCCTGCACGTGGCGAGCGTACGGGCGATCGTGGGGCGGGACGCCGACGGCGCCTTCCGTACCCCCATGCGACGTCGAGGCGTCGAGGCGCTGCTGCTGGCCCTGCACGCGGTGGCCTACGTCGGCGCGCTGCTGCTGGTGATGTCGCCGCTGAAGGCGCTGCTCTTCGTCGCCGTACACCAGGGACTGTGGGGCCTCTACATGGGCTGCTCGTTCGCCCCGAACCACAAGGGCATGCCGATGCCCACCGCCGACGACAACCTGGACTTCCTGCGCAAGCAGGTGCTCACGTCGCGCAACGTGCGGGGCGGGCGGGTCGTCGACGTCGCCCTGGGCGGGCTCAACTACCAGATCGAGCACCATTTGTTCCCGAACATGCCCCGGGCCAACCTGCGCCGGGCCCGGCCGATCGTGCGCGCCTACTGCGCCGAGCGGGGCATCCCGTACGCCGAGACGGGGTTGGTCGAGTCGTACCGTCAGGCGCTCGCGCACCTGCACGAGGTGGGCCGGCCGCTGCGCGGCTGAGTACGCGCGACGGGGGCGGCGCGGTCGGCGCCGCCCCCGTCCGTGCGTGCGGTCGGGCTGAAGAGGAACCCGGCTCAGGAGCCGAGGGACTCGATCAGCTCCTGCGGGGCCTCCTGCGTGTCGCCGGCAGCGGGCTTCTTCACGGTGACCGGGGTGCCGAAGTCCGAGTACGTGGTGATCATGGTGCCCAGCGACTCGTGCAGCACCTGGGTGTCGACGGCGAACTCGACGAGCCGGCCCTGGTCGTCGACCCGGGCGGTGAACGGTACGGCCTTGGCCTTGTCGCCGAGGGCTTGGATGGCCTTGTCGTCGGGCTTGGCGCGGGTGTAGTCGAGGACGCCGGAGTAGGTGCCCGGCCCGGTCTTCTCGACGTCGACGACGCTCTCGACCATCTGCTGCGCGCCGCCCGGGTCACCGTCGGGCATCATGTTGAGCTGGGCGCTCTTGCCGAGCTTGGTGACGTCCATGTGCATCCACTTCTTCGGCATCCCCTCCATGCCGGTGACCTTCAGGTAGACGTCGTCGCCGAGCATCAGGATCCGGAAGGTGCCCTCCGCGCCCATCTTCAGCGTCATGTCGCCGCTCTTGGCGGCCGGGTCCATCATGCCGTCGCCGTTGATGACCGGCGACGTCAGCTTCACCTTGACGCTCTGCTGGTTCAGCTTCTTCGCCGCGGCGCCCAACTCCGCGCGGGCGTCGGCCGGGGCGCTGCTGGCCGCCGCCGCGCCGGTGGTGGCGCCCCCGTCGCCGGCCGGAGCCTCCGCGTCCGTCCCCCCGCCGCACCCGGTGAGCCCGAGAGCGAGCGCGGCGACGAGTGCGACCCCCGTGGTCGCCAACCGTCGAGTGTTCATCGTGGAATCTCCTCACGCAGGGTTGGCCGGGGATGACGGCTGGTCACGGCCCCGGCCGGGCCGCCGGTCAGCCTAACCCGCCGCTGCACAGCCGCCCATCTATGTCGTGGCGTCCTCCGGGCCCCGGTGCCGCCGGTGGCCGGCCCACGACCCCGGCCCCGGCTCGCGCCTACCTGCCGCTGGGGTCGGTGACGGCCTCCGCCGCTGGTCGGCGTCGTCGCGCGGTCCCGGTAGGGTCTCCCCATGGCAGACCTGCTCACCGCCGAGGCGGTGCGAGACGAGTTGGGCGAGCTGGCGGGCTGGTGCCGCCGCACGCCCCCGCTGAGCGGCTTCACCGGGCGTGACCTGGGACCGACCCGGCGGATCGGCGACATCGTGGGGAGCGTCGGATGAGATTCGAGATCAGCAAGGTGCTGGACGCCATCGAGGGCCGGGTCAGCACCGATCCCTCGCTGGCCCGGGCCGTCGTCGACCTGGCCGAGGTGATCCGCTACCAGGATCTCGACGGCGGCCGACCGGCGAGCCTGCTCCGCCTCGGCATGGTGATCGACGCCCTCGCCCGGGAGATGGAGGAGGACAGCGTCCCCGTCTACGCGGTGGTCCACCGGGCCCTGCTCTCCGACGCCGACCTCACCTCCAACGAGCGCATGGTGGTCCGCCGGTGGGCCGACGACGGGCTGGTCGAGGTGCTCGACAACCCGGGCGACCGGATGCTGGAGGTGGCTGACCTGCTCGGGTTGCCGGTGCTGACCCGGGTGCGGGCCGACGGCCTGCGCGGGCGCTACCCGTGGCTGGTCGAGCAGGCCGGTCGGGTGCTCGCCCCGGTGCCCGGCGCCGGGGGACCGGCCTTCGTCGCCCACGTCGGCGGCGGGCACACGCCGGTCGCCGGTGACCGTTCGCCGGCCGGCGCGAAGCTGCTCGCCCGGAAGTGGCGGTGCCCCGAGCCCGGCTGTGCGCTCTTCGGTGGTGGCGGGGGCGGTGGGGCCTTCGCCGACCTGGCCGGGGTGGTGGAGCGCAGCCCCGCCGGCCAGTCACCGCCCACCCTGCGCGGCGGCGCGCCGACCTGCCCCCGGCACGGCGCCCGGCTGGGCGACGCCGGTCCGCGACCGCGCAGCGCCGTCCTCGCCGTCCGGGTGGGTGGGCTGATCCGGCGCCGCTTCGTGCTCACCGAGGAGCAACCGGTGGTGGTGGGCCGCGCGCCCGACCAGTCCGGCGGGATCGTCCTCGGGCAGTGGCTCAACGACGAGGCGCGCCGCTGGATCAGCCGCAGCCACGTCCGCTTCGAGCTGCGGGTCGGCGAGGTGATCGTGACCGACGTGAGCACCAACGGCTCGGGCATCCGCCCGAACGGCTCGATGGTGGAGGCCGAGCGCGTCCCGCTGGCGCCCCAGCAGTCCCGCGTGCTGGCCGAGGGCGACATGGTGGAGCTCTATCCCGGGGTGCAGATCGGCCGGCCCGGCGAGCTTCCCACCGGCGCCTCCTACACGCCGACCTCGGTCATGGCCGAGGCCCCCACGATGGCGATGCGCCTGCCCCGCTGATCCGCCGGGCAACGACGGCGGGCGCCGGGACCGTGGTCCCGACGCCCGCCTTTCGTCGTACGGGGCTCAGCCGGCCAGCACGGCGGCGAGCTGGGCGACCGCGTGGTCGATCTCCTGCTCGGTGATCACCAGCGGCGGGGCGAGCCGGATGGTGGCGCCGTGGGTGTCCTTGGCGAGCACCCCGCGCTCGGCGAGCCGCTCGCACGCCTCCCGGCCGCTCATCAGCGCCGGGTCGATGTCGAGGCCGGCCCACAGGCCACGGCCCCGCACCGCCACGAGGCCCCGGCCGACCAGCGACCGGAGACCGGCGTGCAGCCGGGCGCCCAACTCGGTCGAGCGGCGCTGGAACTCGCCGGTGGCCAGCAGCCGGACGACCTCGGTCGCGACGGCGCACGCCAGCGGGTTGCCGCCGAACGTGGAGCCGTGCTGACCCGGCCTGAGCACGCCGAGCACGTCGGCGTTCGCGGCCACCGCGGAGACCGGCACGATACCGCCGCCCAGCGCCTTGCCCAGCAGGTACATGTCGGGCGTGACGCCCTCGTGGTCGCAGGCGAAGGTGTCCCCGGTCCGGCCGAGGCCGGACTGGATCTCGTCGGCGATGAAGAGCACGTTCTGCTCGGTGCAGACCCGGCGTACGGCCGGCAGGTAGCCCTCCGGCGGCACCACGACGCCCTGCTCGCCCTGGATCGGCTCGATCAGGACAGCGACGGTGTTCTCGTCGATCGCGGCGGCCAGCGCGTCCAGGTCGCCGTAGGGCACCACGGTGAAGCCCGGGGTGTACGGCCCGAAGTCGGCCCGCGCGTCCTCGTCCGTGGAGAAGCTGACGATGGTGGTCGTACGGCCGTGGAAGTTCCCCTCGGCCACCACGATGTTGGCCTGGCCCGGGGCGACGCCCTTGACCTGGTAGCCCCACTTGCGGGCGACCTTGATGCCGGTCTCCACCGCCTCGGCGCCGGTGTTCATCGGCAGCACGAGGTCCTTGCCGCACAACTCGGCCAGCTCGCGGCAGAAGTCGGCGAACTGGTCGTGGACGAACGCCCGGCTGGTGAGGGTCAGCCGGTCGAGCTGGGCGTGCGCGGCCGCGATCAGCGTCGGGTGCCGGTGGCCGAAGTTCAGTGCCGAGTAGCCGGCCAGGCAGTCGAGGTAGCGGCGACCGTCCACGTCGGTCAGCCAGGAGCCCTCGGCGGAGGAGATCACCACCGGCAACGGGTGGTAGTTGTGCGCGGTCCACCGCTCCGCGTCGCGGATCGCCTCCGGCGTCCGCAGCATGTCGTCGATCACTGGCTCGCCTTTCCCTGACGGAGTCGCAACGTGCAGCACTTCGGTCCGCCGCCGGCTTTGCGCAGCTCGGAAAGGTCGACACCGATCGTCTCGTAGCCCCGGTCGCGCAGCTTCGCGGCCAGCCCGGTGGCCTGCGCCGGCAGCACCACGTGCCGGCCGTCGCTGACCGCGTTCAACCCGAAGACCTCCGCGTCGGCCAGGGTGGCGTGCACCGCGTCGGGGAAGAGCCGGCGCAGCACCGCCCGGCTGCCGGGCGAGAACGCCTCCGGCAGGTACGCCACCGTCCGTTCGTCGAGCACGGTGAGCGCGGTGTCCAGGTGGTAGAAGCGGGGGTCGACCAGTTGCATGGTCACCACCGGGTAGCCGAAGACCTCCTGGAGTTGCGCGTGCGAGGCGTGCGCGGTGCGGAAGCCGGTGCCGGCCAGCAGGAAGTCGCCGGCCAGCAGGATGTCGCCCTCGCCCTCGTTGACGTGCTTCGGGTCGTGCATCTCGAAGCCGGCGGCCTCGAACCAGGCGCGGTAGGCGGGGGCCTCGTCGGCGCGCTGCGGGTCGCGGAACTGCACCGCCATCGCCTTGCCGTCGATCACGGTGCCGCCGTTGGCGGCGAACACCATGTCGGGCAGGCCGGGCACCGGAGCGATCTCCTCGACGGTGTGGCCCAGGTCCCGGTAGGTCTGCCGCAGCTGCTCCCACTGCCGGACGGCGAGGTCGACGTCGACCGGCGCGGTCGGGTCCATCCACGGGTTGATGGCGTAGTCGACGGCGAAGTACGTCGGCCGGCACATCAGGAAGCGCTGGCTGGTGGCGTCCATCGTCATTGTCCTGCTCCCAGGGTCGGGCGCGCCCGGCCACCTTCGGCCCACGGGCTGGCGCCGTTGCTCAACGCTATGTCGGCACCGATGATTGAATCCACCGCTGGAAGTTGCGCAGGCCGACGGATCGTTGCGTCTGGGGGATTGTGAACGATGGTTCGTTGCGTACGGCGCCGCGTCGAGGCGCTCCACCGGGACCCGGCCCGGAAAACACTTCGGGGGCGGCGAACCGCCGCCCCCGAAAAAGGGTTGCCCGGCTGGTGAACCACCAGGCTGGTCGGGCGTCGCCGGTGAACCACCGGCGCTGCCGGCGCATCGCCGGCGAGCCGGTCAGTGCCCGCTAGAAGCGGTCCACAAACTGTGAGTCGAGCCACTCGCGGAACCGCTGCACCCAGTCCCCGTCGGCGGTCGGCCAGTCGAACTGGCCGGTCATCGCCAGCACGCCGAGCACCACGGCGCCGAGGCCCAGCGCGATGCCGAGCAACGCGTCGGTCTTGCCGGCGATGTGCCGGCGGCGGGTGGCCATCAGGCCGAGCACCGCGAGGATCGCGCCGAGGGCGCCGAGCGCGATGCCGTAGCCGGCGAGGGCGCCGGTGAGCACGAAGAGCGCCCCGGCCACGCCGACGACCAGACCCAGCGTGGCGAGCAGGCTGGCCCGGGGCTTCGGCCCGGCGACCACGGGCCGCTCCGGCTCCGGGTCGGCGACGCCGTCGCCGTCGCCGTCGCGGTCGACGGGACGTTCGACGGTGCGGTCGCGGTCGAGCGGGCGCTCCGCGGTGCGGTCCCCGTCCGGCCGGGTGGCCGGCGCCGACGTCTTGCGGTCCAGGTCGGTCGTGCGGCCGTCGAGGGTCCGTTCCAGGGCCGGGTCGGGGTCGGTGCTCCGGGGGACGCGCCGGTCGTCGTCGGTGGGCCGGCCCGTGGCCGCGCGGGCGACGGCCGCCCGCTCGGCCGCCCGCCGCTCGGCGTCGGCGTCCCGCCCGTCACCCGTCCGCCTGTCACCGCTCCACCCGTCGCCGGGCGCCGTGCTGCTGCGGTACGTCGTCTGCTCGCCGTCCCGGTCGGTGACCGCCGGGCGGCTGGACCCGGGACTCGGGTCCCCGTCGGTCCGGGCCGCGTCGTACCGGCCGGTGGCGGCCGGAGCATCGCGACCGTCGGGGTTCTCGTCCCGCGTGGGCGCCTCTTCCGACCGCCGCGACAGCGAAGGGATCCTGACCACAACACACCTCCTGGGGAAATGCGTGGTGGCTGATGGGATCGACGCCGCCCACGCGTTACGTCACCCGGGTACCCAGCCGGCCGTTCTCCGACACCAGGGGGTGGACCCGGACGGCGTGGCTATCCTTGGCACCCGTGCCAGAGGGACACACCATCCACCGCCTGGCGGCGCGGCACTCCGAGATGTTCGCCGGGGACAAGCTGCACGCCGCCAGCCCGCAGGGCCGCTTCGCCGAGGGCGCGGCCCGCCTCTCCGGCACCGTCCTGGAGGCCACCGAGGCGTACGGCAAGCACCTGCTGCACCACCACGCCGGCGAGCTGACCCTGCACGTCCACCTCGGGCTCTACGGCAGGTTCGCCGACGGCGCCGGGGAACCGCCGGAGCCCGTCGGCCAGGTGCGGCTGCGGTTGACCAGCGACCGGCACTGGCTCGACCTGCGTGGGCCCACCGCCTGCGAGCTGCTCACCCCGCCCGAGGTGGCGGCGCTGCGTGCCCGGCTGGGCCCCGACCCGCTGCGCGCCGACGCCGACCCGGAGCGGGCGTACGCCCGGATCTCCCGCAGCCCCACGTCCCTGGCCGCGTTGCTGCTGGACCAGTCGGTGGTGGCCGGCACCGGGCTGATCTTCGTCACCGAGGCGCTGTTCCGGGCCGGGCTGCCGCCGACGCTCCCCGGCCGGCGGCTGACCCGCGCCGGCTGGGACGCGCTCTGGGCCGACCTGGTGGCGTTGATGCGGCTCGCCGTCGATCGCGGCCGGATCGACACCGTGCGCGACGCGCACCTGCCCGAGGCGATGGGTCGCCCCGCCCGGGTCGACCGGCACGGCGGCGAGGTGTACGTCTACCGCCGCCCCGGCGACCCCTGCCACGTCTGCGGCACGCCGGTGCGCCGGGGCGAACTGGCCGGCCGCAACCTCTACTGGTGCGCCACCTGCCAACCTGGCTGACAGGCCCCGCCGCTCCCGTCCGAAGTTGTAGGCGGCCGAGACGTCCGACCCGATGACGGCGGCGGAGATGGTGCCGGCCGCCCTCCGGGTGGCTCGGCCGCCTCTCATCGCGTGCCGAGCAGCCAGCGGACCACCTCCACCTGGTTGGGGAAGACCCGGCCCTCGCCGATGCTCCAGGCCAGCGTCTGCCCGATCGTCCAACCGCGTACCCGCTCCCGGTCGAGGCCCAGCTCCGCGCTGAGCCGGTCCAACCGGTGCCGTACGGCGTCCGGTGAGTGCCCCAGCTCCACGCCGCGCACCAGCGGCACCACGCCGAACTCGCGCTCGCCGGTCAGCGGCTTCGGGTCGATGAGCAGCCACGGCTCCCGGGTCGCCCGCAGCACGTTGCCGGCGTGCAGGTCCTGGTTGACCAGCACCTGCTCGCCCTGGCTGCCGACCAGGTCCGTCAGCAGCCCCAGCGCCGCGTCGACCAGCCGCCGCTCGTACGGCCGGCCGGCCCGCTCCCACTTCGCCGGCAGCCGTTCCAGCCAGCCGGCGGCCTCGTCGGCGAGCGGGGTGAACGGCGGGCCAGCCGGTCGCCACAGCCGGGGTAGCAGCCCGACCGCCACGTCCAGCGCCGCGTCGGCGGGCAACGCGTGCAGCGGCGTGCCGGGCACGCACCGCTCGACCAGCAGCGCCCGCCGCTGCGGGTCGTGCCCGAGCAGCCGGGCCGCGCCCGCCCCGGCCCACTGATCCAGCGCCGTCGCCTCGTGGACGCTGTCGGGGTCCGGGTACTGGAGCTTCAGCACCGCCGGCGTGCCGTCGGGCAGCTCCGCCGGCAGGGCCAGCGAGGCGAAGGCGTACGGGAAGGGTGGCCCGAGCCGCAACGACCATCTGGCGGCGCAGGCGGCCAGCCGCTCCGGCAGCGCCGCCAGCCACTCGCGCCCGGCCGGCACGTCCCGCACCCAGCCCAACCTGTCCGGAATCAGGAGTTCGGAATCCATCCGGCCATCCTGGACCCCGGGCCCGCCACCGCGCAGCACCGATTCCGCCCACCGCCCGCCCTGCCGGTTGACCAAGAGGTTTCGGCCCGCCACGGAGATCGAACCGGACGCGAACCTCTTGATCACCGGGCCGGATCGCGGACGGGGAGGGGGCGGGACCGGGCGGAGGGCGGGCGGGGAGGACGGTGGGCGGGGCGGGGAGAGGTCAGCGGAGGCGGCGGATGTCGCCGTGGGCGCGGTAGAAGCCGCCCCGGCCGGACTCGCGGACCTGCGTGACCAGGTAGCGTGCGCCCGGCTCGCGGATGCCCTTGGGGAACTGCACGGACCAGTCCCGGTGGTAGCCGGGGGAGAGCACGTGCACCCGCAGCCGACCCCGTTCCTCGACGCACTGCACGATCACGCCGCCGTCGACGTCGCTGGTCACCTCGACCGTCGTCCAGGCCGCCGGCTCCGGCATCCGGGGCGGGGCCTTCACGTCGACGACCTCCGGCACGCTGCCGGCCTCCGCCGCCCGGATCGCCGGCTCGCTGGCGTCGACGCAGGCCAGGTAGCCGCCGGTGGTGACCACGTAGAGCCGGTCCTCGTGGTACTGCATCGAGTAGGCCGAGCCGCACCCGGTGCCGAGCTTCCACAGCCGGTTGCCGGCCTGGTCGAAGCAGTAGATCGAGGACTGGCTGTCGCCGGCGAAGACGTACCGGCCGCCCTCGGCGGTGGCGCAGGAGAAGACCGGGGCGTCGCAGCGGTAGCTGTGCTCGACGCGACCGTCCTTCGCCAGGCGCACCACCTCCCGGGTGCCGGTGCCCGCGAACACCGCGCCGGGCTCCTGCCAGCCGAAGAGCACCGAGCCGGTACGGGTGTGCCACAGCTCCCGGCCCGTGCGCCAGTCGTAGCCCGTCACGCCCTGCGAGTGGCCGTGGTAGAGCGCGTCGGCGTCGCAGCGCACCATCCACGCCGACCGGCCGCGACCCTGCCGGCGCCAGAGGAACTCGTCCTCGTGGTCGACGGCGACGATGCCGCCGCCCGCGTCGGAGACGCCCAGCACGCCGTCGTGGATGTCCAGCCAGTAGATGTCGATCTCCGGCGCGATCTCGTAGGCCACGCGGGGCACCTTGCCCGACAGGTCGTAGACGTTGCCGTCGTCGCAGCCCGCGTAGATCCAGGCGTCGTCGGCGACGATGCACTTCACCCCGTCGGGGAGGCGGACCTGGTTCAGCACCCGGGCGTCGTGGCCGAGCGTCGTGATGACGCCGCGCTCGTTGCCGACCATGCAGCTCTGCCCGTCGACGAAGATGCCGAAGGCGGGGGCGCCGGAGTCGTAGCGCCACAGCACCGGGGCGGTGCGGGCCGTGGAGCGGGTGCTGACGATCTGCCGCCGGGAGACCGCGCGCTTCTGCCGCACCCCCGGTACGGCCGGGGCGTACCCCTTGCGGACCTTCTCGCCGATCTTCTTGGCCGCCGCCGCGCGGGCCTTCGCGTTGTCGGCGTAGGCCGTGGTCTTGATCTGGCCCTGGTCACCGATCCGGCCATAGCGGACGGTCAGCGCGGCGTCGTCGACGACGACCTCGTAGAACTTGTGTGCACCGTCCACTTCGGACAGCTCGAGGTAGGTCGTCTCCTGCGACATGGGGGCCTCCGAGGGGGTCAGCGACCGGCCCGACGTGGCCGGCGCGGCGAGCGCGGGGCACACGCTAACCGTCACCCCCGACAAAGCCCCGCCGAGGTGTGCGGAAGGGCCCCTTCCTGTGCCTCAGGCGTCAGGAAGGGACCCCTCCGCGCGGCTACCGGGCGGTGGCGGCCAGGGCGTCGACGGCCTTGCGGGCGGCGATCAGCACCGGATCCCAGACCGGGGCGTACGGCGGGGCGTAGCCCAGGTCCAGCGCGGTCATGTCGTCCACCGTCATGCCGTTCCACAACGCCACCGCGAGGGTGTCGATCCGCTTCGCCGCCTCGGACCAGCCGACGATCTGCGCCCCGAGCAGCCGTCCGCCGGGCTTCTCGGCGATCAGCTTGACCGTCATCGGCCGGGCACCCGGGTAGTAGCCGGCGCGGTTGGTCGACTCGGCGATCACCGAGACGAACTCGAACCCCGCCGCGGCGGCGTCCTTCTCGCGCAGCCCGGTGCGCCCGACCTCCAGCTCGCAGACCTTGGTGACGGCGGTGCCGATCACCCCCGCGAAGGTGGCGTACCCGCCGCCGATGTTGATGCCGGCGACCCGGCCCTGCTTGTTGGCGTGGGTGCCCAGCGGCACGTGCACGGGCATCCCGGTGACCCGGTGCACGGTCTCCACGCAGTCGCCGGCGGCCCACACGTCCGGCACCCCCTGCACCCGCATCCGGCGGTCCACCCGGATCCCGCCGGTGGTGCCCAGCGGCAGGCCGGCCGCCTCCGCGAGCGCGGTGTTGGGGCGTACGCCCAGACCGAGGACGACCACGTCGGCGGGGATGGGCCCCTCGGCGGTCAGCACCGCGGAGACCCGTCCTTCGGTCTCCTCCAGGCCGGTCACCCCGAGGCCGGTGCGGATGGTGATGCCGATGCCCCGCATGGCGTCCGTGACGAGTTCGGCCATGTCCGGGTCCACGGTGGCCATCGGCTGCTCGGCCTGCTCGACGAGGGTGACGCTGAGCCCGCGCTGGATCAGCGCCTCGGCCATCTCCACGCCGATGTAGCCGCCGCCGACCACCACGGCCCGGCGCGGCCGGGGCTCGGCGTCCAGCCACTCGCGCAGCGCCGCGCCGTCGTCGAGGGTCTGCATCCCGAAGACCCCGTCGGCGTCGGTGTCCGCCCAGTCCGGCTTCGTGGGCACCGCCCCGGTGGCGTACACCAGGGTGTCGAAGCGCTCCCGGACCTCGCCGCCGCCGTCGAGGTCCCGCGCGCGGACCTCGCGCCGGTCGAGGTCGATGGCGGTCACCTCGTGCCGGAGCCGGACGTCGATGTCGAACTTCTCCCGGAAGGTGGCCGGGTCGCGGGCGATCAGCTGGTCCCGCTCGGGCACCAGCCCGCTGATCCAGTACGGGATGCCGCACGCCGAGTACGAGGTGAAGTGCCCCCGCTCGAAGGCCACGATCTCCAGGTCGCCGCGGTCGCGGCGGCGTCGCGCCTGGGACGCCGCCGCCATCCCCGCGGCGTCCCCACCGATGACGATCAGCCGTTGCGCCACGGGCACCATCCTGTCACGAACGGCTCGCGCCGCGGGTCTGTCGCGCGACGTCCTCCACCACGTCCACGAGCTTGCCGGTACGCGCGAAGACGGCGCGCTGCCGGGCCGCCCCGGTGCCGTGCCGGCGCAGCCCGGCGACGAGATCGGTCACCTCGTCCAGGTCGCCGTGGCGCTCCAGCGCCGGGCGCAGCCGCTCGACGAGCTGGTCGAACAGCTCCCAGGCCGGCCGCAGCTCGCCGTCGGTCAGGTCGACGCCCTCGCCCTCCAGCCCGTCGTGCGCCGCCCGCCAGTGCGCGGCGACCAGCAGGTGGTGGTCGGTACGCAGGGCCGGCCGCCCGGCGGCGATGTCGTCCATCGCGGTCGCCACCATGGCCCGGACCAGGGCGGCGACGAGCACCGCGTCGTCCACCGACGGGCAGACGTCACCGATGCGGATCTCCACCGTGGGGTACTTGGCCGACAGGCGGGCGTACCAGTAGAGCATCCCCTCGTCGAGCATCACGCCGCTGGCGATGAGCTGCCGGATCAGCCGCTCGTAGTGCTCGTGCGACTCCAGGAACGGGGTGGGCGCCACGGACGGCCAACGCTCCCACTCCACCGAGCGCCAGCTCGCGTAGCCGGTGTCCTCGCCCCGGGCGAAGGGGGAGTTGGTGGTCGCCGCGTGCAGTACCGGCAGCCAGGGCCGGACGTGGTTGAGCACCTGCACCCCGGTGTCCGGGTCGGGCACCCCGACGTGCACGTGCATGCCGTTGTTGCCGGGGCCGGGGACGAGCAGGCGGAACCGCTCGATCATCCGGTCGAAGCGGGGCTTGTCGACCACCGGCGGCACGGGACCGTCGACCGGCCCGGTGCCGATGGCCAGCAGCCGTACGCCCGCGCGCTCGGCCGCGTCGGCGAGTGCGGCCCGCAGCACGCCGAGGGAGTGCCGGATCGAGGAGAGTTCCAGGCCGGGCGGGCTGCCGATCTCGATCTGGCTGGTCTGGAACTCCCGTTCCACCTGACCGCGCAGCTCGGGCGGCACCTGCTCCATCACGAGGTCGACGGCGGGCACCGCCGCCCCGGTGTGCGGATCGACGAGCAGGAACTCCTCCTCGACACCCACCGTGAGCAGGTCGGTCCCCTCGGTCGTCCCGTTCGGGGCCTCCACCACCTGGCCGGTCATCGTCACCACCGTCCGTTCGCGCCGACGGCGGTCCGTCCGCGCCGGGTCGGTCGGTGGTTACCCACCGGGCGGAGGCGGGGAAACGCGGTCCGGCGTGTCGGCGCGCCCCGATCCGCGAGCCCACGCGGGGTGGGGCCGGGTCAGTGCGGCGAGCGGTCCTCGGTGGCGTGCACCAGGGCGCGGACGCGGCGCAGCGTGGCGTCGGGGGCCATGATCGCCTCCCGCCACCGGTCCAGCGTCCGGCGCAGGTCCCACACCGTCGCCTTGAGCTGCCGTTCCTGCTCGCGGGCCGAGTCGAGCTGCGCCCGGGCGAGCAGGGCGGCCTCCTCCAACTCGGCGACCCGGGTGCGCAGCGGTTGCACCAGCGTGAGGGCGGCGTCGGTGAGGGTGTCGGCGGCGTCCGCCTTGAACTTGCTCCGCTGCACGACGACCGTCGCGATGACGGCGAGACCGCCGGTGCCTCCGAGCACACCGAGGATGGAGAGCAGGACCTGCACCCAGTGCGGGGCGGACGGCGTCGAGGCGTTCACGTCCCACCTCCGGCGGGAACCGTGCCACCACCGGACAGCCCGGCGAGCGGAGCCACCTGGGTGAGCCGGCGCAGGTCGATCGAGAGCTGGATGGCGCGCCACCCCGAGCCGAAGGCGACCGCGACGACGAACGACGTCGCGGCGATCCCCTGTAGGCCGGCGATCACCGTCAGGGCGACGGCGTACATGCCGGTGACCGTGCCCAGCATGAGCACCGACGCGAGTTCGATACCGAGGCTGGTGGAGAGCCGGCCGGGCCAGGCCAGGCCCAGCAGCCCGGCGCAGCCGGCCACGATGAGCCCCGACTCCCATCCCACCTGGATGGGACCCGGCATCGCCATCTCGACCGACTGCGGTCGGGCGTCGAAGATGATCAGGAGGATCCCGCAGACCGGGGCGGTCGCCATGATGGCGATCTCGAAGGGCTGGTGCCTCGAGCGGATTCGGTTGTGGGGCACGGCGGCTCCTCAGGATGGGCCCGCCACCTCGTCGAGGCGATCCGTCGGCGGGGGCGGGCGCCCGTTGCCGACGGTGTGCCGGGAGGGCCCGCTCCCACCGCCCGGATCGCGGGCACCCTGACGACGCGGGGCACCTGGCGACCGAACGGGCCGACCCGCCCACGTCGGCGGTCGACGTACCAAGTCGTACCACTTCCGGCGCGCCTGCGTCCAGCCGGCAAGTGTCGTAAAAGAGCAGGTCAGGGCGGGTGTGGAAGGGGCGTCGCCCGAACGGGCCGGGCGGCGTGACAACGGGTCCTAGGCTGGTCGCGTGCCGGGGCTGCCAGGGGTCGCGCTGGGGACGTGGGCGTACGTCCTCGTCCACCTGACGCTGCTCGCCGACCGCCCCGCCGAGCTGCTCGCGGGGGCCGCGCTCGCCGCGGTGGCACTGCTGGCCGTCGCGCTCGCGGTGCGCGCGGCCGGCGTCGCCGACGCGCCCCGGGCCGGCCGGGCCACCGCCCTGCGCGCCCGGGCCCGGCACCGTCGGTTGCCCCGGCAGGTCGACCCGGACGCCGCCGGGCGTCCCCGGCCCCGCGCGCCCGGGCCGCACCCCTCGGCCGCGTAGCACCGCCGCGCGGCCGATTCCGCCGTTCACCCGCCCGCCCCGGCGACACCGCCCGGGCCGGCACTCCGGAATCGGACCGAGGGGTCACCCATGCTCGCCTTCGCACCTCTGCACGACGCCGTCGGCGCCGCCGGCCGCGCGCTCACCTGGTTCACCACCCTGCTCGAACCGCTGGCCGGCGACGCGGCCACGGCCGCCGCCATCGTCGTCCTCACCGTCGTCGTCCGGTTGCTGATCTCGCCGCTGACGCTCGCCCAGGTGCGCGCGGAGCGGCGTCGCGCGGCGCTCGCCCCCGAGGTCCGCGAGCTTCAGCGGCGGTACGCGGACGACCCCGCCCGGTTGCAGGGCGAGTTGTACGCGCTCTACCGGGCCAACGGCGCCAGCCCGGTCTCCGGCTGCCTGCCACTGCTGCTCCAGGCCCCGATCCTGCTGGTGATGTACCGGCTCTTCACCACCGCCGAGGGCGGCACGGGGCTGCTCGGCGAGCGGCTGGCCGGCGTGTCGCTGGGCCACCACCTCGGCGACGGGCTGGGCGGCGGGGCGCTGCCGCTGTTCGGCGCCCTGCTGGCGGCCCTGCTCGCGCTCGCCTGGTGGACGTCGCGGCGGATGCGGCGTGCGGCGGCGACCGCGACGGTGGCCGGTACGCCGACCGAGGGGCCCGGTGCGGCCGTGCTCGGTCGGCTGCTGCCGCTGTTGCCGTACACGACGCTGCTGGTGGCGCTGGTGCTGCCGCTCGCTGCGGTGATCTACCTGGTCACCACCACGGCCTGGTCGGCGGCGGAGCAGGCGGTGCTGCGCCGCCCGCGCCCGGCGCCGGCTCCCGCCGAGGGCCGTTGACGCGGCGCCGCCCGGGTGCGGTGCGGAACCCGGGCGGCACCCCATCGACGGACGTTGACATCTGTGACGTCGGCACGTACAACTCGTGAGAGAGCGCTCTCTCGACCGTCCCCGCAGAGAGGCACGTCAATGACATTTGCCCCGGCGGCGCCCGCCGCCCCGCCCCCGCGACGCCGGCTGCCCCTGGCGCTGGCCCTGTTCACCGCCGCCACCACCGCGCTGACCGGAGTGACCGTGACCGCCAACGCGGCGGTCCCGTCGCCCGCGCCCGGCTGGAGCCTGGTGTGGAGCGACGACTTCACCGGGGCGGCAGGCACGCTGCCGTCCGCCGCGAACTGGATCATCGACACCGGCACCAGCTATCCCGGCGGCCCGCCGAACTGGGGCACCGGGGAGATTCAGACCTACACCAACAGCACGGCCAACGTCAGCCACGACGGCGGCGGCAACCTGCGCATCACCCCGCTGCGCGACGCCTCCGGCGGCTGGACCTCGGCCCGGATCGAGACCGTACGCAGCAACTTCAAGGCTCCCGCCGGCGGCGTGCTGGCCATCGAGGGCCGCATCCAGATGCCCAACGTGACCGGCGCCCAGGCGTCCGGGTACTGGCCGGCATTCTGGGCGCTCGGCTCGCCGTACCGGGGCAACTACCAGAACTGGCCCGGCATCGGCGAGTTCGACGTGATGGAGAACGTCAACGGCCTCAACTCGGTCTGGGGCGTACTGCACTGCGGGGTGGCCCCGGGCGGGCCGTGCGACGAGTTCAACGGCATCGGCGCGTCCCGGGCCTGCCCCGGCAGCACCTGCCAGTCGGCCTTCCACACCTACCGGTTCGAGTGGGACGCCTCCGTCAGCCCGCAGCAGTTGCGCTGGTACGTCGACGGGCAGCTGTACCACACGGTGAGCCAGTCCCGCGTCGGCGAGCCGTACTGGTCGCAGATGACCAGCCACGCGGGCTACTTCCTGCTGCTCAACGTGGCGATGGGCGGGGCCTTCCCGAACGGGGTGGCCGGTGGTGCCACGCCGACCGCCGCCACCGTCCCCGGCCGGCCGATGCTGGTCGACTACGTGGCGGTGTACAGCCGGGGCGGCGGCACCACGCCTCCGCCCACGACCCCGCCGCCGACGACCCCGCCGCCCGGCGGGGTGCGCGACGCGTACGCGACGATCCAGGCGGAGGCGTTCAACGCGCAGAACGGCGTGCTCGTCGAGGCGTGCGCCGAGGGCGGGCAGAACATCGGCGCGCTGCGCAACGGCGACTGGGTGCGGTACGACAACGTCGAGTTCGGCTCCACCCCGCCCCGCGACTTCGTGGCCCGCGTCGCCTCCGGCGCGGCGGGCGGGGTGAGCGGACTGGTGGAGGTCCGGCTGGACAGCCCGACCAGCCCGCCGATCGGCAGCTTCGCGATCGGGAACACGGGCGGCTGGCAGAGCTGGCGTTCGGTGCCCGGCAACGTCGCCGGCCCGACCGGCCGCCGGACGGTCTACCTGACCTTCACCAGCGGACAGCCCGCCGACTTCGTCAACGTCAACTGGTTCACCTTCCGCCGCTGACCACCGTGGAGCCCTCGGCCGCCACCGAGGGCTCCACGGCGTCCGTCCGGAGTCCTGTCCCGCGCCCGTCACGGCCCCTGCCCGGGGTCCCGCCGCCGCATCGCCGGGACCCGCCGCCGCCCGGCCTGGGCCCGCGTGCCGCGTGGCCGTGCCGCGCCGAGTCCCCGCGTGCCGCGTGGCCGTGCCGCGCCGAGTCCCCGCGTGCCGCGTGGCGGTGCCGCGCCGAGTCCCCCCTTGCCGCGTCGCCGGGGCCCGCGTGCCGCGTCTGTCGATCGCCGGGCTCTCGTCTGCCGGCCGTCTGTTCTGGACAGAAACAGTTAACACTCCTAATAATAGGCGTCAATGTCGATGCCGGTGGATGTTGGCCGGTGCTGGAGGGTGTCGTGAAACGATCCAGATCTCTGGTGTTCTCGCTGGTCACAGCCGTCGTCGCGGCGCTCGGTGCGGTGTGGGTGGCGTTGCCCGCGTTCGCTGCCGGGGTGACCGCCAGCTTCGTCAAGACGTCCGACTGGGGATCGGGCTGGGAGGGCAAGTACACGATCACGAACGGGGGCGGAGCCGCCGTCGACGGCTGGAGCCTGGCCTTCGACCTGCCGGCCGGCACGACCCTCGGCAGCTACTGGGACGCGCTGCTGACCTCGTCGGGCCAGCGGCACACCTTCACCAACCGGTCCTGGAACGGCCACATCGCCCCCGGGGCCTCGGTCTCGTTCGGCTTCCTCGGTTCCGGGTCGGGTGCGCCCACCAACTGCCAGCTCAACGGCACGGCGTGCGGGGGCGGCACGAATCCCACCACCGCGCCGCCGACGACCGCGCCGCCGACGACCGCACCCCCCACCACCCCGCCCCCGACCACGCCGCCACCGACGAGCCCGCCGCCGAACACCGGCCTGCCGAAGCACATCCTCACCGGGTACTGGCACAACTTCGACAACCCCGCCGTCGAGTTGCGACTGCGTGACGTGCCGGCCGAGTACGACGTCGTCGCGGTCGCCTTCGCCGACGCCACCGCCACCCCCGGCGCGGTCGCCTTCGCCGTCGACCCCGGCCTGTCCGCCGCCCTCGGCGGCTACACCGACGCCGACTTCTCCGCCGACGTACGCACCCTCCAGGCCCGGGGCAAGAAGGTGATCATCTCGGTCGGCGGGGAGACGGGTCGGGTGGCGGTCAACGACGCCGCCTCCGCCGCCGCGTTCAGCGACAGCGTCCACGCGCTCATCCAGCGGTACGGCTTCGACGGCGTCGACATCGACCTGGAGAACGGGCTGAACCCGACCTACATGGCCCAGGCGCTGCGCTCGCTGCGGGCAAAGGTGGGGAGCGGACTGATCATCGCGATGGCTCCGCAGACCATCGACATGCAGTCACCGGACACCAGCTACTTCAAGCTGGCGCTCGACATCAAGGACATCCTCACCGTCGTG
Organism: Micromonospora sp. NPDC049051; assembly: GCF_043197575.1. NCBI lineage: Bacteria > Bacillati > Actinomycetota > Actinomycetes > Micromonosporales > Micromonosporaceae > Micromonospora > Micromonospora sp. NPDC049051. The sequence continues at coordinate 692,096 of NZ_JBICTL010000004.1, forward strand.
AACACCCAGTTCTACAACTCGGGGGCGATGCTCGGCTGCGACCGCAACGCCGCGTACGCCCAGGGGACGGTGAACTTCATCGTCGCGCTGGCCTGCATCCAACTGGAGGCCGGGCTCCGCCCGGACCAGGTCGGCCTCGGCCTGCCGGCCGGCGCCGGCGCGGCCGGCGGCGGCGTCGTCGCGCCCTCCGTGGTCAACGCGGCGCTGGACTGCCTGGCCCGGGGCACCAACTGCGGCAGCTTCCGCCCGCCGCGCACCTACCCGGGCATCCGTGGCGCGATGACCTGGTCGGTCAACTGGGACGTGACCAACGGCAACACCTTCGCACGCACGGTCGCCCCCCACCTGAAGACCCTCCCCTGACCAACCCCCCACCCCGCTACTCCCGCTCCCAATGACCCATCCCCGTTCCCGCTCGCCTGCCCCTGCCACCGCCCCGCCCCCGCTCGCCCGCCCCCCATCCCCCGCGTCGATCATGCAGTTGTGGTGGTCCTCAAAAGCCATGCAAGCGGCCACACCGGGCACCACGACTGCATGATCGACGCCGGCAGGGCGGGGACGGGGCGGGGCGGGGCGGGGGTGGGGTGGGGTGGGGACTCATGTGGGTGGGCGGGGCGCTCGGTGGTGGGGGCGGGGGCGGCGTGGTCGGTGAACTGCCCTGCTGTCCCGGGTGGGTCAGTGGGTGGCGTCGGCGTGGTCGTGTTGGCGGGCGCGGCGGCGACGGGTCTTCTTGACCGCCCACCAGGCGATCATGACGACGAAGGCGGCGATGATGCCGTAGTCGAACCACTTGCTGTACTGCTCGATCTGCTGCCAGCGGGAGCCGAGCGCGTATCCCAGACCGACGAAGAGGGCGTTCCAGATGCCGCTGCCCAGCGTGGTGAACGCGATGAACTCCGGCAACGGCATCCGGTTGGCCCCGGCGGGGATGGAGATCAGGCTGCGGACCACCGGCATCATCCGGCCGAAGAGCACCGCCCACCGGCCGTGCCGCTCGAACCAGCGGTCGGCCTTCTCCAGGTCGTCGAGGTCGACCAGGGGCAGCCGGTCGAGCCAGCGCTTGAGCCGGTCCTCGCCGGCGACCGCGCCCAGCCAGTAGAGGACGAGCGCCCCGCCCAGGGAGCCGGCGGTGGCGGCGAGCCCCACCAGGACGACGTTGAACCGTCCCTCGCTGGCCAGGTAGCCGGCCATCGCCAGGACGATCTCGCTCGGGATCGGCGGGATGATGCTCTCCAGGGCGACCAGCAGGGCCACCCCGATGGCGCCGGCGGCGTCGATCACTCCCGCCACCCAGCCGGTCAGGCCGCCGAGTTCGGTCGGGTCGACGTTCTCGGCGAGTGCCATCGCGATCCTTTCGGCCGGGTCCGATCAGAGTCATCTACCCTGCGGCCTGGCCGTCACACCTGCCCGTGAGCGGGGCCACCCGGCTTCACCCCTGCGGGTGCAGCTCCGCGTCGGCCGGCCCCCGCCGCCAGCCGGTGAACCGGACCCGCAGGCCCGCCCGCGTGGGGGAGCAGCAGTACGGCCCGGCGAGCGCCACCGCCTGCGGGTCCAGCGGGGCGAGCCGGACCAGCCGCGACGGCTCGTCGTCCGCCCGGGCCCGTACGGTGAGGGCGTCCCGGTCGCGGCTGACCCGCACGGTCACCTCCCGACCGGCCCACAGCGGCACCGGGGCGACGGACCAGTCGGAGACCTCACGGGTCACCACGGCGCCGACCTGCGGCTGACCGTCGCTGACCTCCACTCCGGCCTTGACCCAGTTCCGCTCGTCCACCCGCACCAGCACGCCGGCCTGGTCGAACTGCTCGCCGTAGTCGAGGACGAAGGTGACCTCCACCGCCTCGCCGGCGGGCAGCGGCGCGAGCAGCGCCGGGGCGTCGTCGTGGACGAAGCCGTACGAGGTGTGCCGCCACAGGTCGCTGCCCTCGGCCGGCTGCACCAGCAGGTCGCCCGCCGGCCCGCCCTCGACCAGCACCGGCTCGTTCCACCACTCACCCTCGGCCCAGTCGATCCGCCGCTGCGCGTAAGCCATGCCGGGACGGTACCGCCGGTGCTGCCCCCGGCGCTTCCCCCTCGGGCACGACGGCGGGGATCACAATCGGGCTCGTCTATATTCACGGCGTTGACGGACGTTCGGGAAGACGGCGGAGAGGGCGTGGCGTGGGGGAGAAGGTGGGGAGGCGGCTGCGGGCGCTGGTGGTGGCCGCAGCGGTCCTGTGTGGACTCGCGCTCGTGCCGGCGCAGCCGGCGTCCGCGCAGGCCGGAGCCATGACCCAGCCGGTGGGCGGGCGGGTCACCGGAGTGTTGTCGAACAGGTGCGGCAGCATCGACAGCGACCACTACGGCGTGGACATCGCGGGGAACGGCGGGACGGCGATCGGCGCCGCCTACCCGGGCACGGTCACGTTCGCCGGTTGGACCTCCGGCGGGGGCAACTCGGTGACGCTCTCGCACGCCGGTGGTTACCAGACCCGCTACCTGCACATGGTGCAGCCGGCCTCGGTCGCGACGGGGCAGCAGGTCGGGCAGGGCCAGGTGCTCGGGTACGTCGGCAGCACCGGCAACTCCACCGGCCCGCACCTGCACTTCGAGATCCGCCGCAACGGTGCGGTCCAGGACATCGCCCCGGCCTACACCTGCGGCGGCACGGTCAGCAAGGGCGCCCCCATCAACCTGCCGTTCCCGGACCTGGCACCGGTCAACGCCGCTCCCGACCGGTTCGCGTTCGTGAATTCGGCGGGTGTGTTGTACGCGAAGGACGGCCTGTACTCGTCGTGGCAGGCGGTCAATGCTGGTGGGGCGACGAGGGTGGT
>NZ_JBICTL010000004.1:695004-963001 GCF_043197575.1 Micromonospora sp. NPDC049051
GACATCGCGGTGAGTGGTGATCGGTTCGCGTTCGTGAATTCGGCGGGTGTGTTGTACGCGAAGGACGGCCTGTACTCGTCGTGGCAGGCGGTCAATTCCGGCGGGGCGACGAGGGTGGTACTGACCGGCAACCGGATCGGCTGGGTGCAGGGCGGCAACTTCTACGCCAAGGAAGGCATCCAGGGCGGGTGGCTCACCCTGGCCGAGGGCGGGCAGGTCAGCGACGTCGCGATCGGCGGCGACGACTGGTTCGCGTTCGTCGGCGGCGGGAACTTCTTCGCCAAGCAGGGCGTCTACGCCGGGTGGCTCACGATGGCCGGCGGCGGGCAGGTCGGCGACGTCGACATCGCCACCTGAGCGCCCGCCCCCGCCGACGGGCGGTGCGGACGACGCAGTGCCCACCGCCCGTCCCGACCACGGAACCCCAGGCCCGGGGTTTGCGGGGGCGCGGGATCGGAGACATAACCCCGGCATGGCTGACAGGTGGTACTCGGAGGCGGTCGTCTACTGCCTCGACATCGACACGTACGCGGACTCCGACGGCGACGGGGTCGGTGACATCCGGGGGCTCATCGGGCGGCTGGACTACCTCGCCCGGCTGGGCGTGACCTGCCTCTGGCTGCACCCCATCCACCCGTCACCCAACCGCGACGACGGCTACGACGCGACCGACTTCTACAACGTCGACCCGCGCTTCGGCACCCTCGGCGACTTCGCGGACCTGCTGCACCAGGCGCAGAACCGTGGCATCCGGGTGATCATCGACCTGGTGGTGAACCACACCTCGAACGAGCACCCGTGGTTCCAGTCCGCCCGCTCGTCGCCCGACTCGCCGTACCGCGACTGGTACGTCTGGGCCGACCACGAGCCGAGCGACCGGCACCAGGGCATGGTCTTCCCCGGCGAGCAGCACGAGACGTGGACCTACGACCGGACCGCCAAGGCCTGGTACTACCACCGGTTCTACAAGTTCCAGCCGGACCTGAACTTCACGAACCCCGCCGTCCGGGCCGAGATCAAGAAGATCGTCTCGTTCTGGCTCCAGCTCGGCGTCTCCGGCTTCCGGATGGACGCGGTGCCGTTCATCATCGAGCTGACCGAACCGGGCAACCCGGACTCGCCGAAGGACTTCGAGTTCCTCAGCGAGCTGCGCCAGCACGTGCAGTGGCGCCGGGGCGACGCCGTCCTGCTCGCCGAGGCCAACGTCGAGCCCGACGAACTGCCCACCTTCTTCACCGACGTCGGCGGCTCGGCGAACCGGCTGCACATGCTCTTCGACTTCATGCTCAACGGGCGGCTGATGCTGGCCCTGGCCCGGCAGGATCCCGAGCCGATCATCGAGGCGCTGCGGGATACCCCGGCGCTGCCCGAGGGCGGGCAGTGGGCCACCTTCCTGCGCAACCACGACGAGATCGACCTCTCCCGGCTCACCGCCGAGCAGCGCAACCAGGTGTACGAGCAGTTCGGCCCGGACGAGAACATGCGCATCTACGACCGGGGCATCCGCCGCCGGCTCGCCCCGATGCTCGGCAACGACCGTCGCCGCATCGAGCTGGCGTACTCGTTGCAGTTCTCGCTGCGCGGCACGCCGGTGCTGCGCTACGGCGAGGAGATCGGCATGGGGGAGGACCTGTCGCTGCCCGGCCGGGAGGCGATCCGTACCCCGATGCAGTGGTCGTTCCAGCCGAACGCCGGCTTCTCCACGGCCGACCCGGAGAAGCTGATCCGCCCGGTCATCGACAAGGGCGAGTACTCGTACGAGAAGGTCAACGTGACCGCCCAGCGCAGCGACCAGAAGTCGCTGCTCGCCTGGTTCGAGCGGATGATCCGTACGCTGCGCGAGGCCCCCGAGGTGGGCTCGGGCTCCACCACCCACATCGACGTGGCGATGCCGCCGGGCGTGCTGGCGCACCGGGCCGACGGCCGCACCGGCACGATGGTCTTCGTGCACAACCTCGGCACCACCGACGCCGAGGTGGACCTCAGCATGCTGGAACCGGAGGCGGACCTGCCCGTCGACGTCCTCTCCGACCGCAACTACGGCGACGTCGGCAAGCTGGACCGGCTCAAGGTGGCCGGCTACGGCTACCGGTGGATCCGCCTCTGCCGGGGCCGCGGCCTCTGACCCGGTCGCCACGCCGAACACCGGCCGCTCCCGCCGAGGCGGGGGCGGCCGGTCACTCCCGCCAGCCGGCCAGTTCGACGCCCTTGGCGAGTTCGACGCGGAAGCCCAGGGTGATCTCACCACTGTCTCCCGGACCGAGCCGCAACTGCCAGGTCAGCTCGCCCAGCTCGGTGCGCTCGGCCGGGGGCGGGACGAGGGTGGCATCGCGGACGAGGACCGCCTCGTCGCGGGACACCGGCAGTTGGTCGCGTACCTCCACCGTCGCCGGCCGGGACGTGTGGTTGGCCACGCTGATCCGGTATTCCACGTCCCGCCGCCGGGTCGAGCCGAGCGTGGCCCGGGTGTCGGCGCGTCGGCTGAGTTTCCGCTCCACCCGGACCCGGTCGTCCACGCCGAGCGCCAGCTCGGTCTCCTCACCGGGTGCCCACATCGGCAGCCGGGTGGCCGCGACGAAGTCGGCCCCGTGGAAGACCGCCGCCGGGCCGGGGAGCAGCGTGTGCGGCGAGGTGTTGCGGACCGTCGCGCGCAGGTGCGCCTCGGCCGCGCGGACCGGCACGGTCACGTGGTCCAGCCGGGCCGGCAGCTCCAGCACGGCGATGGTCGCCCGGTGGGCGCTGCCGTCCGCCGGCACCGCGACCGGGCGGGCCGGCCGGTAGGTGGCCGCCGTGACCCCCTGCTCGACGGTGGCCACGCTCTCGCGCATCTCGGGGCGCGGCGCGCCGGACCGGGCCACGGCCCCGGCGGGCGGACCGCCGGGCGCCGCGGGGGCCGGCATCGCGCCGAAGCTGGCCGCCCTCGGCATCGGCGGCGGCACCGGCCGGAGCCGGTCGAGATACCAGGGCGTCAGCTCGGGTACGCGGGTCGCCGCCGCCGGCCGGGCCGTCGAGAGTTCGAGTACGCACTCCGGCCAGTCCTCGCCGGTGTCCTGGCTGACCAGCCCGAACCAGGTGACGGTCATGGTGTCGTCGACCAGCCGCAGGTCGTAGGAGGGCTGCCAGCGGGCCCCGTCGATCAGGTAGCTCAGCTCCAGGTCCAGCTCGTCGTCGTCGGCGTCCACCGCCACGGTCACCTCGGCGGCCAGCCGGTCCGGTTCCCGTTTGCCGCTCGCGGCGTCCAGCTCCCGCCGGACGGCCGCCAACTCCTCGGTCAGGTCGGTACGCCGCCGGGTCAGGCCACGCCGGCGGCCCTGCGAGTCGGCGAGCTGGCCGGCCACCGAGTCGGCGAAGGCGGCCACGTCGGTCGGGGCGGCGTCGCCGGCGGCCAGCGCGCGGGCGTACGTGCCGCCGGCCCGGTCGGCCAGCCGGGTGAGGAACTGCCCCCGCTGCGCCTCGACCTCGTCCGCGTCGTCGATCTCGGCCAGCTCGTCGGCCAGCTCCCGGCTGCGCTGCTCCAGCTCGCGGACCTGCCCGTCGGCGCTGCGCGCCTGCCGCCACGTCGTGACGTCCACGCCGAGCACGGTGGCCGCGCCCCGGCCGCCGACGCGCAGCGAGTCCCGCCGTACGCCCAGCGGCAACGGTGCGATGCGTACCCGGTGCTCACCGGCGGCCAGCCGGGTGCGGCCCCGGCGGGTGACCCGGGCCCGGTCCGGGTAGACGGTGACGCCGACGACGGGTGCTTCGATCTCCACTGCCCTCACGGCGGCGAGAGTAGTAGGGCGGTGCTCGCACCGGCGTTCCGCGCCGGGCCGCCACGGCGTACGGCTGGGTTAAGCTCCTTCGATCGATTGCAGGTTACCGGGAGGTAGGCATGTCGGAGGAGCAGCGGGTCGCCATCGTCACGGGGGCGGCGCGGGGGATCGGGGCGGCGACCGCCCGGCGGCTGGCGGCCGACGGCCTCGCGGTCGCGGTGGTCGACATCGACGAGTCCGCGACCAAGGAGACCGTGGACGCCGTCGCGGCGGCCGGCGGCCGGGCGCTCGGCGTCGGCGCGGACGTGTCCGACCGGGCCCAGGTCGAGGCGGCCGTGGAACGGATCGCCGTCGAGCTGGGCGCCCCGACGGTGCTGGTCAACAACGCCGGCGTGCTCCGCGACAACCTGCTGTTCAAGATGACCGACGCCGACTGGGACACAGTCATGGGCGTGCACCTGCGCGGCGCGTTCCTGTTCAGCCAGGCCGCCCAGAAGCACATGGTCGAGGCCAAGTGGGGCCGCATCGTCAACCTGTCCAGCACCTCGGCGCTCGGCAACCGGGGCCAGGCGAACTACTCGGCGGCGAAGGCCGGCCTCCAGGGCTTCACCAAGACCCTCGCCATCGAGCTGGGCCCGTTCGGGGTGACCGTCAACGCGGTCGCGCCCGGCTTCATCGTCACCGACATGACCGCCGCCACCGCCGCCCGGATGAAGGTCGACTTCGAGGCGCTCCAGAAGCACGCCGAGTCGGAGATCGCGGTGCGCCGGGTCGGCCGCCCCGAGGACGTCGCACACACCATCTCGTTCCTGGCCAGCGAGGGCGCCTCCTTCGTCTCCGGCCAGGTGATCTACGTGGCCGGCGGCCCGAAGGACTGAGCCCCCGCGTACGCCCCGGCGGGCACCCGCCCGCCGGGGATCAGGCCGCCGGGGCGGGGCGGGTGCGCCAGAGCCAGAGCAGGCCGAGCACCGGCAGGACCAGCGGGACGTAGCCGTACCCGCTGCCGAACTGCGACCAGACCGTCTCGTCGGGGAAGAGCTCCGGCTCGACGAGGCTGAGGGCGCCGACGCCGAGCACCCCGGCCAGCTCCACGGCGCAGCAGGCCAGGGCGACGCGGCGGCCGGCGGCGCCGGCGCGGGCCAGACCCACCGCCGCGACGATGTAGATGGCCGCCGCGAGGGCCGAGAGCAGGTACGCCACGGGCGCCTCGTCGAACTTCGTGGCGATCTGCAGGCCGGCGCGGCTCGTCGCGGCGATCGCGAAGATCAGGTAGACCGCGATCAGCAGCCGGCCCGGCCCGGCGTTGGTCCGCTTCGCCTCCGGGGCGCGTACGTCAGCCACCCAGCACCTCCCAGGTCTGCTGGAGCCGTACGACGACCACCGGCGTGACCAGGCAGACCGCGCAGACGATCGCCGAGCCCCAGCGCGTCGGCTCCATCCGGGCCAGCACCCAGGCCAGCGGCGGCAGGCAGACCACCGTGGCGACATACCCGAAGAAGGCGCCCGGCTCGCCCGGCCGCTCGCCGCCGGCGAGGGCGACCAGCGCCACCGCCGCGAGCGCGAGCAGCGCCACCTCCAGCACGGCCAGGCCGGCGAACTGCACCCGGTCCGGTGCGCGGTGGCGCAGCGTGGCGACCAGCGCCCACGCGGCGATGAGGAGCGACAACACGATCGAGGCGGTCGCGAGGAGCCCGTCCACCGGCGATGACGCCGACGCTGCGCTGGTCACCGGGGCCATCCGGAGTGCGGTTCGGTCACCGGCACAGCCTACTAACCCACGTAGTACACCCCGTCACCCGCCGCCCCGCCGCAGCGCTCCGTCACCCGCGAGCCGTCCGGCGCCCGGTCCGATCCGACGCCTGGCGCCCGGCGCCCGGCGGGGCGGATGCGGGTCCGGCCGAGGGGTTGACTGTCGCGAAAGGACGGTCGAACCCCTATCGACCCCTATTCGCGAGCAGGGGCACGGTTGCGCAGCGTTAGTCTCTGATGACGTCACGCGACTCCGACGGCACGTTCGTCTGACGGAGAGGACCACCATGTCGTTGCCCACCATTCCCCCGGCGCTGAGCGTGGTGATCCCGACCTACCAGGATCCGCAGTGCCTCGCGCTGACCCTCAAGGCACTGACCCGACAGACGCTGTCGCCGGAACGCTTCGAGGTGATCGTGGTCCGGGACGGTGGCTCGCCCGACGGATACGCGGAGGCCCTCGTCGAAGGTGCCGGCCTGCGCCTGCGCGTACTGGAGCTCGCCGAACGCAGGGGTCGCTCGGTCGCCCGCAACGAAGGGGTGCGGCGAGCCGCCGCGCCCCTTCTGGTCTTCCTTGACGCCGACTCGTGGGCCGTGCCCGAACTGCTGGAGCGGCACCTGACGTGGCACGGCACCCCCGGCAGCGCGGCGGTGCTGATCGGTCGGCGGGACGAGATCGGGCTGGCAGACCTGCCCGCCGTGCTGGCCGGAGAGTCGGACTCGATCGCGCGCGCCTTCCCGCGCGGCGGCGACCTGCGGTTCGGGACGGGGCTTCCGGACGACGGCGGCGACTGGCTCCGGGCCGGCTGGGTGATCGCCTACACGCACAACGTCTCGCTCTCCCGTTCGCTCTTCACACAGGTCGGTGGCTACCGCGAGGCGTTCGGGCTGAGCTACGGCATGGAGGACGTCGAGCTGTTCTACCGCGTGGACCGGAGCCTGCCGGGCGGCGTCAACTTCGGCTACGACGACGAGGCCCGGGTCGTCCACCTGCCGCACTACAAGAACATCAACCGCGACTTCATGGAGTTGAAGGCCAACTTCCAGCAGGCCGCCAAGCTCTATCCCTGCATCGAGTGGGAACTCCTCAGCGCCGTCATGGGATACGAGGCGATCCGGCGGATCCTGCACTACCGGGCCCTCGTCGACGAGTGCGTCGAGCAGTCGGCCTGTGCCATCGGGCCCGCCGCCGCCCGGCTCGGCGGCCAGTTGCGGGGGCCCCGGACCCTCTGGATCGGCACCGGCCGCGCCGAGTCGGGGCTGCCGGCCTCGGCGCCGACCTTCGACTACGCCGCACCCATCGGGCCGGCCAACTTCCACCTGCTCGGCCTCGCCCCACCCATGCCGCCGGGCAGCCTGGACGCGGTGGTCAGCGTCGACTTCTGGCGGTACCTGCTGTGGCCGGAGCTCTGCCAGTTCATCTCCGCCTCGCTGGCGCTGAGTGGTGAGGTGCACCTGGTCGCCACCGCCGACTCGACGCCGGGGATGTGCGCCGCCGACCCACAGACGCTGGACTACCTGCGCCAGGCGCAGGCCGCCCAGTGCACGGCTGAACTGCGCGCCGTCGAAGGGCTCGGCCACGTGTTGACCCTGCGGGCCCGCCGGCCGGTGCCCCGTGCCGTGCGCCGGATGCCCGCACAGACCGCCGCCCGGACGCGACCCACGGCACTGGCGCCGGGGCGCACCCCGACGCGGGGATAGCGGATCGACGGTGCAGCCGGGCCCGACAAGGGTGTCGGGCCCGTTCCACCGCGCCCGGATCCGCGGCTAGAGACGGAAAGGCGAGCACATGCGCGTACTGCTGTCGACTCTCGGGTCGCGGGGTGATGTCCAACCACTGGTGGCGCTGGCGTCGCGGTTGAAGGCTCTCGGCCTGCACGTGCGCCTCTGCGCCCCGCCGGACTTCGCCCGCTGGGTGAGTACCTTCAAGATCCCCTTCGTGCCCGTCGGCCCGCCCTGGCGCAGGTCGGCGGCGCCCGGGCCGCGCGCCGCCGTGCCCCGGCCCTCGCCCGCACAGGTCCGCAAGTTGGCCGAGTCCTCCATCGGCATCCAGTACGAGGTGCTGTCGGCGGCGGCCCGGGACTGCGACGTCCTCGTCGCGTCGACCGGCCTCCAGGTCGCCGCCCGCACGGTCGCGGAGAAGCGGGGCATCCCGTACGTCTACGCGGCGCTCTGCCCGGCGGCCCTTCCCTCACCGCACCATCCGCCGCTGCCGCTGCCCCTCCTCGGGGAGAGACCGGCACCCGAGTCGGCCGACAACGGCGAACTGTGGGCCGCCAACCTGCGGCACGTCAACGACACCTTCGGCGTGCCGCTCAACGCACTGCGGTCGGCGGTGGGACTGGTCCCGGTCGACGACGTCAGCGACCACATCCACACCGACCAGCCGTGGCTGGCCACGGATCCGACGCTGGCACCCTGGCCGGACGCCGCCGACACGGCCGTCTACCAGCCGGGCGCCTGGCTCCTGCCGGACGAGCGGCCGCTGCCCGCCGAGCTGAGGGCCTTCCTGGACGCCGGCGGACCGTGCGTCTACGTCGGATTCGGCAGCGTCGCCGCGCCACCGGGACTGCTGGAGACGGCTGTCCAGGCGGTACGCGCGGTCGGCTGCCGGTTGGTCGTCTCCAGGGGCTGGGCGCCATTGTCGCGGACTGACCGGGCGTCCGACTGTCTGGTCGTCGGCGAGGTCAACCAGCAGGCGCTGTTCAAGGAGGTGGCCGCAGTGGTCCACCACGGCGGCTCGGGCACCACGACCACCGCCGCGCGGGCCGGCACGCCGCAGGTCGTCATACCGCAGGTCTACGACCAGCACTACTTCGCGCGGCGGGTGTCCGCGCTCGGCATCGGCACCGCACACCCCGGCGCGGTGCCGACCGTCGAGTCGCTGACCGAGGCGCTCGGCGCCGCGCTGCGCCCCGAGGTGGCCGCCCGTGCCCGCGCGTTCGCCGCCGTCGTACGCACCGACGCGGCACAGCTCGCCGCGACCCGGTTGACCGCCGCCCTGGGGGCCTGAGGCGTAGACGAGCGGCGGTCCGCCACCGGTGCCGCGTCCACCCCGGACCCGACACCGGTGGTGGACCGGGGCGGGACGCCGCGACGACTTCCGACACGGCCCCCGGCGTGGGTACCGGCCGCGGGTACCGTGGTGGGACGACGACGGGTGGAGGTTCTCGTGGTGCGGTTCGGGTTGTTCGGCACCGGTCACTGGGCAGCCGAGACGCACGGCGGGGCGCTGGACACGCACCCCGGGGTCGCGTTCGCCGGCGTCTGGGGCCGGTACCCGCGCAAGGCGGCGGCCCTGGCCGAGCGCTACGGGGTGCCGGCGTTCGACGACGTCGACGCGCTCGTCGACGCCTGCGACGCGGTCACCGTGGCCCTCCCGCCGGACGTCCAGGCCGACATCGCGGTCCGCGCGGCCACCGCCGGCCGGCACCTGCTGCTGGACAAGCCGCTCGCCTTGAGCGTGGCCGACGCCGACCGGGTGGTCGACGCCGCGCAGGCGGCGGGCGTCGCCTCGGTGGTCTTCTTCACCGGCCGCTACCAGCCCGACGTGGCCGCCTTCCTCGCCTCGACGGCCGCCGTCGGCGGGTGGCACACCGCCAAGGCGGTCCGGTTCGGGTCCATCTTCCAGCCGGGCAGCCCGTACGGCGCCTCGCCCTGGCGCCGGGAGCACGGCGCGCTGTGGGACGTCGGGCCGCACGCGCTGTCGCTCCTCCTGCCGGTGCTCGGCCGGGTCACCCGCGTCGCCGCGATGGACGGGCCGCGCGGGCTAGTCCACCTGCTGCTCACCCACGACGGGGGCGCGACCAGCACCGTCTCGCTGACCCTGGACGCCCCGCCGGAGGCGGTGAGCCGGGAGTTCGTCTTCTACGGCGAGAACGGCGTCGAGACCGTTCCGGCCGGCGAGGGTGACTCGGCGACCGCGTTCGGGGTGGCGGTCGACCAGTTGCTGGAGGAGATCGGGTCGGGCACCCGCGACCACCACTGCGACGTGCGCTTCGGCCGCGAGGTCGTCGCCGTGCTCGCCGCCGCCGAGACCGCCCGCGCCGAGGGCCGCACCGTCGACCTGTCGGGCTGACCCGCCGACGAGGCGGAAAAGCGGTCGCCTTCCGGCGGGGGCGTGGCTAGGGTCGCGGCATGTTCGCGCACGCTCTGATCGAGGCGGTCGGCACGCCGGCCGCACTCGGGCCGCTGCTGGTGGCCCGCCCGCGAGTCCGGCGTCCGGCCCTGTCCGGCGCGATCCGCGACTGACCCGCACCGCACAGACGACGCCACCGCCCGGCGAGCCCGGGCGCCGCGCCGTCCCGCCACGCCCCCCGGGCACCGTCCCGGGCAGGTGCCGCCCGCACCTCGCGTGGCGCTCCGCCGTGCGCCGCCGATCCCGCTTCCGCGCCACGCACAGGGCCGTCCGAGTCCCCTGAACTCTCCGGACAGGCCCCCGTTCCCGGCTGCCTGTCCGCTCCGTCGCCGCACGGCGACAGACAGGACGACGACCCGTGGCGCCCCGCCGTACCCGAGCAACCGAACGCGACCGGTCCCGTCGCGTACTGTCCCAGAACTTCCTCGCCGACCCGGCCGCGATCGCCCGGCTGGTGCACGCCGCCCGCCCCCGGCCCGACCGACTCCTGCTGGAGGTGGGCGCCGGCCGGGGCCAGCTCACCCGGCCGCTCGCCGCCCGCTGCCGGCACCTGACGGCGTACGAGGTGGACCCGGCCGCCGGTGCGGAGCTGGCCCGCGTCTGCGCGGCCCTGCCGAACGTGACGCACCGGCAGGCCGACTTCCTCACCGCCGCGCCGCCGCCCGAGGAGTTCGACGTGGTCGGCAACATTCCCTGGTCGCTGACCTCGGCCGTGGTGCGCTGGTGCCTGTCCGCGCCCGGCCTGCGCGCGGCCACCCTGCTCACCCAGCTCGAGTACGCCCGCCGCCGCAGCGGCGACTACGGCCGGTGGACCAGGCTGACCGTGCTGACCTGGCCGGAGTACGGTTGGCGGCTCGCCGGGCGGGTGCCCCGTACGGCGTTCCGCCCGGTGCCGAGGGTGGACGCCGGCATCCTGCGCGTCGAGCGGCGACCGGAGCCGCTGCTGGCCGCGGCGGCGCTGCCCGCGTATCGCCGGATGGTGGAGATCGGCTTCGACGGGGTCGGCGGCTCGCTCGCGGCCTCGCTCGCCCGGCACCACCCGCGGGCGCGGCTGTCGGCGGCGCTGCGGGCGACCCGGCTCGACCCGACCATCCCGGTCGGGCACGTCTGGCCCGAGCAGTGGCTGGTGCTGTTCCGGCTGCTGCACGCCCGCTGACCGGTCGTCGTGCCGCGTCTGCCGCCGCGCGCCAGTGGTGGGCAGGCGGCCGGTGGGACCACGTGGGGTGAGCCGGGCCCGGCTCAGGCCAGCGTGTTCAGGGCCTCGCCCAGCTCGGCGGGGGAGTCGAACTCCTCCGCCGGCAGGGCCCGCAGCGTCTGGAGCATCTCCGTGCTCACCCCGTTCTCCTGGGCCCAGCGGACCAGGTCCTCCCGGGAGACCGGATAGTCGAGCCCGGCCAGGTACTCCTGCAACTGCGCGCCGGTGACGGTCATGCCGGCGGGCTACCCGCTCAGCCCGCCGGCACACGGTTTCCGCCCCGCTCCGCGCCGTGCGTGCTCCCGGCGCCGGACGACCGGGTGCGCGGCACGAGATCACCGCCACCGGGCGTCGGCCGTGGCCGGGGCGTGATCGGTTTGCCCGGCGGCGCGCCGGGTAGCCGCCCGCATGCTGGTTCAGCGGCTCGGCGCGCCGAGCGACTTCGACCCGTTGCTGGAGCGCGTCCGGGACGCCCGGATCGTGATGATCGGCGAGGCGACGCACGGCAGCTACGACTACTACCGGCTGCGCGAACAGCTCACCCGCCGGCTGATCTCCGAGTGCGGGTTCTCGTTCGTGGCCGTGGAGGGGGACTGGCCCGACTGCGACCGGGTGCACCGCTCGGTGACCGCCGCCCCGGGCGGGGCCGCCGACCCGCGTACCGCGCTGGAACGCTTCGAGCGCTGGCCGACCTGGATGTGGGCGAACGCCGAGGTGGCCCGCTTCTGCTCCTGGCTGCGGGCGTGGAACGTGGAGCGGCCCGAGGACGCCCGGGCCGGCTTCCACGGCCTGGACGTCTACAGCCTCTGGGAGTCCATGCAGGCGATCTTCGACTACCTCGGCGAGGAGGACCCGGGCTCGCTGGAAGCGGCGCAGGAGGCGTACCGCTGCTTCGAGCCGTACGGCAAGCGGATCGAGGAGTACGGCGCGGCGAGCCGGTTCGTCTCCGCCCGCTGCGAGGAGGAGGTCGTACGGCTGCTGGCGCGTACCCGCGAACAGGCCGCCGGGGACGGCCCGGACAGCTTCTCGGCCTGGCAGAACGCGGAGGTGGTGGCCGGCGCGGAGCGCTACTACCGGGCGATGGTGCGCGGCGGGCCGGAGTCGTGGAACATCCGGGACACGCACATGGCGGACACCCTGGACCGGCTGCTGGAGCGCTACGGCCCGGGCGCGCGGGGCATCGTCTGGGCGCACAACACGCACGTCGGCGACGCCCGCGCCACCGACATGGCCGCCGACGGGATGGTCAACGTCGGCCAGTTGGCCCGCGAGCGGCACGGGGCCGACCAGGTGGTCCTGGTCGGCTTCGGCGGCTACCGGGGCACGACAATCGCCGCGCCGCGCTGGGGCTCGCCGGCCGAGGCGATGATCGTGCCGCCGGCCCGCCCCGGATCGGTGGAACACCGGCTGCACGAGCTGATGCCCGAGCGGGCGGTGCTCGTCTTCGGCGGCGACGACCAGCCCGGCTGGGTCACCGGACCCGCCGACCACCGGGCGATCGGGGTGGTCTACGACCCGTCCTTCGAGGCGTGGGGCAACTACGTGCCGACCCGCCTGGGGGAGCGCTACGACGCCTTCGTCTGGTGCGACGAGACGACGGCCCTGCACCCCCTCCCCGCCCTGAGCACCCCGGGCGAGATGGAGACCTACCCGGCCGGGGTCTGACCCCTCCCGCTCCCGCTGATCATGCAGTTGTGGTGCCCGTTCCAGCCGGCTTCGCCGGTTGTGCGGGGCACCACAACTGCATGATCGACCCAGGCGGGTCAGGCGCGGGCCGGGGCCTTCTCGTCCAGGTGGGCGCGCAGGCCCTCGCCCTCGATGTCGACGTTGGGCAGGATCTTGTCCAGCCAACGCGGCAGCCACCAGGCGCGCTTGTCGAGCAGCGACATCACGGCCGGCACGATGGTCATCCGGACCACGAACGCGTCGATGGCGACGCCGATGGCGAGCGCGAAGCCCATCGACTTGATGACCGGGTCGTCGAGGAAGACGAAGCCGCCGAACACCGAGATCATGATCAGCGCGGCGGCGGTGACCACCCGGGCGCCGTGCCCCATGCCGTTGATGGTCGCCTGCTGCGCGGTGTCGCCGTGCACGAAGTCCTCCCGCATCCGGGAGACCAGGAACACCTCGTAGTCCATCGCCAGGCCGAACAGGATGCCGATCAGCAGGATGGGCAGGAAGCTGACCAGCGGGCCGGGCGTGTCCAGGCCGACCAGGTCGGCGAGGTGGCCCTGCTGGAACACCGCCACGGTGATGCCGAACGTGGCGGCGACCGTGAGCAGGAAGCCCAGCGCGGCCTTGACCGGCACCAGCACCGAACGGAAGACCAGCATCAGCAGCAGCACCGAGAGCCCCACCACCAGCAGCAGGTACACCGGCAGGGCGTCGGAGAGCTTCTCGGAGACGTCGATGCCGATCGCGGTCGCCCCGGTCAGCAGCACGTCGACGTCGCGGAAGTCGCCCACCGCCGCGCGTACGTCGTTGACGAGCGTCTCGGTGGCCTCGTCGGTCGGACCCGTCTTCGGCACCACCCCGAGCAGCGCGGTACGGCCGTCCGGGCTGAGCTGCGGCGGAGCCACCGCGAGGACGTTCTCGGTGCGCTGGACCAGCGCGGTGACCTGCGGGATGGCGGCCGCGGTCTCCTGCGGGTCGTCCCCGGCGACCACCACCGCGAGCCGGCCGGTGAAGCCCGGTCCGAAGCCCTCGACGATGAGATCGTTCGACTCCCGGGCCGGCGAGCCGACCGGCGCGGTGCCGGCGTCGGGCAGCGACAGCCGCATGTCCGGCGTGGGCAGGGCGAGCAGCCCCAGCCCGAGCACCCCGACCAGGATGACCGGCACCCGGAACCGGGTGGCGAGACGCGCCCAGCGGAACCCGAAGCCCGAACGGTCCTCGGCGGGCGGGGTCACCGGAGCGGCGGCGTCGACCGCCCCGTCCCCGGCCGGCACGGTGGTGCGCAGCTTGCGGGGCAGCACCCGGCGGCCGGCGAAGCCGAGCAGCGCCGGCTGGAGCGTGATCGCGACCAGCACCGCGACGGTGACCGTGGCGGCGGCGGCCAGACCCATCACCGTGAGGAACGGGATGTTCACGACGGCCAGCCCGGCCAGCGCGATGACCACGGTGGCGCCGGCGAAGACCACGGCCGACCCGGCCGTGCCCACGGCCCGGCCCACCGCCTCGTCCGGCGACAGCCCCTCCAGCAGGTTCTGCCGGTAGCGGGAGGTGATGAAGAGCGAGTAGTCGATGCCGACCGCGAGGCCCAGCATCAGGGCGAGGATCGGCGCGGTGGTGCTCAGGTCGACCACGCTGCTGATGGTGAACAGGCCCGCCATGCCGACGCCCACGCCGATCAGCGCGTTGAGCATGGTCATCCCGGCCGCCACGAGCGAGCCGAACGTGACCACCAGGACGAGCGCGGCGACCGCCACACCGATCACCTCGGTGGAGCCGACCTCCGGCACGCTGCTGAGCACCTCGCCGCCGGGCGCGACCTCCCAACCCTGGGCCTCGACGCGCTCGCCGACCTTCTCGTACGCGTCACGCTGGTCGTCGGTCACCTCGTCGGCGCCCGTGGCGAACTGGACCTGGATCAGCGCGTACCGGCCTTCCGGGGAGACCGCTCCCACCTGGAACGGGTCGACGGCGCCGACCACGCCGGGCAGCGTCCCGGCCTCCTGGATGAGCTCCTTCACCACGGCCTGCCCCTCCGGGCTGGCGAGCGCGCCGTCGGCCGGGGCCTTGACCGCGATCGTGCCGGTCGCGCCGCTGGCCGCCGGGAACTGCTCGGCGAGCAAGTCCAGGGCGCGCTGCGACTCGGTGCCCGGCATGGTGAAGTTGTCGGCCAACTGGCCGCGCAGGGTCCCGGCGGCGAGGCCGAGACCGACGAGTACGACGAGCCAGATGGCCGCGACGAGTCGCCGCCGGCGCATCGAGCCCCGGCCGAGCCGGTAGAGGAGGGTGGCCATGAGTTCCTTGTCCTCGGTCGTGGAATGGGTGGAAACAGATCAGTCGACGGGCTCCAGCGCCCGCCGGGCGAGTGCCAGCAGGGCGGCGCGCAACTCCTCGTCGGGCACGTCGCCGAACTCCCCGCAGGTCTCGGAGATGCCGGCGAGCAGCACGAGCGCGGCGATCCGGGCCGACGGGCGTTCCGGGTGCCCGGCGAGCGCGTCGACCAGCCGCTCGGAGATCCGCTGGATGTGCGCGAAGGCGGGCTGCTGGAGCAGCTCCGGGAACTCACCCCGGAGCAGGGCGATCTCGCGCCGGAAGCGGACCGCGAGGTCGACGAAGCCCTCGGCGGCGACCCGTTGGGCGGTCGCGCCGCGATGCGCGCGGATCCGCTCGTCGAGCGCGTGGAGGACGCCGATCGCCGGGGCCATCAGCTCGGTGAGGATGGCCTCCTTGTTGGCGAAGTGGTAGAGCACCGCCGCCTTGGAACAGCCGACCTCGCGGGCGATGTCCTGCAACGAGGTGCCCCGGTAACCGGTCGTCGCGAACCGTCGAGCCGCCGCCGCAAGGATCTCGTCGTGCGTCTCCGGAACCATCCGCGCCATGCCGGTCCACCTCCCCGACCAGCATGCCTGACCGATCGGTCAGACCCTGACCGATCGGTCAGATGAGTGACGTGGCGTTTCCCACAGACGGCCGAGGTTTACGGCTCCGCCGGCCGTCCGACGAGGCCGTCGCCGGTTCGGGCGGGAGTCCCGCCCGCCTGGTCGGCCGCGCCGTGTGCCCGGTCGTACGCGGCCCGGGCGTCGGCGATCGCGCTCCGGTGCCGTTCCGCCCAACGGGTCAGGGCGACCAGCGACTCGTAGAGCTCCAGCGCCATCGGCGTGGCCGTGTACTCCACCTTCGGCGGGACGGTCGGATGGACCGTACGGCGCAGCAGCCCGTCGCGCTCCAGGTTACGCAGGGTCAGGGTGAGCATCCGGCGGCTGATGCCCTCCACGCGGCGCTCCAGCTCGGTGAAGCGCACCGGGCCCCGGGAGGCGGCGACCAGGATGCCGATGCTCCACTTGCCGCCCACCCGGTCCAGCACCTCGCGGACGGTGCACGCCTCGGCCTGACCGGGTGCGACCGCCCCGCACGCCCGCGCCGCCCGGCCGGCGGTCGCCTCGCCGTTCCCCTGGGCCATGAAGGTGCCTCCCTCGCTCTGCCCCCATGGTCACAGAGTCGCCGCGACCGGCCTGACCTGGGTGGTCGACGCTGAAGGGGGCCGGTCAGTCGACACCGGGCGTGTTCACCCCGCCGCGTCCGGTTGACCGCCGGCCTCCGGCCCGCGAAGGTGGTCGGATGAGTGGCGCTGACGAAAGCCGGGACGGGGTGTCGCTGACCAACCTCGACCAGCCGCTGTCCGACACCGCCGGCGCGACCAAGCGGGACCTGGTCGACTACCTCGACGCCGTGCACGAGCGGATCCTGCCGCAGCTGCGCGGCCGGCCGCTGTCGGTGATCCGCGTCCGGCCGGGGCAGCCGCCGTTCATGCAGAAGAACCTGCCGAAGTACACCCCGGACTGGGTGGCCCGCACGCCGGTCTGGGCCGAGGCGTCGCACCGCGAGATCTCGTACGCGCTCTGCGACGACCGGCGCACCCTGCTCTGGTTCGCCAACCAGCGCGCCGTCGAGTACCACCCCACCCTCGCCACCGTCGAGGACCTGCACCGCCCCACCCACCTGGTGCTCGACCTCGACCCGCCGGAGGGGGACTCGTTCGCGCTGGCGGTCGCCGCCGCCCTGCTGGTCCGGCAGGCGCTCGCCGACGCCGGGCTCACCGGGGCGGTCAAGACCAGCGGGGCCAAGGGCGTGCACGTCTTCGTGCCGGTGGCGCGGGGCGCCACGGTCGAGGACATGGCCGCCGCGACGCGGGCGGTGGCGGCCCGCGCCGAACGGCTCGACCCGGCGCTGGCCACCACCGCCTTCATCCGCGAGGACCGGGGCGGCAAGGTGTTCGTCGACTCGACCCGCGCCGGCGGGGCGACCGTGGTGGCCGCCTACAGCCCCCGGCTGCGGCCGGGCGTGCCGGTCTCCTTCCCGGTCGACTGGGCCGACCTGGGCGACGTCACCCCGGCCGACTTCACGATCCGTACCGTCCCGGCGCTGGTCGCCGACCGCGACCCGTGGACCGAGCGGCTGCCCGCGCCGCAGCGGCTCCCGGCGGACCTGGTCGCGGAGGGGCACACCATCCCGATCGCCCGGGTGCAGGCCATGCACGAGGGCAAGCGCCGGGCCCGCGCCCGCCGCGCCGCCGGCTGACGTACGCCCACCAGCCGCGCCGCGCCGACCCTGCTCGCCGCCCTTCCTGCTGCTGTCGACCATCCCGCGCTACGGCGGGGAGCGATCCCCGACTGCGCGGACGGGCGACCGATCCGTGCCGCCGTACGCCCGGAGGCGACGCCGTCATGGCGCTCCCGGGCGGCAGACGGGCGACGGCGGCCGACCTAGCGTCGACGACGACCCGGCGGACGGCGTCGGGACGACCCGGCGGCGGACGGCGTCGGCGGATCGGCAGGAGGAACCATGACCCGCAGCAGGTTGACCTGGGCGGTGCTCGTCGCTCTCGTATGGGCGGCCATGATGTCGTTCGGCGGCGTCGCCGCCGAAACGGTGATGCTCTACCCGAACATCTTCGGGGACCCGCCGGCGTCGCTGGACCGCGCCCGCGAGTTCCTGGTAGCGGGCGGCCCGAGCGACTACTTCCCGCCGCTCGGCGCGACCGTCGTGCTCGCCAGTCTCGTGGCGGCGGTGCTCACCTGGCGCGACCGCCGGCTGCGCTGGTGGATCGCCGGCGCGGCCGTGGTCTTCGTCGCCTGCGAGTTCCTGTTCTCGGTGTTCTTCTTCTGGCCGCGCAACGAGATCATGTTCGTCGACCCGGTCGGCACGCACTCCCCGGAGTACCTGCGCCAGGTCGCGGCCGAGTTCGTCGCCGGGCACCGGGTGCGCCTGGTGGGCGGGGCGGTGACGGCAGCGTTGGCGTTCACCGCGCTGCTGCGCTGGGCGACGGCGCCTCGGACCTGACGCGGACGAGCGAACGGGTGGACGCCCGGCGTCCTGCATGACCCGCCCTGCGGCCGTCACCGCGTGAGCGCGTCCGGCTCGCTTGCGCGGGACGCGAGCGCCTCGTCGATGACTGCTTGCAGCCGGTCCCGGGTGTCGATGAGGTCGACGATCTGGCGGCTGATGCGGTCGTGTTCGGTGACGAGGCGGGCCAGCGACTCGGGGGTGCTGATCCCGGTGTCCACGCAGGGCAGCAGGTCACGGATGGCGGTGCTGGACAGCCCGGCGGCGTACAGCTGCTGGATGAGCCGGACGCGGTCGACGGCGGTGGCGGGGTAGTGCCGTTGCCCGCTGGGGCTGCGGTGGGCGGCGAGGATGCGCTGCTCCTCGTAGTAGCGCAAGGCGCGCACGCTCACCCCGGACACGGCGGCCAGCTCGCCGATGCGCACGATGTCCTCCTCGTGGCTGATCAGGTCCCGGCCGGGTCAGCCTACGTCCGGCTACAGGCGTCAGCGGTGCACGCCCAGTGGCGGCCCGAGCTGGTTGGGGCGCTGAAGGCGCTACGTCGGCCGGACGGCGCCATCGACGGCCGGCCGCCGCGGTGAGGTCGCCGAGGCGGAGTCCTGGCGACCGCGGGCGGTCCGCTGCGGGCTCCGGTGGGGACGGAGCCCGCCGGGGCTGGAGCCGGGTTCAGGCGGCGCGGTCCATGACGGCTTCGAGGTCCAGCTCGCCCGCCCGGGTCTGCATCCCGGCGTCGAGGTAGCGGGCGGTGCGGTCGAGTGCCGCCTGCGGTGAGGGGTACACGAGGCCGAGGGCTTGCGCCTCGCGGGTCAGGCCCTCCTCGAGCCGGTCGCCGCCGGTCGCGGCGTTCACCGCGGCTTTCGCGGCGGCGATCTGCTGCGGGGTGAGTGCGGCTATGCGTCGGGCCAGGTCGGCGACGAAGGCGTCGAGTTCGCCGGCGGGAACGGCCCGGTTGATCCAGCCGTAGCGCTCGGCGGTGTCGGTGTCGTACAGCCCGGCGCCCAGGATCGCCTCCAGCGCGCGCGGCCGGCCGATCAGCGAGGACAGCAGCTGGGTGCCGCCACCACCGGGAATGATGCCCAGCCGGGTCTCCAACTGCGACATCCAGGTGCGTCCGGCGGCGGCGAAACGCATGTCCATGGCGGTGGCGAGTTCGTTGCCGCCCCCGCGGAGCCGTCCGGACAGCTTCGCGATCGTCACCTGCGGCAGGGACCGGATCGACAGCATCAGGTGCTGCATCGGGTTGAGCTGCGCAGTGCCCGTGTCGTCGGCGCCCAGGGCCATGAACCCGGCGGGGTCGGCGGCGAAACGCGCGTCGACGTGGGCGGAGAAGAACTCCGGTACGTCGCTCTGCACGACGACGACCCGCACGTCGGTGTCATCGCCGACGGCACGCACGAAACGCTTCAGTTCGGGCACCAGTGTCGCGTCGAGCAGGTTCAGTGGCGGGTGGGACAGGGTCACCCAGGCGACGCCGTCGGCATCGGTGATCCGCAACGCGGTGAAATCGGGGTACTGCATCGTGTTCCTCCACGCGGTGACCGCCCACCCGGTGTGGCCGGCCTCGCGAAAACGACGCTAGGACCTGACGTTGGCGTCAGAGGCAAGGGCTGTGACCCGGGTCATCAGACGGCGGCGGCGATGCCTCGGTCGGTCACGGTGTCCACCCCCGTGCTGCGGACGGAGGCCGTCGTCCTCGTGCCGCGAACCTGAAGCTGCGGGCCGAGGCGGTCGTGCCACGTGCTGCGAAGTCTGAAGCTGCGGGCCGGGGAGAGCGGGTGACGGTCGGATGCGGGCCGGACCGACGATGAAGGCCACTGACCGGTGTTGTTGCTGGTCAGTGGCCTTAGCGTAGGTGGCGCATGTTTTGTTGTGTGTGCCCCCGGCAGGATTCGAACCTGCGCCCCCGCCTCCGGAGGGCGGTGCTCTATCCCCTGAGCTACGGGGGCTCAGCGACTGGAGAAGACTAGCAAACGCCTCCCCGGAACGCCGAATCGGTATCCGGTCCTCGCCCTCGTGTCGCCCCTGCCCGTTCCACCTGCGCCTACCGCCGCCAGGAGAAGGCGCTCGGCTGGCAACGAGTGGAACCTCACGGTTGTCTCCGGGCGCCGGATGCACCCCTGACGTTCCACTCGCCGATGTGATCGGCGGCCACACCGACGACTGTGCCGGCCGGCACGACGGGGCCGCCCGGTGCGTGCCCTCGTTCGGGCCTGGGACGAGGGCCGCCGGGGCCGTTGGCCGCCTCGGGACTGCCGGATGCTGGTAGCCCGCCTTCGGAGCCGTCCGGTGCGTTCCGGTGCCCGGGGACGTGGTGTGGTCACCCGGGCGGGAGCGGTCAGGCGGCGACGGCGCGACCGCAGCTGGGCAGCGGGTGCAGCACGATACGCCGGGGCAGGCGCCGGGGCCACTCGTTGCGGGGCCAGGAGCCGTCCACGATCAGGTGCACGGTCCGCTGCTCCTCGCCGCTGAGCCGCAGTACGAAGTCGCGGGGGAGCGGCGGATCGACCGACGGTGTGGTGATCATGAAGCGCACCCGGCCGCGCGCCGAGACGGCGGAGATGACGTCCGCCGCCGGCATCGTGCCGCGCAGGCGTACCCGGCCGATCCAGTAGACATCGGCGAGGTGCTCCTGGGCCGCCCGGGTGATGATCGGGTAGTCGCTGCGGACCCAGCGTTCCACCGCGCCGACGCAGAGGCCGCAGGCGCGCTCCCGGGGCTCCCGTGGGCCCAGCCCCCAGGCCCGCAGGTACGCCCCGACCGCCCCGGCGTCCATGGACGCCTCGAAGCGGCGCTGGATGAGGGCGTGCAGGCTCTGCCGCGTCCACAGCTCCTCGCCCAGGCCCAGCTCGTCGGGGTAGACGCCCCGCAGGACGTCGATGAGTTCTAGCTCCTGTTCGCGGCTGAGCGTTCCCGGCTCGCCCTGCCGCTGTCCGCGACGGACGGCTGCCACCGCCCCGTCACCGCCGATGGTGTGGCGCCGGCACCAGCTGGTGACCGAACGCCGTGCGTCTCTCAGTGCAACCCCCACGTCCTGCGCAACGAGCCCGAATCGCTACTGGTCACGATATGTGTGGAGAAAACACTCTTAGTGTCGAAGTCGGTCGCAAGGCGCATCATGTTCTCTAGTGCGCAAAACGGACACTGGTGAGATGGCGGGCTCCTCCGGCAGCGAGGCGGATCGCGACGACCAGGAGGCCCTGCCGGCCTCGGCCCTGCCGGCCTCGGGCACCAGCGGCCTCGGGCACCCTGCCTCGGGCATCGCCGGCCTCGGGCACCGCCGGCTTCGGGCACTACCGGCTTCGCGCTGCCGGCCTCGGGCACTGCGGGCCTCGGGCGCTGCCGGGCCGCACCCGCCCGCAGCCGCCACCGTCCGGGCTGCCGTGCGACGGCGAGAGGCCCACGTCGAGCCGGATCGGACCGGCGGTCGACGTGGGCCTCTCGGTTGGCAGCGGTGTCGGCAGGCGACGTGGGCGCCTTCCGGGCTGGTCGGCGGGCGGGGTCAGCCGCCCAGGCGCTGCAGTGCGTTCTGGAGGTTGGTGAGGTCGTTGCGCTGGGTGTTCTTCATGGTCTGCGCGGTCCTGACCACGTCGGTCTCGTCGCTGACCTCGAGGATTCCGTCGATCATGTGAATGCCGCCCAGATGATGCTTGATCATCAGTTGCAGGAAGAGGACGTCCAGCTCCCGGCCCTCCGCCGCGTGCAGCTTCGCCATCTCCTCGGGAGTGGCCATGCCCGGCATCAACCCGTTCTTGACCAGGCCGGCGCCGTCGGACATCCAGGACATCGGCGGCTTGCTGCCCGCCGGGTCGAGCCCCCACGAACGCAACCACGTGTGCATGGTGCCGATCTCGCCCTGCTGGGCGGTGGCGATGTCGCCGCCGATGCTGCGGACCTCCGGGTCGCTGCCCTTGTCGAAGGCGACCAGGCCCATCTCCACCGCCTGCGCGTGGTGGGTCATCATGTCCCGGGCGAAGCCCGCCTCGGCCGAGGCGTCACCGGGTCGGGTCAGCCGGGGCGTCAGCATGCCGCCCGCGTACCCGAGGAGCAGCCCGACCACGACGGCCAGGGCCAGCGCGGCCGTGCCCCAGCGAACCGGCGGCCGCCGCTCCTCCGGAGCCGGGGCGGCCGGCTCGCTGGTCTCGGTCATGGTCGGGATGCTCATCGCTCTCCTCAGCCCTGCGGCATCTGCGGGGCGTCGTCACGCGGGGTGGTGCCGGTGGCGGTGATGCCCTGGCTGCACAGCGCGGTCGGGCCCTCGATCGAGGCGTTGACCTTCAGCGTCTTGATGAACTCGTCGATCCGGCTGTCGTCGGCGTTGTCGACCTTGAGCTGGTAGCCCCACGCCTGGAGCGAGATCGGCTTGTCCAGCCCCTCGAACGGGCTGAGCATCAGCTTCTCCTTGCCCCGCACCTTGTCGGCGAGCTTCGTCACCTGGTCGGCCGGCAGGTCGGGGCGGTAGGTGATCCACACCGTGCCGTGCTCCAGGCTGTGCACCGCGTGCTCGTTGGCGATCTGGGCCGGGTAGACGTCGCCCATGCAGTTCTGCCAGGCCGCGTTGTGCGGGCCGGCCACCGGCGGCAGCACCGTGTAGGTGATGGGCCCCGCCTTGTGGTTACCGCCCGAGACGAGGTCCTTGTCCTTCTCGCGGTAGTTGACGATGCCCTCGATCGCGTCGGCCCGGTCCTCCCACGGCTTGGCGCCCTGGAACGTGGCCCAGGCGCCGTAGCCGATGATGGAGACAGCGAGCACACCCACGGCGACGAAGAGCGCGATCGGGCCCCAGGAGCGGCCCTGGCTCACCTTCACCGGGGCGATGGGCTTGCGGCCCTTGCCCCCGGCGCCGGGGCGGGTGCCGGTCGGCTTGCCGGACCCGGTCTTGGCGCCGGAGCCGGTCTTCGCGCCGCCGGACCCGGCCTTGGCGCCGGCGGCCGGCCGGCCCGCTGCCGGCTTCTTGCCGGTGCTGACCACGGACGGACGGCGCTCGGGGCTGCCACCCGGTGTGCTGATGCTCATCGTGCCTCGTCAGGTCGGTCGGTCAGGGGATCCGGCGGGCCGGTCCCACACACTGGGTCGCCGCCGCGGCTGCCGAGTCTACCCCCGATAACATGGATCGGTGACTCCCGCAGAACTCGCCGAGGTCGTCCTCTCCGCAGCCCACGCCGTCTTCACCGAGCGTGGCCTGGATCGCTCCGCTCTGCCGGAGCGGACGGTGGTCGAGCGACCCCGCAACCCCGAGCACGGCGACTACGCCTCGACGCTGGCCCTCCAGCTCAGCAAGAAGGTGGGCGTCGCGCCGCGCGAGCTGGCCACGGCCCTCGCCGACCAGCTCGGCCGGGCCCCGGGGGTCAAGTCCGTGGAGATCGCCGGTCCGGGCTTCCTCAACATCCGGCTCGACGCGGCCGCCGCCGGCCAGCTCGCCCGCGTGATCGTCGAGGCGGGCGAGGAGTACGGGCGCAGCGACCGGCTCGCCGGCCAGCGGATGAACCTGGAGTTCGTCTCGGCGAACCCGACCGGCCCGGTGCACATCGGCGGCGTCCGGTGGGCGGCCGTCGGCGACGCCCTGAGCCGGCTCCTGCGCGCCACCGGCGCCGAGGTCGGCACGGAGTACTACTTCAACGACGCGGGCTCCCAGATCGACCGGTTCGCCCGCTCCCTGCTCGCCGCCGCCAAGGGTGAGCCGGCCCCCGAGGACGGCTACGCCGGGGCGTACATCAACGAGATCGCCGACGCCGTGCGCGGCATCCGGCCCGACGTGCTGGAGCTGGACGACGCCGCCGCCCAGGAGGTCTTCCGGGTCGAGGGCGTGCAGCTCATGTTCGCCGAGATCAAGTCCTCGCTGCGCGGCTTCGGGGTCGAGTTCGACACCTACTTCAACGAGAAGGACCTGCACGACCGGGGCGAGCTGGACCTGGCGCTGCAGCGGCTGCGCGAGCAGGGCCGGGTGTTCGAGTCCGACGGCGCGACCTGGCTGCGCACCACCGACTTCGGCGACGACAAGGACCGGGTGCTGCGCAAGTCCAACGGCGAGTGGACCTACTTCGCCGCCGACTGCGCCTACTACCTGGACAAGCGGGAGCGGGGCTTCGACCGGGTCGTGATCATGCTGGGCGCCGACCACCACGGCTACATCGGCCGGATGAAGGCGATGGCCGCGTGCTTCGGCGACGACCCGGAGCGCAGCCTGGAGATCCTGATCGGCCAGCTGGTCAACCTGGTCCGTGACGGCGCGCCGGTCCGGATGAGCAAGCGGGCCGGCACCGTGGTGACCCTGGAGGACCTGGTCGACGCCATCGGCGTTGACGCCGCCCGCTACGCGCTGGCCCGCTACTCCAGCGACTCCCCGATCGACATCGACGTGGAGCTGTGGACCCGGGCCACCCGCGACAACCCGGTCTACTACGTGCAGTACGTGGCGGCCCGGACGGCCAGCGTGGGCCGCAACGCCGCCGAGGTGGGGCTGACCCGGGGCGACGCCGAGGCGTTCCGTCCGGAGCTGCTCGGCCACGAGAAGGAGAACGAGCTGCTCAAGGCGCTCGCCGAGTTCCCCGCCGTGGTGGCGGCGGCGGCCGAGCTGCGGGGCCCGCACCGGGTGGCCCGCTACCTGGAGGAGCTGGCCGGCGCCTACCACCGGTTCTACGACGAGCCGAGCTGCCGGATCCTGCCGCGCGGCGACGAGAAGGTCACCGACGGGCACCGGGCCCGGCTCTGGCTCAACGACGCGACCCGCACCGTGATCGCCAACGGCCTGCGCCTGCTCGGCGTCTCGGCCCCGGAAAGGATGTAGCTCGCCCATGCGAGCGCGAGGAGTGAGCTTGCGAGCCCCGCAGGCGCGAAGGGACGAGCGGTAATGCGTGCTCACGAGGCCGGTGCGCTGCACGG
Source organism: Micromonospora sp. NPDC049051 (assembly GCF_043197575.1). Lineage (NCBI taxonomy): Bacteria > Bacillati > Actinomycetota > Actinomycetes > Micromonosporales > Micromonosporaceae > Micromonospora > Micromonospora sp. NPDC049051. The sequence continues at coordinate 719,734 of NZ_JBICTL010000004.1, forward strand.
CGACATCGGCAGCCGGGGACCGGCGTGGCTGCGTACGCCGGTCGACGTCAACGCCCTGGTGCCGGCGCTGTGGCCGCGCAACGTGACGCGCGGCGGCGACGGCGTGCTGGCCGTGGCCGGGCTCGGCGTCCGCGACATCGCGGCCGAGTTCGGCACCCCGGTGTACGTCCTCGACGAGGACGACCTGCGCTCGCGCTGCCGCGACTTCCGCGACGCGTTCGACGGCGTCGACGTCTACTACGCCGGCAAGGCGTTCCTCTGCCGGGCCGTGGTCCGGATGATCGCCGAGGAGGGCCTGCACCTCGACGTGTGCACCGGGGGCGAGCTGGCCACCGCGCTGTCGGCCGGGATGCCGCCCGAGCGGATCGGCTTCCACGGCAACAACAAGTCGGTGGCCGAGCTGACCCGGGCGCTCGACGCCGGGGTCGGCCGGATCATCCTCGACTCGTTCGACGAGATCGACCGGCTCACCGCGCTGGCCCGCGAGCGGGGCGTGCGCCCCCGGGTGCTGATCCGGGTCACGGTCGGCGTCGAGGCGCACACCCACGAGTTCATCGCCACCGCCCACGAGGACCAGAAGTTCGGCTTCTCCCTCGCGGGCGGGGCGGCGGCCGAGGCGGCCTTCCGGGTGCTCGACGACGACGTGCTGGAGCTGCGCGGCCTGCACTCGCACATCGGCTCGCAGATCTTCGACGCCAGCGGCTTCGAGGTGTCCGCCCGCCGGGTGCTCGGCCTCCAGGGGCAGATCCGCGACGCGCGCGGGGTGCAGCTGCCCGAGCTGGACCTCGGCGGTGGCTTCGGCATCGCGTACACGACCCAGGACGATCCGGCCGCCCCGCAGGACCTGGCGAAGCGGCTGCGCCGGATCGTCGAGGCGGAGTGCGCCGCCGAGCGGCTGACGGTGCCGCACCTGTCGATCGAGCCGGGCCGGGCGATCGTGGGGCCGGCCGTGTTCACCCTCTACGAGGTCGGCACGGTCAAGGACGTGGATGGGATCCGGACGTACGTGAGCGTCGACGGCGGGATGAGCGACAACATCCGTACGGCCCTCTACGACGCGTCCTACTCCGCGACGCTGGCGTCCCGGGCGTCGGCCGCCGAGCCGATGCTCGCCCGCGTGGTGGGAAAGCATTGTGAGTCCGGGGACATCGTGGTGAAGGATGAATTCCTGCCCGCCGACGTGCAGCCCGGAGATCTTGTCGCGGTGCCCGGCACCGGTGCCTACTGCCGGAGCATGGCCAGCAACTACAACCACGTGCCCCGCCCCCCGGTCGTCGCCGTACGCGGCGGCGAGGCGCGGCTGATCGTCCGGCGGGAAACCGAAGAGGACCTGCTCGCATTGGATGTGGGATGACGTCACCTGTGCGCCTGGCGCTGCTCGGCTGCGGCACGGTCGGTAGCGAGGTGGTCCGGCTGCTGCACGAGCAGGCGGCCGACCTCGCCGCCCGGATCGGCGCTCCGCTGGAGATCGCCGGCATCGCCGTACGCCGTCTCGGCCGCGACCGGGGCGACCTGCCGGTCGACCCGACCCTGTTCACCACCGACGCGCTGGGGCTGATCAAGCGCGACGACGTGGACGTGGTCGTCGAGGTGGTCGGCGGCATCGAGCCGGCGCGGGGCTGGCTGGTGGAGGCGCTGCGGGCCGGCAAGAGCGTGGTCACGGCCAACAAGGCGCTGCTCGCCGAGGACGGCGCCGCCCTGCACGACGCGGCGGCCGAGGGCGGCGGCGACCTCTACTACGAGGCGTCCGTCGCGGGGGCGATCCCGCTGCTGCGCCCGCTGCGCGAGTCGCTGCACGGCGACCGGATCAACCAGGTCACGGGCATCGTCAACGGCACCACCAACTTCATCCTCTCCGCCATGGACGCCACCGGCGCCGGCTTCGCCGAGGCGCTGGAGGAGGCGACCGAGCTGGGCTACGCCGAGGCCGACCCGACCGCCGACGTGGAGGGCTTCGACGCGGCGGCGAAGGCGGCCATCCTCGCCTCGCTGGCGTTCCACACCCGGGTGGGCGCGGCCGACGTGCACCGGGAGGGCATCACCGAGGTCACCGCCGCCGACATGGCCAGCGCCAAGGCGATGGGGTGCACGATCAAGCTGCTCTGCATCGCCGCCCGGGGCACCGACGCCGCCGGCCGGGAGACGGTCAGCGTGCGGGTGCACCCGGCGATGATCCCGCTGAGCCACCCGCTGGCCAGCGTCGGCGACGCGTTCAACGCCGTCTTCGTCGAGGCCGAGGCGGCCGGGCCGCTGATGTTCTACGGCCGGGGCGCGGGCGGCGCGCCGACCGCCAGCGCGGTGCTGGGCGACGTCGTGGCGGTCTCCCGCAACCGGCTCGCCGGGGTGCGGTCGGCCAGCGAGAGCGCGTACGCCGACCTGCCCGTGCGGCCGATGGGGGAGGCGCTGACCCGCTACCACATCAGCCTCGACGTGGCCGACCGGCCGGGCGTGCTGGCGGCGGTCGCGGGCGTGTTCGCCCGGCACGACGTGTCGATCGCCACCGTGCGGCAGGGCCCCGCGGGCGGCGGCGCGGCCGGCCGGGGCGACGACGCCGACCTGGTCATCGTCACCCACGTCGCGCCGGACGCGGCGCTCGCCGCCACCGTGCGCGAGCTGCGCGGGCTGGACATCGTCCGCTCGGTGGCGAGCGTGCTGCGCGTCGAGGGCGGGCTCTGACCGGCTGACCCACAGCCTCGGCGGGGCGGGCGCCTGCGCGTCTCGCCTGGTGGTTAACTGCGGGTGCGCCGGCGGCGACCCGGCGACGCTGGTCCAGGCTGGAGGCGTACCCGGCGCGGGGCGGGACGTCTTAGAGGCGAGGGAGAACGACATGTGGCGGGGCCTGATCGACGCGTACCGGGACCGGCTGCCGGTCACCGACGCCACCCCGGTCGTGACCCTGCACGAGGGGAACACCCCGCTGCTGCCCGCGCCGGTGCTCTCCGCCCGGCTCGGCTGTGACGTGTACCTCAAGGTGGAGGGCGCCAACCCGACCGGCTCGTTCAAGGACCGGGGGATGACGCTCGCGGTCTCCAAGGCGGTCGAGGCCGGCAACAAGGCGATCATCTGCGCCTCCACCGGCAACACCAGCGCCTCCGCGGCGGCGTACGCGGCCCGTGCCGGCCTGACCTGCGCGGTGCTCGTGCCGCAGGGCAAGATCGCGCTGGGCAAGCTGGCCCAGGCGCTCGTGCACGGGGCGAAGCTGCTCCAGGTGCAGGGCAACTTCGACGACTGCCTGTCGCTGGCCGCCAAGCTCGCCCAAGACTACCCGGTCGCCCTGGTCAACTCGGTCAACATCGACCGGCTGCACGGCCAGAAGACGGCCGCGTTCGAGATCGTCGAGGCGCTGGGCGAGGCCCCCGACATCCACTGCCTGCCGGTCGGCAACGCCGGGAACGTCTCCGCCTACTGGCTGGGCTACTCGGAGGAACTGCGGGACGGCAACGCCACCCGCGCCCCGAAGATGTACGGCTTCCAGGCCGCCGGCGCCGCCCCGATCGTCAGCGGCGAGGTGGTCCGCGAGCCCTCCACGATCGCCACCGCCATCCGGATCGGCAACCCGGCGAGCTGGACCAGGGCGCTGGACGCCCGGGACTCCTCGGGGGGCCTGATCGCCGCCGTCACCGACCGGGAGATCCTGGCCGCGTACCGGCTGCTGGCCCGCGAGGTCGGGGTCTTCGTCGAGCTGGGCAGCGCGGCCAGCGTGGCCGGCCTGCTCCAGCAGGCCGCCGCCGGTCGGGTCCCGGCCGGCTCGACGGTGGTCTGCACGGTCACCGGCCACGGCCTGAAGGACCCGGAGTGGGCGATCTCCACCGCGCCCGTGCCCATCACCATCGCCAACGACCCCCTGGTCGCCGCCCGCTGTCTCGACCTGGCCTGAGCCTGCGGGACGTGGCCTGAGCCACCACCGCCGCAGCCGGTCATCCGCGCCGCGGCGGGTCTGGCTGCGGCGGCGGGCTGGCTGCGGCGCGGTGGCGCGAGTCCTGTGCATCGGACCGGGGGCAGGGGCCGACCGGGGTCGGTCGGGCACGGTGGGGGAGAATTCGTACCCCCGCCAATCGCCTTTTCAGGAGTGAGTCACGCCGATGTCGCTGCTCGCCAGATTCAGCCTCGCCAACCGAGGGCTGATCGCCCTCGTCGCGGTGGTGACCACGCTGTTCGGGGCGTTCGCCGTACCGTCCCTGAAGCAGCAGCTCCTGCCGTCGCTGGAGTTCCCCGCCGCGTTCATCGTGGCGGTCTACCCCGGCGCCGGTCCCGAGGTGGTCGAGTCGCAGGTCACCGAGCCCATCGAGAACGCCCTCCAGGGCATCCCCGGGCTGGACCAGGTCACCTCGACCTCCCGCGAGGGATCCGCGACCGTCCAGGTCCAGTACGAGTTCGGCATCGACCTGGACGACGTCGTCAACAAGATGCAGACCGCGCTCAACCGGATCGACGCGCAGTTGCCGGAGGGGGTCGATCCGCAGGTCATCGCGGGCAGCACCGACGACCTGCCGGCCGTGGTGCTCGCCGCCTCCGGCGGTGACGACCAGCGCGTCCTCGCGGAGAAGCTGCGCGCCACGGTGGTGCCGGAGCTGGAGGCGATCGAGGGGGTCCGTACGGTCGACCTGACCGGCGCGCGCGACGACGTCGTGGTGGTCACCCCCGACCCGGCCAAGCTGGCGGCGGCGAAGCTCCAGCCGGCCGCCCTCGGCGCGGCGTTGAAGACCAACGGCGTGACGGTGCCGGCCGGCGCGGTGACCGACGGCACCCGCGCGCTGCCGGTGCAGGTCGGCACCCGGCTCGTCACCCTGGACGACCTGCGTGGCGTCGTGGTGGCGCCGGCGACGGGCCGGGGGACGGTCCCGGTCCGCCTCGGCGACGTGGCCACCGTCGAGCAGCAGCTCGCCCCGGCCACGGCGATCACCCGTACGAACGGCAAGGACAGCCTGGGCATCATGGTCACGGCCTCCCCGGACGGCAACGCCGTGGAGATCTCCCACGAGATCCGGGACCGGCTCGCCGACCTGCGGGGCACCTCCGGCGCCGAGCTGACGGTCGTCTTCGACCAGGCGCCGTTCGTCGAGAAGTCGATCGAGAGCCTGACCACCGAGGGCCTGCTGGGCCTGGTCATGGCCGTCGTGGTCATCCTGGTCTTCCTGCTGTCGGTGCGTTCCACCGTGGTCACCGCGGTCTCCATCCCGCTGTCGGTGATGGTCGCCCTGATCGCGCTCTGGATCGGCGACTACTCGCTCAACCTGCTCACCCTCGGCGCGCTCACCATCGCGGTCGGCCGGGTGGTCGACGACTCGATCGTCGTGCTGGAGAACATCAAGAGACACCTGGAGTACGGCGAGCCGAAGCGGGAGGCGATCCTCACCGCCGTCCGCGAGGTGGCCGGTGCGGTGACCGCGTCCACCCTCACCACCGTGGCGGTCTTCGCGCCGATCGCGCTGGTGGGGGGCTTCGTCGGGCAGCTCTTCGCGCCGTTCGCGATCACCGTCACGGTGGCCCTGCTCGCCTCGCTGCTGGTCTCGCTGACCGTCATCCCGGTGCTCGCGTACTGGTTCCTGAAGCCCCCCGCCGGTGCGCCGGACGACGCCGTGGTGCGCCGGGAGGCGGAGGAGAAGGAGCTGCGCAACCCGTTGCAGCGGGCGTACCTGCCGGTGATCGGGTTCGCGACCCGTAAGCGGGGCACCCGGTGGATCACGCTGGGGCTCGGCATGCTCGTCCTGCTCGGCACCTTCGGCCTGTCGAGCCAACTCGAGACGAACTTCATCGACGACTCCGGGCAGGACACCCTGAGCATCACGCAGGAGCTGCCGGCGGGCACCGGGCTGGCCGGCACCGACGCGGCGGCCCGCCAGGTCGAGGCGGTGCTGGAGCGTACCGAGGACGTCGAGACGTACCAGGTGACGGCAGGCGGCGGGGAAAACCCGTTCGGCGGTGGCGGCAACAACCTCGCCACCTGGTCGCTGACCCTCGGCGGCGGGACCGACGCCAAGCAGATGCGGGAGAAGCTGCGCCGGGAGTTCGACGCGCTCGGCCCGGGCGTCGGTGAGGTCAGCTTCGGCGCCGGTCAGGGCGGCGCGGCGGCCAACCAGATCGAGGTGGTCGTGCAGGGCACCGACCCGGAGGCGCTGACCCGGGCCGCCGAGGAGGTCCGCTCGGCGATGGACGGGCTGGCGGGCGTCGAGGACGTCACCACCAGCCTCGCCACGCGGGTCCCGCGCGTCGAGGTAACCGTCGACCGGGTCGCCGCCGGCCGGGTCGGGCTCACCGAGGCCGCCGTGGGCCAGCTGGTGGCCCAGGCGTTCCGGGGCTCGCCCCTGGGGCAGGTCACGCTCGGCGACGGGCAGCGCGACGTGGTGCTGCGGTTCGCCGGCAAGCCGCCGATGACGGTGGCGGAGCTGCGCGCCATGCCGGTCGGGCCGGTGAAGCTCGACGACATCGCCGAGGTCGCCCAGACCGAGGGACCGCAGCAGGTGAGCCGGATCGACGGCGAGCGCAGCGTCTCCGTCACCGGTACGGCCACCGGCTCGAACCTCGGCGCCATCACGCAGGAGTTGCAGAAGAAGCTGGACGCCATCGACGTGCAGGGGGCGAGCTTCGAGATCGGTGGGGTCAGCGCGGACCAGGAGGAGGCCTTCGCCGATCTGGGCCTGGCCGTGCTCGCCGCCATCGCGATCGTCTTCCTGATCATGGTGGCGACGTTCCGGAGCCTGGTCCAGGCGCTGATCCTGCTGATCTCCATCCCGTTCGCGGCGACCGGCGCGATCGGCCTGCTGCTGGCCACCGGCACCCCGATGGGTGTGCCGGCGCTGATCGGCGTGCTCATGCTGGTCGGCATCGTGGTGACCAACGCGATCGTGCTGCTGGATCTGGTCAACCAGTACCGGGCCCAGGGCATGGGGGTGCAGGAGGCGGTGGTCGAGGGCGGCCGGCGCCGGCTGCGGCCGATCCTGATGACCGCCGTAGCCACCATCTTCGCCCTGTTGCCGATGGCCCTCGGCCTCACCGGGGAGGGCGGCTTCATCTCCAAGCCGCTGGCCATCGTGGTGATCGGCGGCCTGCTCAGCTCGACGCTGCTCACCCTGATCCTGGTGCCGACGCTCTACGCGATGGCGGAGAACACCAAGGAGTCGTTCCGGTCCCGGCGGGCCCGCCGGTCCGGCGGGGCGGCCCCGGCCGACCGGGAGGGTGACGGCGAGCCGACCGTAGGCGGTGAGCCCGCCGCCGAGCCGGTCCCGGTGGCGGCCACGCCTGCCCCGTCCAGCGCCGGCGCGGAGGCCGCCGACGCCGAGGCGTCCCGGCCCACGCCGTCGGGCGCGCTGGTGGACGGCACCGACCAGTTCGAGGTGCTGCGGCTGCCGAAGAGCCGCCAGTCCCCGCTGCCACCGACCGAGTAGCGACGCGTCCGCGAACGCCCCCGACGGGTACTGCCCGCCGGGGGCGTTCGCGTTGTGGACAGGTACCCGCCGTCCGGCGGGCCCGCGGTACGCCGCCCGGTAGGGTGCCGGACGTGCCGTCCACCGTCTCGGTTCTCGTCCGAAACCGGAGCTTCCGCAATCTCTTCCTCGCCGAGCTGGTGGTCTTCGGCGCCGACTGGTTCGTCATGGTGCCGCTGCTGGTGCTGTTGCCGGAGCTGACCGGCAGCGGTGTGTGGGGCGCGTTGGTGCTCGCCGTGGACACCGGAATCGTGGCGTTGCTGCTGCCGTACACGGGCACCGTGGCCGACCGGTTCGACCGGCGCAAGATCATGATCGTGTCGAACGTGGCGGCCCTGCTCGGCGTACTGCTGCTGCTCGGGGTGCGCAGCGCCGGGACCGCCTGGTTGGCGATGGTCGGCATCGGGGTGGTGGCCGTCGCGAAGGCCTTCTACTCGCCGGCGGCCCAGGCGGCGCTGCCCAACGTGCTCGACCCCGACGAACTGGCCGCCGGCAACGCCGTCGCGGGTTCGGCCTGGGGCACCATGACCGTCGTCGGCGCCTCCCTGGGCGGCGTGTTGAGCGCCGCCGTCGGCCCGTACGCCTGCTTCTGGGTGGCGGCGGTGGGCCTGGTGGCCGCCGCGGGCCTGGCCGCGTTCATCCGCCGGCCGTTGCAGGCGCACCGCGACGCGGACCTGCCGGCGCAGCGGACCTGGCCGGCGATCCGCGAGGCCCTCGGCTACATCGCGCACCGGCCGAGGGTGCTGGCGCTGGTCACCGTGAAGTCGGCGGTCGGCCTCGGCAACGGCGTGCTGACGGTGTTCCCGCTGCTCGCGGCGGTGTACGGCGTGGGTCCTGTCGGCGCCGGGCTGCTCTTCGCGGTCCGTGGGGCGGGGGCGCTCGTCGGGCCGATCCTGATGCGCCGGGTGCTCACCAACCGGGCCTGGCTGCTGCCCGGGCTGGCGCTGTCCATGTCCCTCTACGGGCTGGCCTACCTCGGCACCTCGGTCGCCCGCTGGTTTCCGTTGGTGCTGGCCCTGGTCTTCGTCGCCCACTTCGCGGGCGGCAGCAACTGGGTGATGTCGAACTTCGCCCTTCAGGGCGAGGTGCCGGACCGGCTGCGGGGCCGCATCTTCGCCACCGACATGATGCTGGCGACCCTCGCCATCTCCGTCAGCCAGCTCGCGGTTGCCGCCGTGGTGGACACGGTGGACGAGCGGGTGGTGCTGGCCAGCTGCGGTCTCGTCACGGTGCTCTACGCGGTCGGCTGGCGGATCGCCACCCGCCGGCTCTCGCTCACGGAGCCGGCCGGGCAGCCGGCCCCGAGCGCCGCCTCCTGACCGGCCCGCCCGTCAGGGCTGGTCCGTCCCGGTGCCCGTCGGCGCGTCCGGCACGGAGCGCTCGTCCCGCTGCGCCGGCACGTCGGCGCCGCCCGCCGGCCGCCATCCCGGGCCGGTCGCCGGGGCCGACCAACCGTTCGACACGGGCGCGCCGCCGCCGAGGGGCCCGGCCTGTGCGGCGCCGCCGAAGGGCCCGGCCGCCGCGCCGCCGGGCCGCCGCCCGGCCAGCAGCGCCGCGATCAGCAGACCCAACCCGAGCGCGTACGCCAGGGCCAGCAACCCGCTGTTGGCCAGGTTCACCAGCTGGAAGTTCGACCGCCCCCAGTCGGAGGTGAACACGCGGGGCAGCAGCACGATCCAGGCGGTGCTGAGCACCTCGCCGAGCAGCAGCACCCCGAGCCCGAACAACGCCAGCAACCGGGGCCCACGGGTCAGTCGTCGCCCGGCCGCCGCGGCCAGTACGAGGCCGGCCAGCAGCACGAGCACCGTGGGCATCCTGAAGGCGATCGTCGTCGCCACGTATTCGAAGTTGTGCATCCCTGCCTCCGCCCGCCGTAGGTCGGGACAGGCTAACGGAACGGTGGGCCACCCACGAGCGTGCTGCACGCCGGTCCGGCCCGTCCCATCCGGCGGACGGAGACCCGTCTCGTCGGTACGCGGCCCTACCATGAGCCGGTGCCGACGAACTTCACCTCCGGCCCGGTCCGGGTCCGTGTCCCCGCCACCAGCGCCAATCTGGGGCCGGGGTTCGACGCCCTGGGGCTCGCCCTGTCGCTCCACGACGACGTGGCCGCCGAGGTGACGGCGGAGGGAGTCACGGTGACCGTGGCCGGGCAGGGAGCCGGCGAGTTGCCGACCGACGACCGGCACCTGGTCGTACGCGCCATGCGGGCGGCGTTCGACGTGCTGGGCGGGCAGCCGCCCGGGTTGGCGGTGGAGTGCGTCAACCGCATCCCGCAGGCCCGTGGGCTGGGTTCCTCGTCCGCGGCGATCGTCGCCGGCGTGCTGCTGGCCCGCGCGCTGGTCACCGACGGGGCGGCCCGCCTCGACGACGACGCCGCGCTGCGCCTCGCCGCCGACATCGAGGGTCATCCCGACAACGTGGCCCCGTGCCTGCTCGGCGGTTTCACCCTGGCCTGGACGGAACCGTCCGGAGCCCGGGCGGTGTCGCTGCCGGTCGCCGACGGCGTACGACCGACGGTCTTCGTGCCGGAGGAGCGCGGTCTGACGGCGACGGCGCGGGCCGCGCTGCCGGCCACCGTGCCCCACGGCGACGCCGCGCTCAACGCCGGCCGGGCCGCCCTGCTGGTGCACGCGCTGACCGCCGAGCCGGGGCTGCTGCTGCCCGCCACGGTCGACCGGCTGCACCAGGACTACCGCGCCGACGGCATGCCGGGCAGCGCGGAGCTGGTGAAAGTGCTGCGTGAGGCCGGTGTGGCCGCTGTGGTCAGCGGTGCGGGCCCGACCGTGCTGGCCCTGACGGAGCCACCTGAGGGCTTCGCCATCGGAACAGGATGGCAGGTCTGGCGGTTGGATCCAGACGGGCGCGGAGCACAGGTTGCCCGGGGTAGACTGGGACACGCAGAGCGGGACCCTGTTGCCGCAGGTCGGAAGAGTTGATTACGCTCTAGACTTAGCACAGCCGCGAAGCATGCGATCTCCCTGCGGGTCGGCGCACCCCCGAAGCTGTCGGCGGTCAGCCCGTCACCCCTGCCTAGGCCCACGCCGCACCGCAGTCTCCACAGGTCGCCGCAGGCGGCGAGACCTGCTCACCGACGTTTGGTGAGTCGGGAAACCGACCGGCTGCTGTGTCACAGACTCCCGCGACGCGTCCATGCGAGGCGGGTGCACCGAGGCCGCCCGGCCACCTTGTTTTTCGACTCCGGGCAGTCCCGGCCTATCGAGGGAAGGAATCCATTGAGCGACACCACCGACGTGACGTCGGATGTTTCCAACGTCGCTGGCGATGCCACCACCGCTGCGGCCCCTGCCCGTCGTCGGCGTAGCGGCACCGGCCTGTCAGCGATGCTGCTGCCGGAGCTGCAGAGCCTGGCCGCCTCGCTCGGCATCTCGGGCACGGCCCGCATGCGCAAGGGCGAGCTGATCAGCGCCATCTCCGAGCGGCAGGGCGGCGGCGCCGCCGGGACCCCTCGACCGCGGGCCGAGGTCGCGGCCACCGCCGCTGCCGCTCCTGCCCGTGAGGAGGCGCCCGCCGAGGCCCGGGGCGCCACGGAGCGGCAGGCGCCCGAGCGGCGCGCCGCGGAGCAGGCTCCGGCGGAGCCGGCGGCGGTCGAGGCCGAGCCGCGCCCCCGGACCAGGCGCAGCCGCGCCGCCACCGCCGAGGCGCGGGCCGCGGAGGCCCGTCCGGCGGAGGCCCCTGCGGCGGAGACGCGTACGGGCGAGGCCGAGGCCGGCGAGCGCGCCGACCGGGGCGAGGGCCGTGGCCGTGAGCGCGGCGACCGTGCTGAGCGTGCCGAGCGCGCCGAGCGGGCCGACCGTGCCGAGCGCGGTGAGCGTGCCGAGCGCGGTGAGCGTGCCGAGCGCGGTGAGCGTGCCGAGCGGGGCGAGCGTGCCGAGCGGGGCGAGCGTGCCGAGCGCGGCGACCGCGCCGAGCGGGGTGACCGTGCTGACCGCAACGAGCGCGCCGATCGCGGCGACCGTAACGACCGCAACGAGCGGGGCGAGCGTGCCGAGCGTGGTGACCGCGACCGCAACGAGCGTGGTGACCGGGGCCAGCGCGTCGAGCGTGACAACGACGGTGACGACGACGAGGGCGGCGGCCGGCGCGGCCGGCGCAGCCGTTTCCGGGACCGCCGCCGTGGCCGCGGCGACCGCGCCGAGGGCGGCGACGGCGGGCGGGACGGCGGGCGCGAGCCGCAGGTCGGCGAGGACGACGTGCTCGTCCCCGTGGCCGGCATCATCGACGTGCTCGACAACTACGCGTTCGTCCGGACCACCGGCTACCTGGCCGGCCCGAACGACGTCTACGTCTCCATGTCCCAGATCAAGAAGTACGGTCTGCGGCGCGGCGACGCCATCACCGGTGCGGTGCGCGCCTCGCGCGACGGCGAGCAGCGGCGGGACAAGTACAACCCGCTGGTGCGGCTGGACACCATCAACGGGATGGAGCCGGACGAGGCGAAGCGCCGGCCGGAGTTCTACAAGCTCACGCCGCTCTATCCGCAGGAGCGGCTGCGGCTGGAGACCGAGCCGCACATCCTCACCACCCGGGTCATCGACCTGGTCATGCCGCTCGGCAAGGGCCAGCGCGCGCTGATCGTGTCGCCGCCGAAGGCGGGTAAGACGATGGTGCTCCAGGCCATCGCGAACGCGATCACGCACAACAACCCGGAGTGCCACCTGATGGTGGTGCTGGTCGACGAGCGGCCCGAAGAGGTCACCGACATGCAGCGGTCGGTGAAGGGTGAGGTCATCGCGGCGACGTTCGACCGTCCGCCGCAGGACCACACCACCGTGGCCGAGCTGGCGATCGAGCGGGCGAAGCGCCTGGTCGAGCTGGGCCACGACGTGGTCGTACTGCTCGACTCGGTGACCCGCCTCGGTCGGTCGTACAACCTGGCGGCGCCGGCCAGCGGCCGGATCATGTCGGGTGGTATCGACTCCACCGCGCTCTACCCGCCGAAGCGCTTCCTGGGCGCGGCCCGCAACATCGAGAACGGCGGCTCGCTGACCATCCTCGCCACCGCGCTGGTGGAGACCGGATCCATGGCGGACACGGTCATCTTCGAGGAGTTCAAGGGCACCGGCAACGCGGAGCTGAAGCTGGACCGGAAGATCGCTGACAAGCGCATCTTCCCGGCCATCGACATCCACCCGTCCGGCACGCGCAAGGAGGAGATCCTGCTCGCGCCGGAGGAGCTGGCCATCATCCACAAGCTCCGGAAGGTCCTGCACTCGCTGGACTCGCAGGCGGCGCTGGACCTGCTGCTGGACAAGCTCAAGCAGACCCGCACCAACATCGAGTTCCTGATGCAGATCGCCAAGTCGACGCCGGGGGAGTGACCTCCGCCGGGTGAGACGATCGGGAAGGGCACGGCCACGCGGTCGTGCCCTTCCCGCTTCTCCGACCCCGCTCTGGCGATGCGCTGGGGCCGACCGACCTCCACCATCCGGGCACGTCCCGCGTCGCGGGCACCTTCCATGTCGCCGGCCCATGGTGCGCCGCCAGCCCGTTTCGCTCCGCCGGCACATCCACGTCGCCGGCTCACTTCGCGCCGCCGGCTCATTCCGCGCCGTTGTGCCGAGCCCGCCTCCCTGTCCCGCGCAACCGGCTACGGTGTGTCACCGATGTTCGCTACGCCTCCGATGTCACTCTTCGTGACGTGATTCGGGCGCGCGCAAGGTCCCTCTGTCGATCTCGTCGCTACCGAAGCTTTCTGAACAGGCATTTCTTCGTGGGGCCTGATCCCGCCGCCCAGTTCCCCCCGGCGCCCTTTGCTCTGCAGCCACGTGCGCACCACTTACCCAACGTGTCCGTTGCGGATATGGCTGCAGAGCAAAGGGGACGGAGCGAGGAGATGGGGTAGGTCGGCGACACACGGGCGCCGTAACCGTGTGTAGATGCGGGTGGCGCCTGGATGCGGCGCGAAACCCGACACGGAGCCCGGCGTGTATCCCGACGTGGAGCCCGGCGCGCCCGCCGCGAATCCCGAACGGGGGCACCCGTCGGCGCGAGCCCGCATCGGTGCGGGGCGGGGAACGGGCGGAGTTTTCCTTCGCTTTGGCCGGCAGCTATTGAAACTTCTATTCACCGTCCGGTTGACTGTCGCCCATGCGTACCCGCAGACGATCCGCCCGGCTCGCAGGCGTCCTGCTGCTGACGCCGCTGCTCACCATGGCCGGCACCTTGCCGGCGACCGCCGGTGCGCCCGCCCCGGCCACCGACCCCTCCCTGACCGCCGCCGAGGACGCACCCCGTGCCTCCTCGTACTCCACGGGCTCCGTGACGCTCGCCGGCGACCCGGCCGCGAGCACGTCCGCCGCCACGGCCGCTACCGGCGTGGAGCCGGCCGGCGGGCTGGAGACCGCGAAGACCACCCGCCCGGTCGCCCCGGGCCTCGAACTGACCTCCTTCGACCGGTACGACGCCGACGGGTGGCTGCGCGCGGACGCGCTCACCGCCGACCTCGCCGGCGGGCTCACCGTGGACTACGTCAACTCCGGCGCGGTCAGCCGGGCGGAACCGTTGCGCGGGGCCGTCGACGCCGCTCGGGCGGTCGCCGCCGTGAACGGCGACTTCTTCGACATCAACAACTCCGGCGCCGCCCAGGGTGTGGGCATCCGCAACGGCCAGCTGGTCCAGTCCGCGGTCAGCGGGCACCGCAACGCCGTCGCGATCACCACCGAGGGGCTCGGCCGGGTCATCGAGGTGAACTTCGACGGCACCGCGACGCTGCCCACCGGTCCGGTGACGTTGACCCAGTTCAACAACATGATCCAGGCGAACGGCATCGGTGTGTTCACCGCGCTCTGGGGGTCGTACACCCGGGAGCGCGCGGTCACCGGCGCCAACCGCGTCACGGAGGTCACGGTGGTCGACGGCCGCGTCGCCACCGTCGGCGGCACGGCCGGAAGCGGGCCGATCCCGGCCGGCACCACCGTGCTGCTCGGTCGCGACGCCGGTGCGGACGCCCTCGCCGGTCTGCGCCCCGGCGACTCCGTGACGGTCGCCTACCAGCCCAAGCCGGCCGACGGCAGCGCGCTGCACGCGGCGATCGGCGGCAGCCACGTGCTGGTCCGCGACGGCGTGGTGCAGAGCATCGCCGACCCGTCGCTGGCCCCGCGCACGGCGGTCGGCTTCTCCGCCGACGGCCGCCGGATGATCATGTTGACGGTGGACGGCCGGCAGGTCGACAGCCGTGGCGTCACCCTGACCGAGATGGGTCGCATGATGGCCGAACTCGGCGCGCACCACGCGCTCAACCTCGACGGCGGCGGCTCCTCGACGCTGCTCGCCCGGGAGCCGGGCGCGGCGGCCGTGCAGGTGGAGAACAGCCCGTCCGACGGCAGCGAGCGCGCCGTGCCCAACGGCCTGGCCATCTTCGCGCCCGAGGGCAGCGGCCGGCTCGCCGGGTACTGGCTGGAGACCGCCAGCGACCCGACCACCGCCCCCGGCGTCGCGCCGGTACGCGGCGGCCGTCCCGACCGCGTCTTCCCCGGCCTGACCCGGCGGCTCACCGCCGCCGGCTACGACGAGACGTACGGCCCGGCGGCCGGCGCGCCGACGTGGCGGGCCAACCCGGCGGTGCACGGCGTCGTCGACAGCAAGGGCCGCTTCCGCGCCCTGTTGCCCGGGAAGACCACGGTCACCGCCTCGCGGGACGAGGCCCGTGGCACCCTCGACCTGACCGTGCTGGGGCCGCTGGCCCGCATCGACTCCACGGTGGACAGGGTCGGCCTGACGGGCGCGCAGGGCAGCGCGCTGTTCGGCGTGGTCGGCTACGACGCCGAGGGCAACACCGCCCCCATCGAGCCGGACGACCTGAAGCTCGACTACGACAAGGACCTGCTGAAGATCGCCCCGACGGCCGACGGCAACCTCGCCGTCACCGCGCTGCGGGACACCGGCTCGGCGCTGGTCACCGTCCACGTCGGCCTGAACAGCACCGTCCTGCCGGTCACCGTCGGGCTGACCGACGTGCCGGTGGCCACCTTCGACGACGCGGCGGCCTGGAAGTTCAGCCAGGCACGCGCCAGCGGCGCCGTCGCGCCCGCGCCGGGCCGCACCGGCACGGGCCTGAAGATGACGTACGACTTCAGCCAGTCCACCGGCACCCGGGCCGCGTACGCGGACCCGCCCGCCTGGATCGAGGTGCCCGGCCAGCCGCAGGCGTTCGGCATGTGGATCCACGGCAACGGCACGGGGGAGTGGCCCAGCCTGCACCTGCACGACGCGCAGGACACCCAGCACGTCCTGCGCGGCCCGCTGATCACCTGGACGGGCTGGAAGTACGTCGAGTTGGCCGTGCCCGCCGGGGTGCAGTACCCGGTGCGGATCCGCCGGTTCTACGTGGCGGAGACCAACGCCGCCGCCCAGTACCGCAGCGAGGTGGTCATCGACGACCTGGTGGCGAAGGTGCCGCCGACGGTCGACGTGCCGGCCGAGAAGCCGCGTACCGACCGGGTGGTGCTGCGCGACGGCACGGTGGACGGTGCGCCCTGGCGCTTCGCCGTCATGTCCGACGCGCAGTTTGTCGCGGCGAACCCGGACAGTGACCTGGTCGCCCAGGCCCGCCGTACGCTCCGCGAGGTCAAGGCCGCGAAGCCGGACTTCCTGGTGATCAACGGCGACTTCGTGGACACCGCGTACCCGGCCGACTTCGCGCTGGCCAAGCGGATCCTGGACGAGGAGTTGGGCGGGGACCTGCCCTACTACTACGTGCCCGGCAACCACGAGATCATGGGCGCCCCGATCGCCAACTTCCGGGCCGCCTTCGGCGCCACCGAGCGGACCTTCGACCACAGGGGCACCCGGTTCGTCACGCTGAACTCGTCGACCGGCTCCCTGCGCGGCGGCGGCTTCGACCAGGTGCGGATGCTGCGCGAGGCGCTCGACTCGGCGGCCGGCGACCCGGCCGTCGGCTCGGTGGTCGTGCTGCACCACCACCCGCCGCGCGACCCGAGCCCGGCCAAGGCCAGCCAGCTCGGTGACCGGAAGGAGGCGGCGCTGCTGGAGCAGTGGCTGGCCGACTTCCAGCACCGCACCGGCAAGGGCGCGGCCTTCGTCGGCGGGCACGTCGGCACCTTCCACGCCGACCGGGTCGACGGGGTGCCGTACCTGATCAACGGCAACGCGGGCAAGAACCCCTCCACCCCCGCCGACCAGGGCGGCTTCACCGGGTGGACGGAGTTCGGGGTGGACCCGGTGACCTCGGCCGAGGCGGAGCTGGCCCGCATCAACCCCTTCGTCGAGGGCCCGCGCTGGGTCGCCGCCGAGACCCACGCGCACGTCGACGCGCTCACGCTGACCGCCCCGGCCAGCGTCGCGGTCGGCGCCCCGGCGACGGTCGCCGCCGCGGTGACCCAGCCCGGCGGGCGTACGGTGCCGGTGGCGGCGCCGGTGAGCGCGGACTGGTCCGCCTCGCCGAACGTGCACGTCGGCTCGATCCTCGGGCTGCGGCCCTGGCACGTGGCCTACTTCGACCCGGCCACCGGCAAGCTCACCGCCCTGCGTTCCGGCGCGCAGGTCAAGCTGGCCGTGGCGGTCAACGGCGCGCACGCCGAGGCGACGGTCACCCTGGCGGCAGCCGCCGCGGCTCCCGCCGCCTGACACCGCCGCCCCGAGGCCCGTACCGGTTGCCGGTGCGGGCCTCGGTGGTGAGCGGTGCCGACCGGGTCGACCGGTGCCGACCTCAGAAGTCGCCCTCGGCGACCTGGAAGACGGTGAGGCCGAGGGCGCGCCACATCCGCACCACCTGCTGCCGGTCGTCGAAGACGCCGACCACCCGGTAGCGGCCGGCGATCTCGCGTTCGTAGATCTCCCGCTTGACCACGGAGTCCTTCCGGCTGTCGCCGACGGCGCGCAGGTGCAGGCCGAGGTAGGGGATCCGGACGTGCCGGGCCAGCCACGCCTCGGTGGCGGCGCGGGCGGTGGCGTCCCGGCCCGAGCAGAACACCACCCCGTACCCGGCGGCGTGCATCGCCCGGACCGCCGCGATCACCGCCGGGTTCGGCTCGTCCTCGGCGACTCGGGTCATGTCGTACGGGCTGCGCGAGACGGTCAGCGCGACCGTGCCGTCGATGTCGACCAGGACGATCTCCGGCGGCTCGGCCGACGGGGCGTGCACCGTGGCGGGCCGCCCCGGCCGGGCCTGCGGCACGGGCAGCGGCAGCGTACGACCCTCGAGGTAGCGCTCGTGCAGCCGGCGGATCCACGCCTCGCCGACCCGGTCGGCCTCGGGGCGGGCGGCGTCGCGGCGCAGGCACTCCGCCAGCGGCACGTCGGTGAAGTCGTGCACCTCGAACTCGGCACCGTGCCGGGCGGCCAGGTCGGCCCAGTCGCGCAGGGTCCGCGACCGCAGGTTGGTGTCGTCGACGCAGACGTCGGCCCGGGCCCGCAGCAGCGCCTCGACCTGGGCCCGCTGCACGACGGTGACCTGCCACTCCGCCCGCTGGGTGAACAGCCGCTCGCCGTGCAGCATCCGGCGCAGGTCGTCCCGGTTGACCCGGACCACGGACGGCTGGAGCGTACGGGCGAACGTGGTCTTGCCGGAGGCGGGCAGTCCCCGGGTGGCGATCAGGCGGGCCATCGGCTCCTCCGTGTCGTTACGTCCTCAGCGTTCCCCGTCGCCTCCGGCACCGTGCCACGCGCGGGGCACGACCGGGCGGCGGCCGTACCGGGGTGAATGCCCGGCGGCGGGCCGGGAATGCGGCAGGTACGGCGCGCGTTGTCGATGCCGGACCAGCCGTGCGGCCCGACTGCCGGGGCGGCGCGCGCCCATGGCACACTGGTCAATCGGCCACCGGTTCCGGTTCACGCCCGAGCCCGTCGTACCCGCGACGGACACCGACGGCGACCCGGCGACCACCCACGAGAGGACCGAGGCGAGATGAAGTCCAACATCCACCCGGAGTACGTGACCACCGAGGTCAGCTGCTCCTGCGGCAACACGTTCACCACCCGCAGCACCGCCAAGGGTGGCTCGATCCACGTCGAGACCTGCAGCGCCTGCCACCCGTTCTACACCGGCAAGCAGCGCGTCCTGGACACCGCGGGCCGGGTGGCGAAGTTCCAGCAGAAGTACGCCAAGGTTCAGGCGAAGAAGGCCAAGTAGCTCCTCGTTCGGCGCCCGCGTCCGGTTTCGTGCCGGGCGCGGGCGCCGTCCGTGTTGCCCCTGACACCGCCCTCGTCGCCGAAGGAGCCTCCCCCGCATGAGCAGCGAGCGTCTGGCCGCCCTCCTCGACGAGTACGCCGAGTTGGAGAAGCGGCTGGCGGATCCGGCCATCCACGCCGACCAGGGCACCGCCCGCCGGGTCGGCCGCCGGTACGCCGAGCTGGTTCCGCTGCACAAGGCGGCCGGGGAGCTGGAGCAGGCCCGCGCCGACCTCGCCGCCGCCCGGGAGTTGGCCGCCGAGGACGCGTCCTTCGCCGCCGAGGCGGAGTCGATCGCGGGGGCGCTGCCGGCGCTGGAGCAGCGGCTGGCGGAGCTGCTGATCCCGCGCGACCCGCACGACGCCAAGGACGTGATCGTCGAGATCAAGGCGGGTGAGGGCGGCGAGGAGTCCGCCCTGTTCGCCGGTGACCTGCTGCGGATGTACACCCGCTACGCCGAGCGGCGCGGCTGGCTCACGGAGGTGCTCGACGCCCAGGACTCGGACCTGGGCGGGGTGAAGGACGTCTCGCTGGCGATCAAGGCCAAGGGCGTGCCGGAGGGCGGCAACGGCGTCTGGTCGCGGCTCAAGTGGGAGGGCGGCGTGCACCGGGTGCAGCGCGTACCGGTCACCGAGTCGCAGGGCCGCATCCACACGAGCGCCGCCGGCGTGCTGGTGCTGCCCGAGGCCGAGGACGTCGACGTCACCATCGACCAGAACGAGCTGCGGATCGACGTGTTCCGCTCGTCGGGGCCGGGTGGGCAGTCGGTCAACACCACCGACTCGGCGGTACGCATCACGCACGTACCGACCGGCATCGTGGTCTCCTGCCAGAACGAGAAGTCCCAGTTGCAGAACCGGGAGCAGGCGATGCGGATCCTGCGTGCCCGACTGCTGGCGGCGGCCCAGGAGCAGGCCGACGCGGCCGCCTCGGACGCCCGCAAGGCGCAGGTGCGCACCGTGGACCGCTCCGAGCGGATCCGCACCTACAACTTCCCGCAGAACCGGATCACCGACCACCGGATCGGCTACACCGCGTACAACCTGGACCTGGCGCTCGCGGGCGACCTGGACGGGGTCCTCGACGCCCTCGCGGAGGCCGACCGTGCCGCCCGCCTCGCCGGCGACACCGAGCTGACCCGCCGCTGACCCCGCACGGGGTCAGGACGCGGGTGGGCGGTGCTTCGCGCGCAGCATCTCGCGGTCGGCGGCCTCGAAGGCGGCGCCGAGGGCGTCGCGCAGGCCGGGCCCGGCGGCGCCCACCTCGGCGAAGCCGACGCTGACCCCGACCGGGGTGCCGGGCACCAGCGACTCCCAGTCCTCGGTGCGCACCGCGGCGTCGATCCGGCGGCCCACCTCGGCCGCCTCGGCCATCCCGGCGCCGGGGAGCACCACCACGAACTCGTCCCCGCCGTAGCGGGCCACGAAGTCGCCCCGGCGCATCACCCGGTTGATCACCCCGGCGACGCGCTGGAGCACCAGGTCGCCGGAGTGGTGCCCGTGCCGTGTGTTGACGGCCTTGAAGCCGTCCAGGTCGCAGACGCCGATCACCACCCGGTCGCCCTGGGCGACGACGGTGGCGATGTAGCGCTCCAACCGCCGCCGGTTGGGCAGCCCGGTCAGCGGGTCGGTCAGCGCCTCGCCCTCGAAGCGGGCCGCCTCGCGGCGCATCTCCTCGTGGTCGATGCGGGCGGCGATGCCGTCGATGTAGACGTCGCGGAGCCGGTCGTTGCGCTGGGCGGCCAGCCGGAACGCCAGCCGGTCGGCCCGGTGCGCCCCGGCGTGGTCGCCGGCGCGGGCCAGGGCGATGCTGCGTAGCCGGGCCGGTTCGGCCGCGCCCAGCGTCTCGGTGGAGACCACGACGGTGTCCAGCCGGGTGACGGCCTCGATCGGCCGTGCCTCGGCGACCGCCAGGCAGACCTGGCCGAGCTGGCGCATGTCGCGGGCGCGGGCGCTGTCGCCGCCGTGGCCGAGCAGCCGGGCCGGGGCGGCGTCCGTGTCGACGTCCAGCCGGTCGCCGAGGGCGGAGCGCCGGGCGGCGGCGTAGCCGTACGCGGCGAGGCTGCTCGGGCGCAGTCTCCCGGCCCGCCCGCTGCGCAGGAAGCGGTCGAGGTCGGCGGCGACGTCCCGCAGCACCCGCAGGCAGCCGTCGCTGTCGCCGTTGTGGTCCAGCGCCACGGCGTTGCGCAGCCGGATGCCGGGGGCGGCGAAGGTCTCCTCGGGGATGCCGGCGGTGCCGCCGAGCTGCCGGGCGCGCTCGATCGCGCCGAGGGCGTAGCCGTGGAAGCTGAGGTACGAGTAGGCCATCGCCAGGTCGTGCCAGCCCCAGGCGGTGTCGCGGTCGGGGTCCTCCACGGCGCCCAGCGCCCGCGCGGCCTTCACCAGGTGGGTGACGCAGCGGTCCAGCGCGCCCTGGTGGTGCGCGGCGAGGGCGGCCAGCGCGTTGAGGTGCCCGAGCAGGTAGGGCTCGGCGAGGTCGCGGACGGCGGTGGAGGCCTCCTCGACGGCCCGGGTGTACTCCGCCGTACGCCCCAGGTTGATCACGGCGCAGAGGCGCTGCACCAGGGCGTCGGCCCGCGCGTACGGGTCGGTGGTGGTGGCGACGACCCGGTCGAGGATCGCGTACGCCTCGGCGGACCGGCTGGTCTCCTGGAGGGTGCGCGCCCGCGTCAGGGCGTCAACCTGGTCGGTGACCCGGTCGAGCCAACCCACCGCGACCTCCTGTCGGTGTGCGTCCGGACGCATCCGCTCGTGATGTCCAGCGCGACGCCCCATGATTATCTCGTGACCACAGTGCCGCAACACCCGTCCGAAGGGACGAGACGGCAACGCCCTTCCGTGGCCCTGGCCCGCGCGTCCCGCACCCTCGCCGACGCCGGGATCGCCTCGGCGCGGGCCGAGGCGGAACAGTTGGCCGCGTACGTGCTGGCGGTGCCCCGGGGGCGGCTGGCGCTGGCCGACGACCTCACCGCCGAGCAGCTCGCCCGGTTCGACGAGCTGGTCGCGCGGCGGGCCGGACGGGAACCGTTGCAGCACCTCACGGGCAGCGCCGGCTTCCGGCACCTGGAGCTGGCCGTCGGGCCGGGCGTCTTCGTGCCCCGGCCGGAGACCGAGCTGCTCGCCGGCTGGGGGATCGACCAGGGTCGGCGGATGGGCGCCGGGCTGGTGGTGGACCTGTGCAGCGGCTCGGGGGCGATCGCCCTCTCGGTCGCCCAGGAGCTGCCGGCCGCCCGGGTGGTCGCGGTGGAACGGTCGGCGGCGGCGCTGCCCTGGCTGCGGCGCAACGCGGCGGACCGGGCCGCCGCGGGGGACCGGCCGATCGAGGTGGTGGCGGCGGACGTCACCGCCGCCGACCTGCTCGCCGACCTGGTGGGCCGGGTCGACGTGCTGCTCTGCAACCCGCCGTACGTGCCGTCGGACGTCGCCGTACCGCCGGAGGTCGGCCGGCACGACCCGGCGAACGCGGTCTTCGGCGGCGCGGACGGACTGGCGGTGATCCGCCCGGTGATCGCCCGGGCGGCGGCGCTGCTGCGCCCGGGCGGGGTGCTCGGCATCGAGCACGACGACTCGCACGGCACGGCGGTGCCCGACCTGCTCGCCGGGGACGGGCGGTTCGAGGCGGTCGCCGACCATCCGGACCTGACCGGGCGGCCCCGCTTCGCGACCGCGTCCCGTCGGTCGGACGGCCGGCACGCCGCCACCGGCGCGACGTGGCAGACTGACTCCTCGTGATGCTCTACGACTGCCGGTCGCCCGCCGACCGGGACCGCGGCATCGCCGCCGCCATTGAAGCCGTCAAGAACGGCGAGCTGGTCGTGCTGCCGACCGACACGGTCTACGGGATCGGGGCGGACGCGTTCACCCCGTACGCGGTCAAGGCGCTGATGGACGCCAAGGGCGGCCCTCAGGCACCGCCGCCCGTGCTGATCGGCTCCCGGCACGCCCTCGACGGCCTGGTCTACTCGCTGCCCCAGACGGCCCGGGACCTCGTCGAGGCGTTCTGGCCGGGGGCGCTGACGATCATCGTGGCGCACGCGCCCAGCCTGCGCTGGGACATCGGCGACGTCTCGGGGACGGTGGCGGTACGGATGCCGCTGCACCCGGTGGCGCTGGAGGTGCTGCGCGAGACGGGTCCGATGACGGTCGCCTCGGCCAACAAGACCGGCCAGCCGGCGGCCCTCACCGCCGAGGGGGCCCGCGACCAGCTCGCCTACTCGGTGCGGGCCTATCTGGAGGCGGGGCCCTGCCCGGATCCGGTGCCGAGCACCATCGTGGACCTGACCGGCGAGGTGCCCCGCGTCCTGCGCCAGGGCGCCGTCGGGCTGGAGAAGCTCCGCGACGTGGTGCCCGACATCCTCGCCGACCAGGGGGTCTGAGTGCCTCCGTTCACCGTGCTGCACGTGTGCATGGGCAACATCTGCCGGTCCCCGATGGCCGAGCGGCTGCTGGCCCTCGCCGTCCGCGAACGGTTGGCCCGCCGCGACGTCGACCCGGAGCGTGCCGACGAGCTGCTGCACAGCCACAGCGCCGGCACCGGCGGCTGGCACGCCGGCGAGGAGATGAACCCGCCGGCGTCGCGCCAGGTGCTCTCCCGGGGCGGCAGCGTGGCCGGCTTCGCCGCGCGCAAGCTGCGTTCGGACCACATCGACGCCGCCGACCTCGTGCTCACCGCCACCGCCGACCAGCAGGAGTACGTGGTGGCGCTGCGCCCCGACGCCGCGGCGCGCACGTTCGTGCTGGGCGAGTTCGGCCGGCTGCTCGCCGGGGTGGACGCCGCCGGGCTGCCGCCGGCCGAGGCGACCCCCGAGGCGGTGTACGCGCGCGGCGTGGCCGTGGTGGCGGCCGCCCACGCCGCCCGCCTGGGCACCACCTCGCTGCCCACCGACGATCTCGACGACCCGTGGGGGCGCGGCGACCAGTGCTTCGGCCGGGTCGCCGACGAGATCGAGGAGACCGTGCACCCCCTCGCCGCCGCGCTCCTGCCGTAACCCACCCGAGGTACCCCCGCGCGTGAGCTTCCTGCGGGTTTGGGGGAAAAGGGCGGTCGAGAGGAGATTTCGGGTCATTCTGGGTGGGTCCTGACCGGCTCCTGCGGGGAGAGCTGATGACCCGGGCACGCCTCGACAAACTGTTCACCGTGCTGCTCGCCGGAGTGCTGGCGGGGCTGGCGCTCGCGGTCGCGGCGCTACCGGCCGCGCTGGTCTTCGGGATCGGGTTCTCCACGCTCGCCGCGCCGTACTCGGAGCTGCCGAACACGCTGCGCACGCCGCCCACACCCCAGCGCTCGAACCTCTACGCCAACGACGGCACCACCCTGATCACCTCCTTCTACCAGGAGGACCGGGTGGACGTGCCGCTGGCCGAGGTGGCGCCGGTGATGGCACAGGCGGTCATCGCCGCCGAGGACGCCCGGTTCCACGAGCACAGCGGCGTCGACCTGCGCGGCGTGGTGCGGGCCTTCACCGTCAACCAGGGCTCCGGGGAGACCCGGCAGGGCGCGTCCACGCTGACCATGCAGTACGTCCGCAACGTGCTCAGCAACGACCCCCGGCTGAGCGAGCGGCAGCGCACCGCCGCCACCGAGCTGACCACCGCGCGCAAGATCCAGGAGATGCGGTACGCGCTGGCCCTGGAGCGGGAGCTGACCAAGGACGAGATCCTCGCCCGCTACCTCAACATCGCCTACTTCGGCGCGGGCGCGTACGGGGTGGCCGCCGCGAGCAGGCGCTACTTCTCGAAGCCGCCGGCGGAGCTCACCCTGGCCGAGGCGGCACTGCTGGCCGGTCTGGTCCGCTCCCCGCACACCGACGACCCGATCAACGGCGACGCCGACGCGGCGCTCGCCCGCCGGACGTACGTGCTCGACCGGCTGGTGGAGTCCGGGCAGGTCCCGGCCGAGGCGGCGGAGCGCGCCAAGGCCGAGCAGCTGAAGCTGCGCCCCAGCCAGACGCCGAACGACTGCTCGGGGGTGCCGGCGGAGCACAGCGACTGGGGCTTCTTCTGCGACTGGTTCACCCGTTGGTGGAACGCCCAGCCGGCGTTCGGCGCGACGGTCGACGAGCGGCAGCTCCTGCTGCGCCGGGGCGGCTTCTCCATCGTCTCCTCGCTCGACCCGGCCGTGCAGCGCGCCACCACCGAGCAGGTCCGCCGGATCTACTCGGTCGAGGACCGCTGGGCCGCCCCGACGGCGGTGGTCCAGCCCGGCACCGGCCGGGTGCTCGCGTTGGCGGTGAACCGGAACTACGGCGTGGCCGACAACCCCGCTGGGCAGAAGAACCACCCGAACACGGTCAACCAGCTGGTCGCCGGGGGCGGGGCGATCGAGGGTTACCAGGCCGGTTCCACGTTCAAGCTCTTCACGATGCTGGCCGCACTGGAGTCCGGGCTGCCGCTGAGCACGGAGTTCGACGCGCCGGACCGGATCGTGACCAACTACTCGGCGTCCGGGTCGGCGAGCTGCGACGGGTACTGGTGCCCGAGGAACGCCAGCGAGTCGATGGACGGCGAGCACACCATGTGGACCGCCTTCGGCGAGTCGGTCAACACGTACTTCGCCTGGCTGACCGAGCGGGTCGGCGCGGACCGGGTGGTGGAGATGGCCGAGCGGCTCGGCATCGTCTTCCGCTCCCAGGACGACGCGCAGCTGGCCCGCCACGGCGCACGCGAGTGGGGGCCGTTCACCCTCGGCGTCTCCGCCACGACCCCGCTCGACCTGGCCGGCGCGTACGCCGCCGTGGCGGCCGAGGGATCGTGGTGCGCGCCGCTGCCGGTCGTGTCGATCACCGACGCGGCCGACCGTCCGGTGGCCGCCGGGCGGCCGGACTGCCGGCAGGCGGTGGACGTGGACGTGGCCCGGGCGGCGGCCGACGCGGCCCGCTGCCCCGTCGGCGACCAGTCGATGTACCGGGAGTGCGACCGCGGCACCGCCGAGGGGCTGCGCCGGCAGGTGGGCCGGCCGGTGGCGGGCAAGACGGGCAGCTCGGACGGGTACGCGACGGAGACCGTGGTCGCCTTCACCCCGCAGCTGGCGGTCGCCTCGATCGCCGCCAACCCCGACGATCCGCGTGACGCGGTCGGCCAGCGGGTGCAGGGGAAGCTGGTCGAGGCGGTGGGTGAGGTGCTCGCCTTCGCGCTGCGCGACGAGCCGGTGCGCGACTTCGTGCCGCCCAGCGAGACCACGGCCTTCCGGTTCAGCGGCACCCGGACCGGCAACTGAACCCGGCCCGGCAACCGAACCCGGCCGGCAACTGAAATCGGCCGGCAACCGGAGCCGGCCCGGCTACCGGGAGCCGGTCCCGGCGAGTGAGTAGGGCCGGCGGCTGAACCCCCGGCAGGTGAACCGGGCCGGCTGCCGGAGCGGGCCGGCTCAGCGGCGCGGGGCCGGGGTGGCGGGCCGGCGGGCGGCCTGCTCGGCCTGGCGGGCGATGTTGCGGGCCATCCCGCCGAACACCACCGCGTGGAAGGGCGCCACCCCGCCCCAGTACGCGTGCCCGGACAGCCCGCGGGGCAGGAACACCGCCCGCTGCTGGTAGCGGCTGCGCTCCCCGTCCACCCGGACCACGCGCATCTCCAGCCAGGCACGGCCCGGCAGCCGCATCTCGGCGCGCAGCCGCAGCAGTTCGCCGGGCACGATCTCCTCGACCCGCCAGAAGTCCAGCGCCTCGCCGACCTGGAGGCGGTGCGGGTCGCGCCGGCCCCGGCGCAGCCCCACCCCGCCGATCAGCCGGTCCAGCCAGCCCCGCGCCGACCAGGCCAGCGGGAACGAGTACCAGCCGTGTTCGCCGCCGACGCCCTCGACGACCCGCCACAGCTCCTCCGGCGGGGCGTGCACCGCCCGCTCGCGTACGTCGGTGTAGGCGGTCCCGCCGGACCACCGAGGGTCGCTGGGCAGCGGCTCGGCGGGCGCGTCGGGGCCGCTCGCGTTCGACCAGCGCGTCTCCACCTCGCCGTCGCGGACCTTCGTCAGGGCCGCCGCGACCGCCTCGTCGAAGCCGGTCAGCCCGTCGGGCGGGTCGGGGACGTACTCCGCGATGTCGTGCTCGTGGGCGACGGCCTCGTGGACCAGGCTTTCCACCAGGGGCCGGGCGATCGCGTTCGGCACCGGCGTGACGAGCCCCACCCAGTACGAGGAGAGCGACGGTGTCAGCGGTCGTACCGGCAGGACGACGCGTCGGCGCAGCCCGGCCACCCGCGCGTACCGCTGCATCATGTCCTCGAAGGTGAGCACGTCCGGCCCGCCGACGTCGAAGGCGCGGTTGACCTCCGGCGGCAGGCTCGCGCAGCCGACCAGGTAGCGCAGCACGTCCCGGACGGCGATCGGCTGGATCCGGTTGCGTACCCAGCGCGGGGTGACCATGGCCGGCAGCCGCTCGGTCAGGTAGCGCAGCATCTCGAACGAGGCGGACCCGGAGCCGATGATCACCGCGGCCCGCAGCACGGCCGTCGGCACCCCGCTGTCGAGCAGGATCCGCCCCACCTCGGCCCGCGAGCGCAGGTGCGCCGACGGGACCTGCCGGTCCGCCGCCGGCTCCGGTCCGCCGAGGTAGACGATCCGGCGTACGCCGGCGGCCCGCGCGGCGTCGGCGAACCGGATGGCAGCCTCCCGGTCGGCGGCCTCGAAACCGGCCTGGCCGAGCGAGTGCACCAGGTAGTACGCGACGTCCACGCCGGCGAACGCGGCCGGCAGGGTCTCCGGCCGGCGCAGGTCGCCCTCGGCGATCTCGGCCCGCGCGGCCCACGGCACGTCCCGCAGCCGGCCCGCGTGGCGGGCCAGGCAGCGCACCTGGTGCCCCTCGGCCAGCAGCCGGGGCGCGAGCCGCCCGCCGATGTAACCCGTCGCTCCGGTGACCAGGCATCTCACGGCCTCCAGTGTGCGGCCCAATAGACTTTGGCGCTGTGGCTACTGAGACGAGCACCTTCTGGGGGCCGGACTTCGACCAGCTCCGTGCGACCGACCCGGAGATCGCCGGGGTGGTGCTCGGCGAGCTGGACCGGCTCCGGGGCGGACTGCAACTGATCGCGAGCGAGAACCTCACCTCGCCGGCGGTGCTGGCCGCGCTCGGCTCGACGCTGACCAACAAGTACGCCGAGGGCTACCCGGGCCGGCGCTACTACGGCGGCTGTGCCGAGGTCGACCGGGCCGAGGAGATCGGCATCGCGCGGGCGAAGGAGCTGTTCGGCGCCGAGCACGCCAACCTCCAGCCGCACTCGGGCGCGAGCGCCAACCTGGCCGCGTACGCCGCGCTGGTCCAGCCGGGGGACACGGTGCTCGCCATGGACCTGCCGCACGGCGGCCACCTCACCCACGGCAGCCGGGTGAACTTCTCCGGCAGGTGGTTCCACACCGTCGGCTACACCGTCCGGCCGGACACCGAGCTGATCGACTACGACGAGGTGCGGGATCTCGCCCTCGCCCACCGGCCCAAGATGATCATCTGCGGGGCGACCGCGTACCCGCGTCTGATCGACTTCGCGCGGTTCCGCGAGATCGCCGACGAGGTCGGGGCGTACCTGATGGTCGACGCCGCGCACTTCATCGGGCTGGTCGCGGGGAAGGCCGTGCCGTCGCCGGTGCCGCACGCCGACGTCGTCTGCTTCACCACGCACAAGGTGCTGCGCGGGCCGCGCGGCGGCATGATCCTCTGCCGGGAGTCGCTCGCCCAGCGCGTCGACAAGGCGGTCTTCCCGTTCACGCAGGGCGGCCCGCTGATGCACGTCGTCGCCGCCAAGGCGGTCGCGCTGCGCGAGGCCGCCCAGCCCGAGTTCCGGACGTACGCCGAGCGGGTGGTGGCCAACGCGCGGGCGCTCGCCGCCGGGCTGGCCGACGAGGGGATGCGTCCCGTCTCCGGGGGCACCGACACCCACCTCGCCCTGCTCGACCTGCGCGAGGTCGGGGTGAGCGGCGCGGACGCCGAGGCGCGCTGCGACGCCGCCACCATCACCCTGAACAAGAACGCCATCCCGTACGACCCGCAGAAGCCGATGGTGGCCTCGGGCATCCGGGTCGGCACCCCGAGCGTGACCACGCAGGGCATGCGCGAGCCGGAGATGCGCCAGGTCGCCTCGCTGATCGCCCGCGCCGTACGCGCCGATCCGGCCGCCCCGGGGGGCGCCGACACCCTCGCCGGGATCGCGGGCGAGGTCGCCGAGCTGGTCGCCGCCTTCCCGGCGTACCCCCGATGAGCGAGCCGCGCGCGGGCGAGCCGGGCGCCATCCGGTCCCGGCTGCCGCACCTGCGCCTGCCGCTGCTGGCGTGCGCGGTGCTCGCGCTGGTCGCGGTGCCGGTCGCGGCGGTGCTGCGCGGGGCCACCGGCGCGGCCGGCGTGGCCGCCGGCATCGCGCTGGTCATCGTCAGCTACCTGGTCTCCGGCGTCTCGGTGGCCTGGGCCGACGCCGTCAACCCGCGGATGATCATGTCGGTGGGACTGGTCACCTACGCCACGAAGATCGTGGTGCTCGGCGTGGCGATGGCCGCCGTGGCGGCGACCGGCTGGCCCGGCCTGCCGGACATGGGGGTCGCGATCATCGCCGCCGTGGTGGTCTGGACGGGGGCCCACCTGGCGTGGGCCCTGCGTTCGCCCCTGCCCACCTTCCATCGACGTGGTGAGTGAGCGAGCTGTCGGATTCACGCCCGGCATTTCGGGCTGCCGTGGCGGGCCGCACGGGAGTAACCTGACCAACGACTTTCGCGCCCGCACCCACGGCCCGCACGCTGCGATGCAGTGTGGGGGGTGCCGCACACTCCCGCGCGTCCCTGCTGATATTGTTCGCCACGTCATGGCCGAAGACCCACACCCCCGCAGGTCCGACGACCCATCGTCGGAAGGCGCGGCAGGGGCCGTCCTGGGCTACCTACTCGCCGGCATCGTGGTGTGGGGTTTCCTCGGATGGTTGGCGGAGCGACTCCTCGATCTGCGAACCGGTGTCGGGGTCGCCCTCGGCATGATCTTCGGCGCGGCCGGAGCGATTTACCTGATCATGAAGAGGCTCAGTGCTTGAGTGCCAGCACGCGCGGGTCTGTCGAGTGCGGAGGATGACACGGTGAGTGGACAGCTCGTCGCCGCAGAGGGGCTTCCCTGGCCCCCCAGCGTCGGAGATTTCTACCCGCCGGACGTGGCTGGCCCCTGGGTCACCAAGTTCGGGATCATGGTCTGGCTCGCGGTGGCGCTGCTGATCATCTTCTTCATGCTGGCCTACCGGAAGCCCAAGCTGGTCCCCAGCAAGGCCCAGTGGTACGCGGAGTCGGTCTACGGCCTGGTCCGGGACAACATCGCCCGCGAGCAGATGGGCAACGCCGGCATCCGCTTCGCGCCCTACTTCACGGTGCTGTTCAGCTTCATCGTGCTGACCAACCTCTTCGCCATCGTGCCCGGGTTGCAGATCTCGCCGAACTCGCACATCGCCTTCCCGATCGTCCTCGCGGCGATCTCCTACGTGATGTACCTCTACATCGGCGCCCGCAAGCACGGCCTCGGCAAGTACCTCAAGATGAGCCTGATCATCCCGAACGTGCCGTGGCCCATGCACATTCTGCTGATCCCGATCGAGTTCATGCAGACGTTCATCGTCCGGCCCGTCACGCTGGCGCTGCGGCTCTTCGCCAACCTGTTCGCCGGCCACCTGCTGCTGCTGGTCTTCACCATCGGCGGCTTCGTGATGCTCAACTCGAGCAGCCTGTTCATCCAGGTGACCTCGGTCTTCTCCTTCCTGATGGCGATCGTGATGGCCTTCTTCGAGGTGCTGGTCGCCGTCCTGCAGGCCTACGTCTTCGTCACGCTGAGCGCGAACTACATCGGAAGTTCGCTCGCCGACGAGCACTGATCGGGCTCGGCGGGCCACCCGGTCCGACCAAGCTTCTGGTACCGACCCGCGTACGCGTGAGTCCTCACGCGTCGAACAGGAGGAATACCCGCAATGACTGTTCTTGCCGAGATCGGCGGTAGCGTCAACACCATCGGCTACGGCCTCGCCGCCATCGGCCCCGGTATCGGTGTCGC
Source organism: Micromonospora sp. NPDC049051 (assembly GCF_043197575.1). Taxonomy (NCBI): domain Bacteria; kingdom Bacillati; phylum Actinomycetota; class Actinomycetes; order Micromonosporales; family Micromonosporaceae; genus Micromonospora; species Micromonospora sp. NPDC049051. The sequence goes on from NZ_JBICTL010000004.1 coordinate 750,304, forward strand.
CCTGGTCTTCGCGGCCTACATCCAGTCGAGCGCGCGTCAGCCGGAGTCCGCCGGCTACAACCGCACCTGGCTGATCCTGGGCTTCGCCCTGGTCGAGGCCCTCGCGCTGTTCGGCCTGGTGCTCGCCTTCGCCGTCGGCGGCTGACGAGAGTTCTCTCCCGACCCGGAGGTCTGACATGTTCATCGCCGCAGAAGGTGTGGAGCACAACCCGATCCTGCCCATCTGGCAGGAGATGGTCGTCGGGACCATCGCCTTCGCCCTGCTCTGCTTCGTCCTGCTGAAGTTCGTCATGCCCCGCATGGAGGCGATGTACCAGGCGCGGGTCGACGCGATCGAGGGTGGGCTCAAGCGGGCCGAGGCCGCCCAGGCCGAGGCGAACCAGGTGCTTGAGCAGTACCGCGCCCAGCTCGCCGAGGTGCGTACCGAGGCGGCCCGGATCCGGGACGACGCCCGGGCCGACGCCGAGGGCATCCGCCAGGACATCCTCGCCAAGGCGCGGGAGGAGTCCGACCGGATCATCGCGGCCGGCAAGGAGCAGCTCGCCGCCGAGCGGGCCACCATCGTGCGCGAGCTGCGTACGGAGGTCGGCACGATCGCGGTCGACCTGGCCAGCAAGATCGTCGGGGAGTCCCTCGCCGACGAGGCGCGTCGCAAGGGCACCGTCGACCGGTTCCTGAGCAACCTCGAGAGCGCGGGGGCCCGCTGATGCAGGCCGCCAGCCGGGAGTCGTACAAGGTCGCGGCCGAGCGCCTCGACGCGTACGTCCGCGGCGCGGAGCCGTCGGCGGTGGCCACCACCGCCGCCGACATCCTCTCCGTCGCCGACCTGCTGCGGCGCGAGCCGCGGCTGCGCCGGGCGCTCTCCGACCCGGCCCGCTCGGGCGCGGACCGCGCGGCCCTGCTCGGTGAGCTGCTGCGTGGCAAGGTCGGCGCCGAGGCGCTGGACCTGGTCACCGCGCTGGTGTCCGGCCGCTGGTCGGTGCCGTCGGAGCTGCTCGACGGCGCCGAGCGGATCGGCGTGGAGGCGCTGCTGGCCAGCGCCGACTCCGCCGGCGACCTCGGTGAGGTCGAGGACGAGCTGTTCCGCTTCGGTCAGGTGGTCGCCGGTCAGCCCGCGCTCTCCAACGCGCTGGCCGACCCGATCGCCCCGATCGGGCAGCGGGCCGGCCTGGTCCGCGAACTGCTCGCCGGAAAGGCCCGCCCGGTCACCGTCAGCCTCGTCGAGGTGGCGTTGAGCGGGTTCGGGGGACGCTCCTTCAACGGGGCGCTCACCCGGCTGGTCGAGCTCGCCGCCGACCGGCGGGACCGGCAGGTGGCGTACGTGACCGCCGCGGCCCCGTTGAGTGAAGAGGACGAGCGCCGGTTGGGTGCCAGCCTCTCCGCGATATACGGTCGAGAGGTTTCCGTCAAGCAGACGGTGGACCCCTCGGTTCTCGGTGGCGTGAGCGTACGGGTCGGCTCCGACCTGTACGACGGCACCGTTCTGCGCCGCCTCAACGAGAGCCGTAACGCGCTCGCGAAGCGCTGAGGCGGCACCGCCGCCCAGCGCCCTGATAGACGCCATTCGGACCGGTCGGTACTAGGTATCCCGGGCCCCTGATACTTAAGGAAGCAGAGGATGGCCGAGCTGACCATCTCGACGGAGGAGATCCGCGGCGCCCTGGAGCGCTACGTCTCCTCCTACTCGTCCGAACTCTCCCGCGAGGAGGTCGGTACCGTCGCCGACACCGGCGACGGCATCGCCCACGTCGAGGGTCTCCCCTCGACCATGACCAACGAGCTCCTGGAGTTCGAGGACGGCACCCTGGGTGTGGCGCTGAACCTCGACGTCCGGGAGATCGGTGTCGTCGTTCTCGGTGACTCCGCCAAGCTCGAAGAGGGCCAGCGCGTCAAGCGCACCGGCCGGGTGCTCTCCGTGCCGGTCGGCGACGCCTTCCTCGGCCGCGTGGTCAACGCGCTCGGCCAGCCGATCGACGGGCTCGGCGACATCGCCAACGAGGGCTTCCGCGAGCTGGAGCTCCAGGCCCCGAACGTGATGGCCCGGCAGTCCGTCGACGAGCCGCTGCAGACCGGTATCAAGGCCGTCGACGCCATGACCCCGATCGGCCGCGGCCAGCGTCAGCTGATCATCGGCGACCGGAAGACCGGCAAGACCACCGTCGCGCTGGACACCATCCTCAACCAGCGGGACAACTGGCGCTCCGGCGACCCGAAGAAGCAGGTCCGCTGCATCTACGTCGCCATCGGCCAGAAGGCCTCCACGATCGCCTCGATCAAGGGCATCCTGGAGGAGGCGGGCGCGATGGAGTACACCACCATCGTCGCCTCCCCGGCCTCCGACCCGGCGGGCTTCAAGTACCTCGCCCCCTACACCGGCTCGTCCATCGGACAGCACTGGATGTACGGCGGCAAGCACGTCCTGATCGTCTTCGACGACCTGAGCAAGCAGGCCGAGGCGTACCGCGCCGTGTCCCTGCTGCTGCGTCGCCCGCCGGGCCGCGAGGCGTACCCGGGTGACGTCTTCTACCTGCACTCCCGCCTGCTGGAGCGCTGCGCGAAGCTCTCCGACGAGATGGGCGGCGGCTCGATGACCGGCCTGCCGATCATCGAGACGAAGGCCAACGACATCTCGGCCTTCATCCCGACCAACGTCATCTCCATCACCGACGGCCAGATCTTCCTCGAGACCGACCTGTTCAACCAGGGCGTCCGGCCGGCCATCAACGTCGGCACCTCGGTCTCCCGGGTCGGTGGCGCGGCGCAGGTGAAGCCGATGAAGAAGGTCGCCGGTTCGCTGCGGCTCAACCTGGCCCAGTACCGCGAGCTGGAGGCGTTCGCCGCCTTCGCCTCCGACCTGGACAAGGCCTCCCGCGCCCAGCTGGACCGCGGTTCGCGCCTGGTCGAGCTGCTCAAGCAGCCGAACTACTCGCCGTACCCGGTGCAGGAGCAGGTCGTCTCGGTCTGGGCCGGCACCGAGGGCAAGCTGGACGACGTCCCGGTCGGGGAGATCCGCCGCTTCGAGTCGGAGTTCCTCCAGTACCTGCGTCACAAGCACGAGGGTGTGCTGGCCAGCATCGCCGACCACCAGTGGAACGACGACATCATCGGCTCGCTCGACGCCGCCATCGCCGACTTCAAGCAGGTCTTCCTCGGCAAGGAGGACGAGCGGCGGATCAACGAGGCCCCGGCCGCGCCGCTGGAGGGCGAGGAGAGCCGCGAGACGGTGACCCGCTTCCGTGACGGCGCCAGCGCCGGCCCGGCCGAGAACCAGTAAGGGCTGATTCATGGCGGCCCAGGTACGCGTTCTTCGTCAACGGATCCGCTCGGCGAAGGGGATGAAGAAGATCACCAAGGCGATGGAGCTCGTGGCGACGAGCCGGATCGCCAAGGCCCAGGCCCGGGTGGAGGCGTCCCTGCCGTACGCCCAGGCTGTCACCGGTGTGCTCACGGCGCTGGCGTCCAACGCGCAGATCGACCACCCGCTGCTCACCCCGCGTCCGCGGGTGCGGCGGGCGGGCGTCCTGCTGGTCACCTCCGACCGCGGCCTGGCCGGTGGTTACAGCTCCAACGCCATCAAGATGGCCGAGTCGCTGATCGCCCGGCTGCGGGCCGACGGCAAGGAGCCGGTGCTCTACGTCATCGGGCGCAAGGGCGTCGGGTTCTTCCGGTTCCGCGACCGGCCGATCGAGGCCAACTGGACCGGGTTCTCGGAGCAGCCGACCTTCGCCGACGCCCGCGCGGTGGGCGAGACGCTGATCAAGGCGTTCACCGCCGGTGCGGACGACGTCGACGGCGGCGCCGGGGCGGACGGGGTGCTCGGGGTGGACGAGCTGCACATCGTCTACACCGAGTTCCACTCCCTGATGACCCAGACCCCGGTCACCAAGGTCATCGGCCCGATGCAGGTGGAGGACCGGCCCCGGTCCGAGGGCGCACTGCCGGCGTACGACTTCGAGCCGGACGCGGAGGCGCTGCTCGACGCGCTGCTGCCGAAGTACATCAACACGCGGATCTACGCGGCGTTGCTGGAGTCGGCGGCGAGCGAGTCGGCGGCCCGTCGGCGGGCGATGAAGAGCGCCACCGACAACGCCGAAGAGATGATCGAGAAGTACACGCGTGAGATGAACTCGGCCCGCCAGGCCGGGATCACCCAGGAGATCAGCGAGATCGTCGGCGGCGCGAACGCGCTGGCCGCGTCGGGAAGTGAAGTGTGATGACTGCCCCAGTAGAGACCAAGACGGCCACGGGTCGCGTGGTCCGGGTCATCGGCCCGGTCGTCGACGCCGAGTTCCCGCGCGACGTCATGCCGGCCCTGTTCAACGCCCTGCACGTCAACGTGACGCTCTCGGGCGGCGAGAAGACGCTGACCCTCGAGGTCGCCCAGCACCTGGGCGACAACATGGTCCGCGCCATCTCGATGCAGCCGACCGACGGCCTGGTTCGCGGCACCGAGGTGCGCGACTCCGGCTCGCCGATCACCGTTCCGGTGGGCGACACGGTCAAGGGCCACGTGTTCAACGCGATCGGCGAGTGCCTCAACCTCACCGAGGGCGAGACGCTCCAGCCCGACGACCACTGGGGCATCCACCGCAAGGCCCCGGCCTTCGCGGACCTGGAGCCGAAGACCGAGATGCTGGAGACCGGCATCAAGGTCATCGACCTGCTCGCCCCGTACGTCAAGGGCGGCAAGATCGGCCTGTTCGGCGGTGCCGGCGTGGGCAAGACGGTGCTCATCCAGGAGATGATCACCCGTGTGGCCCGGAACTTCGGTGGTACCTCGGTCTTCGCCGGCGTGGGTGAGCGCACCCGCGAGGGCAACGACCTCATCGCCGAGATGACCGAGTCGGGCGTCATCGACAAGACCGCGCTGGTCTACGGCCAGATGGACGAGCCGCCGGGCACCCGCCTGCGGGTCGCCCTCTCCGCGCTGACGATGGCGGAGTACTTCCGCGACGTGAAGAAGCAGGAGGTGCTGCTCTTCATCGACAACATCTTCCGCTTCACCCAGGCCGGTTCGGAGGTCTCCACCCTGCTCGGCCGGATGCCGAGCGCGGTGGGCTACCAGCCGACCCTGGCCGACGAGATGGGCGAGCTCCAGGAGCGGATCACCTCCGTCCGGGGCCAGGCCATCACCTCGATGCAGGCGATCTACGTGCCGGCGGACGACTACACCGACCCCGCTCCGGCCACCACGTTCGCCCACCTCGACGCGACCACCAACCTGGAGCGTTCGATCTCCGACAAGGGCATCTACCCGGCCGTGGACCCGCTGGCGTCCTCGTCCCGGATCCTCGCCCCGGAGTTCGTCGGCGCCGAGCACTTCGCGGTGGCGACCGAGGTGAAGCGGATCCTGCAGAAGTACAAGGACCTGCAGGACATCATCGCCATCCTCGGTATCGAGGAGCTCTCCGAGGAAGACAAGATCACCGTGCAGCGCGCGCGGCGGATCGAGCGCTTCCTGTCGCAGAACACCTACGCGGCGGAGCAGTTCACCGGCGTGCCGGGCTCGACGGTGCCGATCCAGGAGACCATCGAGGCCTTCAAGAAGATCAGCGAGGGTGAGTACGACCACTTCCCCGAGCAGGCCTTCTTCATGTGCGGTGGTCTGGAGGACCTGGAGCGCAAGGCAGCCGAGCTCATGAAGAGCTGACCTGTCGGTCCTGACGAAAGGCCGCCCCGGGTTACCGGGGCGGCCTTTTGCCCGTCTTCGGATGTCTTGATCGCCGCCGACCCGATCGGCGTACTCGGCGATCATGCCGTACGCGAGGTAACGTCGATCCGCCCACGCACCACGTGGGCGCCGATCGCAACGAACCGGCTGCATGCGCCCGTCTCCTGATCGTGGGCGTGACGAACGGAGATGATCGTGGGTAAGGCCGACAAGGGCGGCGCCAAGCCGTCCAGGTGGTCGGGTGTGCCGCGCTGGGCCCGGGTCTGCACCGTCTTCGGTGCCGTCCTGATGCTGCTCAGCGGCGCGGTGCTGGTCGGAGCCGAGGCGCTGATGGCCCGCTACGAGGGCGCCGTCGGCAAGGCCGACCTCTTCGGCGACCAGGCGGCCGGGGCCAAGGAGCGCAAGAGCGACATCAAGGGCCCGCTCAACATCCTGCTGGTGGGCATCGACCCGCGCAATCCGGAGATGCCGCCGCTGGCCGACTCGGTCATGGTGCTGCACGTGCCGGCGGAGATGGACCGCGCCTACCTCTTCTCCATGCCGCGTGACCTCATCGTGGAGATCCCCAAGTTCAGCCGCGCGGAGTTCAACGGCGGCACCGACCGGCTCAACGCGGCGATGTCGTACGGCAGCCGGGTGCCCGGCGCCAATCCGGACGCGGCCCGCGGCTTCGAGCTGCTGGCGACGACGGTGCAGAACGTCACCGGCATCACGCGCTTCGACGCCGGCGCCATCATCAACTTCAACGGCTTCAAGAAGATCGTCGACGCGATGGGCGGCGTCGACATGTACATCGAGCGCGAGGTGCGCTCCGAGCACCGCGAGCCGGACGGCAAGCACCGCAAGCCGAACCCGAACGGCGAGGGCTACGTCGGCCCGCAGGCGGTCTACAAGAAGGGCAACCAGCACCTCAGCGGCTGGCAGGCGCTCGACTACGTCCGCCAGCGCTACCCGAAGAACGGGGTTCCCGACGGCGACTACGGGCGGCAGCGGCACCAGCAGCAGTTCGTCAAGGCCATGGCGGGTCAGGCGCTGAGCGCCGACGTGGTGACCAACCCGGTCAAGCTGGACCGGGTGCTGCGCGCGGCCGGCGAGTCGCTGATCTTCAGCGGCCGGGGCCACGGCGTGGTCGACTTCGGCCTGGCGCTGAAGGACATCCGCCCGGAGACGATCCAGATGATCAAACTGCCGGGCGGCTCGGTCATCGAGAACGGCCAGTACCGGGGCGAGAAGTTCGAGCCCGCCGTGGACGACTTCTTCGCCGCACTGAGCAAGGGGCAGCTCGACGCGTTCCTGGTGGAGCATCCTGACTTCCAGAACAAGTCGAAGTAGCCGTGGCGCAGGTCTCGCCACCCGCGTTGGGGGCTGGTCGGAGGCACGACTAGACTTTCGACAATCCGCCGCCGCAGCAAGGAGACAGCGTGGCAAAGCAGCTTCACGTCGAGCTCGTAGCCGTCGAGGAGAAGGTCTGGTCCGGCGAGGCCGAGATGGTCGTCGCCCGTACGACCGAGGGCGAGCTGGGTGTGCTGGCGGGGCACGCGCCCCTGCTCGGCCAGCTTGCCGAGCCCGGCCAGGTGCGCATCAAGCTTCCCGGCGGCGAGCAGGTCTCCTACGAGGTGGCCGGCGGCTTCCTGTCGGTGACCGACGAGGGCGTCACCGTCCTGGCCGAGAGCGCCACCCCGGTCTCCGCCGCGCAGAGCCGCTGAGCCGAAGCGCCGATGGAGATCGTCGAGGGGATCGGAATCGGCGTCGCCGTCATCCTCGGCGCGCTGTTGATCCTCATCGTGCGGCGGGCCGTCGTCACCCGTAGCGGTGGCATCATCCGGCTCACCGTCCGGACCTCCACGATTCTCGACGGCCGCGGCTGGTCTCCCGGCTTCGGCCGCTTCGTCGGCGACGAACTCCGCTGGTACCGGCTGGTCAGCTTCGCCATCCGCCCCACCCGGGTGCTCTCCCGCAAGGCGCTCGCCGTCGAGCGGCGGCGGCTCCCCGAGGGGCAGGAACGCCTCTCGATGCCCGCCGACTGGGTCATCCTCCGCTGTACGAGCGGGCACGCTCCGGTGGAGATCGCCATGGCCCGTTCCACGGTCACCGGATTCCTCTCCTGGCTCGAGGCCGCCCCTCCGGGGGCGGTCTCGCCGCGTCTGGCCTCCCAGGACTGGCCCGCCGCCTGACGTCCCCTCGTCCTTGAGGGTTTCCGCCGGAGCCCACCCGCTCCGGGCGGTCAGGCCTGGTTCCTCCGCGGGCGGGCTGCCCGGAGACCCCTGCCGTCGCACTGCCCGCGATCCGGCGCACTCCCACCGCACCTTCCACCGTCAGTGGTCTACGGGCTGCCGCCGGTGTACTGGAGCGCCGCGCACGCCGCAGAGGTCGGATCGACTGCCGGCGTGGCGACGCGACCAGTTCCGTCAACCGTGGGTGGTCAGCGCTTGCCGCCCGGCACCCATAGCACATCTCCGTCCGGATTTGCCGTTCTTGACAGGATAAAGAGCAAATCGGAGAGCCGGTTGAGATACTTTGCCGGGAGCGAGCTGGTCCGATCCGGGTCGTGCGCGACCAGGGCCCACGCCGCCCGCTCGGCGCGCCGGGCGACCGTCCGCGCCACGTGTAGCAGCGCCGCACCCGCGGTGCCGCCGGGGAGGATGAAGGAGTCGAGCTTGCTCAGGCGTGCGTTGTACTCGTCGCACCAGCCCTCCAGGCGCTCGACGTACGCCTCGGTGACCCGCAGCGGCGGGTACTCCGGATCGGGCTCGACCGGCGTGGACAGGTCGGCTCCCACGTCGAACATGTCGTTCTGGATCGACGCCAGGACGGCCCGCAGCTCGTCGTCGAGCTGCCCCAGGGCGAGCGCCACGCCGATCGCGGCGTTGCACTCGTCGACGTCCGCGTACGCGGAGATGCGCGGATCGGTCTTCGGTACCTGCTCGTTGTTGCTCAGCCTGGTCATGCCGGCGTCGCCGGCCCTTGTGTAGATGCGCGTGAGGTGGACGGCCATGACGCACAGCCTACGGATAGCGGACCTGACGATCCCGGAGCGCCCGGGCGGCGCCGCCGTCCGACCGGCCGGGGTGGGGCCCGGCGACGCCGCTGATCCGGCGGTCGACGAACTCGACGTCATCCGGGTGCGCGGTGCCGCGCGCCTGGCCGGCACGGTGCACGTCGTCGGCGCCAAGAACTCGGCGCTGAAGCTGATGGCCGCCGCGCTGCTCGCCCCGGGCCGCAGTGTGATCACCAATGTGCCGCGGATCACCGACATCGCCATCATGGGCGAGGTGCTCCGCCGGCTCGGCTGCGGCGTCCACTTCGACGCCGACGAGCCGGTCGACCCGATGGTCGCGTACGACGGGGTGGCCCGCTCCCGGTCGGTCGTCATCGACGTGCCCGAGCGGCCCGGCACCGAGGCGGACTACGACCTCGTACGCCGGCTGCGCGCCTCGATCTGCGTGCTGGGCCCGCTGCTGGCCCGCCAGGGCTACGTGCGGGTGGCCCACCCGGGCGGGGACGCCATCGGCTCGCGGGGCCTGGACATGCACGTCTCCGGCCTGACCCGGATGGGCGCCGAGATCTCCGGCGAGCACGGGTTCGTCATCGCGTCGGCGCCGCACGGGCTGCACGGCGCGGAGATCGTGCTCGACTTCCCCAGCGTTGGGGCGACGGAGAACCTCGTCATGGCGGCGGTGCTGGCCCGGGGGCCGAGCCTCATCGACAACGCCGCGCGGGAGCCGGAGATCGTCGACATCTGCACGATGCTGAACCAGATGGGGGCCCGGATCTCCGGCGCCGGCACCTCCACCCTGCACATCGAGGGGGTGCCGGGGCTGCGGCCGGTGCGGCACGCCACGGTGGGGGACCGGATCGTGGCGGGCACCTGGGCGTTCGGCGCGGCGATGACGCAAGGGGACGTCACCGTGACCGGGGTGGAGCCGGCCTTCCTGGAGGTCGCGCTCGACAAGCTGGTCTCCGCCGGTGGCCTGGTGGAGACCCGGGGCGACGCGTTCCGGATCCGGATGGACGACCGGCCGAAGGCGGTGGACGTCGTCACGCTGCCGTACCCCGGGTTCGCCACCGACCTGCTGCCGATGGCGATCGGGCTGGCCGCGGTCAGCGACGGGGCCTCCCTGATCACCGAGAACATCTTCGACGGCCGGTTCATGTTCGCCAACGAGATGATGCGGCTGGGCGCGGACATCAAGACCGACGGCCACCACGCGGTGGTCCGCGGCCGGGAGGTGCTCTCGGGTGCGCCCGTGCGCGCCACCGACATCCGGGCCGGGGCCGGGCTGATCATCGCCGGGCTCTGCGCCGAGGGGGTCACGGAGGTCTCCCACGTGCACCACGTGGACCGGGGCTATCCGGACTTCGCGTCCGACCTGCGCGCGCTCGGGGTCGAGGTGGAGCGGGGGACCGCGCCGGAGGAGCCGGACCTGACCATCTGAGCCTGCCCGCGTCGGTAGGCGCCAGCGCGGCCCGCTCCCGCTCGCGGGGCCAGGCCGGACGCGGCCGCCACATCGCCGACACGCCTTAGCATCCGTTCAGGCTCGCCGACTAGGGTGCTGGCAGACACTCAATCAGGCGAGGGAGAAGCAGATGGCGGGTCGACTCGCGGTCGTCGGGGCCGGGCTGATGGGCTCGGGTATCGCCCAGGTGGCGGCGCAGGCGGGCTGGCAGGTGACGCTGCGGGACCTGGACGACGCGGCCACCGGGCGGGGCGTGGACGGCATCCGGAAGTCGCTGGCGAAGTTCGCCGAGAAGGGGAAGATCGAGGCGTCCGAGGTCGAGGCGACCCTCGCCCGGATCACCCCGACCACCGACCTGGAGGCGGCGGCCGACGCGGACATCGTGGTCGAGGCGGTCTTCGAACGGCTGGAGATCAAGCACGAGGTGTTCCGCGCGCTCGACAAGATCTGCAAGGCCGACGCGGTGCTCGCGACCAACACCTCGGCCATCCCGGTGACGCAGATCGCCGCGGTGACCGAGCGCCCGGAGGCGGTCGTCGGCACCCACTTCTTCTCGCCGGTGCCGATGATGAAGCTCTGCGAGCTGGTACGCGGCTACAAGACCAGCGACGAGACCCTGGCGACGGTGAAGGCGTTCGCCGAGGGCATCGGCAAGACCGTCGTGGTGGTCAACCGCGACATCGCGGGCTTCGTCACCACCCGGCTGATCTCCGCCCTGGTCGTCGAGGCGGTCAAGCTCGTCGAGTCGGGCGTGGTGTCGGCCGAGGACCTGGACACCGCCTGCCGCCTCGGCTTCGGCCACGCCATGGGCCCGCTGGCCACCACGGACCTGACCGGCGTGGACGTGCTGCTGCACGCCTCGAAGAACATCTACACCGACACGGCGGACGAGAAGTTCTTCCCGCCGGAGCTGCTCCAGCGCATGGTCACCGCGGGCGACCTGGGCCGCAAGAGCGGCAAGGGCTTCTACACGTACTGACGGGCGGGTCGGCGGCGCCACGGTCGACACAGCCGGGGCGACGTCCCCGGCCGCTCAGCGGACCGCCTCCGCCAGCGCGGGGGCGGTCCGTCGCAGCCCGGCGGTGAGCACGAGCGTGGCCACCAGCGACGCCGCGGCGAGCAGCGCGACGGCCCAGCTCGCCGGGACCAGGTCCGCGACCGTGCCGGCGAGCACGGCACACAGCGCCTGCGTGGCCAGCATTCCGTTGTGGTGCAGGCCGAGCACCTGGCCCCGGATCTCGGTGGGCGAGTGGGCGATCAGCCGCTCCTGCAACGGCAGCCCGGCGGCGAAGCCCACCGAGGCGACGACCGCGACGAGCATGGCCAGCGGCAGCGCCGGCGACAGCGCGAAGACCAGGTACGGCAGGGCGAGCAGCAGCCGGAGGGCGGGGACCAGCCGGTCCCGCCAGTCCGGCGGCAGGAACCGTCCCACCCCGATGTCGCCGGCCAGCATGCCGAGGGCCGCGGCGGCGTAGAGGAAGCCGGCCCGATCCCCGGCGTACGGCACGAAGAGCGCCTCGCAACCGACGACCAGTCCGCCCGGCACCCACAGGTTGAGCAGGAGCGAGCGACGACCGGGATCCGTCCACAGTTCCCGGTTCACCCGCAGGGTGCGCCCGACCGTCATCCGGGCGGTGGCCCGCGCCGGGCGCTCCGAGATCCCGAACCACCCGACCGCCGCCGCCACCACCCGCAGCACCGTCGAGAGCAGGAACACCTCGTACGGGTTCAGCCAGACCAGCACGACGCCGGCCAGTCCGAACCCGGCGATCTGCATCGCGCCGACGCTCGTGTTCATCGTGGACCTGCCCAGCACGTAGGCGTCGGTCGGCAGGATGTCGGTGAGCAGCGCCCACCGGGCCCCGCCGGTGATCGAGCCGACGTACGCGCCGACGAAGATGATCGCGAACCGGGCCCACAGCGGCAGGCCGGGCACGGCCTGCAACGCCGTGCCGGCGGCGACCACCAGGGCGGCGAGGGTCAGCGCCCGGCGGGGCGGCAGGCTGTCCGCGGCCGACAGCAACGTCAGGCTGCCGAGCACGCCGGCGAGTGGCGCGCCGAACATGCTCAGCGCGGTGAGCAGCGCCGAGCCGGTCGACGCGTAGGTCAGCGCGCCCAGCGCCAGCGCCGACGTCGTGTGCGCCGCGATCCCCGCGCAGTTCGCCAGGAACAGGTTGCGGAACTCCCGGACCGCGAACAGATCCGCGTACGTCTTCACGGCGCCATCGTCGAGGGCACCGGGCGGATCTCGTAGAGTTACGTCCGGAGGCGAAACGTGGGCGTCTGGCAGGTGCCGTCGGATCTACTCGCGCGCAGCCGCTTCACGGTCTCGCCGATGGTCGACACGATCGCCGCGCTGCGCGCGCTGCACGACCCGCGTACCCCGTGGCAGCGGGCCTGGCGAGCACGGCACGTCGAGGCGTTCCGACGGATGCTGGCCGGTCGACCGGTCATCCGGGCGCTGCTGCCCGCGTCGTTCCATCCCCGGTGGACCGCGGACTTCCCCACCGTCGCGCCCGCCGGGCCGGAGCCGACGTTCGCGGCGGAGCTGGCGGCCGTCGGGCGGCTGTCCGACGAGCGGATCCGGGCCGACCTGCGCGCCACCCGCCCGGAGCCGCTCTCCGCCGAGTTGCGGGCGGACGGTCTCGCCGGTCAGGTGGTGGAGCTGCTCGACTGGGTCTGGACGCACACCGTCGAGCCGGAGTGGCCGAAGCGGGAACGCCGGCTGCGGGCGGACATCGTGGCCCGCACCGCCGCGTTGAGCACGGGCGGCTGGGCCGCGGTGTTCGCCGACCTCAACCGCAACATGCGCTGGCTGGGCGACGGCCGTCTCCAGGTCAACGACTACCCGGAGCCGCCGCTGTCGCTGGACGAGGCCGAGCAACTTGTCTTCCTTCCGGCGCACTGCCGTCGTGGCTGGGTGGTCTGGGACAGGCCGGTCCGGTTCGGGATGGTGTATCCGGTGCGGGGGGTCCTGGTCGATCCCACGTCACCGGCCTCCGACGGGCTCGCCAGGCTGATCGGCGCGAACCGGGCCAACATCCTGGCCAGGCTGGACACGCCGCTGAGCACCTCGCAGCTCGTGGTGGTGACCGGGCTGTCCCTCGGGACGGTGAGCGACCACCTGCGGGTGCTGCTGGACGCGGGCGCCGTCGGCAAGCGGCGGTCCGGGCGCGAGGTGCTCTACTGGCGTACGCCGCTCGGGGTCGCGCTCGTCGCCGGCGGCTGAGCCGGGCCGCCCGCCCACCGGTGGCGAAAGGGCCGCCCGTGCGGCTGTCGCGCCTGGTCCACTCGGTGGGCTCAGGTGAAGTAGTGGCCCTGTTGGAGGTCCGCGATCAGTCCGGGGCCAGCAGGCCGCCACCCGAGAAGGTCGCGGGTGATCTGTGCCGAGGCGGGCCCGTCGACTGCCCAGAGATCGCCGAGCCAGCCGACGTAGTCGCCAGCTTCCTCAGGGCTGACGGAGACCGCCGGGACGGCCAGACGCGCGGCGAGGACCTCGGCGACCGTACGGATCGGCACGCCCTCGTCGTCGACCGCGTGCAGCACGGACCCGGCCGGCGCGGACTCGACCGCGAGGCGGAACAGCCGCGCGGCGTCGTCGCGGTGGACGGCGGGCCAGCGGTTGCCGCCCTCGCCGACGTACGCGGCGGCGCCCTTCTGGCGGGCGAAGCCGATCGCGGTGGCGGTGAAGCCGTTGTCGCCCCTGCCGTGGGTGGCGGGTGGGAGCCGCACGATCGAGGAGCGGATCCCGTGCTCGGCGAGGGCGAGGGCCCGGCGGGCGTTCGCCATCCGGCCGCCGGCGCCGCTGACCGGGCCCGTGCTGCCGGCGTCCGGGGCCAGCCCGTCGCGTTCGGTGGCGACGACACCGGAGGGCAGCCCGAGTACGCCGAGCATGCCGGAGGCCATGACGAACGGCTTGCCGGTGCCGGCGAGGGCCTCGCCGAAGGCCTCGACCGCCCCGCGATCGGCGTCGGTGGCGCCGGCGGAGTCGCCGGCGAAGAACAGGTCGTGCTTGAACGCGAGGTGGACGACGCCGTCGGAGCCGGCGGCCGCGTCGCGCAGGTCGTCGAGGTCGTCGAGCGATCCCGGACGGGCCTCGGCTCCCATCGCCCGCAGGGACTCAGCCGCCGCGTCCGAACGGGCCAGCCCGGTGACCTTGTGGCCGGCGGCGATCAGCTCGGGGACGAGCCCTCGGCCGACCCAGCCCGACGCACCGGTGACGAACACGTGCATGGGGACCTCCCAGATCCTAGAACGATCGTGCTAGAAACAACCGTAGTACGATCGTTCTAGGAATCGCAAGACGAGAGGGATCGCGAGGCGGCGATGACGGGACGGCCGGTCAATCACCAGCGGCGGGCCGACCTGCTCGACGCCGCAGTGGACTACGCGATACGGCACGGGTTCGCCGAGCTGTCGTGGCGGCCGGTGGCCCGCGCCCTCGGGGTGTCGACCACCACGCTGGTGCATCACTTCGGCACCAAGGAGCAGATGCTCGAAGCCATCCTCGGTCGGCTGCGGGAGCGCGCTTTCGCGGCCACGAGCGATGCGGTCGGCGACCAGCCCGACCTGGCTGCGGCCGCGCGCGCGGTCTGGGCCCGCGCCTCCGATCCGCGGCAGTCGGCGGAGTTCAGGCTGTTCTTCGCGGTCTACGGACGCGCCCTGCAGGCGCCGCGACAGTTCGCGGAGTTCCTCGAGCGCGTCGTGGCCGACTGGATGAGCGCCCTGGTCGACGCACAAGGGTCGGACGCCGACGTGGCGGCGGCGACGCGCAGGGCCACCCTGGTGATCGCGACGATCCGCGGGCTGCTGCTCGATCTGCTGGCCACCGGCGACCGCGACCGCGTCCAGGCCGCGGCCGACAGCTTCCTGGCGACTCTCGAACGCGACGCGCCGCCGCGCTGAGCGACGCGCCGCCGCGCTGAGCGACGCGCCGCCGCGCTGAGCGGCCGGCATCGGGGAACACGGCCCGCTATCGCTGACCCTCGAATCAGTTAACTGCCCGGTCGGAGCTGCCGCCGATCCGGCCGGCAAGCCTCTGACCTGCGATGTTGCGCCAGTCACATCGGCTACGGCTATCCCGGGGAACCGACCCCTGGCTAATATCCCTACCTAACCGATCTAGTTTGTGGGATTTAGTGGATGGTCTGCGGCGTCAGCGGCAGTCGGCCGCGTGTCCGGACGGAAGGTTGTGATGAGTTCCACCGCCGCTCACTCGGGCATCTCGTGGCTGCGGCTGGGGATGCGTCTCGCGCCCTGGCTGAGCGTGCTCGCGATCGTCGCGATCTGGACCGTGACCACGGCGACGGGTTCGGTGTCGGCCCAGTTCCTTCCGTCCCCGACCGACGTCGCCGGTGCCGCGACGGAACTGGCCGAGACAGGTCTGCTGTGGCCCTCCATCGGGGTCACGGTCACCCGGGGGCTGCTCGGGGCCGGCATCGGCATCGCGGCCGGGACGCTGCTGGGCCTGCTCGCCGGGTTCGCCCGCTGGGCCGAGTTCGTGCTCGACAAGCCGGTCCAGATCGTGCGGGCCGTCCCGTTCACGGCCATGCTTCCCCTGCTCATTCTCTGGGTCGGCATCGGCGAGCAGACCAAGGTGCTGCTCGTGGTGCTGGCCACGGCGGTCCCGGTCTACTTCAACACCTTCGGCGGCATCCGGAACGTGGACCGCAAACTGGTCGAGGCCGGCAGGGTCTACGGCCTGACCGCGTACCAGCTCTCCACGCGGGTGCTCCTACGCGGAGCCCTGCCTTCGGTATTCATCGGGATCCGGTACGCGCTCGGCATCACCTGGGCGGTGCTCGTGATCGCCGAGAGTCTCAACGCGGTGAGCGGCATCGGCTTCCTCCTGACCAACGCACGCCAGTACGGGCAGGGTGACGTGGTCGTCCTCTGTGTCGTCCTGTACGCCGCGTTGGGACTGGTCACCGACGCGCTCGTGGCGCTGCTCGAGCGCCGGGTCTTCCGGTGGCGACAAGCCCACCGCGGTGTCTAGCCCCCCACCGGACGGATCGGTCCGGGCAAGCGCGCCAACAAAGGAAACGTGACATGAGAAATCCACCCCGCCCCCGTATTCGTCGTCGCGCGCTCAGCGGCCTCGTGCTCGCTGCGGCCCTCGCCCTGACCGCCTGCGCCGGTGACCCGGCCTCCTCGGCCACCTCCACGGGTGCCTCCTCCTCGCCGGGAGGCCCGACCGATCCGGCCGTCGCCCGGGTCGGGTACTTCGGCGGCACCAACCTGTGGACTCTCGCCGAGGACAGCAACGCCGTGTCGGACGCCCTCAAGAAGATCGGCGGGTCCGTGCAGTGGAACGGGCCGCTCGCACCGGTCGAGGCATCCGAGGCGGCCAAGGCCGGTCGGATCGACTTCACCTCGAACTCGGTGGCGACCTTCTTCAACGAGGCGGACTCCGCGTCGAGCCTGGTGGCCTTCGCCCTGGTCCGCAACAAGGGCGACAACCAGGGAATCGTCGTCCGCAACAAGGCCGGCATCTCGACCGTCGCCGATCTCGCCGGGAAGCGGGTCGCGGTGAGCACCCCCGGTTCGACGGGCGAGTACGTGCTGCTCGCCGCGTTGGAGTCGGCCGGCCTCAAGGCCGACGCCGTCAAGGTCGTCTACATCGCCAATCCCGCCGACGGCGTCTCCGCACTCGCCAGTGGCGATGTGGACGCCCTCGCCACCTGGGACAACTTCCTGGCGTCGGCCCAACTGGTCAAGGACACCACGGTGCTGACGACCAACGCGCGGACGGGGGCGCGCAACTGGAGCCTGTTCGTCGTCACCCGGGCGTTCCTCGACGCGCATCCCGCCACCGTCAAGGCCGTGTTCGAGGGACTCGCCAACCAGGCGACCCAGATCCGCACCGACCGTGAGGTGGAGAAGAAGGCACGACTGGCGGACGGGCAACCGGCCGCACTCGTCGACGTCGTGGTGGGCTTCGACCCCGGAGAGCTGGTCGCGATCAACAACGAGGTCCTGGCGCAGATCAAGGAGGTCGGCGAGCAGACCGTACGTTTCGGGTTCCGCAAGAGCGTCCCCGATCTCTCCAAGAACTACGTGGACGTCACGACCCTTGGCGACTGACATGCTCGAACTGGCCAGCAACGTCTCTCGCGCGTTCGGCGACCAGCGTGTTCTCGACGGACTGGACCTGACCGTCGGGGAGGGCGAGATCGTCGCCCTCCTCGGCCGGTCCGGTTCCGGGAAGTCCACCCTCCTGCGCCTGCTCGCCGGACTGGACGAGCCGGACGCCGGTCGGGTCTCGGTGCCGGACCAGGTGGCGGTCGTCTTCCAGGAGCCGCGGCTGTTCCCGTGGCTCAGCGTGCTCGACAACGTGACCGTGGGCCTGCCCGGCGCCTCGACCGGAGCGGGGCTCGACGCGCTCGCCGAGGTCGGGCTCGCCGACAAGAGTCACGCCTGGCCGTTGACCCTGTCGGGCGGGGAGGCCCAGCGGGTCGCCCTGGCCCGTGCCCTGGTCCGGGAGCCCCGGCTCATGCTGTTCGACGAGCCGTTCGGCGCGCTCGACGCCCTCACCCGCATCTCCATGCACCAACTCGTCGTCAGGCTCTGGGAACGGCACGCGGCGACCGTGGTGCTGGTGACGCACGACGTCGACGAGGCGGTGGCGCTGGCCGACCGGATCCTCGTGCTGCGGGAGGGGCGGATCGCCCGTTCGCTCGCGGTCGCCAGGGACGCCGACGGCCTGGTCCCGGGGCCGGAACTACTCGCCCACCGGGCCGAACTGCTCGGCTGGCTGGGTGTCGAACGGCAGGGCAGCTTGCGCAGGAAGTCCCGCGCGGCGGTGCCCGCCGAGCCACCCGAACCCGACACGCAACGCCCCGACATCCCCGGAAACGTCCCGTCCGGCGGACGCCGGGTGTCCCCACCGTCGCCCGCAGAAAGGCACGCCCCGAAATGACCCACGAGCATGTGAGACTCGGTCTTGTCTACAGCGGGATCGGACGCCACTCCAGCGCCTGGCGGCTGCCGGAGGTCAGGGCGGACGGCTACACCGACCCGACGCTGGTCGCCGAGAGCGTGCAGCTCGCCGAGCGCGGCAAGTTGGACTTCTTCTTCGTCGGCAACTCGCTGACCAGCTCCGCCCACCGGGGCAACTTCGCGTACACCGGCAAGAGCGTCCAGGTGTCGCACGACCACCTCTTCGCCGTCGAGGGCTTCGCCCTGATGGCCTACGCGGCGGCATTCAGCGAGAAGGTCGGCCTCGTGGTGACCTTCAACTCGACGTACAACGATCCGTTCCACATCGCCCGCGTCACCGCGACCCTCGACCACCTCTCGCGTGGGCGGCTCGGTCTCAACATTGTCACCGGGTCGGACCTCTCGGCGGCCTACAACTTCGGACGGGAGCGGCACCTGGACAACGAGGACCGGTACGACCGGGTCGAGGAGTTCACCGACGTGCTGCGGGACCTGTGGGACAGCTGGGAGGACGGCTGGCTCGTCGCGGACAAGGAGCAGGCCGTCTACCACGACGTCAGCAAGGCGCGGCGGATCGACCACACCGGTAAGCACTTCTCGATCCGGGGCCCGCTGAACTTCCCCCGGCCGCCACAGGGACACGTTCCCTTCATGCACCCCGGATACTCCGAGCGCTCACTCGAGTACGCCGCCAAGTACACCGAGATGCGGTTCATCCAGTGGCGGCACGCCGAGTGGAACAAGGCGTACTACGCCGACATCAAGTCCCGCGTCGTCCGGCACGGACGGGACGCCGACGACCACCTGCTCATCGCGGGGATCACCCCCTACGTCGCCGAGAGCGCGCGGGACGCGCACGCCAGGTTCCGCGCGGTGCAGGACCTGAACACCAACGTCTTCGTACCGCAGGTGCTGTCCGAGCAGCTCGGGATCGACCTCGCCGGCCGTACGGGAGCGGACCGGGTGCTGGCCGCGATCGACCGTACGCTCATCCCCGAGAAGGCATGGATCATCGACAACGCGGTCGCGAGCTTCGACGACGAGGACATCACCCTGGAGGACCTGACCCACTACATGGGCAACAATCCCCAGTCGCAGCCGGCGATCGTGGGGGACGCGAAACAACTCGCCGACTTCGTCGAGTCCAACTTCCGGGACGGGGCGTTCGACGGCCTGGCGATCTGCCAGCCCTACTGGCCCGGACCGGCGGCGGACTTCGTCGACCTGGTGGTGCCGGAACTCCAGCGTCGGGGCGTCTTCCGGACCGAGTACACGACGTCGACGCTGCGTGAACACCTCGGACTCAAGCCCGCGCCGAACCGGCTGGCCGAACGCGCGGCGGTCGCCGAGGACGGCGGTGCGGCGTGACCACGGTCGCAACCGACCGGCAGCCGTGCGTGCTGACGCTGCGGTCGACCGAGGTGGTGGGGCGCTTCGTCGCCGACGCTGACGTGGCGTTCACCATCGACAACGGCAAGCTGGTGGAGCACGTCGAGCACCCGGGCACGGCGGCGTACTTCCTGGCCAGCCTCGCGGGATGCGCGCTGAACCTCATCGCGGCGCGGTCGGTCGAGTGGGAGTTGCCGTACCCGCGACTCAAGGTCGGCGCGTCGTACCTGGTCGACGCGGACGACAGCACCCGCTTCGAACGCATCGAGCTGTCCTTCAGGTTCGCCGACACGCCCGAGGAGCAGAGCCGGCGCTACGTCGACGACTTCACGGCCCGCTGCCCGATCTACAACACCCTGGTGCGCGGTGGAGCACCGATCAGCATCGAGGTCCAGGTGGGCGATTGATCCCCAGGGGATCGCCCGACGGGGGGCCGGGCACGTCGTACCCCGACCAGGAGGAACCCATGACCGTCACCGCCGAGCCGGCCCAGCCGGTCGACCCGGACACGTTCCGTGCCCTGTTGCGCCGGCAGGCCGCGTCCGTCGCGGTGGTCACCGCCCCGGGCACCCCGGCGGTGGGGTTCACCGCCACCTCGTTCACGTCGGTCTCGCTGCGTCCACCGCTGGTGTCGTTCTGCCTGGACCGGTGGTCGTCGAGTTGGCCGACCGTCGCCGGCGCCGAGCACGTGGCGGTGCACCTGCTCGGCGCCGACCAGCAGGACGTGGCGCGGACGTTCGCCACCAGGGGCATCGACCGCTTCGCCGCGTGCCCCGGCTGGCAGTACGGCCCGTACGGGGTGCCGCTGCTGCACGGGCCGGTCGCCTGGCTGCTGTGCCGGGTCACCGAGCGGGTGCTCGCCGGGGACCACGCGATCGTGCTGGCCGAGCCGCTGGCCGGCCGGCACGGCGAGGGCGCCCCGCTGCTCTACCACATGGGCCGGTACGCCGCCCTGCCCCCGGATGGCGGCCCCACCCCTTGACGGGGCACGAACTCAGCCGTCGCGCTTGGTGGTCCAGCGGAACGTGGTCAGGCAGAGCACCAGGCCGATCACGCACCACGCGACGAGCACCAGGGCGACCCGGTCCAGCTCGAACGAGCCGCCCGGCTCACGGGCGCCGAAGGCCTCCGGCAGGAAGACCGAGCGCAGGCCCTGGCACATCCACTTCAGCGGGAAGAGCGCCGCCACCTGCTGCATCCACGTCGGCAGCTCGGTGAAGACGAAGAACACCCCGGAGATGAACTGGAGCACCAGCGCGACCGGGGTGACCACCGCCGAGCCGCTGCGGGCGGTGCGGGCCAGCGACGAGATGGCGATGCCGCACAGCGTGCAGGCGGTGATGCCGAGCACCGACACCCAGCCGAACGTCAGCCACTTCGCGGCGGTGCCGGGCAGCTCCAGGTCGAACAGCGCCACCGACACGGCGAGCAGCAGCACGGTCTCGGCGACGCCGATCGCCACCACCATGATCACCTTGCCGGCGAACCAGACCCACTTCGGCATCGGCGTGCCCCGGTAGCGCTTGAGCACCCCCCGGTCGCGCTCGATCGGGATCCAGACGCCGAGGTTCTGGAAGCTCACCGTCATCAGGCCGGTGGCGATCATGCCGGTGATGAAGTACTGGGTGTAGCTGACCCCGGGGGCGATCTCGTCACTGAAGATCGCCGCGAAGATCAGGATCATGATGACCGGGAAACCCATCGTGAAGACGACGGACTCCCGGCTGCGCAGGAACTGGGTGATCTCCAGCCGGCTCTGCCGCAGGCTGAGGCCGACCGGACCGGGCCGCCGGGCGGCTGCCGTGCTGGCCGGCGCGGCCGGCTTCATCGTGGTGGTCATCGGTGTCCGATCATCCGCAGGTAGATGTCCTCCAGGGTCGGCCGGGTCACCGTCAGGCCCGGGACCTCACCGCCGAAACGCGCGGCCAGCTCCGCCACGAGCGCCGTCGGCGTCGCGCTCTCCGCCGTCTCCAGCACCCCCTCCGGCGTACGCCAGGAGACCGTCGCCAGGGCCTCCCGCCGGTTGCCGAGCTGGTCGGGCGTGGACACCTCGACCACGACGCCGCCCGCGATCACGCCGACCCGGTCGGCGAGGGACTCGGCCTCGTCGAGGTAGTGGGTGGTGAGCACGATGGTGGTGCCGGCGGCGGCCAGGTCCCGGATCAGCTCCCAGAACTCCCGGCGCGCCTCCGGGTCGAAGCCGGTGGTCGGCTCGTCGAGGAAGAGCAGCTCGGGGCGGCCGACGATGCCGAGGGCCACGTCGAGCCGGCGCTTCTGCCCGCCGGAGAGGGTGTGCGTACGCGCCTTCGCCTTGCCGGCCAGCCCGACGCGCTCGATGACCTTGTCCGGGTCGTCGGCGTCGGCGTAGAAGCCGGCGAAGTGGCGCACCACCTCGGCGACCGTCAGCTCGTCGAACTCGCCCGTGCCCTGGAGCACGATGCCCACCCGGGAGCGCCAGTCGGCGGCCGGACGGGCCGGGTCGCTGCCGAGGACGTCGACGTCGCCGGCGTCGCGCCGCCGGTAGCCCTCCAGGATCTCCACGGTGGTGGTCTTGCCGGCGCCGTTGGGGCCGAGGAGGGCGAAGACCTCGCCACGGTGGACGTCGAGATCCACGCCCGCCACGGCGACGTTCCCGCCGTACGCCTTGCGCAGCCCCCGTACGGAGATCGCCAGCTCGTCATGCATGCGTCAAGTGTGCGACCTGCTCGCGGCGGCCGACCGGGCGGGGTGTGGCGGTCGCCGCCATGTCGGGTGCTTCGCACCCGGGTTTCCGCTCCATGGAGCTGTGTGGTTTTCCACAACCTCGGTGACTGAACGGTAACTTAGACTCCGGCCATGGACGAGAAGGCTCTCCCCGGCCGGCTGCCCGAGCGCGACCGCCCCTGGGTGATGCGCACGTACGCCGGGCACAGCTCGGCCGCCGCGACGAACGCGCTCTTCCGCCGCAACCTGGCGAAGGGGCAGACCGGGCTGTCGGTCGCCTTCGATCTGCCCACGCAGACCGGCTACGACCCCGACCACGAGCTCGCCGCCGGTGAGGTGGGCCGGGTGGGCGTCCCGGTGGCGCACCTCGGCGACATGCGGGCCCTCTTCGACGGCATCCCGCTGGCCGAGATGAACACGTCCATGACCATCAACGCCCCGGCCATGTGGCTGCTCGCCCTCTACGGCACGGTCGGCGCCGAGCAGGGGGCCGAGCTGTCCCGCTGCGCGGGCACCACGCAGAACGACATCATCAAGGAGTACCTGTCCCGGGGGACGTACATCTTCCCGCCGGCGGCGTCGCTGCGGCTGACCGCCGACGTCGTCGCGTACACGCTGCGCGAGATGCCGCGCTGGAACCCGGTGAACATCTGCTCGTACCACCTCCAGGAGGCCGGCGCGACGCCGGTGCAGGAGGTCGGCTTCGCGCTCTCCACCGCCGTCGCGGTGCTCGACGCGGTCCGCGACTCCGGGCAGGTGCCCGCCGAGCGGATGGGCGACGTCGTGCAGCGGGTCTCCTTCTTCGTCAACGCCGGGGTGCGCTTCGTCGAGGAGATCGCCAAGATGCGCGCCTTCGGGGCGCTCTGGGACGAGATCACCCGCGAGCGCTACGGGGTGGAGAACCCGAAGCAGCGCCGGTTCCGCTACGGCGTACAGGTCAACTCGCTGGGCCTGACCGAGGCGCAGCCGGAGAACAACATCCAGCGCATCGTGCTGGAGATGCTCGGCGTGACCCTCTCCCGGGACGCCCGCGCCCGCGCCGTGCAGCTGCCCGCCTGGAACGAGGCGCTCGGCCTGCCCCGGCCGTGGGACCAGCAGTGGTCGCTGCGCATGCAGCAGGTGCTCGCGTACGAGTCGGACCTGCTGGAGTACCCGGACCTGTTCGAGGGCTCGCACGTGATGACCGCGCTGGTCGAGGAGATCGTCACCGGGGCCCGGGTCGAGCTGGAGAAGGTGCTGGAGATGGGCGGCGTGGTCGCCGCCGTCGAGACCGGCTACCTCAAGAACGCGCTGGTCGCCTCGCTGGCCGAGCGGCGTCGCCGGATCGAGTCCGGGGCCGACGTGGTGGTCGGCGTCAACAGGTTCACCGAGACCGAGTCGTCGCCGCTGACCGCCGCCGGAGCCGGGTCGGTCGAGCAGGTCGACCCGGCCGTCGAGGCGGCGGCCACTGAGGCCGTACGCCGGTGGCGGACCGGGCGGGACGACGCGGCGGTCGACGCCGCGCTGGCCCGGCTGCGCGCGGACGCCGCGACCACGACGAACCTGATGCCGGCGACGCTGGAGTGCGTGCGGGTCGGGGTGACCACCGGCGAGTGGGCCGGCGCGCTGCGCCAGGTCTTCGGCGAGTACCGGGCGCCCACCGGTCTGACCGGCGCCGCCGGCGTCGGCGGGGACGCCACCCTGGCCGCCGTCCGGCAGCGCGTCGCGGCCACCGCCCGCGAGCTGGGCAGCGGCCGGCTGCGGCTGCTCGTCGGCAAGCCCGGCCTCGACGGGCACTCCAACGGCGCGGAGCAGATCGCGGTACGCGCCCGCGACGCCGGATTCGAGGTGGTCTACCAGGGCATCCGACTGACCGCCGGACAGATCGTCGCCGCCGCCGTCGAGGAGGACGTGGACCTGGTCGGCCTCTCGGTGCTCTCCGGCTCGCACCTGGCGGCGGTGCCGGCGGTGCTGGACGGCCTGCGCGCCGCCGGGCGGGCGGACCTGCCCGTGGTGGTCGGCGGGATCATCCCGGCCGACGACGCGGCGCAACTGCGTGCCGCCGGGGTGGCCCGCGTCTTCACGCCCAAGGACTTCGCCCTGACCGGCATCATCGACGAGCTGGTCACCGTGGTGCGCGACGCCAACGGCCTGGGCTGACAGCAAGGGGTCCCCGTCGGCGAGGGACCCCTTGCTCCGCTTCGGGTCGGTCAGCGGCTGACGTAGGTCATGCAGTCGGCCATGTCGTTGTCGGGGCCGACCTTGATCCCCGGCGCGCGGCACTCCAGCTGCTCGTTGTGCTGGCAGTCCGCGCGCTGACAGGCGCCGACCTGGGCGGTCATGCCGCCGTCCACCCCGCCACGGACCGCCGGCATCTCCACGAAGGTGTGGCAGTGCGCGTGGTCCGGGCTGCCGATGGTGATGGCGAAGGCGTGGCAGTCGTTGGTGTGGTTGTACGAGCACGCCGCCACGACACATTCCTGGACGCGGGGCATCTCCACTGCTGCGGTCATGGTGACCTCCCATAGAGTCTTGCCCCGATTTTAGGCTTTTGCGGGCTTTGTCGGGACTGGTTCAGCCCAGTCCGAGCACCTCCGACAGCGGGGCCGGCTCGAGGCCACGCTCGGCCAAGCCGGCCAGGATGTGCGGCAGGGCCTCGTCCGTCATCGGGGCGTTCGCCTCCGTCACGTGCAGGACGATCACCGATCCGGGACGTACCCCGGCCAGCGACGCGCGTACCACCGGCCGCCAGGACTTCGCGAACGGGTCGCCGCTGACCACGTCACCGTCCACCACGGTCAGGCCCAGCGGGGCCAGCGCGGCGAGGGCCTTCCGGTCGTGGCACAGCCCCGGAAAGCGGAAGTACCGGGTCTGCCGCCCCCCGTACGCGGCCATCACGTCGAACGTCCTGGCCACGTCGGCGGTCATCTCCCGCTCCGCGATGCGGGGCAGGCCGTAGCAGTCCGCGGTGAAGGCCAGGTGCCCGTACGTGTGGTTGGCCAGCTCGAAGCGCGGGTTCGCGGCGAGTCGGCGGGTCACGTCCGGGTACTGCTCGACCCACTTGCCGGTGAGGAAGAAGGTGGCCGGCACCCGTTCCCGCTCCAGCAGGTCGATGATCTTCAGGTTCGCGTACGACCGCACCGCGCCGCTGCGCAGCTGGTAGCGCATCGCGTCCGTCATGTCGGCGTCGAAGGTGAGCGCGACCTTGTTCCCCGTACGCGGCCCGTGGTCGACGACGGGCGGTCTGGTGCCGGGCGGGGTCGCCCCGGGCACCGTCCCGCCGGGCGCGGCCGCTGTGGCGGTCGGTGCCGGGGTGGCCGCAGGCTGCGGAGATCTGCCCGTCGCCGCGATGCGCGCGATGCCGGCGTTGGCCGGGTCGCGCAGCGGGGCAGGGGCGGCGAGGAGCGCTGCGGCGGCGGCCACGGCGATGAGCGTCGCGACGAGCGGAACGCGGGGGATCTTCACGTGCACCGAAAGATGATGTCAGCCGCCCGAACCACGGTCTCCGTGGCGGGCGGCACGGGTCCAAGGCGAGGGGTGCTGGCCACGTGATCAGGACGCCATGGGCCTTACCCGGCAGTCTTGAGGTCCATGGCGTCCTGATCACGGATGAGCCGGATGTTCCTGAATGGGCACGGCGGCCAATTACGGTCTAGTTGTCCGGTTTGCGGGTGTGGCCGGCCGCATCGTGGGGGCGGAATCGTGGCTGGGGCGGGGTCGTTACTTGCGTACGGCCGAGCAGGGTCCACCCCGTCGAGTGAGCGACGGGCCGGCGGCCCGGGCCCCGGAATGATGGCACCCCCGGCAGGGGTTCGGCACGCCGCCCAGGTAGGCACGCCGCCAGGTCGGCGGGGGGGGGTAACGCCGGGTCGGCGGGCGTACGCCGGTCAGACGCGGAAGCCGGCGGCCCGCGCCGCCTGACGTTCCCGGCGGCGGTCGGAGCGGCGGCGCAGGAACCAGAAGAGGAAGACGACCAGCCCGAGCAGGAACGCCAGCACCAGCACCGGCAGCAGGATCGCCACCACCGACATGGCCACGCTGGTGGCGTCCTCGGCGGTGCTGGCCACCGGCGCACCGATGCCGGCCGTGGTCGCGTTGATGACCGGTCGGGCGGCGGCCTTCAGCACGTGCACGCCGAGGGCGATCAGCACCCCGCTCACCACGGGGACCCACTGGTTGGACGAGAAGAAACTGCCCGGGTCGCTCACCGTCACGGTCTCCGACGAGGAGCCGGCGCCGAACGCCAGGCCGCCGGCGGTCGGCCGGACCACGGTCTGTACGACGTCGTTGACGTGGTCGACCACCGGGACCTTGTCGGCGACGATCTCGACCACCAGCAGGACGGCCAGGATGGCGATCACCCAGCCGTTGCCCAGCCACTGCCACCCGCCGGGCAGGTCGATCACGCTGGTGTAGCGGGCCAGCAGTCCCATGGTGAGCAGGGGAACGTACGCGTTCAGCCCCGCCGAGGCGGCGAGACCCGTACCGGTGAGAACTTCGAGCACCGTCTCAGCATCGCACCGGCACGCCAGTGCCGCTCGCTGGCGTGGGCCGGGGTCTCGGCTACCCTCGTCGGGTGCGGTTGGTCATTGCGAAGTGCTCGGTGGACTACGTCGGACGGCTCTCGGCCCACCTGCCGCCGGCCACCCGGTTGCTCATGGTGAAGGCGGACGGGTCGGTGTCGATCCATGCCGACGACCGGGCGTACAAGCCGCTGAACTGGATGAGCCCGCCCTGCCGGTTGGAGGAGGCCCCCGGCGTCTGGCGGGTCGTCAACAAGGCGGGCGAGGAGCTGCGGATCACCCTGGAGGAGATCTTCCAGGACACGTCGTACGAGCTGGGCGTCGACCCGGGTCTGCGCAAGGACGGCGTGGAGGCGCACCTCCAGGAACTGCTGGCGGCCAACCCGGAGACCCTCGGCGAGGGCTTCACGCTGATCCGCCGGGAGTACATGACGGCCATCGGCCCGGTGGACCTGCTCTGCCGCGACGCCGCGTCGGGCACCGTCGCCGTCGAGGTCAAGCGCCGGGGCGAGATCGACGGCGTCGAGCAGCTCACCCGCTACCTGGAGCTGCTCAACCGCGATCCGCTGCTGGCCCCGGTGGCCGGGGTCTTCGCCGCGCAGGAGATCAAGCCGCAGGCCCGCGTACTCGCCACGGACCGGGGCATCCGCTGCGTGGTCGTGAACTACGACAGGCTGCGCGGCATCGAGCGCGACGAACTCACCCTTTTCTGAGGCGCCGCCGGCCCGTGCCACGGGCGCTCCCGCGCCGGGCGCCCGCAAAGGAGTGCGTCCGGGCCGTCACCTGCCGTACATGATCTTGATGGCCTTCACGAGCCGGGCGACGTCGGCCGGCGTGCGCTCGAAGGTCGTCGAGGGCAGCAGCGACCGGGCCCGCCGCCGGGTGATCGCCTTGGCGCGGCTGAACTCCCGCAGGCCGTCCTCGCCGTGGATGCGCCCGAAGCCGGAGTCGCCGACGCCGCCGAAGGGCAGGGTGGACATGCCGGCGAAGGTCAGCGCCGAGTTGACCGACGCCATGCCCGAGCGCAGCCGCCGGGCGATCGCCACGGCGTGCCGCCGGCCGAAGACCGAACCCCCCAGGCCGTACGACAGGGCGTTGGCCCGGGCGACGGCCTCGTCGGCGTCGCGGACCCGGTTGATGGTCAGGGTCGGGCCGAAGGTCTCCTCGCGTACGGCGGCGGAGTCCTCGGGGACGTCCACCAGCACGGTCGGCCGCACGTACGGGGGCTGCACCGCGTCCGCGCCGCCGAGCACCGCCTGGCCGCCCCGGGACAGCGCGTCGTCGATGTGCCGGCGGATCACGTCGAGCTGGCTCGGCATGGTGATGGGGCCGATGTCCGCGTCGTCCGGGCCGACGGTCAGCCGGCCGGCCCGCTCGACCACCTTGCCGACGAAGGCGTCGAAGACCGGCTCGACCGCGTAGACGCGCTCGATGCCGATGCAGGTCTGGCCGGCGTTGGTCAGCGCCCCCCAGACGCAGGCCTCGGCGGCGGCGTCCAGATCGGCGTCGGCGTCGACGATCATCGCGTCCTTGCCGCCGGCCTCCAGCAGCACCGGCGTCAGCGACTCGGCGCAGGCCGCCATCACCTTCCGGGCGGTCGCCGACGAGCCGGTGAAGGCCACCTTGCCCACGCCCGAGCGGCAGAGCGCCGCCCCCACGTCGCCGAGCCCGTGCACGGCGGTGAACACCGGCTGCTCCGGCACCACCTCGGCGAACGTGTCGACCAGCCACTGGCCGACGACGGGCGTGTACTCGCTGGGCTTCAGCACCACGGCGTTCCCCGCCGCCAGCGCGTACGCGGCCGAGCCGATCGGCGTGAAGACGGGGTAGTTCCACGGGCCGATCACCCCGACGACGCCGTACGGCTGGTATTCGAGGTGGGCGGAGAACTCGGCCAGGACGAGCCGCGAGCGCACCCGGCGGGGGCCCAGCACCCGGCGGGCGTTGCGGGCCGCCCAGTCGACGTGCTCGACGGCGGTGACCAGCTCGACGACGGCGTCGGCGACCGGCTTGCCGCCCTCGGCGTGCACCAGCTCGGCGATCTCCTCGATCCGCTTGGCGAGCAGGGTGCGCCAGCGCAGCAGCCGCTCCCTGCGCCCGCCGAAGCCGAGCCCGGCCCACCACTCGCCGGCGGCGCGGGCCCGTTCGACGGCCCGTTCGACGTCCTCGGCGGTGGCGACGGGCAGGCGTCCGACCTCCGCGCCGGTCGCCGGGCTCGTGGAGACCAGCCGATCGTCCTCGATGACCGGGGTACCCGGGGCATGCACAGCCGTCATGGCGGAATTCTAGACCCGAAGATTACTCACCGGTAGGGCCGCGGAGGCAGGTCCCGCCCGTCGGACCCGGGCGGGACCGGGCGGGACCGGGACGGGGTGGACGGCCGACGGCCGGACTTGTGATGATTCTTGCACCGCTGCGCGCCGAACCGCCGAACGTCAGGTGTCCGGCCGGGGACGCGGAGGTGACCACGCGGCGGTGGAGGGCGACTACCGCCTGATGGCAGGCTGACGCACGGGTGACCGTGTGGGGTGGAGGCGGACTGTCCGATGGAGGAACATCCGGAACTGAGACCGTTGTTGACGGTGGCCGGCGGGTCGATGCGAGGGCTGAGCGTCCGGGTGAGCCCTGAACGGCAAGTCATCGGTCGGGCGCCGACGGCCGACATCGTGGTGCACGACGCCCACCTGAGCCGCCGGCACGCCGAGGTCTGGCTGACGGGCGAGGGGGCGACCCTGGCGGATCTGGGCTCCACCAACGGCACCTGGCTGAACGACCGGCGCATCACCGGCGTGGAGCGGCTGGCCGACGGGGACGTGATCCGGCTCGGCCGCACCGAGCTGCGCGTCTTCGACCCGGGTGTGGCGCGTACCGACCCGGTGGGCTTCTCCTTCGCCGCGCCGCGCCGGGACCGTCGCCCGACCCTGCCGTTGCCGATCGCGACCCCGCCCGTACCGGCCGTCGGTCCGGCGTCGCCCGTGGCGATCCCGGCCGCACCGGCCGTCGGGCCGCCGCTGGCGGCGGTTCCGGCGGTGCGGTCCGCCCCGTCCTGACCGGCGGTCGGCCGACGCCGGCCCACCCCTCGCCGGCCGGCGTCCGGCCCCACACCCACCGGTGACGGGAAGTGGCGGGCCGGCCCATGGACCGTCGGGCGTCGTGATGGCAACATCCGGCGGATGGAGACCGGACAGCGGCTGGTGTCGGCGAACGGAATCACCCAGGCGGTGCGGCTGGCCGGGCCGCCGGACGGCGCTCCCGTACTGCTGATCCACGGCAACTGTTCGTCGGCGGCCTTCTGGGAGCCGCTGGTACGACGGCTGCCGGCCACCCTCCGGGTGGTGGCGCCCGACCTGCGCGGCTACGGGCTCACCGACACCGCCCCGGTGGACGCGACCCGCGGGCTGAGCGACTTCGCCGACGACGTCGCCGCGTTGCTCGACGACCCGTCCCTCTTCGCGCCCGGCGCCCGGCCGGTGGTGGTCGGCCACTCCCTCGGGGGCGGGGTGGCCATGCGGCTGCTCGTCGACCACCCCGACCGGGTGGGCGCGCTGCTGCTCGCCGCGCCGGTCTCGCCGTACGGCTACGGCGGCACCCGGGACGTGACGGGGACACCGACGACGCCCGACTTCGCCGGCACCGGCGGCGGCACCGCCAACCGGGACTTCGTCAAGCGGCTGGCCGCCGGCGACCGGAGCGCGGACGCCCAGACCAGCCCACGCGCCGTGCTGCGGGCCACCTACGTGGCGGACCCGGCGTCGCTCGGTGACGACGAGGAACTGCTGCTGGACAGCCTGCTCTCCACCGCGACCGGCGACGACAACTACCCCGGCACGGCGGTCACCTCGCCGAACTGGCCCGGCACCGCCCCCGGCCGGCGCGGCGTGCTCAACGCCCTCTCGCCGGCGTACTTCCGGGTCGCCGACGAACTCGTCGCCGTGGCCGACAAGCCGCCGATCACCTGGATCCACGGGGACGCCGACCTGATCGTCTCGGACACCGCGATGATGGACCTGGCCCACCTGGGCGCGCTGGGCGTACTGCCGGGCTGGCCGGGGGAGGCGGCCTGTCCGGCGCAGCCCATGGTGGCGCAGACCCGGGCGGTGCTGGAGCGTTACGCGGCGGCCGGCGGGACGTACCGCGAGGTGCCGCTGCCCGGCTGCGGGCACAGCCCGCACCTGGAGCAGCCGGCCGAGTTCGTCGCCGAGCTGCTGAGGCTGGCCGCCCCGCAGGGCTCGTGAAATTTCCCACGGCGTCTCGACAACCCAGCGTCACGTGGCAGACTCGCGCGCATAAACTTAAGGGTCGTTCACGCGGCCGTGCGAGCTTTGAGGAGGCTGGTCGTGGCGCGCGATTTCAGCAGCGTGGGCGTTGTGGGCCTGGGCACCATGGGTGCCGGCATCGTCGAGGTCTTCGCGCGCAACGGGGTCGACGTCGTGGCGGTGGAGGTCTCCGAGGGCGCGCTGGAACGCGGCCGGGCCATCCTCACCGGGTCGACGGACCGGGCCGTGGCCAAGGGCAAGCTCGCCGAGGCCGACCGGGACGCGCTGCTGGGCCGCGTACAGTTCGCCGTCGGGCTGGACGCGCTGCACTCGGTGGACCTGGTCGTCGAGGCGGTGCCCGAGCACCTGGACCTCAAGCAGCGGATCTTCGCCGAGCTGGACCGGGTCTGCAAGCCCGAGGCGATCCTGGCCACCAACACGTCGTCGCTGAGCGTCACCGAGATCTCCGTCGCCACCACCCGGCCCAACCAGGTCATCGGCATCCACTTCTTCAACCCCGCCCCGGTCATGAAGCTGGTCGAGGTGGTCCGGACGGTGGTCACCTCGACCGACGTGGTCGCCGACGTGGAGGCGCTCTGCAAGCGGCTGGGCAAGGTCGACGTCACCATCAGCGACCGGGCCGGGTTCATCGCCAACGCGCTGCTCTTCGGCTACCTCAACCACGCCGTCGGGATGTTCGAGTCGCACTACGCCACGCGTGAGGACATCGACGCGGCCATGAAGCTCGGCTGCGGCCTGCCGATGGGCCCGCTGGCGCTGATGGACCTGATCGGCCTGGACACCGCGTACGAGATCCTCGACACCATGTACCGGCGCGGCGGGCGGGACCGCCGGCACGCCCCGGTGCCGCTGATCAAGCAGATGGTCACCGCCGGGCTGCTCGGCCGCAAGTCCGGTCGGGGCTTCTACACCTACGAGCGGCCGGGTTCCCCGGTCGTCGTACCCGACGAGCAGACGCCGGTGACGGCGGAGTCGGCGCTCGGCGACGCCCGCGCCATCGCGAAGGTGGGCATCGTCGGCTCCGGGACGATGGCCACCGGCATCATCGAGGTCTTCGCCAAGGCCGGCTACGAGGTCGTCTCGGTGACCCGGGGCGCGGAGAAGTCCGCCAAGGTCTTCGAGGTGGTCAAGACCTCGCTCAACAAGGGCGTCGTACGCGGCAAGCTCAGCGAGGCCGACCGGGACGCGGCGCTCGGTCGGATCAACTGGTCGGCCACCCTGGAGCACCTCGCGGACGTCGACCTCGTCGTCGAGGCCGTGGTCGAGGAGTTGAGCGTCAAGAAGGCCCTCTTCGCCAGCCTCGACGAGATCTGCAAGCCGGGCGTCGTGCTCGCCACCACCACCTCCTCGCTGCCGGTGATCGACGTGGCCATGGCCACCCAGCGGCCCGCCGACGTGATCGGGCTGCACTTCTTCAACCCGGCGCCGCTCATGCCGCTGGTCGAGGTCGTGGAGACCATCCGCACCTCGGCGGAGACCACCGCCACCGCCCGCGCGGTCTGCACCGCGCTGGGCAAGACGGGCGTGGTCTGCGGCGACCGGTCCGGCTTCATCGTCAACGCGCTGCTCTTCCCGTACCTCAACGACGCGGTGAAGATGCTGGAGGCGAGCTACTCCACCGCCGACGACATCGACCACGCGATGAAGCTCGGCTGCGGCTACCCGATGGGCCCGTTCGAGCTGCTCGACGTGGTCGGCCTGGACGTCTCGCTGGCCATCCAGCGGGAGCTCTACCTGGAGCTGCGCGAGCCGGGTTTCGCGCCCGCGCCGCTGCTGGAGCACCTCGTCACGGCCGGCTACCTGGGCCGCAAGAGCGGCCGCGGCTTCCGCGACCACACCCGTCGCTGACCGGGTCAACGCCGCAAGCCGGTGACGGCGTCTGCATGGTGTGACCTTTGAGGAGTACGTCAGCAGCCGAGGCCCCGCCCTGGTGCGGCTGGCCCGGCTGCTGACGGGCGACGAGCATCGGGCCGAGGACCTCACCCAGGACGTCCTGGCCCGCGCGTACGTGCACTGGCGGCGGATCGCCAGAGTGGACCGGCCGGACGTGTACGTGCGCCGGATGCTGATCAACGCCAACAACTCGTGGTGGCGACGGCGAACGAACCGCGAGCTGGCCACCGCCGACTTCGCGGAACGACCGCAGCACGGCGACCTCGGCGGCGAGACGGCCGACCGGGACGCGATGTGGCGGCTCGTCCTCGCCCTGCCGACCCGCCAGCGGGCGGTGCTCGTGCTGCGTTACTACGAGGACCTCGACGACGCGACGATCGCCCAGATCCTCGGCTGCTCGCCGGTCACCGTCCGCACCCACGCCATGCGGGCGCTCGCCCATCTCCGGGAACGCTGCGGCATCCCGACGACCAACGGGAGCCGGCCGTGACCGACCTCGACGAACGAATCGTACGGACGCTGCGGGAACGCGCCGAGGGAACGGTCGACACCGACCGGCTCACCGCGCGTGCCGTCGCCCGGGGGAGGGCCCGCCGCCGCCGTCGCCGGATCGGCGGGGGCACCGCGCTGGGACTGGCGGCGGTGCTCGGCCTCACCGTCGCCACCGGCACCGGCCTGCCGGAGCGGGTACGCCCACCGGACACCGCCGCGCCGACCGTCGCCACCGCCGCACCGCCCCGGCTGGACGACGTCCCCGGCGCCGCCGCCCGGCCCGACCTGGTCGGCACGGATCCGCAGGTGCTGCACTTCGGAGTCGACCCGGCCCGCGCCCGCTACCTGGGCTGGTACGTCGGGTTCGGCGTGGAGAGCGTCCGCGTCGACGTCGGCGGTGGCCGGCCGGTCAACGTCGCGCTGGCCCGTTCCGCCGCCGCGCTGCGAGGGCACGCGATCGAAGGGCTGCCGGTGCCGATCACCGGGATGACGCCGGAGACCGCCTTCGACGGCGCCGACCGCCCGCACCGAAAGGGCGGCACCTCCGTCTGGGTCCGGCTCTGGCAACCGGCCCCCGGCCTGTACGCCCGGGCCGCCGTGTCCGCCTCGACCGCCGAGGAGATCGAGGTGGCGGTCGGTGCCCTCCGGTGGGGTGAGGCGCGCCGCTGCGGCGCGCCGCTGCGGCTCACCACGCTGCCCGCCGGCGCCCGGCTGGACCAGTGCACCGCCGACGCGGGGTCCTTCCCCGCCACGTTGCACCTGTCGCTGGTGGTGTACGGGCCCGGCGAGACGCAGACGAGTGTCACGTTCTACTACGCGCGCTCGATGGTCACCGGTCGTACGGCGGGCAACCGGACGATCGGGGGCCGGGCCGCCTACCTCTATCCCCAGGGCGACCAGTTGGAGCTGCTCGGCATCCCGAAGGCCCACCTGATCGTCGACTTCAGCTGGTCGCGTGGGGGCTTCACGGAGGCGGACGCGGCCGTCCTGCTGGGCGGGGCGCAGGTCGCCGCCGATCCCGGTGACCCGCAGACCTGGGACTGACCAGTGCCCGGGCCGGCCCGCCCCCGGGCCGGTCCGGCCGTCGGCCCGTACGCTTGGCAAGCGTGAGCCCCCGTCGCAACCGACCCCGCCGCGATGACGCCGCGCACCTCGACTCCGACCGGGTCCGTCAGGGCGTCGCCTCCGTGCAGCAGTGGCGCGACGGCGACTGGCAGGTACGCGGCATCAGCGGCGGCGCCTCCACCAAGACGTACCGCTGTCCGGGCTGCGACCAGGAGATCCGGCCCGGCGTGGCGCACCTCGTGGCCTGGCCGGCGGACGGGCGGGGCGACCTGACCGACCGGCGGCACTGGCACAGCGGGTGCTGGCGGGCCCGGGACCGGCGCGGGCCGGTCGTGCAGCGCGGCCGGGGCGCTCCCCGCTACGGCTGAGCGATCTGGATCACGCTGTTTCCGCCCCGCCCGGCGGTTTCCGGCGGCACCGGCGAGACTGGTGGGGTGAGCACACCGATCCGCGCGTCCTCCATCCTGCCCGGGCACCGCGAGGACATCGAGCTGCACACCGCGGACGATCTGCGGCTGGTCGGCGAGCTGGCCCGTCCGCTGGACCGTGCGCCGGTGGGCACCCTCGTCTGCCTGCACCCGCTGCCGACGCACGGCGGGATGATGGACAGCCACGTGTTCCGCAAGGCGGCGTGGCGGCTGCCGGCCCTGGCCGACCTGGCGGTGCTCCGCTTCAACACCCGGGGGACCAGCAGCCTGCGCGGCACCAGCGAAGGAGCCTTCGACAACGCGGTCGGGGAGCGGTTCGACGTCGCCGCCGCCATCGAGTACGCCGAGTTCCACGAGCTGCCGAACGTCTGGCTGCTGGGCTGGTCGTTCGGCACCGACCTGACCCTGAAGTACGGCTGCGACCCGGCCGTCGCCGGGGCGATCCTGCTCTCCCCGCCGCTGCGCTTCTCCGCCCCGGCCGACCTGGAACACTGGGCGGAGTCCGGCAAGCCGCTGACCGCGCTGGTGCCCGAGTTCGACGACTACCTGCGTCCCGACGAGGCCCGGGAGCGCTTCGCGGCGGTGCCGCAGGCCGAGGTGGTCGGGGTGCCCGGGGCGAAGCACCTCTGGGTCGGCGACGCCGAGACCGTGCTGGACGAGGTGGTCCGCCGGGTCAACCCGGCCGCCGCCGTGCCGCTGCCGACCACCTGGGACGGCCCGATGGAGACCGGCGACGTCAGCGCGTACGCCGACCGCACGGTGGCCTCCTTCGCGGACCGTCCGGTGCCCGGCCCGCCCGCCGGCCAGGCCGGCTGATCCACCCTGCCGCCGCGCGCCCCTCGCGCCGACCCGGATCGTCCGTCCCGGCCCTCGGCTCGTCCGGCTGGGCCGACCCGCGTCAGCGGGAGTCCTGCCGGGGCAGGACGACCTCCCGCAGGATGAGCTGGAGCGCGGCCACCGCCGGGATCGCGATCAGCGCGCCCACCACGCCCAGCAGGGAGACCCCGAGCAGGGCGGCCACCAGGGCGGCCACCTCGTTGACCGACACCGACCGGCGCATGATCTTGGGGTAGATCAGGTAGTTCTCCACCTGCTGGTAGATCAGGAAGAACACCGCGCAGGCGATGCCGATCGGCAGGTCGGTGGCGAAGCCGACCAGGCTGACGATCACGGCGCCCAGGGTCGCGCCGATCTGCGGGATCAGGTCCGTCACCGCCACCACCACGGCCAGCGCGAACGGGTACGGCAGCCCGACGATCAACGCGAAGACGTACGTGGAGATCCCGGCCAGCACCGCGATGGTGAGCGCGCCGACCATGTACGCGCCCACCTTGGTCAGGATCTCGTCCCCGATGAGCCGCACCCGCTCCCGGCGCGAGCGGGGCACCAGCGAGTAGCCCAGCTCGCGGAGCCGGTCGAAGTAGGCCAGGAAGTAGATGGTCAGCACCAGCACGGTCAGCGCCCGGAAGGCCGTGCCGAACACCAGCTGGGCCCCGCCGAGCACCCCGCCGAGGGCCTGGCCGATCGTGTCCGCGTTCGCGGCGCTCTGCAAGCGCTCCATCAGGTCGTACCGCACCACCAGGTCGTTCACCGTCTCGTTGCGGCGCAACGCCTCCAGGTAGCTCGGCAACTGCTCGATGAACTGCCCGCTCTGCGTCACGATCGGCGGCACCAGGGCGAACACGCCACCGCAGAGCAGCAGCACGACCGTCAGCGCGACCACCGCCACGGCGAGCCCGTGCGGCAGCCCCCAGGAGCGCAGCCGCACCACGGCGGGGTGCAGGCCGACGGCGAGGAAGAGCGCGATGACCACCAGGACCAGGATCCCGGCCGCGTTGCGCAGGCCCAGATAGAACGCGTACGCGAGCAGCACCCCGGCCGCGCCGGTGAAGCCGACCAGGAAGCTGCTGCGCTTCAGCGGCCGTCCCGGCGTACCGAACCGGCTCGACACGGTCGCCGCCGGCTCGTCGAGGCCCGCGGTGCCCGTGGCTGTACCGCCGTGGTCCGTGGTGCCCGTGCCCTGGTCGTCGTGGTTTCTCGTGCCCGTGGCCTGGTCGTCGTGGTCCGTCGTGCCGGCCCGGTCGGCGTGCCGGGGCGCGCCGGCGTGCTCGGGCTTCCGGCTCCCGTCGCCCGGTCCCGATGCGCTGCCGGGCTCCCCGCCACCGCTCGACGCCTTCGGTCCGTCGTCTGCCATCGGACCTCCCCTGATCGATTCCCGCCGAGGCCCCGACCCGGTACGCGTCGGGCGGACCTCACCCGGGAGCGTACGCCGCCAGCCCGGCCGATCACGCGGTCCGGCCGACCCGACGCAGCTCGACCGACCCGACGCAGCTCGACCGACCCGACGCAGCTCGACCGACCCGACGCAGCCCGGCCGACCCGACGCAGCCCGGCCGACCCGACGCAGCCCGGCCGACCCCGCAGTCCGACCGACCCGCCTGCCCGACCAGCCGGGCCTTGCCGCCCACCCCGCCGGGGGCGGGGGCAGGCCCGAGTCTTGAGACCTCTGGCAGGAACGGGCCCCTCCAGGGGCCGGTTCCTACCAAGATCCGCCCGACGATCCGGGTCGTCGGGCGGAGGGGCTGGTCGGGGTCAGTCCTTCTCGACGACGACCTTGCTCGGCTTGGCGCTGCGCTCGTCGGTGGTCGGCTTCGCCGGGCGCTTGCCGTTCTCGCCGGTGCTGGTGATCTTCGTCGGGGTCGCGCCCCGCCCCGCCTCGCCGGGCACCGCCGCCACGGTCGGCTCGCCGTCCACGCCCGCGCTGGCCGTACCCCCGTCGACCGTGGTCACGCTGGCGACCTTGCCGTTGGCCGGCTGCCCGGCGTCGGCCGGCTCGATGCGGCCCTTGGCCGGCTGCCCGGCGTCCTCGGGCTCGACCTTGCCGCCGGCAGGCTTCCCACCCGGAGCGGACGCGCCCTCCCCGCTCGCCCCGACACCCGCGCCGGCCGGGGCCTTGTCGCCCGCGCCGGTCGGGGCCGCGTTCGCGCCCACCGGGGCCTTGTCCGGCGTGCCTGCCTTCTCGTCGGCAGTGCCCACGCCCGCCGGGACCTTGTCGGCCGGAGCCTTGCCGGCGTCGGGGCGGGGCTTACCGCCGTTCGCGGTGGCCGGCTTCCCGCCCGCCACCACCGGGGCGGCGACGCCGTCCGTGCCACCCGGCCGGTCGGTCGCGCCGACCATCCCCAGCCGCAGCTCCGCCACCTGTCGCTGGAGCTCGTCGGACTCCTGGCGAGCCTGCCAGGTCTCCTGCCGCAGGTCGGCCAGCTGCTGCTGGGCCTGGGCGATCTCCAGCATGACCTGGGCGAGCTGCTGACGGCCGGCGGCGGCCTCCTGCTGCGTGGCGGCGAGGTGCTGCTGGGTGGTGGCGAGGTGCTGCTGGGTCGTGGCCGCGTACTCCTCGAACTGCCGGCGCGACGTCGCCACGTGCTCGTCGGCCTTGCGGCGCTTCTCGGCCGCCTCCGACTCGGCCCGGCTGAGCAGCGTCGTGGCCTCCTCCTCGGCCCGCTGGCGCATGGTCAGGGCGTCCTGCTCGGCGGCCTGGCGGATCGCGGCGGCACCCTGCTCGATCTCGTTCCTGCGGGCGGTGTACTCCGTCTCCAGCGTGGTGCGGCGCGCCTCGAACTCCGACTCCAGCTCGTCGCGCCGGCTCGTGTGCTGCTCGTCCAACTCGGTGAGCCGCGTCTTGTACGTCTTCTCCAGCTCGTCGCGGCGCGTGGTGAACTCCTGCTCGGCCGCCGCGCGGCGCTGGGTCAGCTCGCGGTCCGCGGCTTCGCGCCGGCTGTTGACCTCCTGCTCCACGCCGGCCCGCCAGGCACCCAGTTCCTGCTGCGTCTGGGCCCGCGAGTGCTGCACGTACGCCTCGGTCTCGCTGCGCATCCGCTGCACGTACGCCTCGGTCTCGGCGCGGTTGCGCTTGGCGGTCTCGGCCGCCTGGGTGGTGAGCCGCTCCGCCTCCTGGCGGGCCTTCTCGCGGGTCGCCCGGCCGGCGCCGGCGGCGTCGTCGATGATCTGCTTGGCGTCGCGCTGGGCCTTGGCGTGGGTGGCCCGGCCCGCCTCGGTGGCCTGGTCGACCAGGCGCTTGGCCTCCTGCTGGGCCTTGGCGTGCACCTCCTTGGCCGCCTCGCGCAGCTGGGTGGCCTCCTGCTGGGCCTTGGCGTGCGCCTCCTTGGCCGCCTCGCGCAGCTTGGTCGCCTCCTGCTGGGCCCGGTGGTGGATCTCCTTCGCCGCGTCCCGCAGCTGGGTGGCCTCCTGCTGGGCCTTCGCCAGCGCCTCCTGGGCGGCCTTGCGGAGCCGGGCGGCCTCCTCCTGCGCCGTCCGGACGGCGGCGTCCGCCTCGGCCCTGCGCGCCGCGCTGTGCCGCTCCTCCTCCGTACGGCGGGCGGCCAGCGCGATCTCGAAGTCCTTGAGGGCGGTGGCGGCCTGCTCGCGGGCCTCGTCGACGATGTGCTCGGCGGCGGCCCGGCGGGTCTCGATCTCCTCGTTGGCGGAGGCCAGGATCGCGTCGGCCTGCTCCTCGGCGAGGGTGAGGATCTGCTCCACCCGCGGGCCGAGGTGCCGGTAGGAGACGTTCTCCAGCGCCCCGGACGACTTGCGCGCCTGGGCGAGGTCGCGCTGGAGCACCTCGACCTGGCCGGCCAGCTTGTGGATCTGTGTGTAGGCCTGTTCCCGTTCGGCCGCGAGGGCCGCTATCTCGTGCTCCGCGCGAGCGACGTACCGATCGACCTGTCGTTTCTCGTACCCCCGCAGAGCGGACTCGAAGCTGGGCTCCGTGGTCACGTCTCCGCCGAGAGCGAACAGTTCCTCGCCGTGCGACATACCCCCATCCTCACACGCAACCAGTCCGGCTGGGGCGATACGGACGCCCCGGATAGGAGCTACTTCACTACCGGCGCGCGCGGGCAATTTGCGTGGAGAACAAACGTATACGGCGCGGGGCGCACCGGTCACCCGGTGTCACCCCGCGCCGCGGATCATGCCCCGTGCGGTTGGGTCAGTTGGAGGTCTCCGCGGTCACCCGCTCGTCGGCGCTGTCGGCCTTCTTCGCCTCCGGCTTGGCCTGCGCGGCCGGTACGCCCGGCACGATGCCGGCGAGGCCGGAGAGCATCTGACCGAGCTGCGACGTGACGGCGTCCTTCTGCCGGGTGAGGTCCTCGACCTCGCGGCGGGCCGCCTGGGTGGTCAGCTCGGCCTCGGTGCGCGCCTCGGTGAGCAGGCGCTTCGCCTCCGCCTTCGCCTCGGTGAGCGTCTTGTCGGCGAGCGCCTTGGCCTTGTCGACCGTCTCGTTGGCGGTGCGCTCGGACTCGACCCGGCGGGCCTCGGCGCGCTGCTCGATCTCCTTGGCCCGCTCCTGGGCGGCGTGGGCGCGCTGCTCGGCCTCGCTGACCAGCTTCTGGGTCTGGGCGACCTGCGCGGCGTGCCGCTCGGACTCCTCGCGCTCGGCCTTCTCCCGGCGCTCGGCGAGCTGCAACTCCAGGGCCTGGAGGTCCTTGTCGCGCTTGTCGCGGGCGTCGGTGAGCAGCTTGGTCGCCTCGGCGCGCTTCTCCTCGGCCTCGCGGGCGGCCTTCGCGCGCTGCTGGGTGATCTCCCGCTCGGCGGTGGCCCGCAGGGTGGCGACCTCGCGCTCGACGGTGGACTTCAGCTCGGCGACCTCGTGGGCGGTCACCGTGCGCAGCTGCTTGGTCTCCCGGTCGGCGTCGGCGCGCAGCGTGTCGGCCTCGCGGCGGGCCTGGACGCGGACCTCGGCGGCCTCGCGCTCGGCGGCGGTGCGGACGCTGCCCGCCTCCCGCTCGGCGTTGGCCTTCATGGCCGCGGCCTCGGCGCGCGCCTTGTCGGTGATCTCGCGTGCCTCCAGGCGCGCGGCGGACAGGATGCCCTCCGACTCCCGCTTGGCCTCGTTGCGGTGGTCGTTGGCCTGCTCCTCGGCCAACCGGAGGATCTGCTCGACGCGGGTGCCGAGGCCCGAGAGGGTGGGCCGGCTGTTCTCCTCGAGCTGCTTGTTGGTGTCGGCGAGCTTCTGCTCCAGCGCGCTCATGCGCTGCTCGGCCTGGCGGAGCCGTCGCTGGGCGTCGTTCATCCGCTGCTCGGCCTCGGCGCGGGCCTGCTCGGACTGGGTCAGCGCGGCCGTCATCCGGCCGATGAAGTCATCGACCTGGTGGGTGTTGTAGCCGCGCAGGCCAACGGTGAAATCGGGCTGCGAGTTCGCGTTATCGAAGAACGCAAGAGGGGAGGACTGCTGGGGCATTGGGACATACTCGCAGACCCCCCAGGGTGCTTCGCAAGAGCGGTACGGAGCTTTCGTGTCCTCTTTACATGGTCAACTGCGGCCACACGTACGGTCGGACAGATCGCCGATCTTGGCAGGTCCCGGGCGGGTCGGACGGCACGGAGCGTGACAGGGAAGACGGCACGGAGCGTGACATGGAAAAGGGCCGCGGGAGCGCCCCGCGGCCCTTTGTCTCGCCATGGTCCGGGTCACTCGAATGAGCGTCCGGCGCCTCCGGCGGAAAGGCAATCGCCGTTCACCGCAATGGTCGACGACGCCTCACCCGTCGGGTCAGTGGCCGCGGAACCGGTTGATCGCGTCCTCGTGCCGGGAGCGGAGGTCGCGGTCGCGTACGCCGAGGCCGTCCGTCGGGGCGAGGCAGCGGACGCCGACCTTGCCCTGGTGCGCGTTGCGGTGCACCTCGTACGCGGCCTGGCCGGTCTGCTCCAGCGCGTAGGTCTTCGACACCGTGGGGTGGATCCTGCCCAGCGCCACCAGCCGGTTGGCCTCCCACGCCTCGCGGTAGTTGGCGAAGTGGCTGCCGACGATCCGCTTGAG
This sequence comes from Micromonospora sp. NPDC049051, assembly GCF_043197575.1. Classification (NCBI taxonomy): domain Bacteria; kingdom Bacillati; phylum Actinomycetota; class Actinomycetes; order Micromonosporales; family Micromonosporaceae; genus Micromonospora; species Micromonospora sp. NPDC049051. The sequence continues at coordinate 791,936 of NZ_JBICTL010000004.1, forward strand.
GTGCATCCAGAGGTAGCGGTTGTCGTACTGGTGCTGGTAGCCGCTGGTGGAGGCGCAGGTGACGATCGTGCCGCCCTTCTTGGCGACGAAGACGCTGGCGCCGAAGGTCTCCCGGCCGGGGTGCTCGAAGACGATGTCCGGGTCGTCGCCGCCGGTCAGCTCGCGGATCCGCTCGCCGAAGCGGCGCCACTCGTCCTGGTCCTGGGTCTGCTCGTCCTTCCAGAACCGGAAGCCCTCGGTCGTGCGGTCGATGACCAGCTCGGCGCCCATCTTCCGGCACAGCTCCGCCTTCTCCGGCGAGGAGACCACGCAGACCGGGATCGCGCCGCCGTTGAGCGCCATCTGGGTGGCGTAGCCGCCCAGGCCGCCGGAGGCGCCCCAGATCAGCACCACGTCGCCCTGCTTCATGTTCGCCCCGTGGTGCGACACGAGCTGCCGGTACGCCGTCGAGTTGACCAGCCCCGGGCTGGCCGCCTCCTCCCAGCTCAGGTGGCGCGGCTTGGGCATCAGCTGGTTGGCCTTGACGATGGCCAGCTCGGCGAGGCCGCCGAAGTTGGTCTCGAAGCCCCAGATCCGCTGCTGCGGGTCGAGCATCGTGTCGTCGTGCCCGGCCGCGTCCTCCAGCTCCACCGACAGGCAGTGCGCGACCACCTCGTCGCCGGCCTTCCACTTCGTCACGCCGGGCCCGGTGCGCAGCACCACGCCCGCGGCGTCCGAGCCCACCACGTGGTACGGCAGGTCGTGCCGCTTGGTCAGCTCCGAGAGCCGGCCGTAGCGCTGGAGGAACTTGAAGGTCGGCAGCGGCTCGAAGATGCTGGTCCACACCGTGTTGTAGTTGATGGCGCTGGCCATCACGGCGACCAGCGCCTCGCCCGGTCCCAGCTCCGGCGTCGGCACCTCCTGCACGTGCAGCGCCTTGCGCGGGTCCTTGTCCCGGGTGGCCAGTCCGTCGAACATCCGGGTCTCGTCGGCACGCACCACCACGCCCCGGTACGACTCGGGTACCGGCAGGCCGGCGATTCCGGCGAGTTCGCGCTCCGGTTGGTCGGATCCCTCCGCCGCCATGATCGCTTCGAGGATGTCCTGCAACGTCGACCTCCCGTTCGTCCGCACCCCGCCCACGCGGGCCTGGGTGCTGCCATCGTCGGCGTCGGTGCGGTCGGCCGCCATGTCGGCATCCGACACATCCGGGCCGGCCGCGCTCCTGTGGGCGGGACGTTACTGAACGGTAGCTAAAGCCGGAAGTCCTCTGTGAAAAACTGCATTGGCCGATGCGCGGAGGTGCCCGGGCGGCGGTCGAACCACGCAGCGGCGCGCTCGGTGGGGTTCGTCGACCCGGCCCCCGCCCAGGTGACGGGGGCCGGAAGGTGGATCAGTGCGCGGCGGCGGGCTCGACGAGTTCGACCAGCACCCCGCCGGCGTCCTTCGGGTGGACGAAGTTGACCCGCGAGTTGGCGGTGCCGCGCCTGGGGGTGTCGTAGAGCAGCTTCACGCCCCGTTCGCGCAGCTTCGCGCAGGCGGCGTCGATGTCCGCCACGGTGTACGCCACCTGCTGCACGCCCGCTCCCTTCTTGTCGAGGAACTTGGCGATGGTCGACTCCGGCGTCAGCGGGGCGAGCAGCTGCACGCAGCCACCCTCGGCGTCCGGGCCGACGGCCAGCATCGCCTCGCGGACGCCCTGCTCCTCGTTCACCTCGGTGTGCACGCAGCGCATCCCGAAGGTGCGCTGGTAGAAGTCGATAGCGGCGTCCAGGTCGGCCACGGCGATCCCGACGTGGTCGATGCGGCGAAGACCGATGTCTGTGACGTAGTCGGCAGCGGTCTCGACGGGGGAGTTCTCAGCCATGGCGCTAGTCTGACCGAACAATCGTTCAGGCGTACAGGTCGGCACCCCCTCGGAGGCAGGCATGGCTTCGGTGATCGTCAGCGGCGCGCGGACCCCGATGGGGCGACTGCTGGGCAACCTCAAGGACCTCCCCGCGACCAGGCTCGGCGGCATCGCGATCAAGGCGGCGCTCGAGCGGGCCGGCGTCGCCCCCGAGCAGGTCCAATACGTGATCATGGGGCAGGTGCTCCAGGCCGGCGCCGGGCAGATCCCGGCCCGTCAGGCGGCGGTCGAGGCGGGCATCCCGATGTCCGTACCGGCGCTGACCGTCAACAAGGTCTGCCTCTCCGGCCTGGACGCGATCGCCCTGGCCGACCAGCTGATCCGCGCCGGCGAGTTCGACATCGTCGTCGCCGGCGGCATGGAGTCGATGACCAACGCCCCCCACCTGCTGCTCGGCCAGCGCGGCGGTTACAAGTACGGCGACGTGGTGGTCAAGGACCACATGGCGCTCGACGGGCTCACCGACAGCTGGGACAGCTGCGCGATGGGGGAGTCCACCGAGCGGCACAACGGGCGGCACGGGATCACCCGCGAGGAGCAGGACGCGTTCGCCGCGGCCAGCCACCAGCGGGCCGCCGCCGCGCAGAAGAACGGCTACTTCGCCGACGAGATCACCCCGGTGGTCATCCCGCAGCGCAAGGGCGACCCGCTGGTGATCAGCGAGGACGAGGGGATCCGCCCGGACACCACCGTCGAGTCGCTGGCGAAGCTGCGCCCGGCGTTCGCCAAGGACGGCACCATCACCGCCGGCAGTGCCTCGCCGATCTCCGACGGCGCCGCCGCGGTGGTCGTCATGAGCAAGGCCAAGGCCAAGGAGCTGGGGCTGACCTGGCTGGCCGAGGTCGGCGCGCACGGCAACGTCGCGGGGCCGGACAACTCCCTGCACTCGCAGCCGTCCAACGCGATCCAGCACGCGCTCAAGAAGGGCGGGCTCGGCATCGAGGACCTGGACCTCGTCGAGATCAACGAGGCGTTCGCCCAGGTCGGCATCCAGTCCACCCGTGACCTCGGGGTCAGCCCGGACAAGGTCAACGTCAACGGCGGGGCGATCGCGCTGGGCCACCCGATCGGCATGTCCGGCGCCCGGCTGGTGCTGACCCTCGCGCTGGAGCTCAAGCGCCGGGGCGGCGGCACGGGCGCGGCCGCGCTCTGTGGCGGCGGCGGCCAGGGCGACGCTCTGATCATCCACGTCCCGGCCCCCGGCGAGAGCGGTCACTGACCGCCGGCCGACCGACCCGTAGAGGCAGCACAGTGAGCGAGATCGTCGACGACGTCCCGGCGGCGGGCGCACCCCCGGTGCGCCGCAGCCGGGACGTGCCGATGCTGGTCGAGCGGGCCCGCGCGGGCGATCCCCGCGCTGTCGCCCGGCTGATCACCCTGGTCGAGTCGGGCGACGAGACGCTGCCGCGGATCGCGGCGGCCCTCGCGCCGTACGCCGGTCAGGCCCAGGTGGTCGGGTTGACCGGCTCGCCCGGGGTGGGCAAGTCGACCACGACCAACGAGCTGGTCCGGGCGCTGCGCGCCCGCGGTCACCGGGTGGGCGTGCTCGCCATCGACCCGTCCAGCCCGTTCACCGGCGGGGCGATCCTCGGCGACCGGGTCCGGATGCAGGACCACGCCACCGATCCGGGCGTCTACATCCGGTCGATGTCCAGCCGGGGCCACCTCGGCGGGCTGTCGGCGGCCACGCCGCAGGCGGTGCGCGTGCTGGAGGGGGCCGGCTGCGACGTGGTGCTGGTGGAGACCGTGGGCGTCGGGCAGGCCGAGGTGGAGGTCGCCTCGCTGGCCGACACCACGCTGGTGCTGCTCGCCCCGGGCATGGGCGACGCGATCCAGGCGGTCAAGGCCGGCATCCTGGAGATCGCGGACGTCTTCGTGGTCAACAAGGCAGACCGGGACGGCGCCGACGCCACCTACCGCGACATCCAGGGCATGATCGCCCTCGGCGAGCGCGGCCCGGGCGAGTGGCGGCCGCAGGTGGTCCGCGCGATCGCCGCGCGGGGCGAGGGGATCGACGACATCGCCGCCGCCATCGACAAGCACCGCGGCTGGCTGGTCGAGCACGGCGAGCTGCGCCGCCGCCAGGAGGCGCGGGCCGCCGCCGAGATCGAGGCGATCGCGCTGGGCGCGCTCCGCGCCCGGATCGGCTCCCTGCGTGACGGTACGGAGCTGCCGGCGCTCGCCGCGAAGGTGGCCGAGGGCTCCCTGGACCCGTACGCGGCGGCCGACGAGTTGCTCGCCCAGATCGCCTCCTGACGGAGTTCCCGGGCTACGGGCCCGCGTCCGTCAGCGGGTTGGCGGTCGCGGGCCGGCTGACCGGTGCCGACAGCATGCCGGCGATGGCATCGGCGAGGAAGTCGCCGACCACCGGCCAGCGGGGGTCCTGACCGTCCCGTTCGGCCCGGGCCTCGACCTCGGCCGCCGCCGTCGTGACGATGCGGGCGATCAGGGCCGCCCGGCCGGCCACCACTCCCGGGTCGAGGTGCGCCAGGCGGGACGCCAGCGAATCGCGGATCCGCAGGACGCCGGGGGCGGACTCGAACGCCTCACGCGTCAGGGCACGCATGGTGGGGTCGTGCAGGGCCTGGCCGAGGAAACGGGCCCGCCAGCTCGGCCGGGGCAGGTCCGCCAGCACCGCCATGGCCGGCAGCACGAGGCTGCGTACGTCGCCGAGCACCGAGTCGGCGCGGTCGGACCGCGCCCAGTGCGCCCGCTCGAGGGCGTCCATGTGCCGGGCGATCAGGGCGCGCAACAGTCCCTCGCGACCGCCGAAGTAGTAGCGCACCGCGGAATGGTTGGTGTTCCCCGCCACCTCGGCCACCTTGCGGTCGGACACCTGCGCGATGCCCGACTCGGCGAACAACCGTTCGGCGGTGTCGAGCAGGGCGGTGCGGGCGGCCTCTGACCGTGCCATGAACTGGCCTCTCCTCGCGGGGTCCGGGTGGTGATGTGGCGTGGGTCAAACCTAGGCGGTTCGGATGCCGTGACCCGGGCGGCCTACACTCTGTAAGTCACGTGACTTACGTCGGCGTACCGCCACGCCCCACCGAGAACCCAGGAGCATGCCTGTGCCCTCGATCGACCCGGGATCCGCCGAGCCGAACGCCGCGGAACGCAAGGAGCGGATCATCCGCTCGGTCGCCCTCTTCGTCATGCCGTTCCTCATGGTCACGATGATGTTCGCGACCTACATGGCGACCATGCACTCGCCGCAGCCGCGGCAGATGCCGGTGGCGGTGGTCGGCAGCGGCGCGCAGGCGCAGGCGATCGTCGAGGCGCTGAACGCCGCGCCCGGCGAGCCCGCGAAGGCCCGGTTGGTCGGGTCCCGGGACGACGCGATGGAGCTGCTGCGCGACCGGGAGATCAGCGCCGCGCTCCAGCCGCCGGCCACCGACTCGACCTCGGCGACGATCTTCACCGCGACGGCGGCCGGTGCCTCCCGGGCCGCCACCGCCCAGCAGATCCTGGCCCCGGTCGCGGTGCAGCAGGAGTGGACGACCACGATCGAGGAGGTCGCGCCCCTGCCCGAGGAGGACCGGGCCGGCATCGCGGTCCTGTTCGCCGGGATGGGGATGATGCTCGCCGGCTACGTGCCGCTGAGCCTGCTCCTGATGGCCGCGCCCCACCTGCTGCGCCTGCGGCGGTTCGTCCCGCTGGTCGCCGGCTGGTCGGCGGTGACCAGTACCGTCATCTGGCTGATCCTCGGCCCGGTCGTGGGTGCGGTCGACGACCACTACCTCACGTTCCTCGGTGTCGGCATGCTCGCGACCGGCGCCGTCGGTCTGGCCCAGCTGTTCTTCACCAAGGTGATGGGGCCGCTGGCGGTCCTGCTCGGGATGCTGCTCTACGTCGTGTTCGGCATGCCGGCGTCGAACCTGGCGCTGCCGACCGACACGATGCCCGCGTTCTTCCAGTTCCTGCACGGCGTGCTGCCCCTGCCGGCGGCCGGCGAGGCGCTCCGGTCGGCCCTCTACTTCGACGGCCGCGGCCTCGGCGGTCACCTGCTGACGCTGGCCGGTTGGGTCGTCGCCGCCCTGCTGCTCAGCCTGCTGATGGAGCGCCGCGGTGTCGCCGTCCCGCAGGCACCTGAGGTCGACGGCCCGGAGACGCCGCTGCCCGCGTTGGCCGGCGGTCCGCTGCGGTCCAAGTGGTTCCGGTACGCGACGGTCGCCGCGTTCCCGCTGACCATCCTGGTCGTCGTGGTCGGCCTGATGAGCTTCTCGATGCACAAGCCGGAGCCGCACGACATCCCGGTCGCGGTGGTCGCCGCCGATCCTCAGCAGGCCGAGCGGGCCGCGGCGGGTCTGCGGGCCGGGCTGGACGGCGTCGCCGACATCTCGGTGGCCGCGTCGGTGGACGAGGCGACGGAGAAGATCCGCGCGCGGGACCTGGTCGCCGCGTACGTGCTGCCGTCGGAACCCGGTGGCGCGGCCACCCTGTACTCGTCGTCGGCCGCCGGGTTCAGCCAGCACACGATGGTGCAGACGATGTTCCGGCAGGTGGCCGCCGGGCAGCAGCTGCCGCTGGCGCTGACCGACGTGGCGGAGCTCAGCAGCACCGACACGATGGGCAGCAACAGCCTGTACGTCGGCATGTCGTGGATCATGTCCGGGTTCCTGATGATGGCCGTGCTCCGGGGCGGGGCGCCGCACCTGCGGCGACTGCGCCAGTTCCTGCCGATCCTCGGCGGCTGGGCGGTCGGCATGTCCGTCTGGCTGTGGCTGCTGTTCGACGTACTCATCGGCGCGGTCGACGGGCACGCGCTGGAGATGATCAGCTTCGGCGCGGCCACCATCTTCGCCGTGTCGCTGGCGACCGGGGTGTTCACCCGGGCATGGGGCCTCGGCGCGATCATCCCGATGATGGTGGTGTTGATGATGGCCGGTGTGCCGGCCTCCGGGGGTGGCCTGTCGGTCTACCTGGTGCCGGAGTTCTTCCGGCCCCTCCAGGACATCCTGCCGCTGCCCGCCGCGGTGGACACGGCCCGGTCGCTGGTCTACTTCGACGGCGTGGGAGTCGGGCGGAACCTGGCGGTCGTCGCGGTCTGGGCGACGGCGGGCCTGCTGCTCAACCTGGTCGTGGACCGGTGGCTCGGGCGCCGGGAGAAGTCGGCCGGCGGGAACCGGCCGCAGTCGGCACCGGGCACGCCCGGTGGAGCGGACGGGATCGGCGAGCTGGAGCCGGTGGGAGCCCGCTGAGCCGGTCGCCGCGCGACGGTGCGGAGACGCCGTCGCGCGGCGACCACCCGTCCACTGCGGACGGCCCTGGCCTAGTACGCTCGCACCGCCGCACGGTCGGCGTGGGGCGGTGCGCGGCGGAGTGGGGAGACGATGGCTGACGAGGCGACGCAGGAGCTGTCGGTGACGCCGGGCGCGGTGGCGGGCGGGAGCACGCACGTGTCCGACGAGGTGGTGGAGAAGATCGCGGTCGCCGCCGCCCGTTCCGTACCCGGGGTGGTCGAACTCGGCGGGGACGTGGCCCGGTTCTTCAACGCGGTGCTCGACAAGGTCGGGCTCGACCAGGTCGGGGACGCGCGGCGCGGCTGCTCGGCCCACGTCACGAACGGCGCGGCGGTGGTCAACCTGGTCATCGTGATCGAGGCCGGCCGCCCGGTGCCGCAGGTGACCGCCGAGGTCCGGGCGCAGGTGACGGAGGCCGTCGAGGCGTACGGGCTGCGGGTCGACGAGATCAACATCAGGGTCGACGACGTGGCCCTGGGCGGTGGTGCCGCACCGGTGGCGTGAGGCGTCCGGCGACCGGAGTTACCTGCCGGTACGAACATACTTAGCGATCGTTCAGGTCTGGGCTCTACACTCGCAGTGCAGTCGAGGACTCGAGGAGGAGCCCTGCGATGAACGCCGACGAGATCGCTGCCGGACGGGCACGCTGGCAGGCCCGCTACGACGCCGCGCGCAAGCGGGACGCCGACTTCACCACGCTCTCCGGGATGCCCGTCGAGCCGGTCTACGGGCCGCCGGAGGGGGTCGCCTACCCGGGCTTCGACCGGATCGGCTGGCCGGGCGAGTACCCGTACACCCGGGGCCTGCACCCGACCGGCTACCGGGGGCGGACCTGGACGATCCGGCAGTTCGCCGGTTTCGGCAACGCCCAGCAGACCAACGAGCGCTACAAGATGATCCTGGGCGCCGGCGGCGGCGGTCTCTCCGTCGCCTTCGACATGCCGACACTGATGGGCCGGGACTCCGACGACCCGCAGGCGCTCGGCGAGGTCGGGCACTGCGGCGTCGCCATCGACAGCGCCGCCGACATGGAGACGCTCTTCGACGGCATCGACCTGGCCGGCGTCACCACCTCGATGACCATCTCCGGGCCGGCGGTGCCGGTGTTCTGCATGTACCTGGTGGCCGCCGAGCGGCAGGGCGCCGACCTGTCCACGCTGGACGGCACGCTCCAGACGGACATCTTCAAGGAGTACATCGCGCAGAAGGAGTGGCTCTTCGACCCGGAGCCGCACCTGCGTCTGATCGGCGACCTGATGGAGTACTGCGCCCGGGAGATCCCGCGCTACAAGCCGCTCTCGGTCTCCGGCTACCACATCCGCGAGGCCGGCTCGACCGCCGCGCAGGAGCTGGCGTACACCCTCGCCGACGGCTTCGGCTACGTCGAGCTGGGGCTATCCCGGGGGTTGGACGTCAACGTCTTCGCGCCCGGCCTGAGCTTCTTCTTCGACTCGCACGTCGACTTCTTCGAGGAGATCGCCAAGTTCCGGGCCGCCCGCCGGATCTGGGCCCGCTGGCTGCGCGACGTCTACGGCGCGACCAGCGAGAAGGCGCTCTGGCTGCGGTTCCACACGCAGACCGCCGGGGTGTCGCTGACCGCCCAGCAGCCGGTCAACAACGTGGTGCGTACGGCCGTGGAGGCGCTCGCGGCGGTGCTGGGTGGCACCAACTCGCTGCACACCAACGCCCTGGACGAGACCCTGGCGCTGCCCACCGACGAGTCCGCCGAGATCGCCCTGCGTACCCAGCAGGTGCTGATGGAGGAGACCGGGGTGACCAACGTGGCGGACCCGCTGGGCGGATCCTGGTACGTCGAGGCGCTCACCGACAAGATCGAGGCCGAGGCGGAGGAGATCTTCGCCCGGATCCGCCAGCTCGGCGGCGAGGGACCGCACCGGATCGGGCCGATGACCTCGGGCATCCTGCGCGGCATCGAGGACGGCTGGTTCACCGGCCACATCGCCGAGTCCGCCTTCGTCTACCAGCAGGCGCTGGAGAAGGGCGACAAGAAGATCGTCGGCGTCAACTGCCACACCGGCACGGTCGCCAAGGACCTGGAGATCCTGCGCATCTCGCACGAGGTGGAGCTGGAGCAGCGCCGGGTGCTCGCCGAGCGCAAGGCCGGCCGCGACGAGGCCGCCGTGCGGGACGCGATCGAGCGGATGGTCGCGGTCGGCCGTACCGACGGCAACATGATCCCGGCCATGCTGGACGCCGTCCGCGCGGAGGCCACCCTCGGGGAGATCTGCGACGCCCTGCGCGCCGAGTGGGGCGTCTACCGCGAACCCGCCCGTTTCTGACCCTTCCCGACCCGCTGATCCTGCCCTTCGCGCCCCCGGCGCACTCCGCGTGAATCGGAGTGCGCCGGGGGCGTTGCGGCGTCGTGTCGCGCGCTGCCGGGCGGCGGGTGGGGCAGGGGCCCGCGAAGGGCCGGAGCAGCCGTGACAGTCGCAACTGTCGCCGTCGCGGTTGATCTGAGTTCGGCGGGTCGCGTGCGAGACTAGGTAACCATGAGCGACCCACGGATCACCTCGTCGATCTTCACCCGCGGCGCGGTCGACCTCAGCGCGCTGCGCACCCCCGCACAGGCCCCTGCCCGCCCCGCCCCCACGGCCCAGCCCGCCCCCTCCGCCGAACTGCCCGGCGCCGCCGGTGGCGGCGTCGCCGTCATCGACGTGAGCGAGGCGACATTCCAGTCCGAGGTTCTCGAGCGCTCGCTCAGCACACCGGTGATCGTGGACTTCTGGGCCGAGTGGTGCGAGCCGTGCAAGCAGCTGAGCCCCGTGCTGGAGCGGCTGGCCGCGGAGGGCGGCGGCGCCTGGGTGCTCGCCAAGGTCGACGTGGACGCCAACCCCCGGATCGCCCAGATGTTCCGGGTGCAGGGCATCCCGATGGTCTACGCCGTGGTCGGCGGCCAGCCGATCGACGCCTTCTCCGGCGTGGTGCCCGAGGCGCAGCTGCGGCAGTGGATCCAGGCGGTGCTCAAGGCCGGTGGCGTGAGCGTCGCCGAGCCGGAGGACCCGCGCCTCGACGAGGCCGACGACGCCCTGATGAGCGGTGACCTCGACGCGGCCGAGGAGGCGTACCGCAAGATCCTCGCCGAGTCGCCGGCGGACGCCGCGGCGGAGGCGGGCCTCGCCCAGGTCGGGCTCGCCCGCCGGGTGGCCGGGGCCGACCCGGGCGCGGCGATCGCCGCCGCCCAGGCGAACCCCGACGACGTCGAGGCCCAGCTCCTGGCCGCCGACATCGAGGTGCTCAGCGGTCAGGCCGAAGCGGCGTACGCCCGCCTGGTCGGCCTGGTCCGCCGCACCGCCGGTGAGGAGCGGGAGAAGGTACGCCAGCACCTGGTCGGCCTCTTCACGGTCGCCGGGCCGGAGGATCCCGCGGTCGCCTCGGCGCGCCGGGCCCTGGCCAGCGCCCTGTTCTGAGCAAGCCTGTTCCTGAGCACGCCCTGTTTCTGAGCAAGCCTGTTTCTGAGTAAGTCCTTTTCTGAACAGCACGCCAGCGCGGGCCGGCGTTTCGGCCGGCCCGCCCGACGTTTCGAGGACGGGAGCCCATGATGCGCCGGATCGCCGTCCTCGACGCGCCCAGCAACCTCGGCCTGCGCCCACCCACGTCCACCTCGGTCCCCGGCTGCGGGAAGGCCCCGGGCGCGCTGCGCGACCAGGGGTTGCTCGCCCGGCTGCGGGCCCGAGACGCGGGCTGCCTCACCGCGCCCCGCTACGACCCGGGCGACTGGCGACCGGGCGACGGCGTCTGCCACGCCCGGGAGATCGCCGACTACTCGGTGGCGCTGGCGGAGCGGATCGGCGCCATCATCGACCGCGGCGAGTTCCCGCTGGTGCTCGGCGGTGACTGCTCGATCCTGCTCGGTTCGGCGTTGGCCATGCACCGGCTCGGCGAGGCGGTCGGTGGGCGCATCGGGTTGGTCTTCGTCGACGGCCACTCCGACTTCCGGCACCCCGGTAACGCCTCCTACGTGGGGGCGGCGGCGGGTGAGGACCTCGCCCTGGTCACCGGGCGGGGGCAGGCCGACCTGGCCGCGATCGAGGGACGCCGGCCGTACTTCCGGGACATCGACGTGGTGGTGCTCGGCATCCGGGCGCAGGACGAGTACCGCCTGGACCTCCAGGCCGCCGGGATCACCACCCGGCCGGTGCCGGCGCTACGCGCCGAGGGGGCCGCGCGTACGGCGCAGTGGGCGCACGAGCAGCTCGCCGACTGCGCCGGCTACTGGGTGCACGTCGACGTGGACGTGCTGGACCCGGCCGTGATGCCGGCCGTCGACGCCCCCGACCCGGGCGGGATCGCCTTCGCCGAGCTGGAGATCCTGCTCGCCGGGCTGGTCGACACCCCGCACTGCCTCGGCGTCGAGCTGACCGTCTTCGACCCCGACTACGACCCCGACGGCGCGTACGCGGCCGAGATCGTCAACACCGTGGTGGCCGGTCTCCGCCCGGTCTCCGCGCCGGCGGCGTCGCCGCCCCGGCTGCTCCCGGGCCCGGCCTCCGCCCGCTCGGCCGGTCCCTCCGCCTCCGCCCGCTCGACCGGTTCCACGTCGTCTGTGGCCGCCACCAGCCCCTCGTCTGCCGGCTCGTCCGTGCCCTCCGCGCGGCGGAGCGACTCTCGTCCAGAGGGCGGGATCATGCCTCCGAGCGACTCCGCACCCGTCTTCGTTTCCGTGCCCGTTCCGGAGCGCGGCGGCGACGACCGCGTCCCGGGCGGCGCCGAGGACCTTTCGCCGGCGTCGCCCGGAGCTGTCGGGGCGTCCGGGCCGGTGGCGCTGCTCGGAGCTGTCGGGGCGTCGGGGCCGGTGGGGTCGCTCGGGGCGTCCTCCGGGCCGATGGGAGCGCTCGGAGCGGTCGAGCCGGAGGACCCGCTGCCCGAGGACGGCACCTCGCCGTCCACCGCCGGTATCGCCTGACCGCCGGCACCCCGCCGTGGACGCGGCCCGGCTTCACCGCCGCCGCTGCGGGTCCGGAACCGCTCGGACCGCGGTCGTCGCGGCGCGGGCCGGCTGCGAGCGGAAGATCGGGCGCCTCGGGCAACCGGCGGTGCCAGGTGCCGGGGAGTCGTAGGTCGCCCTGTCGAGCTGCCCCATCTGTGCGCCCATTCGATCGAGCATGTCGAGCCGGGTTCGCCGCCGGGTTCGCCGAGGAACGGGTGCCTCCCCACGTCCGATCGGCGAGGCAAACGCCGGAGGTCACCCTGCTGCCGCCCTTGGAGGAAGCCGTCCACGCCCCGCGCGACCATCGCCCGGCGGTGCCTGGGGCCATCGGTGGAACCTCATGGGTGTCACCGACGGGTGTTGACACCCGTGAGGTTCCACCGGTGCGCCGCCCGAGACGCGTCCGATGCCCCGGGCCGCCCCGGTGACCAGCACGATCGGGCCAGCGGGTGCCCCGTCTGTAGGGGCAGCTCGACACCGCCGTGCGGACCGGTGGCGCCGCTGGTCGACCTGGTCGGCGGCGTCGATCGGGTGGCGCGGCGGCTGGCGGAGAGCGTTCGGCCGGCTTCCGGACCCCGGAACCCATCGCGGAGGGGGCGGCTGGGCCCACGGGACTCCGGGCCCACCGGTTTCCGGGCCCACGGGACCCGGAGAGCCGGTGGGCTGGTCAGCGGGGGAGGGCGCGCAGGAAGCGTTCGGCGGCGGGGACGGCCGTGGCGGTGCTGGCGCCACCCTTCTCCACGAAGACCGCGAACGCGATGTCGCCCTGCCAGCCGACGAACCAGGCGTGGGTGTGCGCCGGGTTGTCGTCGTACTCGGCGGTGCCCGTCTTGCCGTGCACGGGTGCGCCCGGCGCGTCCCGCAGCGCGGCGCCGGTGCCGGCCGTGACCACCTCGCGCATCATCGCCCGTACCGCCTCGACCGAATCCGGCTTGAGCTGCGGGCCGGGGGCGGCGGGCTGGGCCGGGGCCGGATCGAGCACCAGCTTCGGCTGCTCGAAGCGCCCCCGGGCGACCGCCGCGGTGGCCGACGCCATCGCGAGGGGGCTGACCAGGGTGGTGCCCTGGCCGATGGCGGCGGCGGCCTGTTCGGTCGCGCCGCCGTTCGCCGAGACCTTGCCGGTGAAGGCGTCCAGGCCGACGTCCCACTGACCCTCCAGCCCGAGGGAGCGGCCCGTCACGGCCAACCCGTCGGGGCCGAGCTTCGGCGCCAGCGCCGCGAAGGCCGTGTTGCACGACCTGGCGAAGTCGGTGCGGAACGGCACCGCGCCCAGCTCGAAGTTGTCGGAGTTCTTGAACGGCCTGCCGTCGACAACGAACGTCTTCGGGCAGTCCACCGTCGCCTCCGGCGTCACCGCGCCCCGGTCGAGCAGGCCGAGCGCGCTGACCATCTTGAAGGTGGAGCCCGGCGGGACCTGGGCGGTGAAGGCCAGGTTCTCGCCGGCCGCGCCGGGACCGTTGGCCGCCGCGATCACCGCGCCGTCGCTGATCCGTACCGCCACCAGGGCCGCCCGGCGCTTCTCGCCGCGCAGGGCGGTGTCGGCCGCGTTCTGGGTGGCCACGTCGAGCGTGGTCTTGACCGGTTGCCCCGGCTTCGGGTCGCTGCGGAACACCTCGGTGCCGGTGGGCACCAGCGTGCCGTCCGGGCCGGGCCGCTCGATGACCACCGTCAGCCCGGGGACGCCACGGAGCCGCTCGTCGTGGCGGCCCTGGAGACCCCCGTGGCCGACGAGGTCGCCGGCCTCGTAGCGGTCGGGGTGCTTGGCGAGGTCGTCGGCCTGGGCCGGGTCCACGGAGCCGAGCAGCGCCCGGGCGAACTCGCGGGTGGGGGCCAGGTCGAGCTTGTCGCTCTGGAACTTCGTGCCCGGCAGGTCGTAGATACGCGACTTGATCTGCCGGTAGGCCTCCTCCCGCAGGGTCACCACCTCGACGAACGCCCCCGGATCCGCGTCGGCGAGCCGCTTGGGCAGGTCGGAGAGGTCCACGGGCGGGTTGATCGCGGGCCGGACCGCCCGGAAGGCCGCGTCGAGCTTCCGGGTCAGGCCCGGGAGGTCGCTGACCTCCCCCGGTTGGAGCCCCACCCGCACCACGGGGCGGGGTGCCACGATCGGCCGGCCGGCGTCGTCGAGCACCGCGGCCCGGGTGGCGGCGTCGCGGCGCAGCCCGAGCCGGTCGCCCCGGGTGAGCTGCTCCTGCACCAGCTGCGGCTCCCAGATCACCCGCCACTCGTCGCCGCCGCGGGTGAGCCGCACCGGTCGCTCGTACGCCCAGCGGGTCTCGCCCGGAAGGGCCCAGTCGATCCGGACCACCGCGGTCGCGACGTCCTTGGTCACCTTCACCTCGCCCCGGCGGGTCAGCGTGGGCGGCGTCGCGACCAGCTCGCCGGAGAGCTCCTTGAGTTCGCGGACGACGTCGGCCGCCGGCACCTTCGCGCCCGTCGGGTCGACGAAGCCGACTGCCTGGAGGTCACCCGAGCGCCAGCCGGCCAGGAAGGCGTCGACATCGCGCTCCGGTCCGTCACCGTCCGAGCACGCGGCGAGGGCGCCGGCCGCGAGCGCGGTCGCGGTGAGCAGCGCCAGCGGCGCGCGGAGCGGGTTGGGGCGGGTACGGCGGGGGTACGGCAGGCGCATGGGAGCGGATCTCCGATCTCGGAAAACTGCCCTGCACGCTAGTACGGCGGCGTCGTTCGCACCGTCCCCCCGCACCGGGACGTGCGGAAAGAGGGGCCGGGCGGGGTGATGAACGACTGGAGGCGGGGTACTCCCGAACCGGCCAACCTCGTACCCGCAACGGGTGAAAGGACGAAGTCCGGATCCGAGTGTCCGCACTGTGGTCCGCCGAGCAAGGGGCGGAACCGCAGGGCCTAGGCTGGGCGGCAGAGTGACCCACGACGTGGTGGGTCGAGGGGAGTGGCACCGATGGACCGGCGTCCGGCGATCAAACCGGGACCCGACCTCCGGCAGGATGACACCAGCCGGGACGACAGCTTCGATTCGGCGACCGACGGGGACGGCTTCGGCCGGCTCGACACAGGAGTGACCGGGATGACCGGTTCGAGTATTGACACCCTCTATGATCTGGGCCTGCCCGCTGGCGCGCTGGCCGACGACGTGGAGGACAACGAGCTCGACGAGCCCGTTCCCAACGTGGAGCGGCTGGTCGCCCAGGCGGTCGCGCTGGCCGGCGACGACCACGACGCGGCGACCCTGGTCGGCCGTTTCTGGCGGTTCGCGCCGGACGAGGAGCTGATCGGCTTCACCGCCGAGGAGATGCTCGAGGCGGCCCGCGCGCACCGCGACCTCGCCCAGCAGCGGGTGCCGGGCGAGCTGAAGCTGCGCATCCACGAGCCCGACGCCGACCAGCACCACACGGTCATCGAGATCGTCACCGACGACATGCCGTTCCTGGTCGACTCGGTAACGGCCCTGCTCAACGCGCACCACCTGGACGTGCACCTGCTCGTCCACCCGCTGGTGGTGGTCCGGCGCGAGCCGCTGGGCCGGCTGGTCGAGGTCTCCGCCGACGTCGAGCCCGACGACGCCATCGCCGGCGACCTGGTCGAGAGCTGGATGCACATCGAGGTCGACCCGATACGCGACGCCGCCGAGCGGGACAAGCTGTGCCGGGAACTCCAGCGGGTGCTCACCGACGTGCGGGAGGCGGTGGAGGACTGGCCGAAGATGCGCCAGCGTGCCCTCGCCCTCGCCGACGAGCTGGCCGCCGCGCGGACTTCGGACAATCGCCCGCCGGTGCCGGAGAAGGACATCACGGACTCGGTGGAGCTGCTCCGCTGGCTCGCCCACGACCACTTCACCTTCCTGGGCTACCGGGAGTACCGGCTGGTCGACGCCGCCGAGCCGGCGGACGGCGAGCGCGGCGGCCAGGCGCTGGAGGCGGTGCTCGGCACCGGGCTGGGCATCCTGCGCCAGGACTCCCCGGACGGCCGGCCGCTGTCGTCGATGACGCCCGAGGCGCACGACCGGGTCGCCGAGAAGCGCCTGCTGATCATCACGAAGGCGAACTCGCGGGCCACCGTGCACCGCTCCGCCTACCTCGACTACATCGGCTTCAAGGTCTTCGACGAGGCCGGTGAGGTGGTCGGCGAGCGGCGGTTCCTGGGCCTGTTCTCCACGGCCGCGTACCGGACCAGCGTGCAGGAGCTGCCGGTGGTCCGCCGCAAGGTGGCCGAGGTGCTGGACCGCTCCGGCCTGAGCCAGCGCAGCCACTCCGGCAAGGATCTGCTCCAGATCCTGGAGACCTACCCGCGCGACGAGCTGTTCCAGATCAAGACCGAGGACCTCTACCACGCGGTGATCGGCGTGCTGCGGATGGCCGGCCGCCGGCAGCTGCGGGTGTTCCTGCGCCGCGACGCGTACGGGCGGTTCATCTCCTGCCTGATCTACCTGCCCCGGGACCGGTTCACCACGCAGAACCGGCTGCGGATGCAGGAGATCCTGCTGCGCGAGCTGAACGGTGTCGGGGTCGACTACACGACCCGGGTCACCGAGTCGATGCTCGCCCGGGTGCACTTCATCGTCCGGACCGACCCCACGAAGGTCCCGGGCGACATCGACGCCGACCTGCTCGCCGAGGAGCTGGCCGACGCCACCCGGCTGTGGGACGACGACTACCGGCTGGTGCTGGAGCGCAAGCTCGGCGACGAGCAGGCCAAGCACCTGTTCACCCGGTACGCCGACGCCTTCCCCGAGGGCTACAAGGACGGCCACACGCCGTACGAGGCGATGAAGGACCTGGCGAAGCTGGAGCTGCTGGAGGAGCCCGGCCAGCTGGAGATGCACCTGTTCCGCAAGCAGCTCGCGGCGCGTGGTGGCGGCCGGGGGCCGGACGTCGACGAGGCGATGGACGTCCGCTTCAAGGTCTACCGCTACGGCGAGCCGATGATGCTCTCCGCCGTGCTGCCGGTGCTGCACTCGCTCGGCGTGAAGGTGGTCGACGAGCACCCGCACGAGGTGGACCGGATCGACGGCCGGGTCTACCTCTACGACTTCGGGCTGCGGCTGCCCGAGGGGCACCAGGACCTGGCCGAGGTGCGCCCGCACGTGGAGAACGCGTTCGCGGCGTCGTGGCGGGGCGAGGCCGAGGTGGACGGCTTCAACGAGCTGGTACTGCGCGCCGGTCTGACCTGGCGGCAGGTGGTGGTGCTGCGCGCGTACGCCAAGTACCTGCGCCAGGCCGGCACGGTCTTCTCCCAGGAGTACATGGAGCAGACCTTCATCGCGTACCCGAAGATCGCCACCCTGCTGGTGGAGCTGTTCGAGGTGCGGTTCGCGCCCGGCGTGGACGGCCACGACCAGCGGCAGCAGCGCAGCGACGACCTGGTGGCCGACATCCGGACCGCGCTGGACGACGTCGCCAGCCTCGACCAGGACCGGATCCTGCGCGCCTACCTGACGATGATCCAGGCCACCCTGCGCACCAGCTTCTACCAGAAGCGCGCCGACGGGCGGCCGAAGTCGTACGTGGCGCTCAAGCTGGACCCGCAGTCGATCCCGGACCTGCCGGCGCCGCGGCCGAAGTTCGAGATCTTCGTCTACTCGCCGCGCTTCGAGGGCGTGCACCTGCGGTTCGGGCCGGTGGCCCGGGGCGGGCTGCGCTGGTCGGACCGCCGCGAGGACTTCCGTACCGAGGTGCTCGGCCTGGTCAAGGCGCAGATGGTGAAGAACGCCGTCATCGTGCCGGTCGGCGCCAAGGGCGGCTTCGTGCTCAAGCAGAAGCCGGGGGACCGCGACGAGGCGGTCGCCTGCTACAAGGAGTTCATCTCGGCGCTGCTGGACGTCACGGACAACATCGTCAGCGGCGAGATCGTGCCGCCGGAGGACGTGGTCCGCCACGACGGCGACGACCCGTACATGGTGGTCGCGGCCGACAAGGGCACGGCGACGTTCTCCGACATCGCCAACGAGATCTCCACGGCGCACAACTTCTGGCTCGGCGACGCGTTCGCCTCGGGCGGCTCCGCCGGCTACGACCACAAGAAGATGGGCATCACCGCCCGGGGCGCCTGGGAGTCGGTGAAGCGGCACTTCCGCGAGATGGGCCACGACACGCAGACCCAGGACTTCACGGTGGTCGGCGTCGGCGACATGTCCGGCGACGTGTTCGGCAACGGGATGCTGCTGTCGGAGCACATCCGGCTGGTGGCCGCGTTCGACCACCGGCACATCTTCCTCGACCCGGACCCGGACGCCGCCACCTCGTACGCCGAGCGGAAGCGGCTGTTCGAGCTGCCCCGCTCGTCGTGGGAGGACTACGACCGGAAGCTGATCTCGGCCGGCGGCGGGGTGTACCCGCGTGGGGCCAAGTCGGTGCCGATCTCGCCGCAGGTCCGCGAGCGGCTCGGCCTGGACGCCGGCACCGAGCAGCTCTCCCCGCAGGAGCTGATGAAGGCGATCCTGACCGCGCCGGTCGACCTGTTCTGGAACGGTGGCATCGGCACCTACGTGAAGGCCTCCAGCCAGACCAACGCGGAGGTGGGCGACAAGTCCAACGACGCGATCCGGGTCGACGGCCGGAACCTGCGCTGCCGGGTGGCCGGCGAGGGCGGCAACCTGGGCTGGACCCAGCACGGCCGCATCGAGTACGCCCAGACCGGCGGGCGGATCTACACGGACTTCATCGACAACGCGGCCGGGGTGGACTGCTCCGACCACGAGGTGAACATCAAGATCCTGCTGAACACGGCGGTCGCCGACGGGGTCCTGGACCTGCCCGAGCGGGACGAGTTGCTCGCGGAGATGACCGACGAGGTCGCCGAGCTGGTGCTGCGGGACAACTACGACCAGGCCCGGGCGATCAACAACTCGCAGGCACAGGCCGCCTCGCTGCTGCCGGTGCACCGGCGGATGATCACCGATCTGGAGCGGTCCGGGGCGCTGGACCGGTCCCTGGAGGCGCTGCCGCCGGACGACGAGCTGGCGGTGCGCACCGAGTCGGGGCTGACCGCGCCGGAGTTCGCGGTGCTGCTCGCGTACGTCAAGATCGTTCTTGAGACGGAGATCCTGGCCGAGGGGCTCGCGGACGAGGAGTGGACGACCGACGTCCTGGTCAACTACTTCCCGACGCCGATGCGCGAGCGGTTCGCCGACCGGATGGGCCAGCACCGGCTGCGCCGGGACATCGTGACGACGGTGCTGGTCAACGAGGCGGTCAACCGGGGCGGCATCTCGTTCGTCTTCCGGGTGGTCGAGGAGACGGCCGCCCCGGCGGCGGACGTCATCCGGGCGTACGTGGTGGTCCGCGAGGTGTTCGGGCTGCACGCGCTGTGGGACGCGGTGGAGGCCCTGGACAACAAGGTCGACCCCGAGTTGCAGACCAGCGTCTACCTGGACACCCGGCGCCTGCTCGACCGGGCGGTGCGGTGGCTGGTGACCAACCGCCGTTCGCCGATCGACGTGCCGGCGGAGATCGCCCGACTGCGCGACGGCGTGGCCCAGCTCCTGCCCCATCTTGAGGAGCGCTTCCACGGCAGCGAGCGGGAGTCCCTCGCGGCGCACATCGACTCGCTCACCGAGCGGGGGCTGCCGCGCGACCTGGCCGAGCAGGCGACCCGGTTGATGTACAGCTTCGGCCTGCTCGACGTCGTGGAGACGGCGGCGGGCAGCGGGCGGGACGTCGGCGAGGTGGCCTCGGTCTACTTCGTGCTCTCCGACCGGTTCCGGGTCGACTCGCTGCTGTCGAAGATCTCCCTGCTGCCGCGTGAGGACCGCTGGCAGACGCTGGCCCGGATGGCGCTGCGCTACGACCTGTACGCCGCGCTGGCCGCGCTGACCGTGGAGGTCCTCGACTCCACCCCCGGCAGCCTGTCGCCGCAGGAGCGGGTGCTCCAGTGGGAGCAGTCGAACGCGACCTCCATCCACCGCGCCGAGCGGGCGATGGGGGAGTTCGACGAGTCCCGGGCGGACCTCGCCGCCCTGTCGGTGCTGCTGCGCCAGATCCGCACCCTGGTGCGGACCTCCGCCGCCGCCTGACGCGTACGGCACGCGGTCCGGCGGGTCGGTGTTCCGACCGGCCGGACCGCGTCGCGTCGTCCGGTGGCTTCCGTGCGGTCGACGGCTCAGACCGCCGGCATGGAGGCGAAGACGACCACGTTGTCCGGGTAGCTGCCGGCGGCCGGGTCGAAGATTCCGCCGCAGGTGACCACCCGCAGGCCGGGCCGGTCGCTGGGACCGTAGACCTGCTCGGTCGGGAACTCCGTCTTCGGGTACGCCTTGACCGACTCGACGGTGAAGGTGGCCTGCTGGCCGTCCTCCCGGGTGACGGTGATGGTGTCGCCCGGTTGCAGGGCGCCGAGGGAGAAGAAGACCGCCGGCCCCATCTTGGCCGAGTCGACGTGCCCCACGATGACCGCGTTGCCGATCTCACCCGGGCTCGGCCCCGGCTCGTACCAGCCGGCCAGTTGCGCCTGCTCGAGCGGGGGCACCTGGACCGTGCCGTCCGGGTTGGTGCCGAGCGACATGATCGAGGCGTCGACCCCGATCCGGGGGATGGTGATCGTGGTGGGGGCGGAGCGGGCCAGACCCGTGCCGGCGGCGACGTCGGGGTCGACGTCGGGGGCGGAGTCCGCCCCGGTGCTGGCGGGCGCGGCCAGGGGCTGCGGGGGCCGGGGCGCGGACGCGGTCTGGAGCGAGGCGCCGATCAGGCCGGCGCCGACCATGGCGACCAGGACGACGACGGCCGCGCCGGCGGCGCGCCACGGTCTCCCGTGACGGCCGCCGGCCCGTGTCGCCGTCAGGTCAGACGAAGGACTCATCGGTCCGACGCCGGCGCATCAGCACGAGGCCGCCCAGGGCGGCGGCGCCGATCAGGCTCGCCCCACCGGCGGCCAGGCCCCGGTCGGTGCCGGCGGCGAGGCCACCGTCACCACCGTCGACGCCGCCACGCGGCAGCACGACGAGCTCACCCTCGCCGCACGAGCCCTTGAGCTCGTAGCGGCCCGGCTTGGCGTCCTCGGACACCTCGGCCTCGCCGTAGTAGACGAAGTCCCGCTTGTGCTCCCAGCCCTTGTCCTCGGACTCCTCCTCGGACCAGCCGCTGTCGTGGCCCTTGCGGTCGTACTCGTCCGAGCCGTACTTGTCGTGGTCCTCGCGGCCCTCGCGGGCGTACTCGTCCGAGCCGTACTTGTCGTGCTCCTTGCGGTCCTCGCGGCCGGACTCGTCCGAGCCGTACTTGTCCTCGCGGGCCTCACGGTCGCCCTTGCCGTCCTTGTCGCCGCGGTCGCCCTCGGCGTCCTGGCCGTGCTCGTAGCCCTTCCAGTCGCGCTCGCCCTCGGCGCCGGCGTCGGCGGCGCCGCCACCCTCGCCGGTCGTCGACGGCTGCGGCTTGGGGGCCTCGTCCTTGCCCTTGTCGTGGTCGCGGCCCTTGTCTTCGTGGTCCTTGCCCTTGTCGT
Source organism: Micromonospora sp. NPDC049051 (assembly GCF_043197575.1). NCBI lineage: Bacteria > Bacillati > Actinomycetota > Actinomycetes > Micromonosporales > Micromonosporaceae > Micromonospora > Micromonospora sp. NPDC049051. Next base: position 813,417 of record NZ_JBICTL010000004.1, read on the forward strand.
GGTCGCGGCCCTTGTCTTCGTGGTCCTTGCCCTTGTCGTGGTCGCGGCCCTTGTCCTCGTGCTCCTTGCCCTTGTCGTGGTCGCGGGAGCCCTCCTCCCCGCCACGCCAGTCGCCGCGGCCCTCGGCCGGCTTGAGGTTGACCTTGCCGGTCACCTTCGACCACACGAAGGCGTGCTCCTGCCGCTCCGAGCAGACCTCGATCAGCTTGACCGTGTCGCCCGCCTTGACGACGTGCGGCTTGGCGTAGACCTTGCCCCCGTCGTCGTGGCCGTCCGCGAACGCGATTCCCGGCGTGAACACGAGCAGGGAAGCGCCGCCGAGAGCGGCTCCCGCAACGACCTTCCCCAGCATCTTGTTTGCCATGACCTGCGTCACTCCATCCCTGTTTGTTCTGGGCTCGGCGACAACCGAGCTACCGACGACGTTAGACCGTTTCATGAGTTATGAAGGGGAAGATTCGTGTTTTGGCGCTTCGGCGAAGTAAGCGCGGTAGAAGTACTACGCCGCTTTAGCGGCTTTTCTGGCCTGGGTAGGCGGTCTCCGCCCTCGCGGCCTCCCTAGGCCGCCTGGGTGGCCCGTGGCGCGGCGGACCGGCTCGTCCCGTCCCGGTAGCCCCGCTGGCACCGGAGCCCCCGCCCGCCCCCGGCGTCACATCGAGGCATTGCCATGGAAGCGCTCCCATGCAAGAATCGCTGCACGCGGTTCGGGGAGCCACACCGCGCAGGTAGGAGTCGAGGGCACCGGTCCGCCGGACGACCTCCCGCCTCCCGGCCGGCCGTCGCGCCGGTCGGACCACCACCGAACGCCCGTCCGGGTCGGGCACCCCCGAAAGAACCCGTGGCACCGGCGGACGTCCACCCGGACGCCCATCGGGCCGTAACGCCGGGCCGCTCGCGGATCCGGTCTCGCCCAAGGAGATCAGTGGCATGAATGTGTGGAGAAGGCTGTCCGGCCCCCGCCGGGCCCTCGCGCTCGGCGGCGCGGGCGCTCTGGTCGCGGGCGGACTGGTGACCCTGCCGGTCACCATGGCGCACGCCGCGACGCAGTGCGACGTGTCATACACGACCAGCGACTGGCAGGGCGGTTTCACCGCCACCGTCAACATCAAGAACATCGGCGACGCCCTCAACGGCTGGACGCTTGGCTTCACCTTCCCGGACGGCAACCAGCGGGTGCAGCAGGGCTGGTCGGCCCGCTGGTCCCAGAGCGGTCGGAACGTCACCGCGCAGAACGAGTCCTACAACGGCACGGTGGCCAGCGGCGCCACGGTGAGCATCGGCTTCAACGGCGCCTGGAGCGGCAGCAACCCGAAGCCCACCTCGTTCACGCTCAACGGCGTGACCTGCAACGGCGGCAACCCCAACCCCACCACCCCGCCGCCCACCACCACCCCGCCGACGACGCCGCCGCCCACGACGCCGCCGCCGACCACCCCGCCGCCGACCACGCCGCCGCCCGGGCAGCGGGTCGACAACCCGTACCTGAACGCCAAGGGGTACGTGAACCCGGAGTGGAAGGCCAAGGCCGAGTCGGTCTCGGGCGGCAGCCGGGTGTCGAACAACCCGACCGCCGTCTGGATCGACCGGATCGCCGCCATCAACGGCACCCCGGACAGCAGCTCCAACGGCGCCATGGGCGTGCGGGACCACCTGAACAAGGCGCTCGAGCAGGGGGCGAACTACATCCAGTTCGTCATCTACAACCTGCCCGGCCGCGACTGCTCGGCGCTGGCGTCCAACGGTGAGCTGCAGGCCGACGAGTTGCCGCGCTACAAGGCCGAGTACATCGACCCGATCGCCGCGATCCAGGGCGACCCGAAGTACGCGAGCCTGCGGATCGTCAACATCATCGAGATCGACTCGCTGCCGAACCTGGTGACCAACACCTCCGGCAACCCCGGCGGCACGGTCATGTGCGACACGGTGAAGGCCAACGGCGCCTACGTCAACGGCGTCGGCTACGCCCTGGCGAAGCTGGGCGCGATCGGCAACGTCTACAACTACATCGACGCCGCGCACCACGGCTGGATCGGCTGGGACAGCAACTTCAGCCCGACCGCGCAGATCCTCAAGGACGCCGCCGTCGCCTCGGGTAGCACGGTGAACAACGTGCACGGCTTCATCGTCAACACCGCCAACTACTCGGCGCTGCGTGAGCCGCACTTCAAGGTCACCGACAACGTCAACGGCACCACGGTGCGGCAGTCGAAGTGGGTCGACTGGAACTTCTACGTGGACGAGCTCTCGTTCGCTCAGGCGTTCCGCAACGAGCTGGTGTCCAAGGGCTTCGACTCGAACATCGGCATGCTGATCGACACCTCCCGCAACGGCTGGGGCGGCACGGCCCGACCCACCGGCCCGGGCGCGACGACCAACGTGGACACGTACGTCGACGGTGGCCGGGTCGACCGTCGGTTCCACACCGGCAACTGGTGCAACCAGGCCGGGGCCGGCCTGGGCGAGCGCCCGAAGGCCGCGCCGGAGCCCGGCATCGACGCCTACGTCTGGGTGAAGCCCCCGGGCGAGTCGGACGGCTCCAGCAAGGAGATCCCGAACAACGAGGGCAAGGGCTTCGACCGGATGTGCGACCCGACCTACACCGGCAACGCCCGCAACGGCAACAACATGAGCGGTGCCCTGGCGGACGCCCCGATCTCGGGCGCGTGGTTCCCCGCGCAGTTCGCGCAGCTCATGCAGAACGCGTACCCGCCGCTCTCCTGACACCGGCGCCCACCCGCCGCTGGCAGTAGGTGAGGCGCTCCAGCGGCAGGTTCCCCGGGCCCCCGGTCCGACCGTCCGACGGTCGGGCCGGGGGCCCCCTCGCGTACGCGGGTCAGGGCACCGTCTTCTCGATCGCCGCGCGGCCCAACTCGGCCAGGTCCCGGCGGGCCCGCTCGACGTTGTCCGGCGTGGGATCCTGCCCCCGGGCCGCCACCAGGTCCTCCGGCTCCCAGGGCTGCTCGGCCCCGGTGCGGATGTCGTCCGGGGCCGCGCCCGTGCCGGTGCCCGTCGCGCCGGTGCCGGCGGCGTACGGGTCGCCGATCAGCGGCTCGTCGTCGGGCCCGGTGAACGACGGAGTGTCGCGATCGGGGCCGCCCCCGGTCATCAGCTGCGGGATGCCGGTGTCGTCCTCGGCCGCCGCGGACATCTCCGGGCTCTCCTCCAGCGGCCGGTCACGGTCACGGTCCGTCATGTCGCTGCCCTCCCGTCACCAGGTGCTCTCCTGATCCTGCTCGGGTACCCGGAGCGGCGGTGCCCATGCCGGGCGCAGCCGGTACGGCTCAGCGATCCTCGTCGCGGCGGTCTCGGGCGGTGCGGGCCGGATCGCGTCGCCGCGGAGGTCTGCGGCGGTTTCGACCGGATCGCCCGCCAGCCGGCGCGGGACCGCCGGGTCGATGGGCGTCACCGGCAGAGCCGCGCACTCGTGGTCGGGAGGGGCCGAATCCGGACGCGGAAGCGCCCCCGACCGGCGGCCGGGGGCGCCTCGTGGGAGCGGGCTCAGCGCCCGAGCACCCGGTCCAGGAAGTCGCGGTAGTGGCGTACGGCCATCCGCAGCTGCTCGGTGTCGGTCGAACCGGCGTCCTGCCAGCCGCCCAGCTTGTTCTTCTGCGCCGACAGCGCCGAGGAGAGCGCCTGGATGGCCTCGTCGACCAGTGACTGGGCCTCCCCGGCCGCCGCGCGGGGATCGTCCACGAAGCGCAGCTGGACGTCCCGCCAGCGGTCCCGGAAGCCCTGGGCCGTGGCGGGGTCGAAGAGGCTGGCCGGCTCGGCGGCCACCGTGGCGCCCGCCGGCCGGTCGGTCCCGGCCGCCCCCAGGTCCCCGCTGCCCGCGGGCCCCGCCGGCGCCTGCGCGGCGTCCGGGTCGACCATGGCGGGCGCGGGGCTGCCGTACCCGGCCGCGTCGTCGATGCGGTCGGTCAGCACGGGGCGGCCGTCGCCGGTCTCCGGGGACACCTCAGTGTCGTCGTCCCGGCGGGCCTGCCGGTCGTCGGAACGTGCCTCACCGAGCCCGACGGAACGGTCGAACTCGGCGGTCGGGTCCGCCCGGCGGCCCTCCCGGGGGCCCCGTACGGCGCCGTCGCCCGGCTGGGCCGTCGACTCCGTACGCGGGTCGGGCTCGTCCTCCGGCAGGGGGCTGGCCAGCGCCGACGCGGCGACCGCGCCGCCGACGCTGGTGGCGCCGAAGGCGGTCGGCACCGGGCCCGGCTCGTGGAACTCGGTCCGGTCGCGGTCGGCGTCCCGGTCGTCCGAGCGGGACCCGACCCGGTCGTCGGTGTCGCGGTCGTCCGACCGGACCCTGCCGGCACCCCGGCCGCCCGACAGCTCGTCCGTGCTCCGGCCGTCGTCGCCGGCCACCGCCGGGTCGTCGAAGGTGCCCCGGTCGTCGAGGGCGTCCTCGGGTACGTCGGTCCGGCCCGCCCGGTCGCCCGGAGGGGGCACCGGCACCGGCTCGGAGCGGACGGCCTCGGGGTGCTCGTTGTCGACCCGCTGCTCTTCCTGGCGCATCGTCATCCTCCTAGCGGCTCGTGGCGTCATCGTGCTGGCTGTCCGGGTTGCGCTGCTCGGACGGTCGGGCGGCGACGGGCTCCTCGCCGAGCAGGTCGGCGAAGAGGGCGCGGTAGTGCACGACGGCCTGGCGGAGCTCCTCCGTGCTCGCCTCGCCCCGGGAGTTGCGCAGGTGGATCTCGTGGGCGTCGCGGTAGTGGCCGAGCGTGCGGGCGTGCTCGACGGAGAGGTGGGCGACCTGGTCGGAGAACTCGCCGGTGGGGTAGCCGCGTTCCGCGATGAGACGGGTGACCAGTTCGTCCGCTTCGCCCACGGTCTCGGCGGGCGAGTCGACGAAGCGGACCTGGAGCTCCTCCCACGCGGCGGCGTACCGGGCCCGGGATTCGGGGGCGAGGGGGGTGAGGGCGAGTTCCGAGTGCCGACGTTCCCGCTCCCGCAGCTCCCGCTCGGCGACGGTCCGGCTGTCCTGCTCGGCGACGGCTCGGTCGTACTCGGGCCCGAACCGCGACCGCAGCGCGCGGCGGCGGGCGTACGACCGGGCGACCACGGCCACGGCCGCGATCACCAGCACGACGAGAATTATGACTATTACCTGCGTGGGCGACATGGCTCCTCCTTCGTCAGGTGGTATTCCCTCCCCTGACTGATCGCCAATCCCGTTCCGGGGAACTTTCCTGACGGCCCCGGTGCCCGCCGTCTCCCGCGTGCCATGACCGGTCACCCGCGGGGCCCGAGACTTGACCCATTCCAGGTCGGCGAGGCGGCGCCACCGCGAGCTGGCCGGACCGCCCGACCGGGCCGCCGGGACGTCCGACCGGCGTCGGGACCGCCTGACCGGCACCCGTGTGAAGGCTCCGGCGGCGTCCGACGGGGCGTTCGTCGGGGGTGGACACTCGGCCGGTACGCCCGACGCGACGGACGGTAGTGCAACGGGCGAGGATTACGTATCCTGCCCAAGGCGTCCGCCGGACCTGCCCCGCACACGGGCCGGACCGTCCGTTCGTGACGCTGCCCGGCCGGCGCCGGCGCCCCCGCAGCCACACCTTCCGGGCGAGGTCTGATTGAACACCCGCGACTGGCCGATCCGCTCGAAGCTGACCGCATTGGTCGTCGTGCCGGTGACCGCGCTGCTGGCGCTCTGGATCTTCGCCACCACGCTCACCTTCGGCCCCGCCCTGGACCTGCTCGCCGCCCGGACCCTCCTCTACGACCTCGGCCGTCCAGGTGAGACGGTGGTGGCCGAGCTGCAACGGGAACGCCGGCTCTCGGTGGTCCAGCTGGCCGGCGACGGCGCCGCCGCGGGGCTCGCCGAGCAGCGGCAGCGGACCGACCGGGCGATCGCCGAGCTGCGCCGCCGGATCGGCGGGGAGGAGCTGCGCGACGCCGCCGACGACATCCTCGACGCCCGGCTCGACCAGTTGGCCACGGCACTGGACGCGCTGCCCGCGGGACGGGGCTTCATCGACCGGCGGGCGGTGGACCGGGCCGGCGCGATCGGCCTCTACAGTGGCATGATCAACTCGGCCTTCCAGGCGTTCTCCGCGATGGCCAACCTGCCCGACCGGGACCTCAACCGGCAGGCGCTGGCCGTCACCGCGCTCGGCCGGTCCCGGGAGCTGCTCGGGCAGACCGACGCCCTGCTCGCCGGGGCGTTCACGGCCGGCCGGTACGCCGACGGCGAGCATCTCCAACTGGTGCAGACCATCGGCAACCAGCGCTTCCTCGCCGAGACGGCGGTCGCCGACCTGCCCGACGCCGAGCGCGCCGCGTTCCAGCGGATGACCGAGGGGGAGGCCTTCGGCCGGTTGCGGGCGATGCAGGACAGGCTGGTGACCGGGTCCATTATTCGCCCGGCCGTGGACCCGGCCGCCTGGCAGGAGAGCTACCAGACGGCACAGCAGACGATGCGGGACTTCGAACTGGCGCAGGCCGACGGGCTCGCCGAGCGTTCGGTGCCGTCGGCCGTACGCATCCTGATCCGGCTGGGCGCCGCCGGGCTGCTGGGACTGGCCGCCGTCGTGGTGTCGGTCCTCGTGGCGCTGCGGGTCGGTCGCCACCTCGCGCACCGGCTCTCCGGCGTACGCACCGCGGCGCTGGAGACCGCCGAGCGCCGGCTGCCCGAGGTGGTGGCCCGGCTGCGCCGGGGCGAGCAGGTCGACGTCGCCCGGGAGGCGCCCCCGCTGGAGTACGGCAGCGACGAGATCGGCCAGGTGGCGCGGGCGTTCACGGAGGTGCAGCGCACCGCGGTCCAGTCGGCCGTCGACGAGGTCACCCTGCGCCGCGGGCTCAACGAGGTGTTCCTCAACATCGCCCGGCGCAGCCAGGGGCTGGTGCACCGGCAGCTCGCCCTGCTCGACCGCATGGAACGGCACACGGAGGACCCGGACGAACTGGCGGAGCTGTTCCGCGTGGACCACCTCGCCACCCGGCTGCGGCGGCACGCCGAGGACCTCGTCATCCTGGCCGGGGCGGCTCCCGGGCGGGGCTGGCGCAACCCGGTCGCGACGGTCGACCTCGTCCGGGGCGCGATCTCCGAGGTCGAGTCGTACGACCGGGTCGACATCACGGCCGTGACACCGGCCGGCGTGCTGGGGCGGGCCGTCGGCGACGTGATCCACCTGCTCGCCGAGCTGATCGAGAACGCCACCGCGTTCTCGCCGCCGCAGACCCGGGTGGAGGTCTCCGGGCAGCACGTGGCGAACGGCTACGCGGTGGAGATCACCGACCGGGGGCTGGGCATGTCCGCCGCCGCGCTGGAGGAGACGAACCGGCGGCTGTCCCGCTCGCCCGACTTCGAGCCGACCGAGACCGCCCGCCTCGGGCACTTCGTGGTGGCCCGCCTCGCCGCCCGGCACGGCGTCCGGGTGCGGCTGCGCCCGTCCGACGGCGGCGGGCTGACCGCCGTCGTGCTGATCCCCGCCGACCTGGTCACCGACGAGCCGGCCCTGCCCTCGGCCGGCGGCCCGCCGGTGGCGCGCCGTCCCGTCGATACGCCCGAGGAGCGGCGGCTGGCCCGGGCGAGCCGGCTCGGTACGCTGCCCCGCCCGGCCCGTACCGCCGGACCCGCCACGGCTGCGGCCTCCGCTCGGCTGGCCCAGCCCGGCCGGCCCTCGGCGGGCCCGGTCCAGAACGGGGTGGCTTCCGGCGACGCGGCTCCCGGCGGTCCGGCCCCGGTCGAGATCGTCGGGGAGATCGACGGGCTGCCCCGCCGGGTGCGCCGGCGACCGCCGGCGGACACGCCCGGGAGGCGGCCGTCCGCCGGCGACGGCCCGGGGCGGCCGTCCGCGCTGGACGGCCCGACGCTGCGGCAACCGGTGATCGAGAGTCCCGCCCCGCGCAGCCCGGAGGAGGCGCGCCGGGCCATGTCCGCCCTACAGGCCGGCACCGCCCGTGGCCGCGCGGCGGCCGGCGGGACGGCCCAGAACCAAGACACCCCCACCACGTCGACGGCCGGCGGTGGTGCGTCGGAACGGGCAGCCTTCCGGGACCGAGGCACCCCTGCCGCGTCGACGGCGGGCGGTGGTGCGTCGGAACGGGCCGCCGCCGAGGACCGGGGCTCCGTCCCCGGGCAGGCCGCCGTCGGCGCCGACCGGCCGGGCCGGCCGCGCGAAGACCCGACTCCGATGCCGGCCGAGCGGCCGGCGACCCCCGAACCGATGACCGCGACTGAGAGGGACGCCTGATGCATCCGACGAGGCAGAGCGCCGATCTCGACTGGTTGCTCGACGAACTGGTGGAACGGGTGCCCCCCGCCCGACAGGCGGTGGTGCTCTCGGCGGACGGGCTGCTGATCGGCTCCTCCGCCGGTGTGGACCGTGCCGACGCCGAGCACCTGGCCGCGCTGGCGTCCGGCTTCTCCAGCCTCGCCCGGGGCGCGAGCCGGCAGGTGGCCGGCGGGGCGGTCCGGCAGACCGTGGTGGAGATGGAGTCCGCGTACCTCTTCGTCACCGCCGCCGGGCAGGGTGCCTGCCTGGCCGTGGTCAGCGACGCGGACGCGGACATCGGCCTGGTGGCGTACGAGATGGCGATGCTGGTCACCCGGGTCGGGGAGACCCTGAGCGCCCCGTCCCGGTCGACGGCGGGAGCCGCCGATGCGGGCTGAGTCGCCCGGGCCGCAGCACGAGTGGCTGGACGACGACGCCGGTCCGGTCGTGCGGCCCTACACCCTGACCGGCGGCCGGGTCCGCTCCGCCGCGGACGGCTTCGACCTGGTCGCGTACGTGCTGGCCGAGGGGGCAGCCGATCCGGCCGTGCACCCCGACCTGCACCCCGAGCACCGGCGCCTGGTGGAGCTGGCCGCCCGGCCGGTCCCCGTCGCGGAGCTCGCGGCCGACCTCGACCTCGCGGTGGGCGTGGTCCGCGTACTCCTCGGCGACCTGCTGGCGCGCGGGCTGGTCGCGGTGCACCAGCCGACCTCCGCCGCGTACCTGCCCGATGACGACATCCTCAAGGCGGTGGTCAATGGACTCCGTGCGCTATGACCGAAACGGATCCGGCTCCCGGATCCCGCTCGCGCTCAAGATCCTGATCGCCGGGGGCTTCGGCGCCGGCAAGACGACGCTGGTGAGCGCGCTCAGCGAGGTCCGGCCGTTACAGACCGAGGAGGTGCTGACCGGCGCCGGCATCGGCACCGACGACCTCTCCGGCGTCGAGGCGAAGTCCACCACGACGGTGGCCATGGACTTCGGCCGGATCACGATCAACGACGACCTCCAGGTCTACCTCTTCGGCACCCCGGGCCAGGACCGGTTCTGGTTCCTCTGGGACGAGCTGGCGTTCGGGGCGCTCGGCGCGGTGGTGCTCGCCGACACCCGCCGGCTGGCCGACTGCTTCCCGTCGATCGACTACTTCGAGCAGCGGGGCGTGCCGTTCGTGGTGGGGGTGAACTGCTTCGACGGTGCCCGCAAGTTCAGCCTGGAGTCCGTACGCCAGGCGCTGGACCTCGACCCCGACGTGCCGCTGGTGCTCTGCGACGCGCGGGAGCGGCAGTCCGGCAAGGAGGTGCTGATCGCGCTGGTGGAGCACGTGGCCCGGCAGCGTGGCGAGCCGGTGCCGGCGGCCTGACCCGGCGGCGGCGGTCGCGGCGGGGCGTCCTGCGGCGCGCCGCCGCGATTCGGCGGGATTTTCGGGGCTAAGCGGGCAGCCGAGCGGGAAAGGCTGTGGGGATCGGCGGAACAATCGGCGGAGGGCGGATCCGGTGACAGGTCGGGACGAGATGGTCCACATCGGCGGTTACACGGCGCACAGCGGGGGCCGGGGCACCGGCATCATCGCGGCGCGGCGGGACCCCGCCTCCGGCGCGCTGACCCCCCTCGGCACCGCCGCGGTCACCCCCTCGCCCTCGTTCCTCGCCCGGCACCCGCGGCTGCCCGTGCTGTACGCCGTGAACGAGCTGCCCGACGGGCAGGTCAGCGCCTTCACCGTCGGCGCCGACGGTGACCTGACCCCGCTCGGCACCCGGCCCACCGGGGGCGCGGAGCCCTGTCACCTGGCGGTCGTCCCGGACGGCGGCCACCTCGTCGTGGCCAACTACGGCGGCGGCAGCGTGACCGTGTTCCCGCTCGACGCCGACGGGGTGCCCGCCGAGCGCAGCGACCTGGTGACGCACGAGGGGCACGGGCCGGACCCGGAGCGCCAGGAGCGCGCGCACGCCCACATGGTGAATCCCGACCCCGGGCGTGGCCCGCTGCTCGCCGTCGACCTGGGCACCGACTCGATCTACCGCTACGACCTGGACCCCGCCTCCGGCCGGCTGGTGCCCCGGGGGCCCCGCGTGCGTACGGCCGCCGGCACCGGGCCCCGGCACCTGGCGCGGCATCCCGACGGGCGGCGCTGCTGGGTGGCGGGGGAGCTGGACGGATCGGTCACCGCGTACGAGCTGACGGGCGACGGTGCGCTGCACCAGCGGGGCCGGGTCGAGGCCAGCGACCGGACGGGGCACGTCCAGCCGTCGGAGATCGTGGTCGGTCCGGACGGGCGTCACCTCTACGTCGCCAACCGGGGGGTGGGCACCGTCGCGGTCTTCGCTCTCGCGGGTGAGCTGCCGGAACTGGTCGCCGAGGTGGACACGGGCGGGGAGTGGCCGCGGCACTTCGCCCTGGCCGGGGAGCACCTCTACGTCGCCGACGAGCGGGCCGACATGGTGCGGGTCTTCCGGGTGGACGCGGCCACCGGCGTACCGGCTCCGGTGGGGGAGCCCGTGGCGGTCCCGAGCCCCACCTGCGTGCTGCCCTGACCAGGCGCGTCGGCCCCGGCGTCAACTCAAAGAGGCAGCTCCGTCACGCTGTGTAGCAATTTGACGCTCAACTGTTTCTCCTGAGTAACTTTCGTCCGAACGGCCCGTGGCAGTCGTCCCGAAGGGTCCGCAAGATGGTCAGCGTGTCAGCAGGCCGCCATCGCATGCGTACGAATCACCACGCAGCCACCGCAGCCGCCGCCGTGGGTGTACTCGTCGTCACGGCCGGCGGCTGGTTCGGCTACCAGCAGCTGGCGCAACCCGACTGCTCGGGGCGGATCGAGCTCTCCGTCGCGGTCGCGGCCGAACTCGCCCCGGCCGTCGACGACGCCGCCGCGCAGTGGGTGAAGGACGGCGCCGCGGTGGGCGGCACCTGCATCGCGGTGAACGTCACGGCGTCCGATCCGGTCGACGTGGCCGCGACAGTCGCCGCCAAGCACGGGGTCACCCTGGCCGGCGTGGGCCAGGCCAGCGGCACGTCGGTCAGCCCGGACGTCTGGGTGCCCGACTCCAGCACCTGGTTGCTGCGGCTCAAGACCGGTGGCGCCACCGCCTTCGACCCGGGTAACGGAGCGTCCATCGCGCGCAGCCCGGTCGTCGTGGCGATGCCGGAGCCGATCGCCACGCGCCTGGGCTGGCCGCAGAAGCAGTTCAGCTGGACCCAGCTCCTACAGCAGGTGCAGAGCGACAAGCCGTTGCGCACCGGGATCGTCGAGCCGACCCGCGACGCCGCCGGCCTGTCCGGCCTGCTCTCCCTGACGGCCGCTGCCAGCGCCTCCGGCGGCCCCGACGCCGAACAGGAGAAGGTCGCCGCGCTGCGGGCGCTCGCCACCGACCGCTCGGCGCTGCGGCCCGACCTGCTCGCCCGGTTCCCCACGGCCTCGGATCCCACGACGATCGCGAGCAGCCTGGGCGCGGCGGCGCTCTCCGAAGAAGACGTCATCCAGTACAACAGCAAGAAGCCGCCGGTGCCGCTGGCCGCGCTCTACCTGGAGCCGGCGCCCGCGCCGTTGGACTACCCGTACGCGGTGCTGCCCGGCATCGAACCGGCCAAGGCGTCGGCGGCGCGGGTGCTCTACGAGGTGTTGACCACCGACGACTTCCGCGACCGGCTGGCGGGCCAGTCGCTGCGTGCGCCCGACGGCAACTGGGGCGCGGGCTTCGACGCACCGCAGGGCGCGCCCAGCCCGGCCGGCGGCGCACCGGCCCCGCCGGCCAACGGCGGTGGCTCGGCCACGGGTGGGCTGGACCCGCAGTCCATGGACCGGGCCGTCTCCAGTTGGTCGATCGCCACCCAGTCGGGGCGGATGCTCGCCGTCATCGACGTCTCCGGCTCGATGAAGGAGAAGGTGGCCAACGCCGGCAACGCGACCCGGCAGCAGGTCACCGTCGAGGCGGCCCGGCGGGGGCTGAACCTCTTCGACGACTCCTGGTCGATCGGGCTCTGGACGTTCTCCACGCAGTTGGTGGGCAACCGTGACCACCGGGAACTGGTCGCCATCGGGCCGTTGTCCCGTCAGCGCGGCAAGCTGGAGCAGTCGCTGGCCTCGATCCGCTCCTCGACCGGCAACACCGGCCTCTACGACACGGTGCTGGCGGCGTACCAGCAGGTGCAGGACAACTGGGAGCCCGGCCGGGTCAACTCGATCGTGCTGTTCACCGACGGCAAGAACGAGGACGCCGACGGCATCACGCAACAGAAGCTGCTGGGCGAGCTCAACAAGATCAAGGACCCGGAGCGGCCGGTGCAGGTCGTGATCATCGGTATCGGCAGCGACGTGAGCAAGGCCGAGTTGAAGTCGATCACCGACGTCACCGGCGGCGGGGCCTTCGTCACCGAGGACCCGACCAAGATCGGCGACATCTTCCTGAAGGCGATCGCGCTGCGCAAGGCCCCCGCCTGAGCCGCGACACAGCGCGGGGCGGGACCCGCGGACGGGACCGGTTGCCGTGGACCCTTTCCCCGAAAGGGGTTCCTCGGGGAAAGTAGTGACGGCAATGCGTCCGAAGCGATCGTCGAGCGCGGTTGCCGGGGCAGGATGTCCTGGTGCCCCTGCGCCGGGCCCGCGCATCGGGCTCGGCCCTCGGGCCGTCGGCGACCGAAGTGGGGAGGGCCGGTGACCTCAGCGACGCTGTTGACTCCCGCCAGCACGTCGTCGAAACCGGACGAACCACGACCAGGGCCGGCCCGCACCCGTGAGCGGGCCTACGTCCGCTCGCTGGTGGTGCTGGACACCACCGTCCTGACGGTCGCCGTGCTCGTCGGCTACGTCGCCCGGTTCGGCGACGAGATCCCCGGCGGCTCGAAGATCCCCTACGTCCTGGTCGCCCCCGGGCTGGTCCTCGCCTGGCTGGTCTCGCTGCGGGTGCTGCGCTGCTACGACGACCGCGTCCTCGGTTACGGCGCCGACGAGTACCGGCGGGTCAGCACCGCCAGCCTGCGCCTCGCCGGTGGCGTCGCGATCGCCGGCTACATCGCGGACGTCGGTGTCTCCCGGGGATTCCTCGGCATCTCCTTCGCCGTCGGCACGCTCGGCCTGGAGGTGGCGCGGTTCGCCGCCCGCAAGCGCCTGCACCGGGCGCGGTCCGAGGGCGCCGGCTGGTCGCGCAAGGTGCTGGTGGTCGGCGACACGGCCCACGTGCTGGAGCTGGTGCACACGCTGCGCCGCGAGCCGTACGCGGGCTACCAGGTCGTCGGCGCCTGCATCCCCGACGCGTTGCTGGCCCCGGTCGCGCAGCGGCTGGGCGACGTGCCCGTGGTCGGATCGTTCCGCGGCATCCCCGAGGCGGCCACGGCCATCGGTGCGGACACCGTCGCGGTGACCGCCTCCGGCGAGTTGACCGCCACCCGGCTGCGCCGGCTGGGCTGGCAGTTGGAGGGCACCGGTATCGACCTGGTGGTGGCCCCCGCGTTGACCGACGTCGCCGGCCCGCGCATCCACACCCGTCCGGTCGCCGGCCTGCCGCTGATCCACGTCGAGGCGCCGGAGTTCCGTGGGGCCCGCAAGCTGGTCAAGGGCTTCGTCGACCGGGCCGTCTCCTCGGTGGCGCTGACGCTGCTGCTGCCGCTGCTGGCCGTCATCGCGCTGGCCATCAAGATCGACAGCCGGGGACCGGTGCTGTTCCGGCAGACCCGGGTCGGGCAGGGCGGGCGGGAGTTCGGCGTCTACAAGTTCCGCACCATGGTGGTCAACGCGGACGCCCTGCTGGCCGCGCTGGCCGCCCGCAACGAGACCGACGGCCTGATGTTCAAGATGCGCGACGACCCGCGGGTGACCCGGGTCGGGCGGCTGCTGCGCAAGTGGTCGCTGGACGAGCTGCCGCAGCTGGTCAACGTCCTGCTCGGGCACATGAGCCTGGTCGGCCCGCGCCCGCCGCTGCCCTCCGAGGTGGCCCGCTACGACGGCGACGTGGCCCGCCGGCTGCTGGTCAAGCCCGGCATGACCGGCCTCTGGCAGGTCAGCGGTCGATCCGACCTGAGCTGGGAGGACGGCATCCGGCTCGACCTCTACTACGTGGAGAACTGGTCGCTCGCGGCCGACCTGACGATCCTCTGGAAGACCTTCGGCGCGGTGGTCAACAGCCGCGGGGCGTACTGAGCCTCAGTCCTGCGGGCCGGTCCAGTCCAGGCACACCACCACCGCGTCGTCGATCAGGTCGGCGGCCACGAACGCGCGCAGGTCGCCGATCAGCGCGCGGACGGCCTCCAGCGGCTCCATCGGCCCGGTCCGGCGCAGGAAACGCTCCAGCGCGGTCTCGCCGTACCGCACGTTATGCCCGGTGGCGTCGATGACGCCGTCGCTGACCACGAAGAGCCGATCGTCGCGGCACAGCTCGAAGCGCTGCTCCCGGTAGTCGGTGGCCTCGAACATGCCGAGGGGGAACTGCGCCTCCAGCGGCAGCTCCTGGACGTTCCCGCCGCGCAGCAGCATCAGGCGGGGCGACCCGGCGTCGACCACGGTGAGCACCCCAGAGCGCAGGTCCAGCTCCATCAGCAGCGTCGCGAGGTGCTGACCGCCCCGGTGCAGGTCGTAGACCGCCTGGTCGGCGAGGGCGGCCTGGTCGGCGAGGCCGAGGCCGGAGCGGCGGGCGTTGCGCAGCGCGTGGGTGGCGAGCGAGGTGAGCATCGCGGCGGCCACCCCCTCGCCCGTGCCGTTGATGGTCGACAGCCAGACCCGGCTGCCGTCGTCGGACCAGTCGAAGCTGTCGCCCCGCACCGCGTACGCCGGTTCGAGCTGCCCGGCGAGGCTGAACGACGGGCGGGTGCGGCTGCGGCCCGGGAGCATCTCCCACTGCATCTCGGCGGCGAGGGTGAGCCGCCTGCTGCGGTGCGCGCAGCGGTAGACGTCGGTGCCGCCGGTGACCGCGGCGATCTCGTGGGCGAGCGCGGTGGCGATCTGCGTCAGCTCGTCGAGCGCGGCCTGCCCGGTCGGCGCGGGCTCCACGACCAGGACGCCCCGGCGATCCCCGCGCATGGACACCGGCAGGTAGCCGGTGCCGGCCGCGACGATCGGGGTCTGGTGGTCGAAGCACCGCCAGGCGGGGTGCCCCGGCCCGGTGACGGGCTCCTCGCCGACGAGCGGCAGCAGCGCCGCCAACCGGTAGTCGACCAGGAGCAGCTCCACCCGGGTCGTGCCGTAGCCGGCGGCCAGGACGTCGGCGATCCGGTCCAGCAGGAGGTCGGCGGGCGCCTCGTTGAGGACACGCCGTACCCGGTTGACCGGTTCGCTCATCATCGCTCCTTCTGCATGAGCCCAGACCAGCGGATTCGGAGTAGTCTCGGGCGCACCATGGCGGAAGTACACGGTCCGTACGGACCCGAGACGAGTATGGCGGTCGAGTTCGACGCGGTGGCCGATGCCCTGCTGACGGTCTGGGAGGCCGCGCGGGAGCGGACGACCAGTCGGGTCTCCGGCGCGCAGTTGCGTGCCATCATGCTGGTCGAGCAGCACGACGGCATCAACCTCCGCCGCCTGGCCACCGGGCTGGACATGCTCCTCTCCTCCGCCAGCCGGCTCTGTGACCGCCTGGTGGCCGCCGGCATGCTGGAGCGCGAGCCCGGCCGGTTCGACCGGCGGGAGATCTCGCTGCACCTCACCCCGGAGGCCCGCCGGCTCCTCACCGAGCTGCGGGACGACCGGCGCCAGCAGCTCGCGGCGATCCTCGCCGACATGACCCCCGAGGGGCGGCAGGCCCTGCTGCGGGGCATGCGGGAGTTCGACGAGGCGGCACGCCACCGCAACGCCTCCGTGCAGTCGGTCGAGGCGGACGATCCGTGGCCGGGCCGGCCGCAGGACCCTCCGGTCGGCCTGCCGACGCAGGACCGGCCGGGAAACGGGCCGCAGGTGGCCCGGACGGCCTGACCCCGGTCAGGCGGGGGCCGCCGCGACGACCAGCATCGCGATGTCGTCCTGGATCTGCCCGCCGAGCCACTTGTCGACGAGATCGAGGAGCCGGTCCACCAGCGCGGCCGGGGTCGACCCGGCGGCCGAGGCCAGCGCCGCGTGCAGCCGTTCCTCGCCGAACATCTCCTGGCCGTCGGGGCCGCCCCGCGCCTCGACGACCCCGTCGGTGTACGCGAACAGCAGTTCGCCGGGGGCGAGGCGGAGTTCCACCTCGGCGAACCGGGCGGCGGCGAGCGCGCCCACCGGCATCCCTCCGACCGCGACCGGGGTGACCCCGCCGTCGGCGTGGATCCGCAGCGGGGACGGGTGGCCGCCGCCGGCGATCCGGACGGTGACCCCGCCGTCGGGCTCGGCGTCGAGGGTGCCGAGCAGCAGGGTGGTGAACTGGCTGCGGCGGGCCGCGTCCGGTGCGTCGAAGAGCGCGTGGTTGAGCAGCCCCATCAACTCCAGCGGCCGCTGCTCGACCAGGCGCAGGGTCCGCAGGGACTGGCGGACCCGTCCGGTGAGGACGGCCGCGCCGACGCCCTTGCCGGCCACGTCGCCGAGGGCGAAGATCGCGCCGCCCGGGACGGGGAACACGTCGTAGAAGTCGCCGCCGATGCGCAGCCCGTCCCCGGCCGCCCGGTAGCCGCCCGCGAGGACGGCGCCCGGCACGGCCGGCAGGTCGGGCGGGAGCAGGCTGTTCTGCAGCACCCGGGCGAGGTGGACCTGCTCGCCGTAGAGTTCGGCGGCGCCGAGGGCGGCGCCCGCGCGGGCGGCGAACTCCCGGGCCAGTTCGATGTCGTGGCGGGCGAAGTCGGCCCGTCCGACGCGGCGGACCAGCACGAGGGCGCCGGTGGCGCGCCCCGCCCCCGGCATGGGACAGGCCAGCACGGTGCCGGGTGGGCCGAACCCGGGCGGGAGCACGGCGGCCAGGTCGGCCGCCTCCCCGTCCGGCCACGGGGACGGGGTCGCCGGGTGGCCGGCCAGCGCCTCGGCCAGCCCCGGCAGCGAGCCGGTCAGCGACCAGGGCGCGAGCCCGGTCACCGGGGCGGGGTCGCTTCCGTCGTAGCGGATCCAGTGCGGCTGGCCCTCCGTCGGCGCAGGCGGCAGGTGGACCACCATGGCCAGGTCGGCGAGGTAGGGCACGGGCATCATCGTGGCAGTCCGCAGCGTCTGCTCGCGCTGGAGGGAGCGCCCGAGACGGCTGCCGGCCTCGGCGAGGAACGCCGTCCGGGAGCGCTCGACCTGTAGCGCCTCGACGCGCGCGTGCTCATCGGTGACGTCCCGCACGTACCAGGCGTGCCGCCCGTCGGTGAGGTCGCGCCGTACGCCGTGCAGCCGGCGGCCACCGTGCTCGGCGGCGAAGCTGTCCGCTCCCGACGCCACCGCCCGGGCCACGGCCGGCACCGCACAGGCGTGCAGGTCCGTGCCGGGCGCGGCCTCGGGGAGGAGCGCCCTGGCCGTCGCGTTGACCAGCGTGACCGACCCGGCCCGATCCACCATCACCACCGCTTCGGTGAGCCCGTCGAGCACCTCCCGGGCGAGCCCGGAGTCGACCGGTCGCGCGGCGTCGGGGGAGCGGCCGGAACGCCCGCCGTCGGTGGGGTCCTTGACACCGTCCCGGGAGGCGGTGGTCACCGCCGCTCGCCGGGCGCCCCGGTCTGTCGACCTGTGCGCATGGTGGTCGTGCACTCCTCGGATCTGGTCGTTGCCTGAGGGCAAGCGTACCGAGGCGGAGCCGCGCCGCCATCGGAGGAACGGGGACTCAGGCCGGGCGGGCCAGCCAGCCGGTCGGCTGGTCCAGGATCCGGCGGACCACCGAACCGGCCCCGCCGACGGCCGCGGCGGCGGCGCCGAGGGTCGCCGGGCGGACGGTGACCGGTGACCAGGCCGCGGTGAGCACCCGCCGGGAGACCTCGGCGAGCACCGGCGGGCACAGCCACGGCGCCAGCGGGGCGTATCCGCCGCCGAGTACCACGGTGTCCAGGTCCAGCAGGTTGACCACGCCGGCGACGGCGACGCCCAGGGCGGTCCCGGCCTCGGCCAGGGCCCGCAGCGCGGCCGGGTCGCCGGCCCCGGCCAGCTCGGCCAGCCGGGTCGTCGCGGTGTCCGCCGGGAGGTCCGCGCCGCCGAGCCCGGCCGCCGCGAGGACCGCCTCCTGCCCGGCGTACGTCTCCAGGCAGCCCCGGCCACCGCACCGGCAGGGCGGGCCGTCGGGCCGGATCGTGATGTGACCGATCTCGCCGCTCCAGCCGCGCGTGCCCCGGAACAGCGACCCGTCGAGCACGATCCCGGCGCCGATGCCGACCTCCCCGGAGATGTGCAGGAAGCTGGCCCGGTCACCGGGCCCGGCGTGCAGCTCGCCCAGCGCGGCGAGGTTGGCCTCGTTGTCGACCACCAGCGGCGGTACGCCGTCGACGTGGGCGGTCAGCGGCGCAGCCCGGCCGAGCAGCGCGGGTACGGGCACGTCGCGCCAGCCGAGGTTGGGCGCGAGCCGGACCAGGCCCGCGTCGCCGACCAGGCCGGGGACCGCGAGGGCCGCGCCGGCCAGCGTGAGCCCTTCGCGGGTGGCCTCGGCGCGGGCGTCGGCGGCCAGGTTGGCCAGCCGGGCGAGCGCCTGGGCGGGGGAGAGGGGCCGCAGGTCGGCGCGGTGCACCCGGTGGTGGCGGACCTGGCCGGCGAGGTCCACCACGCAGGCCGCCAGGTAGTCGACGTTGACCTCCAGGCCGAGCCCCGCCGGGCCGTCGGTGGCGAGCACCAGGCCCCGCGAGGGCCGCCCCGCGCCGGTGCGGGGGGTGGGCTCCGCCTCGGCCACCAGACGGCCGGCGAGCAGGTCCTCCACGACGGCCGAGACGGTGGCCCGGGTGAGGCCGGTGCCGGCGGCCAGTTCGGCCCGCGAGGGCGGGCGGTCGGCGGCGGCGATCCGGCCGAGCACCACGGCGAGGTTCCACTCGCGCAGGCTGCCCTGCCGTACCGCCGTCGGGGCGTCGGGTCGGGTCACCCCTTGACACTGTCACAGGTCGACCAAATAATTCAACCACTGAACAAATAGCGGACGACACCCGGAGGTCTGCCATGGCACCCCGTCCCACCCCCGCCGACAAGTTCTCCTTCGGCCTCTGGACGGTGGGCTGGCCGGGCCGCGACCCGTTCGGCGACGCCACCCGCGCCGACCTGGACCCGGTCGAGACGGTGCACCGGCTCGCGGAGCTGGGCGCGTACGGGATCACGTTGCACGACGACGACCTCGTGCCCTTCGGCGCGGACGCCGCCACCCGCGACCAGCACGTGGCCCGCTTCCGCAAGGCGCTCGACGAGACGGGCCTGGTGGTCCCGATGGTGACCACCAACCTCTTCACCCACCCCGTCTTCAAGGACGGCGGCTTCACCAGCAACGACCGCGACGTCCGGCGGTACGCGCTGCGCAAGGTGCTGCGCAACATCGACCTCGCCGCCGAACTCGGCGCGCGCACCTTCGTGATGTGGGGCGGCCGGGAGGGCGCCGAGTACGACCTCGCCAAGGACGTCCGGGCCGCGCTGGACCGCTACCGGGAGGCCGTCGACCTGCTCTGCCAGTACGTCGTCGACTCCGGCTACGACCTGCGCTTCGCCCTCGAACCGAAGCCGAACGAGCCGCGCGGCGACATCCTCCTGCCCACCGTCGGGCACGCCCTGGCCTTCATCTCCACCCTGGCCCGTCCCGAGCTGGTCGGGCTCAACCCGGAGGTGGGCCACGAGCAGATGGCCGGCCTGAACTTCGCCCACGGCATCGCCCAGGCGCTCTGGCAGGGCAAGCTGTTCCACATCGACCTCAACGGGCAGCGCGGCGTCAAGTACGACCAGGACCTCGTCTTCGGCCACGGCGACCTGCTGAACGCGTTCGCCCTGGTCGACCTGCTGGAGCACGGCGGCCCCGGCGGCGGGCCCGCCTACGACGGTCCCCGGCACTTCGACTACAAGCCCTCGCGCACCGAGGACATGAGCGGCGTCTGGGCGTCGGCGGCGGCGAACATGCGCACCTACCTCCTGCTGAAGGAGCGCGCGGCAGCGTTCCGGGCGGACCCGGAGGTCGCCGAGGCGCTGGCCGCGAGCCGGGTCGCCGACCTCGGCACCCCGACGCTCGCGCCGGGGGAGGGCTACGCGGAGCTGGTCGCGGACCGGTCCGCGTTCGAGGAGTTCGACGTCGCCGGGGCCGCCGCGAAGGGCTTCGGCTTCGTCCGGCTCAACCAGCTCGCCGTCGAGCACCTGCTCGGCGCCCGCTGAGGGCCGCCGGCGATGCCGATCGTCGCGGGGGTCGACTCCTCGACCCAGTCCTGCAAGGTCGTCGTCCGGGACGCCGAGACCGGCGCCCTGCTCCGGCAGGGGCGGGCGCCGCACCCGGACGGCACCGAGGTCGACCCGGCGGCGTGGTGGTCCGCGCTGGGCGCGGCGGTCGACGCCGCCGGCGGGCTGGCCGACGTGGCGGCGGTCTCCGTCGCCGGGCAGCAGCACGGCATGGTGTGCCTCGACGACAAGGGCGGAGTGGTCCGGCCGGCGCTGCTGTGGAACGACACCCGTTCCGCCGGGGCCGCCGCCGAGCTGGTCGCGGAGGCCGGCGGCGGGGAGGCCGGGCGCCGGTTCTGGGCGGACGCGGTGGGCAGCGTGCCGGTGGCCAGCTTCACCGCCACGAAGTTGCGCTGGCTGGCCCGCCACGAGCCGGAGCGCGCGGCGCGGGTCGCGGCGGTCTGCCTGCCGCACGACTGGCTGACCTGGCGGCTGGCCGGCGCGCCGGGCCTGGCGGCGCTGCGCACCGACCGGGGTGACGCCAGCGGCACCGGCTACTGGTCCCCGGCCACCGGCGACTACCGGCTCGACCTGCTGGAGCAGGCGTTCGGGCGGCGGCCGCACGTGCCCACGGTGCTCGGCCCGGCGGAGCCGGCCGGGGCCGTACGCGCCGACGCCCTCCCGGGCCTGCCGGCCGGCGGGGCGGCGCTCGGCCCGGGCACCGGCGACAACGCCGCCGCCGCGCTCGGCGTCGGCGCGGTCCCGGGCGACGTGGTCGTCTCGATCGGCACCTCCGGCACCGTGTTCAGCGTCGCCGACGCCCCCGCCGCCGACCCGAGCGGCGCCGTCGCCGGGTTCGCCGACGCCACCGGCCGCTTCCTGCCCCTGGTCTGCACGCTCAACGCGGCCCGGGTGCTCGACGCCGCCGCGTCGATGCTGCGGGTCGACCTGGACGAGTTGGCCGGCCTGGCGCTCTCCGCCCCCGCCGGCGCGGACGGGCTGGTCATGGTGCCCTACCTGGAGGGCGAGCGGACGCCCGACCGGCCGCTGGCGTCCGGGGCCGTGCACGGGCTGACCCTGCGCACCTCGACGGCGGCCCACCTGGCGCGCGCCGCCGTCGAAGGGCTGCTCTGCGCCCTCGCCGACGGCCTCGACGCGCTCACCGCCCAGGGCGCGACGGTGCGTCGGGTGATCCTGGTGGGCGGGGGCGCCCGCTCGGCGGCGGTGCGCAGGATCGCGCCGCAGGTCCTCGGCGTGCCGGTGGTCGTCCCGCCCCCCGGCGAGTACGTCGCCGACGGCGCCGCCCGCCAGGCCGCCTGGGTCGCCCTGGGCGGCGCGGCGCCCCCCGCCTGGTCCGTGGCCGGCACGGAGGAGTACGCGGACACCCCCGTCCCCGCCATCCGGGAGCGGTACGCCGCCGCCCGCGCGCACTTCCTCGACCGGCTCAACCCGGCCGTCGGGTAAACGACTGTACGGGCTGGACCGGGCTCGCGATCATCGACGGATGCGAACCACCCCCGAAATGGACGAGGCGCCCGGCACCGGCATTCCCTCGATGCTCCAGTACGACGACGCGGACACCCCCTGCGACGTCATCGACGCGTTGGTCCTCGCGGACTTCGTCACCGGCCGGCACCCGTGGTCGCACACCGTCCGGCTCTCCCGGGTGCGTCCCGACGCGCCACTGACCGTCCCCGACGGGCGGCTGCTGCGTACGGCGGTGGAGAACCGGCAGCGCTCCCGGCTGCTGGCCGGTGACGGCTGGACGGCCCGGGTGGTCACCTGGAAGGGGCGCGGCGCCGAGGTGACGGTCACGGCGGTCTCCGAGGAGGTGGGTCAGTCGGCCCTCGACCGGATCGTCGACGGCGCCGCCGAGCAGGAGGACCCGGGCGCCGGCCGGATCGGCTTCTGGCACCAGAACCCCCGCCGGGGCAGCCAGCGCGACGTGCGCGCCATCGCCGCGCCGGAGTGGGCGGAGATCCGGCCGAACTACGCCGCCGCCGCCCGCGACGCGCTCGACGAGCTGATGGCGACCACCCCGGAGCGCCTCGCCGGCCGGCTGGTGCTGCTGCACGGGGCACCCGGAACGGGGAAGACCACGGCACTGCGCGCGCTGGCCCGGCAGTGGCGTGACTGGTGCCAGGTCGACGCCGTGCTCGACCCGGACGTGCTCTTCGCCGACACGGCGTACCTGTCCGAGGTGGCGGTCGGCGACGAGGACGGCGAGCCGGGGACGGGCCGACGGTGGCGGCTGCTCATCCTGGAGGACTGCGACGAGCTGATCCGGGGCGAGGCGAAGCAGGCCGCCGGCCAGGCCCTGTCCCGGCTGCTCAACCTCACCGACGGGCTGCTCGGGCAGGGGCGCGACGTACTCGTCGCGATCACCACGAACGAGGACCTGTCCCGGCTGCACCCGGCGGTGGTCCGCCCGGGGCGCTGCCTGGCGCGCATCGAGGTGGGCGCGCTGTCGTACGAGGAGGCGACCGGATGGCTGGGCACGGCGGCGGGGGTGCCACCACAGGGCGCCACCCTCGCCGAGCTGTACGCGCTGCGGGCGGGCACGCCGGCCGCGCCCGCCGCCGCGCCGGTGATCGGCGGCTATCTCTGAGCGGCCCGGCGCGCCCGCGCGTCGTCACCCGCCCGTGACCTGACCCTGGTTGGCTGCCGCACATGACCTTGACCAGGGGTGGGCCGGCGCGGGCCCGGGGCGGGACGCGGGCGCACCGGCTCTACAGCGTCGTGGTCTTCGTGCTGCTCGCCTCGCTGGACAACGTCGCGATCGGTCTGGTGCCCCCGCTGTACGGGCCCATCTCCGACGCCTTCGAGGTGCCGCAGCGGCTGCTCGGCCTGGTCACCGCCGTGAGCTTCCTGGCCAGCGCGGTGGCCGCCGTCGGCTGGGCGTACGTCGGCGACCGCACGAACCGCAAGCCGCTGCTGATGGTCGGCACCCTGATCTGGGCGCTCGGTACGGGCGGCAGCGCGCTGGCGGCGAACTATCCCACCTTCCTGGCGGCGCAGATCGTGGCGGCGGTCGGGCTGGGCGCGGTCGGCTCCGTCGGGTTCTCGGTCGTCACCGACCTGATCTCGCCCCGCCGCCGGGGGCTGGTGATGAGCTTCTGGGGGCTGTCCCAGGGCGTCGGCACGCTGGCCGGCACGCTGGTGGGCGGGCTGCTCGGGGCCACCGACTGGCGGCGGCCGTTCCTGCTGCTGACCGTGGTCGGCCTGGCGGCGACCGGCGCCTACCTGTTCACCTACGACATCCGGCGCGGGCAGAGCGAGCCGGAGCTGGCGGGCGCGCTGGCCGAGGGCGCGGAGTACGACTACCGGATCAGCCGGGAGGATCTGCCAAGGATCCTGGGCCGCCGTACGAACCGCTGGCTGATCCTCCAGGGCCTCACCGCCCAGGCGGCCTTCGGGTCACTGGTCTGGCTGCCGGTGCTCTTCGCCGAGCGGGCCGAGGACCAGGGCTACTCCGCCGCCACCGCCGTGGTCGTGGGCAGCGTCTTCGCCACCCTGTTCCAGCTCGGCGGGGTGCTCTCCATCATCGGCGGGCTGGTCGGCGACGCGCTGCAACGCCGTACGCCCCGGGGCCGGGCGCTGGTCGCGGCGGTGGGCATCCTCGCGGCGCTGCCGTTCTACCTGGTCCTCTTCTTCGTGCCGGTACGCATCGACGTGCCCGACGGCGCCGGGGCGGGGGCGGTAGTCCGGGCGGTGCTGGTCAGCGTGTTCACCGAGCCGACGGTCGGGCTGAGCCTGCTCACGGCGGTGGTGGCGCTGGCGCTCACCTCGGCCAACTCGCCGAACTGGTTCGCCCTGATCGCCGACGTCAACCCGCCCGAGCACCGGGGCACCGTCTACAGCCTGGGAAACCTGGTCAACGGCGTCGGCCGCGCGGCCGGCAACGGGCTGGTCGGGGTGGCCTTCCACGGCCTGCGGGCGGCCTTCCCGCCGCCGCTGAACTACGCCGTCGGGCTGGCCGCCTTCCAACTCTTCTTCATCCCGACGGGCGTCATGTACTGGCTCGCCTCGCGGACCTCGCCGGGCGACATCACCGCCGTCCGCGATCTGCTGGCCGTCCGCGCCGAACGCCTGACGGAGTGAACCGCTGGCGGTCCGTCTGGTTCGGTTCGCAGGTCCGCCGCGTTCTTCGCGCCTCGGCTCAGATGCCGTGTCGTCCGACGGTCCGACATTGGGCCTGTCATACGAAGGGCACTCGAACAGACTGGGCCTCATTGTCGAATGTCAATCTTGCGCCCGGGTCGGGCGGGTACTACTGTTGCTGGGCATACGGCTCAGTCGAACGGGGAGAAATTGATGACTGTCGGAAAGCGTGTCTCCGCCATAGCCGCAACCGCAATGGTCGGTCTTTCGATCGGAATTCTGCAGCCGACTGCGGCCAGCGCCGCCAGCTGCACCTCTAACGTCTGCACCTACAGCGGGGCGAACTTCACTGGCACCGAGGCCACCTCCGGGGGGAACGCGGGGGTGTGTTACCTGCCTGGCGCGATCCGATCCATAGTCAACAACTCATCCCGCAGTATCGTCGTCTACGAATTGACCAACTGCCGAATCGATGGCTTCAAGACGCGAACTGTCGAACCTTACACGTCGGTTTCGAGTATGAGTTTCACGGGATACAGCTACAAGTCGCTCGTTCTTCCCGCTCCCCCGGCCTGATCCACTCTTCCGGGGCATGGAGTGCGTCGCTGTCCCGATGCTCGAATCAGGTCACGTGGCCGGGGCGGGTGGACGTCGCGGACGCTGTCGCGCCTGAGCCAGGCGGGATCGGCGGTTTGCCGAGCCTCGATGCGTCGACGATACGCGGCAACGCGCCAGGCAGAGGACGGTGCGGCGGCGCGTCCGGCGAGTGAGCGCGGGCGCGCCGCCGCACCGTCCTTTCACGGCACTTTCACGGCACCGGACACGGGGGCACGGCCGGCCGGTCGCGGTGGCCCGGGGCCGGGTGACCGTCGGCGGTGCGATCTCCGGTTTCCCGGTTCCGGTCACCAGACCCCTCAGTGCACCTCAGCCGCGGATCCAGACCGTGACGTCGGTGGGCACCGTACCGTCCTCGGTCAGCGGCGCGCTGGTCAGCGCCAGCTCGCCGCCGGCGGGCAGCGGCACGGCGGCGGCGCCGAAGTTGGTCAGCACGGTCAGCCCACCGTTGCGGAACGAGAGCACCTCGTCGCCGGAGGCGAGCCACTTCAGCGTGCCCTCACCGAGCCGGTGCTCGCGGCGCAGCCGCAACGCCGTCCGGTACAGCTCGTACGTCGAGCCGGGCGCGTCCCGCTGCCGGTCCAGGGCGTACTCCGCCCAGCTCGACGGCTGCGGCAGCCAGCTCGCGTCGGTCGGCCCGAAGCCGTACGAGGGGGCGTCGGCCTCCCACGGGATCGGCACCCGGCAGCCGTCCCGGCCCCGTTCGGTGTGCCCGCTGCGCCGCCAGGTCGGGTCCTGCCGGGCCTCGTCGGGCATCGTGGTGTGCTCGGGCAGGCCCAGCTCCTCGCCCTGGAAGAGGTAGGCCGAGCCGGGCAGGGCGAGCATCAGCAGGGTGGCCGCCCGGGCCCGGCGCAGGCCGAGTGCGGCGTCGGGCTGCGGGTCGCCGATGCCGATGCCGTTGGGCCGCCGGCCGCCGATCGGCAGACCCAGCCGGGAGGCGTGCCGGACCACGTCGTGGTTGGAGAGCACCCAGGTGGTCGGGGCGCCCACGGTGTCGGTGGCCTCCAGCGAGCGGGTGATCACCGCGTACTGGGCCGGCGCGGTCCACGCGGCGAGCAGGTACTCGAAGTTGAACGCCTGGTGCATCTCGTCGGGGCGGACGTAGCGGGCCAGGCGCTCGGCCGGCTCGACCCACGCCTCGGCGACCAGGATCCGTTCGTCCGGGTAGCCGTCCAGCAGCCGCCGCCAGTCCCGGTAGATCTCGTGCACGCCGTCCTGGTCCCACATCGGCGGGCGCGGCTTGTCGACCTCCTGGCCGGAGAGGATCTCCTGCGGCTCCCGCCAGTCGGCCAGATCGGCCTGCTTGATCAGGCCGTGCGCCACGTCGACGCGGAAGCCGTCGACGCCGCGGTCCAGCCAGAACCGCAGCACGTCCAGGAACTCCTCCCGGACCTCGGGGTTGTCCCAGTTCAGGTCGGGCTGGCCGGAGTCGAACAGGTGCAGGTACCACTGGCCGGGGCGGCCGTCGGCCTCGGTGACGCGGGTCCAGGCCGGCCCGCCGAAGACGCTCGTCCAGTCGTTCGGCGCCTGCGCGCCGTCGGGGCCCGACCCGTCCCGGAAGATGTAGCGCGAGCGCTCCGGGCTGCCGGGGTCGGCGGCGAGCGCCGCGGTGAACCACCGGTGTGCCGACGACGTGTGGTTGGGCACGAGGTCGACGATGACCCGCAGCCCGCGCGAGTGCGCCTCGGCGATCAACCGGTCAGCGTCGGCGAGGGTGCCGAAGAGCGGGTCCACGTCCCGGTAGTCGGCCACGTCATACCCGGCGTCGGCCTGCGGCGACGGATAGAACGGCGACAGCCAGAGCGCGTCCACGCCCAGTTCCACGAGGTGGTCCAGGCGGGCGGTGATGCCGGGCAGGTCGCCGATGCCGTCGCCGTCGGAGTCGGCGAAGGAGCGCGGATAGACCTGGTAGATGGTGGCCCTGGTCCACCAACCGGTGGCCGGGGCGACGGGCGTGTCCTGGTGCGTCGGGTTGCTGTTCAGGGCCTTCTCCCGTGTGTCGAGCCGGACGGTCGGATACGGCCGGGCGTCGCCGTTTCCCGTTAGTGTGCCCGGGGCGCCGCGGTCGATTCACGCACGATCAGCCGAGTGGGCAGGATCACCGGCGACCCCGGCGGGTCGAGCTGGGGGCCGCTCCGCTGCCTGCGGACGCCGGGCTCCAGCGGGTCGAGCAGGATCCGCGCGGCGAGCCGACCCTGCTCCGCCGCGGGCTGGGCGATCGTGCTCAGCCCGAGCACGCTGGCCAGGTCGTGGTCGTCGACGCCGATCACGCTGACGTCCTGCGGCACCCGCAGGCCGGCGTCGCGCAGCGCCGTCATCGCCCCCATCGCCATCTCGTCGCAGGCCGCGAAGATCGCCGTCGGCGGGTCGCCGCGCCGCAGCAGCTCCTCGGTGGCCCGCGTACCGCCGCTGATGGTGAACTGCGACTCCACGTCGAGGTGGGGGTCCGGGGTGATCCCGGCGTCGCACAGCGCCTCCTGGTAGCCGCGCCGCCGGTCGAGGTGGGTGGTGTAGGCCAACTCGTCGTCCGGGTCGCCGGAGATGTGGGCGATCCGCCGGTGGCCCAGGTCGAGCAGGTGCCGGGTGGCGGTCCGCGCGACACCCACGTCGTCGATGCGTACGCAGGGCCAGCCGGGCACCACCGTGCCGGAGCTGATGGTCACCCCGGGCAGCTTCAGCTTCGTCAGGGCGGTCAGGTCGGCGGGGCGCAGTGGCGTGGCGGCCAGCATGATCGCGTCGACGCGCTTGTGCAGGTTGGCGGTGCGTAGCACCCGCTGACGGATCTGCTCCCGCCCGCCGAGGTTGTAGAGCAGCAGGTCGTAGCCCGCCTGCTGGAGGACGTCCTCGACCGCCTCGACGACGGTGCCGAAGAACCACCGGGTGATGCGCGGGACGACGACGGCCACGGTGCCGGTGCGCCCGCCGGCCAGCCGCGAGGCGCTCGGCGAGACGGCGTACTCCAGCTGCTCGGCCGCCGCGAGCACCCGGCGGCGGGTCGCGGCCGAGACCGTCGGCAGCCCCCGCAACGCCCGGGACACGGTGGCGGTGGAGACCCCGGCCAGGCGTGCGACATCATCGATTCTCGTCACGTACCCCCCGCTCCGCCCCGCTCCGCCGCCGCCGGGGACCCGGCGGCGGCGGAGAGACCTCAGCCCTTGACGCTGCCGGCGAGCAGGCCGCGCACGAAGTAGCGCTGGAGGGACAGGAAGACGATCAGCGGTACGACGATCGAGATGAACGCGCCAGCCGTGAGCCGCTGCCACTCGTTGCCCCGGGTGCCGGCCAGTTCGGCCAGCCGGACGGTGAGCGGGGCGGTCTCGTTGCCGCCACCGGCGAAGATCAGCGCGACCAGCAGGTCGTTCCAGACCCAGAGGAACTGGAAGATGCCGAACGCGGCCAGCGCCGGGGTGATCAGCGGCAGCACGATGGAGCGGAAGATCTTCGGGTGGGTGGCCCCGTCGACGCGGGCGGCCTCCATCAGGTCACCCGGGAGCTGCGAGATGAAGTTGTGCAGCAGGAAGACGGCGAACGGCAGCGCGAAGCAGGTGTGGGCGAACCACACCTGTGCGAACTTCTGTTCGTCGACCAGGTCCCAGGCCGGCATGAGGGTGACCCCGGCGACGGTGACGCCGGTGGAGAAGAACTTCAGCAGCGGCACCAGGGCCATCTGGAGCGGCACGATCTGCAACGCGAAGATCGCGATGTACATCCAGTCCCGCCCCCGGAAGTTGATCCAGGCGAGCGCGTACGCGGCCAGGGCCGCGAAGGCGAGCGGGAAGAGCACCGACGGGATGGTGATCGCCAGCGAGTTGATGAAGTAGCTGGCGAGCTGCGGCGACGACGAGGAGCTCCCGAAGAGCACCTCCTGGTAGTTCTCCAGCGTGAACGACGGGTTGGTGAAGAAGGTCCACCACCCGCTGGTCTTGATCTCGTCCTCCGGCCGGACGGAGGAGATGAGCAGGCCGAAGGTGGGGATGGTCCAGAGCACCGCGATGACGATCGACACGAGGGTCGCGGTACGGCTGTTCAGCCGCTTGCGGACGCGCCCGGCGGCGCTGGTGCCACGGCCGGCGGTCTTCTGGGTGCCGGCGGCGACGGTGGGCGTTGCGGTGGTCATCTCAGCCCTCCCGCTGCTGACGGAGGTTGCGGATCTGGTAGATCACGATCGGGATCACCAGGACGAACAGGAAGACCGCCAGCGCCGAGCCCTGCCCGTTCTCGCCGTACCGGAACGCCTGGTTGTACATCTCGTTGGCGATGACGCTGGTGTCGTAGTTGCCGTTGGTCGACGTGCGGACGATGTCGAAGACCTTGAGGGTGGCGATCGACAGCGTCACCACGACCACGATCAGCGCCGGCCGGATGCTCGGCATGGTGATCTGCCAGAACATCTGCCACGGGGTGACCCCGTCGAGCCGCGCCGCCTCCACGATGTCGGCGGGGATCGCCTTGATCGCGGCGGAGAGCACCACCATCGCGAAACCGGCCTGGATCCAGACCATGATCACGATCAGCAGCAGCGTGTTCAGCGGTGACTCCAGCAGCCACTGCTTCGGCTCGCCGCCGAGGCTGACCACGATCTGGTTGAGCAGGCCGATCTGCTCCTGGTCCTCACTCCGGTAGGCGTAGACGAACTTCCAGATGATGCTGGCGCCGACGAAGGAGATCGCCATCGGCAGGAAGATCAGTGACTTGGCCACCGCCTCGAACCGGGCCTTGTCCACCATCACGGCGTAGAGCAGGCCGAACGAGGTGGCCACCAGCGGGACGAGGAGCACCCAGACCAGAGTGTTGATCAACACCCGGACGATGGAGTCCTCGGAGAACATCCAGCCGTAGTTGCGCAGCCCAACCCAGTCGTTGCTGTTCGCGTCCATGAACGACAGCATCGTGGTGCGGATGGCCGGGACCACCAGCCCGATGGTGAGCAGCAGCAGCGTCGGCAACAGGAAGAAGAGCGCGAACATGCCCTCGCGCGGCTTACGCCGGCGGGGGAGCGGGGCGCCGCTGGCGGAGGCGGCAACGATCTGCTCCTCCCGGCGGCGGGCGAACCAGGCCGGCACCACGTCGAGGAGCAGGAGCAGACCGCCCACCACCGCGACGAAAGCGATCAGCCCGTACATCAGCATGAGGAACTTCGGCTGTTCCTCAGCGAAGTCGAACTCCATCGACCCTCCCAGGTCTCTGATCAGCCGGTGGGCCGGCCCGCGTGCGCGGACCGGCCCACCGGTTCAGATCACTTCCAGCTGCCCTCGATGCCGTCGAGCACCGTCTTGGTGTCCTTGCCGTTGATCCAGTCGACCATGCCCTTCCAGAACGTGCCCGCGCCGACGGCCGCCGGCATCAGGTCCGAGCCGTCGAAGCGGAAGACGGTGGACTTGTCCTGGAGGATCTGGACGGAGAGCTTGTCGATCGGGTTGGCGACGTTGGCCAGGTCGAGCTTGTTGTTGGCCGACACCCAGTCACCGATCTTGGCGCGGCTGTTGGCGTACTCGCCCGAGGCGAGGTACGTCTGCACAGCCTGGACCTCGGGGCGGTCGTTGAAGGCCGCGACGAACTCGCCGCCACCCAGCACCGGCTTGCCCTTGCTGGCGTCGATCGCCGGGAAGTAGAACGCGAAGACGTCGCCGTCCTCGGCCACCTTGGTGCCCTTCGGCCACTGGTTGGCGTAGAAGGACGCCTGGCGGTGCAGCGCGCACTTGCCCGTGGTGATCGGCAGGCCGGCCTCGCCGAAGGCGGTGGTGGCGATGCTCTTCACGCCGCCGTATCCGCCGTTCATGTACTTCTCGTTCTTCAGGATGGTGCCGGCCTTGTCGACGGCCTCGGCGACCTTCGGGTCGTTGAACGGGATGCCGTGGCTCGTCCACTGGTCGTAGACCTCGGGGGTCTGCGTCCGCAGCAGCACGTCCTCGATCCAGTCCGTGGCCGGCCAGCCGGTGGCGTCACCGGACTCGATGCCGGCGCACCACGGCTTGGCGCCGGTGCCCGCGATCTGGTCGCTGAGCTTGATCAGCTCGTCCCAGCTGGTCGGGACCGTCCAGCCCTTCTCCTTGAAGGTCTTCGGCGAGTACCACACGAAGGACTTCACGTTGGAGCCGAGCGGGGCGCCGTAGAGCTGGCCGTTGACGGTGCTGTACTTCAGCCAGTCGGCCGGGTAGTTCTCCTCGGCCATCTTCTTGGTGTCGGCGCCGACCGGCTTGAGCTTGCCCGAGTCGACGAAGCGCTTGACCAGACCCGGCTGCGGGATGAACGCGAGGTCGGGGGCGTTGCCGCCGTCGACCCGGACACCGAGCTGCGCCTCGAACTCGGCGCTGCCCTCGTGGTCGATCTTGATGCCGGTGCAGTCCTCGAACTGCTTCCAGGACTCCGCGAGGCGGTCGGCCTCGACGTCCCGGATCGACGAGTAGATCGTGACCTTCTTGCCGTCGTTGTCGCCGTACTTCTCGTATGCGGCGCACTCCGCGGAGCCCGCGGAGCCACTCTTCTTGTCGTCACCGGTGCCGCAGGCCGTGGCGCTCAGCGCCAGCCCCAGTACGCCGGCGATCGCGAAAGCCTGGCGTGATCTGGCAAACGCCATGCCGTTCTCCTTCCTTGCCGGCGCGTCAGGGATCGAACCCGCGCCGGTCCGATGGGCGTCACCACATGTAAGCGCTTGCATGTGGGCTGGTCCACCCCTATCCGGACACGAGCGAGTAACAATCCGGAAACCGCAGACCCCCTATTGGGCGCGCTCCCACACGGGAATTCGACCTCTTCCCATCGATGTCATTTTCTGACACCCTGAGGCCAAGTAATCGAAAGATTTCAACATAGGAGGTGCTGGATGGCTAAGCGTTGGTTGGGCCTGCTGGCGGCCGGTCTGCTCGCCGCGGGCGTGCTGGTCCCGGCGGCCCCGGCGATGGCCGCCCCCACGTTCAAGGTGCCGTTCCCGTGCGGGCAGAGCTGGTCCGGCCAGACCCGGTCGGCCCACAGCCCGGCGTACGCGGTGGACTTCAACCGCACGGACGACCTTGGCGACCCGGTGGTGGCGAGCGCCCCGGGCACCGTCGACCGGGTCACCGATCTCGGCGGCACCAGCTACGGAAAGTACGTCCGGATCAGCCACGCGGGCGGCTACCACACCTACTACGCCCACCTCAACGGCTTCAACGTCTCCGTGGGCCAGAGCGTCGGCTACGGCAAGGTGATCGGCTGGGTCGGCAGCACCGGTGGCTCCACAGGTCCGCACCTGCACTACGAGCAGCGGCTCAACGGCGCCGACATCCAGGTGCGGTTCAACGGTGCGCTCGCCCTCTACTGGGGCACGAAGAACTACAGCAGCGACAACGGCTGCGCCAGCAGCACCGGCTCCGGCACGATCAACACCACCAGCGGGGTCGCGCTGACCGTGCGCTCCGGCCCCGGCACCGGCTACAGCTCCGTCGGCACCATCGCCGACGGCGCCCGGGTGACCATCCAGTGCCAGACCAGCGGCACCAGCGTCACCGGCACCTACGGCACCAGCACCATCTGGGACAAGATCGGCGCCGGACGCTTCGTCTCCGACGCGTACGTCTACACCGGCTCCGACGGCTACATCTCCGGCGTTCCCCGCTGCTGAGTGAGCGACGCGGGGCTCCGGCAGCGCCGGGGCCCCGCGTCGTCGTGCCTGCCGCCGCCGACCGGACATCGCCGCCGACCCGCGCGATCCGGTCGATCGTCGCCGAGGTGGCGCCGCCGCCGAGGCCGCTCCGGCCGGCGCAGGCTGCCTGTTCGGCCGGTCCGCCGCGCGCTGTCGGCCGGTCCGCCGCGCGGGCCGTCGGGCCCTTCCGGCACTAGCCCGGCCGCCAAGGCGGCTCAGGTGTTCAGGCGCCAGATGGCGAAGTTCAGGGCGGCGGCGAAGGTGACCCAGGCCCAGTAGGGCAGCATCAGTAGCGTGGCCGGGCGGGAGACCCTGCGGAAGAGAGCGACCGTCACGCCGATCGCCACCCACATCAGCAGGATCTCGACGAACGCGAGCCCGTAGCGGCCCGCGCCGAAGAAGAGCGGGGTCCAGATCGCGTTGAGCACCAACTGGACGATCCACGCCCAGAGGGCCGGGCCGAAGCCGACCCGCCGCCAGACCAGCCAGCCGGCCACCGCGATCATCGCGTAGAGCAGGCTCCAGACCGGTCCGAAGAGCCAGGACGGCGGGGCCCAGGCGGGCTGTTCGAGGCTCGCGTACTCGGCCGTGGTGCCCCGCACGCCGAGCCCGCCGATCGCCGCGGCGACGAACACCGCGGCCCCGAAGCCCAGCAGCGCCCACCACTGCCGGGCACCGCCTGCCCGTTCAGCGCTGCGAGAGATCTCCATGGTCGGGATGTCTCCGCCGAGGGCGGGCGGTAAACCTCCGGACGAACATGACACCGGGGTCGTCGAGGCCGGAAAGCTCCCGTCGGGAGGACGGAGTTCCGGTCGCGACGACCCCGGTGGGTCCCTGTGCGGCGGCCTGTAGCCGCCACGTCAATTGAAGATGCTCACACCACCCGGCCCGACGAGCAGGCCCACCACGATGAGGACGATGCCCCAGAGGATCTGCCGCCGGAACAGCGCGAGGATGCCGGCGACCACAAGTACGACTGCGAGAATCCAGAGAATCAGCTCCATGTTTGCTGGATACCCGACCCGCCGACGCGGGAAACCTGTGCCTGATCAAGGTGCTCGCCCAGGTGGAAGACGCTGTACGCCTGCTTGATGACGGGGTGGGCGACGTTGCGTACGCGGACCCCGCCGGGCGTGGTGCCTCGCTCGCTGCCGGCGTGCGCGTGCCCGTGCAGGGCCAGGGCTGTCGGTGCCGAGTCGATCGCCTGACCCAGCTGGTACGAGCCCAGGAACGGGTAGATCTCCAGCGGCTCACCGGCGAGCGTGTCCGGCACCGGCGAGTAGTGGGTGAGCGCGACCAGCACGTCGCAGTCCAGCCCTCGCAGGGCGGCGGCGAGAGCGTCCGCGCTCTCGGTGGTGGTCCGGACGAACGCCTTCATCTCCGGCTCGCCGAAGTCGCTGGCGCAGCGGCCCGCGAACCCTCCGCCGAAGCCCTTCACCCCGGCCACGCCCAGCCGGCGGCCGGCGCAGTCCAGCACCACGCCGTCGCCCTCCAGCACCCGGATCCCGGCGTCCTCGAGCACCTTGACCACCTGCGGCACCTGGTCGCACTGGTGGTCGTGGTTGCCCAGCACCGTCACCACCGGCACGCCCAGCCCGCCGAACTCGGTGGCCACGCAGCGGGCCTCCGCCTCGGTCCCGTGCCGGGTCAGGTCGCCGGCGAGCAACAGCACGTCGGCGTGCTCGGGCAGCTCGTCCAGTGCCGGCCGGAACCGCCCGACCACGTCCTCGTCCAGATGCACGTCGCCCACGGCGGCGATCCGGATCACCATGGAACCTCCTCAGGGCAGTTGCTCGATCTCCGTGGGCGCCTGCGCGCGGATCACCCCGATGTCGCTGGTGACCGGCACGTCGGGGAAGCGTTCGGCCACCCGGCGCAGGATCTCCTCCCGCCGGTGCGGGCTCTCGACCTCGCCGTAGAGCACGAGGCCGCGCTCCCGGCGGACCACGGTGATCCCCTGCTCGGCCACGTCCGGGTCCTCGGCGAGCAGGCGGTGGATCTCCGCCTCGACGTACTCGTCGGGCGGTCCGGTGGCGACGTCGCGTTGCTCGGTCACGGTGTCCCCTCTCC
The DNA here is from genome assembly GCF_043197575.1 of Micromonospora sp. NPDC049051. NCBI lineage: Bacteria > Bacillati > Actinomycetota > Actinomycetes > Micromonosporales > Micromonosporaceae > Micromonospora > Micromonospora sp. NPDC049051. The sequence continues at coordinate 848,215 of NZ_JBICTL010000004.1, forward strand.
CTCGCCGGTGCCGGAGTGCGGCACCACCTCCAGCCGGTCCAGCAGCACCAGGAACGCCTCCGCGTACGGCGAGTGCTGCGTCTCCTTGCGTACCCGTTCCCAGTCGATCTGCTCGCGCAGGGAGCGGGCCAGCGGCAGCCCCCGGGCGAAGTCGCAGTAGTGCTGCGAGAAGCTCAGCAGTTTGTGCACCATGAGCTGGCTGGCCGAGAGCACCGGCATGTGGATCGCGTCGACGGGCCGTACGACCGTGTCGGCGAACGTCTCCTCCGTCACCGGCGTCTCGATCGGCCGGTGGATCAGGTCCACCATGCGGCCGTCGTCGAAGACCTTGACCAGCCAGTCCTCGGGCGGCCGCTCGGCGGTGAACCCCGCCGCGACCAACGCCTCCAGGGCCCGATCCACGTCGACCTCCCGGATCAGGAAGTCCACGTCGTGGTCGCTGGAGTGACCGCCGTGGGCGTACACCGCGAAGCTGCCTCCGAGCGCGAAGGGAATCTCTTCCTGCTTGAGCACGGCGGCGACCTTCTTCAGCGTGTGCACCAGGCTCTCGTCCCCGCGCTCTGCCATTGGCGTCTCCCGTCGAAGGTGGTGGGCGGCTGATCCGACTCCGGTACCCGGCATCCCGTCGGACCACACCTGGCAGGAAGCGCGAGCCGTACCAACCTGGATCAAACGGCACATACTTTCCGAGCGCGCGAGCGCGGGTCGGATAACCTGTGCAGAGTGTCCAGATCACGAGGGGCGCGGCGCGGCAGGGCCCGATTGCGCGCCGTCGCTCTGATCGGCATCGACGGCTCGGGCAAGACCACCCAGGCGCACCGGCTCGCCGACGCGCTCACCGCGGCCGGCCACCCGGCCACCTACCACCGCAACGCCGGCGGGCGGCGCTGGCTGGGCCGCCTCGCGCACCGTCTCGGCCGCCCCGACGCCCAGCGGCTCGTCGGGCGCGGCGGGATGCTGGCGGTGGAGTCCGTGCTCCGCTGGCTGGCGATCGCCCTCGCCCTGCTCAGCTGCCTCGCCACCGGCCGGGTCGCGGTGATGGACCGCTACTCCGCCTGCCAGTACGCGAGCATCCGCGCGCACGGGGGGCAACGCTGGGAGCGGCTGGCCCGGGCCGGCTACCGGATGTTCCCGCGCCCGCAGGTGACCTTCCTGCTGACGGTCGATCCCGCCGAGGCGTACCGGCGGATCGAGCAGCGCGGCACGGACCACGAGAGCATGCGCTACCTGACCGCCGCGGACGCCGCGTACCGCGCCCTGCCGGAGTACCCGACCTTCGTGGTGGTCGACGCCGGGCACCCGCCGGAGGAGGTCTCCCGACGGATCCAGGCACACATGGCCGGCTGGCTGACCCCCGCCGACGACCGGGACGGCCGGCCGGCCGGCGGACCCGAGGAGAGACCCGCCGTCGTGCCCGAACCGCCGGGCGCGGCACCCGTCGCGATCGGACGGCTGACCGGCTGAGCCGGCCGCGTGCGGGCGCGCAGGCCGGCGGCGCGGTACGCCGGGGCGCGACGTCACCGTCCGCCCGGGGGTGGACGGATCGACAGGGGTGCCCGGCGCTTCCGCGCTGGCCCGCGGGGGTGACGCCAGTCCGTGGGAATGGCACCGTCGGGTGGAACGGCACATCCGGGCGGGCGGTACTTTCCTCAATACGGGGAGTCATGGTTGACGCTCAGGCCTGGTGAAAGTAAGTTTCATCCGTGGCGAAGAGTCCGAAGATTTCTGCGAGTCACGAGCAGGGTGGGCTGATCGTCCACATCAGCGGCCTGCTCCCGTCGTTGTCGCCGGCCGAGCAGCGGGTCGCCCGGCTGGTGGTCGCCGACCCGGCCGACGCCGCGCGTCGGACCATCACCGATCTCGCCACCGCCGCCGAGACATCCGAGGCGACCGTCATCCGCTTCTGCCGGTCCGTCGGCATGGACGGCTACCCGCAGCTGCGGATCCGGCTCGCCGCCGAGGCCGCCCGCCGCGTCGAGCCGCCGGACGCCCGGGTCGTCGGCGGTGACATCCCGCCCGGGGCCGATCTCGCCCAGATCATCGCCACCATCGCCTTCAACGACGCGCGGGCCGTCGAGGAGACGGCCGAGCAGCTCGACCCGGCGATCTGCGAGCAGGTCGTCGACGCTATCGCGGGCGCCGGCCGGATCGACGTCTACGGGGCGGGCGCCAGCGGTTTCGTCGCCTCGGACTTCCAGCAGAAGCTGCACCGCATCGGCCGTACCGCCTTCTACTTCCCCGACGTGCACACGGCGCTGACGTCGGCCGCTTTGCTCGGGCGGGGCGACGTCGCGGTCGGGATCTCGCACACCGGCACCACCTCCGACGTGATCGAGGTGCTGGAGCAGGCGCGGGCGCGCGGGGCGGCCACGGTGGCGCTCACCAACTTCCCCCGGTCGCCGATCACCGAGGTCGCCGACTTCGTGCTCACCACCGCCGCCCGCGAGACCACCTACCGCTCCGGGGCGATGGCGAGCCGGCTGGCCCAGCTCACGGTCGTCGACTGCCTCTTCGTCGGGGTGGCCGCGCGCAACCGGTCCCGGGCCAGGAAGGCACTCGAAGCGACAGCCGAGGCGGTCCGGTCGCACCGGGTCGGCCCGGGACGGAGGCGGGCATGACGGCGGGCGCGGTGGAACCCCACGAGGCGACGGCCCCGGTGGCGGCTCAGCCGGTCATCCGGGTCGGTGCGCCGACGGAGCGACGCAATCCGCTGAGCGTGGACCTCGACCTCATGTCGACCCGGGACGTGCTCACGGTGATCAACGAAGCGGACCGGCGGGTGCCCGGCGCCGTCGCGGCCGTCCTCGACGAGATCGCGGCGACGGTGGACCTGGCGGTGACCGCCCTGCGCGGCGGGCACCGCGTGCACTACTTCGGCGCCGGCACCTCCGGCCGACTCGGCGTGCTCGACGCCGCCGAGCTCGCGCCCACCTTCAACTCGCCGCGGCACTGGTTCTGCGCCCACATCGCGGGCGGGTCGGAGGCCATGTGGCGGGCGGTCGAGGACGCCGAGGACGACGACCGGGGCGGCGCGGCCGAGGCCGCCGAATGCGTACGGGCCGGGGACCTGGTGGTGGGACTCGCCGCCAGCGGACGCACACCGTACGTCCTGGGGGCGCTCGCCGCGTCGCGGGCGAAGGGCGCCTCGACCGTGCTGCTCTGTGCCAACCCGGAGGCGGAGGCCGCCGGGTCGGTGGACGTCTTCATCGGGGTGGACACCGGACCGGAGGTCGTCACCGGGTCGACCCGGATGAAGGCGGGCACCGCGCAGAAGCTGGTGCTGAACACGTTCTCCACGGCCGTGATGGTCCGACTGGGTCGGGTCTACTCGAACCTCATGATCGATATGGTCGCCACCAACGCCAAGCTCCGGGGCCGGATGATCTCGATCCTGATCGAGGCCACCGGCTGCTCGGAGGAGATCTGCCGGCGGGCCCTCGTCGAGACCGACGGCGACATGAAGGTGGCGCTGGTTTCGCTCGTCTCCGGCGTGGAGGTGTCCGCCGCGCGGGCGGCCCTGGCCCGCTCCGCCGACCAGGTACGCGGCGCCCTGGCCCTGCTCGCCTCCTGAGCTGACCTTCGCTCGTACCGCCGCTCCCCACCCCTGCGATCCCCGTCACGTCCGGCACGGATCCGCCGCCCGGATTGTTCACCGAGGGGTGGGGTATTACCACGGGCATGGATGAACCACCCGGCGCGCCGATGCGTGTCCTGGCAGTGACCAGGATCGCAGCCTGACGGTGACCCGGGTCGCTGTGGCCCGCGCCCTGGCGGTGCTGCCATGGTGCGGGGGACGGCGAGACATCGATCCGCCGCCCAGGTGTGGTGCCCATCGGAGAGCCGCCACATGGGGTGCTGACAGCAAACATGGACCGCGCTCTCAGCGGATTGTCAGGCATTCGTGACAGTTTCGACTCACGACATGGAATCCCCGACGCGTCTCAACTGTTGTGTAGGTGTCAGCACCGGTGGGCACAGCGGGAGTTACGGGGGAGGGCTGATGGACGTGGGGATGGCAAGGAACCGGGCAACCGGCGCGAGCGAGGGGACCGTGGGCAACGTGGACAAGAACATCGGCATGCGAACCGACGAGGTTGCCGAGGAGCGCGACCTGGTCGGTGTCTACCTTCACGAGATCTCCCGGACGCCACTGCTGGACGCCGCCAGGGAGGTCGACCTCTCCAAGGCGATCGAGGCCGGCCTCTACGCCGAGCACCTGCTCGGTGAGGATCGCGTCCCCGCCGGTGTCGACCGGGAAGACCTGGAGCGGTTGGTCGCCGAGGGCGAGCGGGCCAAGGACCTGTTCATCCGGGCCAACCTGCGACTGGTCGTGTCGATCGCCCGCCGCTACGTCCGCTCGGGCATGCCCATGCTGGACCTGATCCAGGAGGGCAACACCGGCCTGGTGCGGGCGGTCGAGAAGTTCGACTACGTGCGCGGCTACAAGTTCTCCACCTACGCGACCTGGTGGATCCGCCAGGCGATCAGCCGGGCGATCGCCCAGCAGGAGCGCACCGTGCGACTGCCGGTGCACCTGGTGGAGGACGTCAACCGGATGCGCAACGTGGCTCGGCAGCTCACCCGTGAGCTGGGCAGCGACCCGGAGCCGGAGCAGGTCGCGGCGGCCCTTGGCGTGACCGTCGAGCGGGTCAACGAGCTGGTCCGCTGGTCGCAGGACACCGTCTCGCTGGACACCCCGGTGGGCGACGACGGCGACACCAACCTCGGTGACCTGGTCGCCGACAGCGATGCGCCGTCGCCGGAGGAGATCGTCCTGACCGGGCTGGAGCGGCAGCGGATCGAGGGGCTGCTCAACCACCTCGACGACCGTTCGGCCGGCATCATGCGGGCCCGCTACGGCCTCGAGGACGGCCGGGAGCACTCGCTCACCGAGGTGGCCTCGCGGTTCTCGCTGTCCCGCGAGCGGATCCGGCAGCTGGAGATCCAGGCGCTCGGCCGGCTCCGCGAGCTGGCCCGGGCCGAAGGGCTCCAGGCGGCCTGAGCAGGGTAGGAACAACGGCGAACGGCCGGCGTCCGATAGGGGGACGCCGGCCGTTCGCCGTTTCGGGTGCGCTCAGCGCACCCGGCCGTAGCCCTGGATGGGCATCAGGTTCATGCCCCGTTTGAGTACGTTGCGCCCGGCGCTCGGCGCGTCGATGACCTGACCGCCGCCGACGTAGAGGCCAACGTGCCCGAGGCCGCTGTAGAAGACGAGGTCGCCGGGGCGCAGCTCGCTGCGGCTGATGTGGGCGACCGCGCTCCACTGCATCCGGGTGTTGTGCGGCAGCGACTTGCCGGCCGCCCGCCAGGCCGCCGAGGTCAGCCCCGAGCAGTCGTAGCCGTTCGGCCCGTCGGCGCCCCAGCGGTACGGCTTGCCGAGCGCGCCGTACGCGTACCGCACCGCGACGCCGGCCTGGCCGGAGACCGAGGGCGCCTGCTTCGCGCTGTCGGGCCGGGCCGTCGGCTTCTCCGTGGCCCGCCCGTACGCCTGCCGGCGCAGCTCGTAGAGCTCGGCCAGGTCGCGTTCGATCCGCTTCTTCGCGGCGGTCATCTCGCGGGCCTGGACCGCCTGCCGGCCCAGCGTGACCTCCAGCCGGGTCTTCTCGTCGAGCAGCCGGCGCTGGTTGCCGGTGAAGTTCGAGATCGTCGCCTGCCGCTGCCGGGTGAGCTGGTCGAGCACCTCGAGCCGGTCCAGCAGGGTGTCGGCGCCGCCGGGACGCAGCAGCGCGTCCACGGTGGTCAGGTTGCTGCCGGTCTTGTACGCGGTCACCGCCATCTCGCCGACGTCGGCCCGGCTCCGCTCGGTCTCCTGCTCCAGCGGGCCGATGCGGCTCTGCACCCGCGCCACGGCGGCCTGGTTGGCCTTGATCTCCTCCCGGAGCTTGTTGTAAGCCTCGACGACGTGTTCCAGCTGGGCGGAGGAGTTCTCGATCCGCCGGGTCAGCTCGGCGGGGGACGGTTCGGCCCGGGCGGGTACCGCCGGTGCGAGCAGCGTGGCGGACACCATGGCGATCGCCAGGGCGCGCAGCGTGTTACTGAGGGACGACAAGAGCGGAACGCTCCTCTCCCACCGGCCACCGTGGGCTGCTGAGGCCCTCGGCGACACCGGGCCGGTGCTGTCCGGGTGGACGGCGATCGACCGGGCCGGCTCGGACAACCTAACCCCGGGGCAGGAGTTGTGTCAGTTGAAGCAGGGTCGAATGTTGGCCGAGGGACGAAATTTGTTGATCACTAACCACCCCCGTTCGTGATCGACTTCTCCCGGCCCGACACGGTCCGGAGCGGCTGATGTCGGCAATCGGGCGATCCATTCCATTCGTCGTTGTCGGCACATGACTTCGGAACGTGTTCCGCCATAACCGACAAGACCGACACGGTGGCCGCAACCACCGGACCGACCGGCGGTGCGGGCCGGACACGAGCCGAAATCACCGTCCGAGCTGGCACGTGCGCCACACAATGAAGCGCGCAGCCGGGAATCCCGTCGACCGGCACCGATGCGAGACCGTCGACGGGAGCCGACCCGGCACCAGCCGCGGGAGGTAGAACGTGCACCCTCAAGGCGCCACCCGACAGGCGCGGACGACCGCGCAGGCAACCACCCTCCTCTACGCCCGCCCCGGGATCATCGTCACGGTCGACCGGTTCACCGTCGGGCGCAACAGTTGGTGGGTCACCGAGCTGACCCACCTGCAGACCGGCCGTGGCCCGCACGACCGCGTCGCGGTGCGGGCCGCCCTGGTCACCGGCGCCATGATCGGCGGCGTCGGCCTCCTGCTCGGCTTCACGGGCGGGCTGCAACGACTCACCGCGGGCGCGTACCTCGTCCTGGGTCTGGTGTTCCTGCTGCCGGTGGTGGTCGCGCTGGTCGGGGACCGGTGGCGACCGCCCGCGTACGAGCTGTGGGGCCGGCGGGGCGGGGAGCGGGTGCTGCTGTTCAGCAGCGACGACGAGCGGCAGTTCGGGCAGGTCTCCCGGGCCCTGCGCCGGGCCCGGGAGATGAACCGCTACGGCGGCTGGGAGGACCCGCTCGCCTCGACCGAGCCGTGGCGGCCCAACCGCTAGCCGGCGACCGGCTCCGGGGCCCGCTCGGGCTGCTCGGCGCCGACCCAGGAGCTGACCCGGCGCTCGGCGAAGAAGGAGACGAACGGCACCGTGCCGGCCAGCATCACCAGGACCATGCGCTTGAGCGGCCAACCGGCCCGGCGCGACAGGTCGAAGGCGGCCACCAGGTAGAGCATGTAGAGGAAGCCGTGGGCCTGCCCCACGGTCTCCACCAGGATCGGTTCGTCGAAGCCGTACTTCATCGGCATGCCGATCACGACCAGCAGGATCAGCGCCACGCCGACGATCCAGGCGATGACTCGGTACCGGGTCAGGGCTGCGCCCACCGTCGTCCGTCCTTTCGCGCCCGGCCTCAGCCGGGGTAGTCACCGGGTTTCGCGCCCGGGTTGTCGTTCAGCCATTGCAGGTAGTGGTTGTAGGCGGTCAGGTCGCCGTCCTCGCCGCCGTCGGCAGCCGCGGACGCGCGGGCGACCCGGACGGGTCGGCGTACGACCGGGCGGGTCGCGTCGGCCGGCGTGCCGGCGGAGGGCGACGCCTCCCCGGGCGCGGCGGCCGGCCCCCGCAGCGTGTGCCGGACCTCACGCCACCAGACGAAGACCACGAAACCCGCGAAGATCGGCCACTCGACCGCGTAGCCCCAGCTGATCGAGTTGCCGGCGGCAGCCCGGCTGAACTGCCACCAGCCCAGGCCCAGGAAACCGCTGACCAGCACGACCATGGCCACGTGGCGCGCGATCCACGCCGGGGTCCAGAGCCGCTTCATGGCATCGAGAGTACCGGGGGCGGCGGCGGTCTCCGACGCGGCGTCGTAGCGCGGCCGGGTTTGGTGCCACCCCGTGTGGGCATCCGTCTAGACGCGAGCCCAAACCAGAGCAGGGGGTCGATCATGACGGGATCGGTACGGCAGGACGACTTCGGCAGCCCGGAGCAACGGATGCCCGAGTGGGACGGCGACCATGTCCACGACAGGGCCTCCGGCGAGGCGGATCCGATCGACGGCGAGCTGCCCGGCGTCGATCCCGCCGAGCTGGCCGACGAGGACCTGATCCGGGAGATGCACAGCCTGCACCGCACCCGGCTGGACACCCTCCGCCACGCCGCGGACTCCGCGCTCGCCACCCACCTGCGACGCACCGCCGAGCTGGAGACCGAGTACCTCGCCCGGCACCCCGGTCGCGAGGTCGACCCGAGCCGGCTGCGGGACGTGTGATGGCGTACGCCGAGCGCGGGATGTCCGCGCCACCGGAGGTGGTGTTCAACACCGCCACGGACCCCGCCCGGGCGTCGGCGTGGCTGCCCGAGCCGCTGCGGGGCGACGGCAGCCCGGCGGAGGAGGTCAGCGTGGAGGAGCTGCGGGCCCGGTGGAGCGCCGCCGAGGACTGGTCCGCCGAGCTCCGGGTCGACCCCGCCCAGGCGGGTGGCGCCCGGATGCGGCTCGACCTGACCGGCGGACCGGACGCCGAGCGGCTGGCCGACGAGGCGCTGGACAGCCTCGCCCGGGAGGTCGCCGACAACCTGCAGGCCGGCTGAGGCCGGGATCCGACCGAGAAGACCGAGGAGACCGGGTGACCGCCCTGAAGGACAAGGTGGCGCGACTGCGCCAGGCGTACGCGCCGCACGAACACCGGCCGCTGGGCGGCTACCTGGCGGCGATGGGAACCTACGCCGGGGTGACCGCCGGCATCGCCGGTCTGGTCAAGGTCACCGGCCGGCAGGTGCCCGACCGGCCCAGCCCGGCCGACGTGGTGCTGCTCGGCATCGCCACCCACAAGCTGAGCCGGCTGCTGTCGAAGGACGCGGTGACCAGCCCGCTGCGGGCGCCGTTCACGCGGTACGACAAGCCGATCGGCAGCGGCGAGGTGATGGAGCAGGTCCGGGACCAGGGCAGCTCCGCCCGGCACGCCATCGGCGAGCTGTTGAGCTGCCCGTTCTGCCTCGCCGTCTGGGTCGCCACCGGGCTCACGGGCGGGCTGGTGCTCGCCCCCCGGCTGACCCGCCTGGTGGCGACCGCGCTGACCGCCGTGGCCGCCTCGGACTTCCTCCAGATGGCGTACGCGGTGGCCCAGCAGGCCGCCGAGGGCGGCGGCCACGACGAGGACTGAGAAAGCGGTAGGACGAAGGGGCCGGCTGCGCGCCGGCCCCTTCGTCGTGTCGTCGTCCTGCCGTTCCTCGTTCCGCCGCGCGGGCGGGGATCGGGTCGGGCCCTCCGCCGCGGGGGAGGGGGTCGGGCCCCGCCTCGCCCCGGCGGGGGATCAGGTCGGGGTCGTGCCGTGGTCCTCGCCGGCCCAGCCGCGGGAGGCCTCCGGCTCGCGCTCGTCGGCGTCCGCGCCGGTGATCACGTCCCGGTCGACCGCCGTGCGGTCGTGCTCGTTGGCGAAGTCCGGCTCCGGCAGGGTGTCCCGGCCCTCGGGGGGTTGACCGAGCGCCGGCAGTTTCTCGTGCTCTTCCTCGTGGTGGGACATCTCGCTCTCCTCACTGCCTCGTCGGCCTCCGGTGCGGGAGGCCGTCCGTGCCGCCGGCGTCAGGTGACCGAACCGCCGAGCAGGTCGGCCACCTCGTCCACGGCGTACTCGCCCTCCGGCAGGGCGGCGATGCGGGTGAGGAGCTGCGCGGGCAGTTCCGCGGCGACGGCCCGGCGGTAGATGTCCGCCTGACTGATCCGCTCCTGGCCGCGATAGAGATCATCGAGCAGTTCGTCGAGGGGCCGGGTGTCCGGCTCCTCGATCACGGGCGCGTCCGTCACGGGTGCGTCGTCGGTCACGACGGTCAGCTACCCGCGTCCGAATCGGTCAAACGTCACCGCGCTCCGGCGCCGTCCGTACCCGCGCAGCTCGGCGCCGTCGTCCGTGCCCGTCCAACTCGGCGCCGCCCATGCCCGTGTCGGCGCGGAGCCGCCGAGTTGTGACGGTGGTCATGGCGGAGGGCGGAACACCGGCGGCGGGTCGCCCGTTGACTGAGGTGTCGGTGTGTCCAGTGTCCCCGGGCCTCACCTAAATCGCCTTCGCGGAATACCGTCCGGCTGGAGCCGCGTCGCGCCACTCGCCGAGAGGCGACCTGCACACCGACACCGGTGCCGCCCCCGAGCCTCAGGGCCCGGGGGCGGCACTGTCTCTCCCGTCGCACCCGGGCCCGCCCCCGGATGCGGGCTCAGGCGGGGGTGGGGGCGGGGGTACGGCGGCGGGTGCGGACGGCGGCGGCCAGGTGGTTGAGGACCTCCTCCGTGGTGTCCCAGCCGATGCAGGCGTCGGTGACCGACTGGCCGTACGTCAGCTCGCGGGTCGGGTCGAGGTCCTGCCGGCCGGGGAGCAGGAAGCTCTCCAGCATGATCCCGACGATGCCGCGCTGGCCGGCGTCGAGCTGGGCGGCCACGTCCGCGGCCACCCTCGGCTGGTTGCGGTGGTCCTTGCCGCTGTTGGCGTGGCTCGCGTCGATCACCACGCGCTCGGGCAGGTTGGCCGCCCGCAGCAGCCCCAGCGCGCCGGCGACCGACTCGGCGTCGTAGTTGGGCCGTCCACCACCGCCGCGCAGCACCAGGTGCCCGTCGGCGTTCCCCCTGGTGTGCAGGATCGCCGGCGTGCCCGAGACGTCGATGCCGGGGAAGACGTGGGGTACGCCGGCGGCCCGGATCGCGTCCACGGCGGTGCCGATGCTGCCGTCCGGGCGGTTCTTCATGCCGATCGGCATCGACAGGCCCGAGGCGAGCTGCCGGTGCACCTGGCTCTCCACCGTGCGGGCGCCGATCGCACCCCACGCCACCGTGTCGGCGATGTACTGCGGAGTGATCGGGTCGAGGAACTCGCAACCGACCGGGAGCCCGAGGCGCAGCACGTCCAGCAGGAGCGCGCGGGCGGTGCGCAGACCGGTGTTGACGTCGCCCGAACCGTCCAGCCCGGGGTCGTTGATCAGGCCCTTCCAGCCCACGGTCGAGCGCGGCTTCTCGAAGTAGACCCGCATCACCACCAGCAGGTCGTCGGCCACCCGGGCGGCGGCGGCGCGGAGCAGGTGGGCGTACTCCAGGGCGGCGGCCGGGTCGTGCACCGAGCACGGGCCGACCACCACCAGCAGGCGGTCGTCGGCGCCGTCCAGCACCCGGCCGACGGCGCGTCGCCCGGCCAGCACGGCCGAGGCGAGCGCGTCGTCGAGGGGCAGTTCGTGGTGCAGCAGGGCCGGGGTGGTCAGCGGCACGACGCGGTCGATCCGCTGATCGCTGACCCGATCGGTCTCCGGGGTCGTCACGGTGGGAATCCTTCCGCCGACCGTGCCCCGGGGCCGGTGCCCGGGTCGAGCCGGCTGCTCGTACGCAAAAGGGCAGGAACGAAAGCTCCTGCCCGGCCGGCTCGAAAGTGGTGACGTCAGATCATGGTGAAGTCACCGGCGTGCGAGCCGGCTCCCTAAACCATCGATACGAACGCGTCACGCCGCCCAGCCTACCCGACGGCCCGGGAAGTTCCACGCCGGTGTCGCCGACGGGGCGGGCGGCGGCCGGGACCGCGGCGGACCTACCGCCGCACCGGTCGCGATCATGCGGCGTGCCGGGCGTGCCGGCGGGGTATGTGTGCGGCCATGACTGACGAACCGAGCGACCAGGAACGGGTGGAGTCCCGCGCGCACCTGCTGCCCGAGGAGGCGGCGGTGGGCAGCGACGACCCCCACGCCCAGGCGGAGGCGATCCTCGCCGAGTCCGACATCCGGGAGGAGGACCGCAACGCCGCCCCGGACACCGTGCTGGAGCAGCGCACCTCCGATCAGACCGTGACCCCCGTCGAACCCCCCGACTGAGCCACGGCGCCCCGGGCCCGTTGCGAGCCCCGGTAGGTCCGCGCCCGCAGCCAGGCGATCGGGCCGAGCGCCCGCAGCCCCGGCGGCAGGTTGCCGACCGGGTCGAAGGCCAGCGCCGCGTCCTCCCGGGCACTGAGCTGGGCGCCGAGTTCGACCTGGCCGAACGGCCGCCACGGCCCGACGGCGGACGCGACCGCGAGCACCAGGCGCGGCGCGTCCGCCCGGGCGGCGTCCGCCACCTCGGCGAGGCTGCGCCCCAGGTCGGGGGAGTCCGGGTCGGCCAGTGCCGCCAGGAAGAGCCGCCGCCGGCCCGCGCGCAACGGCATGATCGTGCTGTACGTCCCCGCGACGCGTCGCCGGGGCAGTGGCAGGTTCCGCAGCAGCGGCGCTGCCCCACTGGAGCTGACCAGCAGGTCGAACGGCCGTCCGGCCTCCCGGTACAGCCGTACCGCCAGCCCCAGCACGTCCGGCCAGCCGTCCGGGGTCGGTACGCCCCGGGAGAGCCGGACGGCGGCCGGGTAGCGCCCCGGATCGTCCAGCGTCGGCACCCCAGTCGGCGGTCCCGGCGTACCCCAGACGACGACCTCGCCCGCGAACGAGCGACCCGCCGGGTGCAGCAGGCGGGCCCGGCGCAGCCGGGTCAGGGCGGCGGTCGCGCGCTCGACCACGACGGCGGCCCGGTCGGTCACGGCGGAGGCAGGCGGCATGCTTCCCCGGTACCCGCCCGTCCCCGGTCGATGCCTCGCCGTGTGCGGCGCGTCCCCTTTCCGTGCAGCTGATCGGATAGCGTCGTGGCCATGCCCGACAGCGGTTACCCCTGGCCCATCGAGACCACCCGACTGGACAACGGCCTGCGCGTGGTGGTGAGTGAGGACCGCACCGCCCCGGCGGTCGCCGTGAACCTCTGGTACGACGTCGGCTCCCGGCACGAACCCGAGGGGCAGACGGGCTTCGCCCACCTCTTCGAGCACCTGATGTTCGAGGGCTCGGTCAACGTGGCGAAGACCGAGCACATGAAGCTGGTGCAGGGCTCGGGCGGCTCGCTCAACGCCACCACCAACCCGGACCGCACCAACTACTTCGAGACCGTCCCCGCCGAGCACCTGGAGCTGGCGCTCTGGCTGGAGGCCGACCGGATGGGCGGCCTGGTGCCCGCGCTGACCCAGGAGACGCTGGACAACCAGCGGGACGTGGTCAAGAACGAGCGGCGCCAGCGCTACGAGAATGTGCCCTACGGGGACTCCTGGCTGCGGCTGCTGCCGCTGCTCTACCCGCCCGGGCACCCCTACCACCACGCCACGATCGGGTCGATGGCCGATCTCAACGCCGCCGACCTGGCCACCTTCCAGGCGTTCCACCAGACGTACTACGCGCCCAACAACGCGGTGCTCACCGTGGTGGGCGACGCCTCGGCCGCCGAGGTGTTCGCGCTGGCCGACAAGTACTTCGGCGCGATCCCGCCCCGGGCGGAGATCCCGCCCGCCCCGGACGGCCGCGACGTGCCGCGTACCGGCGGGCCCGCGCTGGAGACGGTCACCGCCGACGTGCCGGCGCCACGCGTCTACGTCGCGCACCGTACCCACCCGTTCGGCAGCCCCGGCTACGACGTGACGACGGTGCTCGCCACCGTGCTGGGCAGCGGCCGGGGCAGCCGCCTCTACCAGCGCCTCGCCGACGGGGAGCGGATCGCCCAGCCCGACCTCGTCGGGGCGTACGGGGTGGACCTGGCGCACGCCCCCGCGCCGCTGATCGCCACCGCCACGGCCCGCCCCGGGGTGAGCGCCGAACGGCTGGCCGCCGGGCTGGCCGAGGTGGTCGACGAGCTGGCCACCGTCCCGGTCACCGCCGCCGAACTGGACCGGGCCAAGGCCCTGCTCAGCACGTCGTGGTGGCGGCAGATGTCGACGGTGGACGGCCGGGCGGACACGCTCGGGCGCTACGCCACGCAGTTCGGCGACCCGGCGAAGGCCGGGGAACGGCTGCCGGCCTGGCTGGCGGTGACCGCCGAGCAGATCGCCGAGACCGCCGCCGAGGTGCTCGCCGCCGCCGACCGGGTGACCCTGACCTACCTGCCCGAGGAGAAGCCCTGATGACGCTGATCGCTGACCGTCCCGGGCCGGGTGCCGCCCGCCCGTACCGGTTCCCGCAGGTGGTCCGCCGCACGGTGGCCGGTGGTCAGGTGGTCGCCGCGCACCTGCCCGGGCAGAACCTGGCCGTGGCGCTGCTGCTGCTCGACGCGGGCGCCGGCCGCGAGCCGCTCGGCAAGGAGGGGCTCGGCGCGGTGCTCGCCAAGGCCCTGGAGGAGGGGACGGCGCAGCGCGACGCGACGGCGTACGCGCTGGCCATCGAGGGGCTCGGCACCGAGCTGGTGATCGGGCTGGACTGGGACTCCTTCCAGGTCAGCGTGCAGGTGCCGGTGGAGCGGCTGAGTGCCGCCGTGGAGCTGCTCGCCGAGGCGGTGCGTACCCCGAAGCTGGACCCGGACGACGTGCGGCGGGTCCGCGACGACGAGGCGACCGCGCTGCGGATGGACTGGGCCAACCCGGGCCCCCGGGCCGACGCGGCGCTGCGTGCCGACCTGTTCGGCGCCGGGAGCCGGTGGGGCCGCCCCATGTACGGCGACCCGGAGTCGGTGGCGGCGCTGGACGTCGAGGACGTCACGGTCTTCCACTCCGAGTGGTTCATCCGCCCCGGCACGCTGATCGTCGCGGGTGACCTGGACCGGTTGGACCTGGACGCGCTCGGGGCGGCGGCGTTCGCCGGCACCGGCGGCGGGCCGGTCGACCGGGGCGGCCCGATCGAGGTGCCGGCCCGCCCCGGCCGGCGGTTCATCCTGGTGGACCGGCCCGGATCGGTGCAGTCCACGCTGCGGCTGGGTCACCCGTCACCGCACCGGGCCCACCCCGACCACGTGCCGATGACGCTCGCCGGCACGGTGCTCGGCGGGGCGTTCACCTCCCGGCTCAACCACCTGATCCGTGAGGTGCACGGCTACACGTACGGCATCCGGGGCGACTTCGCCTCGTCCCGCCGGTTCGGTCGGTTCCTGGTCAGCTCCGGGGTGCAGACGGCCGTCACCGCGCCGGCCATCGTCGAGGCGGTCGGCGAGATCACCCGTACCCGGCAGACCGGGGTGACCGAGGAGGAGCTGGAGGTCGCGCGTTCCTGGCGGGCCGGGCAGCTCTCGGTCGAGCTGCAGAGCCCCCGGGCGATCGCCTCCGCGCTGACCACCCTGGTCGTGCACGACCTGCCGGACGACTACCACGCCCGGCTGCGGGAGTCGCTGCTCGCCGCCGACGTGGCCCAGGTCTCCGCGGCGGCGGCCACGCACCTGCGCCCGGAGGAGCTCACCCTCGTGGTGGAGGGCGACGCGGCGGCGATCCGCGACGAACTCGTCGCCACCGGCCTCGGCGAACTGGTCGAACCCGCCTCCTGACCGGGCCGGGGCGGTGTGACTTGGGTCGCGCCGCCCCGGGCCGGCGCCGCGTCCCGCACCGGGACGGTCGGCGTGGATGCTGCGGCGGTCCGCCCCGCCGGCTGACGATCCTTTCGTGCCACCGGCCCTCGTGACGGTGTCGTTCCGTCCCGTGGCCGTTCCGCCGTGACCGCCGCGACGCCCCGGCGGGGCCGCCGCCGGCCCCGGTCGGTGGGAAAGCGTTCCCGGTCGGGCCGCCGGGCTGGGTAGCCTCGCGGGCATGAGGATCGGCATTGTGGGGGCCACCGGCCAGGTCGGTGGCGTGATGCGGCAGGTGCTGGCGGAGCGGGAGTTCCCGGCGGAGCAGGTGCGGTTGTTCGCCTCGGCGCGGTCGGCCGGGCGCACCCTGCCCTGGCGCGACGGCGAGGTGACCGTGGAGGACGCGGCCACCGCCGACTACTCCGGGCTCGACATCGCGCTCTTCTCCGCCGGCAAGGGCACCGCGAAGGAGCTCGCGCCCCGGGTCGCCGCCGCGGGCGCCGTCGTCATCGACAACTCGTCGGCGTTCCGCATGGACCCCGAGGTGCCGCTGGTCGTCGCCGAGGTCAACCCGCACGCCGCCGCCGTACGCCCCAAGGGGATCATCGCCAACCCGAACTGCACGACGATGGCCGCGATGCCCGTGCTGCGCCCGCTGCACGCCGAGGCGGAGCTGGTCAGCCTGGTCGTCTCGACGTACCAGGCGGTCTCCGGCGCAGGCCTCGCCGGTGTCGCCGAACTCGACGAGCAGGTCCGCAAGGTCGCCGAGCACGCCACCGGCCTCGCCTTCGACGGTGCGGCCGTGGAGTTCCCGGCCCCCCGCTCGTTCGCCCGGCCGATCGCGTTCAACGTGCTCCCGCTCGCCGGCTCGATCGTCGACGACGGCAGCTTCGAGACCGACGAGGAGCAGAAGCTGCGCAACGAGAGCCGCCGCATCCTGGAGATCCCCGGGCTGCGCGTCTCCGGCACCTGCGTCCGGGTGCCCGTGTTCACCGGCCACTCGCTCCAGATCAACGCCCGGTTCGCCCGCCCGATCACCCCGCAGCGGGCCCGCGAGCTGCTCGACGGCGCCCCCGGCGTGGCGCTCGCCGACGTGCCGACCCCGTTGCAGGCCGCCGGCCAGGACCCGACCTACGTCGGCCGGATCCGCGCCGACGAGACCGTCGAGCACGGCCTCGCCCTGTTCTGCTCCAACGACAACCTGCGCAAGGGCGCCGCGCTCAACGCGGTGCAGCTCGCCGAGCTGGTCGCCGCCGAGCGCCGCTGACCGACGTGCTCCGCGGGGCCCCGCCGGCTTCGGCGGGGCCCCGGCGCGTTCGGCGTACGGCACGGCCGGGCGTGCGCCGTGGTTCGATGGGTACGCCGTGACCGGTCGAGCGGGAGGTTTGCCGTGGCGGACGACGAGACCCAGCGGACGTTGACGGAGCTGATCGCCGGCCACCGGATGGGGGTGCTGGCGACGCTCCGGCGCGACGGACGCCCGCAGCTGTCCACCGTGATCTACGCCTTCGACAGCGCCTCGGCCCTGATCCGCGTCTCGGTGACCGACGGCCGGGCCAAGACCGCCAACCTGCGCCGGGACCCGCGCGCCTCCTTCCACGTCAGCAGCGGCGACGGCTGGGCGTACGCGGTCGCGGAGGCGCGCGCCGAGCTGACGCCGGTGGCCGCCGACCCGAAGGACGCGACCGTGACGGAGCTGGTCGACCTCTACCGGGCGATCCAGGGGGAGCACCCGGACTGGGCCGACTACCGGCGGGCGATGGTCGCCGAGGGACGTCTCGTGCTCCGGCTGCACGTCGAACGCCTCTACGGCGTCCCGCCGCGCGCCTGACCAGCCCCGCCGACGCGGCTCCGGCCCCGGGGCGCCGCGCGTTACCCCGTCCCGGTCGGCGGGTAGACGGCGGTGCCGACACCGAGAGGGGAGCACCATGACAACGGTCGGAGAGTTCATGACGACCCGGTTGGTGACGATGGACGGCAACGAGACGCTGATCGCCGCCGCCCGGGAGATGCGCGACAGCGCCATCGGCGACGTGGTGGTGACCAACGGTGACGATGTGATCGGCATCGTGACGGACCGGGACATCACGGTGCGGGGCGTGGCGGAGAACATGGACCCGAACTCGACCCCGCTCAACGCGGTCACCAGCAAGGACGTGATCACGGTGAGCCAGTACGACGACGCGGTCGCCGCCGCCGACCTGATGCGCACGTACGCCGTCCGCCGGCTGCCGGTCATCGACGACGGGCGGCTGGTCGGCCTGGTCTCGATGGGTGACCTCGCGGTGGAGCGGGAGCCGCAGTCGGTGCTCGCGGACATCAGCGCCGACGAACCGAACAACTGACGTACGCCTCGGCGCGCCGGCTCCCCGGGTGGGAGCCGGCGCGCCGCTGCGCAGGGCCATCCCGACGGGCAGGCGACTCACCCGGTCCGGGCGAGGTTGGCCCGGCACCGGACGGGGACCCCGTGCCAGGGACATTGCCCGACGGGGGAGGAGAAGACCCGATGGCGGACGCGACGACGAGGTTCCTCGAGGACCTCGACCGGCGGGAGTACGAACCCCTGCTGGCGAAGTCCTCCGGAAGCCTGCGCCTGGACCTGCACGAGGGGGCCCAGACGACGCACTGGCTGTTGCGCATCGACCGGGGCCGGGTGCGGGTGAGCCAGGACGACCGGGAGGCCGACACGGTTGTCGGCGTCAGCCCCGCGCTCTTCGAGGACATCGCCGCCGGCCGCGAGGGCGGGGTGGCGGCGATGCTGCGCGGCGACGTCACGGTGACGGGGGACCTCCGGTTGCTGCTCCAGGTGGAGCGGCTCTTCCCCAGCCACCCGGACGCCCGTGGCCCAAACAGCCCCTACCGGCGCATGCGGGCAGAGCGGGAGGTGCAGTGATGGGGCAGAGCAACACGATCCGGATCCTGGACGGCAGCACCTTCGTGGTGTCGGAGGACACCGGCGACATCGAGGCGACGCCGAGCGAGCCGACCGGGTTCTTCGCACTCGACACCCGGTTCCTGTCCACCTGGGTGCTGACGGTCAACGGGGAACGGCTCAACCCGCTCTCGTACGACGACCTCCAGTACTACGAGGCAAGGTTCTTCCTGGTGCCGGGGTTGGCGACGCACTACATCGACGCCAAGTTGTCGATCATCCGGGAGCGGGCGGTGGGGGGCAGCTTCCGCGAGACGCTCACCATCCTCAACCACGACGAGAAGCCGGTCGACCTGGAGATCAGGATGGACGCCGCGTCCGACTTCGCCGACCTGTTCCAGGTCAAGGACGAGATCCTCAACAAGAAGGGCGAGATCTACACGGAGGTCGAGCCCGACCGGCTGCGGCTGGGCTACCGGCGGGGCAACTACACCCGGGAGACGCTGATCTCCTCGTCCCAGGCGCCGCGCTACGACCGCAAGGGCTTCGCGTACTCGATCCACCTGGAACCGAACGAGCAGTGGGAAACCGAGATCAAGGTCGAGACCCTCGCGCTCGGCGCGGGTGGCCGGGACCTGCGGATCGGCGTGGGGGCGCACGGCGCGGAGCGGCAGGCCCTCCAGCACGACCTGGAGGAGTGGATCAAGAAGGCCCCCAAGGTCAACAGCCAGCACGACCGGGTGGCCGCGACGTACCGACGCAGCCTGGTCGACCTGGCGGCGCTGCGCTTCTCGCCGCTCTCCCTCGGTGGGGCGACGTTGCCGGCCGCCGGCCTGCCCTGGTTCATGACCATGTTCGGCCGGGACAGCATCCTGACCTGCCTGCAGACGCTGCCGTTCACGCCCGAGCTGTCGAAGACCACGCTGCGGATCCTGGCCGCGATGCAGGGCACCCGCTTCGACGACTTCCGGGACGAGGACCCGGGCCGCATCCTGCACGAGATGCGCTACGGCGAGACCGCCGCCTTCGAGGAACAGCCGCACTCGCCCTACTACGGGTCGGTGGACGCGACGCCGCTGTTCCTGGTGCTGCTCGACGAGTACGAGAGGTGGAGCGGCGACGTCGAGCTGGTCAGGGAGCTGGAGCGGGAGTGCCGGGCCGCGCTGCGGTGGATCGACGACTACGCCGACCTGGTCGGCACCGGCTACATCTGGTACGAGCGGCGCAACACCGACACCGGCCTGGAGAACCAGTGCTGGAAGGACTCCTGGGACTCCATCTCCTACCGCGACGGCAAGCTGCCGCCGTTTCCCCGGGCGACCTGCGAGGTGCAGGGGTACGCGTACGACGCGAAGCTGCGGGCCGCCCGGCTGGCCCGCGAGTTCTGGGCCGACCCGGAGTTCGCCGACCGGTTGGAGCGGGAGGCGGCGGCCCTCAAGGAGCGGTTCAACCGGGACTTCTGGGTGTCCGACGGCGAGTACTACGCCCTGGCCCTCGACCCGGACGGCCGCCAGTGCGACGTGTTGAGCTCCAACATCGGCCACCTGCTCTGGAGCGGCATCGTCGACGACGACCGGGCCGAGAGGATCGCCGAGCACCTGGTCGGGCCCCGGCTCTTCACCGGCTGGGGGGTACGCACGCTGGCCGAGGGCGAGGTGCGCTACAACCCGATCGGCTACCACAACGGCACGATCTGGCCGTTCGACAACTCGTTCATCGCCTGGGGCCTGCGCCGGTACGGCTTCGCCGAGGAGGCGGCCGTCATCGCCAACGGCATCCTCGACGCGGCCACCTACTTCGAGGGCCGGCTGCCGGAGGCGTTCGGGGGCTACCCCCGTGAGCTGACCAAGTTCCCGGTGGAGTACCCGACGGCGTGCAGCCCGCAGGCCTGGTCGACCGGCACACCGTTGCTGCTGCTGCGGACGATGCTCGGCCTGGAACCGCACGAGGGGCACCTCGCGGTGGAGCCCCGGTTGCCGATCGGCATGGGCCGGATCGAGGTGCTGGACATCCCGGGGCGGTGGGGGCGCGTGGACGCGTTCGCCCGGGGCCGCCTCGACCTGCACCGGCTCGGCGACTGAGCCACGCCGGTGCCGGCCTCCGCCAGGGCCGGCACCGGCGGACCAGCCGGCGTGCCGCGCGGTCCGATCGGCGCCGCCCGTCGCCGCCCGGCCGTTGTGTCGAAGGGCAGGTGGACACGGGGCCGCCATGGCGTGACTCCCAGGTGGGCAGGGTAAGTTCGCGCCATGCCGGAACTCGTGTACCCGCCCGTGATCGCCGCTGCCAAGACGATGTTCCGGGTCCTCGACCTGAAGATCACGATCGAGGGTGCCCACCACGTGCCGCGTACGGGCGGGGCGGTTCTGGCCAGCAACCACGTCAGCTACCTCGACTTCATCTTCTGCGGCCTGGGCGCGCACGGGTCGAAGCGGCTGGTGCGGTTCATGGCCAAGAAGTCCGTCTTCACACACAAGGTGTCCGGCCCGCTGATGCGCGGCATGCGGCACATCCCCGTGGACCGGCGGGCCGGCGCGGGGTCGTACGCGACGGCGGTCAGCGCCCTCAAGCGCGGCGAGGTGGTCGGCGTCTTCCCCGAGGCCACGATCAGCCGGTCGTTCACGGTCAAGGAACTGAAGAGCGGCACCACCCGGATGGCGTCCGAGGCCGGGGTGCCGGTGCTGCCGGTGGCGATCTGGGGCACGCAGCGGCTCTGGACCAAGGGCCGTCCGCGTACCCTCACCCGCCGGCACATCCCGATCACCATCCTCATCGGCGAGCCGATGGCCCCGGCCGACTACCCGGACGCCAACGCCATGACGGCCGACCTGAAGACGCGCCTGAGCGCACTGGTGGACCGGGCCCAGCGGGAGTACCCGGACGCGCCCGCCGGCCCCGACGACACCTGGTGGCTCCCCAGGCACCTCGGCGGCACCGCGCCGACCCTGGAGGAGGCCGTCGATCTGGAGGTCCGCCGCCGGGCCGCCGCGGTGGACCCGGACGCCTGAGCCGGCGGCCTGCGCCCCTCGACCACCGGCGGCCTGCCGTCCGCCAGGTGCGCGGTCAGAGGGCACTCGACCACCGGCGACCTCACCACGGCCTGCCGACTGGCGCCCGGGGTCGGAGCCCCACCTACGACCGTCGGCGGCCTCACCGGTGCCCGGACGCCGCGCCGGCCGCCGGCCCGCGCCAATCCCGGTCGGAGTGCCCCCGGTAGTAGTCGTCCCGGGAGTGGAACTCGACCGGCAGCGACCCGGGCAGGGTGATCCGGCTCTCGCCGGCACCCGGTCCGGCCCCGGCCCGCAGCGCCAGTACGTCCCGCTCCGGCGGTGACAGGTCCACCAGCTCGGGGTGGGTCAGCCGGAACGCGGCCACCGCGCGGCGCACCCGCCGGGCCAGCGCGACGACCTCCTCGGCGGGACCGGTGAGGCCGAGGGCCGGCTGCTGGATGGTGCGCAGCGCGTCGCACACCACCAGCAGGTGGGCGTGCTCCCCGGACCCCGCCGTCAGCAGCTCCAGCCGGGACGGCCACTGCCAGCGGATCTGGCCGCTGACCAGGCCCGGCAGCCGGACCCCCCGGCGGTGTCGCGCGCCGCCGGCCCCGTCGACCAGGGTGAGCTGGGGCGCGCCGCCGACGTACGCGATCCGCCGGTCGGTGACGGTGACCGCCACCGGCTCGGGCAGCGTCCACCGCCGCCGCGCCTCGGTCGGACCGAGCAGGTGCCCCGACGCGTGCAGCCGGTGCCGGGCGAGCACCCGCTCGCCGCCCTCGACGATCAACTCGTGCCGCCGGTCGAGCGCCGGGGCCACGTCGTCGTCCGCGTCGAAGCGGTGCGGGGCGATGAAGAAGGGGGCCGCGTCATCGTGCATCGTCATGACCTCCGGTGCCGACGCCATCTCACCACGAGCGTTGCCGACCCACGACCGGGTGTCATGACGCCCGTTAGGGGGTCGGCCGGTCGTAGGAAGCCTGTGACCGGTAGATGCCGATCTCCTCCGGCCGGACTAGGCCGTCCTCGATCGCCCGGGCGAGCAACGCCGCCTTCGTGGCGGCCGGACGCCCCGCTCGGGTGTATTTGATGCGCGCCCGGTCGACGTACTGCTTGACCGTGTGCTCGCTGATCCGCATCCGGCGGGCCACCGACGCCTTCGACATCGACTGGAACCACAGCAGCAGTGCCTCGCGTTCCTTGTCGGACAGGGCGGGTCGGTCCGGGCGGGGGTCACCCGCGATGGCACCCGCGAGCGCCGGCGGCACGTACGGGCGGTCGCTGGCGGCGGCCAGCACGGTGGCCACGCAGTGCTCCCGCCCCTCGTGCTTGGCCAGGAACGCGACCGCCCCGGCGTCCAGGGCGGCGAGCATCGTCGGGGGGTCGGTGTGCTCCGAGTAGACCACCACCCGCCGGCCGGCCGTACTCAGCTCGGCGAGCTTGTCCAGCGCCATCCGTCCGTGCAGCCGCAGGTCGAGCAGGACCACGTCGGCGTCGGGGGCGGCCCGCAGCACCGCGTCGGGGTCGTCGCCGGTCGCCAGCACCCGCAGCCGGGGCTCGGCGGCCAGCCAGACGCGGACCCCCTCGATGACGACCGGATGGTCGTCGACGATCGCCACGCCAACGGGTCGGCCGCCGGTCACGCCCGCCACCGGGTCTGCGCCCATCTGATCTCCCCGTCCCGCTCGTAGAGGTACTCCACCCGCCCGTCGTCGCCTGGCGGCCCGGCGGTGTCGGGACCGGCCCGGTCGGGCGTGACCAGGCTGACCACCACCTCGTCGGCCCGGGCGACCACGGTCATCCGGGCCCAGCCGCGGGCGTCGGCCAACAGCGCGGTGAGCGGGTCGGCCAACCGGCGGCGTACCTGCACCGGCAGCGGCGGCGGGTCGCCGATCGTCACCAGGTCGATCGGCAGCCCGTTGCGTTCCGCCAGGTCGGCGGCGGCCCGCAGCTCGTGCAGCAGCGGGTCGGGCACGTCGTCGGACTCGGCGATGAGCCGGCGCAGCCGGGCGGCGGCCAGCACGGCCCGCCGCTGCACGGCCGGGTCGGCCGGGTCGGCCCGACCGTCGGCCAGCTCCGCGAGCACCTGCTCGGCGGCACCGCTGACCAGCGTCAGGCGGGCGCGACGCTCCTGCCGGGCCCGTTCGGCGGCGTCCCGTTCGGCTTCCGCCGCGTGCGCTGCCGCCGCCGCGTCGGCCCGCTGCCGGGCCAGCCTCGCGATCGCCGTGCCGCCCACGAAGACCGCCACCTGAAGGGTCGACGTGGCGTAGACGGACATGGCGTACCGGGCCAGGTCGGCGGGGGCGGTCGCGCCGTGGCCGAGCACCCCGGCCAGCGCGATCAGCGCGTGCACGCCCAGCGTCGCGATCAGCCCGGACGTCCGCCGCCCCCAGAGCACCATGACGAAGAACCAGCCGAGGGTGCCCCAGACCCAGTTCGCGGCGGCGAAGAGCTGCCGCTCACCGGCCGCCGCGAACACCACCGCGTCGACCACCAGCAGCAGCGCGGCCAGCGGCCAGGCGGGCAGGGGCGCGCCGCGCAGCAGCCGGTAGCCGGCCAGCGCCCCGACCGCCGCCACGAGCAGCCAGCCGGCGAGAACCACCTCCGGCGCGGCGAACTCGGCCCGGGCCGCCAGCGCCGCGGGCAGCGCGATCGCCGCGTGCCAGGCCAGCGCGATGACCACGGCGACGATGCGGGCGCCGCGGTCGGAGGCGTCGGCCACGGCCGCCGCCGGGTCCGCCGAGGGCCGGCCCATCTCCGGCGTACGCGCTGCCGGCACCGCCGTGGCGGGTGGCGCCGTCGTCTCAGTCGACACCGGGCCACTCCAACCGGATCCGGGTACCGGCACCGGGGCACGATTCGATCTCCGCGCGCCCGCCCACCGTGGACATCCGGCCGCGTACCGACTCGCGTAGTCCGTACCGGTGCGCGGGGACGGCGGCCGGGTCGAAACCCGGACCGTCGTCGACCAGCTCCACCACGACGGTGTCGGCGACCCGGGCCAGCCGCAGCGTGGCGGACGCGCCCGGCGCGTGCCGGACCACGTTGGACAGCGCGGCGTACGTGCTCTCGGCGAGCGCCTCCGCGACCGGCGCCGGCACGACGCACGGCGCCAGCTTGACGGTGACCGGCAGTTCGGGCAGCCGGGCGAGCACCGCCCGCAGCCGCTCGTCCAGGGGCACCGGCCCCTCCTCGGGGGCGGACCGCGCGTCGGCCAGCGCGGTGAGGGTACGCAGGTCGGCGGCGCACCGTTCGCGCAGCGCGGCGGACGGGCCGGCGACCGCGCCCAGCCCGATCATCGTCAGGGTGGCCAGCACCGTGTCGTGCAGATCCCGGTTCTGCCGCCGCTCCGCGTCCCGCGCGGTCCGGGCGACCAGCGACTCGCGGGTGAGCCGCTGGTGCGCGACGAAGGCGTCGTCGGCCCGACCGATCCGCCGCCGCATGATGGCGGTGATCACCGCACCGCAGGCCGTCTGCACCAGCAGCGTCGCCGCGTGCGCGGTGGCCTCGTCGGGCTGACCGGCGGCGTGCGCGCCGGCCGCGTAGGCCGCTGTCACCAGCAGTCCCGCCGGTAACGACCAGCGGACCGGGGCGTTGGCCTGCGCGTTGAGGACCGTGGTGCTGGCGAGCACCGCGATCCAGCTCACCTCGCCGGGCAGCACCTCCGGGGCCACCAGCACCGGCATCGCCAGGCACGCGGCGGCGGTCAGCGCCACGTCGCCGAGCACCATCGGACGGCCGATGCCGTGTCGCAGCGCGCGGAACGCGTACCAGACCGACCAGGCGGTCAGGGCCGCGACGGCCGGGACCAGCAGCGCCGGCTCGACGGGCGGGGTACGCACCGACAGGGCGACGACCGCGCCGATCAGGCCGCAGGCCAGTCGCAGCAGCGCCGGCAGGCGGGCGAAGATGAGGGTGAACGCGCCACCGGCCGGAGTGTCCAGCGTGGTCGGCGACGTGGTCGGGGCGGTAACGGCCGGCATCGGGAAAAGAGGCGTCCTTCTGCGACAACGACCCGATCCGGGCCAAAACGGGGGATCGACGCCGGAGAATAGCACGAGCATCCGCCCGCGATCACCCTCGGTGCGTGCCGTGTCGTCGGTCGGTCAGCGCTTCCCGGTGCGGGCACCGGACCGCTCACGGCACGCTGACCTGCCCGCGCTGCCCCTGCGGGCGCCCGGTCAGTTGATCGGGAGGACCTTCGTCCCGCCGCCCGCGATCGACCGGGTCAGCTTCTTGCCGCTGGACCAGTACCAGCAGCGCACACCCCGGTCGCCGCGCGCCCACGCCTGCTCCGACGGGAACCGGTACGTGCTGCCCGTGCGGTAGCGGAGCATCCCGTCGACCGGCACCTTCGCGTAGCGGGCGATGACCGGCCGGCACTTCGCGTGGACGGCCTTCTCGTCCTTCGTCGCGTCCTCGTAGGAGACGTCGGGCGCGGTCCAGACGCCCACGTACTCGAAGCGGTGCACCTTGGTGCACGGGACCGCCAGCAGGTTCGACCACTCGTCCTCCTCGGCGCAGCCGTACCGCAGCGGGGTGGCCGCCTTCAGCACGCCACGCAGGCTGCCCGCCCGGTTGACGGCCAAGTCGTTGTCGCCGTTGGCGCCGCTTACCGGGTCGAGCTCGAAGAGATCGCACCGGTACCACCGGCTGCCGCCCGTCCAGCCCGCCGGCGACGTGGGTGCCACCTGCACCGACAGCCGGGCGTCGCGCCACTCGCCGCCGACGAACTCCTTGGCCTTGGCGTCGCATTCGGCGAACGCGGACCGCATCGCCGCCGACCCGACGCGGGGCGGGATCGGGCGGGCGGCCAGGTCGCCGGTGAACGTGCCGACGTGGAACGTCTCGACCAGGTGCGCCTTGGCGCAGTCCACCGGCTGGTGGCTGGTCAGGTAGGCGGTCGGCTCGGCGATGACGTGGCACTCGCCGGCCTGCGGCACGAACTGGCGGGCCTCGGCCACCGGCCGCCAGTCGTCGGTCAGGTCCCCGTCCGTGCCGGCCGGCGTGCCGCAACCGCTCACCGCCGCCGCTACCAGCGCCGCCGAAGCCGTGACGCCCCACCACCGTCGCATGTGGTCCTCCCCGTCCCCCGTGACAACCGGCGCAGCATAAGGCACCGGGCGCCTGCCCGGTCACCCGGCGACGCGGGCACCGCACAGCCGACCTTGGACGGCGGTGCTACCTTCACGCCATCGCCGCCGCACCGAGCCGGGAGCAACCGTGCAGAAGAGGTACGTGGGCCTGCTTGCCGTCGTCGTGGCGACGGCGTGTCTCGCCGTCGTCGGCACCCTCGGCGGCTGGTACCTGGCCGACCGGGGCGCATCCGACTCCACCTCCTCGGGCGGGGACGCCGCCACCACGGGCGCTACCGGCGGCCCTTCGACGGGCTCCGCGGAGACCGGCCCGTCGCCGACGAAGGAGCAGCCCGCGGGCCGGACGTACCGGCTCGATCAGTTGATGTACAGCCAGTCGGGCCTGACCGTCACCCTGGTCAGCGCGGAGAGCACCGACGGCAGGCTGCGGCTGAACCTCGCGTACCGCAACGGCACGTCGGTGGCGTGGCCGGTGAGCTGCCCGACCGTCGAGGTCGACCGGACCTCCTCGGAGATCGTCCTGTCGGACGGCCGGAGCGTGCGTCCCGAGTCCACCTGGTGCACCACGACCCGGCCCGGCGAGTCCTTCAGCATCGCCCCGGGCCAGCGGGTGGATAGTTGGGCCGTCTTCCCGGTGGCCGCGGAGACCGGCACGTCCTTCGAACTGGCCTGGTACGACTTCCCGACCCTCGACGTCCGACTCCGCTGATCCTCTCCTCTGGGCGCCCCGGCCCGCCTCGCGTCGTGGGCACCGGAGCACTCTTTACTGTTGATCGGTCCGCGCCGGGAAGCGGCAGTAGACCGCCGTCGCGTCGTCGGCGGCGGGCCGGTCGGATTCTCCGCAGCCTGGATCCGGTATCTCGAGCAGATCTTCACCTTCAACGGCGAGCCGTTCGACGTGCGCCTGCGAGTCATCCGGCTGGCGGAAGCAGACACCAGGTCGTTCGGCAGTCGCGTAATTGACTCATCCACCAGGTCGCGACGCCGCCTCACACCGTCGCTCGTGAATCGCAGTTTGCCCCTTCTTGTCAGACGACAAATTGACTTATACCCGCCCCAAGCTGCCTTGGTTGACGGTTACTTGCTCAGCTGCAAAGGTGTAGGCCGTGGTCACGGTTGTATGGAGCGCGTTGGCGGTACCGCTTCTGGAGCTACCGCGGAATTGACTGGAGGCTCGGCCGTCGAAACGGCGAAGGCCGCCGTTGGGTCAACCTTCGAGACGCCGGCGCTGGTTTGCCCAGTGTCCCGGAGCGACTTCATTGCAGGGGGATCGTGTGGCGATGTCGAGTCCCACGCTGACGCGGTTGGCGCGAAGAGTCACCGGGCGGACCTATCATCCCAGGCTGGGAACGCCCCTCTCCCTGCGCCTCGGAAAGGCCTCGCTGCTCGTCATCGTCGGATCGTACGTGACGCTGTCGGTCGCGTCGGCGATGCTTGGTGCGGTGGCGCTTTCCCTGCTGCACCGGCCCAGGTGGGAGTATTCGCGCGGATTGCGGCTGACGTTCGAGGCCTTGTGGGGATTGGGGGAGTTGCTGCGCGAGGACGGCCAGCCGGCAGCATATTACGTCGTCGCGGGTGTCATTACGGTTCTCGGAGTGCTGCTGCCGCTTCTCCTGCTTGGCTCGTTCGTCTTCAAGCTCCTTCGCCATGATCCCATCAAGTGGCGTAAGAAGGCCTCATTGGAGGACGACCCCGTCTATGGTGCGCTGCTGACGATCCGGTTCTACCCGGGCACGAGTTCCGAGTTGGGGGATCTGTGCGTGCGCGTCTACGCGCGCATCGCTCTGACGGGCGCCAACCCGAGATCGATCGTGAACCGCCCATTGAGAGTTCGGTACGGCGGCGAGTTGGCTGAAGAGTCGCGCATACCGTACAGCGCGTCAGGATTTCCGTGCTCGGTGCGGGTTCCCTTCTCCCGCCGGCGCACTGCCACAGCATCTGTCGTCGACGGCGTCTTCGATATTGACGGTCACGATGTGAGCAAAGAGAATCTCGAAATCATCGCCATCGTGTCGGGCGTGGTCTTGGACTCAGGTGAGAGTTTCGTCAGCGTCAAGCGCTACCTGGGTGACGAGGTCCTGGCGGGGCAGCCCCAGTGGATCGACGCAGTAGAGGGCGAAGCGCCAAAAGACTGGCTCGGTTGGGACAACTTCGAAGGTAACGCGGAATTGGTGGTATTTGTCTATGGATCCATGGTCAGTCGAGACTCGATGCTGAAGACTCTCCCGACGCTGCCTGAAGCTTGTGGCCCATCAGTGGGCTTCCTCAGCGGTTGGGCGCGAAGTTGGAACACCGGCTCCGACCCCAAGGATCAGCCCGAACGTGTCTGGCGGGGCGAGAGCGGCGACGTCTTCGAGGGCACGATCGCGAGCCTGGGCCTCGTGCCCAAAGACGGTGAGGAATGTCCCGGGGCTCTGTATCGAATATCTGTGCGCGACCTGGCGCTGGTCGACAATCGCGAGCGAGACTACAAGCGCATCAACGTCACGGGACTGGTGCGCGGCCCTGAGTTGAACCCCACCGACACTGTCTTCACCTACATTCCCACCGAGGAAGCTCAGCAGCGGCTTGTCCGTGCCCGCGCAAACAACACCGCGGTGCTTTCGACCGGCTACCTCCGCTCGGTCAAGGAAGGGTTCGCAGCGCTCTTTCCGGACAGCGGGAACCTGTACGAGAGAACAACTCCGAAGTTCTACGGCCGGATCGAGACTCTGACGTTCTCGACAGCTCCGGAATCCACCACGGCAGATCGCGACCCTCCGCTGACCAGCTAGACGTAGGGCCCAGCAGCATCGTCGATGCGAGTGTCGAATCTGTGGCGCAACGCGCACGAGCGGGCGGCCTCCGGGGAGGTGCCGGCGGTCGCCGAGCGGGATCAGTGGTGCCCATTGGGTGCCGGTGGCGGCGTGGTCGAGCATCGCGCGGTCGGTAGCGACGATGTCGGCGACGGCTGTCGCGGATTGAGCGCCTGCTGAGCCAATCGCCGTGGGACCGCGACGCGGACGCGCGCCGGCTCGCAGAGCGCATCTCGGTCTCGCTGTCGCAAACCTCAGCGTGCCCGCTCGCCTGACTGCCGCCAGGCGGCCGACACCTGCGCTTCCCTCTCCGGGCTGATGCCGATTTCGGCGGCCCGGTCGTGGCTGCTGACCTCGCCGCTCTCCACCACCCACCGCCAGGTGTCGCGGACGGTCAGGGAGAGCGGCCGGCAGCGCAGGCCGGCAGCCTGCGCCCTGGCCGTGTCGACGCGCCACACGCCGTCGAACGTGCGCCAGAGAGGCAGCTCGGACCACTGCCGGACGCCCTGACTGACCAACACCTCATCGGGCACCCAGTCGAAGGAAGCATCGCCCCGGGTTGCGTGGGCGCAGTCCGCCAGTAGCTCGCCGAAGGTGACGCCGCCCACCGGGGCGCAAACGTTGAACGCGCCCGAGGAACCTTCGGTGATGGTGTGGAGTGCGAATGTGGCCAGGTCGCGCACGTCGACCGGCTGAATGGTGCGGTCGGGGGAGCCGGGGGCGAGGACGTCTCCACCCGCAGCCACCCGGCGCAGCCACCACGGCAGGCGGCCGACGTACTCACGCGGGCCGAGCACGACACCCGGGCGTAGGAGCGTGGTCCGATTCGCTCCGAACGCGGCGAGGGCCGCTGCTTCACAGCCGGACTTCTGGTAGCCGTACTGGGTTGGCCCATCCTCTGTGTCGGTGCCGTAGTCCGGGCCGGCGTCCGGCGGGCAGTAAAGCACCTCGGAGTGCTCGCTGAGCGGCTTCAGCGGCCAGTCCCGGTAGACGCTGACCGTGGACATGAAGACGTAGCGGCCGGCGACGGAAGCGAGTGTGCGAGCCACGTCGAGGGTGTTCCTCGGCACGTATTCCGAGGTGTCGACCACGGCATCCCAAGGGCCGGCAGCGGCGAGGGTAGCGATGTCCTCCGGACGGGTTCGATCACCTCGGATTGGCCGTACAGCCTCTAGGAAGGGGTCGGAGGTGCCCCGGTTGAACGTGGTGACCTCCCAGCCAGCATCGATGGCGGCCGTGACGATCGCGTGGCCAACGAACCATGTTCCGCCGAGCACTAGCAAACGCATACGTCCATCATGCCGAGCAGGGGTGATCGCCCGATCGGCGGAGGACGTCGGCAGCCAGTTGCCGAGTCGGTCACGAGATTGAGTCAAGGCGGCCCGCAAGCGGGCCGCGTCGGCCCGGCCCCGGCCTGCTGGCGACCTCCGGCCGGCATCGGTCGGGCCGGCCGGCCACGCTGAGGGACGACACGATCGGAAGACCTCGGGGCTCTGCCCCGAACCCCGGCCCTCCTCGGAGATGCCGCCGACCTTGCGGCTAATGACTTCATCCAAAGTGTTTACGCGGACGGGTCCCAGGCTGCGAGCTGATCGAAGATACGACGGTCACCTTCGAACTTCAGCGAATCCAACGGTATGCGGCCGTAGAAGAACAGGACCAGGTCACTGGCCGTGCCCCGGGCGGAGGCGTCGACCGTGACCGGGTTCGGGTCCTCGCTGGCAGCCGGCGCGCCGAGGCGGGCGGCCCATGCGCCGTCGCGGGACAGCCGAAGGCGCCAAGAGTGGCCCTCGGTGGCGTAGTAATCGACGACGGCGGGTTCGTGCGGCCAGGCGACGTCCGTTGAGCAGAGGGTGAACTGGCAGTCGTCGAAACCGTCGAGGGCGGCCTCGACTGGTAGCGGCTCCGGGGTCCCCACGGTGAGTTGGACATCGTAGGTGTGCACCGCGATCTCGGGCACCTGGCGCCGAGCCCATGTACCGGAGGTTTCCGGTGACTGCGAGTCACCCCAGAACGTCCAACAACCGCGGTCCGGGCCGGCCTCACGCAGCGCGCTCGTCAGTCGCTCGACGGACTCGGTCCACCAGGCCAGGAGAGCCTCGCGTTCCCGAGGCGCACCCGTGCCGTCGTCCCAAGCGGACTTCTCCGGGGGAGCGTCGGCCGGCCCGGCGGCGACGATGGCGGCCGCCCTGCGGCGGCCCATGCCCAGGTGCTGCACGAGATCGAACAGCATCCA
This sequence comes from Micromonospora sp. NPDC049051, assembly GCF_043197575.1. NCBI lineage: Bacteria > Bacillati > Actinomycetota > Actinomycetes > Micromonosporales > Micromonosporaceae > Micromonospora > Micromonospora sp. NPDC049051. The sequence goes on from NZ_JBICTL010000004.1 coordinate 879,499, forward strand.
CTCCGGGCAGCTCGGCACCGGCACGTCGAGGCTGGGCGCCGCAGCGACCGCGGCGCGGAAAGCGGTCGACCGTTCGTCAATCAGCCGCAGGTGATCAGTGAACGTCAAAGTTTTTTGCACTCCGGCTGTCTACCAGTGTGCTTCGACTACCGGACAGCGATTTTCGCAGCCGACGCGGCAGCCGCACCGGCACTGATTGTCGGGCAGTGTAGGCCCTCGCAGGCAGGCTTGGCTGTACGGGGAAGGGACCGTGGTGATCGTCTCGACCGGGAGCGGGAAGCCGCTGGCCTGCGGTGTGAGTGGTGCGCCCGGCAGGATTCGAACCTGCGGCCTTGGGATTAGAAGTCCCCTGCTCTATCCGCTGAGCTACGGGCGCGCGCGTGCGTGTCGCGCGAGAAGGGTACCGCCGGCCACCGGGTGACCGGTGGAACGGGTGCCGCGTTCCACGTCGCCGACCAGGGTCGCATGCGTCCCCGGTGTTGGTCACCCCGGTTCTGCCGTCGGCGCGGCCCGGGACGCGCGGGTCGTACCCTCGGGTGGTGCTGCTGGACCCGGACACCGAGAACGACGTCGCCTACGAGCTGTGCCAGCTCCTCGGCCGTGCGATCCTGCCCCTCCGCCGGACCGACGACGGGGCCGGAGACGGCGACCGGTGTGAGGGCACCGCGTTCCTCTTCACCGGGCGGGGGCGGGAACACCTGCTCACGGCCGACGCGCTCACCCACACCGGGGCGGGGGAGATCGGGCTGCGGGCGAGCGTGACCGAGCCGGCCGGGGTGGCCGCCGAGGCGATCGTCCTGCCCGACCTCGCCGAGGGGTGGCGGCACCACGAGGATCTGGGCCTCGCCGTCATGCCCACCGCCGGCCTGCACGAGCACGCCGCAGGGGAGGGCTGGCAATGGCGTACCCAGCAGGTGCCGGACGCGATCGCGGCCGACCGGGACGCGATCGGCCGGATCGGCGCGGAGCCGGGCTCGGCGATCGTGCTCGCCCACGGCGTCGGCGCGGGCGGTGCCCGGCCGCTGGAGGTGGCGATCGAGCGGGTGGCGCGCGTGGGCGACGGCGTCCGGCTGATGGCGGAGCTGCCGGCGGGCTACGTCGGCGCGCCGGTCTTCGGCGTGCAGGCCGGCGGCGACGGCGAGCCGGGGCTGTGCTGCCTGGGCCTGGTGCTGCCGGCGCGCGACGGCGGCCACCCGCTCGCCACCTTCGACCGCATCCGCGAGGCCGTCGACGCGCCGTGAGCCCGGCCGCCCGCGAACCCGACTGCCCTTGGACCAGGCTGCCCGTGAACCCGGCCGCTCGCGAGGCCGGCGGCCCATCGTGAGGCCGTCGACGCGTGGTGAGGGCGGCGGTCCGTGGTGAGGCGGCGGCAGTAACAGAGCGGGCGGGCGGCGCTCAGCCGCCGTGGGCGGGGGCCTCCGCCGGGTCGGCCTCGTCCGCCGGCTGCCGGCTCGCCGGCGGCCGCTCCCCGGTCCGGACCGTCGGCCCGGCGTCGAAGAACGCGTCGGCCCAGCGTCCGACTTCCTGGAAGACCTTTTCGCGTACGGCGGGACCGGAGAGCGTGAGGTCGTGCATCCCGCCGTCGAAGCGGGCCAGGGTGACGTGCCGGCCGAGGCGGGGCGCCCAGCGGACCATGTGTTCGACGTCCAGGACGGCGTCGGCGAGGGCCGCCGAGTCGTGCCACTTCGTGCCCTTGAACGAGCGCGTCGAGCAGGCGAGCAGCACCGGCACCTGGATGTCCAGGCCGGCGCGGAGCTGCCGCTGGGCGGTGCGGATGGCGTTCAGCCAGCCGGCCCGGACGGGGAACCCGGCGAGCGGCTTCCAGGTCAGGTCGTAGTTCCACTCGCCCCGGTGTTCCGCGTGCAGGCTCTGGCCGTACACGGTGCCGAGCCCGAACGGCAGGACCCGGCGCGGCGCGCGTCGGCCCAGCCGACCGACGGCGGCGGCCAGGGGACGGCGTACCAGCCAGGGGGCGTTGATGTCGAAGAAGGGGCTGTTCAGGAAGAGGCCGTCGAGGATCCCGGCGTCGCGGCGGGCGTGCGCCCAGAGCGGCAGGATCAGCCCGCCGGTGGAGTGGCCCATCGCGAGCAGCGTGTCGTGCCCGTCGTCCTCGCGGATGATCCGCGCGGCGGCGTCCAGCTCCGGGAAGTAGTCGCTCAGGTCGCGGCAGAAGTTCGGCGTCTGGTGGGGCAGCAGGCTGCGGCCGTACTTGCGCAGGTCGAGGGCGTAGAAGTCCCATCCCCGCTCGGCGAAGAAGTCGCCTAGGTGGCCCTGGAAGAAGTAGTCGGTGAAGCCGTGCGTGTAGAGCACGGCCCGCCTGGTCGGGCGGTCGGCCCGGCGACGGACCAGGGTGGCGACCACCGGTCCCTCGTCGTCGGTGCCCAGGTCGATCGTCTGCCGCTCGTACGGCGGGCCCAGCACGTCCGGTTCCACCCCAGCGACGGTACGCCGGGAAGCTACCCGGTGGTAGCCCCGGGTGCGCCCGGCCCCGCCCGCCCGCACCCGGCGGACGGAGCCTGGCGTACGCGTCAGACGGTCTCGGACTCGGCGCGGGCCGAGTCGGTGTCGGGCTCGACCTCGGCGGCCGGCGCGGGCACGTCGCGCAGGTGCTTGTTGTGCCTCGGCTCCTGCCTGGTCTTCGCGTCGTTGAGCCGCCGCCGCAGGTCGTCGCGGACGTCGTTGAGGGCCGCGTGCAGGTCCTCCTCGGTGGAGGTGGTCACGATCTTCTGGCGGCCGGCGATCCAGCACTCCAGGGTGACCTTCTGGCCCCTGGCCTCCCGGTCCTTGACCGACACCTCCAGCTCGGTGGCGTCGGCGTGGAACCCGGCCAGCCGGGAGTCGAGCGTGCCGAACTGCTCCGCGATCCAGTTCCGGTCACCCTGCGAGAACCCCGCGCCGACCCGCAGGCACTCCGCCACGGTGGCCGGGTTGGTGACGGCGCTCATCGCCGCACCTCGCCGGAGACGATGGCGGCTGCGGTGCTGGTCATCTTCATGATCGCTGACCTCTCGTTCGTCGTGCTGTCGGCGGTGCGGTTGATCGAATCCATACCCCGCCGTACCCCGTCCGGAACGTGACCCGTGGCCCCGCCCGCCGCCGGCGCCGCGGGCGCCGCCGGCACCACCATCGTCGAGCCGATCGTGCCGGCTCCCCAGGGCCACCCGGCCCTAAGACGTGTGCCGAAGTCCTCGGTCGAGCTGGCCCTGTCGCAGGCCGACCAGGGACATCGACGCACGCCTTAGCACACCGGGACCTTGATCAGGGTCTTGTCCACAGCCGGTCCGGTTGTCCACAGGCCGGCGCGCACCGATGGCGGCGCCCGCCCCCGAGGGCACAGGCTCGGCACCGAGTCGACTCGCGATGGCAAGCCCGATCTCCCCCTGGAGGGACGATGTTCGACACCTACGTCACCGTGGTTGGCAACGTGCTGACCGCGCCGGAGTGGCGTCGTACCACCCAGAGCAGCACCCTGGTGGCCAACTTCAAGGTCGCCTCGACCGCCCGCCGGCTCGACCGCGACAGCGGGCGCTGGGTCGACGGCAACAGCCTGCGCGTACGCGTCAACTGCTGGCGCAAGCTCGCCGAGGGGGTGGCCGCCTCGGTGATGGTCGGCGACCCGGTGGTGGTCTGCGGCCGGCTCTACACCCGCGACTGGACCGACGACGCCGGCAACCACCGCTCCCTCTACGAGTTGGAGGCGGTCGCCGTCGGCCACGACCTGTCCCGGGGCCGCAGCCGGTTCCAGCGCAACCGGCCGACGATGACGACCAGCACCGTCGAGGACGCGGAGGCCGAGCACCGGGTGCACGGTGAGGCGACCGAGCCGGTGCCCGACGAGGAGGCCCCCGTCCTGCCGGACCGCCGGCCGCTCGACGACGACTTCGAGCCCGACTTCGGCGCGTTCGCCGCCGGACGCGGCCAGCCGGCCGACACCGCCCTCGACGGCTCGCTCGACCCCTTCGACGACCCGGCGGACGAGCCCCACGGTGAGGAGCCCGACGGTCCGGAGCCGCGGTCCGGCGGGACGCCGGCGACCGACCCGGCCGAGGACGCGCCGGCCGCCCAGGACGGTCGGCGCGACGTGCCGGCGGGGGAGCCGGGCCCGTCGGCCGAGGGTTCCGAGGAGTCCGAGGCGGGCGTGTCCCCGACCGGCCGTGGCCGCCGTGGCCGGGGGCGGTTGCCGCAGCCCGCGTGACCGCCCGCGCCCGGGCGACACGACGGGGGCGGGGTGGCGCTGGCGGATCCGTCGTCACCCCGCGTGTCGCCCGGCGGCAGCCGCTGCGCGAGCCTCGGTCCTGGCCGCGCGCGGCGCTCACCCGGCCGGGACGGGTGGACGCTCGGTTAGGCTGGCCGGCCGGAGGTGGTGTCGGGTGCGGCAGGTGACGCCGGTGGCGAACGTGGCGGGACTGGTCGCGGGCTACGCCCTCGACGCGCTCCTCGGTGACCCCCGCCGGTACCACCCCGTGGCCGGCTTCGGCCGTGCCGTAGGGGCCCTGGAACGGCGGGCGTACCGCCCGAACCGGCGTGCCGGAGCGGCGTTCACGGCGCTGGCGGTCGGCGCGCCGGTGCTGCTCGGGGTGGCCGCCACGCTCGCCACCCGCCGCCGGCCGGTGGCCCGGGCGGCCCTGGTCGCCGCCGGCACCTGGACGGTGCTCGGCGGGCGCACGCTGCGGCACGAGGCCAACGTGCTGGGGCGTGCGCTGCGCGCCGGCGACCTCCCGGCCGCCCGGCAGCGGCTCGGTCACCTCTGCGGCCGGGACCCGTCCCTGCTCGACGAGCCCGAGTTGGCCCGCGCCACCGTGGAGTCGGTCGCCGAGAACACCTCGGACGCGGTCGTCGCCCCGCTGCTGTGGGGCGCCGTCGCGGGGCTGCCCGGCCTGCTCGGGTACCGCGCGGCGAACACCCTCGACGCGATGGTGGGCCACCGCTCGCCGCGGTACGCCCGGTTCGGCACCCCCGCCGCCCGCCTCGACGACCTGCTCAACCTGGTGCCCGCCCGGCTGACGGGCCTGCTCACCGTCGCGGTCGCGCCGGTGGCCCACGGCGACCGGGAACGGGCGCTGCACGTGTGGCGCCGGGACCGCAACGACCATCCCAGCCCGAACGCCGGGCAGTGCGAGGCGGCCATGGCCGGCGCCCTCGGCGTACGGCTGGGCGGGCGCAACGTCTACTTCGGGCGCTCCGAGGTGCGCCCGTTCCTCGGCGACGGTCCCCGACCCGAGGCACGGCACCTGAAGCGGGCCGCCCGCATCTCGGGCGCGGTCGGGCTGGCCGCGCTCGGGCTGGCCGCCGCGTACCCGCTGACCCTCGGCCGGCTGGCGAGCACCCTCGGCCGCCGGGCGATCAACGCGAGCGCCTTCGGTCGCCGGGCGGTGCGGGCGAGCGCCCTCGGTCGCCGGGCGGTGCACCCAGCGGTCGCGGCCGGGGCGGGGCGGGGAAACGGCCGGTGAGCGGTGGCCTGCTGGTCGCCGGCACCACCTCCGACGCCGGCAAGAGCGTCCTCACCGCCGGCATCTGCCGCTGGCTGCACCGCCGGGGTGTGAAGGTGGCGCCGTTCAAGGCGCAGAACATGTCCAACAACTCCGCCGTCGTCGTCGGCCTCGACGGCCGGGGCGGCGAGATCGGGCGGGCGCAGGCGATGCAGGCCGCCGCCTGCGGCCTCGCCCCCGACCTGCGGTTCAATCCGGTGCTGCTCAAGCCCGGCAGCGACCTGGCCAGCCAGGTGGTGCTGCTCGGCGAGGCGGTCGACACGGTCACGGCGGGCAACTTCCGCGAGCTGCGTCCCCGGCTCGCCGGGACCGCGTACGCGGCGCTCGCCGAGTTGCGGGCCGCGTACGACGTCGTGATCTGTGAGGGGGCCGGCAGCCCGGCGGAGATCAACCTGCGGGCCGGCGACTACGTGAACATGGGGCTGGCCCGGCACGCGAACCTGCCCACGATCGTGGTCGGCGACATCGACCGGGGCGGGGTCTTCGCCTCGATGTTCGGCACGCTCGCCCTGCTCGACCCGGCCGACCAGGCGCTGATCGCCGGCTTCGTGATCAACAAGTTCCGGGGCGACCCCGGGCTCCTGCGGCCGGGGCTGGACATGCTGCGCCAGGTCACCGGCCGCCCGACGTACGGGGTGCTGCCCTGGGCGCTCGACCTCTGGCTCGACGCGGAGGACTCGCTCGCGTACGGCCGGGTGCTCGGTCGACCGGCCGCCCCACGCGGCACCGACTGGCTGGACGTGGCCGTGGTCCGGCTGCCCCGGATCAGCAACGCCACCGACGTCGAGGCGCTCGCCACCGAGCCGGGCGTACGGGTCCGGCTGACCGTCGAGCCCGCCGAGTTGGCCGCCGCCGACCTGGTCGTACTGCCCGGCTCGAAGTCGACCGTGGCCGACCTGGCCTGGCTGCGGCAGACCGGCCTGGCCGACGCCGTCCTGGCGCACGCCTCGGCGGGCAAGCCGCTGCTCGGCATCTGCGGCGGCTTCCAGATGCTGGCCCGGGCGATCCACGACCCGGTGGAGAGCCGGCAGGGGAGCGTGGCGGGGCTGGGCCTGCTGCCGATCGAGGTCACCTTCGACCCGCGCAAGACCGTCCGCCAGTCGACCGGCGCCGCCGACGGCGGCGTCCCGGTCCGCGGCTACGAGATTCACCACGGGTACGTCTCCCACGCCGACCCGGCGCTGACCCCGTTGCTGACCTGCGCGGACGGCAGCGGCGAGGGAGCCGTGGCCGGTGCCGTGCACGGCACCCACTGGCACGGCGCCTTCGAGTCCGACGAGTTCCGCCGCCGGTTCCTGACCGAGGCGGCCCGGCTCGCCGGCCGGACCGGCTTCACGGTGGCCCCCGACACCGCGTTCGCCGCGGCCCGCGAGCGCACCCTGGACCTGCTCGGCGACCTGGTCGAGGAGCACCTCGACACCGACGCGCTCTGGCGCCTCGTCGAGTCCGGCCCGCCGGCCACCCTTCCGTTCATCCCACCGGGCGCCCCGGAGCATCCCTGAACCGGTCACCCGCCACGGCCCACCCTTGAGTCGCCGCGCTACCACGCCCGACCGGGGGCCGGGAGCGGCCAGCGCAGGTCGGTCGGCGGGAGCGGGACGGGTCAGAGGCGGACGTCGGCGGGGCGGTCGGACATGGGCAGCCCCGCCTCGCGCCAGGCCTGCACGCCACCGATCATGTCGGTCGCACGGTGCAGGCCGAGCGCCCGCAGGCTCGCCACGGCGAGGCTGGAGCTGTAGCCCTGGCGGCACACCACCACGATCCGTTGGTCGTACCCCGTGGCCTCGGGGATCCGCCACGCGCTGGCCGGGTCGAGCCGCCACTCCAGCACGGTCCGGTCGATCACGATGGCGCCGGGCAGGTCGCCCTGCTCCCGTCGCTGCACGTCGGTGCGGGTGTCGACCAGCAACGCCCCGGTACGGACCGCCTCGACGGTCTGCTGCGGCGTCAGCCGGCGTACCCCGACGCGGGCCTGTTCCAGGAGGGCGTCTACGCCCGGACTCATCACGCTGTGGGACACCAGCAGATCATCGCGTCCGGTGCCGGGCCGTGCCCGACGAACGCCCCGGGCCCACCCGACGACCGCTCGTTCGGGCGACCCCCGATCGGAAACGTCCGCCGCCGACTCCGGCCCGGGGCGGTGGCCGGGGACGCCGCCTGGTTACCGTCGGCCCGTGGTGGTGGCGGTGGTCGAGGCGTACGACCGGCTGGCCCGGCGGGTGCTCGCCGGGCCGGCGCGGTTGGGACGGACCCGGCTGGTGGCGGTGGACGGGCCGAGCGGCGCGGGCAAGAGCGCGTTCGCGGCGCGGCTCGCGGACGCCCTCGCCGCCCGGCCCGGCGGCGGCCCGGTGCCGGTGGTGCACACCGACGACCTGCTCGACGGCTGGGACGACCAGCTCACCTTCTGGCCCCGGCTGGAGGAGTGGGTGCTCGGGCCGCTGCGCGCCGGGCGGCCGGGGGCGTACCGCCGGTACAGCTGGGTCCGGCGGGCCTTCCTGCCGCGCCCGGTGCCGGTCCCGGTCGCGCCCGTGCTCGTCGTGGAGGGGGTGAGCGCGGCGCGGGCGGCCGTCGCCGCGGAGCTCAGCCTGGCCGTCTTCGTCACCGCCCCGGGGCCGTTGCGGCTGGCCCGGGCCCTGGAGCGCGACGGCCCGGGCATCCTGCCGGAGCTGCGCCGCTGGCACCTCGGGGAGCGGGCGCACTTCGCCGCCGACGGCACCGAGGCGCGGGCGGACCTGGTGGTCGACGGCGCCCCGGGCCTGCCGCACGACGCCGAGCGCTACTACGTGCGTCGCCGCTGAGCGTCACCGAGCGTGCCGGCGACGGGCTCGGGCGGTGGGGTCGGTAAGGCCGGCATACGATGCCGGTCATGACCACACCGATCATGTCCGAGTCCGAGGTCCGGGCCGCCGTCGAGCGGGAGTTGCCCGGGGTACGCGCCGACCTGGAGCACCTCGTCCGCATCCCCGGCATCGCGTTCGAGGGCTTCGACCACTCGCACGTGGAGCGCTCCGCCGAGGCCGTGGCCGAGCTGCTGCGCGGCTGCGGTCTCGACGTCGAGATCGTGCGCTCGGGTGGCCAGCCGGCGGTCATCGGCAAGAGGGCGGCCCCGCCCGGTGCGCCGACGGTGCTGCTCTACGCCCACCACGACGTCCAGCCGGTCGGCGACCTGACGCTGTGGGAGTCGGACCCGTTCGAGCCGGTGGAGCGGGACGGCCGGCTCTACGGCCGGGGCGCCGCCGACGACAAGGCCGGCATCATGGCGCACGTGGCGGCGCTGCGCGCGTACGGTGACGCGCTGCCGGTCGGCGTGGTGCTCTTCATCGAGGGCGAGGAGGAGTACGGCTCCGACTCGCTGGAGCGGCTGCTCGCCGAGCACCGCGACGAGATCGCCTCGGACGTCATCGTGATCGCCGACTCCACCAACTGGGACATCGGCGTACCGGCGCTGACGACCTGCCTGCGCGGCATCGTCAACTGCTTCGTCGAGGTACGCACCCTCGACCACCCCGTGCACAGCGGCGTGTACGGCGGACCCGTGCCGGACGCGCTGACCGCCCTGGCGCGGTTGCTGGCCAGCCTGCACACCGAGGCCGGGGACGTCGCCGTCGAGGGGCTGCTCACCCGGGAGGGCGCGAGCGTCGACTACCCGGAGGAGCGGTTCCGCGCCGAGGCCGGGGTGGCCGAGGGCGTCAGCCTGATCGGCACCGGGCAGATCACCGACCGGCTCTGGACCAAGCCCTCCCTGGCGGTGCTCGGCATCGACGCCCCGGCCACCGCCGTGGCGCCGAACGCGCTGGTGCCGGCGGCCAGGGCCAAGCTGAGCGTACGGCTGGCGCCGGGCGACGACCCGAAGCGGGCGTACGCGGCCCTCTGCGCCCACCTCGACAAGCACGCCCCGTGGGGCGCGCAGGTCAACGTCGTCTTCGAACACGACGGTGACCCGTGCGTCATCGACGCGTCGGGGCCGATGTTCGACGCGGCCAGGTCGGCGTTCCGGACCGCCTGGGACGGCACCGAGCCGGTGGACCTCGGCATCGGCGGTTCGATCCCGTTCATCGCCACCTTCCAGGAGATGTTCCCGGGTGCGGCGATCCTGGTGACCGGCGTGGAGGACCCGCACGCCCGGGCGCACGGCCCGAACGAGAGCCTGCACCTCGGGGAGTTCGCCCGGGTCTGCCTGGCCGAGGCGCTGCTGCTCAGGAACGTCGCCGAGGCGGGCGTCGACGCCGTGCGGTGACGGAACCGTAACTTCCTGGTCAATGGGGGAGTTTGCGGTGTGTCGGACGCGGCGTTGTTATAGCCTTTCGAACATGCGTACGAATGAGGTGATGGGTCGGCTCGAGGCCGCCGTCAGCGCACTGGGGGACGTCGACGTCTCCGCCTGGCCCGAGGACACGCTCAAGGAGCAGCTCGGCGATCTGTCCGCCGTGCTGGTCGCGCTCGACACGGCCCTCTCCCGGGTCGCCGAGGAGATCCGCGCCCGCGGGCTGCGCATCGAGGAGCCCGTCTCGGCCTGACCCGCCAGCCCTGACCACCAGGGTTTTCCGGCGCCCGGGCACGGCAATGTCCGGGGTGGTGTCGGGAGTGGCTGGCAGGATGGAGACCGTGCGGTTCCTCGACCTGGCAGCCACCTCCGCAGCCGTCGGCGCCACCCGGGCCCGGCGGGCCAAGGTGGAGCTGCTCGCCACCGCGTTGCGGGCGCTCGACCCGTCCGAGGTGCCGGCGGGCGCCGGCTGGCTGGCCGGCGAGCTGCGCCAGCGGCAGACCGGCGTGGGCTGGGCGAGCCTGCGTGACCTGCCGCCGCCCGCCGCAGAGCCGACCCTGACCGTGGCCGCCGTCGACGCCGCCATCGACGAGATCGCCGCCGTGCACGGGCCGGGTTCGCAGGCCCGCCGCCGGACGCTGCTGGGCGCCCTCTACTCCGCCGCCACGGCCGAGGAGCAGCGGCTACTGACCGGCCTGTTCAGCGGTGAGCTGCGCCAGGGCGCGCAGGCGGGGCTGCTCGCCGACGCCGTGGCGCGGGCCGCTGAGGTGCCGGTCTCCGCCGTACGCCGGGCGCTGCTGCTTGCGGGCGACCTGCGCGCGGTCGCGGTCGCCGCGCTCGACGGGGGCGCGGCGGCGCTGGCCGCGTTCGGCCTCCAGGTCGGCCGCCCGCTCGCGCCGATGCTGGCCCAGAGCGCGCCCTCGGTCGACGAGGCCCTCGCCGCCACCGGCACCCCCGCCGTGGTCGACGTGAAGCTCGACGGCATCCGGATCCAGGTCCACCGCTCCGGCGACGACATCGCCGTGTTCAGCCGCAGCCTAGACGACATCACCGCCCGCCTGCCGGAGGTGGTCGCCGCCGTGCGCGCGCTGCCCGCGCGCGAGCTGGTGCTCGACGGGGAGGCGATCGGGCTCGACCAGACGGGCCGGCCCCTGCCCTTCCAGCAGACGTCGAGCCGGGCGGCGCGGCGCGCCACGGCGTCCCCGGCCGGGCGGGCCGCCGCGGCCGCCGGTGAGACGGTGCTGACGCCGTACTTCTTCGACCTGCTGCACCTCGACGGAGACGACCTGGTCGACCGGCCCGGCCGGGAGCGCTGGGCCGCGCTCGACGCCGCCGTCGACGCCTCGCTGCTGGTCGGCCGGATGGAGGTCGACAGCCCCGAGCGGGCCGGCGAGGCGTTCGCCGCCGCCGTCGACGCGGGCCAGGAGGGGGTCGTCGTGAAGGCGCCCGACGCCCCCTACGACGCCGGCCGGCGGGGCGCCGCCTGGGTGAAGGTGAAGCCCCGGCACACCCTCGACCTGGTGGTGATCGCGGTGGAGTGGGGCAGCGGCCGGCGCCAGGGCTGGCTGTCCAACCTGCACCTCGGCGCCCGCGACCCCCGCACGGGCGACTTCGTCATGCTCGGCAAGACGTTCAAGGGCCTCACCGACGAGATGCTGCGCTGGCAGACCGAGCGCTTCCTCGGCCTCGCCGTCGAGCACGGCGACTGGGAGGTGCGGGTGCGCCCCGAGCAGGTGGTCGAGATCGCGTTCGACGGGGTGCAGACCAGCACCCGCTATCCGGGTGGGATGGCGCTGCGCTTCGCCCGGGTGCTGCGCTACCGCGACGACAAGACGGCGGCGGAGGCCGACACCATCGACGCCGTACGCGCCATCCACGCCGGCCGCGTCGCCGACTGAGCGGTCGGGCGGGGCCTGCCGACGGCGGTTCGCGGGACGGTCAGGCGGCGCCCTGTGGCGCGGGCTCGGCGGCCCGGTCGACGGGCTGCTTCGGCCCCACCCCCGCCAGCCGGCGGGCCTCCCGGCGGGCCACCCAGCCGTAGCCGAAGAGGGTCATCGCCGCGAAGATCCACCACTGCACGACGTAGCCGAAGTTCTGCCAGTTGTTGGTGTATCCGACCGGCACGTCCTTGAAGACCGGGTCGGCCGCCGGGGTCTGCTCGTCCAACAGCAGGTACGCCCCGTGCACCGGATACGGCAGCTCGCTCGCCAGCCGGGGCACGCCGATCCGCCGGGTCTCCAGCTTGCCGTCCCGCCGGGTCACGGCGACGGAGCCGCTCTCGCTCAGGTGTACCCGCCCCGTCACGGTGACCTCGCCGGGTGGGGCGGGCGGCACGTCGGGCTGGACGGTCGCGTCGCCGCCCCGGGCCGGCGGGATCCAACCCCGGTCCACCAGCACGGCCGTGCCGTCGGCCAGCACGAGCGGAGTGACCACCTCGAAGCCGACCGTGCGGTCAACCGAGCGTCCCCGGACCAGGACCACGTTCGCCGGGTCGTAGCGGCCGGTCACGGTGACCCTGGTCCAGGCCTTCTCGGCGGCGGGGGCGGGGCCCGCCGTGCCGCTGCCGCCGCCCGGGGCGGGCAGCACGTCCCGCAGCGGCACCGGGTCCATCCGCAGGCCGGCGTCGATCCGCTCGTTGATCTCCGTGCGGCCGTGGTAGCGGTCCAGCTGCCAGTTGCCGAGCATCACCATCACCGCCGCGGCGACCAGGGTCAGCGCGAAGATGCCCAGCCAGCGCGGCGTCAGCAGGAACCGGTACACGCCACGAGGCTACCCCTGTGACGGGAGGCACTCGCTGCGACAGCCCCCTTCCGCGCCCGGACGCGGTGCCGACGCGCCCACCGGGCGGTGTCCCGGTCCGCCGGCCGGGCCGCAGGCTGGTGGCCCCGACACCGCCCGCTCGGGCCGCTCGGCGGCGGCCACCCGTCGGCCCGTTGGGCTATCGTCACGCGGGCGGACCGCGCGCTCGGCCCGCCGCAGGTCCCCCCGCCGCCCCGCAGGGAGTCGATGATGACCGTCGTGCCGCGCCTGGTGCTCAGCGCGCCGTCCTCCGGCCACGGCAAGAACGCGGTGGCGATCGGGCTGCTCGCCGCGTTCGCCGGGCGGGGCGTCGACGTCGCCGGATTCAAGGTCGGAGCCGACCGCGTCGACACCGCGTACCTCGGGCTGGCCGCCGGTCGCCCCGGCAGGAACCTCGATCCCCGGCTGGTCGGCGCCGACCGGATCGCCCCGCTGTTCGGCCACGGCGCGGCCGGGGCCGGGCTCGCCGTGGTGCAGGGCAGCATGGGCCTGTACGACAGCCTCACCGGCCGCCCCGAGAGCGAGTCGACGGCCGCCGTGGCCATCGGGCTGCGCAGCCCGGTCGTGCTGGTGGTCGACGTCGCCGCGACGGGGCAGTCGGTGGCCGCCCTGGTGCACGGCTTCCGGTCGTACGACGAGCAGCTCTGGCTCGGCGGCGTGATCCTCAACCGGGTGGCGTCCGCCCGGCACGAGGAACTGCTCCGCGAGGCGCTCGACGACATCGGCGTGCCGGTCTACGGCGCGCTGCGCCGGCAGGACCTGCCGTCCGTGCTGCCCCCGCGCCGGTACGGGGCGGTGCCCGCGCTCGCCGGCACCGACGAGGCCACCCGCGCGGTCCGCCGGCTCGGCGAGGCGGTCGCCGCCACCGTCGAGCTGGACCGGCTGCTGGGCCTGGCCCGTTCCGTCCCACCGTTGCCCGCCCCGCCCTGGGTGCCGGAGGCCGGGCGGGAGATCACCGGGCCGCGTCCCGTCGTCGCGGTCGCCGGGGCGCCGGGCGGCAGCTACAGCCACGCCGAGACCGTCGAGCTGCTCCGGGCGGCCGGCGCGGAGGTGGTGACGGTCGACCCGCTGCACGACGAGGCGCTGCCCGCCGGCACCGGTGGGCTGGTCGTCGGCGGCGCACTGCCCGAGTCGTACGCCGGGCAGCTTTCCGCCAACCGCCGGCTCTGCATCGCGGTCGCCGAGCTGGCCCGCACCGGGCGGCCCGTCGTCGCCGAGGGGACGGGGCTGCTCTGGCTGGCCCGGGAGCTGGACGGGCTGCCGATGTGCGGCGTCCTCGACGCGGTGGGGACGCGCCGCGAGGGCCTGGTGGTGGGCTACCGGGAGGCGACCGCGCTCACGGGCAGCCTCGTGGGGCCGGCGGGCACGGTGGTGGCCGGGCACAAGGAGCACCACGGCGTGCTGACCCCGCGCGCCGGGGCCCGGCCGGCGTGGAGCTGGGAGGGCGGGGCGCCCGAGGGCTTCGTCTGGCGGGGCGTGCACGCCTCGCAGCTGACCCTGCACTGGGCGGCGTACCCGCAGCTGGCGGCCCGCCTCGTGGACGCGGCGGCGGCCGATCCCGCGACCGTCCGGCCCGACGGGGTGCCCGCATGATCGGTCAGGTGGCGGTCCGTCGCTTCCCGGCGCTGACGGTCTCCACGCCCCGCACCGAGGTACGCGCGCTGACCGGGGCCGACGCGGCGGCGGCCGACGAGGTCTTCGGCGACCGGCAGACCCAGCGGTGGCTGCCGCTGGCCGACCGCTCCGGTCAGATCGACGGGCTCGCCTGGTGCACCGACCTGGCCCGGCAGCGGCGCGACAGCGGCGACGGCGACCACTACGCGGTGGTACGCCGGGAGGACGACCGGGTGGTGGGCTGCCTGTGGACCCGGCGCACCGACTGGGGCGCCCGGTGCACCGAGGTCTCGTACGCGATGGCGGCGCACGCCCGGGGGTTCGGCCTGGCGGTCGAGGCGGTGGACGCGCTCGCCATCGCGCTGATCCTCGAACACGGCTTCCAGCGCGTCGAGCTGCGGGTCGCCCCCGGCAACCTGGCCTCCCGTCGGGTCGCCGAGAAGGCCGGCTTCAGCTACGAGGGGCTGCTGCGCAACGCCGGCTTCGTCCGGGGCGGCCGGGTGGACCTGGAGGTCTGGTCCCTCGTCCACGCCGACCTGCGCTGACGCCGTCCGCCATCCGGCCCTGACCACCCGCGGCCGACGAGGGCTGCCGTCCGACCCGGCACGGCCGGGGTCAGCCGACGATGCGGTCCGAGGGCGGGGTGAACTGGCGGGTGGGCTGGCCCTTGAGGGCGTCGCGCAGGGTCTCCGCCACCGCGCTGATCGGGATCTGTGACTGGCCGTCGCCGACGGCGTTGAACGGGTTGTCCGGGTCGGAGATGAAGCTCGCCGCCGCCAGCTCCGGGGTGTAGCCGACGAACCAGGCGGACCGGGTGCTGTCGGTGGTGCCCGTCTTGCCCGCGACCGGGCGGCCGACGGTGCCCCGCACGCTGTCCGCGGTCGACCAGCCGCCGCAGCCGCCACGGGCCGGGGTGTCGCCGGTCGGGCAGCGCGCGGCGTCGGTGGCGGCGCGGGCGGCGTCGGCGTTCACCACCTGTCGGCAGCGGGGCTTGGCGACCTCGCGTTCGATCCCGGAGGCGGTCTTCCAGGTGGTCGGCCTGCCGTCCCGGTCGTAGATCGCCTGCACCGGGATCGCCTCGCAGTAGCGGCCGTCCGCGGCGATGGCGGCGTACGCGTTGGCCATCTCCAGCGGTGTGGCGTCGGAGACGCCGAGGGTGAACGCGCCCCACTTGTTCGCCTTCGCCGGGGAGGCGTGCTCCCGGTCGACGTCGGTACGCCAGCGCAGCCCGAGCTGCTCGGCGAGGCGGACCGCCTTGTCCGCGCCGATCTGCTCCTCCAGCCACACGAAGTACGTGTTCACGGACTTGCCGAAGCCGGACCACATGGTCTGGTTGCCGCTCATCGCGCCGCTGGCGTTGGACGGCGACCAGCCGTCGTAGACCTCGGAGCGGTACCGGTACGGGGCGTTGAACGAGGTGGACAGGGGCAGGCCCGCGTTCAGGGCGGCCAGCATCGGGAACATCTTGAACGTCGAGCCGGCCTGGTAGCCGGGCAGGTCGCCGCCGCCGAGCAGGGGCGCCACGGTGTTCGGGTAGTTCGCCTTGACGTTCGGGCCGGCCTCGGGGTTGGAGCTCTGCCCGTTCTCGCTCAGGTCCAGCGAGTACGTCCGGTTGACCGCCATCGCCTTGACCCGCCCGGTGCCCGGCTCGGAGACCACGATGCCGTTGGCGAACGGGCTGCCGGTGCTCTCCTTGCTGCCGACGTTCCTCTCCGCCGCCTCCTGGATCTTCGGGTCCAGGCTCAGCACGATCCGGTAGCCGCCCCGGCGCAGCTTGTCCATCCGCTCCAGCCGGTTCTCGCCGAACGCGGGCTGCGCGCTCCACCAGTTCTTCAGGTAGTCGCAGGCGAAGCCCCAGCTGTTCCACTTCTCCGGCACCGAGGCGCAGTCGTTCGGCGGGTAGCTCAGCTTCAGCCGGATCGGCTCGGTCTTCACCTGCGCGACGGCGTCCGGCGAGAGGTAGCCGAGCTGGGCCATCCGGTCCAGCACGTAGTTGCGCCGGCCGGTGGCGTCCTTCTGGTCGGAACTCGCCGGGTCGTACTCGGAGGGGGACTTGACCAGGCCGGCGAGGGTGGCCGCCTCGACGGGGCTGAGGTCCTTGGGGGCCTTGGAGAAGAAGATCTCGCTGGCCGCGTAGATGCCGTACGCGCGGTGCCCGAAGTACGCGGAGTTGAGGTAGCGCTCCAGGATCTGGTCCTTGCTCAGCTCCTTCTCCAGGTCCATCGCCATCCGCATCTCCTTGACCTTGCGCAGGCTGGTCTGCTGGGTGGCCTCCTGCACCTCCTTCGGTGTCCGCGCGCTGTCCCGCAGCGCCATCCGCACGTACTGCATGGTGAGGGTCGAGGCGCCCTGGGAGACGCCGCTGGAGCGGGCGTTCGCCACGAAGGCGCGGGCGACGCCCTTCGGGTCGACGCCCCGGTGCTGGTAGAAGCGGTTGTCCTCGGCGGCGACGATGGCCTGCTGCATGTTCGGCGAGATGTCGGCCAGCTTCGTGTACTGCCGGTACTCCTCGTAGAACATCGTCAGCACCGTCTTGCCGTCCGGCGCGTAGACGTACGACGTCTCGGCCGGCAGCGCGGTGGTGAGGATCTTGGTCTTGTGTTCCATGGCGTGCGCCGTGACCTTGGCGCCGAGACCGGTGGCGGCGGCCACCGGGTACGCCACGGCGGCGACCACGATTCCGGCGATCAGTCCGGCGCGGAGGAGAGGAACGAGACGACCAGCGGCAGCAAGGGGTCGGTTGCTCACACGCTCAAGTTATGACATTTCCGATTCGTACCTGAGAAATATTCATAAACGCCCGTGTGGTGATGCGGCCCACGCCGGGATCGGCTGTCCCGGGCGCGACCTTCCCGGCAGGATCGCGGACATGCGTGGTCAGCCGACCCAGACCCTTCCCGACGCCGAAGCCGACGCCGAGGCGGGATCCGACCCCGGATCCGAAGCGGTAGCCGAAGCCGAAGCCGAGGCCGCGGCCGAAGCCGAGGCGGGAGCCGACTCCGGACCCGGGCTCGGGCCCGACCTCGGCCACCACGGTGACGCCGAGGTGGGGCCGGGACTGGTCGACCTCGCGGTCAACGTGCGGCGCGACCCGATGCCGGACTGGCTGGCCGATCCGATCACGGCCGCGCTCGGCGACCTCGCCGCGTACCCCGATCCGGGGCCGGCGCGGGCCGCCGTCGCGGCCCGGCACGGCCGCCCGCCGGCCGAGGTGCTGCTGACCGCCGGCGCGGCCGAGGGATTCGTGCTGCTCGCCCGGGCGCTGACCGGCGTACGCCGACCGGTGGTGGTGCACCCGCAGTTCACCGAGCCCGAGGCGGCGCTGCGGGCCGCCGGGCACCAGGTGGAGCGGGTGCTGCTCGACGCGGACGACGACTTCCGGCTCGACCCGGCCCGGGTGCCCGCCGACGCCGACCTCGTGATGATCGGCAACCCGACCAACCCGACGTCGGTGCTGCACCCCGCCGCCGACCTGGCCGCCCTGGCCCGACCGGGCCGGGTGCTGGTGGTCGACGAGGCGTTCGCCGACACCACCGCGACCCCCGGCGTGACCGGCGAACCGGAGTCGCTGGCCGCCCGGCGGGACCTGCCCGGCCTGCTGGTGGTCCGCAGCCTCACCAAGACCTGGGGGCTGGCCGGCCTGCGGATCGGCTACCTGCTCGGCGAGCCCGCGCTGCTGGAGCGGCTGGCCGCCGCACAGCCGCTCTGGGCCGTCTCGACCCCGGCCCTGGCCGCCGCGTCGGCCTGCGCCACGCCCGTCGCGGTCGAGGCCGAGCGCGCCATCGCCGCCCGGCTCGCCGCCGACCGCGACCACCTGGTCGCCCGCCTGTCCGCCCTGCCCGGCGTACGCGTCGCCGGCCGCCCCGCCAGCGCGTTCGTGCTGGTGCGGCTGCCCGGGGCCGCCGACGTGCGGCTCGCCCTGCGGCGGCGCGGCTGGGCGGTGCGCCGGGGCGACACGTTCCCCGGTCTCGGCCCGGACTGGCTGCGCGTCGCCGTGCGTGACCCGGCCACCACCGACGCGTTCACCGAGGTACTGGCGGAGATCCTGGAGGCATGATGCTGGAGACCACGATCGCGGCGATCCGACCGCCGGACGAGTCGGCGATGGCCGCCGCCCGCGAGTTGCAGGGGCGGCTCACCAAGCCCGCCGGCTCGCTCGGTGCCCTGGAGGAACTCTCCGTACGCCTCGCCGGCCTGGCGGGGCACTGCCCGCCGCCGCTGCCCGAGCCGGCCGCCGTCGCGATCTTCGCCGGTGACCACGGCGTGCACGCCCAGGGGGTGACGCCCTGGCCGCAGGAGGTCACCGCGCAGATGATCGGCAACTTCCTGGCCGGCGGCGCGGTGGTCAACGCGTTCGCCCGGCAGGCCGGTGCCTCGGTCACCGTGGTCGACGTCGGCGTGGCCACCCCGCTCCCGGTCGCCGATGCTCCGGCCGCCGTCGGACCGGCGGGCACGGAGGCCGCCGGCGCCCCGGCCACCGGGGCGGCGCCCCGGCTGGTGGCGGCGAACGTCCGCCCCGGCACCCGGGACCTGGCGGTGACCGCCGCGCTGACCCGCGACGAGGCCCGCGCGGCCGTCGAGACCGGCATCCGGGTGGCCGACGAACTGGTCGACGCCGGTGCGGGCATCCTGCTCACCGGCGACATGGGCATCGGCAACACCACCCCGGCCGCCGCCCTGATCGCCGCGTTCACCGGCATCGACCCGGCGCAGACGACCGGCCGGGGCACCGGGGTCGACGACCCGACGTACGCCCGCAAGGTGGCCGTCGTGCGGGCCGCGCTGCGCCGGCACGCCCCCGACCCCGCCGATCCGCTGGGCGTGCTGGCGGCCGTCGGCGGCCTGGAGCACGCCGCGCTGGCCGGGCTGGTCCTGGGCGCCGCCGCCCGCCGGACGCCGGTGCTGCTGGACGGGGTGATCGCGGTCTCCGCGGCGCTCGCCGCGGCGGCCCTCGCGCCGCACGCCGTGGCCGCCATGGTGGCCGGGCACCGCTCCGCCGAGCCGGGCGCCACCGTCGCGCTGCGCCGGCTGGGCCTGGAGCCGCTGATCGACCTCGGGCTGCGCCTGGGCGAGGGCACCGGCGCGCTGCTCGCGCTGCCGGTGGTCACCGGGGCGGTCCGGGTGCTGCACGAGGTCGCCACCTTCGACTCGGCGGGGGTGGCGGAGAAGTGAGTGGACCAACCCGCCGGCCCGGTGACGTGGCGGCGCGGACCGCTGCCGGGACGCGGCGCGGGGTGGCGGCGTGAGTGGCAACCCGTACCCGCTCGGCCTGCGGCTCGCCGGCCGACGGGTGGTCGTGGTGGGCGGGGGAGCGGTGGCCACCCGGCGGGTACCGGCCCTGCTCGACGCCGGCGCGCAGGTCCTCCTCGTCGCGCCGGAGCTGACCCCCGCGCTGCGCGCGCACGCCGACGCCGGTCGGCTGCACTGGGCGCCGCGCCGGTTCGCCCCCGACGACCTGGACGGCGCGTGGCTGGTCCAGGTCGCGGTCGACGACCCGGTCGCCGCCGCGTCAATCAGCGCCGCCGCCGCCGAGCGCCGCATCTTCTGCGTACGCGCCGACGACCGCGCCGCCGCCACCGCCTGGACGCCGGCGGTGACGCGGCACGGGCCGGTGACCGTGGCGGTGCTCGGCGGGGGCGACCCGCGCCGGGCGATGGCCGTCCGCGACGCGGTCCGCGCCCTGCTGGACGTCAGGCAGGGCATGCCCGCGGCAGGGGAAGGGACCCCTCCTTCCCCGAAGGGCGGGCGGGTCGCGCTGGTGGGGGCCGGGCCGGGCGACCCGGAACTGATCACCGTCAAGGGCTGGCGGCTGCTCACCGAGGCGGACGTGGTGGTGGCCGACCGGCTCGTGCCCGGCCTGCTCCTCGACGAGCTGCGCGCCGACGTCGAGCTCGTGGACGCCTCCAAGATCCCGTACGGTCCGTCCCGCGCGCAGGAGGAGATCAACCGGATCCTCGTGGACCGGGCCCTGGCGGGGAGGTTCGTGGTCCGGCTCAAGGGCGGCGACCCGTACGTCTTCGGCCGGGGCGGCGAGGAACTGCTGGCCTGCGCGGCGGCGGGCGTGCCGGTGACCGTGGTGCCCGGCGTGACCAGCTCGATCGCGGCTCCGGCCGTGGCGGGCATCCCGGTCACCCACCGGGGGGTGGCCCACGAGTTCACGGTCGTCTCCGGGCACGTCGCGCCCGACTCGCCGGCCTCCCTGGTCCGCTGGGACGCGCTGGCCGGGCTGCGCGGCACGCTGGTCGTGCTGATGGGGCTGAAGAACCTCGCGGCGATCACCGCGACGCTGCTCGCGCACGGCAAGCCGGGGGAGACGCCGGCCGCCGTGGTGCAGGAGGCGACGACCGGGGCGCAGCGGGTGCTGCGCTCCACGCTCGGCGCGGTGGCCGCCGACGTGGTCGCCGCCGGGCTGCGCCCGCCCGCGGTGGTGGTGCTGGGGGATGTGGTCGACGCGCTTGCCGGGGCTGGGCTTGAGGGATTTCCGGGGAGCCCGCTCGCTCCGGGCGGTCAGGCTTGATCCCTCCGCGAGCGGGCTCCCCGGAAATCCCGGTGGCGTCGCTCGTGAGACGGGCCCGGATTCATCCGGGTTGGGGTCTGATCTCGTGCAATGAACGACGGCGGCCGGAGACTCGGGGGAGTCTCCAGCCGCCGCTCTCGCTGGTCAGGTCACTGCTTGAGCATGTTGTCCAGCAGCAGGGCGCAGCGGATCAGACCCAGGTGGCTGTAGGCCTGCGGGTGGTTGCCCAGCCCGCGCTCGGCCAGCGGGTCGTACTGCTCGGGCAGCAGGCCGGTCGGGCCGGCGGTGTCCACCATCTGCGCGAACAGCTCCTCGGCGTCGGTACGCCGCCCGGTGCGCAGGTACGCCTCGATGAGCCACGCCGTGCAGATGTGGAAGCCGCCCTCGCGCCCGGGCAGGCCGTCGTCCCAGTGGTAGCGGTAGACGACCGGGCCGCTGCGCAGGTCCGCCTCGATCCGCAGCACCGTGGAGAGGAAGCGCGGGTCGTCGCCGGGGAGCAGGCCGGACAGCCCGATCCACAGCGACGAGGCGTCCATGTCCTCGTCCCCGTACGCCACGCTGTAGGCCTCGACGGTCTCGTGCCAGCCGTACTCCAGCACGTTGGCGCCGATGCGGTCGCGCAGCTCCACCCACTCCGGCCGGTCCTCGCCGCCGTGCTGGCGTACGACGTGCAGCGCCCGGTCGACGGTCATCCAGCACATCACCTTGGAGAAGATGTGGTGCCGCGGGGGGAGGCGGGCCTCCCAGATGCCGTGGTCGGGCTCGTGCCAGCGGCGGCGGACCGCCTCGACCATGTTGTCGAGCACCCGCCACTCGTCCTCGCGTACGGAGCCGCGGGCGTCGGCCACGGCCGCGATCAGGTCCGCGATGGGGCCGAACACGTCGAGCTGGAGCTGGTGGTTGGCGAGGTTGCCGACCCGGACGGGCCGGGAGCCGGCGTAGCCGGGCAGGGTGTCGATGACCGCCTCGGCGCCCAACTCGTAGCCGTCCACCGTGTAGAGCGGGTGCAGCCGCTCCGGGTGCCCGCCGGTGCGCTCGATGCACCCGTCGACCCAGCGCAGCAGCGCCTCGGCCTCCTCGATCGAGCCCAGGTCGACCAGCGACCGCGCGGTCATCGCCGCGTCCCGCAGCCAGCAGTAGCGGTAGTCCCAGTTGCGGACGCCGCCCAGCTCCTCCGGCAGCGAGGTGGTCGCGGCGGCCAGGATGGAGCCGGTGGCCTCGTGGCAGAGGCCGCGCAGGGTCAGCGCGCTGCGGACCACCAGGTCGCGGGCGGTGCTGGGCAGCCGCAGGGTGGCGACCCAGTCCTTCCACGGCTGCTCGGCGAGGGCCTGCCGCTCGTGCACCGGCAGCCGGTGGTGTTCCAGGCTGTGCGTGCTGAAGCGCAGCTCCAGGACGACCTGCCCGCCGGCGGCGGAGAGGTCGACGACCGCCTTGGCCGTCTCGTAGCCGCCGTCGTTGGTGACCTGCCACTCGACGCCGGGGGAGTAGAGCGCGACCGGTTCGTTGGAGCCGAGCACCAGCAGGCCGTCGCCGACGGGCTGCAACTGCACGGCCACCTGGCCGAACTCGGGCCGGGGCGCGAACTCCAGCCGGGCCCGGCCCGAGCCGGTGAGCACCCGCACCAGGGTCGAGTCGCCGGTCACGACGGCCGGGCCGTCGGGCGTGGTCTCCTTGGCCGGCTTGTCCAGCCAGTCGGTGACGGTCAGCCCCGACCAGCGGGTCTCGACGGTCATCGTGCCGGAGCGGTAGCGCTGGCCGAGCGGGATGCCCCCGCGCTCCGGCGCCACGCTGAAGTGCCCGGCCGGGCTGCCGCCGACCAGGTCGGCGAAGATCGCCGCCGAGTCGGGCTTGGGGTGGCAGAGCCAGGTGACCTTGGCCTCGGGGGTGAGCAGGGCGACCGTGCGCCCGTTGGCCAGCATCGAGTGGCGCTCGATGGGCACCGCCCGCTCGCCGAAGAGCCAGTGCCGGCGGGTCTCCAGCAGCAGGCCGAGGGCGCGGGCGGCCTCGATCGGCTCGGCGACCCGGTAGCCGGCCTTGGTGTCGCCGGGACCGATCTTGATGCCGACGTCCGGCCCGTGCAGGTTGCCGAAGGCGTTCTCGTCGGTGACGTCGTCGCCGATGAAGAGCACCGCGCTGGCGGAGAGCTGGGTGCGCAGCTGGTCGACGGCCGTGCCCTTGTGCGTGGCGACGACCGACAGCTCGATGACCTCCTTGCCCTGGGTGACCGTGACGCCGTCCCAGGTGGCGGGGCCGCTGCGGACCGCCTCGACGGCCGCCGCCGCGACCTCGGGGGCGACCCCGCGGGTGTGCACCGCGACGCTCGCCGGCTTGCGCTCCAGCCGGATGCCCGGGTGGGCCGAGGCGATCTCGCGCAGGGTGTCGCGCAGCCGGGTGCGTACCGCAATCAGTTCGGGGGAGAGCCGCTCGACGAAGCCGATGTCGAACTCGGAGCCGTGGCTGCCGACCAGGTGGACCTCGCTGGGCAGCCGGGAGAGCGCGGCGAGGTCGCGCAGGGCCCGTCCGGAGACCACCGCCACGGTGGTCTGGGGCAGGGCGGCCAGGGCGCGTACGGCCGCCACCGACTCCGGCAGCGGCACGGCCTTGCTCGGGTCCTCGACGATCGGCGCCAGGGTGCCGTCGTAGTCGCAGGCGATCAGGAGCTGCGGTACCCGGGCGATGCGGCCGATGGCGGCGCGCAGCTCCGGGTCCATGGTGCCGGCCGCCGGGGTGACGATCTCGCTGGCGGCGTTCACTCGACCTCCGCTTGAGGCACACCGAGTTCGGTGAGGAAGGACTTCGCCCAGTGCCCCACGTCGTGGGTGCGTAGATGGCGCTGCATTGTCCGCATTCTGCGGCGGGCCTCCGGCTTCTCGACGTGCACGGCCCTCAGCAGGGCGTCCTTGACCGCGTCAGGGTCGTGCGGGTTACACAGGAACGCCTGGCGCAGCTCGGTGGCGGCGCCGGCGAACTCGCTGAGCACGAGCGCACCGCCCTGGTCGGCGCGCGATGCGACGTACTCCTTTGCTACCAGGTTCATTCCGTCTCGCAGCGGGGTCACCATCATCACGTCGGCGGCGGCGTACATCGCGGCGAGTTCAGTGCGACTGTACGACTGATGCAGATAATGCACCGCCGGCACGCCGACCCTGCCGAATTCGCCATTAATCCGACCAACTTCCCGCTCCACCTTGACGCGAAGCGCCTGGTAGTGCTCCACCCGCTCGCGGCTGGGCGTGGCGACCTGCACCATAACCGCGTCGGGAACTGTCAACTTTCCGTCAGCCAGCAACTCGCGGAAGGCCTTCAGCCGCAACTCGATGCCCTTGGTGTAGTCGAGCCGGTCGACGCCCAGGATGATCGTCTTCGGGTTGCCCAGCTCCTCGCGGATCTCCTTCGCCCGCGCCTGGATCGCCGGATCGGCGGCCAGCCGCTCCATCTCCTTCGTGTCGATGGAGATCGGGAACGCGCCGGCCTTCACCTGGCGGCCGTCGACCTGGATCATCTGCCCCTCGTAGCGCAGCCCCAGCAGGTGCCGGGCCAGCCGGACGAAGTTCTGCGCGGCGAGCCGCTGCTGGAACCCGACCAGGTCGGCGCCGAGCAGGCCGCGCAGGATCTCGGTGCGGAACGGCATCTGCATGAACAGCTCGATGGGCGGGAACGGGATGTGCAGGAAGAAGCCGATCCGCAGGTCGGGCCGCAGCTCGCGCAACATCGCCGGGACGAGCTGGAGCTGGTAGTCCTGCACCCAGACCGTCGCGCCCTCGGCCGCGACCTCCGCCGCGGCCTCCGCGAAGCGGGCGTTGACCAGGCGGTACGCCTCGCGCCAGCGGCGCTTGTAGGCCGGCGTCTCCACCGCGTCGTGGTAGAGCGGCCAGATGGTCGCGTTGGACTGGCCCTCGTAGTAGCGCTCCAGCTCCTCGGCGCTCAACGGCACCGGGTGCAGCCGGATGCCCTCCAGGTCGAAGGGCTCGGGGGCGGCGCCGGTGCCGCCGGCCCAGCCGACCCAGGTGCCCTGGTGCTCGGCGAGGACGGGGTGCAGTGCGGTCACCAGCCCTCCGGGGCTGCGACGCCACTGCCGTCCCTCGGGGGTGCTCACCTCGTCGACCGGTAGCCGGTTCGCCACTACGACAAAGGAGCTGCGGACGGTCACGTTCGGCCACCTCCGGGTGCTGACGGGTCAACCGCGAATGAGCGTACTGAGCGTAGCTGCGGCTTCTGGGGCCCCGTGCCGGAGTCACCTACCCTTCCCACGATGGTCCAACCCCTTACGTGATCTTGTCGATACCCCTGTCGGGAAGCAGGGGTGGCAGGTCGCGTCCGGTGCGTCGGGGCGGGGTGATGTGGGCGCGGCGCCGCGTACCTGTCAGGATTGAGGATGGCGTGCGTGCGGCCGGCCACCGGCCGGCGGCGGCGGGCGGAGATCGCAGCCCGCGCCCGCGCCCGCCGACCCAGCCGCAACCTACGGAGGTAGCCCGCACCGTGGCCCAGTACATCTACGTCCTGGAAAAGGCGCGCAAGGCGCACGGCGACAAGGTCGTGCTCGACAACGTGACGCTGAGCTTCCTGCCGGGGGCCAAGATCGGTGTGGTCGGCCCGAACGGCGCCGGCAAGTCCAGCCTCCTCAAGATCATGGCAGGCCTGGACCGGCCGAGCAACGGCGAGGCCCGGCTGATGCCCGGCTACACCGTCGGCCTGCTCGCCCAGGAGCCGCCGCTCAACGATGCCAAGACCGTGCTCGGCAACGTCGAGGAGGCGGTCGCCGAGACCAAGGCCAAACTGGAGCGGTTCAACAAGATCGCCGAGCAGATGGCCACCGACTACTCCGACGAGCTGATGGAGGAGATGGGCAAGCTCCAGGAGGAGCTGGACCACGCCGACGCGTGGGACATCGACTCCAAGCTCGAACTGGCGATGGACGCGCTGCGCTGCCCGCCGCCGGACGCCGACGTCACCCAGCTCTCCGGCGGTGAGCGCCGCCGGGTGGCGCTGTGCAAGCTGCTGCTGGAGGCCCCCGACCTGCTGCTGCTCGACGAGCCCACCAACCACCTGGACGCGGAGAGCGTCTCCTGGCTGGAGCAGCACCTGGCCAAGTACGCCGGCACCGTCATGGCGATCACCCACGACCGGTACTTCCTCGACAACGTGGCCGGCTGGATCCTGGAGCTGGACCGCGGCCGGGCCGTCGGCTACGAGGGCAACTACTCCACCTACCTGGAGAAGAAGGCCGCCCGGCTGGCCGTCGAGGGCCGCCGCGACGCCAAGATGAAGAAGCGCCTCACCGAGGAACTGGAGTGGGTCCGCTCCAACGCCAAGGCGCGGC
This sequence comes from Micromonospora sp. NPDC049051, assembly GCF_043197575.1. Lineage (NCBI taxonomy): Bacteria > Bacillati > Actinomycetota > Actinomycetes > Micromonosporales > Micromonosporaceae > Micromonospora > Micromonospora sp. NPDC049051. The sequence continues at coordinate 905,502 of NZ_JBICTL010000004.1, forward strand.
AGACCAAGTCCAAGGCCCGCCTCGACCGCTACGAGGAGATGGCCACCGAGGCGGAGAAGACCCGCAAGCTGGACTTCGAGGAGATCCAGATCCCGCCGGGCCCGCGCCTGGGCAACACGGTCATCGAGGCGCACAACCTGACCAAGGGCTTCGGCGACCGGGTGCTGATCGACAACCTGTCCTTCTCGCTGCCGCGCAACGGCATCGTCGGCATCATCGGCCCGAACGGCGTCGGCAAGACCACCCTGTTCAAGACCATCGTCGGGCTGGAGCAGCCGACGAGCGGCGAGGTCAAGGTCGGCGAGACCGTCTCGCTGTCGTACGTCGACCAGAACCGGCAGGGCCTGGCCGGGGACAAGACGGTCTGGGAGGTCGTCTCCGACGGGCTGGACCACCTGATGGTCGGCAAGGTCGAGATGCCGTCGCGGGCGTACATCGCGGCGTTCGGGTTCAAGGGCCCGGACCAGCAGAAGCCGACCAAGGTGCTCTCCGGCGGCGAGCGCAACCGGCTCAACCTCGCGCTGACGCTGAAGATCGGCGGCAACGTGATCCTGCTCGACGAGCCCACCAACGACCTGGACGTGGAGACGCTCTCCAGCCTGGAGAACGCGCTGCTGGAGTTCCCCGGCTGCGCCGTGGTCATCTCACACGACCGGATGTTCCTGGACCGGGTCGCCACGCACATCCTGGCCTGGGAGGGCGACGACGAGAACCCGGCCAAGTGGTTCTGGTTCGAGGGCAACTTCGAGGCGTACGAGAAGAACAAGGTCGACCGGCTCGGCGCGGAGGCGGCCCGCCCGCACCGGGTGACCTACCGCAAGCTGACCCGCGACTAGCAGCGGAACGCTGCCGATCATGAGTGATCGTTTCGTCTACCACTGCACCCTGCGGTGGTCCGACCTGGACGCGTACGGCCACGTCAACAACTCGCGCTTCCTCACCCTCTACGAGGAGGCGCGGGTGGCGTTGATGTTCGCCGGCGGCCGGGCGTGGGGGGTGGGCTCGTTCGCCGACGGGGTCGTGATCAGCCGGCACGAGATCGACTACCTGCGCCCGGTCGAGTACGCCCTCGGCCGGGCCACGGCGGAGGCCGCTCCCACGGTGCGCATCGAGCTGTGGGTGGAGGAGATCCGGGGCGCCTCCTTCACGGTCGCCTACGAACTCTTCGACGGCGACGTCCTGGCCAGCCGCGCCCGTTCGGTGCTGGTGCCGTTCGACTTGACCCGGCAGCGGCCCCGGCGGATCACCCCGGAGGAGCGGACGTTCCTGCTGACGTACGCGCCGCAGGGACCGGCGGCGTGACGACCGACGGGCCGGTCCCCCCGGCACGGGCCGCCGGCGGGCACGGGATAGCCGACGCGGCCGACGCGGGGGCCTTCCTGGCCCGCCTCGTGCGACTGGACCCCGGCGCGCCGGTCCGACTCCGATCGACCGGCGCGAGGGGCCGTACGGCCCTCTGGGGGCGCCTGCCGTGGGGCGTGCTGGTCGTCCGCACGGTGGCCGGCGACGGCCCGGGCGACGCCACGGTGTCGGGCGCCGAGTTGCTGACCGAGCTGTCGACGGGTGGGGCGGCACTGCCGACGCGGCGGGACGAGCGCTGGCGGTGGCCGCTGCCGCCCGCGGCCAGTCGCCGGGTGGAGACGCTGCCCGCCGGCGAGCTGCGGCGGGTCGCGGCGGCGGCGGCGGGAGCCCTGCGCGACGCCAGCGCCCACGGTGTCGGCGGGCGCGCGGTCGGGCAGCGGGCGCTGCGTGACGCGCTGCTCGACCACGTGCCGGTGGTGGTCACCCCGGACGACCCGCCCGGCGAGCCGGTGGAGGTGACCCAGCGGATGGTTCAGGGGTTGGTCCGGATGGGCTTCCTGGGGTCCGGTAAGGGGTTCACCGGGACGGACGGCGGGGGCGACGTTCAGGTGCGAACGGTGGGCCGATGGGTCGGTCTGGTGGGACCGTACGGAGCGATCTGGTCGCAGACGGCCACGAATCTCGTCGTGCGGCCTGTCTGAGTTCATCCGTTCGGATGACCCGTGGTCATTCTTCTGTCCTGGTGCTGCCGTTAGGGGGGTGCCTCAACCCGGCTGTCCGGGTACCGTCCATCCTCGGATCCAACGCACCGTAGGCGGCTGGATCCGCTGGGGAGTGAGGTGCGCGAGCGATGCCGTGGTGGTCATGGCGCCCCGGTCCCGCCAACGGCGGCGGCGACCCGGAAAGTCGGAGCGGGGTCACAGTGGAGAGCACCGTCCGGGTCGGACCACCGACCCCCCGTCAACCGGGAGACGACTGCCCACCGCCGGAGCGAGCCGTGATCGCGGACATGCCCGCCACGGTCGAGCCGGTCACCCTGCCCCGCGTCTGCGACGCACTCGACATGCTCGACGTGCGCTACCTGGCCGACGGTGACGGCAACCTGCTGGCCATGTGGGAGCGGCACGCCGTGCTGGTCACCCTGGAGGGGCCGGAGGACGAGATCCTGGTCATGCGCGCCCGTCCACACGCGACGGTGCCGCCGGACTGGGCCGACCGCGCCTACCGGGTGGTCAACGAGTGGAACCACACCCGCCGCTTCTGCAAGGCCTACGTCGGCGACCCGACCGAGCGCGGCCAGCTGCCGATCTACGCGGAGTTGCAGGTGCCGTTCAGCGCCGGCGCGCACGACGCGCTCCTGGTCGAGATGCTCGACTGTGGCGCGGCCGTCGCCACGAGCTTCGTGGACTGGCTGCACGACGAGGGCGCCCTGCTCTGAGCCGCCAGACGCCCGGCGGGCGGCGGACCCGGTCCGACGCGTACCGCCGGGCTCCCGCCCGGCTGTGCCATCAGCGTGAATCTCGGCAACGCGGCCGGCATCCGGCACCGTCCGAAGCGGACCGCCGCTCCCGCCATGCATCCGGTGCCCGGGTCAGGCCGGTCCCGCCGGATCCTCCATCGCGTTGACCATGAAGTAGGCGGCCCGCTCCAGGTAGTCCCAGAGCGCGGTGGCGATCTCCGGCGGCAGGTCGAGCCGGTCGACGGCGCGGCGCATGTGCAGCAGCCACGCGTCCCGCTCGGCGGCGCCGATCCGGTACGGCGCGTGCCGCATCCGCAGCCGGGGGTGCCCCCGCTGCGCCGAGTACGTGTTGGGGCCGCCCCAGTACTGCATGAGGAACAGGGTCAGCCGGTCCGCGGCCGGGCCCAGGTCCTCCTCCGGATACATGGGACGCAGCAGCGGGTCGGCGGCGACACCGGCGTAGAACTCGTCCACGAGCCTGCGGAAGGTGGGCTCGCCGCCGACCGCTTCGAAGAGGGTCATCGACGCCTCGGGACGGTCGGACTCACCTGCGGCATTCACCGTTCCATCCTGCCAGGTGCGGCCCGGAGCGATCGGGGGGTGTCGGCTGTGGGTCGGGTCACCGTGTGCCGCTGCTGTCCCGCCTCGCCGGGGCGACCGCCCAGCGGCCCACCGGCTGGCCCGGGGACTCCTCCCCGACCAGCCCCGGCGCGTCTCCCGTCCCGGCCGCCTCGCCAGACTGCCGCAGGGTGGCCGCGCTCGCCCGCTGCGCGGCGTCGATGGTCGCGTCGATCGTCGACCGGTTCGGCCAGCGCACGGCGGCGAGCGTCATCAGCAGCACCCCGACGGCGCTCCACACCCCCACCACGAGCGGGATGGAGTATCGCTCGGCCAGCAGCCCGGTGATGAGGACGGCCAGGCCCTGGATGACCTGGACGCCGGTCGCCATCACGCCGAAGGCGCGGGCCCGGTAGCCGTCGGGCAGGGCCCGGACGAAGAGCCCGTTGGCCACTGGCAGCATGCCGGCGACGGCGAACCCGCAGGCGGCGGCGAGCAGCGCCACCACCAGTGGTGGCGGGTCGAGCAGGGCCGGCACCAGGGCCAGCGGGGAGAGCACCGCCAGCGGCCGCATCAGGCTCAGCCTGCGGTCCGGCCCGAACGCCCGGCTCACGATCAGGCCGCCGAGGATGAAGCCGACGGGATTCGCCGCCATGATGATGGCCTGGGCGGCACCCGCGTCCAGCCGGCCGGCGTGCTCGCTGGCCCACGCGGCGGCGAGGCCCTCCGGCACCACGGAGAAGAGCATGGCGGCGAAGACCAGCACGGCGATGGCCCGTAGCACCGGGGTGCCGAACACGATCTGGAACCCCTGCGCGGTCTCCCGCAGCAGGTGGCTGCGGTGCGCGGCGGTCATCGCCGTCGGTCGGTCGGCCACGCCGAAGCGGACCAGCGCGGCCGACAGGGCGAAGGTCGCCGCGTTCACCAGGAGCGCGGTGGTCGGGTTGAACGCCGCGATGGCCGCGCCCGCCAGGTAGCCGACGACCTGGGCGGCCTGGCCGACGCTGCTGATCATGGACAGCCCGACCACCAGGCGGTCCCCGGTGAGGATCAGGGGGATCAGCGCCGACTTGGCGGCCTGGCTCGGTGGATTGGCCAGCGTGGTGGCGAAGAGCAGCGCCAGGACCGCCGCGACGGGCATGCCCGGGATGGCGATGCACACCATCAGCAGCATCCGGACGAGGTCGCAGACGACCATGACCTGCCGGTAGCGGTGCCGCTCCGCGAGCGTGGCGAGCAGGGGACCGCCGACGAGCCAGGGCAGGTAGCTCACCGCGAAGGCGGCGGCGGAGAGCGCGACGGACCGGGTCTCCTCGTAGACCAGCAGGGTGACCGCCGCCTTGGCGATGTAGTCGCCGATCCAGGAGAGGGCGCTCGCCGTGAATACGGCGCCGTACTCGCGGTTGACGAACACCTCGCGGAAGGTTGCGGGCCCTTCCGGGGGTGGTCGCTCGTCAGGCACCGTCGCCTCCATCGTTCCCTGGGCGGGCCACTCGTGATGGACGGCCCGGGAACCGTCGTCAGATCTACGGATCAGCGAGGACGTGATCACGCTCCGGGGGAGCGCGTGCACCGGATTTTGCCCGATCGTCCGACGACTGGCTAGGGCGAAGGGGTTGATCGTCGCATCCCCGACTGAACGAACGGACGATACCCGAGGGGCCGCCCGGCTCGCGACCCCCACCGCCCGGCGTCGGGGTGCCTCAGGTGGCGCCGCCCTGCCCGGTCTCGCCGGGAGTGTGCATCGCTATGCCGGGGTAGAGCCGGGCGGCGGCGATCTTCGCGGTGATGCCGGAGTTCTCCAACGCCTCGGCGAGCCGGCGACGCAGTTCCCGGCCGACGGCGAACTGCCCGTCCGCGGTCGTCTTGACCACCGTACGGATGACCGCGCCGTCGACCGTCATCTGCTCGACGCCCAGCACCTCCGGCGCCTCGACGATCTCCGGAGCGAGTTCGGGGTCCATCGCCACCGAGGCGGCGGCGGTCCGTAGCACGGCCGTGGCCTCCTCGGTGCCGGCGAAGCCGATCGGCAGGTCGACCACCACCAGGGCCCAGCCCTGGCTCTTGTTACCCACCCGGACGATCTCGCCGTTGCGGATGTACCAGAGCACGCCCCGCCCGTCGCGGACGGTGGTGACCCGCAGCCCGACCGCCTCCACCACGCCGGTCGCCTCGCCGAGGTCCACGGTGTCGCCCACGCCGTACTGGTCCTCGATCAGCATGAACAGGCCCGCGATCAGGTCCTTGACCAGGCTCTGCGCGCCGAAGCCGAGGGCCACCCCCGCGATGCCGGCGCTGGCCAGCAGCGGGGCCAGGTCGAAGCTGAACTCCTTGAGGATCATCAGCAGCGCGATGCCGAAGATGAACGCGGTGCTCAGGCTGCGCAGCACCGAGCCGATCGCCTCGGCCCGCTGCCTGCGTCGCTCGGGGACGAACTCGCCGGGCTCGACGGCGGCGGTGGGGATCCGCTCGCGCAGCGGGCGCAGCATGGTCGGCACGCCCGCGTCGGTGGTGGTGCGCACCAGCCGGCGGATCGTCCGGTGCACCAGCCACCGGGCGGCGACGGCCAGCAGCAGGATCAGCACGATGCGCAGCGGCTTCAGCAGGATCCAGTAGCTGCCCTCGGCGAACCACACCGATCCGGTCATGTCGTAGACGCTCTTGCACAGGGCGTCGTCCAGGCAGGTCGGCGACGGGGCCGGGTCCGGCGCCTCGACGGCGGGCAGGGCGGGCGTCAGGCTGACATCGGTCACGGTGTCTTCGTACCGCACCCGGCGGGGCGGGATCGCGCCGACCCTCCGCGGCGTGACCCGGCCCGGCACCCTCCCGGACAGGGGCGCCAGCGGGCGCGGGTGAACCGGCCATCCTGACACGTGCCGGAAACGCATCCGGAGGGACCCCGGATTAGTACGTGCAATCCGGGGGCCGATCAGGGACGATGGGCGCACGGACGTCGGTGATCCGGCCGGCGTCGGCCGTGGTGGGTCGCTGTGCCCGTTCCCGGTCGGCGGTGGTGAGTAGGAGCCGCTGAACCGGGAGGGTGAACGCGATGCCTGACATACGACCCACGGTGGGCTCCGGTGCGCTGGTCCTCAATGCCACCTACGAGCCGCTGTGCGTCGTGTCGGTGCGTCGTGCCGCCATTCTCGTGCTCTCCGCCAAGGCGGTCTGCGTCGCCGACGGCGACGGCATCCTGCACAGCGCCCGCGACGCGCTGCCGGTGCCGTCGGTCGTCCGGCTCACCCGCTTCGTACGGGTGCCCTACCGCACGCACGTCGGCCTCTCCCGTCGCGCCATCTTCGCCCGGGACGGCTGGCGGTGCGCCTACTGCCGGGGCCCCGCCGAGACCATCGACCACGTCTTCCCCCGTAGCCGGGGCGGCCGGCACGCCTGGGAGAACGTCGTCGCCGCCTGCGCCCGGTGCAACCACACCAAAGGCGACAAGACGCCGGCCGAGCTGGGCTGGCGGTTGCACGCGCTGCCGGCGGCCCCGAGGGGCACCGCCTGGCGGGTGCTCGGCCACCGCGCGCCGGATCCCCGCTGGGCCGACTGGCTGGACCTGCGCGAGCCCGAGGCCGCCTGACCGTCGCCCCGCCCGCCGACCGCGGTAGGCGGCACGGCCGCCCGGCGACACCGGCGCCCGGCGGCCGGTCAGGCCGTGCGTGCCCGGACCAGGGACGCGAAGACCACCACGTTGTCGGCGTACCCGGTCTCGCCGCCCACCCAGCGCCCGCCGCAGGTGATCAGGCGCAGCCGGGGCCGGCTGAAGTCGCCGAAGACCTCGTCGACCGGCAGTTGGTCCTTGTCGAACCGTTCGACCGAGTCCACCTCGAAGACCGCCACCGAGCGGTCCTGCCGGGCGACCTCGATGCGGTCGCCGTCGCGCAGGTCCCGCAGCTTGTGGAAGACCGCCGGCCCGGTGGTCGTGTCGACGTGCCCGACGATCACCGACGGGCCGTACTGACCCGGGGTCGGCCCCTGGTCGTACCAGCCGGCCTCCTGGGCGCGGGCGGCGTCGGGCACCCCGATGGTGCCGTCCGGGGCGATCCCGACGGCGTGCACGGGCGCCCGGACGTCGATCGGGTCGATGGCGATGCCGACGGGCCGGCTGGCGGGCAGCACCGGGAACTCCTTCGGCGCCGGCCGCAGCGCCGCGAGGAACCGGTCCGGCAGCAGGCTCACACCGGCGATCCGCTCCACGCCGAGCATCGTGATGATCAGCGCCATCAGCGTCCCGATCACCAGGACCGGCAGACCCGGGCCCCGCTCCGAGAACGGCCGGCGGCGGCCGGCCGGAATCCGGCGGTACCGGGGGCGGGCGGACACGGTTCCGGCGGCCGGATCCGTGGTGGCGACGCTCGCCGACACCGCCTCCCCGGCCACCCGTCGCAGCCGGCGGACGGTCGCGGCCGCCGCCCGGCGGGACGCGCGCAGCGCCCGCCGGGTGCCCGCCCGGACCCGGCCCGGATCAGCTCGCCTGGTACGCCTCCGCAAGCGGGCCATGGCGACGGCGGGTCAGGAACCGGTCCCGGTCCGGCGGCGGTTGCCGAAGAAGCCGAAGCCCACGGCCAGCGCCACCACCGCGAGGCCCCCGACCATCAGCATCGAGCCGGTGCCCGACGCGCCGGCGGTGCCGCCGCCCCCGGTGGCCGGGCCCTTGCTGGGCTGCTCCATGTTCAGCACGGTGAGCGTGGTCGTCGCGGTCCTGCCGTTGTCGCAGCGCAGGTTCACCGGGTAGTCGCCGGGCGCCTTGCTGCCCGGGATGGTGACCTGACCGGTCAGGAAGCCGTTGTCCGGCCGCAGGATCACGCGCCCGAAGGCGTCGGAGTGCACGTCGGCCTGGCGGTCGTTGGCGTTGTCGCAACTGGCCCGGATACTGACCCGGGTGCCGGCCTGCGCGCTGTTGGGCACCACCTCGACGAAGGTGTTCTCGCCCGCCCACCCGGGCGCGACGGTCGCCAGGACGAACGCCCCGACCAGCGCCAATACGGTCAGAACCCTGGTCAGGGCACGTTGGAACGCTGTGAGTACCGGCATGATCCCCCCTTCCGGTGACGATCACCGGAATCCTCCCCGGGCAACAGTGGCCTGCTTTCCCGCTGGCCGGGGGGCAAACCCGGGGGCCGGTCAGCGGGACCGGTCGGCGGGGGCGTCAGCGGGGCCGGTCGGCCGGGGGCAACGGGGTGACGGGCTGCCACTGGAGCGGGGTGGAGAGCACCATCGTGCTGGACGGCTGGCCGTACGGGGCGAGCCGGTCGATGACCGCCTCGAAGTCGTCGATCGACCCGGCGGCCACCTTGAGCATGCTGCACGCGTCGCCGGTGATGCGGTGGATCTCCAGGATCTCCGGCCAGCCCGCCACGTCCGGGTCGTGCAGGATGCACCGCGACCCGTAACAGGACATCCGGATCAGCGCGACCACGGTGCGGCCGGCCCGGGTCAGGTCGACGTGGGCGTGGTAGCCGGTGATCACCCCCGACTCCTCCAGCCGGCGTACCCGCTCGGCCACGGCCGGCGGCGACAGGTGCACCCGGCGGGAGAGTTCGCTGAAGGAGAGGCGCGCGTCGGCCTGCAGTTCCCGCAGCAGCGCCCAGTCCATGTCGTCCATGCGGCGACCTTACCTCCGTAAACCCGAATCCGACTCATGCCTTCCGCGTCGCAGGTCAGAGGGGGTGTGTGCCGTTGATCCGGCATTCCAATCGGGGGTTCCGCCGAGAGACCATGTCGGTCATCCCCAAAACGGCCGACCGTCGGCCGTCCGGGTGACGCAGAACAGAGGGAGGCCACCGGTGGAGCAGACGGAGCTGCGGGTACCCGCCAAGGCGGCGGTGCGCCCGGCGACCCCGCGGCAGCGCGCCGCCCGCGCCGCCCGCAACGGCGGTGAACCGACGCTGGAGTTCACCGAGCGGGTGCCGTACGACGCGTACGTGCAGGCCAGCACGCTGCACCGGTTGCAGCAGCCACTGAGCGACGACCCCGGCGAGATGTCCTTCCTGGTGGTCAGCCAGATCATGGAGCTGTACTTCGGGCTGACCTGCCACGAGCTGCGCGAGGCGCAGCGGCTGCTGCGGGCCGACCGGGTGTGGGACGCGCTGGCCCCGCTGCGCCGCGCCGCGCTGCACCTGGAGGGGCTGAACGCGGCCTGGAAGGGGCTGCGCTGGATGACGCCGGCCGACTTCAACCGGTTCCGCAACCTGCTGGGCGAGGGCTCCGGCTTCCAGTCGGCCATGTACCGGCACCTGGAGTTCCTGCTCGGCCTCCGCGACGAGGCGCTGATCCGCCCGTTCCGCAGGCAGACCGAGGTCTACGCCGAGCTGCGCGCCACCCTGGCGGCCCCGAGCCTCTGGGACGACGTGCTCGCCCTGCTGGCCCGGCACGGCCACGACCTGCCGGCTGACCTGCTGGACCGGGAGTTCGCCGCCGAGCACCAGCCGCACGCCGCCGTGGAGGCGGCCTGGGTGCGGATCTACGCCGAGCCCGGGCCGGAGAACCACCTGCGGATGCTGGGCGAGGCGTTGACCGAGGTCGCCGAGCAGTTCGGCGACTGGCGGCAGCACCACGTCAAGGCGGTGCAGCGCACAATGGGCGCCAAGGTCGGCAGCGGCGGCTCCGCCGGACTGGCGTGGCTGCAACGCAGCATGGCCCGGGTGGTCTTCCCCGAGCTGTGGTCGGCCCGGACAGCGATGTGACCCGAGAGCGAGACAAGCCCATGCACACCCCCGCACCTGAATCGTTCGGGCTCGCCGACGGCGAAACCGGGGCGCGCCAGCTCGACGCCGCCGATCCCGGGCACCGCCACCTCTTCCACGTGCCGCCGGCCGACGGCGGCCGGTATCCCGAGGCCGCCTACCTGGCCGGCAACTCACTCGGCCTGCAACCCCGGGCGACCCGCGAGGAACTCCTCGCCGACGTCGAGTCGTGGAGCCGGCTCGCCGTCGAGGGCCACCTGGAGGGCGAGCGCCCCTGGCTGCCGTACCACGAGCTGCTGACGGCGCCGGCCGCGCGACTGGTCGGCGCCACCCCGGCCGAGGTCGTGGTGATGAACTCCCTGACGGTCAACCTGCACCTGCTCATGGTCAGCTTCTACCGGCCGGCCGGGGAACGCACCAGGATCGTCATCGAGGACAGCGCCTTCCCCTCCGACAGCTACGCCGTGCGCAGCCAGGCCCGCTTCCACGGCCTCGACCCGGACGCCACGGTCGTCCGGCTACGACCGCGGGCGGGCGAGGACAACCTGCGCACCGAGGACGTGACCGCCTTCCTGGCCGCCGAGGGCCACACCGTCGCGCTGCTGCTGCTCGGCGGGGTCAACTACCTCACCGGCGAACTGATGGACATCCCGACGATCACCGCCGCCGGCCGGGCGGCGGGGGCCGTGGTCGGCTGGGACCTGGCGCACGCCGCCGGCAACGTCCCGCTCGCGCTGCACGACTGGGACGTCGACTTCGCCGCCTGGTGCTCGTACAAGTACCTGAACTCCGGGCCCGGCGCGCTGGCCGGGGTCTTCGTGCACGAGCGGCACCTCGGCGACGCCGACCTGCCCCGCTTCGAGGGCTGGTGGAGCACCGAGGCGGCCACCCGCTTCGAGATGACCCCGGTCTCCCGGCCGCCGGCCACCGTGGAGGCCTGGCAGATCTCCAACCCGCCGATCTTCGCGATGGGCCCGGTGCGGACCTCGCTGGAGCTCTTCGACGCCGTCGGGATGCCCGCGCTGCGCGAGCGCAGCATCCGGCTCACCGGCTACCTGGCGGGGCTGCTCGACGAGGTCACCGCGACCCGGCCGCTGACCGTGGTCACCCCGCGCGAGCCGGAGCGGCGCGGCTGCCAGCTCTCGGTGCGCATCGGCGCGGGCAGCGCGTCCGGGCTGGCCAAGCGGCTGCGGCACGAGCACGGGGTGATCGCCGACGCCCGGGAGCCGGACATCATCCGGTTCGCCCCGGTGCCGCTCTATTCCACGTACCACGACTGCTGGCGGGTGGCCGAGGCGCTGGCCGCCACCGTGGCGGAGGTGAACCGATGACGCAGGAACGAGACGAGATCGCGGTGGTCGGCGCGGGCCTGGCCGGCTGCCTGCTGGCCTGCTTCCTGGCCCGGCGCGGCTACCCGGTGGCGCTCTACGAGCGGCGGCCCGACCCGCGTACCGGCAGGGTGGAGCGGGGACGGTCCATCAACCTGGCGCTCTCCGAGCGCGGCCTGGACGCGCTGCGGCGGATCGGCCTCGACGAGCAGGTGCTGGCCGACGGGTTGCCGATGCGCGGCCGGATGATCCACCCCGTGGACGGGGAGGCGCAGTTCCAGTCGTACAGCGCCTCCGGCGACCGGGCGATCAACTCGATCAGCCGGGGCGCGCTGAACAACGCCCTGCTGGACGCGGCCACCCGCCTGCCGGGCGTGCGGGTCGCCTTCGACCACCGGCTCGTCGGCCTCGACCCGACCAGCGGCAAGATGACCTTCGAGACCCCGCAGGGCGAGGTCGCGGCCACCGCGTCGGTCGTCCTCGGCACCGACGGCGCCGGCTCGGCGGTGCGCGGGCAGCTGCTGGCGTACGGGCTGCTGACCGAGAGCGTGGACTTCCTGGACTACGGCTACAAGGAGCTGACGATCCCGCCGCTGGGCGGGGACTTCGCCCTCGACCCGGAGGCGCTGCACATCTGGCCGCGCGGCACCTCGATGATGATCGCGCTGCCGAACCCGGACCGCTCCTTCACCTGCACGCTCTTCTGGCCCACCCACGGCACCGCCAGCTTCGCCTCGCTGGGCAGCCCGGCGGCGATCGAGCGGCACTTCGCCGAGCACTACCCCGACCTGCCGCCGCTCGCCCCGGGCCTCGTCGACGACTACCAGCACAACCCGGTGGGCGTACTCGGCACCGTCCGGTGCACGCCCTGGCAGGCGTACGGGAAGGTCGGCCTGCTCGGCGACGCGGCGCACGCCATCGTCCCGTTCTACGGCCAGGGCGCGAACTGCGCCTTCGAGGACGTGGTCGAGCTGGACCGCTGCCTGGACGAGTGCGCCGACGACTGGTCGGAGGCGCTGCCGATGTTCCAGCAGCGCCGGCAGGAGAACGCCGAGGCCATCGCGCAGATGGCGTTGGCGAACTTCGTGGAGATGCGGGACAAGGTCGCCTCGCCGCTGTTCCAGGCCGGCCGCAAGGTCGAGCACACGCTGGAGCGGCTGCTGCCGGGCCGGTACGTCTCCCGCTACGAGCTGGTGTCCTTCTCGACCACCCCGTACGCCGAGGTGCGTCGCCGGGTCCGCCGGCAGCACCGCCTGCTCGGGGCGGTCGCCGCCGGGGCGGCGGCGCTGCTGGCCGGCGCGGTCGGCCTGGCGATCAGCCGAGGGCGGCGTCGATGACCGCGACCTGGGATCCGCGCCTGATGGCCGGGACGGCGCCCGACGGCCCACCGCTGCTGCGCAACTTCGTCGGTGGTGAGTTCGTCGAGGGTGGGCGGCGGTTCGTCAAGCGCAGTCCGGTGACGGGTGAGCCCGTGTTCGAGGTCGTCGAGGCGGATCGGGGTTGTGTGGATGATGCGGTCGCGGCGGCGCGGGCCGCGTTGCGGGGGCCGTGGGGTCGGATGGGGGAGCGGGAACGCGCGGAGGTGTTGCGTCGGGTCGCCGATGAGTTGGAGCGGCGTTTCGATGATCTGGTGACCGCCGAGGTGGCGGATACGGGTAAGTCGATTTCGCAGGCGCGGACGTTGGATGTTCCGCGTGGTGCGGCGAATTTCCGTGCGTTTGCGGAGATCGTGGCGACGGCGCCGACGGAGTCGTTCACGACGGTGACGCCGTCGGGTGGTCGGGCGCTGAATTATGCGGTGCGTAAGCCGGTGGGTGTGGTGGCGGTGATTGTGCCGTGGAATTTGCCGTTGCTGCTGTTGACGTGGAAGGTGGCTCCGGCTCTTGCCTGTGGTAATGCGGTGGTGGTGAAGCCGAGTGAGGAGACGCCGGCGTCGGCGACGTTGTTGGCGGAGGTGATGGCGGCTGCGGGGGTGCCGGAGGGTGTGTTCAATCTGGTGCACGGGTTCGGTCCGGATTCGGCGGGGGAGTTTTTGACCCGGCACCCGGACGTCGACGCGATCACGTTCACCGGTGAGTCGTCGACGGGGAGCGCGATCATGCGGGCGGCGGCTGATGGGGTGCGGCCGGTGTCGTTCGAGTTGGGTGGGAAGAACGCGGGTCTGGTGTTCGCGGATGCGGATCTGGATGCGGCGGTGGCGGGTTCGGTGCGGTCGAGTTTCACCAATGGTGGTCAGGTGTGTCTCTGTACGGAGCGGATTTATGTGCAGCGGCCGGTGTTCGAGGAGTTCACGGCCCGGTTGGCGCAGCGGGCTGGTGAGTTGTCGTTCGGGTGGCCGGCCGACGAGGCGACGGTGAACATGCCGTTGATTTCGCATCAGCATCGGGAGAAGGTCCTCGGCTACTACGACGTGGCCCGTGGTGAGGGGGCGCAGGTGCTTGCCGGGGGTGGGGTGCCTGCGTTTGGTGATGCGCGTGATGGTGGTGCGTATGTGCAGCCGACGGTGTTGACGGGGTTGGGTGCGGATGCGCGTACCAATCGTGAGGAGATCTTCGGGCCGGTGGTGCACGTCGCCCCCTTTGACGACGAGGACGAGGCGTTCGCGCTGGCCAACGGGACGGAGTACGGGTTGGCGGCGGCGGTGTGGACGCGGGATGTGGGTCGGGCGCATCGGGCCGGTATGAGGTTGGATGCGGGGATCGTGTGGGTGAACACGTGGTTCCTGCGTGATCTGCGCACCCCGTTTGGTGGGGTGAAGGCGTCGGGGATCGGGCGTGAGGGTGGCGTGCATTCCCTTGATTTCTATTCGGAACTGACCAACGTCTGTGTGGACCTGGCATGAGCGAGCGCGGCGAGGAGCCCGAGATGAGCGTCGACTACGAGGCCGCCGCCAGGGATCTGGTCGAGGCGCGGGAGAGCGGTAAGCCGTGTCCGCCGCTGCGGGGGCGGCTGTTGCCGGAGGGCGACGTCACGTCGGCCTATCTGGTGCAGCAGCTTCAGGCACGGCAGTGGTTGCAGCGGGGTCACCGGCGCGTGGGCGCGAAGATCGGGTTGACGTCGCGGGCGGTGCAGGAGTCGTTCGGCGTGTTCCAGCCGGACTTCGGTGTGCTGCTCGATGACATGGCGGTGCCCGACGGGGCCGAGGTGTCGATGGGCCGGCTGTTGCAGCCTCGGGTGGAGGCGGAGGTCGCGTTCGTGTTGGGCGCGGATCTGCCGGATGAGCGGATCACCAGTGCGGATGTGATCCGGGCGGTGGATCATGTGTTGCCGGCGATCGAGATCGTGGATTCGCGGGTGGCGGGGTGGGACATCTCGATCGTGGACACGGTGGCGGACAACGCCTCCAGCGGCCTGTTCGTGCTCGGCACCACGCCGCGTCGGCTCGCCGACGTGGACCTGAGGCTGTGCGGGATGGTCCTCGAACAGGCCGGGGAGCCTGTGTCGGTCGGCGCAGGGGCGGCGTGCCTGGGCAATCCGTTGCACGCGGTGCAGTGGCTGGCGCAGACGATGGCCCGCTCGGGTGACCCGCTGCGCGCCGGGGACGTGGTGCTGTCCGGCGCGCTCGGCCCGATGGTGCCGGTGACGCCCGGCGCGGCGTACGAGGCGCGGATCTCCGGTCTGGGCTCTGTCCGCACGTGCTTCTCGAAGGAGGCGTCGTGAGCGTCGGGGTTGCGGTGATCGGGTCGGGCAACATCGGTACCGATTTGATGATCAAGGTGCTGCGGTTGTCGGAGTCGCTGCGGATGGTGGCGATGGTGGGTATCGACCCCGCCTCCGACGGCCTGGCGCGGGCCCGCAGGCTTGGTGTGGCGACGACTGCCGAGGGCGTCGACGGTCTCGTGGCGATGCCGGAGTTCGCCGAGGTGGAGTTGGTGTTTGATGCCACGTCGGCGGGTGCGCATCGGCGTAACGATGCGGTGTTGGCGGCGCATGGTCGCCTCGTGGTGGATCTGACGCCGGCGGCGATCGGTCCGTATGTGGTGCCGCCGGTGAATCTGGACGAGCATCTGCATCAGCGGAACGTGAACATGGTGACGTGTGGTGGGCAGGCGACGGTGCCGATCGTCGCGGCCGTCGGTCGGGTTACGCCGGTGGTGTACGGGGAGATCGTGGCGTCGATCGCGTCGAGGTCGGCGGGGCCGGGGACGCGGGCGAACATCGACGAGTTCACGGAGACGACGGCGCGGGCGATCGAGGTGGTCGGTGGCGCTGATCGTGGTAAGGCGATCATCGTGTTGAATCCGGCGGATCCGCCGTTGTTGATGCGCGACACGGTGTACTGCCTGTGTGAGGACGCTGACGCGGATCGGGCGGCGATCGCCGGGTCGGTGGCGGAGATGGTGGCGGCGGTGCAGGAGTACGTGCCGGGCTACCGCCTGAAGCAGGACGTGCAGTTCGACCTCGTGGACGCGTATGTGCCGTCGTTGGGGCGGCGTCTGAGCGGGTTGCAGGTGTCGGTGTTCCTGGAGGTCTCCGGTGCGGGGCATTACCTGCCGGCGTACGCGGGGAATCTGGACATCATGACGTCGGCGGCGTTGCGTACGGCGGAGCGGCTGGTGGCGGTGCGTTCCGAGGCTGCTTCGGGGGTGCTGTCGTGACTGATCTGTACATCCAGGACGTGACGTTGCGCGACGGCATGCACGCCGTGGCTCACCGGTACACCGTGGAGCAGGTCCGTACGATCGCCGCCGCGCTCGATGCGGCCGGGGTGGCGGCGATCGAGGTCGCCCACGGTGACGGGCTGGCCGGTTCGAGTGTCAACTACGGCCATGGTGCGGCCAGTGACGCCGACTGGATTTCGGCGGCGGCCGAGGTGATGACGAACGCGAAACTCACCACCCTGCTGCTGCCCGGCATCGGCACCATCGCCGACTTGAAGGCGGCGAAGGCCCTGGGCGTGACGAGTGTGCGGATCGCGACGCACTGCACGGAGGCCGACATCTCGGCGCAGCACATCGCGTGGGCGCGGGAGAACGGCATGGACGTGTCCGGGTTCCTGATGATGTCGCACATGAACGATCCGGCCGGTCTGGCGGGGCAGGCGAAGCTGATGGAGTCGTACGGGGCGCACTGTGTCTACGTCACCGACTCTGGCGGCCGACTGCTCATGTCGGACGTGGCGCAGCGGGTGGACGCGTACCGGCAGGTGTTGGCACCGGATACGCAGATCGGTATCCACGCCCACCACAACCTGTCCCTCGGCGTCGCCAACAGCGTGGTGGCGGTCGAGCACGGCCGGATTCTCGGCGACGCCGCGGTGAGCGACCAGGCGAGCCATGGGCGCACCGTGCGGGTCGACGCGTCGCTGGCCGGGCAGGGCGCCGGGGCCGGGAATGCGCCGTTGGAGGTGTTCGTGGCCGTGGCGGAGTTGCACGGGTGGGAGCACGGTTGTGACGTGTTCGCCCTGATGGACGCCGCCGACGACATCGTGCGCCCGTTGCAGGACCGGCCCGTGCAGGTCGACCGGGAAACCCTGTCCCTCGGCTACGCCGGGGTGTATTCGAGTTTCCTGCGGCATGCCGAACGCGCCTCGGACAAGTACGGGGTGGACGTGCGGTCGATCCTGGTCGAGTTGGGACGCCGTCGGATGGTCGGCGGGCAGGAAGACATGATCGTGGACGTGGCACTGGACCTCGCCGAAGGTCGCGCGCAGACGGGCGCGAGACAGTGAGCGTGAGGATCGAGCCGGGTGTGCGAGCCGCGCAGTCGCGAACGAGGGAGAAGCCATGATCGGGCCGGACACCGCCGGTATCGCCGAGCGGTTGGGCGTGGCGGCCGACACCGCCACCGCCATCCCACAACTGGCCGCCGAGACCGGTCTCGATGTGGATGCGGCGTACGCGGTGCAGACCGCGTTGATCCAGCGTCGCCTCGACCGGGGTGAGCGCCTGGTCGGGTTGAAGATGGGCCTGACCAGCAAGGCGAAGATGGCGCAGGTCGGCGTGGACGAGGTCATCTGGGGCCGCCTCACCGACACCATGCGTGTTCCCGACGGCGGCACCCTCGACCCGAGCAGGTTCATCCACCCCCGCGTCGAGCCGGAGGTGGCGTTCCTGCTCGACCGCCTGCCCGAACCCGGCGAGCCGGTCGGGGACTTCACCGACGCCGTCCGCGCCGTCGCGCCGGCGATCGAGATCATCGACTCCCGCTACGCCAACTTCAGCTTCTCCCTACCGGATGTGATCGCCGACAACACCTCCGCCGCCGCGTTCACCATCGGCGCCTGGTCACCCGTGCCCGACGGCCTGGACAACCTGGGTGTGCTGCTGGAGATCGACGGACGGGTCGCGCAGGTCGGCTCCACCGCCGCGATCCTCGGCGACCCCCGCCGCGCCTTGGACGAGGGCATCCGGCTGGCCGGACGCCACGGCGTACGCCTGCGCGAAGGGTGGGTGTTCCTCGCCGGTGCCGCCACCGCCGCCGTCCCCCTGAAACCCGGCGCCCACGTCCGCGTCGTCGTCGAACACCTCGGCACCATTTCCCTGCGAGCAGCAGCATGACCACCAACCACGACACGACCGCGAACCACGGCACGACAGCCGGCCCCGACACGCGCGCAGGCCACGGCACGGGCACGCAGGCGCACGTCGTCGCCGGCAAAGCCGTACCCCGAGGCGCGTTTCCCCACGTCAAGGTTGCCGGCGGCTTCGTCTTCGTCTCCGGCACCTCCAGCCGCCGCCCCGACAACACCTTCGCCGGCGTGCAGGTCGACGAGCTCGGCACCACCAACCTCGACATCCGCGCCCAGACCCGCGCCGTCATCGACAACATCGCCGACCTGCTGAAGACCGTCGGCGCCGACCTGACCGACC
The DNA here is from genome assembly GCF_043197575.1 of Micromonospora sp. NPDC049051. Taxonomy (NCBI): domain Bacteria; kingdom Bacillati; phylum Actinomycetota; class Actinomycetes; order Micromonosporales; family Micromonosporaceae; genus Micromonospora; species Micromonospora sp. NPDC049051. The sequence goes on from NZ_JBICTL010000004.1 coordinate 923,650, forward strand.
TCGTCCAGGTCACCACCTACCTCGTCAACATGAACGACTTCGGCGGCTACAACCAGGTCTGGGCCGAGTACTTCGACGCCACCGGCCCCACCCGCACCACCGTCGCCGTCCACCAGCTACCCCACCCACACCTGCTCATCGAGATCCAGGCCGTGGCCCTTCTTCCGTCAGGAGGTCAGTCGTGAGTGAGATCGCGGAGCCGTTCAGCTTCCCCGGCTGGATCGCGGAGAACCAGCACCTGCTGAAGCCGCCGGTCGGCAACAAGGAGATGTTCCCGGGTGGGGACGACTTCATCGTGATGGTGGTGGGCGGGCCCAACCAGCGCACCGACTTCCACGTCGACCCGTACGAGGAGTTCTTCTACCAGGTCAAGGGCAACATGCACATCAACCTGATGCTCCCGGAGGGGCCGCGTACGGTGCACGTGCGCGAGGGCCAGATGTGGATGCTGCCGCGCAACACCCCGCACTCGCCGCAGCGGCCCGAGGCCGGCTCGATCGGCGTGGTCGTGGAGCGGGTCCGCGAGGAGGGCACGCTGGAGAAGTTCCAGTGGTACTGCACCGAGTGCGGGCACAAGGTGCACGAGGTCGAGTTGCAGGTCCGGGACATCGCCGCCGACCTGCCGCCGGTCTTCGCGGCGTTCTACGCCGACGAGGCCGCGCGTACCTGCGCGAACTGCGGCGCGCTGCACCCGGGCAAGGGCTGATGCCTGCCGGGCCCGGGCAGGGGCGGCCTCCGGTGGTCGACGTGCACACGCACGTCGTACCGAAGGGATGGCCGGACCTCGGCGCGGCGTGCGGCGGGTCCGGTTGGCCCTGGCTGCGCGTCGACTCCGAGCGGGCGGCCATGATCATGGTGGGGGAGACGGAGTTCCGCCCGATCGGGGCGGAGTGCTGGGACGCGCCGACGCGGCTCGGGGACATGGCCGCCGACGGCGTGGACGTGCAGGTCGTCTCGCCCACCCCGGTCTTCTTCAGCTACGACCGTCCCGCCGACCAGGCGGTGAAGGTGGCGCGGATCTTCAACGACCTGACCCTGGAAGTCACCGCCGCCGGCGGCGACCGGCTGGTGCCGTTCTGTCAGGTGCCGTTGCAGGACCCGGAGGCGGCCTGCGCCGAACTGGACCGCTGCCTCGCGGCCGGGCACGCCGGGGTGGAGATCGGCAACCACGTCGGCGACCGCGACCTGGACGACGCCGGCATCGTGGAGTTCCTGACGCACTGCGCCGAGGTGGGCGCGCCGGTCTTCGTGCATCCGTGGGACATGCCGGGCGGCCCCCGGCTGGACCGGTGGATGGCCCGCTGGCTCGCCGGGATGCCCGCCGAGACGCACCTGTCGGTGCTGGCGCTCATCCTCGGCGGCGTCTTCGACCGGGTGCCCGACACGCTGCGGATCTGCTTCGCGCACGGCGGCGGCAGCTTCCCGTTCTGGCTGGGCCGCGCCGACAACGCCTGGCACCGCCGGGGCGACCTGGTACGCGGTGCCTCCACCGCCCCGCCCAGCTCCTACGTCGACCGGTTCTGCGTGGACTCGGTGGTCTTCTCCGCGCCGGCACTGCGGCTGCTGGTCGACACGATGGGCGCCGATCGGGTGCTCGTCGGCAGCGACTACCCGTACCCGCTGGGGGAGCGGCCGGTCGGCCGGGTGGTGCGCGAGGCGGACTTCCTCAGCGCCGAGCAGCGCGACCTGCTGCTCGGCGGCAACGCCCTGCGCTTCCTCGGCACCGCGGGGCAGGGGTGAGATCCGGAGCCGTCGCGGCCCCCAGTGCGCGCGACGGCTCCGGAGCAGAGGGACTCAGGAGTGCGGGCAGGTGTCCCGGTACTCCTCGATCGTCGAGCCTTGGGGGCCGGGCAGAGGAACTGGGCGCGTCGCGCCCGGCGGCCGGCCGTGTCGCGCGGCGCAGCGGGACACGGGCGGGCAGGATGAGGGGATGGCCGAGCCGCACGACCTGACCGCGCTGGAGCAGGCCGCCGCGATCGCGCGCGGCGAGCTGTCCAGCGTCGAGCTGGTCGAGCACCACCTGACCCGGGTCGACGCGCTCGGCGACACCGTCGGCGCGTTCGTCACGGTCACCAGCGAGCGGGCCCGCGTGGCGGCCCGCGCGGCCGACGCCGTACCCGCCGACGAGCGCGGCCCCCTGCACGGCGTACCGACCGCCATCAAGGACCTGACCCTCACCGCCGGGGTGCGCACCACCTTCGGCTCGGCGGCGTTCGCCGACTTCGTGCCGCCGGTGGACGCCGACGTGGTCCGGTTCATGGCGCGGGCCGGGCTGGTGAGCCTGGGCAAGACCACCACGTCGGAGCTGGGCTGTTCGCTCTACTCCGAGGGGCTGGTCGCGCCCCCGGCCCGCAACCCGTGGGACCTGGCGTACACCGCCGGCGGCTCCAGCGGAGGAGCGGCGGCGGCCGTCGCGGCCGGGCTGGTGCCGGTCGCCCAGGGCTCCGACGGCGGCGGCTCGCTGCGCATCCCCGCCTCGCTGTGCGGCCTGGTCGGCTACAAGCCGAGCCGCGGCCTGGTCTCCGGCGGGCCGGTCGGCTTCGGCGCCTACGGCCTGCCCACCAACGGCCCGATCGGGCGTACGGTCGCCGACGTGGCGGCGCTGCTCGACGTGCTGGCCCGGCCGGTGCCCGGCGAGCCCTACCTGGCGCCCGACCCGCCCGCCGGCGGCTGGCTCGGCGCGGCCCGGGCGGCCGACCCGGGGCGGCTGCGCGTCGGGCGGTTCACCGCCCCGATGCTCGCCGACGAGCCGGTGCACCCCGACTGCCTCGCCGCCGTGGACCGGGCGGCGGCGCTGCTCACCGCCGCCGGCCACGAGGTGGTCGACGTCCCCGCGCCCCTCGGGCCCGCCGTGTGGCCGCTGTTCGAGATCGTCTGGTACGTGCTGGCGCTCGCGCCCGTGCCGCCGGGGCGGGAGAGCGCGCTGCTGCCGCTGACCCGGCACCTGCGGGCCCGGGCGGCGGAGATCTCCGCCGGCACCCTCACCGCCACGCTCGGCGAACTCCAGGCGCAGGTACGCCTCGGTGTGCGCCGTACCGCCGGCTGTGACCTGCTGCTCTGTCCCACCCTCGCCGCGCCGCAGGCGCCGCTGGGCTGGTTCACCGAAGGCGGCGACCCGGCCGAGGACTTCGACCGGCAACGTCGCTTCTCGCCGTACTGCGCCGTGTTCAACGTCACGGGTGATCCGTCCGTCTCCCTGCCGGTGGGCGTCACCGCCGAGGGGCTGCCCGTGGGGGTCCTGCTGACCGGTCGGTACGGCGACGACGCGAGGTTGATCGCCACGGCTGCGCAACTGGAGCACTCCAGTGGCGGATGGGATCGCCACCCCGCAATCTGGCGGGCCGTGGGCTCCGCTAACGTGAATGGCGACGGTGTCGGGCGGTCGGCGCCATGATCGTCCACCCGACCCGGATCCTTGAGGTCTCTTCTTCCGCCTGGGGGCGTTGGGATTGTCTGTAACCGAGACGTTGCTGGTCTTCGTCGGCATCCCGGCGGCCGCGGTGCTGGTGATCGCCGGTCTGGCGTACGCCGGTAGCCGTGGCGGCGGCGGTGGCGGCGCCAGGCGCTACCGGCCGGGCCGGCCCTTCGACTTCACTCCGGTCTGGTTCCTGGGCCGGCCGGAGCAGCTGGCCGACTCGGCCGGCACCGCCCTGGCAGCGGGCGCGCAGGCGCCGGCGCTGACCAGCCGCAAGCAGGAGCAGGCCGGCATCGAGGCGCCGGCCGGTGGAACCGGAGGCGCAAGTGACCGTTGGTGAGAAGCAGGCCGGGACGGGTAACCCGCCCGAGGTGCTGGACGGGCCGTTCTCGACCCGCCAGCTGCTGCGCATCGACGAGGCCCTGCGCCTGGCCGACCAGGGCACCGGCCTGGTCTTCTCGGTGTTCGTCGGCGGCCTCGACGAGCCGATCCGGGAGCACGCCGAGCGGCTGCACCGCCAGCTCGCCGAGCCCGACAAGTCGGTCCTGATCGCCGTGTCGCCCAACCAGCGGCAGCTGGAGATCGTCACCGGGCGGCACGCCCGCAAGCGCATCCCCGACACCTACGCCCGGCTCGCCGCGCTCTCCATGGTGGCGGCGTTCGGCGGCGGCGACCTGACCGGCGGCATCATCATCGGCCTCGACCAGCTCGCCAGCCACGCCGGCAAGGGCTGACCGTCCGGAGACGACCCGCACCACCACGGTGAAGCCCGGTCCGCCACGCGGACCGGGCTTCACCGTGTGCTGACGCTTACGTCAGGCGCTGCGGGCGTCCCGCTCGCGGGCCCGCAGGGCGCGGACGACGCCGTCGCGGCCCTCCGCCACCAGCCGGCGCAGCGACGCCGGCTGACCGTCGCCGGCCAGCCACGCGTCGGTGGCCGCCACCGTCTCGTCGTCCACCAGGAACATCGGGTACGCCAGCTGGACGAACTCCTGCGCCGGCTCGCTGTCCCGGCTGCCCCAGACCTGGTCCACCACGGCGAAGTACTTCTCCCGGTAGGGCGCGATCAGCTCGTCCTGCGCCGGGTGGATGAAGCCCTGCAACAGTGCCCGGTTGCGCCAGTTCGGCAGCGCCTCCGGGCCCGTCAGCTCGGCCCACACGGCGGCCTTGTTCTCCGCCGTCGGCAGCAGCGCGTGCGCGTACGCGGCCTCCCGCTCGCCGCTCGACGTCCGGTCGCCGGCCAGCTCGGCCTCGATCTCGGCGGTCCCGGCCGCGCCGTTGGCGACCAGCGCGTCCAGCAGCGCCCAGCGCAGCTCGGTGTCGATGGACAGGCCGGCCGGGACGTCGTTGCCGGCCAGCCAGCCGCGCAGGGTCGCCAGGTCCTCGGCCGAGCGGGCCGCCTTGGCGTACGCGCGGGCCCAGGTCAGCTGGAATCCGCTGCCCGGCTCCGCCGCCGCCAGCGCCGTACGCGCGGTGCGGGCCAGCTGCGCCCAGCCGGTCGGCGCCCACGCCGGGTCGGCGTAGTAGGTGAGCGTCGTGATGGTCTGGCGCAGGGCGGCGTTGACCAGGTTGATGTCGGTCTCGGCGGGCAGCCCCGCCAGCACCAGCGCCACGTAGTCGCGGGCGGCCAGCTCCGCGTCGCGGGTCATGTCCCAGGCGGCGGTCCAGCACAGCGCGCGGGCCAGCGACGACTCGAAGCCGGCGATGTGCTGCACCACGGTGGCCATCGACCGCTCGTCGAGGCGCAGCTTGGTGTAGGTGAGGTCGTCGTCGTTGAGCAGCAGCACGTCGGCGGCGGGCACGCCGCGCAGCGCGGACACCTCGGTCCGCTCCCCGGTGACGTCGACCTCGTGGCGCTCGCGGCGCACCAGCCGGCCGTCGGTCAGGTCGTAGAGACCCACCCCGATCCGGTGCGTACGCAGCGTCGGGTGCCCGGCCGGCGCCTCCTGGAGCACGACCACCTGCTCGTAGCTGCCGTCCGCGCCGATCGTCAGCTCCGGCCGCAGGGTGTTGACCTGCGCCGTCTCCAGCCACTGGGCGGCGAACTTGCGCAGCTCCCGGCCGGAGGCCGTCTCCAGCTCGCTGAGCAGGTCGTCGAAGGTGGCGTTGCCCCAGGCGTGCTTGGCGAAGTAGGCCCGCAGCCCGGCCAGGAACGGCTCCTCACCCACGTACGCGACCAGCTGCTTGAGCACGCTCGCGCCCTTGGCGTAGGTGATGCCGTCGAAGTTGACCTCGACGGCCTCCAGGTCCGGCATCTCGCAGTAGACCGGGTGGGTGGAGGAGAGCTGGTCCTGACGGTAGCCCCAGTTCTTCCGGATCGACAGGAAGGTCGTCCAGGCCTCGGTGAAGCGGGTGGCGTGGGTGTTGCACCAGTGGCTGGCCCACTCGGCGAACGACTCGTTCAGCCACAGGTCGTTCCACCAGCGCATGGTGACCAGGTCACCGAACCACATGTGCGCCAGCTCGTGCAGGATCGTGTTCGCCCGCTGCTCGTACTCGTAGTCGGTCACCTGGGAGCGGAAGAGGTAGTGCGCCTCGGCGTGCGTGACGCAGCCGAAGTTCTCCATCGCGCCGGCGTTGAAGTCGGGCACCCACAGCTGGTCGTACTTGGGCAGCGGGTAGCGCACGCCGAACTGCTCGTGGAAGAAGTCGAAGCCCTGCTTGGTGACCAGGAAGAGGTCGTCCGAGTCGAGGTGCTGCGCCATCGAGGCCCGGCAGAACGCCCCCAGGTCGATGCCGTCGTGGGTGTCGCGCACCTCGTGGTACGGCCCCGCGCAGAGAGCGGTGATGTAGGTGCTCATCCGCACCGAGGTGGGGAAGTGGACCGTCTTCAGCCCCTCGCCCGCCGCCTCCTCCCGCTCCACCGGCATGTTCGAGACCACCTTCCAGTGGTCCGGGACGGTGGCGTGCCAGGTGTAGACGCTCTTCAGGTCGGGCTGGTCGAAGCAGGCGAAGACCCGCTGGGCGTCGGCCGTCTCGAACTGGCTGTAGAGGTAGGTCTCGCCGTCGACCGGGTCGACGCTGCGGTGCAGGCCCTGCCCGCTGTTCGAGTACGCGAAGTCCGCCTCGACGACCAGCGTGTTGTCGCTGTCCAGTCCCGACAGGGTCAGGCCCTTCTCGGCCGACCAGTCGCTCAGGTCCACCGGGGCGCCGTTCAGCGTCGCGGACCGTACGGAGTCGGCGGCAACTTCGATGAAGGTGCTCGCGCCGGGTTGCGCGCACCGGAACCGGACCTCGGTGGTCGAGCGGAAGGTGCGACCCTCCGCCGCCCGTACGGCGGACGAGAGGTCCAGACTGATGTCGTATCCGGTCACGTCGAGCAGGCGGGCCCGCTCGGTGGCCTCGACCTGCGTCAGGTTGCGCACTCCCGGCACTTTTCGTCTCCATCCCGTCTCGCCGCACGCCTCTTGGCGCCGTCATCGGCCGTTCGTGGCGGCCGGATTCGAGTCTTCCATGCACGAACACCCCGTGGTGGGCGAGGTCACGCTCTCATTCTGCTGTCGGTCGATGCCCGTGGGGGTGAGGATCGCAGAAGGCGCCGGGAAGCCGGCGCATCCGTCGTGAAGGGACCAGCCGTGAGCGAGCGTGCCGCCGTAGACATGTTCTTCGACCCTCTCTGCCCGTGGGCGTGGATCACCTCCCGTTGGCTGCTGGAGGTGGAGCGGGTTCGGGACGTGGACGTCCGGTTCCGCGTGATGAGCCTGTCGGTGCTCAACGAGGGCCGGGAGCTGCCCGAGCAGTACCAGGAACTGATGCGGACCGGCTGGGGCCCGGTGCGCGTCTGCATCGCGGTGGAGGAGCGGTACGGCCAGGACGCCGTACGCAAGCTCTACACCGCGCTGGGCACCCGGATCCACCTCGGGCGGGAGAAGCTCGGGCGGGAACTGTTCGTGGCCGCGCTGACCGAGGTCGGGCTCGACCCGGCGCTGGCCGACGCGGCCGAGGGCACCGACCACGACAAGGCGCTGCGGGCCAGCCACGAGGCCGGCATGCGTCCGGTCGGCACCGACGTCGGCACCCCGGTGATCCACGCGCCCGGCCCGGACGGCGGCACGGTCGCCTTCTTCGGCCCGGTGGTCACCCCGGCGCCGAAGGGCGAGGCCGCCGGCCGGCTCTGGGACGGCGTCCTGCTGGTCGCCGGGACCCCGGGCTTCTACGAGCTGAAGCGTTCCCGGGACCGCGACCCGATCTTCGACTGACCGCCCCCGCTCTGGTCGAACCGCCCCGCTCTGGTCGAGGGCCCGCGTCGGCTTCCCGGCCGTGGGCCCTCGCCCGGCCGTCGGCCCTGCCTGGCCGTGGCCCTGCCTGGCCGTGGCCCTTCGCCCGGCGGTGGGCCTCTCGCCCGGCGGTGGGCCTCTCGCCCGGCGGTGGGCCTCTCGCCCGGCGGCGGGTGGACCCATCGCCCGTCGCGGGGCGGGGACCAGGCGGGGAGGGGTGCGGGGCGTCACCGGGACGGCGGCGGGATCGTTGGCCCCGGTGTCCGCCGCAGCGACCCGCAGGGCCGCACCCCGCAGCTCGTGGAGGCAGTTCCGATGGCCAAGCACCGTGTGCCCGGTGACGATCCGTCGACCCGGGAGGGGGTGACCGAGCGCCCGGACACGGCGTACTGGTCGGTCGACGACTCCCGCTGGCCGGCGGTCCGCCCCGACCTTCCCGCCCACATGGTGGACCTGCTCGCCCCGCCGATCGTGGTCGGTGTCGCCCGCGTGCCGGTCACCTCCCGGCTCACCCCGCCGGCCGGGCACCGGCCGGTCGTGCCCGTCGTGCCCGCCGAGCACCGGCCCGTCGTGCCCGCCGAGCAGCCCGTGCCCGCCGAGCGGCCCGTGGTGCCCGCCGAACACCGGCCGGTGCCGGCGACCTCGGCCGGGCCCCGCAGGATCGTTCCCGCCGGGCCGGGTGCGCCGGGCCGGCGACCGGCGGGCGCTCCCACGCCGGGCGGTCGGCACCGCCGGGCGGCGGGACAGCCCGACCGCACCGCCTGAGCCCGGCGCCGCCCGGTAGCTCTTTCATCTGGTGGACCCCGCGCGGGTCCCGCGTCGGCGGGACCCGCGTCGCCGGTAGCGTCTTCGCACATGACGGTCGTGCATCCGATCGCCCGGGCCTGGATCACCACTGGCGGCACCGGCGCGCAGAACTACGACGAGTTCGCCGACGACGCGGAGATCACCGCGATCATCGAGGCGAACCCGCACAGTGCCCTCGGCATCGAGATGCCGCACCGGGCGCCGGAGAGCCTGGGGAAGTCGTTCCTCGACGCCCTGCCGGACGCGGTGGCCCGCCTGGCCGAGGCGAAGGCCGACGGCAGCTACACCCCGGCTGAGCAGGTCGTGGTCCTCTACCGGATCAGCGCGCCGGGGGAGGAGCACGCGTACGGGCTCTTCGCCATGGTCGACACCAACCAGATCTCCACCCGGGCCGACGAGCCCGGTCTGGTCATCCGCAACGAGGACGTCTTCATCGCCAAGGTGCGCGAGCGGGTCGCCCTCGCCGAGGCGCTGGGTCACCTGCTGTCGCCCGTACTCCTGCTGCAGACCGGGCGTGGCGACGAGCTGCACGCCGCCCTCGCGGCGGCGACCGACGCGGCCGGGGCGCCGGCGGCGACCGACACCGACCAGGCCGGCCGCACCCACGCCATCTGGCTGCTCGGGCCGGGCCCCGAACAGGACGAGCTGACCGCGCTGGCGGGCGGCGGCGAGCTGGTCGTGGCCGACGGCAACCACCGCAGCCTGGCCGCGCAGACCGGCGGACTGCCGCGCTTCCTGTCGGTGATCACGACCCCGGCGTCGGTGGCGATCCAGCCCTACAACCGGCTGGTCAGCGAGCTGACCACCAGCGCCGACGACCTGCTCGCCCGGCTGCGCGCCGCCGGCGCGCAGATCAGCCCGATCGACGGCCCGGTCGAGGTCCCGGCGGGCGGTGGCACCGTCCACCTCCGTCTCGCCGGGCAGGGGTACGCGGTCACCCTGCCGCACGTCGGCGACAACCGGCTGGAGAACCTGGACCACGCCCTGGTCGAGCGGCTGCTGCTGCGCGACGCGCTCGGGCTCGACCCGGGCGACAAGCGGATCACCTATGTCGGCGGCGACTACCCGGCGAGCTGGCTGACGGGCGAGGTCGACGCCGGCCGGGCGGAGCTGGCGGTGCTCGTCGCCCCGGTGACGGTGGACGACTTCGTCGCGGTCAACCTGGCGCGGGAGAAGATGCCGCGCAAGAGCACGTGGTTCACCCCGAAGGCGCGCGGCGGCCTGGTGGTCGCCGAGCTGTCCCGCTGATCGTGTGACGAATCCGCCTCCGGGGCGCCGCCCGCGCGTCGTCCCGGAGGCGCGCCTGACAGACTGCGCGGTATGCGCGTCTACCTGGGATCCGACCACGCCGGTTTCGAGTTGAAGGTGCACCTGGTCAACCACCTGACCAAGGAGGGGCACGACGTGGTCGACGTCGGCCCGCACGCCTACGACCCGGACGACGACTATCCGGCCTTCTGCCTGCACACCGGTGACCGGGTGGTGGCTGACGCCGGCAGCCTCGGGGTGGTCATCGGCGGCTCGGGCAACGGCGAGCAGATCGCCGCGAACAAGGTGGCCGGTGTCCGGGCGGCCCTCGCCTGGAGCATCGACACCGCCCAGCTGGCCCGCGAGCACAACGACGCGAACGTCGTCGCGGTCGGCGCCCGCCAGCACACGCTGGACGAGGCCACCGCCATCGTCGAGGCGTTCCTGACCACCCCGTTCTCTGGCAACGAGCGGCACGCCCGCCGGATCGCCCAGATGGCCGACTACGAGGCCACCCGGCAGCTGCCTGCCCTGCCCTGACCGCGCTGTCGGTCGCCCTGGCGGCCGGGCGGTGCGGGATCACGCTCCCGGGGGGCCGTTTCCTGCCTGGGTCTGCGGTGCGCGGCGGGGGAGGTCCTCGCGGGGCGTCCAGTTGCGGCGGATGAGCACCACGCGTTCCTCGGCCGCGGCCAGGTCCTCGTCGGTGGGGCGGGAGGCGTCGCGGGCCCGCATCGCGGCGGTCACGCTCACCTGGGAGGAGCCGGGGCCGACGAGACCACGCAGGCCGCGGTCGCCCTCGTCGCCCGGGCCGCTCCGGCGGCCCCGCGGCGGCTCGGGGCCGTCGTGCACCCCGGCGGTCGTCGCGTTCGGGCCCTCGGCCCCGCGCGTCTCACCGGTCGGGTGCCGTAGCCGGCGCCGGCGGCGCTCCGTGTCCCCCATGAGCCGACCGTACCGCCCCGGGCCGATCGGTGCCGGCTGCGGCTCTCGCCGGCGCGTGGCTGGCCGGGGTCTGGTGACCTCGGTCACGACAGTGCGTCCGCCGGCCGTCGCCGGGCCCCGCCGGCCCGGTTCGGGCTGGTGACCGGTGCTCGTGCCCGGTGCGGCCTCGGCGACCGGTTTGCCGGCTGGCTACCCTCGGAACGGACGGCGGCCGGTGGTCGCCGTCGGTCCAGGGGAGGGGACGAGATGGCCGACCAGACGCAGCCGTGGGCCGAGCGGACCGTCGAGGTGCCGCCGCAGCCCGGTGTCGGGGTGCCGCCGCAGCGCGACGCGTTCCAGCGGGGAGTGGCCTCGGTCGGCCAGTCCCGTACGTCGCGCACGGAGCCGTTCCCCGTCGTCGAGCACGAGCCGACGGGTACGGGATGGCCGGACGGGCCGGCGCCGCGCCGGCCGCTGAGCTGGCACGTCGAGCAGTTGAAGCGCGGCGGCGAGTGGAGTGCGGCCGGCGCGCTCTTCGCCTTCGTCTGCTGGGGGATCTGGGCCATCTCGGGCGGTGGGAACCTGGGCGGTCCGTTCCTGATCTTCCTGCTGAGCCTGCTGGTGGCCGCCGGTCTCTTCGCGCTGGCCCGGCTGCTCGGCCGGGTGGTGCTGGAGCGGCAGCTGGGCCGGATCCGGCGCAGCGCGCGGGGCGCGCACCTGGTGACGGCGGTCTTCCTGGCCGGTCTCGGGGTCGCCTATCTCCAGCAGACCGAGTGGGTCATGTCGGCCTGGAACTGGATCAGCACCAACTGACCGTACGCCCGGGCGGGCCGGCCTGCGCCGCCCGCCCGCGCGCCGGGTCGCGGGGTCTCGCGACCTTCGGTCGTTCCACCAGGTCGCCGGCCGCTTACCCGGCCGGCCGCGGTTCATCCGTGTCCGGCCGGGGCTGATCCGCAGGTCAGTGCTTCCCGCCGTGGCCCTCCGCGTCCGCCTTCGGGGAGGCCACCCGGGCCTGCGGGTCCTCGACGCCGGGCTCCCCGCCGTCCGGGGCCACCATCCCGTCGTAGTTGTAGATCGTGCCGTCCTCGTGCTGCTTCGTGGTGCGGACGTAGCGGTGCATCATGCCGTCGAGTTCCACCTCCACGAGGGCGTCGCCGCCCGTGTCGATGGTGCTGCCGTCGCGGGGTCCGCCAACCAGGTGTGCCTTCGTGTTCGTGTCCATGTGCACGCCGTACCCGGGCCGTCCCGGCGCAAAACGGGCGGCGCCCGGTGCCGCCGGCAGCTCCCGGTCGGGCGGTATGACCGACGCGGGATGTGCACTCATCGACAGTTATCCATATGCTCCCGCCATCGGTTTCCGGTGCGCCGCCTCGGCGCGGCGCGAGGGTTCGGGAGGCTCCCATGGTCCGTTGGCGCACACTCGTCGGCCGGTTGGCCGCCGCGCTGGTGGCGGTCACCGCCGGCTCGTTCGTCCTGGCCGTTCCGGCCTCCGCCAGGCCCGCGCCCGAGGTCACCCCGTACGTCGTGGGCGGGACGCTGGCCGCGCAGGGCGAGTTCCCCTTCATGGTCCGGCTCTCGATGGGCTGCGGCGGTTCGCTCTACAGTTCGCGCCTGGTGCTGACGGCCGCGCACTGCGTCGGCGCGACCGGTACGAACACCAGCATCACCGCCACCCTCGGCGTGGTGGACCTCCAGTCGTCGAGCCGGATCCAGGTGCGCTCGAACTACGTCTACCGGGCGCCCGGCTACAACGGCTACGGCAAGGACTGGGCCCTGATCCGGCTGGCCACGCCGGTCACCACGCTCCCGACGCTGAAGATCGCCACCAGCACCGCGTACGACAACGGCACCTTCACGGTCGCCGGCTGGGGCGCCACCCGCGAGGGCGGGGCGCAGCAGCGCTACCTGCGCAAGGCGACCGTGCCCTTCGTCGACGACGCCACCTGCAACTCGTACTACGGGGGCGACATCATCCCGAGCGAGGAGATCTGCGCCGGCTACGCCAGCGGCGGCATCGACACCTGCCAGGGGGACTCGGGCGGCCCGATGTTCCGGCGTGACGCGAGCAACGCCTGGATCCAGGTCGGGATCGTGAGCTGGGGCAACGGCTGCGCCCGCCCCTCCTACCCCGGCGTCTACACCCAGGTGAGCACCTTCGCCCCGGCGATCGCCTCCGCGGCGGCGAGCCTCGGCGGCTGAACCGAACCACCCTCGGGGCCCGGCCGGCTCGTCCGGCCGGGCCCCCGCGCGTGCCCGCCATGGTCGCCCCGCCCGCTACCGTCCGTCATCGCACCTGCTCGCCCCCTTGGCGCGGTCGGGCCGTCCGCCCCCGCCGCCCGCCGGCCCGTGCGGCCGGTGGCGGGCGTCGGATCTGCGCGCCTGCCGCCGTGGGCGCGAAGGATCGCCTGGTGGGGGGCCTGTCCGCCGGATGGTCGACGGGTGGCCGGCGGGCGCCGGCCCCGGTCGCCACTCCCGAGCGATGGAAATCGATGTAGCAGAAAGTTGCATATTCCCTGCCGTCGATCAGCCCTCTAGTGTCCTTCACCAGCGGCCAGACCATAGACCAGGGGCGATAAGTTGCCTTGCCGTGCGTCGGTGCGGATTCGTCCCTTCTGCGGTGCACTGGCCGGGCGGGCTCGGGGACAGGAGGCGTGATGACGGCGGGCGACACCGGATCCGCGGCGGCGGCTTCCGTCTGCGACGGGACGACGTACCGGTACACCGCCACGCCTCCGGCGGCCGTCGGGGCCGCGTCACAGCACGACGGGTCCTTCCTGCCGGTGCCGGCCATGATCGAACAGCGCGTCGACCTGCACCCGCAGCGCCGGGCGGTGTCGTTCCGGGGCCGCTCGCTGACCTACCGGGAACTCGACGACCTGGCCAACGGCGTCGCCGCCACCCTCGCCACGCGGGGGATCCGCCGGGGCGACCTGGTGCCCGTCCTGCTCGCCGACGGGCTCGAACTGCCCGTCGTCGACCTCGCGCTGATGAAGCTCGGCGCCGCCTTCGTACCCGTCGATCCCGGCTGGCCGGTGGACCGGCTGCACGCCTCGCTGCGGGTGATCCGGCCCCGGCTCGCGGTGGTACGCGGCGCCGACCCCCGCCCCGACACCGGCGACGTCCCCTGCCTGCCGGTGGACCTCGACGACGTCACGCCGACCCGCCGCCGGCCCGGCGTGCCGCTCGGCCCGGCCGACCTGATCTACGGCATCTTCACCTCCGGCACCACCGGTACGCCGAAGTGCGCGCTGAACCGGCACGACGGGATCGCCAACCGGCTGGTGTTCATGACCCGCCACTTCGCGGCCACGGGTGCCGAGGTGGTGCTCCAGAACAGCCGGCACACCTTCGACTCCTCGGTGTGGCAGATGTTCTGGCCACTGACCACCGGCGGTCGCACGGTGGTGCCGGTCGAGGGCGGCTTCCTCGACGTGGAGCGGACCGTCCGGACGATCGCCGACGAGGCCGTCACGATGACCGACTTCGTGCCGAGCGTGCTCGGCGCGCTGGTCTCGGTCCTGGACCGGGATCCGGCCGCCCGGCGGGGCGTCGCCTCGCTGCGCAACGTGATCGTCGGCGGCGAGGAGATCGACCCGTGGGCGGTGCACCGGCTGGTCGAGCTGGTGCCGGGAGTGGCGGTCACCAACGGCTACGGCCCGACCGAGGCGTCGATCGGCATGATCTTCCACACCGTCTCCCGTACCGACGGCGACGTCATCCCCATCGGCCGGCCCATCGACAACTGCCACGCCGCCGTGGTGGACGACGAGCTGCGGCCCCTGCCGCCCGGCGAGACCGGCGAGATCGTCATCGGCGGCGTGTGCCTCGGCGAGGGCTACGTCGGCGACCCGGCCCGGACGGCCGAGGTGTTCGTGCCCAACCCGCTGCCCGGCATCCCGGGCCCACGGCTCTACCGCACCGGCGACCTCGGCCGGATCGCCGCCGACGGCCGCCTGCACTTCGCCGGCCGCCGCGACCACCAGCTCAAGGTCAACGGCGTGCGGATCGAGGCGGGTGAGATCGAGGCCGCCGCCACCCGGCTGCCCGGCGTACGGCAGGCGAAGGTCCTGCTGGCCCGCGAGCAACGGGGCAAGTCGCTGGCCCTCTTCCTCGCCGCCGACGCGGAGGTGACCGAGCCGCAGGTGCGCGCGCACCTGCGCCGGCTGCTGCCCCGCGCCCACGTGCCCCGGCACGTCGTCGTACGGGACGCGCTGCCGCTGACCGGCAACGGCAAGGTGGACCGGCGGGCGCTGGAGAGCTGGCTGGAGCGTACGCTCGCCGAGCGGTCGCGCCCGCCGGCCGTGCCCGCCGACGCGCGGACCCTGCCGGAGCGGGTGCTGGGGGTGTTCCGGACGGTCCTCGGCCGGCCCGACCTCGACGCGGACGCCGACTTCCTCGACGCCGGGGGCGACTCGCTCCAGGCCCTCGACGTGGTCACCGCGCTCGGCGCGGACCAGAGCCTGCGGGTCGGCGTGCAGGACCTGTTCACGCACCGCAACGCCGCCCGGCTCGCCCGCGCGCTCGCCGTGCGACTGCGCACGGCCGACCCCACCGAGACCGAGGACGACCTAGTGCGGCGGGACGCGGTGGTCCCGGCCGACCTGCCCATCCGCCCGGTCGGTCGGCGCCGCGTGCCGCGTACGGTCCTGGTCACCGGGGCCACCGGCTTCGTCGGCGCACGCCTGGTCCACGAACTGCTCGCCACCACCGACGTCCGGGTGCTGTGCCTGGCCCGCGCGGCCGACGACGCCGAGGCCACCGCCCGCGTCGTCCGGGCGCTGGCCGAGCGGGGCCTGTGGCGGCCCGGCCACGGCCTGCGCCTGCACGGGTACGCGGCAGACCTCGGCAGCCCGGCCCTCGGGCTGACCCCGGAGGCCTGGGCCCGCCTGGCCCACGACTGCGATCTCGTGCTGCACGCCGGGGCGCTGGTCAACTTTTTGTTCGACTACCGGGCGCACCGGGCCGCGAACGTCCTCGGCACCGCCGAGCTGCTCCGGCTCTGCCTGACGGGCCGACCGAAGCCGCTGCACCACGTCTCCACCCTCGGCGTCCTCGACAGCGAGGCCGCCCGCCACGCCGAGCCGCTGCCCGAGACGTACGACCCGGCCCTCGCCGTCCCGCCGACCAGCGGCTACAGCCGGTCGAAGTGGGTGGCGGAGCGGTACCTCGACGACGCCCGGCGGCGCGGCGCGACCGTCACGGTGCTGCGCCTCGGCGAGGTGATGCCCGCGGCCGACGACGGGCACCCCAATCCCCGGGCCCTGACCCATCTGCTGCTGGCGGCCTGCCACCGGCTGCGGATGCGCCCCGACGCGCCCGTGCGCTCCGACTGGACGCCGGTGGACTGGGCCGCCCGGCGCATCGTCGCCACCGTGGTCGACCCGCGCCAGTGGGGCGCCACGCTGAACGTCCTGCACCCCGTGAGCGTCGACTTCACCGACCTGCCGCTGGGCGGCGCGGACGCCCTGCCCCGGGTGAGCTGCGCGCGGTTCCTGGCGGGGCTGCGCGACGCGGCGGCCGGGGGCGACCGCGACGCCGCCGTGCTGCTGGCCCTCTTCCCGCCCGGTGTGGGCACCGACGAGGAGCGGCTGCGCGCGATCTTCGCGAGGCTGCTCACCGACAATCCCCGGCTGTTCCGGCGCGACGGCTGCGCCGCGCTGGAACGGCGGCGGGGCTTCACCGACCACCGGCTCGGGCCGTCCGTCGGCGCCTACCGCGCCTGGCTGGGCGAGCACGTGCGCCGGGACGCCGACCGGCTGCTGCTGCCGGCGGGACCAGGGTGACCGGCCGCGCGCGGCGCGGTGACCGGCACGGATGAGGGAGTGGAATTGCGATACCGCAGGATGGGCCGGCTCGGCTGGCAGGTCAGCGAGGTCGGGTACGGCATGTGGGGCATCGGCGGGGGGCCGGGCGGCTTCACCGGCTGGGACTACGACACCGCACCGGCCTGTCTGGACGAGGCGGTGGAACAGGGCTGCAACTTCTTCGACACCGCCTGGGTCTACGGCCGGGGCGTCAGCGAGCAGCTCCTCGGCGGCCTGGTGCGCCGGCACCCGGACCGCCGGCTCTACCTGGCCACGAAGATCCCGCCGAAGAACCGCGAGTGGCCGCCCGGCCCGCAGGACTCCCTCGACGACGTCTTCCCGGCCGAGCACATCCGCGAGTACACGCACCGCAGCCTCGAGAACCTCGGCGTGGACCGGATCGACCTGCTCCAGTTCCACGTCTGGGAGGACCGCTGGGCCGCCGACGGCCGCTGGCAGGAGGCGATCGCGGACCTCAAGCGGGAGGGCGTGGTCGACGGGGTGGGGATCAGCGTCAACCGCTGGGAGCCGACGAACTGCCACGCCGCCCTCGACACCGGCCTGATCGACGTCGTGCAGGTGATCTACAACATCTTCGACCAGGCGCCGGAGGACGAGCTGTTCCCGCGCGCCCAGCGGGACGACATCGCGATCATCGCCCGGGTCCCGTTCGACGAGGGGACGCTGACCGGCACGCTGACCGCTGACAGCACCTGGCCGGAGGAGGACTGGCGCAGCACCTACTTCGGGCCGGAGAACCTGCTGCCCAGCGTGGAGCGCGCCGAGCGGCTGGCCGCCGACGTACCGGCGGGCATGACCATGCCGGAGCTGGCGCTGCGGTTCATCCTGCACCACCCGGCGGTGAGCACGGTGATCCCCGGCATGCGCCGCGTCGAGCACGTCCGCGCCAACCTGGCCGTCAGCGACGGCGTACCGCTGGACGCCGGGGTGCTGGAGACGCTGCGCGGCCACCGGTGGGACCGCAAGCCCACGTCGTGGTCGCAGTGAGCGCGGCCCGCCGCGGGGCCGTGCCGGGGCGGCGGACGACGCGGTACGGGAGGCCGGCATGCCGGTGATCGCCATGTGGGCGCATCCCCGGGCGCTCTCCACCGCGTTCCTGCGCATGATGATCGCCCGCGGTGACGTCACCGTCGTCCACGAGCCCCTCGTCACCCTCGTCGACGAGGGGCACGTCGAGCTGCCCGCCGTCGACGGCGGCACCGTCACCGTGACCGACGCGTCCGAGGTCGTCGCGCACCTGCGGGAGCTGGGCCGGGACCGGACGGTCTTCGTCAAGGACACGCTCGAATACCGCTACGAGCACCTGTTCGCCGATCCCGGGGCGATCGCGGACGTCACGCACACCTTCATCGTCCGCGACCCGGCCCGCACGATCAGCTCGCACTACGCGATCAAGCCGACCGTGACCTGCCCGGAGATCGGCTACGAGCACCAGTGGGAGTTGTTCGACCTGGTCCGCCGGACCGCGCACCGGCCGCCCGTGGTGATCCGGGCCGAGGACCTGCTGCGCAACCCCGGCGAGACGGTGTCGGCCTGGTGCGAGGCCGTCGGGCTGCCGTTCCTGCCGGAGGCGCTGAACTGGGCGCCGGGGGAGCGCACCGAGTGGCAGCGCACCCGCAAGTGGCACCTCGACGTCGAACGCACCTCGGGCTTCTCTCCGGTCGAGAAGTCCTTCGAGGTGACCGTCGCCAACAACGACACCCTGCGGTCGTACCACGACCACCACCAGCCCTTCTACCAGCGGCTGATCCGGCACGCCATCTGCATCGGAGAGGACTCATGACCACCACCGCCGCGCCGCCCGTGACCGCGTCGTCGACCCTGTCGCCCGGCGAGCTGTTCGCCCGCGCGTACGCCGATGATCCCGCTGGCGCCGAGGTGCGCTTCGACTACACCATCACGGACGCCTTCCAGCCGACCAAGGAACGGCCCCGGGTGACCGTCCGCAACCTGTTCCGCAAGCGGTCGGTCGGGATGGACCCGGTGCGGTTCTGGTGCGAGGGCCGGCCCGAGGCGGCGGAGGCCGCCGCGGTGCACGAGTCGGGGCTGCGCCGCGAGGCCGCCTTCCGGTTCGGCACCGCCACGGCCGGCGTGCACCCGATCCGGGCCTGGGTACGCATCCCCGAGGAACTCGCCGACGACCCGGAGGCGCTGGCCGTCTTCATCGACTACCGGCTGCTGGTCCGCCTCGCCACGGCGGAGAACCAGGCGCTGACCATCGGCGAGGGCGGCCTGCTGCGGCACCCGGAGATCGGGCGGCTGCCGTACCGGCACGACTGGCTGAGCGGCCTGCTCGCCGCCTGCGACGAGATCGAGCAGACCGGCGCCACCCCGCACGCGATGATCGTCAACCCGCGGGACTACTACACCCACCTGCTCGGGAAGGGCTCCTTCCTGACGGACCTGACCCGCAACGGCGTCCAGATCAGCCGTACGCGGATGGTGGCGCCGGGCGAGGCGGTGGTGGGCGACTTCGCGATGGCGGCCCGACTGCTGGACGCCGGGCGCTCGGCGATCCGCGTCGACACCCCGCCGCCGGGCACCTTCGCCACGGACGGTCCGGCCGTCTGCGCCGAGATCCACGAGGGCCTGGCCGTGCACCTGCCGACCCACTTCTTCCACGTCGTACCGGCCTAGGAGCGTCACCGCATGACCACGACCGGCGGGAAACTTGCGTTCTACCGGCCCATCGTGCCGCTCTTCGCCGCCATCTTCCTGTGCCTGCTCGGCGTGGGCGCGTCCCTGGCCGTGCTGCCGTTCTACGTGCTCGACGAGCTGGACGGCAACCGGGTCGAGGTGGGGGTGGTGATCGCCGCGATCGCGGTCTCCGCCGTGATCGCCCGGCCCATCGCCGGTCGGTTCGGTGACCGGCACGGGTACCGGACGGTGATGCTGGGCGGGGCGGTGGTGTGCGCCGCCGCCGGGGCGGCCTACCTGGTGGCCGGCAACGTCGGCGTACTGGTCGGCGTCCGGGTCCTGCACGGGGTGGGCGAGGCGGCCGTCTACACCGCCGGCGCGGCCTGGCTGGTGGCGCTCGCGCCGGCCGACCGGCGGGGCCGCGTCGTCGGCCTGTACGGCATCCACATGTGGCTGGGCATCACGCTGGGCGCCCTGCTCGGCGCGGTGCTGCTGCGTACCTCCGGCTATCCGGCGGTGTGGCTGTTCACGATCGTGGCGGCGCTGGCCGGGGCGGCGCTCGTGGCCGTCCGGCCCGGGCCGGAGCAGGCGAGTGCGGCGGGCCCGGCAGGCATCCTGCCGCGCAGCGCGGTGGCGCCGGGCGTCGCGCTCTCCCTGGCCGGGTTCGGCTACGCCGCGCTGGCCGCGTTCGTGGCGCTGCACCTGGCCGAGCGGGGCGTCGAGAACGGCATCGCCGCGTTCAACGCGTTCGGCTTCACCTATATCGGCGTCCGGCTCTTCGTGGGCGGGCTGCCAGACAAGCTCGGCGCCGGCCGGGTGGCCGTCGGGTCGGCCCTGGTGGAGGCGGTCGGGCTGCTGCTCGTCGCGGTCGCGCCGAACCTGCTGGTCGCGATCATCGGCGGGCTCGTGGTCGGCGCCGGGCTCTCGCTGCTCTTCCCGGCGCTGGCCCTGCTGGTGATCAACCGCACGGACCCGGCCCACCAGGGGGCGGCGCTCGGCGCGTTCACCTCGTTCTGGGACATCGGCCTGGTCGCCGGGGCTCCGCTGGCCGGCCTGGTCGCCAGCGTCGCCGGCTACCCGGCGGTCTTCCAGGTGATGCTGGTGGCGGCGCTGGTGTCGGCCGCCATCTCGGCGCTGACGATGCTGCCCCGCCGCTCCCTGGTGGACCAGCACCCCGGCTGACCGGCCACCCCCGATCCCGTCCGGCTCTCCGACCGCCGCCGACCTCGTGCACGGCGGCGGTCCGCCCGGGCGGGATCGGGCACGCCGGGCGGCGGGGACGGCGCTCCCGGGCCGTCCGGGCGGGGTCGGGCGCGCCGCGAGGCGGGGGACGGCGCTCCCGGTCCGGGGCGGGTTGCCCGGGCCTTCCGGGTCGGCACCGCCGGGCCTTCCGGGTCGGCACCGCCGGGCCTTCCGGGTCGGCACCGCCCGACGAGACGTCAGGGGAGGCGGGAGGGGCAGAAGGGCGCGGGGTCGACGGGCGGCGTCTCGTCGACCGCCAGCGCGGCGAGCAGGGCGCCCGCCGCGGGCGCGGTCTGGACCCCGTAGCCGCCGAGCCCGGCCATCCAGAGGAAGCCCCGCGTGTCGGGCGCCGGGCCGATCACGGGCACGTCGTCCGGGGCGGCGGTCCGCAGCCCGGCCCAGGCCTGGTGCACGCGCCGGATGTCCAGCGTGGTCGCCGCCTGCACCCGGTCGACGCCGATCGCCACGTCGAGGTCGTCGGGGCGGGCGTCGCCGGGCGGCACGGGGGTGGTGTCGCAGGGGGAGACCAGCAGGCGTCCCGACTCCGGTTTGAAGTAGAAGTTGCTGTCGACGTCGCCGACCATCGGCCAGTGCGCCGACGCGACGCCGGCCGGCGCGTCCACCAGGAAGGCGGTGCGCCGCAGCGGCGTCAACCCCATCGGTCGTACGCCGGCGGCCGTCGCCACCTCGTCGGCCCAGGCGCCGGCCGCGTTGACGACGACCCGGGCGGTGAACTCGCCGGCGTCCGTGGTCGCCTGCCACCCGTCGCCGGCGCGCCGCAGCCGGCGGACCCGGGCGCCGCACACGACCCGCCCCCCGGCCGCCCGGACGCCCCGCAGGTAGCCCTGGTGCAGCGCGGCGACGTCGAGGTCCCGTACGGCCGGTTTCACCATCGCCCGCAGGCACCACTCCGGCCGCACGACGGGGCAGTGCCGGGGCAGCTCGGCGACGTCGATCTCGCGGGCGGGCGGGTCGACCTCGGCCCCGTCGTGCAGGGCCGCCTCGAAGGCCTTCTCGCCGCCGGGCGGGCAGAGGGTGAGTACGCCGCGCGGGGTGAGCAGCGGGTGCTCGCTGAATCCGGGCGGCGGCGCGGTGAGGAAGCGCCGGCTGGCCCGGGTCAGCGCGCGCACCGCCGGTCCGCCGTAGTACTCGGAGAACGTGGCGGCCGACCGGCCGGTGGAGTGCTGGCCGGGCACCTGTTCCGTCTCCAGCAGCACCACGGTCCCGTACGCGGCGAGGTGGTGTCCGGCACTGGCGCCCGCGATGCCCCCGCCGATGACCAGATAGTCGATCATCGATCAAAAGGTAGTCGGCGAGCCCCGCCGGGACAAGGGTCGACCGCTGCCGATGCCGGTGTCGTCGTCGGGGCGTCGCGAGCGTGGCCGGGCCGCGCGGCCCGCCGGTGCGTCGGGCCGCGCGGTCGGGCGTCGGGCTGCGCGGTCAGGGGCCGCAGTAGAGCAGGCGGTTCGCCGTGCCGCTGACCACCCCGGTGACCACGCTGGTCGTCGCCCTGCCGATCAGGTAGGCCGCCACCTGGGCGGGGCTCCAGGTCGGATTCGTCGAGAGGGCGAGCGCTGCGCAGCCGGCGACGTGCGCGGCGGCCATCGAGCCGCCGCTGAGGACGGCCACCGCCGCGTCGCCGGTGTGCCAGGTGGAGGTGATGGTGGCGCCGGGGGCGTACAGGTCGAGGCAGCTGCCGTAGTTCCCGCTCGGCATCCGGGCGTCGGTGCTGGTGGTGCCTGCCACGGTCAGCGCCGCCGCCACCCGCGCGGGGGAGTAGTTGCAGGCGTTGGCGTTCGAACTGCCCGCCGTGACGACGTAGGTGACGCCGGACGCGATCGACTGGTTAACCGCGTTGTCCAGCGCCGTGCTGGCGGCGCCGCCGAGGGCCAGCAGCGCCACCGCCGGGCGCACCGCGTTCGCGGTGACCCAGTCGACGCCCGCGATCACCTGGGAGAAGGTGCCGCTGCCGGCGCAGTTGAGCACCCGTACCGGCCGTAGCTGGATCTCCTTGGCCACCCCGTGCCGGGTGCCGCCGATGGTGCCGGCGAGGTGGGTGCCGTGGCCGTTGCAGTCGTCCGCCGGGCCGCCGTCGACGAGGTCGACGCCGCCGCCGGCCCGGGTGCCGAAGTCGGTGTGCGTGCTCCGCGTGCCCGTGTCGATGACGTACGCGTGCACGTTGTGCGCGGTGTTCGGGTAGGCGTACCGGCCGTCGAGCGGCAGGTGGCGCTGGTCGATCCGGTCCAGCCCCCACGACGGCGGGTTGAGCTGCACGCCCGGCCCGACGAGGGTGACCACGCGGTCCCGCTCCACGTACGCCACCGCCGGGTCGGCGGCGAGCCGGCGGGCCGCGCGCTCGGGCAGGTGTGCCACGAATCCGTTGAGCGCGTGCCCGTAGACGCGGTCGACGGTGGCCCCGTAGCGGTCGGCCAGCCGCCCGGCGGCGGTCGTGACGGCGGCCCGCCGGTCGCCGGCGGAGCCCAGCGCCTCAGCCTTGAGCACCACGACGTATCCGTCGGTCGTGGCGTTCGCGGCACCGGCGTGCAGGATCTCGCCGGTGGCCGGGCTCGCCGCGGCGGGGACGCCCATCGCGGCGACGAGCGCGGCGGCGGCGAGTACGCCCACCGAGCGGGCCCGCCATCTCCGGGTACGGGGAAGTGTCATCTGCCGGTCCTCCTCCTGTCGGCCCCGCGCCGGCTCGTGACCGGGAGGCGGGGCAACCTGGCCGTTGGAAGGAGGCTATCGGCTATATAGATCCATCTAAATGGATCTGGTCTGTCGGCTACTCGGCGAAGCGGTAGAGCACGAAGCCGTACGGGGACTGCGCCCCGGCGTCCCCGCGCTCCCTCCCGGCGCCGCAGACGACCACGCTGGTGTTCCACGAGCAGGTGTCGCTGCGGACGTCCTCCAACTGGCCCAGCTCGCTCACCTCGCCCGAGCCCACCGACAGCCCGGCGACGCTGCGGTCGTCCTCGCCCGAGCTGGGCGGGTCGGCGAAGAGCAGCAGGTTGCCCGCGTCGAGCCGGACCGCCACCCCGCCCCGGTCGGACAGCACCGCGCGACCGTCGGGGGCGAACAGCGTGCCGGCCGACCTCGGGGACGTCCGCCGGGCGAGCACGTGCTCGCCGAGCGGCACCAGCACCTCCGCCTCCGGCGCCTTCCAGGTGGTGACCTTCTCCTCGGTCGCCGCCACCACCTCGGCGGTCTCGTCGTCGCCGCCCGCGACCTCCAGCAGGCACGCCCGCCGCTCGCCGCAGGGCACCAGCGCCTCCGGCCGGCGCTTGTCGTCCCTGGCGGTGTACAGCACCTTCGGCTGGGCGTCGCTCGTCAGGTCGTACGCGAGCAACTGGTAACCGGCGTCGTCGCGGGCCACGTAGAGCCGGTCCTCGTGCGCCACCACCAGGTCGTCGTGGTCGGCCACCCCGGCGCGGCTGCGGAGCACCCGGCCGTTGCCCATGTCGATCAGCCGCACGGACCGGTCCGCGCCCACCTGCACGATCCGGCTGACGTCCCCGCGCCAGGGATCGCGCGGGGAGCCGTCGAGGAAGGCCGGGCCGCCCCGCGCCTTGTCGTTGCCGACCCGGTGGACGCGGGTCCGGGCGTTGTCGTACTCGTCGCGCGGGCTGGGCAGCGTCCAGGCCTCCCCGCCGTCGCCGAGGCGCAGCCCGACCAGCCGCTTCCCGGCGCGGTCCACCTGCACCGCGACGCCGTCGCCGAAGATCACGTCGTCGTTGCCCAGGATCGACCGGCGCCACCGCTGGTCGCCGGAGGCGCCGTCGAGCAGCACGAGGTCCCGCGGGTTGTCGTCGCCGATGGCGTCGGCGAAGACCGCGACCGCGCCGGGGACCGCGACGATCCCCTTCCACCGCTCGGCGGACACCCCGGTCTGCTTCCGCCACTTCACCGCGCCGGTGCCGGCGTCGACCGCCACCACCTCCAGC
Organism: Micromonospora sp. NPDC049051; assembly: GCF_043197575.1. Classification (NCBI taxonomy): domain Bacteria; kingdom Bacillati; phylum Actinomycetota; class Actinomycetes; order Micromonosporales; family Micromonosporaceae; genus Micromonospora; species Micromonospora sp. NPDC049051. The sequence continues at coordinate 947,900 of NZ_JBICTL010000004.1, forward strand.
CGCCTGTCGTCGAGCGGATACCCGAGATAGGCCCGGTCGCCGAGGACCGCCGTGAACATGTCCGTCGGCCGCTGCGTGCCGGCGGGGACCCGGGCGACGAGGTCGACGGTGCGGAACTCCAGGGCGGGGTAGCGGTCCCGGGTCAGGTACAGCACCGCCGCGGTCGCCACGCCGGCGAGCGCGAGGACGGCGGCCAGCGAGATCCAGAGCGCCCGGCGTCGGGGGCGCCCCGGTCCGCCCCGGCCGCCGGGTGCCGGCGACACCGGCATCCCGGAGCCGGGTACGCCGGGCCAGGCCCCGCCCGGCGCCGCGTACGGTGCGGTGCCTCCGGCCGGTACGCCCGAGGCCGGGTCCGCCGCCGGCGCCCACGGCGACGCGTACGGCGTGGTGCCTCCCGGGGGCGCGTAGGGCGCGGTGCCTCCGGCCGGCGCGCCCGGCGACGGGTCGGCGGCCGGCGTCCACGGTGCGGACTGCGACGGGACAGCGCCCGGCGGTGCGAACAGGGTGGCCGGTGGCGGCGCGGCGGACGCGGTCGGCGGGCCGGCGACCATGGTCGGCGTCAGCCCGCCGGGCATGGCCGGCGTGACGCCCTCGGGCCCGGCGACGGCGGTCGGCGTGGGTGTCGGGCCGGCGGGCACCGTCGGCGCGTTGCCGTCCCCGTCGCCCGGCGCGGCGGGCGGTGCCGGCGCGGCGGGATCGGGTGGTGCGGCCCCGGCCGGCTGCGTCGGGGCGGCGGGATCGGGTGGTGCCGCTCCGGCCGGTTGCGCCGGGGCGGCGTGTTGCGCCGGAGCGGCGAAGGCGTCGGCGGTCCGGGCGCGCCGGGGCAGGGGCAGGTCGGTCAGTGCCCCCTCGGCCACCGGCAGTTCCGGCTGCTCCAGCACCGTCGGGGCGACGCCCAGCTCGGCGTGCAGCAGTCGGGCCACCATCGGCATCCGGGTGGCGCCGCCGACCAGGAACAGGCCGGAGAGCTGCTGCGGGTCGAGACCGGCCGCGCCGATCACCTCCCGGGTCACGGCCACCGCCCGGCCCAGCAGCGGCGCGGCCACCCGCTCCAGGTCGGCCCGGGTGAGCGTGACCGCCGCCTCCACCCCCGGTACGGCCACCGGGGCGGCGGGGACCCGCGACAGCATCTCCTTGGCGCCCCGGACGTTCTCCCAGAGTTCGTGGCGCTCCCGCCACTGCGTCGCGGACTCCGGGTGGGTCAGCCGCGCCCACCGGGCCGGGTGCGCCTCGGCGACCAGCTCGCCGAGCCGACCCAGCAGGGCCGCGTCCACGTCCAGGCCACCGAGGTCGTCGGCGCCGCCCGCCGTGACGACCGTGAACCCGGAGTCGCCCCACGGATCGGCGCCCTCGTTGCGCAGCACCGCGACGTCCAGCGTCCCGGCGCCGAAGTCGAAGACCGCGATCGTCCCGCCCACCGGCACCGGGCGGCGCAGCACCTGGGTGTAGTAGCGGGCGGCGGCCACCGGCTCCCGCAGCAGCCGGGTGCCCGGCGGCGTGGGACCGGAGAGCGTGTGTTCGGCCGCCGACGGCCAGCCGGCCGCCGCGAGCGCGTCGGCCAGCACCTGACGTCGGGCGTCGTCCCAGGTGGCGGGGCAGGTGAGCACCGCCGGGGGCAGGAACCCGACCGCCTCTACGGCCGCCCGGGCCACCGCGTGCAGCGTGGCGGCCAGCAGCTCGGCCGGCCGGTACCGGCGATCACCCAGCAGCACCGTGGGCTCGTCGACGCGCCGCTTCGGGTTCGGTTCGTACCGGCCCGGGTCGGTACGAGCCAGCCGCTGGGCGTCCCGGCCGGCGTGCAGCAGCCCGTCCGCGTCGGCGTACACGCCCGAGGGGATGATCGGCTGTCCGTCCACGAGCAGGGGGCGGGTGTGCCCGTCGGGCCGACGCAGCACGGCGACGGTGTGGGACGTGCCGAGGTCGACGCCGAGGGCGTACCCCTCGTGCTGGCCTGCCATCTGCCGTTACCTCCGCGGGACGAGGGGATGCCCGGTCCCGCATCGTACGCAGCAGCCGCATCCGCGCCGATCCCGCCCTGACCGGCGGATCAGACGACGTGCACCAGCCGGAAGCGCTCGACCAGCACCGGGGTGTCGTCGTCGACGGTGAAGCCCGGATCGCCGAGTTCCTCGCGTACCTCCGCGCTGTGCCAGAACGTCTCGTGCCCGGCCCGCCACTGCGCCACCGACCCGTACCCCTCGCCCTCGTCGAGGGCGTGTCGCAGGTCGACGTCGGCGAGCCGGACCACGCGTACCTCGGTCACCTCGATCACCGCGACCCGCCGGCCCGCCGAGTCGAGCACCGCCGAGCGTTCGCCCACCTCTGGCATCGGCTCGCCCGTACGCTCGTAACTGAGCACGAGGCCGGACGTGGAGGTCTTCGCGCCGGACAGGATCGCGCTCACCAGTTGGTCCCGCAGCGGCCCCGGGAACGCGAACTCGGCAGTGGGAAGACCGTCAATTTCCACCCCGGCAGGGTACGCGCACAAGCCGCTCGGAAGCTCTCGGATTTGTCGACGGCCTCGGCGTCCCCCGGTCCCGCTCGGCTCCGGTCTAATGGAGCCATGCCCAAGCGCCGAGCATCGGCCGTCGCAACCGTCATCGCCGCGGCGGCCGTCGTCATCGTCGCCGGGCAGACGCCCGGCTGGCTCGCCGCGCGGGCCGACGCGGCTCCCGCCGAGGCCGTCCCGAGCCGCGTACGGGATCCGTGGCTGTGGCAGGCGACCGTGGGGCAGCACCCGGTCGGCCCGGCCTCGGTGCTCTTTTTCACCGCGCACACCCGTTACTTCGAGTCCACCGGGGTCGTGGTCGGCCGGGCCGGCGGCTACCGGCTGTTGCCGATCAGCGTGGGCGAGCAGCACGGGCTGCTCTCGTCGGACGGCAGGTGGTACCTGCGCCCCGGTACCGGCAGCCTCGTCGACCTGCGGACGGGCGACGAACGGCCCGCGCACCGGCCGGGCCTGCGCCCGTTGGCCTGGTCCCCGCACGGCGGGCAGGTCCTGTTCACCAGGGACAACGACGACACCGTGATCGCGTACGGGCCGGACAACCAGCAGCTCGACGACCCGTCGAAGCCTGACGACCTGCTCACCGTCGATCCCTGGAGCGGGGCGGAGCGGGTGATCCCGGTCGGCACGTTCGCCAGCCACAGCAGGGCGGCCTGGTCCCCCGACGGGTCGCTGCTCGCCGTGACGGGCCGGGCCGACCCGACCGCTGAGGCCTCCGAGCGGCAACGGTTGGTGGTGATCGACCCCGTCGGGGGCGGGGTGCGTTGGCAGGTCGAGCTGGGCGAGCAGCGGCAGCTGGCGGGCCGGGGCGCCTGGAGCCCCGACGGACGCCGGATCGCCCTGCTGACGTACGACGGCTGCGCCCGGTGCGTCGACACCGCCGAGCTGCTCCGGCGCTCGTGGCGGATCGAGTACCTCGACGCGGCCACCGGCCGCCCGGTCGACGGCGTCACCCCGGTTCGCGGCTCGGCCGTGGAGCTGGTCGCCTGGCGCAACGGCGAACCGGTGGTGGAGCGCCAGTCGCAGGAGGCGGACCACGCGAAGCGGCACACCGTTCTCGCGGCGGTCTCCGCCCACGGCGGTGAGCAGGTGCTGCTGACCGCCCCGGGCGGCGTCAGCGACGTCGAGGTGCCCGGCGACCTGCTGGCCCGGGCCGCGTACGGTGGCCCGGAGCCGCGTCCGTCCCCGTTCGCCGCACCGCCGTGGTGGTACGCCGCGCTCGCCGTACCGCCACTGCTCGTCGTCCTGGCACTGGCGCGTCGGCGGAACCCGTCGGGAGTCCGCGCCGGATGTGATCACGGCGGTTCGGCAGACCCGCCGGATGCCCGACCACGGTGACGGAGGTGAACAGCTCCGGCGCGCGACGGCTGCGGTACCGTCTCGGCCATGCGGACAAGGCCTGCGGGACGGCTCTCGTTGCAGCTCGACTCGATCTACTGCGCGGTGGCCGCGCTGTCGCTGATCCTCTTCGTGAATCCGCTGTCCGAGCGGCTGTCCGTACCCCCGGCGGTGACCATCGCGATCGCGGTCGGTGTCGGCGTGTGGGCGTTCCTGCTCCACCGCGTCGCCCGGCGTCCCAGGCTCCGCCCGTGGCTGATGGTGGTGCTCATCGCCAACGTCGTCGCGGCCACGCTGCTCGCCGCGTTCGCCGCGGTCCCGCCGTGGGACGGTGCCTTCACCCTGCTCGTCGCCGCGGTGGCCGTCGAGGTCGGAGCGTTCGCGGTCAGCCAGGCCGTGGCCCTGCGCCAAGCGGTTCCCTGCGGCTGAGAGAGCCGACCGCATCCGGGTAGCACCCCACCGGCGTACCGAGATCGCGTCAGGCCGCATCTCGGCCTGACGCGTTCGTCGTCGTCGCCACACCTACCGCCGCCACGCTTCGGCTGGCAGGCAGTTCGTGGCCGATCTGCCGTAGATCAGGGCCCCGGACGGCGTGGTGTAGCAGCGGTCGAGCTGGTTCTCGGCCTGAAACAGCGGGCGTCTGTCGAGCACTGCTCCCCGGTCGTCGTAGCTGATCAGCTCGGGACGGTCGTCGGCCCGCAGCCGGGCACCCGTCGTCATCAGGCCGAACGCCCCGCCGGAGAGACGTGCGGCAGTGGTACGGCCGTCGCCGTGGTCGAGCACCAGTCGGTTCACGCGTCCGCTGACCCGGCCGCTGACGCTGACGTCGCCGCCGTCGTGCTCGGTGGACGTCAGCAGGAGTCTCTGCACGGGGCCGGGTAACCATTCGCCATGCGGCCAGCGATCGGCCGACAGCCCGCCGGAGGGCTCCCGGCGCGGTCCGGCCGCCCGCACGTCACACGTCGCGTAGCCGACGTCGTTCATGAACAGCACCAGTGCGCGGGATCCACGCTCTGTCGCCACGGCCAGGTCGGTCAACGAAAACCTCACCGGGTCCTTACCCGCAGCCGGCTCAGGTCCCCGCTCGTGCCAGGTCAGGCATCGCTCGGCCGCGTCCCGTAGCGTCGGTGACAGCTCGCCCGGCCCCATTGCCAGCGCCTGGACCTCCGGCCCACCCGACCCGCGCCAGACAGCCGTCACGCCTGCGGCTACGGCCAGCAGGGCGACTCCGGCCACGGCGATCCTCAGCCGTGGCAGGCGGACCGGGCGCTGGCGGGCCATACGGAGGAGGTCGGCCCGCATCCTCCGCGTCGCAGCCGGGGGCAGGTCCCGCTCCGCGGGCAGCTCAGGGATCTCGTTCACCGCTTCCCCTCCTTGATCTCGTCGGGCAGCAGACGGGCCAGGCGGCTACGGGCACGACTGATCCGGGAGCGCACCGCTACCTCGCTGATTCCCAGCACAGCCGCCGCGTCGGCGTACGAGACGCCCGACCACAGGCACAGCGCCACAGCCTCCCGCTCGGCCGGCGAGAGCCGGCGTACGACGGCGAGGACCCCGCGCATGCGCCGCTCATCGTCCAGCCGTGCGGCGACGTCATCGGCGAGATCACCGTCAGCTTGTCGTTCTGTCGGCAACCGGCGTAACAACGCCAGCCATCGTCGGGCCGACCGCCACTCCGAACGCGCTCCGTTGGTGGTCACGACCAGTAGCCATGGCAGCACCGAGCCGTCCACCAGATGAGCGTCACCGCAGCGGCGCCACGCGACCAGGAAGGTCGCCTGGGTGACGTCCTCAGCCGTCGTCCACGACCCGGTCAGGCGGAATGCGTGGTTGTAGACCGCGCGGGAGTGCCGGTCGAAGAGCCAGCCGAAGGCCATCTCGTCGCCGGCAGTGATCAAGGAACACAGTTCCTCGTCCGGCGGCGGCATTCTCTGCGTCACACCACACCATGTCCGCCCAGGCCCTGCCTGTTGCAGATCATGGCCGACGATCTCGGACGGCCGTGGAAGTCCGCCCGGGAGAGGGGTGGGTTCATCTTGGGCTATGGGCGGCAGTCACCCCGAGATGGGGTGGTCTGACTACCCTGACCGCCGTGACGACCATCGAGCAGCTTGAGCGCGACGTGTGGCCGGACCCCGGCCCGGACGGCACCTCGCTCGTCCGGCGCTGCACCGAACTGCGACGCAAACCGGTGGGGGAGTTCACGGTCGAAGACCTGCGCATCATGCTCGGTCAGCAGATCGGGGTGTCGGCCCTGCTGCCCCTCGCGGTAGAGGTCCTGCTGCGGGATCCCCTGGCCGAGGGCGACTACTACCCGGGCGACCTGCTCATCAACGTGCTGCGGCTGCCCGACGCCGCGTGGTCGAATCTCCGAGCCGAACGAAAACGCCTGGCAGCGACTTTGACCCAGCTCATGGCCAACGCCCCGTTCTCCACCCCTGATCTCAGGCCGCGTGACCCGAACCGGCAGCTGCGCGACGCCATGGCGCGGTTCCTCAGCCGATGACCGCCGTTATCGGCCCCTCAGGACGTCGGAACTGCGCCTTCCGTCACGGATGCTCGGGTCCAGTCGGGGCGTTCGCGGAGAGGTTCTCCGCTGCCCACCGGGAGATCCCACCCAGTTTCATCGCGGCGGTCTGCGGATCTCCCTGTCGAATGTCCTGGCCGACCTCGGCATCGAAGCCCTCCAACCCGGTCTCCTCCTCGACGATCCGCGCGAGGCGGTACGCCTCCTCGGCGACAGGCAACGCCGCTGCTCCCGGATACCGGTAGGGGATCTCGATGCTTGCTGACGTTCCGTCGTAGTCGAGTTGGTAGAAGGTCGACGGTCCGTCGCGCCACAGGGTCAGCGTGGTCGGGTACTCCTCGACGGTGATCGGCCCCAACTCTGTGGCCGCCCTACGTGTCACCCGCTCCCACGCGGTCCGCTCGTTCACCCCGAGCTCCATGAGCGACGGCTCCTGCGGGTCGTACGTCGCCGAGATGTCATCGAGCGTTTCGGACAGAGTCCGGCCGGCCCTGCGCCGTACGAGGTGGATGTCGTAGGTCACGACGCAACCCTAGAGCGACGACCGTCTTCCCCGGCGCGGCTTGTTGGCTCAGCAGACCCGGGGAGACCAAGCAGGACCGCATGGAAGCCAGCGCAGGGCGGCCGAGGGTACGAAGAACAAGCGGTCTTGTCAGCTTCACGCTAGCGGTCCGGGTCGCTCCTCATCTTCTGGATATTCGAGTAGACCGACATCCTTCAAATATCCGGATACATCGACGAGTGTAAAGCTCCTCAGTAATCCGGTGTGAGTAGTGGTGCTGGTCGTGGTGCTGCCGCCTGGAAGGATGACATTGAACGAGTGGAGATCGCCGTGTCTGCGTCCGGTGGCGTCCCTGCTGGGATCGCGCCTTCTCCGGATCTTCTTTGATGTGAAGCGGGTAAGCGCGTTTCTGGCCTTGACGTAGTTGGATCTCACGGCTCTCGGTACCGCCCGGCCGGCTGCCCCGAGAGCGAACTTCGAGGCGGTCAGAAGCTTGAGCAGCTTCCCCGGCCGCTCCTCGATGATCGCCGCCCACTCCTCGGAGTACGTCTCGGCTGCCTCGGGGTCGGTGGTCCAGCGGTAGGCCGACCACCGGACCAGCTTCTTCGCGAGCCAGGGCGAGACGTCAGTGATCTCGTTGACAAGTAGCCCGAACACGATGCCGAGGGTCATCTCCCACTTGCTCAAGTCTGGCACCACCCGAAGGCGAGGCGGGTCTGGGCGGCGGGGGCGGCCTTGGCCTCACGCTGGGCGATCAGCTGCCGGGCGCTGGCGATGCCGTGACCGGTGAGCTGGTAGTAGCGGCGGCGCGGCTTGCCGGGCTCGGTGTGCTCGTCCCAGCGAGAGGTCACCCACTCTGACTCGGCGAGCCGCTCCAGGATCTTGTAGATGGTGGGTCCGGACTTCCCCGTTGCCTTCATGATCGCCCAACCGTGCAGCTCGTAGTCGTCTGCGGCGAGCAGGGCGTTCAGGACGGCAAGAAGGGGTCCGGTCACCCGTACGGGTCCGTCTGGCACGCCCTTAACGATAGTAGGTGAAATAAGCCGTGTCCACATGGGACGCCTGGTCCGGCTGGCAGGCTGGCGATCGGCTCGCGGGCCCGGTCGAGCGTTACGTCGCGGCCCCTTGGTGGGGGCGGCGCGGCGTGCAACCGCCCGCCCATCTCCGCTGCAGCAGCACGCGTGGCAGGTCGAGATGGCGGCCGGACGCCCCGGTAGCCGTCGCCATCTGGCAGTAGGTGCTCTCCGATGCCACCGCCACCTTGTGCGGGTTCGCAGTGGCGCGCTCCAGGAGGCGGCCGGAAGGAAGCCCGGTTGCCGGGCCGGTTTGATCGACTGCCGCTGATGCGGCCGCCGGCTGGCGCCGGCCTTGACCTGTGGATGTTGCTGGAGCGGGCGACGAGAATCGAACTCGCACCGTCAGTTTGGAAGACTGAAGCTCTGCCATTGAGCTACGCCCGCGTGCGCCCTGATGCTGTGGGCGCGACGACAGCGTACCCAATGACCCGCCGGCCCCGCGCGGCCGTATCCCGCCCGGGGGAGCGGCGAGCGGTTTCCCGGGGTGTCATATGTCCGATTGGTCCCTCTTCGGCGCGTTGGGCGACGCCCCGGCACCTCCGGCGGGCAGGGACCGCATAGACTGCTCGTCGCCACGGGGTGTGGCGCAGCTTGGTAGCGCACTCGCTTTGGGAGCGAGGGGCCGTGGGTTCAAATCCCGCCACCCCGACTGTCGTCCGCGGCCGGTCGCCGGGGTCGCCCCTCGTGCGGTGCCCGGCCGCTGCCGGTGCGTCCGGCCGGCTCACCTACACTCGATGGGCTTATCACGCCCAGACTAAAACCGAGATCCGTCAAGGAGTACGCCTGTGAAGAGCACCGTCGAGACTCTGAGCCCGACGCGCGTGCGGCTCGCCATCGAGGTGCCGTTCGTCGAGCTCGAGCCGAGCCTCAGGAAGGCGTACCGGGAGATCGGACAGCAGGTCCAGGTGCCCGGCTTCCGCAAGGGCAAGGTTCCGGCGGCCGTGATCGACCAGCGGGTCGGCCGGGGCACCGTCCTCAACGAGGCGGTGCAGGAGGCCATCCCGCAGAACATCCTCGCCGCCGTGCGCGAGCACGACCTGAAGACGCTCGGCCGCCCCGAGGTCGAGATCACCGAGTTCAACGACGGTGACTCGCTGAACTTCACCGCCGAGGTCGACGTCCGCCCGGAGATCACCCTGCCGGACCCGGCCACCATCGAGGTGACCGTCGACGAGCTCCAGATCGACGACAGCGAGATCGACGAGCAGGTGAAGAACCTGCGTGAGCGGTTCGCCACCCTGAAGACCGTCGAGCGGGCCGCCCAGGAGGGCGACTACGTCCAGATCGACCTGAACGCGACCGTCGACGGCGAGGACGTGCCGGGCGGCTCCGCCAGCAACATCTCCCACGAGGTCGGCAGCAAGCAGCTCCTCCCGGGCCTGGACGAGGCCGTCGTCGGCCTGGCCGCCGGCGAGAGCACCAGCTTCACCACCCAGCTCGTCGGCGGCGACTTCGCCGGCCGCGACGCCGAGGTGGCGGTGACCGTCCGCACGGTCAAGGAGAAGGAGCTGCCGGAGCTCAACGACGAGTTCGCCCAGATGGCGAGCGAGTTCGACACCATCGAGGAGCTGCGCGGCGACCTGCGCGAGCGGGTCACCCGGGGCAAGCGGGTCGAGCAGATCTACGCCGCCCGCGACAAGGCGCTGGAGCAGATGGTGGCCGCCGCCGAGGTGCCGGCGCCGGAGGGCATCGTCCGCGAGGAGGTCGAGAGCCGCAAGCAGGCCATGGTCGACCAGCTGGAGCGGATCGGCGCCTCCCTGGAGGAATACCTGGCGGCCGAGGAGAAGACCGAGGAGCAGATCGACGCCGAGCTGACCGAGGCGGCGACCGAGGGCGTCAAGGTCCAGCTGCTGCTGGACACGCTCGCCGACGCCGAGGACGTGCAGGTCTCCGACGACGAGTTCGGCCACGAGATCGTGCACCGGGCCCAGCGCGCCGGGATGGCTCCGCAGCAGTACTACGACCAGCTGGTCCGCTCGGGCGCGGCCGGTGCGGTCTTCGGTGACGTACGGCGGGGCAAGGCCCTGGCCTCGGTCATGGAGCGCATCAAGATCAAGGACTCGGCGGGCAACGAGGTCACCCTCGACGCGCTGCGTGCCGAGAGCGAGGCCGAGCACGCGCACGACCACGAGCACTGATCGTCGGGTGAGGCCGCCGTCCGCCGCCTGCGGTGGACGGCGGCCGATTCCCTTTTCGGGTACGCCTCGGCGGTGCTGCGCTGATAGCGAACACTGCCCGGACCGACGCTCTGCGATCTGGCTGAGCGGTTAGTGTCGGGTAGGACGGTACGGAGAGCGAAGGGCTGCCATGACCGACATGCACATCCAAGCGAAGCCGCTCCGGGCGATCGATGCCCGCGGTGGCGACACCATTGGCAACCTCGACGACTCGGTCTACAACCGGTTGCTCAAGGAGCGCATCATCTTCCTGGGCAGCGAGGTGACCGACCAGGTCGCCAACCGCATCTGCGCGCAGCTCCTGCTGCTCGCCGCGGAGGACCCGGACCGCGACATCAACCTCTGGATCAACTCGCCGGGCGGGTCGGTCTACTCCGGCATGGCGATCTACGACACCATGCAGTTCATCGACAACGACGTCTCGACCGTGGCGATGGGCATGGCGGCGTCCATGGGTCAGCTGCTGCTGTGCGCCGGCACCAAGGGCAAGCGCTACGCCCTGCCGCACGCGCGGATCATGATGCACCAGCCCTCCGGCGGTCTCGGCGGCACCGCGTCCGACATCGCCATCCAGGCGGAGCAGATGCTCTACACCAAGCGGATGTTCCAGGAGCGGGTCGCGCACCACACCGGCCAGAGCCAGGCGCAGATCGAGGCGGATTCCGACCGCGACCGCTGGTTCACCGCCCAGGAGGCCCTGGACTACGGCTTCATCGACAAGGTGATCATCGGGGCCGCCCAGGTTCCGGATGGCGCCGGGACCCTGAGCTGAGGAGCTGACGATGACCGACCTGAGCCTGCCGCCCCAGTTCGCGGCCGTGCACAACCGCTACGTCCTGCCGTCGTTCGTCGAGCGCACGTCGTACGGGGTGAAGGAGTCCAACCCCTACAACAAGCTCTTCGAGGACCGGATCATCTTCCTCGGCGTCCAGGTCGACGACGCGTCGGCCAACGACGTGATGGCGCAGCTGCTGACGCTCGAGGGCACCGACCCGGACCGCGACATCATCATGTACATCAACTCGCCCGGCGGCTCGTTCACCGCCATGACGGCGATCTACGACACCATGCAGTACGTCCGGCCGGACATCCAGACGGTCTGCCTGGGCCAGGCGGCGAGCGCCGCCGCCGTGCTGCTGGCCGCCGGCACCCCCGGCAAGCGGATGGCGCTGCCGAACTCGCGGATCATCATCCACCAGCCGGCCACCGAGGGCGGCTACGGGCAGGGCTCGGACATCGAGATCCAGGCCCGGGAGATCCTGCGGATGCGGACGCAGCTCGAGGAGATGCTCTCCCGGCACTGCAACCAGCCGGTCGAGAAGGTCCGCAAGGACATCGACCGCGACAAGATCATGACGGCCGAGGAGTCCAAGGAGTACGGGCTGGTGGACACCATCCTCACCAGCCGCAAGAAGGGCCTGCTGGCGGCCAACGCCGCCAGCTGAAAAGCTCGGGTCACGGTCGGCCGGGAGTCCGCTCCCGGCCGACCGTCTGACACACCCGATTTGGGGGTCGGAGAAACCTCCGCCAGCGGGTAACGTCGGGTCTGTGCCGCTCCACCGGTACGCCGGCGGGGTGCACGAGCGGGTGAAACGAGGCGGGCGCTTCCACGTCCGCAGGCGAGGGCCGGGTCTCCGGCCGACGAGTGCAGGGAGAACGTAGGTGGCACGGATCGGTGACGGCGGCGACCTACTGAAATGCTCGTTCTGCGGGAAGTCGCAGAAGCAGGTCAAGAAGCTCATCGCGGGCCCCGGCGTCTACATCTGCGACGAGTGCATCGATCTCTGCAACGAGATCATCGAGGAGGAACTGGCCGAGTCCGGCGAGGTAAAGTGGGAAGAGCTTCCCAAGCCGATGGAGATCTGCCAGTTCCTCGACACCTACGTCGTCGGGCAGGACCAGGCCAAGAAGGCGCTCGCCGTCGCGGTCTACAACCACTACAAGCGGATCCAGGCCGAGGCGGCCGGCGCGCCGGGCTCCGGCAGTGACGCCGTCGAGCTGGCCAAGTCCAACATCCTGCTGCTCGGCCCGACGGGGTGCGGCAAGACCCACCTGGCGCAGACCCTGGCCCGGATGTTGAACGTTCCGTTCGCCATCGCCGACGCCACCGCGCTCACGGAGGCCGGCTACGTCGGCGAGGACGTGGAGAACATCCTCCTCAAGCTGATCCAGGCCGCCGACTACGACATCAAGCGCGCCGAGACCGGCATCATCTACATCGACGAGGTCGACAAGATCGCCCGCAAGTCCGAGAACCCGTCGATCACGCGGGACGTCTCGGGCGAGGGCGTCCAGCAGGCGCTGCTCAAGATGCTGGAAGGCACGGTGGCCAACGTGCCGCCGCAGGGCGGGCGTAAGCACCCCCACCAGGAGTTCATCCAGATCGACACCACCAACGTGCTGTTCATCTGCGGTGGTGCCTTCGCCGGGCTCGATCAGATCATCGAGGCCCGCACCGGTCACGGCGGCACCGGCTTCGGCGCCCGGCTCCGGTCGGTCTCCGAGCGGTCGACCGACGACATCTTCAGCCAGGTCATGCCGGAGGACATGCTGAAGTTCGGGCTGATCCCCGAGTTCATCGGCCGGCTTCCGGTGATCACCAACGTGCGCAGCCTCGACCGCACCGCCCTGGTGCGCATCCTCACCGAGCCGCGCAACGCCCTGGTCCGGCAATACCAGCGCCTCTTCGAGCTCGACGGCGTCGAGCTGGAGTTCGAGTCGCCGGCACTGGAGGCGATCGCCGACCAGGCGATGCTGCGGGGCACCGGCGCCCGCGGCCTGCGCGCGATCATGGAGGAGGTCCTGCTCTCCGTGATGTACGAGGTGCCGAGCAACCCCGACGCCGCCCGGGTGCTGATCACCCGCGAGGTGGTGCTGGAGAACGTCAACCCGACGATCGTGCCCCGCGAGTTCACCGGTCGCCGCGCCCGGCGGGACCGCGAGGAGAAGTCGGCCTGATCCACCGTCGCCGCGCCCGTCCGCTCAGGTCGGGCGCGGCGTCGTGTCCGCCCCCGCCGGCGAGGGCGCTGGCGGATCCGGCGATCCCGAGAGCGCACTTCGGCGCTGTCGCCACCCGCCCCTCCGGCCGTACGCTGTCTCCATGCGCGTCGCCGTCTGCCAGCTCAACTCCCGCGAAGACCGGAAGGCGAACCTCGCGGCTGCGGAAGCCCTGCTGGAACGCGCGGCGGCAGCCGGCGCGGACCTGGCGCTCCTGCCGGAGTTCGTCGACTACCTCGGCCCCGCGGCGGGGCTGCCCGAGCCGGAGCCGGTCGACGGCGAGGTGGGTCAGTTCTTCGCCGGCATCGCCCGGCGGCTGGGCATCTGGTTGATCGCCGGGTCGATCCACGAGCGCGGGCCAGATCCGGAACGCACCTGGAACACCTCCCTGGTCTTCGACCGCTCCGGCACGCTCGCCGCCAGCTACCGCAAGATCCACCTGTACGACGTGGAGATCCCCGGCCGGGTCTCCTACCTCGAGTCGGCCACCGTGGCCCCGGGCGACCAGCTGGTGGTCGTCGACGTCGAGGGCCTCCGCGTCGGCCTGTCGATCTGCTACGACCTCCGGTTCCCGGAGCTGTACCGGCAGCTCGTCGTCGACGGCGGCGCCCAGCTGCTCGTGGTGCCGGCCGCCTTCATGGTCCACACCGGGCGGGATCACTGGGAGGTGCTGTTGCGCGCGCGGGCGATCGAGAACCAGTGCTTCGTCGCCGCGGCGGGGCAGACCGGCGACCACGAGCCGAACCGGACCTGCTACGGGCGCAGCATGGTGGTCGACCCGTGGGGCACCGTGCTCACCCAGGTGCCCGACGGCCCGGGGCTGGCCGTCGCCGACCTCGATCTCGACCGGCTGCGCACCATCCGCACCGAGCTGCCCAGCCTGGCGAACCGTCGCCTCTGACGCGCACTACTGCAGCAGTACGCCCACCACGGCGAGGCCGGCGATTGCGGCGGCTGTGACCAGCAGCGCCGTCGTCATCCGGGACCGCCCCCGTTTGGCCAGCCGGGTCACCGAGACCAGGACGACGAAGACCACGAAGGCGCCGATGACCAGCTGCCAGAACGGCAGCAGGAGTCCCGTCAGCGCGTCCTCGGCGAGCACGGTCACCTCGGTACGCGGGAGGTCAGCCATGACAGACACTCTGGCATGCCTGGGCCGCCTTCGGGCCCCACGTTCTCATCACGAATGGGCGACCGCTCGGGCTTGGGGCGGGTGCGCAGGGTGAGCGTGACCGGCAGTTCTGCGGCCGCCGTCACGCCGTAGCGACGGCGGCCGCGCAAGGTCCCCGGCAGCCTGCCGGCCGCGGACTGGGGGAGCGGGGCTGCGGCGCGGACGGGGCGTCGGCGGGGTCTCACGACGACGGCGGCAGTTCCACTCCGGACAGCGACGAACGCCGATTTGCCTTCTGGGAGCGGGCCGCGTAACTTTCTCTCTGCACGCGGAAGGCCGGACAAACCGGCTGACAAGGGCATCAGGCTCGTGGCGGAGACGCCGAGCGAGGCTGAGGATCCGGATGGTGCGAGGACGCCCCAAGATGGGGTTGCGATCGCGAGGCCGACCGGGTAGAGTTTCGAAGCCGGCAGGAGCCGGGCGGATGGCCACAGAGTGGCGATCGGCCGGTCTGCGGTTTCCCACGACAGCAACGACCGCCGTGATTCGGCGTGCGTAATCGTGGAATCGGAACGCAATTCGTTGATCACCTCGAACGTGGGTTGACGACGGGGAGTGAGCCGAGTAGGGTCGAGGAGTTGCCCCAAGCGGGTTCCCAGATTGCGGGACGCCCGAGTGGTGTGTGGTTGTTCTTTGAGAACTCAACAGGGTGCTTGATAAGCCAGTGCCAAATTGTTTATACCCCGGACTGGTGAACCTTTACAGGTTTGTCAGTCTTGGATTCCTTTGGCAACACTTTTTGTTGCCGGGATGACTGTTCGACAAGTTTTTGTTGGAGAGTTTGATCCTGGCTCAGGACGAACGCTGG